>NZ_JAGFNS010000096.1 GCF_017592555.1 Actinoplanes flavus | reverse complement strand
CGTCACCGCGGGTAGGCGCAGCCTACGTCGGATCCTGCCAGACGAGAGTGCGTCCATGCCGTCGGCTTGGCTTACCCTCGCGAGCGTGGATGATCGCATGTGGCGCCAGAACTCCGACGTTTCCCTAGTTATCCGTACTGACTTCACGAATTCGCAGGAATGGGAAGAGATTCAGGCGGCGATTACTGAACCGCAGACGGAAGAAGGATTTACGGCGTTCGTTGCATTCGTAGATAACCATGCGCTCGAGGAGATCACGCCGTCACAACTGGTGGAGATGGTGCCTGCAGGCGTGGACCATGCAGTCGCCTTCCTCGTCGACGCGAAGACGCTGACTCACCCTGACCGCCCGATCCTGGCGGTCAACCTCTACGACTACGTGGAAGGCCTGGAGGACCAGGGCAAGGGGCCTCAGCGCGGTGCCACGTTCCGAGTCGTGCCGTCAGAGATGTGGTCGGTTCAGAACAACCTCACGATCTCGAACATGGACTGGGAGGAGTTCGCCGAGAACGTAGACGGCGACGGCATCTTCCGCGGCTTCGAGTAACACGCATTCTGGTGCGTTCATCTGCCGC
>NZ_JAGFNS010000095.1:325-630 GCF_017592555.1 Actinoplanes flavus | reverse complement strand
CGTCTCCGGCATTTCACCTGGATCGGACAGCGCCAGCTATCACCGTCAATATGCGAAACGCCCGTCCCGCCATCTATCTGAACGAGACGTCCAGTGAGAGGGTGTTTTGTAAGGGTTTTCCGCAGTTCGGTGTCGCTCGATGTGCTGGTTTTGGGTTGTGTCGATGTCTGTGGTCGCTGGCATGACGTTTGAATGGGGTGGTGGGGCGTCGGGCGTATCCGAGTGATTTGACCGATGAGCAGTGGGCGCTGGTTGAGCCGTTCTTGCGGGCGTGGAAGAAGCGGCGTCCGTCGGTGTCGGGTCAT
>NZ_JAGFNS010000095.1:0-315 GCF_017592555.1 Actinoplanes flavus | reverse complement strand
GCTCGTCTATCAGAACCGGACCGGGTGTCAGTGGGCGTATCTGCCTCATGATCTGCCGCCGAAGTCCGCGGTCTACTACTACTTCGCGTTGTGGCGTGATGACGGCACTGACCAGGCTATTCATGACTTGCTGCGATGTCAGGTGCGGGAGCGGTCGGGGCGGGCGGAGGATCCGTCCGCGGTCGTGCTGGACACCCAGTCGGTGCGGGCGGCGAATCAGGTGCCGGCGGCCACGACCGGCTTGGACGCGGCGAAGAAGGTGTCCGGGCGTAAACGGGGTCTGGCGGTGGACACTCTCGGGTTGATCATCGCGGT
>NZ_JAGFNS010000094.1 GCF_017592555.1 Actinoplanes flavus | reverse complement strand
CTCGCCGAGTTCCTGTTCGGCTCCGAGGACGCGCTGATCCAGCTGGACATGTCCGAGTTCCACGACCGGTACACGGTGTCCCGCCTGGTCGGTGCGCCTCCCGGTTACGTGGGTTACGACGAGGGTGGCCAGCTGACCGAGAAGGTGCGGCGCAAGCCGTTCTCGGTGGTGCTGTTCGACGAGATCGAGAAGGCGCACCCGGATGTGTTCAACACGCTCCTGCAGATCCTGGAGGACGGTCGGCTGACCGACGGCCAGGGCCGGATCGTGGACTTCAAGAACACGGTCATCATCCTGACCACCAACCTCGGGACCCGGGATGTGGCGAAGGCGGTGTCGCTGGGCTTCCAGGCTTCGGAGGCCGAGGAGTCGTCGTACGAGCGGATGAAGATCAAGGTCAACGACGAGCTGAAGCAGCACTTCCGCCCGGAGTTCCTGAACCGTATCGATGACACGATCGTCTTCCGCCAGCTGCGGGAGAAGGAGATCCTGCAGATCGTCGACATCTTCACGGCGCGCATCGAGACGCAGCTCAGGAACAAGGACATGGGTCTGGAGCTGACCGACAACGCCAAGAAGTATCTGGCGGCCAAGGGCTTCGACCCGGTGCTCGGCGCCCGTCCGCTGCGCCGGACCATCCAGCGCGAGCTGGAGGACACGCTGTCCGAGCAGATCCTCTTCAACGAGCTGCGCCCCGGCCAGATCG
>NZ_JAGFNS010000093.1 GCF_017592555.1 Actinoplanes flavus | reverse complement strand
ACAACTGGTGGAGATGGTGCCTGCAGGCGTGGACCATGCAGTCGCCTTCCTCGTCGACGCGAAGACGCTGACTCACCCTGACCGCCCGATCCTGGCGGTCAACCTCTACGACTACGTGGAAGGCCTGGAGGACCAGGGCAAGGGGCCTCAGCGCGGTGCCACGTTCCGAGTCGTGCCGTCAGAGATGTGGTCGGTTCAGAACAACCTCACGATCTCGAACATGGACTGGGAGGAGTTCGCCGAGAACGTAGACGGCGACGGCATCTTCCGCGGCTTCGAGTAACACGCATTCTGGTGCGTTCATCTGCCGCCGAGCGGGCGCGCGAGCCGCGCCACCGGAGCCACCCTCAGTAGCGAAGCTTCAAGGCGCTGTCTGGCCTCGATGGGGCAAGATGGCGGTCATGGCTCGGCGGTTGAGCTGAAGACCTGCAACGGCCTACCCGGAGGAACGCGGTGACTCAATGCTCGCGGCAACAGCGAGGCCGTTGTCCCGTCTGTAAACGTCTCGTGGCCCTCACTGTCGACGGGAAGGTCCCGCGGCACAACGGCACCATCCGGGCCTACGCTCCGCCTGAGGATTGCCCAGGCGGTGGACAGCGAGCGGAAGCCGCAGGTCATTAGTGAGAGGACGTCTGATTCACGTAGTTTGTGAGTTATGAGGGTTTAGTCGTCTCGCCAGGTTGGGGTGGTTTCGGCGGTGAGGCGTTTGGCGAGGTTGTCGATCATCGCCAGGGTGATCATGCTGGCCGA
>NZ_JAGFNS010000091.1 GCF_017592555.1 Actinoplanes flavus | reverse complement strand
ACAACGCCACCGCGTCGGCCTTGACCTGGGCGGGATAGTGCTTGTTCGCCATGGTGTTCCAGGACTCCTGATCTCCCCAGACCTCACGATCCAAGGTTCAAGTGTCCAAGATCAAGGGGGAAGGCCCGGCGTCGCCTGAATCCGGGCCTGTAACAGAAGCGCGATGACAGTCCTAGCTGGAAGAGTCCGGACCCAGATCCGAAAAGCGCAGCCGAGCCGAAAGGAAGCGCCGACCCAGGCATAGAAATGAAAGAATGAACGAAGCCAGAATCGAACGCAGGCGCCAAACCGGATACACGAGCGAGACACACAAAGGCGCGGAAACAGCCACACAAGCCGGACCGGGCGCAGCACCGCCGGCGACCTCGCACACAAAAGCATACGAACACGAAACCCGAGACCCCTGCGGCCATGAAGGCAGCCGCCCTTTCCGTAGCGAGAGCAACCGCAGAGGCGAAAGCGCGCTCGCAATCCGAGGCAGTCCGGGCTTCGGCCTGCCAAGCACAGACGCAAACACGGACGCGGAGACGACGGCGGGCACGGACACAGAGGCAGACGCAGGCCCAGACACGAACCTGAAGGCCAACACGGAGACGGGCGCGGACGCGGGCACGGAGCTGAGCGCCAGCGCGGGCGCGGAGATGGGCGCGGACTCAGGCGCGCGCACGGGCATGGAGACACTCGCAGGCGCGGGCACGAATGGAGAGGGGGCCTTACCCCCGGAACTTGGACACGGGGTTTATGCGGCTTGGGCGATCGTAGTTGATGTTGCGTGGATCCGCTCGTAGGTGATCGGTGACTGCTGTCCGAGCCGGGAGTGGCGGCGGATGGTGTT
>NZ_JAGFNS010000090.1 GCF_017592555.1 Actinoplanes flavus | reverse complement strand
CTAGGCCGTGTCGCCAAAGGGTCATAGCCACTGCAGCAGCGCGGCGATGGTGACGGTGGCCTGGAACGATGTGCTCGTCTTGTCGTAGCGGGTGGCCACCGAGCGGCATTGCTTGAGCCGGTTGAAGCAGCGTTCCACGACGTTGCGGTGCCGGTAGATCAGTTTGTTGAAGGTCGGCGGTCGACCGCCGCGTGGGCCGCGGTTGCGGCGGTGTTTCTGCTGGTCGGAGCGTTCCGGGATGGTGTGGGCGATGCCGCGGCGACGCAGGTAGCGGCGGATCGCGCGGGTGCTGTAGCCCTTGTCGGCGATGACATGATCGGGGCGGGTGCGTGGCCTGCCCGGCCCGATCCGTTCGACACGGAGGGCGTTCATGACCTGCTCGAAGCGGGTGCAGTCGTTGACGTTGCCGCCGGACAGCACGAAGGCCAGGACCCGGCCGGCGCCGTCACACGCCAGATGGATCTTGGTGGTCAATCCACCACGAGATCGTCCGAGGGCGTGATCCGATTGGTCCGGTTCCGATCGCCCCTTTTTGCGCCGGCGGCGTGTTGGTGGGCTCGCACGATGGTGGAGTCGACCGAGACCAGCCAGTCGATGTCGGCGTTCGCGTCCGCCGCAGCTTGGGCGGCGGCGAGCATCTTTGCGAACGTGCCGTCCAACGCCCACCTGCGGAAACGGGTGTAGATCGACTTCCAGGAGCCGTATCGGGCGGGCACGTCACGCCACGGCGCGCCGGAGCGGATCTTCCACACGATGCCGTTGAGCACCCGGCGGTCGTCCTCGCGCGGACGGCCGCCGGTGATCACCGACGGCAGGTGCGGTGACAGCGATTCCCACTCGGCGTCGGTCAACTCATAGCGGCGGATCACGCCGTACATCATCCATGGCCATGATCCTTTGAAGACACGGCCTAGG
>NZ_JAGFNS010000009.1 GCF_017592555.1 Actinoplanes flavus | reverse complement strand
CCTGGGCCGTTCCCCAAGCCCGGATCCGGCGCCCGTCCCCACGCCGGCCTGACCACCCGGCCGGGCGCGCCGGGGGGCGGCGCGCCCGGCCGGGTTTCAGAGGAGTTCGGCGTCGTGGACCAGCAGGGCGATCTGGACGCGGTTGTTCAGGGTCAGCTTGCTCAGGAGGCGGGACACGTGGCCCTTCACGGTGGGGACGCTCATCCGCAGTTCGGTGGCGATCTCGGCGTTGGACCGGCCGTGGCCGACCAGGACGGCCACCTCGCGTTCCCGGTCGGTGAGGGCGGCCAGCCGGGTCCGGGCGCGGGCCCGGCGGGTCCCGGCCTCCGGGTCGGCGACGTGGTCGATCAGCCGGCGGATCACCGTGGGGGAGAGGGAGGCGCTGCCGGCCGCGACCGACCGGACCGCCGCCAGGATCTCCCGGGGCGGCGTGTCCTTCAGCAGGAACCCGGCGGCCCCGCCGCGCAGCGCCTCCAGCACGTACTCGTCGGCGTCGAAGGTGGTCAGCACGATCACCTCCGGCGCGTTCGGCCGGCCGCGGATCCGGCGGGTCGCGACCAGACCGTCGACCCGGGGCATCCGGATGTCCATCAGGATGACGTCCGGCCAGTGTGCCCCGGCCGCGGTCACCGCCTCCGCGCCGTCGCCGGCCTCGGCCACCACCTCGATGTCCGGCGACCCACCGACCAGGATCCGCAACCCGGCCCGGACCAGCGCGTCGTCATCGACGATCACCAGCCGGATGGGCCGCCCGGGGGTCATGCCGGCCACGGCAGGGAGGCGTCCAGGCGGAAGCTGCCGTTCACCGGGCCGTGGGTGACGCGGCCGCCGGCCAGGGCCACGCGTTCGGCGATGCCGGCCAGGCCCAGCCCGGCGCCCGGCGGCCGCGCGGACGGCGTACCGGTGAAGGGGTTGGTGATCGTGACGCGCAGAGCGTGACCGGCGGCACCCGCCAGGCGCACCGTGGCGGCCGGCTCCGTGCCGTGTTTGCGGGCGTTCGTCAGTCCCTCCTGGACGATGCGGTAGACGGCGCGGCCGAGGACCTCCGGTGGGATGTCCGCGGGCAGCTCGTTGCGGTAGTCGACGGTCATCCCGGCGGCCCGCGCGCCGCCGACCAGCTCGTCCATGTCGCCGAGGCCGGGCTGCGGCGGCTCGGGACGCCCGCTCGGCACACCGATCACGGCCCGCAGCTCCTCGAGGGCCTCGTGCGCGCTGCCGCGGATCGCCCCGGCCGCGAGCGTGAGCTCCTCCGGCGACACCGTGCCGCGCACCTCGAGAGCGCCGGCGTGCAGGCTGATCAGCGACATCCGGTGGGCCAGGACGTCGTGCATCTCGCGGGCGATCCGGGCGCGTTCGGTCAGTCTGGCCCGGTCCTCGCGCAGCCGCTGCTCGGACTCCAGGCGGGCGGCGTGGTCGCGCAGGGAGGTGGTGAGACGCCGGTACGCCTGCACGAACAGCCCCCAGCCGAGCGCCGCCACGGTGACCACACCACGGACCACGAGGTCGACCCAGATGCCGAACTCCGGGCCGTCGTGGAGCGCGAAGTAGACCCCGGCGGTGCCGACGTTGACCGCCCCGAGCACGACCAGGACCGGAAGCCGGAGCCGGATCGCGGCGGTGAACAGCGCCACCGTGATCGGCCCGGTGGCGGTCACCGACACCGCGCCGAACGGCAGCAGCGCCGCCGTCACCGCGAGCGGATGCCGTCGCCGCAGGGTGAGCGCGGCCGCGCCGGCCAGCCCCACCGCCACGTCGGCCGGCCAGGGCAGCGCCGCGCCGGGCCGGGTGGCGTCACCGAGCAGCATCATGCCCAGGCCGTAGGTCAGCGCCGCCACGATCGCGACGGCGTCGGCGAGGCGGTTGCGGGACGCCGCGCGGGGCGCTGCCGGGTCCGGCACCAGCAGGGCGAGGAGCATGCCGCAAACCCTAGGGGTACGGGCGTGGCCGCCGGCACCTACCAAAGTAGGGCCCGGACCCCGTCCGCCGTCCGGTGTGTGTGGACACGGCGGGGTCCCATGCTGCCGGGCATGAAGAGATCTCTCGCCGTCCTCGTTCCCGTGGCCTGGGGAGTGGCCGCCGCCCTGTGGACGCCACGCGGCCCGCTCACCGGCGGCCAGGCCCTCTGGTCGATCGTGATCAGCCTGGTGGTGGGCGTCCTGGCCGGGCGCGTGGCCGGGACCCGCTGGATGATCGTGGGCGCGCCTCTCGCGTACGCCATCGCCTTCGAACTGACGCGGATCGGCGTGACCGGCCCCTCGGTGGACGCGCCGCACCCGAGCGTGCTGGGTTCTCTGGTGTTGATCACCGGGCGTGGCGTGCACGGGCTGCTGGCGCTGTTCCCGATGGCGGCCGGCGCGGCGTGGGGCGGCGGCGTCCGGCGCCGGATCCCGCTCGGCCTGGCCGCGGCCGGGCTGGCGCTGGTCACCGTGGCGGTGGCCGTGCCGGCGCGGACCGAGCGGATTCCCGGTGGCGTCGCCGAACTGGCCGAGGTCGACGGTCTGCGGGTGATGATCCGCGGCCGGGTCCCGGCGGCGCCGGTGCTGCTGTTCGTGCCCGGCCCGCCGGGCGGGTCGATGATCGGCACGCTGCGGCGGCGCCTGCCCGCTCTGGAGGAGCGTTTCGTGGTGGCCACCCTGGAACGCCGTAGCGGGGCGCCGCTCACCCTGGACAGCGAGGTGGCCGACATCGTCGCGGTCACCGAGCACCTGCGCGGACGGTTCGGCCGGGACCGGATCGTGCTGGCCGCCCATTCGGGTGGCTCGATCCCGGCGGTCACGGCCGCGCACCGGCGGCCCGGTCTCTACCAGGCCTATCTGGGTATCGGCCAGGCCGTGAGCCTGCGCGACAGCGACCGGATCCTGTACGCGGACATGCTCGCGTGGGCCCGGTCCGGCGGCCGCGACGACCTGGTGGAGCGGCTGACCGCCCAGGGCCCGCCGCCGTGGCCGGACGTTTTCGACCACGAGCCGTTCCAGCTGCACGCCCCGGAGGTGTACGGGATCGCCGGCCCGCCGTTGGACCTGGGCGTCCCCGAGTACACCCCGCTGGGAAAGGCGCACGTGATGACGACGATGCTGGACGCCTGGGACGCCCTCTACCCGAACCTGCAGGACGTCGACCTGCGCCGGGACGTGCCGGAGCTGGCGATCCCGGCCTGGTTCGTGCAGGGCGGCCGGGAGATGCGCAGTCTGGCGGAGCCGTTCGCCACCTGGTACGCCGCCCTGCGATCGCCGGACAAGCGCCTCGTGGTCTTCCCGGAGTCCGGCCACCATCCGATGTCGGAGGAGCCGGACCGGTTCGCCGCCACCGTGACGGAGCTGCTGTCAGGCCAGCGCTAGGCCCGGGTCGGGGCCGGGGTCGGCGGCCGGCGAGGGGATCCGGTACTCCTCGGTCAGCGTGGTCATCGGTCCCGGCCAGGTCGCCTGCGCCACCTCGATCGGCTTACGGGTCTCGTCGAAGGCGACATGTAGCAGATGGAGCACCGGGGTGTCCGGCCGGATCTGGAGGATCTCGGCCTCCTCCCGGCTCGGCTGGCGGGCGCTGATCGTGTCGGTGGCCGTCGTGTACCTGCGATCCAGCACCTCCTCGGCCTCCTGGTAGAGGGGCCGGCCGAACGCCTCGGGACGCTCCAGGGTGGTGCCGCTGGCGTCGGTCACCCGGAACCAGGAGGCGCCCACCTCCACGGTCGCGTCGTCGGTGCGTACGACGTGCCGCCGGACCAGCATCTCGGTGCCGTCGCGGACCCCGAAGGCGTCGGCCACCTCGGGCGGGGCGGGTTCCCGGCCGACGGCGGTGAGCTGCTGGCGGTAGCGGGCGGCCAGGTCGGCGTGGTAGCCGCGGTGGGCGCCGTACCGGCCGCGGGAGAGCCGGTTCAGGCGGCGGCGGGTGCCCCGGACGTACGTGCCGGAGCCGGGTTTGGTGATCAGGATGCCCTCGACCCGTAGCTGGTCGACGGTACGCTGCACGGTCTGCTTCGCGACGCCGAACATCTCCGCCATGGCCGGGATGGAGGGCAGGCGCTCGCCCGGCTGCCAGTCACCGCGACGGATGCGTTCGCGCAGCTGAGCCGCGATCTGCCGATGCGGGAACTCGGCGGCGCCCGGATTGATGGTCATGACCGTCCCCTTTCCAGCTAGGTTCCTAGGATGCGGCAGCGGTGGTGGTGTCGTCACGCGACGCGCCGAATGAAACCATGAGTGAATTCGGCTATCAGCTATATGGCTCTCAGGAGTCTGGCGGACACGGGCGGTTGGACCCCATACTGAGTGCACGTTAAGGACGGGTCGGTGGATGGGCGGCACTCAGCGGCAACTGAGTGCCGCCCCGGCCTTCTCTCCCCGGAGAGGGTCCTTCTCCGGGGGGAGAACCCGAGGGGAGGGTGGGAGGTGCCGGTCTTCTACAAGGGTCCGCGAGCCGTCATCACGGAGCAGATCGTCGAGGTCTCCAGGGAGAGCCACCGGCGGTTCCTGGTGGCCGAGATGACGGAGCTCCACATCGTGCGTTTCGATCCCGGCCCGGAGGGTGCCGGCCGGCAGTTCCTCGGCGTGTCCGCGCTGGTCGCGGCGGTTGTCGCGGTGCCCCTGGTGGGGCCGGCGTCCGGGCTGCTGGCGGTCCTGGTGTCGGGTGTCCTGGCCGTCAACGCGCTGTACTGGCTGCGTCCCCGGGCCGGCCGGTGGTGGCAGCTGCGGGCCACCTACCACGGCCGGGTGGTCGAGGTCTTCTCCTCCCGTGACGAGCGCGAGTTCACCGGCTTCTGCCGTGGACTGGTCCGCTGCCTGGAGTTTCGTCGCCCCTGAGTGGTTCCGTCGCCCGGTGAGGGCTGGGGTATCCTTCGGCAAGCCGTAAGCGACACGGCAGAATGCCAGGTCGCAGTCACGGTCGATTCGCGACGATTTAAGCGTTTGGTGAGGCTGAATGTCGGCTGCGCGCGACGACCTGCCCGCCGTCTCCAGGCGGCGGGTGCGTCTGGCATTGCGCGCGGCCCGTGAGCGCACCGGGCTCAGCCAGAGCGAGGTCGCCAAGAAGCTCGGCTGGTCGCTGTCCAAGGTGCAGCGGATCGAGCTGGGCGAGGTGACCGTCTCGCCGACCGATCTGCGCGCCGCTCTCACCATGTACCAGGTGACCGACGAGACCCGGATCGCCGAGCTCGTCGAGGAGGCGCGGACGGCCCGCCGCGAGCGGTACTGGACCGCCCCCGAGCACCGCGACCACCTCCCGTCCGGTCTGCTCCAGCTGATGCAGTTCGAGATGGCGGCGACCTCCATCCGGGAGTATCAGCCGACCATGGTGCCGGGGCATCTGCAGACGCCGGCCACCGCCGAGGCGACCCTGGCGTGGTACGGCGCCAATCTCAGCGCCGATCAGCGCCGGGTCCGCCGGGAGGTGCGGCTGGACCGCCGCCGGCGGGTGATCGAGCAGGACGGTGCGCCGGAGTACCGCCTGCTCTTCGATGAATCAGCGCTGTGGCGGATGGTGGGCGGGATGTCGACGACCGCCGACCAGTTCGATGATCTCGCCGCCTCCGCATCCCGGCCCAACGTGCATGTCCGCGTGCTGCCCATGGACGACGGCGCGGTGATGGGCATGTTCGGTGCATTCGCGGTCATCCATCTCGGTGGCGACCCGCCCGACGACGCGGTTCTCTATAGAGAGTCCTACACGCGGGACGAAATGGTAGAGGACGCGCCGGAGGTAAATTTCCACATGGATGTCTTCGAGCGTTTCTGGAAACAGTCGCTCGACGAGAATGCGAGCCGGGCACTCATCCTAGCGCGGGCCTATGACCTGCGCGCGCGTATCGCCCGAGCGCCCGGCAGGGATCAGGACAACGGGTCCTGACATGTCCAGAAAGGTGCGAGATGAAAGACACCACAATGGCGTGGCAGCGCAGTTCGTTCTGTGCGACTTCCGGGTGCATCGAGGTTGCCCAGATTGATGGCACCATCAGATTGAGGGACAGCAAGAATCCCGAGCAACCGCCGCTGGTCTTCACCCAGGCGGAGTGGAGTGGTTTCCAGGACCTCGTTCTCTCCTACGAGAAGTCGTCCTGATTTTGGTCTTCCGTGACGGCGGGTGACTCCGGCTGGGGTCACCCGCCGTCGGCGTCTCACCAGGATCCGGCGGTGGGGCCGGCCGAACCTCCGCGCCGGCGCAGGTACTTCTCGAACTCGCTGGCGATCTCGTCGCCGGTGAGCGGCTGGATCCCGGCGTCACCGACCCGCTCCTCCAGCTCCCGCACGTACTCCCCGAGTTCGGAGTCCTGCTCGGCGGCGGCGCGGACCTTCTTCTCCCAGTCGTCGGCCTGCTCGGCCAGGTCGGCCATCGGCACCGGCAGGTCGAGGACGTCCTCGATCCGGCTGAGCAGCGACAGCGTGGCCTTCGGGCAGGGCGGGTTGTTCGCGTAGTGCGGGACGTGCACCCAGAACGACAGGGCGTCCAGCTCGGCGCGGGTGGCCGCCTCCTGCAGCACGCCGACGATGCCGGTCGGGCCGTCGTACCGGGTGGGGACGACCTTGTACTTCTCGGCTGTCTCGCGGTCGCTGGCGGTGCCGCTGATCGGCAGGGGCCGGGTGTACGGCACATCGGCCAGCAGCGCCCCGAGCAGGACGATCCGGTTCACCTCGAGGCTGTGGCAGATCTCCAGCACCGACTCGCAGAACGTCCGCCACCGCATGCTCGGCTCGATGCCCCGGATGAGCACCACGTCCCGGTCCGCGCCGGGCGGGCTGGCCACCGTGAACCGGGTGGTCGGCCACTCGATCTTCCGGGTCTCGCCCTCGGCCATCGTGATCGTCGGGCGGCTCACCTGGAAGTCGTAGAAGTCCTCCGGGTCGATGCTGGTGACCTCGCGCGCCTCCCACACCTGCTCGAGGTGTTCGACGGCCGCGGTGGAAGCGTCCGCGGCGTCGTTCCAGCCCTCGAAGGCGGCGATGGCCACGGGAGAACGGAGGATGGGGAGGCCGTCGAACTCACTCATGGGGAACAGCCTACGTGCGCGCGGCGGTGCGTACCCGATGGCCGCGCCGGGCACCTCAGGAGTGACGATCTGTATCGACCTTGCTCACTAGCGGTAATGTCGCCCGCATGACCCCCCGATTGACGGTCGACGAGATCCGGGAGCGCACCTACAAGCGGCGGGACTCCTGGTGGACGGTGTGGCTCGTCGATCCGGTGGCGGTGCACCTGGTGCGGTTGATCGCGCCGTGGCGGTGGGTGACGCCGAACCGGCTCAGCCTCCTGGCGTTCGGCGTCGGGGTGGGCGCCGCCGCGTGCTTCCGGGCCGGCTGGCTGATCGCCGGGGCGCTGCTGTTCCACGTGGCGTTCCTGGTCGACTGCCTGGACGGCAAGATCGCCCGGTTGAACGGGACCGGCTCGGTGTTCGGCGTCTGGCTGGACTACGTCTTCGACCGGCTGCGCGTGGTGATCTGCGCGCTCGGGCTGTTCGGCGGGCAGTGGCAGCGCACCGGTGACCCGTTCTGGATCGGGCTGGCCGGGCTGGTGATCTTCCTCGATCTGTTCCGCTACCTCAACGCGCTCCAGATGGGCAAGATCCGGGAGCTGATGCGCGGCGACGGCCCGGAGCCGGCCGACGTGCACGGCGACTTCCGCGCCCGGTTCGGGCTGTTCGGCCGGGTGCGCGGGTTCCTGCTGGCGCACCGGATCCGGGCGCACGTGTTCAGCGGCATCGAGTTCATGATGTTCGTCTTCGTGCTCGGCCCGCTGACCGGCCTGGTCGTGCCGTTCACCGTGGTCGCGGCGGTTCTGTTGACCGCGTTCGAGCTGCTGCTCATCTACAAGCTGTGGCTGACCACCCGGACCTATTCCGCCGAAAACGAAGCATTTATCAGAACATAATCGGCATATGGCTGATCATCTGGATCAAGTGCTCGGGCCGACCGACGACACCGTCAGCTTCATCCAGGCCCGCGGCATGTTCTACGTGACCGCGCTGTGGGTGCTGGCCGCCGCCTGGCTACCGTTGCTGCTGATCACGATCGGTGTCCGGATGGCCACCGGATATCGCCCGAGGGCGTCCGACCTCGTGGTCTTCTTCGAGGCCAGCCTCGTCGTCCCGGCGACCGTGGCGGCTGTGCTCATGCTGGTCGTCTGGCGGCGGCTGGGCTGGCTGCACACCTCGGTACACGGGATCGACTTCGCCGGCACCGGGCGGCAGCCGGTCCATCTGCCCTGGTCCGGGATCGCCGCGGTGGCCCTGCACGGCCGTGGCCCGTTCACCGACCTGGTGATCACGCCGATCGCCGAGGACTACGCCACCCGGCTGCCCGGCAAGGGCGGCCCTCCGCGGGTGCGGCGCCGGGGCGGCGACTTCGCCTACGTCATCGACGTGGGCCTGATGTCCCCCGGACCGGAGGTCCTGCTCGCCGAACTGCACCGGCGCCTGCCCAGCAAGGTCTGACGGGGTCGTTCCCCGAGCGACGCCTCCGCCTCCAACCCTTCCCGGTACGGAACAAGCCGTCCCCGACCGCATCCTCCCCGTCCCGCAGCGCACCGCGATCCCCGTGCGTGGTCCCGCCCGCGAGGCGCCGCCGGGCGGAGATCGGTGGTCCAGCCGGTCCGAGACGACTCCGGGAGCCGGCCGGGGGTGTGACCGGCCGGGCCCGGGTGCTGATGTGTCCGGGTGGCGGGCGGCCGTGTTCCGGGAACGGGCCGGCCCCGGCACGGGGCCGGGGCCGGATCGTGCGCCCGGGTGGGCGCGGGACGTTCACCGACGGGTCAGTCGTGGGCGATGGCGCCCAGGACGTTGAGGCGGGCGGCCCGGATCGCCGGGAGGACGGCGGCGAAGACGCCGACCAGGGCGGCCAGGACCAGGTAGGTGCCCATGCGGGCCCAGGGGAGGACGATCTCGGTGATGCCGTCGTTCTCCAGGGCACGGGCGACCGCGCTGCCCATGCCGGCGCCGACCGCCACGCCGAGGAGGGCGCCGAAGACGGCGATCACCACGGCCTCGACGGTGATCATGCGCATGGTCTGGGCACGGCCCAGGCCGACGGCGCGGAGCAGGCCCAGTTCCCGGGTGCGTTCCAGGACGGACAGGGCCAGGGTGTTGACCACGCCCAGGACCGCGATCAGGATGGCCAGGCCCAGCAGGATCTGGATCATCGTGATGATCTGGTCGAAGACCGCGGCCTGATCGTCGACGAAGGTCTGCTGGTCGGTGGCGGTCACCTCGGGACTGTCCGCGACCAGGGCCTTCACCTGCGGCAGCACCGACGACACCGCGACACCGTCGTCCAGGCGGATGAACCCGAGGACCGGCTGGGTGATGCCGAAGCCCTTGATCGCCTCGGCGGGCAGGATGATGCTGCCGGGCAGCGCGTTCTCGGGGAAGACGTTCACCACCGTGTACGTCCGCGGTTCACCCCTCGCCGTCTGGATCGTCGTGGTCGAGCCGGTCCGCCAGCCGCGCTCGGTGGCCTCCGGCGCGCTCACCGCGATCTCGCCGGGACCCAGCTTCGCGGCCGTGGTGCCGTAGGCCTCCGCCATCCGGGAGAGGTCCTCGGTGGCGGCCACGTACGTCCGGTCGTCGCCGACCGCCACCAGGTCGTTGTAGAGGCCGGCGGCCGCCCGCACCCCGGGGATCCGCTCGGCCTTGTCCAGGACGGCCGGATCGTACGTCGGCGGACGCGGCCCGCCCTGATCGCCACTGATCATGATCTGGGCCTTGAGGATCCGTGCCGCCTCGGCCTTGAGACTGCTCTTCGCCGAGTCCATCACCACGGTCACACCGGTGACCAGGGCGATGCCGACCATCAGGGCGGCCGCCGTGATCGCGGTGCGGCGCGGGTTGCGGCCCGAGTTGAGCCGGCCCAGCCGCCCCGGCACCGACCAGGAGAACAGCCGGCCCAGCAGGGACACCACCGGCCGCGCGATCAGCGGGGTGAGCAGGGCGACACCGATGAAGGTGACCAGCACACCGCCGAGGATCAGGTACAGCGTGGCGTCGCCGGAGTCGGCGAACAACCCGGTGCCCAGAGCCGCCGCCCCGGCCGCGGTCACCACGGTGCCGGCCACGGTCAGCTTGGTGAGCGGCCGGTCCGGGGTGGCGACGTCCTGCATCGCGGCGACCGGCGAGATCCGTGAGGCGCGCAGCGCGGGCAGCACCGCGGCCACCACGGTCACCAGGATGCCGACCGTGAACGAGCTGATCACCGCGGACAGCGGCACCCCGATCGGGGCCAGGTCCATGCCGCCGCTCATGCCGCTGAACAGCGCGCCCAGCCCGGCGCCCGCCCCGACCCCGGCGGCCAGACCGAGGACCGAGGCGATCACGCCGACCACCACGGCCTCCACCAGCACCGAGTTGATCACCTGGCGGCGGCTGGCGCCGATCGCCCGGAGCAGGGCCAGCTCCCGGGTCCGCTGGGCCACCACGATCGAGAACGTGTTGAGGATCAGGAAGATGCCGACGAACAGCGCGATGCCGGCGAAGCCCAGCAGGATCTGGTTGAAGAAACCCATGCCCTCCTTGAGGCTCGAGGAGTTGTCCTCGGCGAGCTGCTCACCGGTCTTCACCTCGTAGCCGGCGCCGAGCACCGGGGCGATCCGGTCGCGCAGCTGCTCCGGCGTGACGCCGTCGGCGGTGCGGACGGTCACCGAGGTGAACACGTCCTTCTCGCCGAGCATCAGCTCCTGCGCCACCGGCGTGGTGAAGGCGACCTCCTGGACACCGCTGATGCTGTCCCGTCCGCCGGTGTAGCCCCAGACGCCGACCAGGGTGAACTCCCGTTTCGGCTGCTGGGTGAGCACCGAGACACGGTCACCGACGGTGAAGCCGGCCAGCTCGGCGGTGGTCGCGTTCATGGCGATCTCGCCGGGGGCCTCCGGGCCGCGGCCGGCGCGCATCTCCATGATCTCGTCGGTGCCGGTCCAGTTCGAGCCGATCCGCGGCGGCCCGAACGACGTGAGCACCTTGCCGTCCGACGCGATCACCCGTGCCCCGTCCGCGTCGACACGGCCGGTCGCCGACCGTACCCCCTCCTGGGTCTTGATGGTCTCCACCACCGAGGCCGGAAGCGGCGCGGCGACCTCCTCGCCCTCCATCTCGGAGACCTCGACCCGCGGTTTCGCGGTGACCGAGACGTCGGTCGAGGCGAAGGCCTCGGAGAAGATCGAGTCGAAGGTGCGGTTGAGGGTGTCGGTGAGCACCAGGGCGCCCGACACGAACATCACGCCGAGCAGCACGGCCAGACCGGACAGGACCAGCCGCAACTTGCGGGCGAGCAGGCTCTTCAGCGTGGCGCGCAGCATCAGAGCATCACCGGGTCGCTCTTGCCGTCCAGCTTCTTCATGGTGTCCAGCACCGTCTCCGCGGTCGGGCCGGCCAGCTCGTCGACGATCGCGCCGTCGGCGAGGAACACCACCCGGTCGGCGTAGCTCGCCGCCACCGGGTCGTGGGTGACCATCACGATGGTCTGGCCGTGCTCGCGCACGCTGGACCGCAGGAACGACAGCACCTCGGCGCCGGAACGGGAGTCCAGGTTGCCGGTCGGCTCGTCCGCGAAGATCACGTCGGGGCGACCCATCAGGGCCCGCGCGCACGCCACCCGCTGCTGCTGGCCGCCGGAGAGCTGGCTGGGCCGGTGACCGAGCCGGTCGCTCAGCCCCACCGTGTTGATCACCGTGTCCCACCACTGCGGATCGGCCTTGCGCCCGGCGATGTCCAGCGGCAGCCGGATGTTCTCCGCGGCGCTCAACGTCGGCAGCAGATTGAACTGCTGGAAGATGAAGCCGATCCGGTCCCGGCGCAGGCGGGTCAGCGCCTTGTCGTTCAGCCGGCTGATCTCGGTGCCGCCGACGTGCACGGTGCCCTCGTCCACCGTGTCGAGCCCGGCGAGGCAGTGCATGAGCGTGGACTTGCCGCTGCCGGACGGGCCCATGATCGCGGTGAAACGGCCCTTGCCGAACTCCACGCTGACCCCCCGCAGCGCCGCCACCCGGGCCTCGCCCGAGCCGTACACCTTCCAGATCGCGTCCGCTCGCGCCGCCACCGGCCCGCCGGCATTCGTCGGTGCCACCACCGTGTCTCCCCCTGTGGGTTTCGTTCGTGTCCGGCCCAGTGTTGCGGCGGAAAACCTCCCGGGCGTCCCCCTGCGGGGGTAGAGGAGGGGGAGATTTGCCTCGGGGAGGCACCCAGGGAACTCTCAGGGAAGCCCCTGAGGCGGACCGGGTCTAACGTGGAAACACCGCCCCGCTCTGGAGGAACACATGCGCGTTCGACCGGTACCGCTCATGTCCCTTCTCGCCGCGATCTCGGCGGCCCTGCTGCTGGCGGCCTGCCTGCCGACCACCACGCCCACCCCCGGGCCCGAACCGACCGGCCCGGCGCCCACCGTCGACGTCACCGGCTCGGTCGACCCCGACGGCACCGACACCCCCGAGGAGTTCGCCAAGGACATGCAGGCCTCCCAGGTCGTCGCCGAACGCTACTGGGCGCAGCGGCTCGGCGGCTCCTTCCAGCCGGTGCGCCAGGTGGTGCCGTACCAGCAGGAGGGCGAGGTGGCGTGCGGCGGGGAGCCGCTGCCGCTCAACAACGCCGTCTACTGCCCGGCCGGCGACTTCATCGCGTACGACGTGAACTGGGCCTTCGACGCGTTCCAGCAGATCGGTGACGCGTTCGTGTTCTACCTGCTCGGCCACGAGTACGCCCACGGCATCCAGGACCGCCTCGGCATCCGCAAACAGTTCACCATCGAACAGGAGCTGCAGGCCGACTGCATGTCCGGCGCGTTCATCGGCGACATGGTCCGGCAGAAGGCGCTGAGCATGCAGGAGAACGACGCCAAGGAACTGTCCGACGGGCTCGCGGCGGTCGGCGACGACCCTGATCAGCCGTGGTTCGCGCCCGGGTCGCACGGGTCGCCGGCCCAGCGGTTCCAGTCGTTCGCGAACGGCTACAACAACTCGCTGAACGCCTGCGGGCTGTGACGGTCGGCTCCGTCACATCCGGTCGGCGCCGGGCGCCCGGCCCACCCAGAATGGTCCGGTGAAACCTGCCGCGGTGCTCTTCGACATGGACGGGACGCTGGTCGACAGCGAGCGGATCTGGGGCATCGCCCTGGCCGAGCTCGCCGTGCACGCCGGGGGGAGGCTCTCCGAGACCGCCCGCCTCGCCATGGTCGGCACCAGCATGGCGCACAGCATGCGGATCTTCCGGGAGGACCTCGGCCAGCCGGACCGCCCCGAGGCGCCCGACGTGGCGTGGCTCAGCGCGCGGGTGCGGGACCTGTTCGCGGACGGCCTGGTGTGGCGGCCCGGCGCCATGGAACTGCTGCTCGCGGTGCGGGCCGCCGGCATCCCGACAGCGCTCGTCACGTCCACCGGGCGGCGGCTCGTCGAGGTGGCCCTCAAGACCCTCGGTGCCGAGAATTTCGACGTCATCGTCTGCGGCGACGAGGTGGAACGGCCGAAACCCGACCCGGAGCCCTACCGGACCGCCGCCGAACTGCTCGGCGTGCCGATCGGGTCGTGCGTCGCCATCGAGGACTCGCCCAGCGGGGTGGCCAGCGCCACGGCGGCCGGGGCGGCGGTGCTGGCGGTCCCGGCCGAACTGGAACTCGAACCGGTCGACGGCGTACATCTGCGCACGTCACTGACCGGCGTGGACCCGCTCTTCCTGGCCGGCCTTCTCACCTGATCCGAGCCGTCGCCACCCCACTCTCCACGCCGCGGCCCACCCTACGGCCCGGTCTGCGCCAGGCCGGACGCGCCGCTCTGTGCCAGGGCCGGACGGGTCGGTCTGTGCCGGCCGGGCGGCGCGGTGTGTGCCGGGCCGGGTGGGTCGGTCTGTGCCGGGTCGAACCGCGCCGGTCTGTGCCGGGCCGGGCGCCGGTCAGCTGCCGGGTCGACGCGCCGCTCTGTCAGGGGCCGGGTGGGGCGGTTTGTGCCGGGCCGGACGGGTCGGTCTGTGCCGGGCGGGGCCGGGCCGGGGGTCAGATGCCGGGGCGGACCAGGCCCGTCTCGTAGGCGAGGACCACGGCCTGGGTGCGGTCGCGCAGACGCAACTTGGTGAGGACGTGGCCGACGTGGGTCTTCACCGTCGTCTCGCCCACGCCGAGGATCGTCGCGATCTCGGCGTTGGACCGGCCGCGGGCCACGTGCACCAGCACCTCGCGTTCCCGGCCGGTCAGCGGGCCGAGCCGGGCGGCGGCCGAACCGTCCGCGGCCGTCGGCAACGCCCCGGCCAGCCGGGTCAGGACCCGGGCCAGGATCGGTGGGGCGATCACCGCGCCACCGGCGGCCACCGCCCGGACCGCGGCGATCAGTTCGTCGTGTGGGGTGTCCTTGCAGAGATAGCCGCTCGCCCCGGCGGCGACGGCCGCCACCACCTCGTCGTCGGTGTCGCGCTCGGTCAGGACCAGAACCCGGACCGCCAGCCGTGCCTCGGTGACCGCCCTGGTCACGGCCAGCCCGTCGAGGCGCGGAAGAGCTACATCGACGATCAGTACGTCGGGGAGCAACCGCCGGGCCAGATCGACCGCCTCGGCCCCGTCACCCGTCTCCCCGGCGACGACGATCTCCGCCAGCCCGGGGACGCCCACCAGCTCGCCGGGTGATGCCGGTGAGGGCACGTCCACCGGCTTGCCGTGTGGTGCCGATGTGGGTGCGCTTGTCGGCTTGCCGTGTTGTGCCGGTGTGGGTGCGCTTGTCGGCTTGCCGTGTGGTGCCGGTGTGGGTGCGCTTGTCGGCTTGCCGTGTTGTGCCGGTGTGGGTGCGCTTGTCGGCTTGCCCTGTGGTGCCGGTGTGGATGCGCCTATCGGCTCGCCTTGCGGTGCCGATGTGGGCGTGCCCGCCGGCCTGCCGTGCGACGCCGGTGTGGGGACGCCTACCGGCTCGCCGTGCGATGCCGGTGTGCCCACGCCGCCGTGCGGCCCGGTGAGAACGGCTCGCAGACCCGCCCGCTGGAGTGGGGCGGCGTCGGCGAGAAGCACCCGGAGCGGTTTCATCGGCCGGTGGGGTGCGGATGGCGGAGGTGGGCGGAGTCAGCCAAGAGGGTCGTCCCGGAGCAGGGTGGCGACCCGGTCCGGCTCGGCGCCGGAAGTGAGGTCGGTGATCGCGGCGGTCTCCGGATAGGGCGGTGGGGTGCCGCCGAACTCCGGGCACAGGCTCTGGTGGCTGCACCAGCCGCAGAGGCGGCTGGGCTTGGGACGGAAGTCGCGGTCGCGTTTGGCGCGCTCGATCGCCTGGGAGAGGGCGAGCAGGGTGCGTTCGAAACGCTCCAGCTCACCGGCCTCGGGGCTGTAGTCGAGGGCCTCGGCGTCCTTCAGGTAGAGCAGCCGCAGCGCCCGGGGAACCACGCCGCGGGTGCGCCACAGAACCAGGGCGTAGAACTTCAGCTGGAACAGGGCCCGGCCCTCGAACGCCTGGCGGGGTGCACCGCCGGTCTTGTAGTCGACGACCCGGAGGTCACCGGCCGGGGAGACGTCGAGGCGGTCGATGTAGCCGCGCAGCAGCAACTCGTCGCCGATCATCGTGGAGATCAGGCTCTCCCGCTCGGCGGGCTCCAGGCGACGTGGATCCTCCACCGCGAAGTAGCCGGCCAGCAGGTCGCGGGCGCCGGAGAGGAAGGCCGCGATCCGCGCGGCTTCGGCGGCACCGGACGGAACGTCGACGAGCGCGGCCTGGCCGGTCGCGTCGGCCTCGGCCGCCACCGCCGCCGGGTCACGCATCAGCCCACCGCCAGCTGCTGGGCTCTGCTGGCCGCCGGCTGCGGGGCCGCTCTGTCCGCCGGCCGCAGGGTCACTCAGCTGGCCGCCGGCCGCGGGGCCGCTCTGCCCGCCGGCCGCAGGATCGCTCAGCCGGCCGCCGGCCGCCGGGTTGCTCAGCTCGCCGTCCGTCGCAGGGTCGCTCACGCCGCCGTCCGTCGCGGGGTCGGTCTGTGTGCCGGCCGACCGGGCGGCGGGGGAACCGGACGGCCCGGCGGCCACGGGTGGCTCGGCGGCGAACAATGACGCCAGCTCGGGCTCCTGGGCGACCAGCTTCTCCCACTCGGGGGCGACGAGCGCGGCCGCGGCCTCCGGGGTGCGGTCGGCGGCGGGCAGGTCGAACAGGCGTTCCAGGACGGCGTGGATCAGGGTGCCGCGGACCTGGTCGGCGGAGGGCGTCTCGGGCAGCTTGTCCACCGTGCGGAAGCGGAACAGCAGCGGGCACGTCTTGAAGTCGGCGGCCCGCGACGGCGACAACGACGGCCCGGACGGCGCCGCCATCCGGCGGCCGCGCCCGCCCGGCGCCGGGCCGTCGGCGGCCGTGACCTGGCCGGGAACGGAGGCGGGGGCCGGGTCACCGGGCTGCGGGGGTGGGGAGACCGGCTGGGCAGCCATGGGAGAGAGCGCCGTCATGTCTCAAGAGGCTAGGCCAGGGGTACGACGAAAAACGCGGGGTGGGTACCGCGCGGGCGTGTCCGTAGCATCGATCGCGTGGAGCAGAGCCGGACACCGCAGGTCCCGCCGCCGGCCGACGGGCGGCCGGTGGGGCACGTCGCCGGCATCCCGGTGCATGCGAACGCGTCGATGCTGCTGCTCGGGGTGCTGGTCACCGTGGTGTATGGGAACTACGCGCAGGCCGAGCTGGGGTTGGCGCAGCCCTGGGCGTACCTCGTGGGTCTGGGTTTCGTGGTCTGTCTGCTCGGCTCGGTGCTGTTGCACGAGCTGGGCCACGCGCTGACCGCCCGCCGGTTCGGGATCGGCGTGCGCCGGATCACGCTGGAGCTGCTCAGCGGCTGGACCGAGATGGACCGGGACGCGCCGGCGCCCCGGGTGGACGCGCTCGTCTCGCTGGCCGGGCCGGCCGTGTCGCTGCTGCTGGGCGGGGTGGCGACGGCGGCCGCGCTGGTGCTGCCGGAGCGGACCGTGCCCGGGCAGATCGCCTTCCAGCTGGCGGTGAGCAACGTGCTGGTGGCGGTCTTCAACGTGCTGCCGGGCCTGCCGCTGGACGGTGGCCGGGCGTTGCGGGCGGCGCTGTGGGCGATCCTGAAGGACCGCAACCGGGCGACCGTGGCGGCCGGCTGGGCGGGCCGGGTGCTGGCCCTGATCACCGCGGCGGTCGTGGTGACGCTGCATCTGACCGGCCTGTTGACCCTGCTCGGGCTGATCTTCGTGCTGCTGGTGGTGCTCACCCTGTGGCAGGGGGCGGGGCAGTCGATCCGGCTGGGCCGGATGACCGGCCGGTTCCCGCTGGTCGATCTGGGCGCGCTGGTCCGGCCGGTGCTGGCGGTCCCGGCGGGCACGCCGCTGGGTGAGGCGCAGCGGCGCCGGGCCGAGGATCCGCGGCCGGACGTGGTGCTGGCGGTGGCGGACTCGGCGGGCAGCCTGACCGCGGTGGTGGATCCGGTGCAGGCCGAGCGGGTGCCGGTGGACCGGCGGCCGTGGGTGAGCGTGGAGAGCGTCTCCCGTTCGCGGGACGCGCTGACCGCCCTGCCGCTGGGATTGACCGGCGAGCAGGTGGTCCGCGCGCTGCAGGCCCACCCGGGTGCGCAGTACCTGGTGACCGCAGGCGAGGATGTCGTGGGCGTCCTGCGGGTCGCCGACGTGGCCGCCGTGCTGGAACCGAGGCGCGCGAGCCGTACCTGACGGACCTTTGGGAAAGAAGAGCAGTGACCACAACCCCGACCACCGCCGTCGACGACTCGGTGCCCGCGCACCGCGGACCGTTCCGGGCGGGTGACCGCGTTCAGCTGACCGACCCGAAGGGCCGGATGCACACCATCGTGCTGGAGCCCGGGAAGGCGTTCCACACCCACCGCGGCGCCCTGGAGCACGACGACCTGATCGGCCTGCCCGACGGCAGCGTGATCACCGCGTCCAGCGGCACCGCCTACCTGGCGCTGCGGCCGCTGCTGTCCGACTACGTGCTGTCGATGCCGCGCGGCGCGCAGGTGATCTACCCGAAGGACGCGGCGCAGATCGTCGCGATGGGCGACGTCTTCCCGGGCGCCAAGGTGCTCGAGGCGGGCGCCGGCTCGGGCGCGCTGACCTGCTCGCTGCTGCGGGCCGTGGGCAGTTCCGGCGAGGTGCACAGCTATGAGCTGCGCGACGACTTCGCGGCGGTGGCCCGGAAGAACGTGGAGGCGTTCTTCGGCGGCCCGCACCCGGCGTGGCATCTGCACCACGGTGACGTGGCCGGCAACGACATCACCGGTTTCGACCGGATCATCCTGGACATGCTGACCCCGTGGGAGGCGCTCGACATGGTCGAGAAGTCGCTCGTCCCGGGTGGCGTGTTCATCGGCTACGTGGCCACCACCCCGCAGCTGTCCGAACTGGTCGAGGCGCTGCGCGAGCGGGGCGGCTGGACCGAGCCGCGGGCGTGGGAGTCGCTGGTCCGCGACTGGCACGCCGACGGGCTCGCGGTGCGGCCGGACCACCGGATGATCGCGCACACCGCCTTCCTGGTGTCGGCGCGCAAGCTCGCGCCCGGCGTCACCGCGCCGCCGCGGCGCCGCAAGCCCAGCAAGGGCGCGGAGGCGTACGCGATCCGCAAGGCCACCCAGGCCGCTCTCGCCGCGCAGCGGGAGGAGTCGACGGGGGAGTGACCGTCTCCATCGCGGTCCGGTAGGTTCCTAGCGATCGGGACGACACGGAGGAGCGCCAGCCATGAGTTCTCCGCCCTTCGGCGGCAGCAACGAGATGCCCGCGGTCTTCCCGGACTGGTCGCCCTACCCGGACCTGGATTCGGCGGCCCGCGCCTACCTGCGTGATCCCGAGGTGGCGCTGGAGGCGCTGTTCGGGGTGCTGCGCGGCGCCCAGGTGCTGTGCTTCACCCTGGAGCGCTTCGTCAACGAGGTGAACGGGGTGTGGCAGGAGGTCGTCGTCTGCGACGGCAGCCGGCTGGTGCTGTGGCACGGGGAGGACGTGGCGCCCGGCGACGGCCCGGCCGGCGCGATGACCTCGTCGCTGCGGGTGGTGCCGCTGTCCACGGTCACCGAGGTGGGCTGCCGGCGGCGGCTGACCCGCACTCCGAACGGGCAGGCGCGGGTCGACAGCATCGACGTCTACCTGCTGCTCAGCTCGGTCGACGACGCGGTGCCGCCGCCCGGCGTGGGCGAGGAGGAGGGCCGTGCCCCGCTGCGGCACGACGCGCTGCGCTTCGGCAAGACGCTGGACGACGGCGGGCCTGGTCAGATCGCCCGGCTCGAGGAGTTCTCCCGGGTGGTGGCGTCCCTGGTCGGGCGTCCCACCCTCTGACCGTCACTCACCTTCACTCGCGCGGCGGCGGTCAGTCGGCGCCGGGGCCGGCGACCGCCGTGCCGTCGGACGCCCGGACCACGTGGATGCAGTCGCCGGGGCACTCCTTGGCCGAGTCGACGACCTCCAGGAGCAGGCCCCTGGGCACCCCTACCCGGGCCCCCGGTTCCTGCCGCAACTCGCCGGAGTGGTCTTTCACATAGGCGAGTCCGTCGATGTCCAGTTCGAACACCTCCGGGGCGTACTGCACGCAGAGTCCGTCACCGGTGCACAGGTCCTGATCGATCCAGACACGCAGCTCATCAGTGTCAGCCGACACTTCTACCTCCCACAACCGGTGACGGCTGACGGTACCCGAAGTCTGTCCGACCGGCTCAGGTGCGGTCGGACCAATCGATCAAGAGTCGGTGACGAGGGTGTTGCATGGGTCAAAATCGGTTTCCGAACGGCTAGTGTTGACCCAAGACGTTCGAGCCCCCCGGGGAGGTGGGACGTGGCACGTAGCGACGAAGCGGACTCCCGCGCCGCGCGAGCGGAGAAGGAAGTCAACGATCTCTCGAGTCAGGTCGCGTTTCTGCAAGAGGAACTCGCTCTGGTCCGGCGGAAGTTGACGGAGAGCCCCCGACACCTCCGGCAGCTCGAGGAACGGCTCGCGGCAACGCAGGCGCAGCTGGCCCGAGTGACCGAGAACAACGAGCGGCTCGTGGCGACCCTCAAGGAAGCCCGGGCCCAGATCGTCACTCTCAAGGAAGAGATTGACCGGCTAGCCCAGCCGCCCAGCGGCTACGGCGTGTTCCTGACGGCCCACGAGGACGGCACGGTGGACGTGTTCACCGGTGGCCGCAAACTGCGGGTGGCGGTCTCGCCGTCGCTCGCCACCGACGAGCTCCAGCGGGGCCAGGAGGTCCTGCTGAACGACGCTCTCAACGTCGTCGACGCGTTCGGCTTCGAGCGCACCGGCGAGGTGGTGCTGCTCAAGGAGGTCCTGGACAACCCGTCGGGTGGTCCGGCCGACCGGGCGCTGGTGGTGTCGCACGCCGACGAGGAGCGCATCGTGTTCCTCGCCGACTCGCTCGAGATCACCAAGTTGCGCGCCGGCGACTCGCTGATGATCGAGCCGCGCTCGGCGTACGCCTATGAGCGGATCCCGAAGAGCGAGGTCGAGGAGCTCGTCCTGGAGGAGGTCCCCGACGTCGACTACAGCGACATCGGTGGCCTGCACTCGCAGATCGAGCAGATCCGCGACGCGGTGGAGCTGCCGTTCCTGCACGCCGACCTGTTCCGGGAGCACCAGCTGCGCCCGCCCAAGGGGATCCTGCTCTACGGCCCGCCCGGCTGCGGCAAGACCCTGATCGCCAAGGCGGTGGCCAACTCGCTGGCCAAGAAGATCGCCGAGCGGCGTGGCGAGGAGAAGCACACCAGCTACTTCCTCAACATCAAGGGCCCGGAGCTGCTGAACAAGTACGTGGGCGAGACCGAGCGGCACATCCGCCTGGTCTTCCAGCGTGCCCGGGAGAAGGCCGGCGAGGGCACCCCGGTGATCGTGTTCTTCGACGAGATGGACTCGATCTTCCGGACCCGTGGCTCGGGTGTCTCCAGCGACGTGGAGAACACGATCGTTCCCCAGCTGCTCAGCGAGATCGACGGTGTCGAGGGCCTGGAGAACGTGATCGTCATCGGTGCCTCCAACCGGGAAGACATGATCGACCCGGCGATCCTGCGGCCCGGCCGTCTCGACGTGAAGATCAAGATCGAGCGCCCGGACGCGGAGGCGGCGAAGGACATCTTCGCCAAGTACATCCTGGCCGACCTGCCGCTCAGCTCGGACGACCTGACCGAGCACGGTGGCAACCGGGACGCCACGGTGGCCGCGATGATCGAGGCCGTCGTCCTGCGGATGTACACGGAGACGGAGGAGAACCGCTTCCTGGAGGTCACCTACGCCAACGGTGACAAGGAGGTCCTGTACTTCAAGGACTTCAACTCCGGCGCGATGATCCAGAACATCGTCGACCGTGGCAAGAAGATGGCGATCAAGGAGTTCCTCACCTCCGGCAAGAAGGGGCTCCGGCTGCAGCACCTGCTCGACAGCTGCGTCGACGAGTTCCGGGAGAACGAGGACCTGCCGAACACCACCAACCCCGACGACTGGGCCCGGATCTCCGGCAAGAAGGGCGAGCGGATCGTCTACATCCGTACCCTCGTCTCCGGCGGCAAGGGCGCCGAGGCCGGCCGGTCCATCGAGACCGCCACCAACACCGGTCAGTACCTGTAACCAGCACGTGCGGTGGACGGGGCCGGAGGGTTCTCCCTCCGGCCCCGTCCTCGTTCGACAGTCGCCCGGCCCGGCTACGCGCTGAGCGAACAGCGCCCGCCGGCGTGGCCCGGCCCGGTCGGTTATTTGCGCTATCTGCTTTATGTCCCGGTCCTCGCGGCGGCCGTCCACGCCGCCGGCCGGCCGCTGATCGGCGCGCCGCTGCTCACGGCGGGTGCCCTCGGCACGGCCTGGGCAGGTCACCGGTACGTGGAGCGTCCGGCCCGATCGCCCGCCCGCCGGCTCCCGATGATCAACATCGCCACGCAAGGTGCCGACGCGCGCACGGGCAGCTTCGGAAAGCGCCATGAGAGCGTCTAGGCTCGATGCATGAGCAGGCTTGGCCTCGTGGCGGACAGCGCGGTCCTAAAGAACAGGGTGGTCGCATGAGCGTTCGACGGATTATGGGCACCGAGGTGGAGTACGGGATCTCGGTGCCCGGTCAGCCCGGCGCCAATCCGATGGTCACGTCGTCCCAGGTGGTCAACGCCTACGGCGCCCGCCCCGAGCTCAACCGCAACGGCCGCGCGCGCTGGGACTACGAGGAGGAGTCCCCGCTGCGTGACGCGCGGGGCTTCACCTACTCCGGCGCCGCCTACGACCCGGCGGAGGCACTCGCCGACGAGGACCTCGGCCTGGCCAACGTGATACTGACCAACGGCGCGCGGCTCTACGTCGACCACGCCCACCCGGAGTACAGCACGCCCGAGGTGACCAACCCGCTCGACATCGTGAAGTGGGACAAGGCGGGCGAGCGGGTGATGGCCGAGGCGTCGCGGCGGGCCGCCACCATCCCGGGCGCCCACCGGATCCAGCTCTACAAGAACAACACCGACAACAAGGGCGCGTCGTACGGCGCCCACGAGAACTACCTGATGCGCCGGCAGACCGCGTTCGCCGACATCGTCGCCCACCTCACCCCGTTCTTCGTGACCCGGCAGATCTACTGTGGCGCCGGGCGCGTCGGCATCGGGCAGGACGGCAGCGGCTCCGGCTTCCAGATCTCCTCCCGCGCCGACTTCTTCGAGGTCGAGGTGGGTCTGGAGACGACCTTGAAGCGGCCCATCATCAACACCCGGGACGAGCCGCACGCCGACGCCGACAAGTACCGCCGGCTGCACGTGATCATCGGCGACGCCAACCTCTCCGAGATCGCCACCTACCTCAAGGTCGGCACCACCGCCCTGGTGCTGAACATGATCGAGGAGAAGGTGTTCACCGGCGAGCTGGGCATCGCCGACCCGGTCTCCGAGCTCAAGGCGGTCAGCCACGACCCGGCGCTGGGGCATCTGATGCGGCTGCGCGACGGCCGCCGGCTCACCGCACTGGACCTCCAGTGGGCCTACTACGAGCGCGCCCGCCAGTTCGTCGACGACCGGTACGGCCAGGACGCCGACGAGCAGACCCTCGACGTCCTGGACCGCTGGGAGGACGTGCTGGACAAGCTCGGCCGCGACCCGATGCTGCTGTCCGACACCCTCGACTGGGTGGCCAAGCTGCGGCTGCTGGAGGGCTACCGGGAGCGGGAGAACCTCGGCTGGTCCTCGCCGAAGCTCCAGCTCGTCGACCTGCAGTATTCGGACGTGCGCCCGGAGAAGGGCCTCTACCACCGCCTGGTGGCCCGCGGGTCGATGAAGACCCTGTTGGACCCCGACGACACGCAGCGCGCCATGTACGAGCCGCCGGAGGACACCCGGGCCTACTTCCGGGGCCGCTGCCTGGCGCAGTACGCCTCCGAGGTGGTCGCCGCCAGCTGGGACTCGGTCATCTTCGATGTGGGCCGGGAATCGCTGGTCCGGGTGCCCATGATGGAGCCGGAGCGGGGCACCAAGAAGCACGTCGGCCAGCTCTTCGACACGTGTGAGAGCGCCAAGGATCTGCTCGAGGTGATCACGAGCCGGTAATAAAACACCCGTTCCGGCGGGACTTTTCGTCATAGGCGCGAGGTAGGTTTTTCCCAACCCGATGGTGCAGGACTTCGGGTGGCTTCAGAAGGGGGCATCCATGGCAACCCGAGACACAGGTGGTCAGTCGCAGAGCGGGAAGGGCCGCAGCGACCAGGAGATCGAGGACGTCACCGTCGAGGCCAATCCCGAGGTCGCCGAGCGGCACGCGGAGATCACCGAGGACGTCGACGACCTGCTGGACGAGATCGACTCCGTCCTGGAGGAGAACGCCGAGGAGTTCGTGAGGGGATACGTCCAAAAGGGCGGTCAGTGACCGTTTTGTCCGCTTGTAAGTGACCGGACGTCGCCGTTTCGGCGGCGTCCGGCATTTCCTCAAGACATGTCGATGGCGTTGATCGCAACCGCTCGCTTCGGCGGGATATTGTGCTTCAACTGCACGTACCTGAAAGGAACCACGTGGCGACGGGCTTTGATCCATCCGGGCGTCTACCGGATTTCTTCACCAGCACTTCGACGTCCTCCTTCACGCAGTTCCTGAGCCAGGCCGCCCCGGAGCTGCTACCGGGCCGGCGGCCGCTTCCCCCGGGCCTGTCCGCGGACATCGCGCCGCACGGCACCACGATCGTCGCGATCGCGACGGCCGACGGTGTGGTGATGGCCGGTGACCGCCGGGCCACCATGGGCAACCTCATCGCCAGCCGGGACATCAAGAAGGTGCACCCGGCCGACGCCTACTCGCTGATCGGCATCGCCGGGACGGCCGGGATCGGCATCGAGCTGATCCGCCTGTTCCAGGTGGAGCTCGAGCACTACGAGAAGATCGAGGGCGCCATGCTCTCGCTCGACGGTAAGGCGAACCGTCTGGCGGCCATGGTGCGCGGCAACCTCGGCGCGGCGATGCAGGGCCTGGCCGTGGTGCCGCTCTTCGCGGGCTTCGACCTGTCCCCGTCCGACCCGGCGCGGGCCGGGCGGATCTTCAGCTTCGACGTGGCCGGCGGCCTCTACGAGGAGACCGGCTACGAGGCGATCGGCTCCGGCTCGCTGTTCGCGAAGTCGGCGCTGAAGAAGCGCTACCGGGCCGGGCTGAGCACCGACGACGCGATCAACCTGGCGGTCGAGGCGCTGTACGACGCGGCCGACGACGACACCGCGACCGGCGGGCCGGACGTGACCCGCAAGATCTACCCGGTGGTGATGACCGCGACGGCGTCCGGCACCCACCGCCTCAGCGACGAAGAGATCACCACGGTGGCCGAGCGGGTCGTCGCGGGCCGTATGGAGAACCCGGGCGGCTGACCCGCGCTTTTCGAGAAAGAGGAGGTAGCCACCCGTGGCAATGCAGTTCTACGCGTCGCCCGAGCAGGTCCAGCGGGACCGCTCGGAGTACGCCCGCAAGGGCATCGCCCGCGGCCGGTCGGCCGTGGTGCTCACCTACGAGGGCGGCATCCTGCTGGTCGCCGAGAACATCACCACCCTCCGCAAGATCAGCGAGATCTACGACAAGATCGCGTTCGCCGCGGTGGGGCGGTACAACGAGTTCGAGGCGCTCCGGCGGGGCGGCGTCCGGATGGCCGACATGGTCGGTCTGAGCTACGACCGGCGTGACGTGACGGCGCGGGCGCTCGCCAACACGTACACGCAGACCCTCGGCGCGATCTTCTCGGAGACGCAGAAGCCGTACGAGGTGGAGATCTGCGTGGCGCAGGTCGGCGCCTCACCGGAGTCCGACGAGCTGTACCGGATCACCTACGACGGCTCGGTCATGGACGAGCCCGGCTTCATGGCGATGGGCGGCCAGGCCGAGGCGATCGGCAACGTGCTGCGCGAGCGGCACGACGCGACGGCCGAGCTGACCGTGGCCCTGGCCCTGGCCGCCGAGGCGCTCGGCAGCGTCGGCGGGGAGAACGGCCAGGCCCGCACCCTGACGCCGAAGCAGCTCGAGGTCGCGGTCCTGGACCGGCGGCGGCCGGGCCGGGCGTTCCGGCGGATCACCGGGGCGGCGCTGACCACCCTGCTCGAGCACGAGCCGGTTCCGGAGGCGGAGCTGGGCGACGTCGACGCGGCGCCGCCCGCGCCGGCCGAAGGCAAGCCGACCGAGTCGGCCGCGTCGGAGGACACCGAGAAGTAGCGGTCGGTTCGCACGATCGCGGGGCGTGGTCGCCTGGACCACGCCCCGCTGTCATGAAAGGGCCCGTTGTGGGTGCCGCTGAACCGGTCCTTACCGGTAGTGTTTCGTCATGGAACGGCGAATTTTCGGCCTCGAGACCGAGTACGGAGTCACGTGCACCTACCGGGGGCAGCGGCGGCTGTCTCCGGACGAGGTGGCCCGCTACCTGTTCCGCCGAGTGGTGTCCTGGGGACGCAGCAGCAACGTGTTCCTCCGTAACGGCGCACGCCTCTACCTCGATGTCGGTTCCCACCCTGAGTACGCGACCCCCGAATGCGACTCCGTCACCGACCTGGTCGCCCACGACCGGGCCGGCGAGCGGATCCTCGAAGGCCTGCTCGTCGACGCGGAGAAGCGTCTGCACGACGAGGGCATCGCGGGGGAGATCTACCTCTTCAAGAACAACACCGACTCCGCCGGCAACTCGTACGGCTGCCACGAGAACTACCTGGTCAGCCGGCACGGCGAGTTCGGCCGGCTGGCCGACGTGCTCATCCCGTTCCTGGTGACCCGCCAGCTCATCTGCGGCGCCGGCAAGGTGCTCCAGACCCCGCGCGGCGCGGTGTTCTGCCTCTCCCAGCGCGCCGAGCACATCTGGGAGGGCGTCTCCAGCGCCACCACCCGCTCCCGGCCGATCATCAACACCCGCGACGAGCCGCACGCGGACGCCGAACGCTACCGCCGCCTGCACGTGATCGTCGGCGACTCGAACATGAACGAGGTCACCACGCTGCTCAAGGTGGGCAGCGCCGACATCGTGCTGCGCATGATCGAGGCCGGCGTGGTGATGCGCGACCTGACCCTGGAGAACCCGATCCGGGCCATCCGCGAGGTCAGCCACGACATCACCGGCCGCCGCAAGATCCGCCTGGCGAACAACAAGGAGGTCTCCGCGCTGGAGATCCAGCAGGAGTATCTGGCGAAGGCCACCGAGTTCGTCGAGCGCCGCGGCGGCGACCCGGTCGCCAAGCGGGTCGTCGAGCTGTGGGGCCGCGTCCTCGCCGCGATCGAGAGCGGCGACCTCGACCCGGTCTCCCGCGAGATCGACTGGGTCTCCAAGTACAAGCTGATCGAGCGCTACCAGGCCAAGCACGAGATCCCGATGTCACACCCGCGGATCGCCCAGCTCGACCTGGCCTACCACGACGTGCGCCGGGGCCGCGGCCTCTACGCGCTCATGGAGAAGCGCAAACAGGTCGACCGGATCGCCAACGACCTGCAGATCTTCGAGGCCAAGGAGACGCCCCCGCAGACCACGCGGGCGCGCCTGCGCGGCGAGTTCATCAAGCACGCCCAGGAGAAGCGGCGCGACTTCACCGTCGACTGGGTGCACCTCAAGCTCAACGACCAGGCGCAGCGCACGGTCCTCTGCAAGGACCCGTTCCGCGCCTACGACGAGCGGGTGGAGCGGCTGATCGCCAGCATGTGATCACGGCGGGCTAGGCTGGCCGGGTCATGACGATGCCCGGCCAGCCCGAACCACCCGAGCGCTCCGAGCACGAGGTGCGCTCCCGCCGGCACGAACGCCGCCGCGAGAAGATCTACCGCGACATCCAGCGCGCCCGTGCCGGCAACCATCGCATCCCCACGTGGGTGCTGGCCGCCGTCCTCGGCCTCATTCTGGCCGGCTGGGCCTACCTGATCATCACGTCCTGAGACCCCGAAGATCAAAATCGGGCTGTCGTGGCATCGAAGGAATCCTTTGCCGGACGGGGCAGCGGAGCCGTGCGGTGGTGCGGCAGGCTGGGCGGTATGAGTGACATCGTCGATCCCGCCGTCAACGACTACCTTCTCACCCACTGCACGCCCGCCGACGCGGTGCTGCGTGACCTGGCCGCCGAGACCTGGTCGAAGCTCGAACCGGAGGCGGCCGGGATGCAGATCTCGCATGACGAGGGCGCCCTGCTCACCATGCTGGTCCGGCTCACCGGGGTGGACTACGCGGTCGAGGTCGGCACCTTCACCGGCTACTCGTCGATCTGTATCGCCCGGGGGCTGCGGCCGGGCGGCCGGTTGCTGGCGTGCGACGTCTCCGAGGAGTGGACGTCGGTGGCGCGCGACTACTGGGAGCGTGCCGGGCTGACCGACCGGATCGAGCTGCGGATCGCCCCGGCGATCGAGACGCTGCGCGCTCTCGCCCCGGACCCGGTGATCGACTTCGGGTTCGTGGACGCCGACAAGACCGGCTACCCGGACTACTACGCCGAGCTGGTGCCCCGGCTGCGGCCCGGCGGTCTGCTGGTCTTCGACAACGTGCTCCGCGGCGGCGGGGTGCTGAACCCGGCGAACGACGCGGACCGGGTGGTGGCCGCCCTCAACGATCTGATCGTCGCCGATGACCGGGTCGAGTCGGTGATGCTGCCGGTCCGCGACGGGGTGACCCTGATCCGCAAACGGGACTGACCGCAGGGGCGGCGACCGGGTCGAGGTGGCGGCCGGTCAGGCCAGCAGCGCCGCCGCGTGCCGGCCCGCGGCCGCGGCCGCGAGGAAGTAGCCGTGGTCCTGGTCCAGCTTGCGGCCCATCGTGGAGAGCGGGACCGGGGCGGCCCGCAGCGCCGCGTCCAGGCCGCCGGTGGCGACGCGGACCAGGCGGTGCCGCCCGCTCAGCGGGGCGAGCGCGGCATCGACCAGGGCGGCCAGCTCGGGCTCCAGGCCGTCCGGCACCGGCAGGTCGGCGGGGACGAGGGCGACCTTCCCGTACGCCGTGAGGCTGTGATGCGACACGCCACGGTGCCGCTCGCGACCGTCGCCGTCGGAGATCCGCAGGGAGCCGACCGGCCGCCCGCCCAGCACCGCGACCGCGTTGACCGCCTCGCCCAGGGCCACCCCGGAGAAGCCCCAGGTGGTGCCGGTGCCCAGGTTGCCCGGCCCCTGGGCGACGATGGTCACGTCGGCGTGCAGCACGTGCCGGGCGGCGAGCAGCCCGGTGTGCACGGTGCTCGCCTCCAGGTCGCCGCCGAACGCCTGCCCCGTGGTGACCGTCCCGGCCAGATGGCCGCGCAGCCCGTCGAGAGTGCGGGAGAACCAGGCCGGCAGCGCCCCGCCGTCGGTCATCAGGTAGGCCACCCGGGCGTCCGGCCGGTCGGCGTGGACCCCGGCCAGGATCGCCGGCAGCGCCGAGTGCAGGTCGGCGGTGACCACCGGCATCCCGTCGATCGACTCGGCGGCGGCCAGCACCTCCCGGTACGGCGACGCCTCCTCGTCCACGCCCAGCCGGATCGCCTGCAACGGGGTGTAGCGGGCCTTTACGAGGTGTCCGTTGTCGCGGGTGGCGCCGTCGCCGGCCGGATCCGCGGGCAGCCGGTCGGGAAGGGCGACGACCAGCGCGTACCCTCCGGTGCCGAGGCCCATCACCAGCGCGCCGACGTTGAGCAGCACCCGGTCGCCGGGCTCCGGGCTGCCGACCAGGTCGGGGTAGGCGAGGGCACGCAGCGGGCCGTCGCCGGTGCTCACCTCCAGCTCGACGGCCCCGTGCCAGCTGCGCCGCACCGCCTGGACCGTCCCGGACCGCCATCGCACCATGCGGCGAACCCTACAAGGTGCGCCGGGCAGTGACGCCTGACAGTCCCGCGACCGGGTGCTGCTAGCGTTGCCACTCGTGTCGCGCACTCGTACCGAGCGCCTGGTGAATCTGGTCATCTGCCTCCTGTCGACGCGGCGGTTCCTGACCGCCGCGCAGATCGCCCTGACCGTGCCCGGTTACGAGCACGACCCGTCGGACCCACGCGACCACGAGGCGTTCCAGCGCAAGTTCGAACGGGACAAGGCCGAGCTGCGTGAGCTGGGCGTGCCCCTGGAGACCGGTACGGCGAGCATCTTCGACCAGGAGCCCGGCTACCGGATCGCCCAGCGGGAGTACGCGCTGCCCGACATCCTTCTCGAACCGGACGAGGCGGCCGCCGTCGGCATCGCGGCCCGCCTGTGGCAGCACGCCGGACTGGCCGCCGCCGCCTCGTCCGGGCTGGCCAAGCTGCGGGCCGCCGGCGTCGAGGTGGACCCGCAGGCGACCCTCGGCGTGGAGCCGGTGGTGACCGTCGACCCGTCGTTCGGGCCGCTCACCTCGGCCGCCCGGGAGCGCCGCGCGGTCACCTTCAAGTACCGGGTGCCCGAGGTCGACGATCCCAGCACCCGCCGCCTGGAGCCGTGGGGCGTGGTCTGCTGGCGCGGCCGGTGGTACGTGGTGGGCCACGACCGCGACCGGGCCGCCACCCGCTGTTTTCGCCTGTCCCGCATCGTCGGCGAGGTCAAGGCCACCGGCCGCCCGGGCGCCTTCGAGCCGCCCGTCGGCGCGGACCTGATCAGCCACGTGGCCCGCTCGTCCGGGCCGATCGCGCGCAACGGCCGGGCCACCGTGACGGTCCGCCCCGGCCGGGCCGCCGGGCTGCGCCGGATGGCCGCCGAGGTGACCCCGGGACCGGACGGCGACCGGCTGACCATCAGCTACGGCGACGTGGACTGGCTGGCCTCGCGGATCGCCGGGTACGGTCCGGACGCCCGCGCCGACGGCCCGCCCGAGCTGCGCGACGCCGTCATCCAGCACCTCAAAGAGATGATCACCCGGCACGAGACCCCGGCGGTGCCGGCATGAGCGCGCGGACGCCCTCCGCGGACCGGCTCGGGCGGCTGCTGAACCTGGTGCCGTACCTGCTGGCCCGGCCCGGGATCCTGATCTCCGAGGCGGCCGCCGACCTGGCCGTCACCGACAAGCAGCTGCGCGAGGACCTGGAGCTGCTCTGGGTGTGCGGGCTGCCCGGCTACGGCCCCGGCGACCTGATCGACATGGCGATCGACGGCGACCACGTGACGATCAGCCACGACGCCGGCATGGACAAGCCGCTGCGGCTCAACCCGGACGAGGCCCTCGCCCTGGTGGTGGCGTTGCGGATGCTCGCCGAGACGCCCGGCATCGGCACCCGGGACGCGATCGAGCGGGCCCTCGCCAAGATCGAGAACGCGGCCGGTGACCTGGCGGACGCCCCGGTGGCCGTCAAGCTGCCGGCGAACCAGGAGCGGCTCGCCAAGGTCCGGGCCGCGGTCGCCTCCGGCAACGCGCTGCGGCTCACCTACTACACCCCGTCGCGGGACGAGACCACCGATCGGGTGGTCGACCCGATGCGGATGCTGATGGTCGGCGGCTTCAACTACCTGGAGGCGTGGTGCCGCCGGGCCGAGGCGACCCGGCTGTTCCGGATCGACCGGATCGACGCGTTCACCGAGCTGGACGAGCCGTCCGCGCCGCCGGTCGGCGCGGTGCCGCACGACGTCACCGGCGGCGTCTTCCACCCCGGCCCGGAGCTGCCGCTGGTCACCCTGCGGGTGGGCCGCGGCGGGCGCTGGATCACCGAGTACTACCCGGTCGAGCAGGTCGTCCGGGAGGGCCCGGAGTGGCTGGTCACGATGCGGGTCACCGACCTCGGCTGGGCGCAGCGGTTCCTGGCCGGGCAGGGCCGTGACGTCACCGTGGTGGGCCCGCCCGAGCTGCTGGAACGGATCCGTGCCCAGGCCGCGACCGCCCTCGACCAGTACGCCGCGCCGCACGGCCTCGCGGCGGACCGGCCGGCGGCCGGATAGGGTGGCCGCGTGCTGATGTGGGTCTGGATCGCCGTGGTGGCGGTCGCGCTGATCGTCATGATCGTCGCCGGGACGAGACTGCTCGGGCGGCTGAGGGTCCTGGAGCGCGCGGCCCGGCGGCTGCAGCACCGCCAGGAGCAGGCGCTCGCCCTGCAGGCCAAGGCCGAGGTGATGCAGGAGACGATGCTCGCCGTGCAGGGGCGGGCCGAGCGGGCGCAGGAGACGGTGGAGCAGATCAAAGCCGGTCTCGGCCGCCGGTAGGCAGTTCCCGGCCCGTTGTCCGGACCTTCCGAAGATCATAAGAAACCGGAAGGATGCGGAGGGCAACATCCCGGGGATCCACACGTACGATGGACCCCGCAACCTGATCCGACCGACTGGAGTCTCCCATGGGCGCCCTCAAGCCATGGCACATCATTGTTCTCGTTGTTGTGCTGATCCTGCTCTTCGGCGCGAAGCGACTGCCGGATGCGGCGCGGTCCCTCGGCCGTTCGCTGCGGATCATCAAGGCGGAAACCAAGGGCCTCGTCGACGACGACAACAACGTCGCGGAGAAGGCTGAGCCGCAGCATAGCCGCACCCCGCTCCAGGGCGAGGTGCAGCAGCCGTACCAGCAGCAGGGTTACCAGCAGCCGCAGCAGCCGCCCGCCCAGCCGTACGTGGACCCGGTGCAGCGCACCAATGACCGCTGACCCGGGCCGATGGCACTGAGCCTTCGGAAGAACAAGGGACCCAGCAAGTTCCAGCAGGCCGCCGACGGCTCCATGACGCTCATCGAGCACGTCCGCGAGCTGCGTAACAGGCTCTTCATCGCGTCATTGGGGATCGTCGCCGGCCTGATCGTCGGCTTTGTCATCTCGCAGGACGTCTTTGCGATCCTCAAGGCACCGTACTGTGATCTGCCGAGCTCGGCGGACGCGACCGGTAGCTGCGAGTTCATCAGCCTCGCGGTGACCGACCAGCTGATGTTGCGCCTGAAGATCGCACTGTGGGTGGGTCTGATCGTTGGTGCGCCGGTCTGGCTCTATCAACTCTGGGCATTCGTCGCGCCCGGTTTGCACCGTCATGAGCGCAGGTGGGCGTATGTGTTCGTTGCGCTGGCCACGCCGCTGTTCCTCGCCGGTGCGACGCTCGCCTACTTCGTGATCGGTCACAGCCTCTCCTTCATCATGGAGGCCGGTGTGATCGGCGAGCCGACGAAACTGGAGGTCACCTCCTACGTCGGCTTCGTGATGAACATGCTGCTGCTGTTCGGCGCGGCGTTCGAGTTTCCGCTCCTGCTGCTTATGCTGAACTTCACCGGCGTGGTCAGCGCACGGCGGCTGCTGAGCTGGTGGCGGACGGTGGTCTTCCTGGCGTTCGTGTTCGCGGCAATCGCCACCCCTGACCCGGGCCCGTTCGGCATGACCCTCCTCGCGGCCTGCATCTCGGTGCTGTACTTCATCGCCGTCGGGGTTGCGTTCCTGAACGACAAGCGAAAGGGCCGCGGCAAGGAGATCTACGCCGGGCTCGACGACGACACGATCTCCCCGCTCGCCGAGGAGCGGGTGCCGGTCGGCGCGTCCGACCCGGTCGAGGCACCCACCGCCATCGACGCGCCGGCGCCGGTGGAGAAGCCGATGCCGATCGAACGCCGCTTCGACGACATGACCTGAGCCGGATCACTCCGCGGTGATCTCCCGCCGCCCGCGACGACCAGGATCGCGGGCGCCGGGGAATCACCCACCCCCGCACCGGCGGTGATCGCGATCGGGGGTACCTTCGCGGCTGTGACGAGCGACTTCATCGCGGTGCTGGCCAACCCCTCGGCGGGGCGGGGCCGGCACCGCGGTCTGCTTCCGGGGGTGTTGCAGGCCCTCGGGGCGGCCGGGCACACGGTCCGGCTCCTGGACGCCGGCAGCAGTGCCGAGGCCGAGCTGGCCTGCCACCGGGCGGTCGAGGACGGGGCCGCGGCCGTGGTGGCGGTCGGTGGCGACGGCACGGTGCACCGGGCCCTGCAGGCGGTCGCCGGGCAGCCGGTGGGCTTCGGGGTGGTGCCGGCCGGGACGGGCAACGATTTCGCGGGCGCGGTGGGCGTACCCCATGATCCGCTGAAGGCCGCGGAGGCGATCGCCGAGGCTCTCCGTGATCAGCGGGACCACCGGTTCGATCTGGCCCGGACCCGCGACGCCCGGGGTGAGCGGCGATGGTTCTGCGCGGTCCTGGCCGGCGGGTTCGACGCGCTGGTCAACGAGCGCGCCAACCGGATGCGCCGGCCGTCCGGACCGCGCCGCTACGACCTGGCGATCGTGCTGGAGCTGGCCCGGCTGCGGGCCCGTGACTACACGGTGACCATCGACGGCGCCGTCCATCATCTGCGGGGCGAGATCGTGGCGGTGGGCAACTGTCCCAGCTACGGCGGCGGGCTGCGGATCGTGCCGGACGCCGACCCGGCGGACGGCCTGCTCGACGTCATCTTCGCGACCACGCTCGGCCGCGCGGCGATCACGCGGCTGAAGCCGCGCCTGCGCAACGGCACCCACGTCACCGATCCGCGGATCACCGTGCTGCGGGCGCGCGAGGTGCGGATCGAGGCGGAGGGCATCATCGGGTACGCCGACGGCGAGCGTCTCGGCCCCCTGCCGGTCGAGGTGAGCTGTGTGCCGGGTGCGGTCCGGTTGCTCCGTTGACCCGGGGGTCAGATCTCGCCGGGCGCGCCGAACCGTAGGGCATGACGAACTCGATCGGCAGCAGCGTCCCGTCGGTGGCCACCCGCGCGGCCTCGCTGTTCGGCGGCGCCAGGGAGACGCTCAAGGCGATCGCCGAGGCGGCGGTCCCGTCGCCGGACGAGACGCCGGCCGCGGACGCGGTGAAGAAGGGCCGTCAGGGGACCGTCCTGGACTGTTACGCCTGACCGGCCAGCGCCAGTGACAGCACCGCGGACAGGCCGTTCGGCCGGCCCGGGTCGGCGGCGGGCAGCACCAGCGCGGCCAGTCCCGCGTCGACGGCGCCCGCGTCGGCCGGGGTGTCGCCGACCATGAGCGCCCGCTCCGGGTCGACGCCGAGCAGGCCGCACGCCCGGTAGAAGATCATCGGGTCGGGCTTGATCCGCCCGATCTCGTAACTGAGCGCGTAACCGTCGACGAACCCGTCCAGCCCCCAGGCGGCGAACAGCGGCCGGATGTCGAAGGCGATGTTGCTGACCACCGCCACCTTCACCCCGGCCTCGTGGAGTTTGCGCAGCGTCGGTTCGGTCTCCGGGTACGGCAGCCAGCCCTCCGGCAGCAGCAGCCGCTCGTAGAGGGCGTCCGCGAGCCCCGCCACGTCGGTGTGGACGGTCGCGGCCAGGCCGGTGTAGGCGGCGCGGTGACTGTGCGGGTACAGGTCCCGGTCGGCCCAGTGCTCGGCCAGGTGCGGCGGCACCCGGTGCGGCAGCGGTCCGCCGGCCCGCCCGGCGGTCGTCAGACGGTCGGCCAGGACCGTCGCCCTACCCCGGTCCAGTTCGGTCCCGCACGCGGCGGCCGCGGCGATCACCCAGGTCAGCGGGTCCTCCACCTGGGCGAGTGTGCCGTGGAAGTCGAAGAGCACGGCCTCGACGGGCCGCACCGGACGGTTTGGAGGATTCGAGGCAAGCGGCACGCCGTGCACCTTACCGACCGGTCCCGGTGGCCCTCGCGGCCCTATACCGTGCTGCGAATTGTCGTACGCACGAACTAGCCTTGGGTCATGACTAGTCCCGCCGAGAAGTACGCGGCATCCAGACGGCGGGCGGCGCGGGTCGCCACCTATCCGGCCCTCGAGGATTTCATGCTCGACGTCGGCTTCGACCTGGACGATTTCCAGCGCGAGGCCTGCCAGGTGCTGGAGCGTGGCAGCGGGGTCCTGGTCTGCGCTCCGACCGGCGCCGGCAAGACCGTGGTCGGCGAGTTCGCGGTGCACCTGGCGCTGCGCTCGGGGGAGCGCAAGTGCTTCTACACCACGCCGATCAAGGCGCTGTCCAATCAGAAATACCACGATCTCGTGGCCCGCTACGGCGCCGACAAGGTCGGCCTGCTGACCGGCGACAACGCGATCAACGGGGACGCCCCGGTGGTGGTGATGACCACCGAGGTGCTGCGCAACATGCTCTACGCCGGCTCCGACCAGCTGCGCAATCTGGCCTATGTGGTGATGGACGAGGTGCACTACCTCGCCGACCGGTTCCGGGGCGCGGTCTGGGAAGAGGTGATCATCCACCTCCCGGCGTCGGTCACCCTGGTCTCGCTGTCCGCGACGGTCAGCAACTACGAGGAGTTCGCCGACTGGCTGGTCACCGTCCGCGGGCAGACCGAGGTGGTGGTCAGCGAGCACCGGCCGGTGCCGCTCTGGCAGCACATGCTGGTCGGCCGGCGGATGTTCGACCTGTTCCACGACGCCGACGCGGCCCGCAAGCACGACGTCCATCCCGAGCTGCTGCGCTACACCCGGGAGATGGACCGGCGCATGGAGCTGACCGACCGCGCCGGCGGGTGGGCCGGGCGGGGCGGCCGGGCCCGCCGCTGGCAGCCCCCGCCGCGGCCCGAGGTGGTCGACCGCCTGGAGCGGGCCGGGCTGCTGCCGGCGATCCTGTTCATCTTCAGCCGGGCCGGCTGTGACGCGGCGGTCAAGCAGTGCCTCGACGCCGGGCTGCGGCTCACCGACCCGGAGGAGCGGGCCGAGATCCGCCGGATCGTGTCGGCCAAGGTGGCCGCCATCCCGTCCGAGGACCTGTCGGTCCTGGGCTACTGGGAGTGGCTCGACGGCCTGGAGCGCGGCGTCGCCGCCCACCACGCCGGCATGCTTCCCGCCTTCAAGGAGGCGGTCGAGGAGTGCTTCGTCAAGGGCCTGGTCAAGGCGGTGTTCGCCACCGAGACGCTGGCGCTGGGCATCAACATGCCGGCCCGCTGCGTGGTGCTGGAGCGCCTGGTCAAGTTCAACGGCGAGGCGCACGTCGACCTCACCCCCGGTGAGTACACGCAGTTGACCGGCCGGGCCGGGCGCCGCGGCATCGACGTCGAGGGCCACGCCGTGGTGCTGTGGAGCCCCGACGTGGACCCGCGTCACGTGGCCGGGCTCGCCTCCACGCGGACCTATCCGTTGCGGTCGTCGTTCCGGCCGTCGTACAACATGGCGGTCAACCTGGTCGGCTCGGTCGGCGCGGAGAAGTCCCGGGAGCTGCTGGAGTCGTCGTTCGCCCAGTTCCAGGCGGACCGGTCGGTGGTCGGCCTGGCCCGGCAGGTGCAGCGCAACGTCGAGACGATGGAGACGTATGCCGAGGACGCCGCCTGCCACCACGGCGACTTCGACGAGTATTTCGGGATCCGGGTGGCCATCGCCGACCGGGAGAAGTCGCTGTCGCGCCAGGGCGTCCAGCAGCGCCGGTCGGCGGCCGTCGACTCACTGGAGCGGCTGCGGACCGGCGACGTGATCCGGGTGCCGCAGGGCCGCCGGGCCGGGCTGGCCGTGGTCGTCGAGCCGGCGACCGGTGGGTTCGGGGAGCCGCGGCCGCTGGTGCTCACCCAGGACCGGTGGGCCGGCCGGGTCAGCCCCGGCGACTTCGGCGGGCAGGTCGAGGTGCTGGCCCGGGTGCGGGTGCCGAAGAACTTCAACCACCGCTCGCCGGGCGCCCGCCGGGATCTGGCCGCCCAGGTCAGCGCCACCGGCCTGGACCGGCATCCGGACCGTCGCCGGAGCGGCCGCAGCCGCGCCAACCCGGGGGAGGACGCCGAGATCGCGCTGCTCAAGACGAGGATGCGGCAGCACCCCTGCCACTCCTGCCCGGAGCGGGAGGAGCACGCCCGCTGGGCCGAGCGGCGGCACCGTCTGCACCGTGACACCGAGACGTTGCGGGCCAAGGTGGCCGGGCGCACCGGCTCGCTCGCCCGGACGTTCGACCAGGTGTGCGCGGTCCTGACCGCCCGCGGCTACCTCTCGTCCGACGGCGAGGTGACCGAGGCCGGCCGGATGCTCGGCCGGATCTGGTCGGAGGCCGACCTGCTGGTCGCCGAGTGCCTGCGCCAGGACGTGTGGGAGGGTCTGGCCCCCGAGGAGCTGGCCGCCGCCGTGTCGATGGTGCTCTACGAGTCGCGCCGGGAGGGCGAGGACCGCGCCTCGGTGCCGAAGGGCCCGGTCAGCGGCGCCGTCGACGCCTGCGCCAAGCTGTGGGGCGAGATCGCGGCCGACGAGTCGGAGCACGGCCTGTCGCTGACCCGCGAGCCCGACGCCGGCTTCGTCTGGCCGATGTACCGCTGGGCCCGTGGCGAGCCGCTGGCCCGGGTGCTGGCCAGCGGCCACTACGACGCCGACATGCCGGCCGGCGATTTCGTCCGGTGGGCCCGCCAGGTGCTCGACCTGCTCGGCCAGCTGAAGGACGCGTCCGCCGCCACGCCGAGCGTGAAGGAGACGGCCCGCAAGGCGATCAAGGCGGTCAACCGGGGGGTGCTGGCTCTGCAGAGCGCCCTGTAGATCGTGGCGGATGGTGAATCACCGTTGACGCTATCTCCCGGATAATCCAAGAATTGCGGCGGCGGCATCGATGTCGCTGATTTCCGGGAGAAGAGGGTATGAGCGCGGGTTCACCGCACCTGATCGGGTGGTCCGGCGATGCGGTGGCGGATTCGGTGCTGGCCGTCATCGACGCGGACACCGCGGTCATCGAGCTGTCCGTGTGGGGCGGCTGGGACCGGCGACGGTCGGTGCAAGCCCGTACGGTGCTGGACAAATGCCTGGCCGAGCACCCGACCGGGGTGATCGTGGACCTGCACCGGCTGCGTGACCCGCACGCGGTGAGCGCGCCGCTGTGGCTGACCGCGTGCGCCCAGGGGGCCGCCCTGCAACCGCCGGTCGCGGTCGCCGTCTGCGTGCCGGCGAACGCGCCGGTGGCCCGGCGGCTGCGGCGTCTCGGCGCCCGGGACTGGCTGGTGCTGTACGCGACCGTGTCGCAGGCCCGGGCCGCGCTGGCCGGCCGCAACGCGCTGCCGGACCGGCTGCACCTGGCGCTGCCCCCGGACCCGGCGGCCGCGATGCAGGCCCGGTCACTGGTCTCCGACGCCTGCGCCGGCTGGGGCCTGGGCCACCTGTGCGAACGGGCCCGCCTGGTGATCTCCGAGCTGGTGGTGAACGCGGCCGAGCACGCCGGCACCGACATCGAGGTGGTGGTGTCGTCGCGCGGCTCCGGGCCGGCGGCCGCGCTGCACCTGGCCGTCTACGACGGTGACCTGGTGCTGCCCCGGGTCTGTGATCCGGTGCCCGGCCCGCTCGGCCCGTCGCTGGTCGACCGGGGCCTGGGGCTGCGGATCGTCGGGTCGGCGGCGTCGGCGTGGGGCGCCCTGCCGGCCCGCGGCGGCAAGCTGGTCTGGGCGATCATCCGGGCCCGTCCGGAGGCGCCGTCGTGACCGGCACACGGATCGCCGGCAGCCGGGAGGGCGACCGTCTGCTGATCACCCTCCAGGGCAGCCTGGACGCCATGTCGGTGGAGGCGTTGCAGACCCAGCTCTACGACCTGACCCAGGTGCACGACCTGATCGGTCTCGGCGACCCGGTCCGGCAGATCCACATCGACGTGGCCGGCGTGGACTTCTGCGACGCGGCCGGGTTGCGGATGCTGGTGGCGGCCCGCCGGGTGGCGGAGGCCCGGCAGGCGACCTGCCACCTGCACGATCCGCAGCCGCACCTGCGGTGGCTGTTGCGCGCCACCCGGGCCGCCGACCTCTTCGACATGTGACCCCGGCCGTTACTTCTTGTCGTAGTAGAAGTCCCAGGCCTCGCCGTAGTTGGACGGCTTCTTCACCCCGGAGGGCTTGCCGTGGCCGCTGAGCCGGGTGGTCATCTTCAGCGCGCCGTCGCTGTCGCGCAGCGTCACACCGATGGAGGTGACCCAGCCGGCCGCGTCGGTGGTCGCGGTGAACTGGGCGTTGCCGCCGAACCAGACCGAGATGGCCGGGGTGCCGACCGGCAGGAAGCCGTCGTTGAACTTGTCGCCCTCGATGTCGAGGGTGCCGGCGTACGCGTTCGGCCCGGTGCTGCGGACCTGGTCGACCGACGAGGTGAACCGGGACAGGCCGGTCGGGTCGGTCATGTCGAACCAGTACAGTGAGTCCTTCTTGATCCGCTTCAGGTCCAGGTGCACCCAGGTCTCGTTGCTCTTCTCCCGCGAGTACAGGTCGGTGCCGACCACGATCCGCTGGCTCTGCTCGGTCTCCTTACCGGTGATCTTGTACTTGACGCTGAGGCGTTTCGCCTTCGGGTCGAAGGTGCCGGAGCCGGCGACCTTCTGCTTGTCCGGCACGTCACCGGTCACGCTGAACCGGTAGGTGCTCGCGCGTGACTTCTCCAGCGCGGCGAGCAACTGGTCCCGGGCCGGGGCGCCGGACGGGCTCGGCGCGGCGGCCGCCGAGGTGGACTCGGTGCCCGGCGTGGACGCGGGCGCGGCCGACCGCGAGGTGGCCGGCGTGGTGCACCCGGCGGCCAGCGCGACGGTGGCGAGAGCGAGCAGGGCAGGGCGAGATGGCGACATTTAGTTCCCCCATGGATCGACGCATCGGAAACCCTATGTGATCGCGCGACCCGTATAGGTACAGTCCAGCGCGGGGTGCGGTCAAGGTCACGCCCGGGCGCCCAGCGCTCTCTGGTCTCTAGTTTCTTCATAATGGAGGCAAGTTTCAGGCGGCGCGGGGCAGGCGGGCGTGGTCGCAGTCGTCGACGTTGCGGGTGATGGTGACCAGTGCGGCGCGTAGGTCCGGTGGGGCTTGGAATTGGTCGGCGCTGGTGAGTGGGACCAGGAGCCGGTTGTAGACCTTGGTGTAGAAGATCGCGATGCGGATGCCGTCCGGGGTGAGGGTGTAGCGGTTGTTGTCGGCACGGGCCTTGGCCTGCAGGTCGTCCAGCTTGGGTAGCCGGGCGTGGCAGCCCAGGTCGCGGGGTGTGTTGACGACGGTCTCGATGCGCAGGGCGCGGCCGTCTTTGAGGTATTGCTTGATCCGGGAGTGTTTGTAGAAGACGTTGAGCAGCACGCCGCCGTTGTCGCGGCGGTCGATGGCGGTGCGGAAGGTGCCGCGGGTGTCGCGGCGGACCTTGCGGCCGAAGATGATTTCGACGTTGTGCGGGCGGCCGAGGTCGAGGTTGTCGACGATGAGGGCTTCGAAGAAGCCGCGGCCGTGCCGAGGTGCGTCGAACACGATGGTGCTGGACGACTCCCGCCGAAGCCCTCGACGAACATCTACGATCTCTTAACAGGCCGATGTTGCGACGACCAGTTGAATCTGAGCAATACACCAGCGCCCAGCGAGCCCGCCTCGCCAAGCGGCACGGCGTGCGGCTGAGCGTACGGCGGGTCGTCGACCGGCGCGGCGGCCCCGACGGCGTCCTGGTCGTCGACGCAGTGGCCGAGCACATGATCCACTGGACCGCGGTTGCTGGAATGCTCGAGTGCCTCAGCTGCGGCGGACCCGCCAACGCCAAGCTGCTACATAACCGAGTGCCACGAAGCTCACAAATAGATACATTGACGGCTATTTGGTCTTCCGCTAGGCTGCGTTCGCGCGTTAAAGCGTGCAGAATGGATATCTCGACCTAAAGGAGAGATGTGAGGAAGACCGCAATGGGCGCCGTTACGGCTGCAACTGGCCTTGCTTTGAGCGCTTTGACGCTAGCCTGGGGCACACCCGCATACGCCCACGACGTCAGAGAGTACGGCCCAAAGTTCTGCGGGGCGGCCGGTTTGACCGACTGCGGCTACGGGCAGGTTCGAGACAGTCATCAAATCATTGATGCATGCGATACCGTTGCTGACGGTTATGGCTATAGCGTCAACTATTGGCTTCGCTCGGGAGCCTCGGGGCGGGTTGGAGACTCCAATGGTGCATCGGCCGGTTGTGGCATCCAGCGGGTAGGAAGCGCCGCTAACCCGATTGTGGAATTCCAGGTATGTTCTACCGGGCGAACCTGCTACGCAAGAAGAAGCGCCTAACTCCTTCAGGTAAGCCGCGGTCGTTTATTCAAGTAGGGTACGGTTCGAAATGGCTCCAGTAAGGCTCATTTTTTGACTACCCTGATGCGAGTGTTTGATCTGGCAGCATGCAGCTAGTGCTAATCTCAGCGATAGGGCAGAGGTCGCGAGGCTCGCGAGCTGCATCTACGGTGTCCAGCGCCGATGCTCTTCGTGATGCGACTATGGGCTTATCAGAGGCTATAAGGATCCGCAAAGCTTAGAAAATGAGATGACTCGACCATAATCCCGTCGGGAAGTTGCAGAAGTTTAAATGCGTCACAGGCTAGGGAAACGGCCCCGGTGCTAGCGGAAGCGCTGAACGGGGCCGGTTCTCATTGTGACTAACTGCGGCAGCCGCCGTTCGTGATGTAGCTTCGGATCCGCCGGAATAGGTGCGGCCACCGCATGATCGTCTGCGCGTTGTGGATACAACATCAGAGGGCATTCAATTTGTACTTGATCTACTAGTACGTACCTCTCTGGGTAAGTGTTGTTTCGTCCGCTATTCGGCGGCTGATATTCGCCCATCTCAATGTCGATCTGACCGCCCTCGCCAGGGTCAAAGCCGGCCGCGATCCGCAGCCCACCGCTGCCGTAATCGATACGCAGAGCGTGAAGACATTCACCAACCCGCCGACTGCGACGCAAGGAACCGACGCCACCAAAAAGATCGTCGGCCGTAAGCGCAGCGTAGTCACAGACACGCTGGGCTTCCTGCTGGTAGTCATCGTCGTGGCCGCATCCGTGACCGAGAACCGCGCCGGCATCCAGGCACTGGACCAGCCCTTCGCCGACGAGTCCGGCATGACGCTGAGACCAGCCTGGGCCCGCACCTGGGCCCGGCGAGGCACCACCCCGATCGTCAAGGTCGCCGGCCGCGGCGGCCGCAAACTCTCCTTCGCCGGAATCGTCGCCTATCGCACCGGACAACGGCCGCGCATCATCTACCGCGCCATGGTCCACCGAGGACGTAAAGGCGAACCGAAAGGCTTCGGCGAAGACCACTTCGCCGACCTGTTCGACACCGCCCACCAGCAACTACGCGGCCCGATCGTGCTGCTCTGGGACGGACTGCCCGCCCATAAGTCCGCCAAGATGCGCGCCCTCATCGCCGCCCGACCCTGACTGCGCGTCTACCGGCTGCCCGGCTACGCCCCCGAACTCAACCCGGTCGAGAACATGTGGTCCAGCCTCAAACGCGGCATGACCAACCTCGCCCCCGGCGGCATCGACGACCTACTCCGCATCACCAAGAACCGTCTCAAACGCATGCAGTACCGGCCCACCCTCGCCTTCGGATTCCTCACCACCAGCGGACTGGCACCACCCTGACCCTGACCTCAAAAGCTCAGTAGAAGATGGGTTCATAACCACCTGTTGATCGCGGCGATCTGCACGGTGGCCAGGTAGCGCACGGCTAGCTTGTCGAACCGGGTGGCTACGGCCCGATGCTGTTTGAGCAGGCTGATGCCCCGTTCGACAGCGTTACGCAACCGGTAGTCGGCGGGGTCGAAGGCCGGTGGGCGACCACCGGCCGAGCCCTTCTTACGCCGGTTCGCGGCCTGGTCCGGGGCCGCCCGGACCCGAGCCGGGGCACCCGGATGCCTTCCAACACCGCCACGAACTGCGGGCTGTCGCCCCACTGGCCGGCCGTTACCAGCAACGACATCGGCCGGCAGCCCTGCTCACAGGACAGATGCAACTTCGTGGTGAACCCGCCCCGCGACCGGCCCAACGCGTGATCGTCCGGCTCGGCCGGTCCGACACCACCCGGCGGCTGCACCTGCGATCCGCTGTCACGCCGGGCGCCGGCGGCGTGCTGATGCGCCCGGGCGGTGGTCGAGTCGACGCTGACATCCCAGGTGATCAGCCCGGCCGCATCGGCGAGAGCTTGCAGCCCGGTGAGGATCTGCGCCCACACCCCGGCCCGCTGCCAGCAGCGGAACAGTCCATAGACGCTCTGCCACGGCCCGTACTGCGGCGGCACGTCACGCCAGGGCACCCCGGCCCGCACCCGCCACCTGATCCCATCGATGAGCTGCCATCTCGTCCAGATCGGCGGGCGCCCTGGCTTCTTACCGACAGGCAGCAACTCGTCGGTCAGGTCGAACCGCCCCGCCACCGGTATGGTGTCCACGAGGTCTCCGGGGGTCTTCGGTTTGCTTGGTCGCTAACCGATCTACCGGAGACCTCTTCACATATCGATCACCGACACACCCGAACAACCGACACGGCCAGCCGCTTCTTAAACACGGCCTAGGTGTAGAGGGCGTCCAATTGCGACCGGTAACGCTTCTCGGCCACCCGGCGGCGCAGCTTCATCGACGGGGTGAGCAGGCCGCTCTCCACGTCCAGATGCTCGTCGATGATGACGAATCTCTTGACCGTCTCCCACGGGTTGAGAGCGGCGTTCAACCGCTCGACGCAGGCCGCGACCTCGGCCTCCACCTCGGGCGTACGGGTGACCTCCGGATCCAGGTCGATCAGCGCGGTGATGTACTTCCGGCCGTCGCCGTGGATCAGGATCTGGCTCACCAGCGGGCAGATCGCCTTGAACCTCGCCTCGATCGCCTGCGGGGCCACGTACTTGCCGTTCGACGTCTTGATCAGGTCCTTCTTGCGGTCGGTGATCCGCAGCGAGCCGCCCTCGCTGATCTCGCCGATGTCGCCGGTGTGCAGCCAGCCGTCCACCAGGGTCTCGCTGGAGTCCAGCCCGTGGTAGCCGCTCATGATGCCGGGGCCGCGCAGCAGGACCTCGCCGTCCTCGGCGATCCGTACGTCGGTGCCGGGCAGCGGGCGGCCCACGGTGCCGTACTCCGGGGCCTCAGGGCGGTTGAAGACCGTGGTGGCGCAGGACTCGGTCATGCCGTACCCCTCGGCTACCGGCAGGCCGAGCGCGCCGAACCAGGCCGCGATGTCGGGGGAGAGGGCGGCGGCGCCGGAGATGAAGAACCGCATCCGCCCGCCGAACCGGGCCCGCACCTTCGACAGCACCAGCCGGTCGGCCAGCACGTTGCGGTGCCCGGCCTTGACCGCCCAGGCGAACAGGCGGCCCTTGAGACCGCCGCCGACCGACGCGCCGACCCCGGCGTACACCTTCTCGAAGATCCGCGGCACGGCCGGCATGATGGTCGGCCGCACCTCGGCGAGCCGCTGCACGATCCGGCTCACGTCGCCGTCCACGGCGAACTCGAAGCCCACCGACAGCTGGCAGGCCAGCAGCGCCTTGCCGAAGGCGTGCGACAGCGGCAGCCACAGGTAGCCGACGTCGTCGGGCCGCAGGAAGCCCATCGCCTGGATGGCCAGGCCCTGGTAGACCCACGCGCCGTGGCTGATCCGCACGCCCTTGGGCAGGCCGGTGGTGCCGGAGGTGTAGATCAGCGTGGCCAGGTCGTCCGGGCCGACCGCGCCGGTGGTCCGCAGCACCAGCTCCGGGTCGGCGGCCAGCGCCTTCCGGCCGGTGGCCCGCAGTTCGCCGAGGCCGTCCATCCGGAACACCCGCTCGACGTGCGGGCCGACCTTCGCCTCCTGGGCGGCGTCCTCCACGAACGCGAACCGGCTGCCCGAGTCGGTGAGGATGTGCGCCACCTCCTCCGGCGACGACGACGGGTAGACGGTGGTGGTGGCGCCGCCCGCGCACATCACCCCGAAGTCCACCTCGATCCATTCGACGCGGGTGCCGGACGCGATCGCCACCCGGTCCTCCGGCCGCAGGCCCAGCGTGATCAGTCCCGCCGCGATCTCCCGGACCGCTGACGCGGTCTGCGCCCAGGTCTGGGCGATCCACTCACCATCGCTGCCGGGCCGGCGATAGGCCACGTCATCGGGGGTACGGTCGGCGCGCCGCAGGAACATCGCACCGAACGACGACGGGCTGTCCCGCCGCAGATCGTCGAGGCGGGCCTTCTCGTCCGCGGGCGCGGCACAGATCGTCACACTCTCTCCTCTGCTGGACTCTGCACCATCCGGCACAGCCAGGTGGACAGTTCGGGGACCAGGGCCGACAGGTCGGGCACGGGTTCGGCGTCGAGGGCGTCCGACGCGATCTGCCGCAGCGCGTGGATCGCCCCGATGTAGGCGCTCAGCGGGGTGTCCCCGGTCGTGCCGGGAAACCGCCGTTCCCGCAGCCCGCGGATGAACCCGGCCAGGTGGGTGATCGCGGCGCGCCGCCGGTCGCGGGCCGCCCGGCCCAGCGCGTCCATCTCCACCCCGAAGGCACGGGCCGCCACCAGGTCGCTCTCGCAGGTGCCCAGGTACGCGGCCACGAACTCGCGCACGCAGCCGGGCCAGTCCCCACCCCGGTCCGCCGCCACCGTCAGCCGGTCCAGGAACACCGCGATGAACCGGTCGTACGCGGCGTACACGCAGGCGTCCTTGTCGGCGAAGCACTCGTAGAACGCCGCCCTCGACACCGCGGCCCGGGCGCAGATCTCGCGCACCCCGAAGCCCCGGTAGCCCACGGCCGCCAGCAGCTCGGTGGCGGCGATCATCATCCGCTCCCGCTGGGCGGCGACCACCTGCTCACGGGCCAGCACGTGCCGGCCCCGGGGCAGGCCGGCCGGCACGGTGAAGATCACTCCGTCGGTGATCCGGTCCATCTGAGTACGCATTGTTACTTCAAGATTCGCATGACGTTCTCGTGACACGGGACAACCCCTCGGGTGCGCCGAGGGCAGGATGGGAGGGTGGCTGATGATCTGAGACTCGCCCAGGAGGCCGCCCTCGCGGGTGCGGCCGAGGCCCTCCGGCACTTCGCGGCCCTCGCCGGGCTGCCGCGTGAGGTCAAGGCCGACGGTTCCGTGGTGACCGCCGCCGACCGGGCCGTCGAGACCCGGATCCGGGAGGTCCTCGCCGGCGCCCGGCCGGGGGACGCGGTTCTCGGCGAGGAGCACGGCGAGACCGCCGGCGCCGGGGGCCGCCGCTGGATCATCGACCCGATCGACGGCACCAAGCTCTTCGTCGAGGGCGACGACCGGTGGCTCGTGCTGATCGCCCTCGAGGAGCGGGGCGAGATCAGCGCCGCCGTCGCGGCGGTCCCGGCCCAGGGGCGGATCTGGTGGGCCGAACGCGGCGGCGGCGCCTGGGAGGGCCGCGTCCAGGACGGCCGGATCCTCGGCGAACACCGGATCCGGGTGGCCGACACCGGGCCCGCCGAGCTGGCCGAGAGCCGGCTCGGCGTGGTGCCGGACTGGGGACGCGACACGGTCGCGCCGCTCATCGAGGCGGCCGACGAACGCGGGTGGACGGTGCAGCCCGCGCTCCTGGTGGCCCGGGGCGAGCTCGATCTGGCGGTGCAGACCGGCGGCCAGATCTGGGACTTCGCGGCCACCTCGCTGATCGTGACCGAGGCCGGCGGCGACTACCGGGGGCTGGACGGGCGGACCCGGCCGGGACCGGGGGCGTCACTGTATTCCCGGAGTACCGAGTTGGGCGATACCGCCTTGAAGGTGCTCAACGCTCGCTAACGTGAGGATCGTGAGAAATAGGTGGTTGCCCTTCGCCGGCCTGCTGCTCGTGCTCGTGTCCGCCGGCTGCGGCGGGCCGGCCGACCAGGAGCCGGCGACCGAGAAGTCCAGCGCGGCGCTGCCCATCGTCAGGTCGTACGAGAAATCGGTCGCCGGGGTGGTCGAGGCGGCCGAGGCGTTCCTCGCCACCCTCGACGCCGACGAGAAGGCGCTCACCCAGCTGGAGCTGACCGAGGCGGACGCGACCCTGTGGTCGAACAAGCCGTGCGGATCGTCCTGCCGGCCCGGCATCCGGTTCGGCGACCTGGACTTCCAGCAGCTGGCCGCCGCCAAGAGCGTGCTCAAGACGGCACTCGGGACGCGGCCCGGCGCCGGCTACGAGCGGGTCGAGGAGATCATGGCCGCCGACGACCATCTCGGCCTCCTCCAGGTCAAAGGCGCGATCAGCAGCGCCCGGCCGCCCAGCGGGATGCCGAGCCCCCGGGCGCTCGGCGGCAGCCCGCCCAGTGGCATGCCGAGCGTGGGTCCCGGCGGTGCGATGCCCTCCGGAGGGCCGGGTGGCGGCTCGGACACCAGCTACTCGTCCGGCAACTACTTCCTGGCGTTCCTCGGCGCGCCCGGCACCATCGGGGCCTGGGAGATCAGCTTCGGCGGCCACAACCTCGCGGTGCACATGTCGTACAAGGACGGCAAGGTGGTCGGGGCGTCACCCTTCTTCGTCGGCGTCGAGCCGGCCACCTGGACCGATGCCGCGAACATCCAGCACGCGCCGCTGCAGGACATGAGGACCGCCCTGATCAGCATGCTCGACGGCCTCACCGATATCGAGCGAGGACAGGCGAAGCTGACGAAGACGTACAACAACGTGCTGCTCGGGCCGGGTGAGGACGGCGAGTTCCCGGCGAAGAAGGAGGGCCTGTCCGCCGGGGCGCTCACCGCCGCGCAGAAGAAGCTGATCCTGTCCGCCGTCGAGCCGTGGGTGGCGGGCGCCGACGACGCCACCGCCGCGGAGCTGATGAAGACCTACGCGCTGGAGATCGACAAGACCTACGTCGGGTGGACCGGCGCCACCTCGCTGACCAACCAGGGCGACTACGTGCGCATCGACGGGCCGAGCGTCTGGGTGGAGTTCGTCACCCAGAACAGCGAGATCCTCAAGGGCCAGAGCCAGTACCAGACGGTCTACCGCGACCGCACCCGTGACTACGGTGGCCAGTTCACCTTCTGACGACCGTGGGGCCCCGGCGCGCCGGGGCCCCACGCCTCGTCACGGCGCGTGCAGGGTGATCGTCGTCCAGGCGCCCACGTGCACCCGGTCGCCGTCCTTCAGGGCCCGGGTCTGGCCCGGGTCCAGCGGCCGCGCCTCCTCGTTGAGGTAGGTGCCGTTGGTCGAGCCGAGATCGGAGACCAGCCACGTGCCGTCCACCGAGAAGGTGAGCAGCGCGTGGTTGTGCGAGGCCCCCGGGTCGGCGGGCGCCTGGGCCAGGTCGATCTCCGGGGTGGTGCCCTTCGAGGAGCTGTGCCGGCCGATCCGTACCTGTGGTGGGGCCAGCCGGACGGTCCGCCGGGGCGCGCCGGCCGGGAACTCGACACCCTCGATGTCGTTGTCGGCGAAGTAGTCCGGATCGGCGAAGACCGTGGCGGTCCACTCGCCGGCCGGCGCCGCCGGGGTGGGCGTGCCGAGCTGCGGGACCCGCCCGGTGGTGTAGTCGTAACCGCAGTCCTCGCAGAACCGGCCCGGCCCGCGCGGCGCCCGGCACTGCGGGCAGTCCCCGGCCGGTGCGGCCGGCTCGGCGGCGGCCGGGGCGGCGGTGGTCACCACGGCGGCGGGTGCGGCGCCCTCGATCGGGGAGCCGCACGTGTCGCAGAAGTCGCCCTCGGTGGACGCGTGACCGTTCGGGCAGGTGTAGGCGCTCACTGGCCGCGGCCCACCCGGACCGTCTTGGTGGAGCGGGTGTCCAGGGCCATCTCGTCCTCGGCGGCCACCCGGCGCTTGAGCCGGACCGTGCCGGTGACCGCGTCCTCGATCTCCACCACCTTGGACAGCAGCTCCTCGGTGGCGGTGTTGCCGCTGGCCCGGGCGAGCTGGGCGGCCCGGCCGAACTTGATGGTGGCGGTCCGGTCGTCGCCGGCCTTGTGCGCGGTCAGCCCCTCCTGGATCACCTCGGCCAGCTCGGCCTGACCGGTGTAGTGGGCGACCTGCCGGTTGATCTTGGTGGAGAGCGCGGTGTCCTCGGTCCAGGTCGCCTTCACCAGTACGGTCGCGAGCACCGTGTCGCCCTCGAGGATCTGCACCCGCCCGGCCATCATGTTGTCGCCGACGTTGCCCGGCGTGACGTCGAAGCAGAGGTGGTAGTCGCGGCTCTCCTGCCCCCAGGAGCCGAGCGGGTAACGGCCCGCCCGCCCGTCCTCCACCCGCTTGCCGGTCAGGTCGGCCACCTGCGGCTCGACCTGCTTCACGAAGCGGACCTTGCTGGTCACCGGGGTGATCACCTTGAGCTGTACGTCGGCGCTGGTCTTGCCCATCGCCGCGGTGATCATCTGCTGGAACGAGGCGGTCAGCTCGGTGGGCTTGGCCACGATGTCCACGGTCCCGAGCATCCGGTCGGCGATCTTGCGGAGCTCGGCGACCTTCCAGTTGGCGCCGACACCCCGGCAGTCGCAGACGAACTGCTCCTTGATCTGGTCCAGCACCGTCTCCAGGTAGCCGGCCCGCTCGCCGTTGTCGCCGTCGGTCAGCAGGATGGCGTGCTTGATGTCGCCCGGCCGCTGGGCGAACAGCTGGGCGGCCATCAGCAGCCAGGCGCCCATCGCGGTGCCGCCGTTGGCCTGCAGGCGCTCGATCGCCCGGGCCGCGTCGGCCCGGGTCTGCGGCGAGGCGACCGCCAGCTGCCCGGGGTCCGGGAACAGCTGCTGGGCGGTGCTGACACCGGCGATGATCGCGAAGTGCACGCCGTCGTCGATGCACTCGACGGCCGCCTTCGCGGCCTGCCGGGCCGCCCCGATCCGGCCCTCGGCCTGCATCGACCCGGACGCGTCCACGATGATGATCTCGGTGGCGCCGGCCGTGCGGCGCCCGCCCTCGCTCCCGGTCGAGGTGATCGTCACGATCGCGTTGACCTCACTCGCACCCGTGGCGAGGTACTCGTTCTGGAACGCCTCAGCGGTGTACGACACGCGTGTCTCCTCAATCCTCGCTGGTGGTGGACAGTTCCCTGGTCTTCGGTTCGGTCTCGGCCACCGGATGCACCGGCACCAGGGCGACCGTGATGTTGTCCGCGCCGCCGGCCGCGTTCGCGTAGGCGACCAGCGCCCGGGCCGCGTCCAGCGGACCGGCGGCGGCGGCCAGGGCCTCGCGGACCACGGCGCCGAACTCGGCCGCGTCGGGCAGGTAGTTCCACAGTCCGTCGCTGCACAGGATCAGATGGCCCGGCTCGGTGGCGGTGAACGACCGCACCCGCGGAGCCACCGGCCCGGCGTCCGCGCCCAGCCACGCCGTGATGGCGTGCGCCTTCGGATCGTTCATGGCGGTCACCGGGTCGGCGCCCAGGGCGATCACGTGGGCGGCCCACGAGTCGTCCTCGGTGAGCTGCTCGGCCGGACCGTCCGGGCCCAGCCAGTAGACCCGGCTGTCGCCGACCCAGCCGTACCCGACGTGCGGCCCGCGGACCGCGGCGGCCACGATCGTGCAGGCCGGGTTCGCGGCGGCCCGGCGCGGGTCACCGGTGTGCGCCAGCGACGCCACCGCGGCGGCTGCCCCGGCGATGGCGTGCGCCACCGCGCCGGCCAGCCCCACCGCCCCCTGTGGACGGTCCAGGTCCACCGTCTCGTCCGGGTTGCCGGGCGCCGGCTGCTCGTCCGGATGGCGGGCGGCGGCCAGCAGCTCACCGGCCGCGCGGACCGCGATGTCCGAGGCGGCGTCCGGGTCGAACGACGCCGACACGCCGTCGGAGACCACCACGTCGGCGGCGTCCGAGCCGACGGCCAGCCACATGGCGTCCTCGTTGCGGTGGTGGCGGCGGCCCCGGTCGCTCACCGCGGCGCCGGTCGCGCCGCCGTCGGCTTCCAGATGGTCGCGGGATCGGCCGGCCTGCATGCCGCACTCCTCGCAGTACCCGTCGTCGTCCACGGCGCCCGCCGCTCCGCAGTGCGAGCAGTCCTCCCGGGCCGAGGGCGGCTCCGCCGTTTCGGTCAGCCGGCGACCGCACACCTCACAGAAGCTCGCGCCGGCGGTGCGCTCGTCGGCGCACGAGGTGCAGTCGGTGGTCAGCGTCATTTCCGCCCTTTCAGGTACGCGTACGCGGCCGGACCGCGTTCGCCAGGTCGACCAGGCGGATCTTCTCCGCGCCGTGCGTGGCCCGGGCCATCTCCCGGTACGCCGACTCCAGCGCGAACCGTACGTCCCGTTCCGGATCCCGCTCCGCCGGGGTCCCACCGATCACCGTGGTCAGCACGGTCCCGGTGAGCCGGGTCCCGCCGTCCATGGTGCGCAGCACCTGCTCCAGCAACTCGGCCCGCAGCGACGCCAGCTGGGCCGCCTCCACCTCGAGCCGGGAGATCAGACCGGCCGCGGTGGCCAGCGAGTCCACATCGACCGCCGCGGTCCGGTGCGAGCGGACCAGCGCCCGGATCGCGCCGATCTGCGAACTGGGGTACGCCGACGAGGTGCCGGGGACCCGCCCGTACGCCTCCACCGCCCCGGCCCGGTCGCCGTTCGCCAGCCGGCACCGGGCCAGCCCCGCGGCCGCCGCCGTGTACGCCGGATCGGTGCGGCTGACCACGTCGTAGTACCCGCAGGCGGTGGCCGGGTCGCCGGCCAGCTCAGCGGTGACCCCGAGGGCCAGTTGCGGCGCCGGCTCCCCGGGCAGCGCCGACCAGACCGCGTCGAACCGCTGCCGGGCCCGGGCCGTGTCGCCGGTGGACAGCGCCAGGATCCCGTCGTACCAGTCGACCCGCCAATCCGGCTCCAGCGAGTCGCGGACCATCTCGGCGGCCTCGGTGTCGCCCTGCCCGATCAGCTCCCGCAGGGTCCGCAGCCGCACCTCGACGGTGTCCTCCGGGGCGGTCCGCAGCTGGGCGAGCACGGTCTTCGGGTCGGCCGCGGTGATCGAGGCGAGGAAACCGGCGGCCGGGTCGCTCAGGTCGATCAGCGGGGTGGGCAGGTCCTGCCAGCGGGCCCGCTCGTCGCGCAGGTCGGTGCGCAGCTCCCCGGTGAAGTAGCGGGACACCGCCGGCCGCGGGGTGCCGTCGGTGGCGAGGACCTGCCGCAGCACCCCCAGCATCTGCTCGGACATCTCGGCCGCGTCGGCGAACCGCTCGCCCGGGTCGGTACGGGTGGCCCGCACCAGCAGCCGGTAGAACGACTCGTGCCGCCGGTACACCTCGAACTCGCCCCGGTCCGGCAGGCTGTCCTTGAACGTGCTCTGGTAGCCGCGGAAGTCGGTGGTCAGCACGGCGAGCGTGCGGCCGATGGTGTAGAGGTCGGACTGCGGGGACGGCCCGTCGGTGGCCATCTCCGGCGCCTGGTAGCCGACGGTGCCGTAGATCGCCGCCTCCTCGTCGTCGACGTGCACCACGCCACCGAGGTCGATCAGCCGCATCTGGTCGCCGGACTGGATCACGTTGTCCGGCTTGAAGTCGCAGAAGATCAGGCCGCGGTCGTGCAGGTACCCGAACGCCGGCATGATCTCCAGCACGTAGGCCAGCGCCTGATCCACCGGCAGCGGGTTCGCCGCCCCGTCGCCCCGGCGCTGCTTGAGCAGGTCCTTGAGCGACTTGCCGCCGACGAACTCCATCACGATGTAGCCGGAGCCGTCGAACTCGACGAAGTTGTAGATCTTCACGATGTTCGGGTGCTCGACCTCGGCCAGGAACCGCCGCTCCGCCACGGCGGCGGCCAGCGCGTCCTCGTCGCCGGAGTTGAGCAGGCCCTTGAGGACCACCCACCGGTCCGACACGTTCTTGTCGACGGCCAGGTAGACCCAGCCCAGACCGCCGTGCGCCAGCGGGCCGACCACCTCGTACTGGCCGGCGACCAGGTCGCCCTTGCTCAGCTTGGGGGTGAAGTTGAACGCCTCGCCGCAGGACGGGCAGAAGCCGGACGGGCGCGCGGCCCGCTCGCCCCGGGCCCGGCCCACCGGGTTGCCGCACTTCGCGCAGAACCGTTTGGACTCCGGCACCTCGGCGACGGTCATCACGGCGGTCGACGGGTCGGCGGTGCGGATCGGCTCGATGGCGACCAGCCCGCCACCGAAGCGGCGGGCCGAACCGGTGCGGGAGCTGGTGGTGGTCCGGCCGCTGCCCCGGGTCCGGGAGGACAGCGCGCTGCTCGCGCGGGCCGACGCGGCGGTCGCCGTCCGGGGTGCGGGCACCGTGACCGGGGCCAGCCCGCAGGTGTCGCAGTAACCCTCGTCGATCGTCCCGTCGCACCCGTCCCGGTTGCAGCCGCCCGCCGCCACGACGGCGGGAGCGGGTGCGGGCGTGGGTGTGGGTGTGGGTGTGGTGACGGGCGCCAGCCCGCAGGTGTCGCAGTAGCCGTCCTCGATCGTTCCGGGACAGTTGTCCCGCCGGCAGCTGGTCATCGGGCCTCCCTGGCGGCGATGGTGGCGGAGAGCGCGTCCTGGTACGCGTCGACGGCGGCCCGCGCCGCCGTCAGGTCACACGGCGCGGAGAAGAGGGCGTCACGGGCGGTCTCGGCGAGCGGGCCGAGCCCGGGGTCCTCGCCGAGCCCGCGGCTCAGCGCCTTCGCCCGGTACGCGTCGAGCCGCCCGCGCAGCTCGTTGCGCTCGGCCAGCAGGCCGGCGTTGCGGGCCCGGGCATCCCGCAGGTCGGCGAGCCGCTGCCGGGACTGTCTGGTCCAGGCCGACAGCCGGGGGCTGATCAGCGCCCAGTGCCCGGCCGCGGCGAGCGCCTCGATCGCGACCAGGTCGGCGAGCGGGCTGTCGCCGCGGACCACGGCGACCCGGTCCCCGGGGAACCGCCCGGCCACCGCGTCGCGGGCCGCGGCGGCGTCCCGGGACGCCGCGTCCACCTCGGCGGCGAGCACCCGGGCGTCGCGCAGCCGCTGGGTCAGCGACTCCCGCAGCTCGGTGGCCGAGGTCCGTTCGGCGTCGGCCCGGGCGATCAGGGCGCGCACCCGGTCCAGGCCGGAGGTGTCCGCGCCCAGCGGGTCCGAGGCCAGCGTGCCGGTGATGCCGCCGAGCAGCCGGTCGGCCTCGTCGAGCAGGCGCTCCGCCTCGGCCGCGAGCGTGCCGGCGCCGGCCTGCCGGGTGAGCGAGCGGACCTTCGACAGCGCGGCCGCGGCGTCGGCCGCGGCCGGCACGGCCCGGCGCCAGGCGTCCCCGGCCGCGGTCACCACGGCGACCGCGGTGGTGAACGCCGCCTCCATCCCGGCGAGCAACTCGGCCGGCGTGCAGGTGGTGCTGACCTGCCCGGAGCCGAGCAGCCCGCGCTGGGCCAGCGGCACCGTGGCGGTGGCCAGGGTGATCGAGTGACCCAGCACCTCGCGCTGGTAGGCGGCCCGGTCCGCGTCGCTCATCCGTTTCAGCGCGCGGTCGCCGTGCCCGCGCAGCGCCCGGGCCCGGGTGATCACGTCGCCGAGCAGCCGGTGACCCTGCCACAGCTGGGCCAGGGCCTCGCCGGCGTCGGACCAGGCGGCCGCGGTGCGGCCGGTCAGCCGGGTCCGGCCGAGCTCCTGACGGTCCGGGTTCTGGTCCAGCTCGACCAGGTTGGCGGAGATGGCGGCCACCGCCTTCTCCAGCCGTTCCAGCTCGGTGTCGGCGGCGAACACGCTTCCGGCGTTCATTGCGCCACCTCCGCTGCGCTCCGGCGTCGCAACGAGTTCGAGACTGAGCTGAATGATTCGCTCGCAAGCTCGCTCATTGCGCCACCTCCGCTGCGCTCCGGCGTCGCAACGAGTTCGAGACTGAGCTGAATGATTCGCTCGCAAGCTCGCTCATTTGTACTCCGCCACGGGTGGCTTCGGCGCCGGGCCGCTGGCGTGCAGCCATTTGTCGTACAGGGCCGTCCAGGTGCCGTCGGCACGCATCCGCTCCAGGACCGCGTTGACGAACTCGGTCAGGTCCCGGTGGGTCCGGCTGATCGCGATCGCGTACGGCTCCTGGGTGAAGGGCTCGCCGACCACCTTGGCGTACGGGTCCTGGGCGGCCAGGCCGGCCAGGATGGTGTCGTCGGTGGAGATGGCCTCCACCTCGTTCTGCTGGAACGCCACGAGGCACTCGCCGAAGTCGCGGCGGGCCACCGCCTCGGGTTTCGGGTCGATCTTCGCGAGGTTCTCCAGGGAGGTGGAGCCGCTGGCCGCGCACACCGGGCGGCCGCCGAGGTCCTGGATCCGGGTCACCGTCGAGTCCCTGCCGACCAGCACCTTCTGCCCGGCCTCGTAGTAGACGGTGGAGAAGTCGACCCGCTGCCAGCGGGCGCAGTTGGTGGTCATGGTGTTGATGGCCATGTCGACCTGGCCGGTGGCGACCGCGTCCACCCGCCGGGAGCGGGGGATCACCAGGATCCGCACCTTGTCGGGGCTGCCGAAGATGGCCCGGGAGATCTCCCGCGCCATGTCGACGTCGAAGCCCTCGATGGCGCCGGTGAACGGGTCGCGCGAGCTGAACAGCAGGGTGTCCTGGCTGGTGCCCAGGATCAGGTGGCCGCGTGCGCGGATCTCCGCCATCCGGCTGCCGGCCGGGATCTCCAGGCCCCGGGTGGGGCGCCAGCTCTTCCGCGGCTCGCACTCCGGCGCCGCCGTCGCCGAGCCGGTGGCGGACGGTGTGGGCGACGGGCCGGGCGCGGCCGTCGGCGGCGGGGGAGCGGGGGTGCAGCCGGCGGCGAGCAGCGTGAGGACGGCGACGACAGCGAGAGCGCGCATCAGCGGTACTCCTCCAGCCGGGCCCGCAGGCCGATCGTGGCCAGTACGCCGATCACCAGCGCGAGCAGTGGGCCCAGCACGACGAGCGCGCCCAACCCGGATCCCGCGGCCTCGCTGCGGGAGGCGAAGGCGGCCCGCCGGTCGTCCATGGCCGTGTCGAGGATGTCGGTGAGCTGGTCGAAGGTCTGCGCCATGCCGTCCGAGGCGGCGAGTCGCACGGCGCCCTCGTAGTCGCCGCCGTCGTCCAGCGAGCGGACCTGCCGGTGCGCCGTCAGGAACCGGCCGTGCAGATCGGCGGCCTCGCCCATCAGCGCCGGCATGTCGTCCAGCTGCGGGTCGTCGAAGGTGACCCGCTCGCTCAGCTGGCGGAACTCCTCCTCGAGCGGCCCGTGCCCGGCCCGCGCCGCGAGGGTGAGCGCCTCGTCGGCCCGTTCCCGCAGCACCAGGATCCGCTTCTCGGCGAGGACCTCCAGCGGCGCCGACCCGTCCCGGTCGGCGGCGGCCAGCTGGCCGCGCTGGTGGCCGAAGACCACGACGCAGCCGATCATCAGGAGCACGGCGACCCCGGAAGCCGCCAGCAGGGGCACGTTGAACACCCGGTTCGTGCTGCGGCTCAGGTAGATCTGCGTCCACACGAGCGCCACCGCGAGCCCGACGAACAGCACCACCAGCAGCATGAGCCACCAGGAGGCGCCGGCGTCCGCGTACCCCCGGTCGGCCGCGCGGCGCGCCTCCTGGAAGAGCGCCTGCGCCTGCGGTTGCAGGGTCTCCCGGTTCAGCTGGGAGGCGGTGGACAGGTACGCGGCGCCGACCGGCTTGCCCTGCCGGTTCAGCGTGCGGGCCGAGGCGACCAGCGCGGTGTAACGGGTGAGCCCGGTGGCGATCCGCTCGATCGCCTCACCGGCCCGGCTGCCGGCGGGGACGCGGCGGGCGGCCGAGGTGAGCGCGGCGGCGGCCTGCTCCAGGTCGCCCTCGTAACGGCGGGTGAGCCCGGCCGGCTCCAGACCGCCGGTGATGAAGGCGCGGGCCGCGGTGGTGTCGGCGTCGGCCAGCGAGGAGTAGACGGTCTGTGCCTCGCTCATCAGCGGCTGGGCCCGGTCACGCAGGTCGGCGGTGCCGGTGGCGGCGGCGCTCGCGGCCACGCCGGCGACCAGGCCGGTCAGCGCGGTGAGCACGAGCAGGGTGACGAGCAGCAGCTGGAGCCGGCCGGGCGAGGTGTGCCGCAACCCGGTGAGGTGCTGCAGCGCGGCCCGTGGTGGCGCCTGAACCATCGTCACGCTTCGAGCCTCTCCCCAGTTGGAACCGCAGGTCCACTGTGCGTCATGGGCGCAACCGTGAGGCGTGCCCGGACGCGGCCCGGGACAGCACGGCGCCCGGCGGGAGCCGCCGGGCGCCCTGCTCGACCGTCACGTTCAGCTGAGCTCACGTTTGAGCAGCTTGCCGGTCGCCGTCATGGGCAGCGCATCGACGATCTTGACGACGCGCGGGTACTTGTAGGAGGCCATCTGCTCCTTGCCCCACGCGACCAGTTCCTCCTCGGTGACGGTGGCCCCCGGCTTGAGGATCACGAACGCCTTGACCTCCTCGCCGTGGCTCTCGTGCGGCACCCCGATCACCGCGGCCAGCGAGACCGCCTCGTGGGTGATCAGCACCTCCTCGATCTCCCGCGGGTAGACGTTGAAGCCACCCCGGATGATCATGTCCTTGGCCCGGTCGACGATGTAGTAGAAGCCGTCCTTGTCGCGGCGGGCCAGGTCCCCGGTACGGAACCAGCCGTTGTGCATCACCTCGGCGGTCGCCTCCGGCCGGCCGATGTATCCCCGGAAGATGTTGTGCCCGCGGATCGCGATCTCGCCGATCTCGTCCGGGTTCTCGATGGTGTTCCCGTCGCCGTCGATCAGCTTCACCTCGACGCCCCAGATCGGGATGCCGATGGAGCCGGGGCGCGGATCGCTGTCCGGGTCGCTGAAGGTGGCCACCGGGGAGGTCTCGGACAGCCCGTACCCCTCGAGGATGGTCACCCCGAAGCGCTCCTTGACCGCCTTGATGATCTCGACGGGGAGGCTGGAGCCACCGGAGACGGCGACCCGCATGTTGCGGGCGATCCGCTCGACGTCGACGCCCTCGGTCTGGTCCAGGGCGTTGAGCAGGCCCCAGTACATGGTCGGGACGCCGGCGAAGAACGTCACGTTCTCCGACTGGAGCAGCTGGACGGCGGCCGTCGCCTCGAAGCGCGGCAGCAGCACCAGCGTCGACGCGGTGGCGAAGCCGGCGTTCATGTTGACCGTCGAGCCGAACGAGTGGAACAGCGGCAGGACCAGCAGGTGGGTGTCGGTGCCCGGCTGGGTGCCGAAGAGCCGGTTGCAGGTCAGCGCGTTGAGCACCAGGTTCGAGTGGGACAGCTCGGCGCCCTTGGCCTGGCCGGTGGTGCCGCTCGTGTAGAGGATCACCGCGGCGTCGGTCTCGTCGCGCAGCACCGTCTCGAAGAGCGGCGACTGCCCGGCCAGCGCCGCGCCCATCGTCTCCGCGCCCTCGATCGGCGACGCGGCCGCCGGGTCGGCGGTGATCAGGAAGAACTGCTCGCAGTCCGCGGCCTCGCCGAAGCCGGCGAAGCCCTCGGCGCCCATCGGCAGCTCCGGGGTGCCCTGGAAGCAGAAGTAGGCCTTGGCGCCCGAGTCGCGCAGGTGGTAGGCGATCTCCCGGCCCTTGAGCAGGACGTTCAGCGGCACCACGACCGCGCCGGCCTTGAGGATGCCGTAGTAGACGATCGGGAAGTACGGCAGGTTGGGGCAGGTCAGCGCCACCTTGTCGCCGGGCTGCACGCCCCGCGCGACCAGCATGGTGGCCACCTGGTTCGCCGCGGCGTCCACCTGGGCGTAGGTCAGCCGCTGCGGGCCGAGCACCACAGCCGTGCGCTCCGGGTAGTGGCGAGCGCTGTCCTCCAGCAGTACGGAGAGGTTGAGCATGCGGTGGAACCCTTCTTACCGGTGAGTTGTGACGGCCGCCTCATCCCAGCACGCCCGCCCCCGCCCGTGGAAGTCACCGTTTCGACTTTGTTTCGTGGTGCGATTCATCAAGTCCGGCCGCCGGACGCCGATGACTCCAGCGTGGGAATCCCGGTGTTGGACGCGGTACACGTGGGCCGTCAACCGATCTTTGACGCGGCCGGCGCGGTGGTGGCTTATGAGCTGCTCTTCCGCGGCCGTCTGGACGCCGTCGAGTCGGGACGGCAGGATACGTACGCCACCAGTGCCGTCATGGTGAACGCGTTCACCGAGTTCGGCATCGCCGAGGTGGTCGGCAACCGGCCGTGCTTCATCAACCTCACCCGCGAGTTCGTGACCGGGCGGCTTCCGTTGCCGTTCGACCCCGACCAGGTGGTGCTCGAGGTGCTGGAGACGGTCGACGTCGACGACGAGGTGATCGCCGGGCTGACGGCCCTCGCCGAGGCCGGTTACCGAATCGCCCTCGACGACTTCGTCTGGGGCTCCGGCCACGAGCGGCTGCTCGGCCTGGCCTCGTACGTCAAACTCGATCTTCTCGACGGCGACCTGAGCCGCCTCGACGAGATCGTGGCCGCCTGCCGTGAGCATCCGCGGATCCAGATCGTCGCCGAACGGCTGGAGACCGAGGCCCAGGTGGCGATCGCCGACCATTACGGCATGGAGCTGCGCCAGGGGTACGCCCTGAGCCGCCCCCAGGTGCTCAGCACGCCCAGCCTCTCCCCGTCCCGGCTGCGCCGGCTGGAGCTGGTCGCCGCCCTCATGGCGCCGGACGTGCCGCTCGACAAGATCACCTCGATCATCGCGAGCGACCCGGCGCTGGCGCTGCGCGTGCTGCGGGTCAGCAACTCGGTCGCCGCCGGTGTGGTCAGCCGGATCTCCTCGGTCCGCCAGGCGATCATGATGGTCGGCCTCACCCGGATCCGCCGCTGGGCCACCCTCATGGTGGTCGACGACGTCGGCGAGGCCCCCGAGGAACAGCTGCTCACCGCCCTGGCCCAGGCCCGCCTCTGTGAGAGCCTGGCCCCGCGCTTCGGCGCCGACCCGGGCGCCGCCTTCGTGGCCGGGCTGGTCACCGGCATGGCCGGCGTGATGGCGACGACCCCGGCCGCGATGGCCGAGCAGTTGCCGCTGTCCACGGAGGTGGCCGACGCGCTCACCCACGGCGCCGGCCGGCTGGGCCAGGTGCTGAGCACGGTGCAGGCGTACGAGAACGGCGAGTGGGGCACCGGCGACCTGGCCGGGCTCTCCCTCGACGCGATGCGCTGGTCGACACTCACCCTCACGGCGGCCAACGCGTACGCCCCCGGCAAGACCGTCAACTAGGCCGGTCAGGCCCGGGGCTCCGCCTCCACCTCGACCTCCACGCCGTCGGCGTCGGTGACCTCGATGATCTCCCACTCGTGCTCGACGGCCGGGTGGCGGCTCGTCCACCAGACGCCGAAGGCGGTCAGTCCCAGGTTGAACACCGCCGGGCCGAGGACGAACAGGTCGCGCAGCGGGCTGTCGAACAGGCCGTAATGGTTGTCCAGCAGGCAGACGAAGACCGACCAGGGCAGTCCGAACACGGTGAGCAGGAGACCGACGAGCCCGGCGGCCAGATCGGGCTGGGGGCTGGCGGCGGCCGCCTCGCTGGCCGGGCCGAGCCAGAGGTAGGTCAGCGGGATCAGAGTGCCGCCCTGGATGGCGACCAGCGTCCAGCGGCGCTTGATGTTCGCCGGCCCGGGGACGGTCTCGTTCCGCGCACTGCCCTGCATCGTCGCAACCCCCTGGCTGAGTGTGGTCGCGTCAGCCTAGAAACGTTCAGGCCCGCAGAGAACCCCCCAAAGCAGGTCCGGTGCGAGGCCTCCACCGTCAAGATCACGAAATATCATGCCGGGCGGTTCGGTACCGGGCGGGGCGTCATTCCCCGATCGTCACGGTGATGGTGCCGAGAAGCCCGGCCTTGAGGTCGAACCGGTCGCGCGGCACCACGTGCAGCACCCCACCGGTGTCCGGGCGCGGGTCCTCGGCCGCCACCTGACCGTCGATCTGGCCGGCGATCTGCTCGGGGACGAAGAGCGGGCCGGCGTACGTCACCGACCGTCCCCCGGCCAGGTATCCGCCCACATGAACCTCGGCGAGGATGGTCACCGGCGTGCCCGCCTCGCGGCCCGGATGGACGGTACGGAACTCCGCGTACCCCTCGGCGCCGGTCACCTGGGCGCCGCGCAGCTCGCCGTCACCGGTGGCGTCGCGGTGCCGGATGTCCAGCACCGCGCCGCCGACCGGTGTCCCGGTGAGCGCTTCGAGGACCCGTACCCGCAGCATGAGCGGCACCCCGGGCCGGTCGCCGGCGACGTCCCGGCGGACCAGTTCGAGGGGCAGCGGCTGGGCGCCGCCGGGTTCGGCGCGGATCAGGCGGGCGTGCTGGGGGCCGCGCTGCGCCGGCCGGGGAAGGGGCCGGTCGGCGGGCGTCCTGTCGAGGCTGGCACACCGGTTGATGACAGGTGTGCCTCCCGTCTCCTCGTTCCGCAACTACCCACCCCCGCTGTCGTCACCTAAGAGATGATCTTCGCAAGGTAGTTGAGTCTTCGTGCGCTTTTGCGTTATTTGTCCGCAGGGACCGAAACCGGATCAGCGGCCCAGCCGCCGGTAGAGGCGCACCGACAGCGGCCCGAAGACCGCGATCAGCGCGACCGGCCAGGCCACCGCGAGCAGCAGCGAGTGGTCGGCCGCCCAGGTCTCGCCGCCCAGACCCGGGTTGCCGTTCAGCTCACGGATCGCGGCCGTGGTCGCCGAGATCGGGTTCCACTCCGACACCGTGCCCAGCCAGCCCGGCATCATCTCCGGCGCCACGAACACGTTGGACACCGCGCTCAACGGGAAGGCCAGCGGGAACACGATCATCGACACCGTGTCCGGGTTCGGCGCGACCAGCCCGAGCGCCACCCCGGCACAGCTCAGCGCCAGCCGCAGCAGCAGGAGCAGACCGATCGACGCCAGCAGCGGCCCGGCCCCGTGGTGCCAGCGCCAGCCGACCAGCAGCCCGCACGCCAGCAGCACCGCCGTCTCCAGTAGCGCCCGGGACAGGTCGGCCAGCACCCGGCCGGTGATCAGCGCGGACCGGGCCATCGGCATGGACCGGAACCGGTCCAGCACACCCCGGCCGGTGTCCACGGCGATCGCGGTGGCCGTCGCCCCGATCCCGTAGAGCATCGTCATCACGAACACGCCGGGAATCAGGAACTCGCGGTACCCGCCGCCGCCCGGCACCGACATCCCGCTGCCGAAGACGTACCCGAAGACCAGCACGAACATGATCGGCAGGCTGAAGTAGATCACGATCTCCTCGGGTGCCCGCACCACGTGCCGCAGGTACCGCCCGGTCATCACCCAGCCGTCCGCCAGCGCCCCGCCCCGCTCGGCTCGCACGCCCGTCATCGGGCCGCCGCCCGGGTCAGGTTGAGGAAGACCTCGTCCAGCGTGGGCCGGTGCACGCCCAGGTCGGCGACCGTGATCCCGGCGTCCTGCAAGGCCCGGGCCGCCGCCGTCAGACCGCCCACCCGGTCGGTGACCGGCACCCGTAGCCGCCGCTGATCGGGGTCCGCGTCGGGGGCGGCGCCCACCGCCCGGGCCACCGCGGCGGCCGCCTCGCTGAGCCGGTCCGCGTCCCGGACCACCACCTCCAGCCGGTCCGCGCCGATCGCCGCCTTCAGCTCGTCCGGGCTGCCCTCGGCCACCACCCGGCCGGCGTCCACCACCGCGATCCGGGCCGCCAGCTGATCGGCCTCGTCCAGGTACTGCGTGGTGAGCAGCACCGTGGTGCCGTCGGCGACCAGGCCGCGGACCGCCTCCCACACCTGGTTGCGGCTGCGCGGGTCCAGCCCGGTGGTCGGCTCGTCCAGGAACAGCACCCGGGGCCGCCGGATCATGCTGGTCGCCAGATCGAGCCGCCGCCGCATGCCGCCCGAGTAGTCCTTCGCCGACCGGCCCGCCGCCTCGGTCAGCCCGAACCGCTCCAGCAGCTCGTCGGCCCGGCGGCGCGCGGCCGGGCCGCTCAGCCGGTGCAGCCGCCCGAACAGCACCAGGTTCTGCCGCCCGCTGAGCAGCTCGTCGACGGCCGCGTACTGGCCGGTCAGCGCGATCCGCTCACGGACCGTCCCGGGATCGCGGGCGACGTCGGCGCCGGCCACCTCCGCCCGGCCGGCGTCGAACCGCAACAGCGTGGTGAGCGCCCGTACCGCCGTGGTCTTGCCCGCCCCGTTCGGGCCGAGCAGCCCGTACACCGTCCCGGCGGGCACCCGGAGATCGAACCCGTCGAGAGCGGTGGCCCCGTGCCCGCCCCGATACCGTTTGCGCAGCCTCTCGGCCACGACCGCGAATGTCGTCTGCATGCGCCCAGGCTGAGGCGCCGCGCTGACCGGCGGCGCACCGTCCGCTGACGGCTCACGCACCCCGTCGGTGGTCCCGGTCCGTTTCCCGCGTCCCGCTCCTTCCTCCGGTACGCGTGACGTCGCCCCGCCGAACCCAGGACCGTTCCGCCCCGCCCCGCGAGGCGCTGCCCACTCCGGCCCGTGCCGCGCCCGCCGGGCTCAGATCGGTGGTCCGGCCGGCTGTCCGTCGTGGGGGAGGGCGAGCGCCTGATCGGGGGTGAGGGACGCGCCGTGCGCGAATGCCGCCGCGTACCGGGTCTCGCCCAGCGCGGCGCGGGCGGCCGCCGCGGTCTCCGCGCCCAGCGGGGACGACTCCGGGCCGGGACGCAACGCCAGCGCCCGCACCGCGCCGAGCAGGTGGACGGCGCGTTCCGGGGCGCCGTCGGCCAGCGCGAGGGCGGCGAGCCGGTCGAGGCCCTCGGCCATCACCTGGAAGCCGAGCATGCCACCGCGCACCGTGAACATCTCGCGGTAGCGGGCCGCGGCCGTCCCCGGGTCGCCGGCGGCCTCGGCGACGCGGCCCAGCGCCAGCAGGATCGCCATCCGGGTGCCCTCGGCGCTGTACCAGCCCTCCGGGCAGGTGGCCAGCGCCGCCGAGCAGAGGCGGCCGGCCTCCGGCAGGTCGCCCCGGTCGAGGGCCAGCACGCCCAGGCCGAGCAGGGCGGCCGCGGTGAGCTCGGGGGCGCCGGCCCGGCGGGCCAGTTCGGCGGAGCGGGTGAAGTCCTCGGCCGCGCCGGCCCGGTCGCCGGCCGCCTGCCGGGCCTCGGCACGGCCGCGGATCAGGTCGGCCACGTCCACCGTCGAGCCGAGTTCCCCGGCCAGGCGCAGCGCCTCGGCGACCCACGCCGTCCCGGCCGCCGGGTCGCCCCGCCAGGCGGCGGTCTCGGCCAGGCCGGACAGGGCGAGCATGGCGCCCCAGCGTTCGCCGAGGGCCCGGAAGCCGGCCAGCGAGGCCCGGAACTCGGGTTCGGCCAGGGCCGGGTCGGCGCCGGAGAACAGCACCATCCAGCCGCCGCCGATGGCGCCGAGGGCCTCGCTCCACGGGTCGCCGCTCAGCTGGGCGCGCAGGTACCGGTTGAGGGCCACGATGTCGTCGGCGCCGCCGTCCGGTGGTCCGACCGCCATCGCCGACAGGTAGAGCAGGAACGGCTGCCGGGGAGCGGCGGTCAGCGTGCGCATGAACGCGGTCCAGCGCCCGGCCGGCCGGCCCGAGCCGCCGAGGGCCGCCGTGAAGACGCTCATCACGTACTCCTCGGTGAGGTCCGGCGGCGGTTCCGGGCCGGCCGCGTCCAGGGCGAGCCCGGCGAGCGTCGCGGCCTCGGCCCGGAGCCCGCGCAGCCACCAGTAGAAGGAGAGCGCCGCCACCAGGCGCAGCGCGGTCCGCGGCGCGCCGGCCGCCGCGCTGCGCCGCAACGCGGTGTGCAGGTTGTCGCGGTCCGCGTCGAGGCGTTCCAGGGCGGCGAGCTGCCCGGCGGTACGCAGCACCGGGCCGGCGCCGTCCGCCAGATCGAGGAAGTACGCGGCGTGGGCGCGGTGCATCCGGTCCCGCTCGCCGGCCTCGTCGAGTCGCCCGGCGCAGTACTCGCGGATCGTCTCCAGCATCCGGTAGCGGTCGCCGTCGCGTTCGATCAGCGACTTGGAGACCAGCCCGGCCAGCAGGTCGACGATGTCCGGCAGCGGCCCGCACACCCGCTCGACGGCGTCGAGGGTCGCGCTTCCGGCGAAGGCGGCGAACCGGCGGGCCAGCCGCCGTTCCGGTTCGGTGAGCAGGTCCCAGCTCCAGTCGACGACGGCCTGCAGGGTGCGGTGGCGGGCGGTGGCGCCGCGACCGGCCCGGGACAGCAGCCGGAACCGGTCGTCGAGGCGGGCCGCCACCTCGCCGGCCGACAGCGCGTGCAGGCGGGCGGCGGCCAGTTCCACGGCCAGCGGCAGGCCGTCCAGGGTGCGGCAGATCCGGCGGACCGCGGCGGCGTTCGCCGCGGTGACCCGGAAGCCGGGGGAGACGTCCGCGGCCCGGTCGGCGAACAGCCGCACCGACGGGAAGGAGTCCAGGTCGGCGGAGGGGCGTTCCGGCGGGACGGCGTCCGGGCCGGCGGACGGGTCCACCGGCGGGACCGGCAGGCCGCCGACCGGGTGCAGCACCTCGCCGGTGAGCCCGAGCGGCTCCCGGCTGGTGGCCAGGATCCACAGCTCCGGGGCGCGCGGCAGCAGATGGCCGGCCAGCGCGGCGGCCTCGTCGACGACGTGCTCGCAGTTGTCCAGGACCAGCAGCAGCCGGCGGCCGGCGAGGGCGGCGGCCAGGCGTTCCGGCGCGCCGGGCGGCCGGCCCGCGTCCCGCCGGGCCGGATCCCGCACCCCCAGCGCGGTGAGCAGCGTCCCGGCCACGTCACCGGGCGCGGCGGCGGCCAGCTCGGCGAAGTACACGTCGCCGTCGTGCCGGGCCGCGACCTCGGCGGCGAGCCGGGTCTTGCCCGCGCCACCGGGTCCGTGCAGGGTCACCAGCCGCCCGGTACGCAACGCCGCCGCCACCCGCGCCAGCTCCCCGTCCCGCCCCACGAAGCTGGTCAACTGGCTGGGCACCCCGTGCCGGGCCGGGGCGTGGCCGCCGGGCTCCGGCGTGACCCGGGACGACGGCCCGAGGAGGGCGGCGTGCAGGGCGGTCAGTTCCGGCCCCGGGTCGGCGCCCAGTTCGTCGGCGAGGATCCGGCGCGCGTCCTCGTACGCGGAAAGGGCCTCGGCGGTGTGGCCCGCGGCCGTGAGCGAACGGATCAACAGGGACCGGAGGCGCTCGCGCAGCGGATGCGCCGCGATCAGGCCGCGCAGCTCGGTGATCGCGGTGGGGGAGGGCCGTTCGCCGGTCAGGAGCGCGTCGTGCAGGTCCTCGACGGCGGTGAGGCGCAGTTCGGTGAGGCGGGTGACCGGGCCGGCGGCGAACGGCGCGTCCCGGACGTCGGCGAGGGCGTCGCCGCGCCAGAGGGCCACCGCCTCGCGGAGCAGGGTGACCGCCCGGTCCGGCTCGCCGTCGGCCAGCGCCCGGTGGCCGTCGGCGGCGAGCGCGGCGAAGCGGTGGGCGTCGACCTCGCCGGGGGAGACGGCCAGACGGTACCCGGCCGGTTCCCGCTCGACCGGCAGCAGCTGCCGCAGGCGTGACACCTGGGACTGGAGGGCGTTGCCGGCCCCGGCGGGCGGGCGCTCGCCGTAGAGCCCGTCGATCAGGCGGTCGACGCTCACCGGACGGCCGGCGTCGAGCAGCAGCATCGCGAGCAACGCCCGCAGGCGGGGCCCGCCGAGCGGGACTCCGGTCCCGTCCGGGTGCTCCGCCCACAGGGGACCGAGGATGCCGAACCGCATGGCGACGATTCTGCCGCCCGCCTCAGGCGGCCATCGCCCCGGCGTCCCGCACGCCCGCGTGGGCCCGGTCGGCCGGGTGCGGCCCGGTGGTGGCGCGGCGGAAGACGAACGCCCGCTGGATCGCGAACCCGGCCAGGAACAGCAGCAGCGGGCCGTAGATCCGGGCCGAGTCGATCACCGGACGGAAGTGGGACGACCGGTTGCCGTCCAGGTACACGGTGGCGATCTCGATCTCCTCGACGTCGACCCGTTCAGCCGCGGCCCGCAGCAGCAGCCGCAGCTCGTACTCGAACCGGTCGCCCGGCACCCGGCACAGCCAGGGCAGCATGCGGGCCGGATAGCCGCGCAGCCCGGTCTGGGTGTCGGTCACCGCCAGCCGGGTGACCAGCCGGAACAGGACCCGGGTGGCGGCGTTGCCGAACCGGCTGCGGGCCGGGACCCGGCCGGTGAAGCGGCGCACCCCGAGCACCATGGCGGCGCCGGAGAGCCGGACCCGGGCGGCGACCGCCTCGATGTCCTCCACCCGGTGCTGGCCGTCGCTGTCGGCGCAGACCACGTCCTCGCCCGGATAGCGGGCCTCGATGTGCGCGAACCCGGTCCGCAGCGCGAAACCCTTGCCCCGGTTGTGGTCCAGCGTGATCACGTCGGCGCCGGCCCGGCGGGCCTTGTCGAACATCTCGGCGTACGGGGGACCGCTGCCGTCGTCGACCACCACGACCCGGTGGCGGCGCAGACGTTCGACGAGCTCGGCGAGCGGCGGGCCGGGCTGGTACGCGGGAATCAGCACGATCATGGCGGTCAGCCCGCGACGTACAGGATGTCGCTGGTGCCCCGCTCTTCGCCCCTGCCGAGCGGGTCGTTGACCAGACCGTCCCGGAAGACCATCGCCGACGAGCCGCCGCCGTCGAGGTTGTACGCGGTCCGCGCCCCCCGGTCGGCGAAGATCCGCGCGAACTCGGGCATGGTGACGCCCCGGCTGTATCCGCTGCTGCGCCCGTCGGCGACGATGAACAGCAGGTGGTTCTCCGCGACCTGGCCGATCCCGGTGCGCGGCTGACGGCCCTGGATCGAGTGGTTGCCGAAGTTGGTGTCCACCTCCACCCGGTCGATGCCGTCGACGACCGTGCCGCCGTCGACGAGTCCGGGCCCGAACGACAGCGTGTTCCACACCCCGGCGGCGATCAGCTCGTCGGCGCTGGTGGCGGTCTCGTCGTAGAGCCTCATCGAGCCGTCCGCGTAGAGCGCCAGCCCTTGGCGGGCGCCCTTGTCGCGGAACGTCACGCCGTTGCGGATCACGATCCCGGTGTCCCGGAACCCGTAGTAGTCGCCGTTGATCGCCAGGACCGCGCCCACGCCGGCCGCGATCTCCGACGGGTTCGCGATGATGTTCTCGCCGAACTGGTCGCCGGCGAACGCCGACTTGACGATGGTGGCGTCGGTGACCCGGACGTCGGCCACGAAGTAGGTCACCCGGTCGTCGCCGGACCCGGTGGTCACCGTCTCGATGGAGATCTTCGCGGTGTCGCTGGCGTAGGAGGTGGCGGTGGCGGTGCCGTCGGTGTCGGCCTCGGCCGCGACCACGTTCCGCGCGATCAGGTTCGAGGCGCCGGACACCTCCACGTGGTCGAGGACGTAGCGGTCGAGGGCCCAGGCGCCGCCACCACCGGCGGCGGCGAGCAGGCCCAGGCCGCCGGCGAGCAGGCCACGGCGGCTGATGCGGCGGGCGGGAGCGGTTTCGTTCGTCACGCTTCGCAGTGAAGCCGTGGATCTTGTGGCTCCCCTGTGCGCGACTTATCGGTGAACCACTAGTCCAGTTCGTCGAGCCGGCGCTGGAGGATCTCGGGGGTCCGGTCGGGCTGCTCGGCCTCGATGAAGAGCCGCCCGATGGCCTCGGCGTACCGGTCCACCTCGTCGCGCTTCTCCAGGTACAGCCCGCCGGTGAGGTGCTCGATGTAGACCACGTCGGGCAGCTTGTCGTGCGGGAAGCGCAGGATGCTGAAGGCGCCGCCGAGCGCCGCGTGACCGCCCTTGGCGAACGGCATCACCTGGAGGCGGACCCGGGGCGACCGGCTGATCTCCAGCAGGTAGCGGATCTGGTCCCGGAGCACCTCCACCCCGCCGATCGGCCGGAGCAGCACCGCCTCGTCCAGCACGGCCCAGAGCCGGGGCGCGTCGGCGCGGTCCAGGACCTGCTTGCGGGCCATCCGCAGCCGGGCCCGGCGGTCGATCTCCTCGGGGCCGTCGGCGGAGTGGCCGAGTTTGATGACGGCCCGGGCGTACGCGTCGGTCTGGAGCAGGCCGGGCACGAACTGGACCTCGTAGGTGCGGATCAGCTCGGCCGCCTGCTCCAGGTCGAGATAGTTCTGGAACCAGGTGTCGAGGACGTCGCCGTACGCCTGCCACCAGCTCGGCGCGTTCGCCTCGCGGACCAGGGTGAGGACGCGGCGGTGCTCGGCCTGGTCTTCGACTCCGTAGAGTTTCAGCAGGTCGGTGACGTCGCGTTCCTTGAAGCTGACCCGGCCCAGCTCCATCCGGCTGATCTTCGACTCGGAGGCCCGGATGACGTAGCCGGCCTCGTCGCGGCTCAGGCCCCTGGCCCGGCGCAGGGCACGCAGATGCGCGCCGACCTGGAGCCGGCGCACGGTCGCCCCGCTTCGACCGTTCTCGTCGAACTTCTCGTTGTCGCTGTCGGGCGCTTCCTCGGACACGTGGACCTCTTCGACAGTCCTCAGTGGATCCTTCGGGGCCATTCGGCCTCAGCATACCCATGGCAAGTGGCTATGCGACCGGGAGGTCAACGCGAAGAGCGACGGCGCGGCGCCCCGGGGCGCCGCCCCCGCGGGGGGGCCGGGCAGCCCCGCCGGCGGGGCGGGGCGCGGGGGGGGGGGGGGGCCCCCCGCGCCCCGGGGGGGGGGGGGGGGGGGGGGGGGGGGGGCCCCCCCCCCGCGGCCGCCGGCCGGCGCCTGTCCCGCGGTCACCGTGGCGAGTTTCGTGGCCGAGCCGAGCTTGCCGGACGCGTACAGGCCGCCGGTGTTCGCGCCGGTCGCCGTGCCGCCCGCGTGGACGGTGTACTCCTGACCGGACGTGACGGCCGGCGACGAGAAGACGACGTTCTGCACGGTCTTGGTGGTGACATAGGTGGCGACCACCGTGCCGTCGCCGTCGGTGATCTGCACGGTGGTGCCCGCCTCGACCGCGCTGTCCAGCGTCGCGGAGAGCCAGCCCTGCTCCGAGTCGGTGCCGGGCGCCACCACCATGCCGGCGCTGCCGGCCGCGAGCAGGGTGCCTCCGCTGATGGTGAAGTCGCCGTTGACGTCGAGGGCGCCGTTGCCGTCGCCCTGCGGGCCGTTCACCACGACGGTGCCGCCGGTGATCGACGCGGTGCCGTTGGAGTCCAGGCCGTCGCCCTCGGAGTCGATCACCAGGGTGCCGCCGTTGACGGTGACCGAGAAGTCGCCGACCTCCTCGCCGCCACCGCCGGGGAACCCGCCGCCCTGGTCGGTGGTCGTCTCGGAGGAGGTGCTGTTGCCCGAGCCGTTGATGCCGTCGTCGCTGGACACCACGTGCACGGTGCCCTTGTTGAGCACGAACTCGGCCGCCTCCAGGCCCTCGACCGCACCGGCGACGTTCAGGGTGCCGCCGTCGATGATCTGCCGGCCCTCGGTGTGGACGCCGTCGTCGCCGCTGGCCACGGTCACCTTGGCGCCGTTGAAGTGGACCGCGCCGTCGCTGTGCACGGCGTCGTCCGCGGAGCTGACCACGATCGTGCCGCCCTCCAGCACCTGAATGACACCGGCCTTGAGGCCCTTGGCGGAGGTGTCGTCGGCGGCCTGCTCGGTGTGCCCGCCGCCGGCCGCGACCTTCAGTGTGCCGCCGGTGACCACGATGTCAGTGGTGGCGTCGACGCCGTCACCCGTGGTGGTCAGGCTGATCGTGCCGCCGGTGATCGCGACGTACCCGGCGGTGGCGTCCTCGTCGTTGTCGGCCTTGAGGCCGTCGCCGCCCGAGGTCACGGTGACCGTGCCGTCGTTGACCACCACGTAGTCCTTACCGCGCAGCCCGTCGTCCTTGGCCTTGACGGTGATCGTGCCGGACTCGACGAGCAGGCCGTCCTTGCTGGTGATGCCGTCGTTGCCGTTGCCCGTGACGGTCAGCTTGCCGGAGCCGGTGACGGTCAGGTGGCCGGCGCTGAACAGGGCGGCGTTCACGTCGGCGTCGTCGGCGTACGAGGAGGTGTCGGACAGCGTGTTGGTGGACCCGCCCGCGAGCCGGATCACCAGCTCCTTGGCCTCGGTGGCGGCGATCGCGGCGGTCTCCGAGCTGGTGATCTCGGCGCCGTCGAGGATCAGCGTGACGGTGGCGTCCGGGGCGTTCACCACGATCTGCCCGGCCAGCTTCCCGCTGACCGTGTACGTCCCGGCGGCCGTGATGGTGACCGTCGCGCCGTCGACCGTCACCCCCTCGGCGGTCGAGGTGGCCGAGCTGCCGGTGAGCTGGATGGTGCCGGTGGCGCCCGAGCCGGTGGAGCCGGCCGCGTGCACCGATTCGTTGGCGGCGAGCACGGCAGCGGCGTCCTGGGTGCCGTCGACCGTGGTGCCGGCGACCGCGGTGGTGGCGGCGGTGGCCGTCTCGGCGGCGCTGTCCGCCGAGGAGCAGCCGGCCAGTACGGCCGTGGCCAGCACCAGGGAGCTGACGGCGGCGACGACCTTCCTACGGAGTCTCATCGGTGCCCTTTCCGGGTGGAGAAGTGACGGCTCAGAACGGGGTGCCAGCGGTTGGCGGGCAGCTCGGGACGGAGCGCGGCCAGGCCGGTGGCGTACTTGGAGATGGGGCAGGGGCGGTGGCCCAGGGACCAGAGCAGCCGGTCGACGTCGGAGGCGGCCCGGCCGGACTTCGTCTCGACGATCACCGAGCGCGGCATGTGCACCGTCGATCCGTCCGGCAGCGTCCAGCTCAGCCCGGTGTCGATGGTGACCCGGCTGCCGGTGGACGGGACGTAGAGCGTGTTGCGGCGGTAGTGGGTGGCCAGCACCGGGCGGAACTCGTGGCCGTCCGGGCGGATGCCGGCGCCGGCCAGGGTCTCGTAGGCGTACGCCCGGCCTTCGGGCCCCAGGTCACCGCCGCTCCCGGTGTACGGGATCCGCTCCTTGACCGTGACCCCGCGGGTGCCGCGCGTCTTGACCTCGACGAACTCGAGTCCGCTGTCCACGTACGTCCGTACCCGGATCTTGAACCGGCGGCGGCGCCGGCGGGCGGCGGCCCGATAGGCGTCCAGCTCCGGGGTGTCGAAGTAGACCGAGCGGTAGCCGAAGGTGCGCTGGGCGCCGATCTGGAGCACCCGCACGCCGGCCGGCATCCGGTCCAGCAGGTCCGGGAGCGCCATCGCCGGGAGGACGTACTTGCGGTCCAGCCGGGTCAGCAGGGCGGCTGCACCGACCAGCTCGTCGAGGGAGATCGGGGCGAAGCCGTGGAAGAGCGGAACCTCGGTGGTGATCGTCATCGGGCGTTCACCGGCTCCATCCGCGGGCCGGGGTGGGCGGGCGCGGCGGCCGGCTCCACGTAGCGGACCTCGACCAGGGTGCTGTCGTTGACCATGTCGATCTGCTTGACCACCACGTTCGTCACCCGGCCGCCGAGGACCGTCGCCAGGTGGGCGCGCAGCGCGTCCTCGTCGGTGTGCGCCACGTCCAGCCGGAGCAGCTGGTTGCGGTGCCGGTGGAACAGGGCCGGGTGGTCGCCGATGAAGAGAGCGGCCACCACCAGCGCCATGAGGGCGAGGTGCAGCACGTCCATGACGTCGCCGAGCCCGGCGATCAGGCCCAGCGCGAGGGCCGCGAAGTAGTAGGCGATCTCGTGCTGGCTGATCTCGTCCGAGCGGAGCCGGATGATCGACAGGACGCCGAAGAGGCCCAGACCCAGGCCGGCGCCGACGGCGGTGTTGCCGAGCACGATGGAGACGGCGAGGACGCCGATGTTCACACCGAGGAACGCGGTCACCAGGTCACGCCGGCGGTGACGGGGGAAGTAGACACCGAACGTCAGGACGACGATCGCGACGAGGTCCGCGGCTGCGGCGAGGAACATGGTCACTGGGACTTCCTTCAGGTGGTGTTCATCAGGTGTTCTCCATTTCGCCGGATCTTCCTGTCGGCATCCTGTGCGGTTTCTATGCCGTGACTCAGAGTTCGGCGGGCCGCCTCTTACGGAACCCTTAGGAACGGATGGCTTTAATGGCCTGATGCGCATCCTGGTGGTGGAGGACGACGCGGCGGTCCGGGACTCGCTGGCCCGTACGCTGCGCTTCGAGGGGTATCAGGTGGACGTCGCCGGCGACGGCCGGGCCGCCCTCGACACGGTCCGCGACCGTGAGCCGGACGCGCTGATCCTCGACGTGAGCATGCCCCGGATGGACGGGCTGGAGGCGTGCCGCCGGCTGCGGGCCGACGGCGTGGTGCTGCCGGTGCTGATGCTGACCGCCCGCGACAGCATCGGCGACCGGGTCGCCGGGCTCGACGCGGGCGCCGACGACTACCTGGTCAAGCCGTTCGCGCTGCAGGAGCTGCTGGCCCGGATCCGGGCGCTGCTGCGGCGCTCGGCGCTGGTCGGGGCGCCGCCCACCGGGGACCTGCTCACCTTCGCCGACGTACGGATGGACCAGCGCACCCGGGAGGTGTGGCGCGGTGACCGCGCGCTCCGGCTGACCCGGACCGAGTTCGGGATCCTCGAGGTGTTCCTGCGCCACCCGCGGCAGGTGCTCACCCGGGCCGCCCTGTTCGAGCAGGTGTGGGGCTACGACTTCGGTGAGGGCTCGAACAGTCTGCACGTCTATCTCGGCTACCTGCGGCGCAAGCTGGAGGCGGACGGCGGGTCCCGGCTGCTGCACACCGTCCGGGGCGTCGGCTTCGTGCTGCGGGACGAGCCGCTGTGAGGAGCTGGTGGCGCGGCCGGACCCTGCACGACCGGGTCTCCCTGCTGGTCGCCGGGGCGGTGGCGGCGGCCGTGCTGCTGGTCTCGGCCGGGGCGTGGCTGACCGTCCGCGAGATCCAGCAGGACAAGATCTCCGCCGAGCTGCTGGCCGACGCCCGGACCATCGCCGAGCACCCGGAGCAGTGGCTGAGCACCAAGAGCGCCCGGACCGGCCCGGCGCAGGGCGGCTACGGCGGCCGGGAGATCGGGCCGTGCTGGCAGATCCTGGACGCGGCCGGCGCGGTCACCGGCGGCAGCGACACCGGGCTGCCGGTGACCGACCTGGCCGCGCGCGTCGCCACCGGGCGGCACCCCGGGGAGGCGCAGGAGGAGGTCGGCCTCGGTCCCGGCGAGTTCCTGATGCTCACCGTGCCGATCGAGGGTGGGGGAGCGGTGCAGGTCGCCATGGACCGGGACCCGGACGCCCGCGTGCTGGCCCTGTTCGCGCTGCTGCTGGCGGTCGGCTGCGTGGCCGGGATCGCCGGGGCGGCGCTGCTCGGCCGGACCGTCGCCCGGGCCGGGCTGGCCCCGGTGGACCGGCTCACCGGCGCGGTCGAGGACGTCGCCGTCACGATGGACCTGACCCGGCCGATCAGCGTCTCCGGGAACGACGAGATCGCCCGGCTGGGCCGCTCGGTGAACGCCATGCTGGCCGCCATCGACGCGTCCCGCCGGGCTCAGCGGGCCCTGGTCGAGGACGCCGGACACGAACTGCGTACGCCGCTGACCAGCATCCGTACCAACGTGGAGCTGCTGCTCGCGGTCGAGCGCAGCCCCGAGCTGGCGTACCGGCTGCCGCCGCAGGAGCGGGCCGAACTGCTCGCCGACCTGGACGCGCAGGTCCGTGAGCTGGCCACCCTCACCACCGAGCTGGTCGAGCTGTCCCGCGAGGAGACCAGCCGGGAGTCGATCGAACGGGTGGAGTACGCCGAGGTGGTGACCGCCGCGATCAACCGGGTCCGGATCCGCGCCCCGGGCCTGGCCTTCGACGCCGAGCTGGCACCGGTGACCGTGGCGGGCCGCCCCGGCGAGCTGGAGCGGATGGTGGTGAACGTGCTGGACAACGCCGCCAAGTGGAGCCCACCGGGCGGCGCCGTCACGGTCCGGCTGACCCCGGCCGGGGTGCTCACCGTCGCCGACACCGGGCCGGGGATCGCCGGGGAGGATCTGCCGTACGTCTTCGACCGCTTCTACCGCGCGCCGGCCGCCCGGTCGATGCCCGGGTCCGGGCTGGGCCTGGCGATCGTCGCGCAGACCGCCACCCAGCACGGCGGCACGGTGACCGCCGGGACCAACCGGCCGCACGGCACGATCGTCACGGTCCGGCTGCCCGTTCAGGAGCCGGGATAGTCGATGGCCCGCAGTGCCTCGACGACGCTGGAGATGTGCTCCCGCATGGCGGCCTCGGCGGCTTTCGGGTCCCGGTCCCGGATGGCCGCGATGATCCGTTCGTGCTGCGGCAGCGACGTCTCCGGCCGGCCCGGCACGAGCGACAGCATGTACTGGTGGCGGACGATCTGCCCGCGCAGCGTCTCGACGATCCGGTCGGCGGTGGCGTGCCCGGCGATCTCCTGGACCAGTGCGTGCAGCCGCTGGTTGAGGTCGCTGTAGCGGCGGTGCTCGCCGGCCTCGACGGCCCGGCGCATCAGCACGCCGATCTCGTCCAGCTCGGTGGCGCGGTCCGGGTCGACCAGTTCGGCGGCGCGCGCCGCGATCAGGCCCTCGACCATCATCCGAACCTCGGTGATCTCCACGGCCTCGGCCATCGACACCTTGCGGACGTGGGCCCCGCGGTTGCGCCGCACCTCGACCAGGCCCTCGCCGGCCAGGTCGGCCAGGGCGGCGCGGACGGTGAACCGGCTGGTCTCCATGCGCTCGCACACCTGCGCCTCGACCAGGCGCTCGCCCGGCAGGTACTCGCCCTTCAGGATCGCGTCGCGCAGGGCGTCGCGGACCTGGACCGCGGTGTTCACGGCGCGGGCCGGCCGTCGTTCGGTGCTGGGCTCGGGCGGCATCTGTCCCCCGTGGTCGGCGTCGGTCGCCATAGCTTTCCCATTATTGTCAACAATTGCTCAGCAGGGTAGGACCAGCCTATGGTTTCTCGTGCCAGGAGGGTCGACAGGATTGTCGACAACATGCCGAGGCGCGTTTCGCGAAGGAGGGCCGATGGGCGGGATCCCGGTGCAGGTGCTGCGCGGCGGCGCGTCCAAGGGCGCGTACTTCCTGGCCTCCGACCTGCCGGCCGACCCGGCCGAGCGGGACCGGCTGCTGCGCGCGCTGACGGGCCCACCCGGCCGGCGCCGGATCGACGGCATCGGCGAGAGCAAGGTCGCCGTGGTGAGCCGCTCGGCCGACGCGGGCGCCGACGTCGACTACCTGTTCCTCGAGGTCGGCGCGACACGGCCCCGGGCACGCCCGTGTGGCGACATCCTGGCGGGGGTCGGGCCTTTCGCCATCGAGCGCGGCCTGGTGCCCGCTCGCGCTCCGATCACCGGCGTACGGGTACGCGTGCTCGGCACCGGCGAGGTGGCGACCGTTCACGTGCCCACGGTGGACGGCCGGCCGTCGTACGCCGGCGACACCCGGCTCAGCGGCGTGCCCGGTGGCGCGGCCCGGCTCCGGATCTCCTACCCGGGTCCGGCCCGGCTGCCCACCGGCCGGGTGATCGACGACCTGGACGGGGTGCCGGCCACCCTGATCGACAACGGCACGCCGATGGCGCTGATCGAGGCGGAGGCGCTCGGCGTCACCGGCCACGAGTCGGCGACCCGCCTGGAGTACGACGCCCGGCTGCGGCACCGGGTGGCCGGCCTGCGCCGCCCCGCGGTCGCGCTGATGGGCGCGCCGCCGAAGATGTGCCTGCTGGCGCGGCCGGCCGACGGCGGCAGCCTGAGCACGCGGACGTTCCTGCCGGACCGGGTGCACGCGGCGATCGGAGTCCGCGCGGCGGTCGGCGTGGGCGCGGCGGTGGCGTTTCCCGGAAGCGTGGCGGCGGGGCTGGTGGCCCCGGTCGCCGACCGTTCGGTGCCCCGGGACGTGCTGCGCCTGGAGCACCCGTCCGGCTTCCTCGACCTGGTGCTGGGGGACTCGCCGTCGGACACGTCGGTGGTGAGCACCGCGCGACTGCTCCTCGACGGCCGGGTCTTCGCGCCCTAGAACCCGGACCGGCCCGTGCACATGCCGTTCGGCGGGTTCCGTGACTCCGGATCGCCCTTTACCGAGCAGGGCGTGGAGGCGCTGCGGTTCTATACCAGGGTCGAGACCTTCGCCGTCCACTTGGGAATCCGAGGTGGACGTACCAGAGAGGCAGCACACGTGGCGGACGAGACCATCGGCATCATCGGGGCCGGCATCGTCGGACTGGCGATCGGCCGGGAGATAACGCTACGACGGCCGGGCGCCCGCGTCGTGGTCGTCGAGAAGGAAGGCGAGGTGGCCCGGCACCAGACCGGCCACAACTCCGGGGTGGTGCACGCCGGCATCTACTACACGCCGGGCAGCCTGAAAGCGGAACTCTGCACCCGCGGGCGGCTGCTGCTGCGGGAGTACTGTGCGGACCGGGGGATCGCGTACGACGAGTGCGGCAAGCTGGTCGTGGCGGTCCGCGAGGACGAGCTGGGGCGGCTCGGCGACCTGGAGAGACGGGCCCGCGAGAACGGTGTGCCCGGTCTGCGGAGGGTCGATCCGGACGGGATCCGCGAGGTCGAGCCGCACGCCGCCGGCCTGGCCGCGCTGCATTCACCGGAGACGGCGATCACCGACTTCCCCGGCGTCGCGAAGGCGTTCGCCGCGGACATCGAGGCGGCCGGCGGTGCGGTCCTGCTCGACTTCGCGGTGACCGCGATCCGGCGCGAGTCCGGCCGGATCCGGATCGTCGCGGGCGACCGGGACGTCACCGTGGACCAGGTGATCGTCTGCGCCGGCATCCACACCGACCGGGTGTCCCGGCTGGCCGGCGACACCGCCGAACCCCGGATCATCCCGTTCCGCGGCGAGTACATGCGGGTCCGCGCGGAGAAGGCGGACCTGGTCCGCGGCATGATCTACCCGGTTCCGGACCCGCGGTACCCGTTCCTCGGCGTGCACTTCACCCGGCGGGTGACCGGGGTCGTCGAGGTCGGCCCGAACGCGGTCCTGGCCACCGCCCGGGAGGGCTACCGGCGTACCAGCCTCTCCCTCCCCGACCTGGCCGGCATCGCGGCCTGGCCGGGCACCTGGCACATGGCGCGGCGGCACTGGCGTACCGGGATCAAGGAGGTGCGCGGCTCGCTGTCCAAGCGCCGCTACATGGCCGAGGCCATGCGCTACGTCCCGGAGATCGGGGCGGCCGACGTGGTGCGGGCCGGCGCCGGGGTGCGGGCCCAGGCGCTGGACCGCGACGGCGGTCTGGTCGACGACTTCCGCATCCACCGGATGGGGCCGGTCACGGCGGTACGGAACGCGCCGTCACCCGCGGCGACGTCGTCGCTGGCGATCGCCGCGCACGTGGTCGCCGACGTCTTCGGCACCTGACGTCCCCGGCCGGCCGTCAGTGCTGTCTCCGGTGGGGACAGCACTGACAGCCAGCCGCCTCGGCGGGAGCAGCGGTCGGTACCCACCACCCCGCTACGACATCGTGCTCTTGACCTTTACTTGAAGGAGAACCGGCCGACCAGCTGGTGCAGGTCGTCGGCGAGCGAGGCCAGCTCGGAAGCCGCCCGCTGACCCGCCGCGACGGCCTGCTTGGACTGCTCGGCGGCGCTGGAGACGTCGCCGATGTTGCTGGCGATCTCCTTGGCGCCGGCCGCGGCGGTCGCCACGTTGCGGTTCATCTCGGTGGTCGTCGCGGTCTGCTCCTCGACGGCCGAGGCGATCGTGGTCTGGAACTGGTTGATCCGCTCGATGACCGCGCCGATCCGGACGATCGCCGCGACCGCGCTCTCGGTGTCGGCCTGGATGGCCTGCACCCGCCCGGAGATGGTCTCGGTCGCCTTCGCGGTCTCCTGGGCCAGGTCCTTGACCTCGCTGGCCACCACGGCGAACCCCTTGCCGGACTCGCCGGCGCGGGCGGCCTCGATGGTCGCGTTCAGGGCCAGCAGGTTGGTCTGCTCCGCGATCGCGGTGATCGTCTTCACCACGTCGCCGATCTCCTGCGAGCTGGCGCCCAGCTTGCTGACCGTCTCGGTGGTCTCGGCGACCACCGCCACCGCCTCGAGCGTGACCCCGGCGCTGGCCACCGCGCTCTGCGAGATCTCCTGGATGGCGTGGGACATCTCGTCGGCGCCGGTCGCGACCGTCTGGAGGTTGTACGACACCTCGTCGGCCGAGTTGGTGGCCGAGCCGGCGCCCGCCGACACCGCCTCCGAACCGGCCACCGTCTGGTCGTTGACCCGGGAGAGTTCCCTGGTGCTCTGGGCCAGCAGCTGGGCGCTGTCGGCCATCGCGCTCACGGTCTTCCGCACCGAGACGGTCGCCTTGTTCACCGAGCGGGCCATCGCGCCGATCTCGTCCCTACCCTCGACCGGGACGTCGCGGGTGAGGTCGCCGGCCGCCATCGCCTCCATGGCCTCGGCCACCGGGGCGAGGCGACGGGTGATCGACCGCGCGGCCAGCACGCCCAGCGCGACACTCAGCAGCAGGCCCACACCGAGCACGATCAGCACCTGGCGCCGGGCCGACTCGAAGTCGTCGTGCGCCTCGGCCACCGCGGCGTCCGCGCTGGTGGCGGTCTCGGCGGCGAGCTCGGCGACGGAGCTCTCCATGCCGTTGTTGACGGCGTCGAAGTCGATCGTCGGCGCGCGGCCGGCCGCGATGTCGGCCATCGCCCCGGTGTACTCGTCCCAGAAGCCGGTGAAGGCGTCGAGCGTCTTCTGCTCGGACGCGCTCTTCGGCTGCGCCCGGTACTTCTCGAGCGTCTCGTCGAGGCCCTGGATCGCCGCGGCCTGCTGCTCACCGATGGAGGCCTGCGCGGCCCGGTCCGAGCCGACCGCCAGCCGGGCGGCCGCGTAGTGGTTGATCAGCGCCTGGTGGCCCCGGATCTCGCCGAGCAGGGCCAGGTTGCCGACGTTGGTGGCACGCACCTCGTCGAGGCGGTCGTCCATGGCCCCCATCCGTGCGACGGCCAGCACGCAGGCGGCGGTGACGAAGATCGTCACCAGGGACATCGCCGCCAGGATCTTCGTTCGGACGCGGAGGTCGGAGAACCAGCCGACCACGGCGTTGCCGCTCGCACGCTCGGGTGCGGCTTCGGAGGACATCGTTTCACGCTCCGGCGAGGGGAGGAGGGAAATGGGGGTCCCCCCTCCGATCGTCAGATGCGGGCGTTGGTTGAGAGATCTCCGGTACGGCGACGGGCGGCGGGCACGACCAGCGGGGTGCCGGTCTCCGGGTCGTCGATCACCCGGCAGGGCAGCCCGAACACCTCCTCGACCAGTTCGGCGGTCAGCACGTCACCGGGTTGTCCGGAACGGGCCACTCTGCCGGAACGCATGGCGATGAGGTGGGTGGCGTAGCGGGCCGCGTGGTTGAGGTCGTGCAGCACGGCGACCAGCGTCCGGCCCTGGCGTTCGTGCAGTTCGGCGCAGAGGTCCAGCACCTCGATCTGGTGCGCGATGTCCAGATAGGTGGTGGGTTCGTCGAGCAGCAGCAGCGGCGTCTGCTGGGCCAGCGCCATGGCCAGCCACACCCGCTGCCGCTGGCCGCCGGACAGCTCGTCGACGTTGCGGTCGGCCAGGTCGGCCACCCCGGTGGACTCCATCGACTCCTCGACCACCCGCTCGTCCTCGGCCGACCAGCGGCGCAGGATGCTCTGATGCGGGTAGCGGCCGCGGGCCACCAGCTCGGCCACGGTGATGCCGTCCGGGGCGGTCGACGACTGGGGGAGCAGGCCGAGGGTCTTCGCGACGGTCCGGGTGGGCTGCGAGTGCACGTCCCTGCCGTCGAGGAGCACCGTGCCGGTGGTCGGCTTGAGCAGCCGGGACAGCGCCCGCAGCAGGGTCGACTTGCCGCACGCGTTCGGCCCGATGATGACCGTGAACGAGCCGTCCGGGATCTCGACGCTGAGGTCCTCGGCGATGACCCGCTTGTCGTAGGCCAGTGTCATCCCGGTGCCGCTGAGACGGGTCATGTTCTCTCCTGTTGCCGTGTTCGTCATATCCGCCTCAGATCCGTCCCGCTCGCCGTTCGGTGGTGAGCAGCCAGACCAGGTAGGCGCCACCGACCAGGCCGGTGACCACACCGACCGGGAGCGCCCGGTCGTCGAGAGCGTGCTGGGCGATGAAGTCGGCGCCGCTGAGCAGCAGCGCCCCGACCGCGATCGACGGCAGCAGGTTCGGCCCGGGCGCCCGGGTGAGCCGCTTCGCCAGGTGCGGGGCGATCAGCGCGACGAAGGCGACCGGCCCGGCGGCGGCCGCGCCGAACGACACCAGCAGGGCGGCGGCCAGCAGCGCGCCGTTGCGCAGCAGGGAGACCGGGACCCCGAGCGCCGACGCCGCGTCGTCGCCCATCTCCAGGATCCGCAGGCCGGGGCCGCAGGCCAGCACCAGGAACGGCAGCACCGCCCCGAGCACCACGAGCAGCGGCACCGCCTGGGTCCAGGAGCGGCCGTCCAGGCTGCCGGTGAGCCAGAGCAGCGCCCGGGCGTTCTCCATCTGCTGGCCGCGGGTCAGCAGGTAGCCGCTGATGCCGGTGAGGATCGCCGCCATGCCGACGCCGACCAGGATGAACCGGAAACCGTGCAGTGCCCGGCCGGCGATCAGCTGGATGAGCAGGGTGGCGGCCATCCCGCCGGCGATCGCGGCGACCGACAGCTGGAGGTCGGAGCCGCCGAGGATCACCACGACCAGCGCCGCGGTGCTCGCGCCGTTGGTGACGCCCAGCATGTCCGGGCTGCCCAGCGGGTTGCGGACCAGCGACTGGAAGACCGCGCCGCCGGCCGCCAGGGCCGCGCCGACCAGGATCGCGACGATCAGCCGGGGCAGCCGCAGCTCGTTGATGATGAACTCGTGGGCCGGGTTGCCCGCGCCGAACAGGGTCGCCACCACGTCGGCCGGGGCGATCGGGAAGTCGCCGGTGCCGAGACTGAACACGCTGACCACGACGGTGGCGACGACGGCGGTCACCCCGACCACGACGGCCCGCGGACGGATGCCCACCGGGTTCCTGCGCACTTCTACCAGCGTCATTTGGCGGCTCGCACGAGATAGAGGAACAGGGGACCGCCGAGGACCGCGGTGACCGTGCCGACCTGGAGCTCACCGGGGCTGCCCAGGATCCGGCCGAGCACGTCGGCGCCGAGCAGCAGCACCGGCGCCAGCACCGCGGTGTAGGGCAGCATCCAGCGCAGGTCCGGTCCGGTGATCGGCCGCACCAGGTGCGGGATGAGCAGTCCCACGAAGACGATCGGGCCGCACGCCGCGGTGGCGCTGCCGCACAGCAGGGTGACCGCGACGATCACCGCGACCCGGATCACCGTCGGATTGGCGCCCAGCGCGCGGGCCGCGTCGTCGCCCAGCGACAGCGCGTTGAGCGGCCGGGCCACCAGCAGCCCGGCCAGCAGCCCGGACAGGAAGAACGGCAGGAGCAGCTCGACGGTCTCGAAGTCGGCGCTGGCCAGCGAACCGGCGGTCCAGAACTTCACCTTGTCGATGGCCTGCGTGTCGGAGAGCAGGGTGGCGCTCACGTACGAGTAGAGCGTGGCGTTGAGCGCGGCGCCGGCCAGGGCGAGCCGGGCCGGGGTGGCCGAGCGCCCGCCGCCGACCGCGTACACCAGGGCCGTGACGACCGCGGCGCCGGCGAGAGCGAACCACACGTACCCGAAGAAGGTGCCGATGCCGAAGAACACCGCGGCGCTGGCCACCGCCGCCGACGCGCCCGCGTTGATGCCGAGCAGGCCCGGGTCGGCCAGCGGATTGCGGGTCAGCGCCTGCATCATGGCGCCGGCCAGGCCGAGCGCCATGCCGACCATCAGACCGAGCAGGGTACGCGGAAGGCGCATCTCATGGACGATCCGGTAGTAATCGGACGCCGGGTCGGTCAGTCCGGCCCACACCTCACCGGGCGAGAGGAAGCGCGCGCCGAACCCGACGCTGAGGACCAGGATCGTGGCGAGCGCCACCAGAGCCAGGATCAGACCGAACAGGCGTACGACGGAGCGGCGCCCGGCGCGGGTCGGCTCCGCGGCGCGAAACCCCTGCTCGACGGGGGTGTCGATGGTGGACAGCGTGGTTCTCCCGCCCTGGTGATCTGGATCCTGTTGACGCGTCTTCGGTCCGTTAGGTTAGCCTAACCATCGCACTCGGCCGTAGGGCCGGTCGTCCCCCCAGAAAGACTTGAAGATGAAGTACTCACAGCTTTCTTTGTCCCGTCGTGGCCTGCTGGCCGCGGGTGGCGCCGCCGGTGCGGGCGCCCTGCTCGCCGCCTGCGGTGGCAAGGAGGAGACCGGGTCGTCGCCGGCCGCCACGGCCACCGCCGCCGGCCCCTGGGCGTTCACCGACGACCAGCCCAAGGAGCACAAGGCCGACAAGGCCCCCAGCAAGATCGTGGCCTTCACCGGCACCGCCGCCGCACTGGTCGACCTGGGCCTCCAGGACAAGATCGTCGGCGTCTTCGGCGAGACCAAGAAGACCGACGGCACCGCCGAGGAGCAGGCCGGCGACCTGGACATCAACAAGGTCCAGATCATCGGCAACGCCTGGGGCGAGTTCTCCGTGGAGAAGTACGCGGCGCTGCAGCCCGAGCTCCTGGTCACGCACATGTTCGACCCGGGCGCGTACTGGTACCTCCCGGACGCCAGCAAGGACCAGATCCTCAAGCTGGCCCCGGCCGCCACCATCACCGTGGGCCGGGTCCCGCTGAACAAGCCGATCGAGCGGTACGCCGAGCTCGCCAAGTCGCTGGGCGCCGACCTGAACGCGCCGAAGGTGACCGAGGCCAAGGCCCGTTTCGAGAAGGCCGCCGCCGACCTGACCGCCGCCGCCAAGGCCGCCGGTGGGGTCAAGGTGCTGTTCGGCTCCGGCGCCGCCGACATCTTCTACGTGTCCAGCGCCGCGGTCAGCTCCGACCTCATGTACTTCAAGGAGCTCGGCGTCGACCTGGTCATGCCCGAGGTCAAGGGCGCCGACTACTTCGAGTCGCTGAGCTGGGAGAACGCCGACAAGTACCACGCCGACATCATCTTCCTCGACGCGCGTACCGGCACCCTGCAGCCCAACGACCTGGCGTCCAAGCCGGGCTGGGCCGCCCTGCCCGCCGTCAAGGCGAACCAGGTCTTCCCGTGGCAGGCCGTCCCGATCTACTCCTGGGCGAGCTCGGCCCCGCTGATCGAGGCGATCACCGCCGCCATCACGAAGTCCAAGAAGCTCGCCTGACCGTCCGCGATCGGCGAACCCGAGCCCCGTCACCGGCCCACGCCGGCGGCGGGGCTCGACCGTGATCAGCCGTTGCCGGCCGTGACGATCGGCTCGTGGCGGACCGGGAAGTTCACCGAGTTCGCGATGAAGCAGGCGTGGTGGGCGTCGTCGTGCAGCTTGATCGCGGTCTCCACCATGTCCGGTGAGGCCACGGTCACCTCGGGCCGCAGCACCGCCTCGGTGAACTGCCCGGCACCGGCGCGGGTGGTCATCTCACCGGCGGCGCGGTCCACATACGACGTGACGACGATGCCCGCGTCGGCGCAGGCGTGCAGGTAGGACAGCATGTGGCACTGGGACAGCGCGGCCAGCAGCAGTTGCTCGGGGTTCCAGCGCTCCGGGTCGCCGCGGAACGTCTTGTCCGAGCTGCCGGCGATCGGGGCCGGGCCGTCCGCGGTCACCTCGTGGTCGCGGCCGTAGTCGCGGTAGCCGCTGGTGCCGGTGCCGCGGTTGCCGGTCCAGGTGACGACGGTGGCGTAGTGGTGCGCGAGTGGCATTCACCCTCCTGACGAGATCCCGAAACGCTCACGGTACGCGTCAGGCGGGGCGGTCCTTCTTGGGCAGGGTGGCGACGATCGCCTCGTAGGACGCGTCGACCGCCTCGAGGATCTCGTCGTCCGGGATGGCGCCGCCCAGGCGCAGCGTGTTCCAGCCGTGCCGGCCGATGTAGGCGCTGGCCGTGGCGTCGCCGGGGTAGCGGTCCAGCCACTCGTCGGCGACGTCCCGGTTCGGGCCGCACTTGACGCCGACGGCCTCGCCGGTGCCGATGAACGCGAAGATCTTCTTGCCGACCTTGGCGACGACGTCGCCCTCCCACGGCTCGTCCTGCCAGGCGCCGGGCTTGGCGAGGCAGTGTCGCAACAGTTCGTCACCGATCATGACTAGTGCTTACGCCATGCGGCGGCCGCGGGCAACCGCCATGACGTTCTTTGCAAAACGGACATAACTTACCTTACGGTCTACGCCATGTCAGACCGCCCGATCTTCGTCGTCGGCTGCCCGCGTTCGGGCACCACGATGCTCCAGTTGATGCTGCACGCGCACCCGCGGATCGCGCTGCCCCCGGAGAGCCGCTTCCTGCTGCCCGCCTACCGGCGGCGGCACGAGTTCGGCGACCTGGGCGAACCGGCGCAGCGCCGCGCCCTGGCCGAGTTCATCACCGGCACCAGCCACTTCGGCGACCTCGGCCTGGACCGGCGGGCGACGATCGAGGCGATCGTCGCGGCGCCGCCCACGCTCGGGTCGGCCCTGGGCACGGTCTTCAAGCGGTACGCGGAGCGGTTCGGCAAGCCGCGCTGGGGTGACAAGCGGCCGCTCTACCTGCGGCACCTGCCGACCATCCGGCGGCTGTTCCCGGACGCGCAGATCATCAACATCGTGCGGGACGGCCGGGACTGCGTGGCGTCGCTCAAGGAGACGCCGTGGGGCCCGCGCGACCTCGACGAGCTGATCGACATCTGGGCGCGGTCCGCCGACTCCTCGCTGCGGGCCGCCCGCGCCTACCCGGCCGGCGTCTACCACCAGCTGCGCTACGAGGACCTGGTCGCCGATCCGGAGCCGCACCTGCGGGCCATCTGCGACTTCCTGGGCGAGGAGTACGACCCGGCGATGGCCCGCCCGTCCGAACTCGCGCCGGTGGCGGTCCCCGCGTACAAGACCTGGCACGCGCTGACCCGCTCGGAGGTCACCACGGCCCGGGTCAGCAGCTGGCAGCGGCGGCTCACGGCCGAGGAGATCGACCGCTGCGAGGCCATCTTCGGGGACCGCCTGACCAGGTTCGGGTACCAGGTGTCGGCCGCGGGCCGGCGTACCCCCGAGATCACGGCGACCCGCACCTGGCTGGCCGTGCGCGACAAGCTCGACCCGGCCCGGGAGCGGGCCGCGGACGCGCGTGGGCGCCTGCGCGCCCGCCGCCGCGGCCCGGCACTGCCCGCCCGTCTCTGAAGGGCTAGGCCTCCTCGCCGAGGTACGCCTTGAGGGTGTTCTCCGCCTGGCGCCGGGCCTGCTCGGGCTCGGTGCCGTAGGCGATGTCCGCCTCGGTCCAGGCGTCGGCGGACAGCCGCATGAACTGCTTGCCGTCGTCGGACATCATCCAGGCCATGGCGGCCTCCGGGCTGAGCGGGGCGTCCGGGTCGGCCAGGTGGTTGGCCAGGCCCCAGAAGGCGCCCTCCCAGCCGAGCCCGACGGCGCCCGGACCGTACTTCTCCCAGTGCTCGTCGTCGACGTGCGCCACGTGCTCCAGCTCGAACCGGGTGCGGCCGTCCGCCTCCGGGGTCAGCCGGACCTCGACCCAGCTGACGCCGCCGCCGAACTCCCAGGTGGCGGCGACCGAGCGGGGCCGGTCGCACCTGGTGATCGTGCCTCCGGCGTTGCCCTCGAACTGGTACTTCCCGCCCTCGCGCAGCTCACCGGAGACCGGCAGGAACCAGCGGGGGATCCGCTCGGGGTTGGTGACCACGTCCCACAGGTCGTCGACGTCGGTGTCGTAGGCCTGGCTGATCGTCATGACCCGGGCCTCGCCGGCGTCCAGGACACGGCTGCCGATGGTCCGCCGTACCGCGCTGATCTGCTCTTTGACGTCGATCATCGTGTGCTCCTCGCATCGGTGGGTTCCTCGCCGGCGGCCAGTCGCCGCAGGCGCTTGCCGCGGGCCACCTCGGTGGCCATCGCGGCGAGGTGCGGCGCCCAGAACCGCCGGAAGGGCGCCAGCCAGTCGTCCACCTGCCGGAACGCGGTGTCGTCGACCGCGTAGAGCCGGCGTGCGCCGTCCGGGCGCACGGTGGCGAAGCCGTTGTCGCGCAGCACCCGCAGATGCTGGGACACGGCGGGCTGGGTGATGCCGAACTCCGCCCGGATGATGGCGGTGACGGCTCCGGAGGTCTGCTCGCCCTCGGCGAGCAGCTCGAGGATCCGGCGCCGGACCGGATCGCCGAGTACGTCGAACGCATGCACGGGTTCACCCTATCAGATTCGACTTATATAAGCGCGGCATGAGAATAAGGTGCGCCGGGCCCGCCCGGTGGAGGGGCGGACCCGGCGCGGTCGGCGACCCGGATCGTGGGTACGGGCCGCCGGGCCGGACCTGCTTTGGCGGGAGCGGGGCCCGGCCGGCTCACACGGTTCTCAGGTGGTCGGGAAGTTGTCCGCGGTACGGATCCGGGAGCGCATCAGCAGGCCCGACTCGGTCAGCACCCCGGTCCCGGCGAACGAGCCGCCCGCGCAGGTGCCCGGCTTCAGCGCCGCGCTGCCCTCGCCCGCGTCGGAGAACGTCCAGTTCGCGTAGCTGATCTGGAGCCGGTCCAGCAGGTCCAGCCAGGCGTTGCTGCTGGCCGTGTCGACCGCGCCGTCACCGGTGTAGGTCACCGTGCCGAACTCGGTCACGAACAGCGGCAGCGAGGCCGCGGCCCGCTCCACCTCGGCGCGGTAGTTGTCCTTGTGCGACGCCGCGTAGAAGTGGAACGTGTACATCACGTTGGACGCGTTCACCGGGTTGGCGACGATCTCGGACGAGTTGCCGCCCTCGGAGACGCCCAGCGACGACCAGCCCCGGGTGCCGACCACCACGACGGCGTCCGGGTCGTTCGCCCGGATCACCGGGATGACCTGCTCGGCGTAGTTCTTGATGGTCGCCCAGCTCACGCCGTTCGGCTCGTTGGCGATCTCGTAGATGACGTTCTTCTTGGCGGCGTTACGGGCCGACACCTGGGCGAAGAAGGTCTTGGCCCGGTCCAGGTTGTACATCGGGTCGCCCGGCGTGAGGATGTGGAAGTCGATCAGCGCGTACATGCCCCGCTGCTCGGCCTCGTCGACCAGGTTGTTGACCCGCGTGGTGAAGCCGGCCGGGTTGGTCTCGTAACCCTGCTCCTGGACGTACATCGAGACCCGGAACAGGTCGGAGTTCCAGTCGGTGGCCAGCGCGTCGAGCGCCGCGTCGGTGTAGCAGCTCGGGAACCACTGGATGCCGTGGGTGCTCATGCCGCGCAGCTGGATCGGCTTGCCGTACTGGTTGCACAGCTTGGTGCCGCAGACCTTGAGCTGGCCGTTGATCCCGACCGGGGTGCCGTTGACCGGCGGGGTGCTGGTGCTCGGCGACGCGCTGGGCGACGTGGTGGGCGACGACGTCGGTGTCGTCGTACCGGTGCAGGTCTGGCCGTTGACCACGCAGCCGGTCGGCCGGCCGGTGCCGGTCACGATGAAGCCGAAGGTGGTCGAGGCGTTGGCGGCGATCGTGCCGTTCCAGGCCGCCGGGGTGAAGGTGTAGGTGTTGCCGCTGCTGGTGAGCGTAGAGCTCCAGGCCTGCGTGACCGATGTCCCGGCCGGCAGGGTCAGGTCCACCTTCCAGGTGCTGATCGCCGACGAGGACTGGTTGCTGACCGTGATCTCACCCTGGTAGCCGGTGCTCCAGGAGTTCGACACCCGGAAGGCCGCCGTCTCGGCGCTCGCGGGGAGCGCGAAGAGGGCGGCCGTCGAGGTCGCGGCCACGGCCAGCACCGCGGCGAGAATGGTTGTGGTACGGCGTTTCACGAGACATCACCTCGGGGGATGGACGCGGGACCGCCGCGGGGAATCGGCGGTGGGACGACCCGCGCTGGGAGCGCTCCCAGGGCCTCCGACTGTAACGTGAGCGCCCATACCTGTCTATTCGAGAGCGACCGCCACCGGTTGGATCGTGACCCGGACCCGGGTGCCCGCCGACAGATCCGGCAACCGGCCGCTCGGCACCTGCGCCACCACCAGCTGGTCGCCGACGCTCACCGTGACCCGGCTGGTCGACCCGAGGAAGCTGCTGGTCAGCACGGTCGCCGTGGCGCCCGGATCCGGGACGACGTCGACCGCCTCCGGGCGGACCAGCGCGGTGGCCGCACCACCGGCGTGCGGCGTGACCAGCGGCAGCCGCGCCCCGAGCACCTCCACCACGTCGCCGTTCACGCTGCCGGGCAGCCGGTTGCTGAGACCGACGAAATCGGCCACGAACGCGGTCGCCGGGCGCAGGTACACCTCGGACGGGGTGGCCAGCTGCTCCAGCCGACCGGCCCGCATCACGCCGACCCGGTCGGCGACCGCGAGCGCCTCCTCCTGGTCGTGGGTCACGAACAGGGTGGTGGTGCCGACCTCGGTCTGGATCCGGCGGATCTCGTCGCGCAGCTGCACCCGTACCTTGGCGTCCAGTGCGGACAGCGGCTCGTCCAGCAGCAGCACCCGCGGCTCGATCGCCAGCGCCCGGGCCAGCGCCACCCGCTGCTGCTGCCCGCCGGAGAGCTGGTGCGGGTACCGCTTCGCGAAGCCGGACAGGCCCACCAGATCCAGCATCTCGGCGGCCCGGGCCAGCGAACCCCGGCGCAGGCGCGGGCCGAACTCCACGTTCTGCGCGGCGGTGAGGTGCGGGAAGAGGCTGTACGCCTGGAACACCATGCCCATGCCGCGCTTGTTGGCCGGCAGCCGGGTGACGTCGCGGCCGTCCACCAGCACCCGGCCGGCGGTGGCCTCCTCCAGCCCGGCGAGAATCCGCAGCGCGGTGGTCTTGCCGCAACCGGAGGGCCCGAGCAGGGCGACCAGCTCGCCCGGCTCGATCGCCAGGTCCAGGTCGTCGAGGGCGTGCACGGTGCCGAAGGTCCGGCGCAGCCCCTCCAGTCGTACGGCGACCCCGGTCATGATCTTCTCTCCTTGGACGACGAGCCCGCCAGGGACAGCACGAGCAGCAGGGTGAACGCGAGCAGCAACGCGGTCAGCGACACCGCCACCGACACGGTCGCGCTGCTCTTGCCGAGGAACTCGATGGCCACCTGGAGGTTGGTACGGTGCAGCAGCGAGGCGATGGTGAACTCGCCGAGCACCAGGGCCACGGTCAGGAACGCGGCGGACAGCACCGCCGAGCGGATGTTCGGCAGCACCACCCGCCAGATCACGGTGGTCCAGCCGGCGCCCAGACCGCGGGCGGCCTCGGCCAGGGTCCGCACGTCGATCGCGGACAGGCCGGTGTCGATGGCGCGGTAGGCGTACGGCAGCACCAGGATCGTGTAGGCGAACACCAGGGTCAGCGACGAGCCGCCGATCAGGTAGTTGACCCAGGCGTACACCGGGGCCAGGCCCACCACCAGCACGATCGCCGGGATGGTGAGCGGCAGCAGGCAGAGGAACTCGACCACCCGCCGCAGCCGGGGCAGCCGCAGCCGGACCCAGATCGCCGTCGGCACCAGCAGCACCAGCATCAGCACCGAGGTCAGCGCCGCCTGCGCCAGCGAGGCCAGGATGCCCTCGGCCAGGGCCGGGTACTCCCCGGCCAGCCGGGGCCAGTCCAGCAGCAGCGGCCAGGTCTCCGGGTCGCGGGTGCTGAACTCCACCATGGCCACCAGCGGCAGCAGGAAGAACACGCCCATCACGGTCAGGACGGTCCAGCGGAAGATCACCCTAGCCACTTGGCGGTCCGTCTCTGCAGCAGCGAGTAGAGGGTCATCACCACGGCCACCACGACCACCATGCCCAGCGCCATCGCCTTGCCCAGGTTCGCCTGCCCGAGGACGACCTCGCTGGTCAGAGCGCCGCGGATCTGGAGCGGGACGATCGGGCTGCCCTGGCTGACCAGGGCCGCGGCGGTGGCGTACGCGGAGAAGGCGTTGGCGAACAGCAGCAGCGCCGAACCGAGGAACGCCGGCGCGAGCAGCGGCCCGGCCACCCGGGTCCAGTAGTGCCAGGTGTTGCCGCCCAGGCTCGCGGTCGCCTCCCGCCACTGTGGCCGGATGCCGTCCAGCGCGGGCAGGAACACGATCACCATGAGCGGGATCTGGAAGTACGTGTAGACGAGCGTCAGTCCGGGCAGCTCGAACAACCAGACGCCGTTCGCGTACGGATCGAGGCCGTGCTCCTGCAACCAGAGGGTGACGAAACCGCTCAGCCCGATCGTCGCCAGGAACGCGAAGGCGAGCGTGACGCCGCCGAACTGCGCGAGCACCCCGGCGGCCGCGGTGACCACCCGCCGCAACGGGCCGTCCGGTTTCGCGGTGACCAGCGCGTACGCCAGAAGGGCGCCCAGCACCGCACCGATGATCGCGCTGGCCGCGGAGAGGGTGATGCTGCGGCCGAACGCCGCGAGGATGTACTCGTCGGCGAGGGCACGGACGTTCTCCAGCGTGACACCCCGCCCACCGTCACCGGTGAACGCGCCGATCACCACGGTCAGCGTCGGGACGACCAGGAAGATCGTCACGAAGGCGAAGAACGGCACCGTGCCCAGCAGGGCGCCGGCCCGCGGGCGTGACCGGCCGGCCACGCGCCGCGGAACGGCTTCGGCGACCTCAGCCAATGGCCTTGGCCCAGTTCGCGGTCAGATACTCCTTGGCCTTGGTGCTCTGCGCCTCGGTCGGGATCACCGGGGTGCCCTCGACCTTCGGCAGCGCGGCGAAGGCGGTGGCGTCGATGGTGCCGGCCCTCTGCATGGCGTCGGCACGGACCGGGCGGGCGCCGCCCTTGAGCCACAGGTTCTGGCCCTCGTCCGAGTAGAGGAACTCCTGCCACAGCCGGGCCGCGGCCGGGTGCGGGGCATCCTTGCTGATCGCCTGCACGTAGTAGGAGCCGAGCACGGCGCCGTTCGGCACGACGACCTTCCAGCTGGGCAGCTTCTTGGACTGGGCGGCGTTGAGATAGTCCCAGTCGAAGACGACCGGGGTCTGGCCGGACTCGATGGTCGCCGGCGTCGGGTCGACCGGCAGGAAGTTGCCGGCCTTCTTCAGCGCGCCGAAGAAGGCCACACCGGGCTTGATGTCCTCCGGCGTGCCACCCTTGGCCACCGCGACCATCTGCACGCCACCGAACGCGGCGCCGGCCTGGGTCGGGTCGCCGTTCAGCGCGACCTTGCCCTTGTACTCGGCCTTCAGCAGGTCGTCGACGCTCGCCGGGGCGGGCACCTTGGCGCTGTCGTAGCCGATCGACATGTAGCCGCCATAGTCGTTGACCCAGGCGCCGTTCGCGTCCTTGAGCCCGGCCGGGATCTCGTCGAACGTGGCCACCTTGTAGGCCGCGAACATCGCCGTGTTCGCGCTCGCCACCGCGCCGCCGAGGTCGAACACGTCGGGTGCGGTGTCCTGGCCCTTGAGCTGGTTGGCGGCGTTGATCTCGTCCTGGCTGGAGCCGTCCGGCTGCGCGGAGTTGACCTTGATGCCGTACTTGTCGCCGAAGGCCTTGATGATCTCGCCGTAGTTGGCCCAGTCCGGTGGCAGGGCGATGACGTTGAGCGCGCCCTCCTTCTTGGCGGCCGCGATCAGGTCGTCCATGCCGCCCAGGCCGGCGGCGCTGGTGGCGGTGGCCGCGCCGCTGCCGGCCGTTTCGGACTCCTTCTCGGGCGGGGAGCAGGCGCCGGTCAGCGCGACTATCGTGGCGGCCGCGAGGGTGGCGGCCGTGGATCGGGCAAGGATGCGCACTGAGTTCCTCCTTCTGCGGCGCCGCGACCGCGGCGCGCGCTCGGTGGATCATGGAAGTGCCGGGTGGAGGACAGGCGTACAGCGCCTGAATTCGTCCTCACTTTTCCATGCGCTGTCGTTGATCGAAAGCGGTCTCTGAGCGTCGATTCGGCATCCTCCGTGTGGCGGACGCCGCGATCGTCCGCATCCTCCGGCCACACAGGACCGCACCGCCCGGATGGGCCTGCCCGCCCTCCCGGCCGTCCGGGGCGCCCGCGGTCGGTGGCCGGTCCGGCCCTTGACGTCGCATCGATCGGTCGACATAGTCCGTATCCATGAATGTGACACTGTTCCGTTCTTGGAAACGACTGGCGGTGGTGGCCTCGGCCGCCCTCCTCGCCGCGACGCTTTCCGTGCCGGCGCCCGCGTCCGCCGCCACGGCGGTCGCGAGCTACCCGACGACGATCAACGGCGACAGCGCCGACGTCTACTACCCGGCGACCGGCACCCGGCTGCCGGTCGCGCTCTTCCTCCAGGGCGCCAACGTCGACAAGGCGAACTACTCGGCGTACGCGGAGACCCTCGCCTCGTACGGGTTCGTCGTCGCCGTCCCCAACCACACCCGCAGCCTGTTCGGCGTCAGCGGCCTCTACCCCGAGGGCGCCCAGGCCGGCTGGACCGTCGACTGGGCCGAGGCCGAGGACGACGACCCCGCCTCGCCGCTCTACCGGCGCATCGACGAGAACACGCTGGTCCTCTCCGGACACTCGTTCGGCGCGGCCACCGCGCTCAGCGTCAGCACCGGCCTCTGCGTCGTCCCGTTCTGCGCGATCGCGAACACCGCGCCGAGCGAGCTCGAGGCGGTCGTCACCTACGGCGGCAACAACGTCCTGCCCGGCACCGACGTCGTCCTGCCGGTCCTCAACACCGTTCCGGTCGGCTACCTCCAGGGCCTGGCCGACGGTGTCGCCGGCCCGTCCGAGGGCGAGACCACCTACCAGCTGACCGCCGGCACCCCGAAGGCGTTCATCTCCCTGACCGGCGCCAACCACTACGGCGTCACCAACGGCCAGAACCCGGCCGGCGCCGCCCCCGACCCGTCCGCCCAGAGCCTCGACCAGGGGATCGGCGTCGAGACGATCGCCCGCTGGTCGGCCCAGTGGCTGCTGGCCCAGACCGGCGACAGCGCGGCCAGGAGGTACGTCTACAGCACCGGTGACGCCGCCGACCCGAACGTCACCGTCACCTACGTCAGGTAGGACCCCGGACGCCCGCCTTCTCTCCCGCCCATCGGGTCAGGTGCGGCCACGGCGGCCGCGCCGGATGCCGCGGGGCGGGGGAGGGGCGGCGATCAGATGGTCCGGCCAGGTGACGCGGAGCGTGCCCTGCGCCTCCCATTCGGCGGCCAGCTCGGTCAGGTCACCCAACGCCGTGCCGACCTGGTCGTCGCTCCACGGGAACTCGCCCGGATCCAGCACCGCGTAGGCGTTGCGGGCCATCGGGACGACCGGGGCCGTGTCGCCGGTCTCGACCACCTGGTGGATCACCCCGGCGAGCACCTCGGCCAGGCCGAGCGTCTGCCGGTTGGCCTCCAGGATCCGTTTGCTGCGGGCCGACGCGTCGTGGCGGGGCCGGCCACTGATCAGGCGCATGTTCGTGAAGACACCACCGGCCGCGATCGAACCGAACACGCCGCCCGCCATGTCGAGGGCCCGCTCGGTCGCGAAGTGTGCCAGGTCATGCGGTACCCGATATTTCCGGTCGTACCCGGGCAGTTGCAGGACCACCCCATCGGCCCGGTGCACGGTGGCGACGGTCGACCCGGTGCTGCTGTGCGCGAACACGACCAGCATCCCGCCATCCTGCCACCCCGGCCCGCCCCCGTCACCGCCCGAATCCCGGCCGGCCGTCAGGGCTGTCTCCAATGTCCCGAGACGGCGCTGACGGGCGGCCGGGTGCATCGGCGCCGTCAGCCCGGGACGGTGTCTCCCTCCCCGGTGCGTTTCTGCGCCTCGTCGACACCCCGGTCGATCTGGTCCGAGTACCTGTTCCCGGTCCGCTCGTCGATCTGGTCGCCGGCCTTCTCCAGGCCCTGATCCACCTGCTCGTCGTGCTGGTCGGCGAACTTCCGCGCCTTGTCCATGAAGTCGGTCATGGCAGCGGCATGCCCGCCCGTGGACGGGCCAAACCGGGTGTCACCGTGTCACGCTGGGATGGTCGTGCCCGGATACCCGACCGGAGGACACCATGACCGACGCGAGCTTCGCACGCCCGCGTACCGAGACGTTCGAGTTCGCCGGTGCGACCGTCGAGCTGGTCGACGCGGTCACCCTGCTCGCCGCCGCGCGGGTCAACCCGGTGGAGCCGCTGCGGCGGGCCGCCTGGCCGGCCCCGGTCCAGCGGGTCGACCTGACCGTCGCGGCCGACGCCGCCGACCACGTCTTCACCGCGCGGATCACCACCCTCAGCACCCCGCTGGCCACCGAGCACCGGATGCGCGGCATCGTGCTGAGCATCGACCCGCTGGGCCCGCTGCTGGCCCGTCGCATCGCGGCCGGCGACCAGGTGGTCACGAGGCTGGTCGAGGGCGTGGGGACGGCCGCCGCGGCGGCGTACCGGAAACTGGGTCTGGAGAAACCGGCCGAGCGGGAACCGGAAGTCCTCGCCGACGCCGCCGCGGGTCTCGAAGCGGCCGTCACCTACGAGGCGGACGGGACCGTCGCCCGCGTCGAGGCGCGGGTGCCGCGTGACGAGGTCACCCCGGCCCACCTGCGCGCCTTCGTCACGCTCACCCTCCAGGCGGTGACCGACCTGGCCGGGCCGGGCTCGCTCGACGGGCGGCGTTTCGTGATCAGCCGGGAGGCGGTGCCGAAGGCGCCACCGACCACCGAGACGGTCACTTTGGACATGGTCGGCGGCCTGGCCGACGTGGTGGCCGAGTTGCGCCAGATCGCGGTGTCGTTCCGGCATCCGGAGGCGATGGCCCGGTGGGGCGCCCGCCGTCCGCAGGGCATCCTGATGTACGGCCCGCCCGGCACCGGCAAGACCATGCTGTCGCGGGCGCTGGCCAACGAGATCGGCGCCGACTTCCGGGAGATCCGCACCCCGGAGATCCTGGACAAATGGCTCGGCGGCTCGGAGCGCAACATCAAGCAGATCTTCCGCGACGCCCGCCGCTACCGCACCGCCACGGTGATGCTCTTCGACGAGTTCGACTCGATCGTCAGTTACGCGGGCGCCGGCGGCGACGCGGCGAGCCAGGCGCTGAACGCCGTGGCCGGCATCTTCAAGCAGGAGATGAACGACCTGATCGAGGAGAACCCGAACGTCATCGTGGTGGCCACCACCAACTTCCCGCACCGGGTCGACGAGTCGCTGACCCGGTCCGGCCGCTTCGACGTGAAGCTGAGCATCCCGCGCCCGGACGAGGCCAGCCGCGCCGAGATCTTCCGCAAGATGATCCGCGGCCTGATCAGCGCCCACGAGACCCCCGGTTTCCGGATGTTCGCCGACGACCTCGACCTGAACGCGCTGGCCGTCGCCAGCACCGGCATGACCGGCGCGGACATCCGGGAGGTGCTGCGCCGCCTCCAGCTCGGCAAGGCCATGCAGGAGGCGCGCGGCGGCCCGGTCACCCCGATCTCCCAGGAGGAGCTGATCGCGTCGGTCCGGGATCTGCGGGGTCACTCCTAGATCATTCTCTGGTACGGGCTACGCGCGCTGCCGTGGGCGACCCGCGAGGCGCTGCCGGCGCACGGCCGCGGCGCGCCCGCCGGGCTGACGTGGGTGGTCACCCTCAAGGCCTTACCGTAGCGGCGTGACCAGCCATCTCTCGGGCATGAAACGGGCCGCCCGGCTGCGCGCCTCCGTCGGCATCGAACCGCTCGCCGCCGCCCTCGCCTCCCGGGTCGGCGCCCGGGCCCGCCCATCCGGATGGGCAACGCGCTGGCCGCGCTGTCCGCCCGCTTCGCCTCCGTCAGCGCCGGCCTCGCCGAACCGCAAGGGAGACCCCGATGACCGACGGCGAGGTCTCCAACGACGTCCACCGCTACGAGCTGGGCTACGACGACTAGGCCGCCACCTGCTCGGCCGTGGTGAGCTGGGCCATCGCCGGGCGGCCGAAGTGGTAGCCCTGCGCCCGGCGGTAACCGATCCGGTACAGCTCGGCGGCCTGCTCGGCGGTCTCCACACCCTCGGCCACCGCGACCAGGCCCAGACCGTTCGCCACCTGGATCAGCGAGGTGGCGATGACCGCGTGCCGCCCGGCCATCGTGACGTTCTCGACGAACGACTTGTCGACCTTCAGCACCCGGACCGGCAGCGTCTGGAGCAGGCCCAGCGACGAGTGGCCGGTGCCGAAGTCGTCCAGGGCGATCTCCACACCCAGCTCGGTCAGCTCCCGGACCGCACGCACCGCCGCACCGCCGCCGAACACGGCCGTTTCGGTGACCTCGACCACCAGCCGCGCCGGATGCACCCCGGTCTCGGCCAGCACCGCCGCGACCAGGTCGACGAAACCGGGCTCGGCGAGCTGACGTGCGGAGACGTTGACGCCGAACCGGTGCGGCGCCACACCCTGGCGCCACCACTGCGCGTACTGGCGGCAGGCGGTCCGCAGGATCCACTCACCCAGCTCGACGATCAGGCCGGTGCGCTCGGCGACCGGGATGAACACGTCCGGGCCGACGTAACCCCGCTCCGGGTTCCACCAGCGGACCAGGCTCTCCACGGCGACCACGTTGCCGTACGGGAGCTCGACGATCGGCTGGTAGACCAGGTGGAACTCGCCGGCGTCCAGCGCGGTCCGCAACTCGGCGCCGAGCCGGGCCTCCTCGCCGGCCCGGTCGTCCAGGTCCCCGTCGTACCGGCGGTGCCGGCCGCCGTCGGCCTTCGCGGCGTACATCGCCACGTCCGCGCGGCGCAGGATCTCCACCGGGTCACCACCGTCGGCGATGCCGATGCTGGCGCCGACCAGCAGGTCCTGCCCGCCGGCCCGGATCGGCCGGTGGATCGCCGCGCGCAGCCGCACGGCCAGGTCCTCGCAGTGGTCCGGGCACGGCCCGGGCAGCAGCACGGCGAACTCGTCGCCGCCCATCCGGGCCGCCACCGCGCCCTCCGGCAGTTCCGCGCCGATCCGTCGCCCGACCGCGGCCAGCAGGTCGTCGCCGACCGCGTGCCCGAACCGGTCGTTGACCGCCTTGAAGCCGTTCAGGTCGAGCAGCAGCACCGAGGGGGCTCCGGCGGCGACCGCCGCGGCGAGCCGCTCCTCGAAGGCACGCCGGTTGGCCAGCCCGGTCAGCGTGTCGTGCATGGCCAGGTCACCGAGCCGGGTGGCCTGCGTCCTCAGCTGCTGGACCAGGTCCCACATGCGCAGCACCACGAGCAGGAACAGCGCCACCGCGCCGATGCCGAGCGGACCCCAGGCGATCGCGGCGGCGTCGGTGAACCCCTGGAGGAACAGCAGGCCGGGCGCGATCAACGTGAACATGGCCAGGACGGCCAGGCGGCCCTTCCCGATCCGGTGCGCGGCCAGGGCGGTGTCCGGGCGCTGCCGCATCGACGGGTGCAGGGCGGCGGCACCCCAGCAGGCGTACGCCACCAGGAAGCCCGACTCGACCAGCCCGCCGGTGTACTCGGCGGTGGCCGACATCGTCGTGTAGAAAAGGTCGCCGGTGAGCATGATGGCCGCGCCCACACCCATCAGGCGCAGGCTCGTGGTCCGGTTCTCCGGGCGGGTCAGCAACCGGGCGGTGGCCGTGGTCAGCAGCACGTCGGAGAGCGGGTAGGCGATGGTGACCAGCCGTTCCAGCGGCGGGGCGGCGACGTCGCCCAGCGTGGGCCCGATCACGAACACCCAGTAGACCAGGCCGATCCCGGTGGAGATGACGGCCGCGTCGATGATGCCGCCCCAGTCGCGGTCGCCGTGCCCGCGGCCCAGCTTCGCCAGCGCCGTGAACAGCAGCGGGTACGCGCACAGGTACAACACGTCCGCCCACGACGGGTACGGGTACTCGCCGAGGCGCAGTTCGGTCACGTCGTACGTGATGTCGCCCGCGATGAACACCGCCAGCCCGGTCGCGAACAGCGCCCAGACCCGCCAGTGCTCCGGCCGGTGCCGCCGGATGCCGATGATCATCGCGGCCACCGACGACAGCCCGACCGCGTTGACGTAGATCCTCGCGGCGAGCGTGTCGTCGGGCATCAGCGGGAAGCACAGAGCGGCGGTGGCCGCCACCAGCAGCCATCCCGCCCAGAACCGGACCGGTCCATTTCGCACGACGAGGTGTTCGGCACGGTCCGGGTCGAGCTGAGAGCGTGCCCGGTCACAGCCGGGCCCGGCGGGGCCCCCACAGGTGAGATCCAGGTGAACTGTGGGGTAATGAGTCGCCATGCAGCCGGACCAGGAGATCTCCCTCGAAGCCCGGGCGGGCGCGGCGGCCGCCGTCGCGGTCCTCCCGCTCGTCCCGTTCGCCCTGCTCGCCGCCCTGGTGGTGGGCGGCTGGGAGCCGCTGCACGCGTTCGACCGGTCGGTCACCGACCGGCTGCACGAGGCCGCCCTGGGCAACCCGGCTCTGACCACCGCGACGACCTGGGTGACGAACGTCTTCCAGCCGAACGTCTTCCGGCTGGCCGCGCTGCTCTTGGTGATCTGGCTGGTCCGCCGCGGCGCCCGCCGGCCGGCCGTCTGGGTGGCCGTCACGATGGCCGCCGGCGGGCTGCTCGGCGCCCTGCTCAAGCTGCTGATCGGCCGGGACCGCCCGGAGCTGCTGGAGCCGGTGGCGCGGGCCGTCGGGTACGCGTTCCCGTCCGGCCACGCCCTCAACGCCGCCCTCGGCATGGCCGTCTTCGTGGTGATCTTCCCGCGCGCCCGGGCCCTGTGGGTGGCGGCCGTGCTGATCCCGGTGGGCACCGCGGTCAGCCGGGTGATCCTCGGCGTGCACTGGACCAGCGACGTGGTGGCCGGCCTGCTGCTCGGCGCGGTCGTCCCGGCGATCACCCTGCTGGTCTTCCGGCGTGCCGGCGTCCGCCGTCGCCGGCCGGCGCGTGTCCGGAGTGGCCCGTTGGGGTAACGCAACGGCCGTGCCGATAGTCGTACAAGCCCTCAAGCGGGTGCTGCTGCCGATCGCCGCCCTGCTGGCTGTCATGATCGGAATCGGGGTGCTGCTGACCCGCGCGGCCACCCACCTCTGGCCGCTGACCGTCGAGGACGGGGTGAACCGCTTCTTCGCCGGGCACCGCACCGAGACGCTCAGCGACGTGTCACACCTGGCCAGCGGCGTCGCCGACACGCCCCGGATCGTCGGCGTGACCGCGGTGGCCGCGCTCGTGCTGGCGCTCACCCTGCGCCGGGTCCGTGAGCCGCTCTTCCTCTGCCTCGCGGTGACCGCCCAGGCGCTGGTCTTCTACTTCACCACGGTCGCCATCGACCGGCCCCGGCCGGACGTGCCCCGGATGGACGAGTCGCCACCCACCTCCAGCTTCCCGTCCGGGCACACCTCGGCCGCCGTCGCCCTCTACCTCGGCCTCGCCGTGCTGCTGGCGACGCTGGCCCGGCGGACCTGGCTGAAAGCGCTGTGCTGGGCGCTCGTGCTGGTCCCGGCCGGGGTGGCGCTGGCCCGCATGTACCGCGGCATGCACCACCCCAGCGACGTGGTCGCCGCCTTCGTGAACGGCTGCACCTGCGTCTACGTCATGTTCCGCGCGTTCCTCGACCGCCGTGTCCCCTGGCGGCGGCCGTCGGCGGCGGCCGGGGGATCCCCGCGCCGCGCCGCCTTCCGCCCCGGCGCGGCGGCGCGGTGACCCAGCCACGCCGCGGCGACGGTCGCCACCGGGCCGGCGAGGGCCACCAGTGTCTCCATCGGACTCATCGCTCCACCCCTTCCTTCCCTCCGGTGCACACCGAGCATGGCGGGGCCGCGGAGTTTCTCGATACGCTCGGGAAACTCGTGGAAACCGAGGTCGGGAGTGCCCATGCCGGGAGGCCGCCCCGCCGGTCCGGGCTCCGGCGCACATCCGGAGCTGGAGGAGATCGCCGCCTGGTTCAAGGCCGCCCTCGACCAGGCGGGCTATCCGAGCGTCAACGCGTTCGTGCAACGGCACCCGTTCGACAAGAACGTCGTCTACGGCTTCGCGAACGGCAGCCGCTTCCTCGCCCTGGAGTCCTGCCGCGCGCTGGCGGTGGCGCTGGGACGCGGCGCCGCCGAGGTGGACCCGCTGTGGTGGCGCGCCAAACAGGCCATCGAGCGGCAGACCGCCGCGGACCGGGACCGGGGATCCCCGGCCGTGGACTCCTGGGACCGGCTGCCCTGGCCGCCCGCCGCGTTGCAGGACATCCTCGAAGCTCAGGCACAGGCGGTCGACCTGCTGCCGTACCAGCTGCTCGGGGTGGAACCCCCGCCGGTGTCGGCCGTCTACGTCCGGCAGCGGGCCAGGACGCAGCCGGTCGCCGCGAAGGCCGACCGCAAGGAGGCGCGTGCCGACGGCGCCGACCGGGAACGCGCCGACAGCGGCGGCGAGAAGCCGATCCCGATCACCGAGGCCCTCGACCGGCACGAACACCTGGTCATCACCGGGGAACCGGGGGCCGGGAAGTCGACGTTCGGCCAGTACCTGACGTTGCAGCTGTCCCGGCTCTGGCTCCGGCAGTGGAACGGGGAGAAGCCGCCGATCAGCGAGCCGGTCGTCCCGCTGCGCATCCCGGCCCGCACCCTGGTCGGGGCCCGCTCCTGGACCGCGGGGCTGGCCGCGGCCGTGCAGTCGGCGCTCGGGTTGCGCCTGGTCTCCGAACCGCAGGCCGCCCAGTTCGAACGGCGGCCGTTCGGGATCCGCTGGCTGGTCATCGTGGACGGGCTGGACGAGATCGTGGACCGGTCCGCCCGCGGCGAGGTGATCCAGGCCCTGGCCGCGCGGTGCCGGCCCGGTGGCGACTACCGCATCGTGGTGACCACCCGGCAGCTGCCGGACACCGAGTTCGGGCCGCTGCGGACCCAGCATGTCGAGACCTACTCGGTGGAGCCGTTCGGGCGGGACGAGCTGCGGATCTTCGCGGAGAAGTGGTTCGGCGTCCAGGGGTCGCGGCAGCCGGAGCGGGACGCGGCCCGGTTCCTGCACCAGACCGCCGACGGGCGGCTGCGGGAGCTCGTCCGGAACCCGCTGCTGGCCACGATCGCGGCCATCACCTACACCCGGTACCCGGACCGTCCCCTGCCCAGCGGCCGGCTCGACCTGTACGAGCGGTTCTTCGACCACCTGCTCGACGACGACACCAGCGGACGGCACACCAGCGCCGAGCTGCGCCGGATGAACGCCGGGCGGCCGGCCCGCCGCCGTTTCGCCGAATGGATCTACGACAGCCGGCGGACGCTGCTGCGCCATCTCGGCGCGGTCCGCCTGGACAGCGAACGGGGTCTGATCGAGGCGGCCCTCGCATGGATCACCGAACACGCGTCACCGGGCGAGCGGCCGCCCGCCGGCTGGGAGGACGACGTCCGGGCGGTCCTGGTGGGCACCGGCCTGCTGCGGTACGAAGGGGACCGGCTGCGGTTCCTGCACCACTCCTTCGCCGAGTTCCTGGCCGCCGAGGAGCACGCCACCCGGGTCGGTCCCGAGTTCACCGGCCTGGGCGAGTGGATCGCCAAAGGGATGCGGCCGGCGGAGCGCGAGTTCGTCCTGTTCCTGTTCGCCCGCTGGGGCCGCGAGCCCGCCCACGACGTCGGCCGCATCATCGACCCTCTCCTGCTCGGCGATCCGCAACGGGCACTGCTCGCCGGCCGTCTGCTCGCCGAGACGGGCGGCGCGCCGCCGGAGATCAGACGGCGCGTGCTGGACCGGCTGTTCGCTCTCGCCCACTTCCACTCGATCCGCGAGGAACAGGGGACCGACCTCGATCCGGCCGGCCTGTTCCCGCTGGCGCTGGTCGAGGTCGATGCGATCGTCGAGGTGCTGGCGGGGTTCGTCGACGACCCGGAGGTCATCGAGCGTCTCACCGGGCTGGCGGCCGAGCCGGCACTGCCCGAACCGCTGCGCATCGCGGCGTTACGAGCGCTGGGCCGGGTGTCCGACCCCGGGCGGGCGCTGGACCGGCTGGAGGAGATGGCTCCGGCCCTGCGAGGCGCGGACCTGCTGGAGGCGGCCCGGGCCGCGAGCGCCCTGGAACCTTCCGGGCGGTTGAGCCGGATCCTGCTGGAGCGGCTGTGCCAGGACCCCGGCGTCCAGCCGATAGATCGGGTGCAGGCCGCGGCCGAGCTGATGGAACTCGGCGGCGCGGAGACGGCGGTCCGGGTGGCCCGGGAGTCGGCCCTCGGTGGCCGCCTCGACGCCGAGCGGCTCCGGTCCGCTCTCCAGACCTGGCTGCCCACCCTGCCCGAGGGCGCCGAGCGGACTGCCGCGATCAGGGAACTGCTGGCCACGCCGCTCTCCGCTCGTCAGCGGGCCACCGTCGCGGAAGGACTCGCCCGGATCGGCCGGCTCGACGAAGCCGGTGACCTGGCCGTCGCGGTGCTCACCGAGGCGTCCGATCTCGGTCACGAGGCGCAGCCGTTGCTCGCGTCCTGCCTGCGGCCCGGTGACCGGCGTCTTCCCGAGGCGGTCGTGTCGATCCGCCGGCACGGCGATCCGCGCACACGGGCACACGCGGTCCGCGGCCTGGCCGACGCCGGGTGCGAGGCGGAGACCGTCGAGCTGGCACGGGACGTGATGGCGGACCTCGGCGCCGACGCCTACACCGTCGGTCTGGCCGCCGGAGCGTGGCTCGCGGTGAAGGGTGGCGTCGCCCTGGACGAGGTTCTCGCAGCGATCCGCGGCCGGCGACCGGGGCGGACCAGGTGGATCGGGAACCTGATCGAGGCGCTCGCCGACGCGGGCTTCCCGGAGGCCGCGATCGGGATCGCCCGGGACAGTCTGCCCCTGCTGATGCAGAACAACTGGGAGGCCGCCGACTGCATCGAGGCCTGGCTGGCCGCCGGGGGCCCGGAGGAGGCCGGACGGATCACCGCCACTCTCGACGGCCTGCCCGGGATCTCGATCCAGGCACGTGCCCAGATGGCGTTCGCCTTCGCCGTCAAGGGCCGATTCGACGAGGCGGACCGCATGACGCGCGGTCTGATCGATCTTCCGGTCCTCCATTACAGCGAAGTCATGGCGATCGGCAGGACGGTCGTCCTGATCCACGGCGAGCCCGGCGCGGATCTCGTGGCGACGGTCCTCGCCGATCGCGAGGCCGGCACCGGCGAGCGGATGGGGGTGGCCGACCATCTGGCAGCGGCCGGCCACCTCACCGCGGCTCAGCGGATCTGGTGCCTGGTGCTGACCCGCCGCCACGCACCCCTGCACTGGTTGCTGGTCGCCGCCGGACGGCTGAGCGAGACCGGGGCAGCGGCCCTGGCAGCGGCCACCCTCGCCGCACACGACGACCCGGTCGTCCAGGACCGGAGGTCATTGATCGAGGCGGTGTGCCGTACCAGTTCCGCGCGCTCCGGTCGGCTGTAACGCAGCAGCGGCGCGTCGATCTCCTCCCAGCGGGCGCGCAGCTCGGACCAGCGCATGCTGCTTGGCTGCCAGGTTGGCCTGCTGGTCTACTCGTCGATCCGGCCCAGCAGGCCGGGACGGGGGCTCGACTCGATCACGCCCAGGGCGTGCGGATCGATGCTCCAGGCGGCGGCGATCCGCATGACGTCGTCCTGATCGATCCACCAGTCGTCCGACCAGCCGAGCTCGATCTCCACCGGCGTCGGTTCGCCCTGCTGCTCGCACCCCTCGACACCCTCGCAGCAATAGACGTGGCGGATCAGGCGTCCGTCAACGGCCAGCGCGCACTCGGCGTAGTCGACGACGCGGTGGTTACCGAAGAACTGCACCTCGGCGGCGAGCCGGGCGCTCAGGGCCGCGGCCATCGACGCGTCGAGCGTCCGGCCCACCACGAAGATCCAGCCGGCGGCGGGCGGCGAGACGAAGACCCGGTCCTGGTAGGCGGCCTCCACACCCTCCTCCCAACCTGCCTCCCGGGCGCCGTCGAGGCTGATCGCGGCGGCCACCTTCTCGACGGTGCCGCCCCGTACCGCCAGCCAGCACATCTTGATGCCGAAGCTCTCGCCGGTTGGCGTGCCCGGCGGCAGATGTTCGACCGGTAGCCCGGGAAGCATCCGCAACACCTCGTCACAGACGGCGGCCAGGTCGTCGGCGGATCCCAGCCGGACCTGATGCTCGACCGGTCGGTTGCCCGCGCTGCCCGCGCCGATGATCCGGATCGTGCCGGTGGACAGCTCCTCCACCGCGAACCGCGCGGCGCCCCGCAGCAGCCGCGGGTCGATGCCGACGGCGGCGAGCGCCTCCAGATAGTCGCGATGGTCCCGGTGCTCGTCATCGGAGTCGGCGAGCGCGGCCCGGACAGCGGCGAGCAACGGCCCGGCGGCCGCCTCGACCAGGCGGGCCGGTCCGACCAGGCTACTTCGGACGGCCGGCATGACGACCAGACCACCGGACGCCGAGGTCTCCATCGCCGCGCAGCGGACCGTCGGCCAGTCCGGTTCGAGCGCGGCGAGCTCACGGCGGACGAAGGCGCCGAGCTCGCCCGGCGTGGCGTCGCCCGGGATCGACACGTCCGGGTCGGAGTAGGTCCCGAAGGTCCACTGCCCGTTCGAGTGGAAGACCCGGGCGCTCTTCTCGGGCTGGTACCGGTCGGCGGGAATCCCGACGACGTTGGTACAGAAGTCTCGCCACGGACCCCGGTCGTTCTTCCACGGCTCCGAGGGCATGGCGTAGACGTCGAGGATCGTCTGCCCGAGCTGTTCGTCGGAGGCGCCGTCCGCGATGTGCGCCCCGGTGGTGAACCGCCCCCGGGTCACGAACATCCGCCCCTGGAAGACTTCGATCTCGCCCCACAACATGGTCACCGCCCGGTCACGGGGGTGAGGGCGACGATCGTGGTGCGGAGGTGGCGGCGGAACAGGTCGTCGTTCCAGGAGAGGTCGCCGGGGGTGCTCGCCGGGAGGCGTTCGTCGCGGTCGGCCATGGCGGTCAGGGCCGGGACCGCGGTCACCGCCCGGATGGTCACCAGCGTGGTCAGGGCGTCGTGGGCGTCCCGGTGGCCGGAGGCGACGGCGGTCAGCAGGGCGGGGACCAGTTCCTCGGCGGGGACGCCCAGGCGGTGCAGGGCGCGGGCGGCGCGGCTGCGGGCGTACCCGTCGGAATGGAGCAGCCGCCGGATCTCGTGGGTGAGGTCCGCGCCCTCGCCGGTCTCCGTCAGGAGGTCGGCGGCCAGGCCGCCGGGGCCGAAACCGGCCCGGACCAGCGCGCGCAGCGTGGGCAGGAACGGTCCGGTGTCGCCGGTGGCCCGCCAGGCCACCCGGGCGGCGGCCACCTGGGCGCGGCGCTGCCCGTGTTCCGGTTCCGCCGCGCCGGTGAACCAGCGGGTGAGCAGCGGCAGCAGCGGTGCGGCCGCCGGGCCGGCGTCGGCGACGAGGTCCAGCTCGAAGGCGGATCCGGAATCGGTGCCGAGCAGGTGTGCCGCGGCGGTGACCAGCGGGCCCGCGTCGCCGGTCAGCCGGAGCACGGCGTGCCCGCAGCGGACGTCGCCGGCCTCGGCCCGGGCGGTCAGGGCCGCGACGGCGGCGGGCACGACCGGACCCGCGGCCGGGTTCTCCTCGAAAAGCGCACGGGGACCGATCGCGGCCAGGGCGGGGGCGGCGGCGGCCGCGTGGTGGGGCAGGCACGCGACGATCTCCGGTACGGCGCCGGCGGCGGCCGGGCCCCAGGAACGCAGCACGTGGAGCAGGTCGCCGACCGGGTCGCCGGCCATGGACGCCGCGAAGAGCGAGGAGTGCCGGACCGGCGGCCGGGTGAGGCGTTCGCGGATGGCGTCGAGCACCGCCGGATCGAACGGTGGCGATTCCGGGTGGGTGAACGTGTCCAGGACCCGCGGCGACTCGCCGGCCGCCCAGGCGGCGAGCAGCGGCGGCGCGTATCCGGGGTGGCCGAGGCGGACCAGGACGTCCAGCGCGTCGTGGCCGCCGTCGGCGATCAGCACGTCGGCGAGCCCGGCGGCGGCCTCCCCGGCGGCCACGACGGCGAAGCCCGCGGCCTCGCGCACCTTCGGGTCCGGGTCGGTGAACAGGTCGCGGACCACCGGCAGCAGATCGGCCGGCGCCGACCGGGAGCCGTGGAAACGGTCGGCCAGGATGTGCGCCAGCCGGACCCGGGCCGCCGGGTCGACGGCCGCGGCCATCCGGCCGGCCAGCACCCGGGCGGATGCGATGTCCGCCGCCCGGAACACCGGCTGCCAGCCGGGGCGGTCACCCGACCAGAGGCTCTCGTTCGGGTCGGCCGCGGCGAAGGCGTCACCCACCGGCTCCAGGGCGGTGGCGGGGAGAGGCCGCCCGGCCCGGGTGAGAGCCACCGCGGCGGCGGCCACGACCTGCGGGGCGGAGTCGTGCAGGGCGGCCTCCAGCAGCGGCCCGGCTCCGTCCGGATCCAGCATGGCCAGACCGGGGAGCAGCGTCGCGCGTACCCCCGCATGGGTTTCGGAGACCCAGAGGTCACGCAGAGCGGAGGTGGCATGCGGACCGCTCCACGCGGCCGCGTAGGCGGCATGCCGCCGGATCTCCGGATCCGGGTCGGCGAGCAGCGGCAGCAACGGGCCACTGTGCACCGCGACCGACGCCCGGACCAGCGGTTGCGCCTCACCGTCGGCCTGCTCGGGGTCGCAGAGCGCCGAGGGTCCGCAGCAGGTGGTCCCGCCGGTGGACGCCGGGCGTGATCGCCAGCTCCACCAGGAACGGGATCACCTCGGCGGTCGCCGGATAGACGGTGCCCTGATGCCAGATGCTGGAGGCGAACTCGTAGCGCCCCTCCCCGGCGGCCTCCGGATCTCCGGAGGCGATGGCGCGCAGGATGTCCGGGGCCGCGGTGCACGGGCCGTAGGCGCCGTCCAGCGCGGACCAGTCGATGTCGTCGAGCCCGTCGAGCATCGGATCACGGTACGCGATGCGAGCATGGGGACCATGACGAAGCTGAGTGGGCGCGAGATCACCGAACGGGCGCCGCAGGGGTGGGTCTACCTGCTCGGGGCGCTGCGGACCCGGCTGCGGACCGGCGACTTCGCGACCGGGCTGGCGCTGGTGAACACGATCGGCGCGGCGGCCGAGGCGGCCGACCACCACCCGGACCTGGATCTGCGGTACACCCACCTGGACGTGGTGCTGAGCAGCCACGACGTGGGCGCGGTGACCGGGCGGGACCTGCGGCTCGCGGCGACGATCAGCGAGCTGGCCGACTCGGCCGGGGTGGCGGCGGACGCGAACGGTCTGGCCGTCCTGGAGCTGGCGCTGGACAGCCCCGGGTTCCCGGACCAGCTGGACTTCTGGGAGGCGGTGCTGGGCTATCCGCGGGACGCCGAAGGGGATCTGCGCGACCCGTACGGGAAGGTGCCGTTGATCTGGTTCCAACGGTCCGGAAGCGAGGAGCCGCGGCAGCGCTGGCACCCGGACCTGTGGGTGGACCCGGCCGAGGTGCAGCCGCGGATCGACCGGGCGCTGGCGGCCGGCGGCACCCTGGTCAGCGATGCCGAGGCGCCGAGTTTCTGGGTGCTGGCCGACCCGGAGGGCAACAAGGTCTGCCTCTGCACCTGGCAGGAGCGGGGCTGAACAGAAGAACGACGGGGCGGGGATGGACCGAGACCATCCCCGCCCCGCCCTGCACCGATCAGGCCGCGACAGGAGCCTGATCGGTGACCGGAGCCGCCGTCCCGCCGGACAGGTGCCGAAGGTAGGCCGGCAGGGTCAGGAACTCCGGGCAGGTCCGCTCGGTGAGCAGCACCGAGAGCAGCGTCCGGGCCTGGCCGAAGCAGCGGGCCCCTTCCTCGTCCAGGGCGCCGGTCTCGCTGAGCACGTCGAGTTCCTCACGCAGCATCCGGGTGACCAGGGTGGCCGTGACCGGCACACCGTAATCGGTCGGGGTGCCCGACGAGATCCACTGCCAGAGCTGTGCCCGGCAGATCTCGGCGGTCGCCGCGTCCTCCATCAGGCCGCCGAGCGCCACCGCGCCCCGGCCGCCCAGCCACGCCGCGATGTACCGCAGCGCGACACTCACGTTGGTGCGCAGCGCGACCTCGCTGACCGTGACCGCGGTGGACTTGACGTCCAGCAGTTCCGCGGCGGTGACCCGCACGTCCTCGCGCTTGCGCACGATCTGGTGCGGCTCGTCGCCGAGCCACTGGTCGAACACCTCGCGGCAGGTCTCGACGAGGCCCGGGTGCGCGACCCAGGAGCCGTCGAAGCCGTCGCCGACCTCGCGGCGCTTGTCCTGGCGCACCTGGTTGAGGGCCCGCTTCGCGGCGACCGGGTCACGGCTCGGGACGACCGCGGCCATCCCGCCGATCGCGTGGGCACCGCGCTTGTGGCACGTACGGACCAGCAGCTCGGTGTAGGCCCGCATGAACGGCGCGGTCATGGTGACCTGCGAACGTTCGGGCAGGACCACGTCCGGACGGTTCTTGATCATGCTGAACAGGTAGTCCCAGCGGCCCGCGTTCAGGCCGGCCGAGTGCTCGCGCAGTTCGTACAGGATCTCTTCCATCTCGAACGCCGCGTTGATCGTCTCGATCAGGACGGTGGCCCGGATCGTGCCGCGCGGGATGCCGAGGTACTCCTGGGCGAAGACGAAGACGTCGTTCCAGAGGCGGGCCTCCAGGTGCGACTCCATCTTCGGCAGGTAGAAGTACGGTCCGCTGCCCCGCTCGATCTGCCTGCGCCCACAGTGGAACAGGTAGAGACCGAAGTCGAACAGCGAGGCCGAGACGGCCCGGCCGCCGATGCGCAGGTGGCACTCCGGCAGGTGCCAGCCCCGCGGCCGGACCATGATCGTCGGCACCGAGGAGCCGATCTCGTAACGCTTGCCGTCGGCCGCGGTGAAGTCCAGCGTCCCGTCCAGCGCGTCACGCAGGTTGAGCTGTCCGAGGATCACGTTGTCCCAGGTGGGCGACGTCGCGTCCTCGAAGTCGGCCATCCAGACCTTGGCGCCCGAGTTGAGGGCGTTGATGGTCATCTTCCGCTCCGGCGGGCCGGTGATCTCGACCCGCCGGTCGGTGAGATCCGGCACGGCCGGGGCGACCTGCCACGACAGGTCGTCCCGGATGTGCTGGGTGGAGGTCAGGAAGTTCAGGTCGGTGGTACGGGTGGCCCGGCGGCGCCGGCGGCGCTCCAGCAGCTGAACCCGGCGGGCGCCGAACTCGCGGTCGAGCGCCACGATGAACTCGACGGCCTCAGGGGTCAGGATCTCGGAGTAACGGCCTGCGGTCGTACCGGTGATGGTGATCTCTTCGGCGCCCATGTCTCTACCTACCTGTCGCTGTCGCTTGTCAGAACTGCTCGGCCTCGGTGGAACCCGACAGCGCCGTGGTGGAGCTGTCCGGGTTGAGAGCGGTGGAGACGGCGTCGAAGTAGCCGGTGCCGACCTCGGCCTGGTGCTTGGTGGCGGTGTAGCCGTCGGCCTCGGCCGCGAACTCGGCCTCCTGGAGCTTCACGTAGGCGCTCATGCCGGTCTGGGCGTAGCCGCGGGCCAGCTCGAACATCGAGTGGTTGAGCGCGTGGAAGCCGGCCAGGGTGACGAACTGGAACTTGTAGCCCATCGCGCCGAGCTCCTTCTGGAAACGCGCGATGGTGTCGTCGTCCAGGTTCTTCTTCCAGTTGAACGACGGCGAGCAGTTGTACGACAGCAGCTTGCCCGGGTGCTTGGCGTGCACCGCCTCGGCGAACTTGCGGGCGAACTCGAGGTCCGGCTTGCCGGTCTCGACCCACAGCATGTCGGCGTAGTCGGCGTAGGCGATACCGCGGGCGATCGCGGCGTCGTCGCCCGGCGTGACCCGGAAGAAGCCCTCCGAGGTGCGCTCGCCGGTCACGAACGGCTTGTCGCGGTCGTCCACGTCGGTGGTGAGCAGGTCCGCGGCGAGCGCGTCGGTACGGGCGATGACCAGCGTCGGCACACCGGCCACGTCGGCCGCGAGGCGAGCGGCGTTCAGGGTGCGGATGTGCTGCTGGGTCGGGATGAGCACCTTGCCGCCCAGGTGGCCGCACTTCTTCTCGCTGGCCAGCTGGTCCTCCCAGTGCACACCCGCGGCGCCGGCCGCGATCATGCCCTTCATCAGCTCGAACGCGTTGAGCGGGCCACCGAAGCCGGCCTCCGCGTCGGCGACGATCGGGGCGAACCAGTCACGCTCGTACCGGCCGTTCGAGGTGTCGATCTGGTCGGCGCGCAGCAGCGCGTTGTTGATCCGCCGGACCACCGCGGGCACCGAGTTCGCCGGGTAGAGCGACTGGTCCGGGTAGGTGTGGCCGGAGAGGTTCGCGTCCGCGGCGACCTGCCAGCCGGACAGGTAGATCGCCTTGAGGCCGGCGCGCACCATCTGGGTCGCCTGGCCACCGGTCAGCGAGCCGAGGGCGTTGATGTAGTCCTCGGTGTGCAGAAGCTCCCACAGCTTGGCGGCGCCGCGCTCGGCCAGGGTGTGCCGCTCCTGCAGGGTGCCCCGCAGCTTCACGACGTCCTGCGCGGTGTAGTCACGCTTGATGCCGGCCCAGCGGGGGTTGTTCGCCCACTCCCGGGTGAGGTCCTCAGCGGTACCGCCCCGGTTCTCGAACTCAGTCATCAGAAAATCCCTTTCGTGCCCTGTCGCGTTCTTCCTCGTGGAAGAACTTCACTCTCAGGGATCACACCAGCCCCTTTGAAGCCTCTTCCCTCGGAAAGAAGTGAAAAAATTCTGTTAAGGTGAAACCCGTGACCGCTTCACCTTCCGACCCCTCCGTAGACCTGGTGACGCTCGGCCAGCGCCTGCGCCATCTGCGCCGCACCCGGGGCATGACGCTCGACCAGCTCAGCGCCGCCGTCGGCCGGGCCCCGTCCCAGCTGTCACTGATCGAGAACGGGAAACGCGAGCCCAAACTCTCGGTGCTCCAGGCCATCGCGGGCGCTCTCGGCGTACCGATGCAGGATCTTCTCCGCCCGGAGGCGCCGAGCCGGCGCGCCGGGCTGGAGATCGAACTCGCCCACTTCCAGCAGAACCCGGCCTACCAGGCCCTCGGCCTGCCGGCGGTGCGCGCCGGGCGGCGGCTGCCGGCCGACGCGCTGGAAGCACTCATCGGCATGCACCGCGAACTCAACCGGGTGCTCACCGAACAGACCGCCACACCTGAGGTGGCACGGCGCGCCAACGCGCAGCTGCGCGCCGACATGCGCCGGCGCGACAACTACTTCGCCGAGATCGAGCAGGCGGCGGCGCGGGTCCTCCAATCGGTACGGCACACGACCGGCCCACTGTCACAGCGGGGCATCCTCGACATCGCCGCCCAGATCGGCTTCACCCTGCACTACGTCAACGACCTGCCCAGCTCCACCCGGTCGGTCACCGATCTGAAGAACCGCAGAATTTATCTCCCACAGGTGGCCAGCGGAAAAGGCCACGACCCGCGCGCCGTCGTCCTCCAGACGCTCGGCCACTTCGTGCTCGGGCACAACGACCCGGCCGACTACGGCGACTTCCTGCGCCAGCGAGTCGAGGTCAACTACTTCGCGGCGGCCCTGCTCATGCCGGAGAAGTTCGCCGTCGACTTCCTCGCCGAAGCCAAAGCCGACCGGGCACTCGCCATCGACGACTTCCGGGACGCGTTCGGAGTGTCCTACGAGACGGCGGCCCACCGGTTCACCAACCTCGCGACCCACCACCTCGGCATTCCGGTGCACTTCGCGCGGGTCCACGAGAGCGGCATCGTCTACAAGGCCTACGAGAACGACAACGTGCGCTTCCCGTCCGACGTCACCGGGGCGATCGAAGGACAACCGGTGTGCCGCAAGTGGGCGTCGCGGACGGTGTTCGAGGCCGACGACCCGTACTCGTCGTTCTACCAGTTCACCGACACGACCGCCGGAACGTACTGGTGCACCGTGCACGTGGAGGCGACCAGCTCCGGCCTGTTCTCGGTGACCGTCGGCACGCCCTACGAACACTCCCGCTGGTTCCGCGGCGGCGACGTCACCGGCCGCACCGTCTCCCACTGCCCCGACCCGGACTGCTGCCGCCGCCCACCGGCCCAGCTGGTGGACCGCTGGTCCGGCAACGCCTGGCCCAGCGCCCGGGTCCACTCCCACCTGCTCGCCGCCCTGCCACCGGGCACCTTCCCGGGCGTCGACAACCGCGACGTCTACGACTTCCTCGAGCGCCGCGCCTGAACTTCCCTTTCTCCGGTACGCGTGACCTCGCCCCGCCCTGTTCCGGCCGTCCCGTCCGCGCCGCGCACGCCTTCCGGGTGGTCCCGCCTGTGCCGCGCCCGCCGGGCTCAGATCGGTGCCCGGGCGGGCCGGCGCGGGCGTCCCCTCACCCACCTGCCGCCGCTCCCGGTCACGCCGTCCCTTCCCCGGCGCGCGGCTGGCCTGCTTCCGGTCTCTGCCGCCGGTCTCGCCGGGCCGTTGTCTTGCTCCCTTTGGCGTGCGGCTCGCCTGCTTTGGTCTCTGCCGCCGGTGCCGCTCGGCCGTTGGTCACCCCTTGCTTTTGAGGCGTGCGGCTTGCCTGCTTCCGGTTCTTGCCGCCGGTGCCGCTCGGCCGTTGGTCACCCTCTTGCTTCCCAAGCGTCCGGCCTGCCCACTCCTGGCCGTAGCGCCGGTCGCGATAGGTGGGAGCGCGGTTGGCGCTACGTCCGCGCCAGGTCGTGTGCGCCGCCCACCGCCCACCGCTCTGGCGGCCGCGCACCCGACAGCCTTCGCGTGCCATCGCCCACCCACCAGGCCGCGTGTTCTTGGGCGTTTTGCCACCGGGGGCGGTGGTGAATCGTCCAAGGTCGGCGTGGTGTGGGGTGTGGGTGGTGTGCTGGGTGTCTCGTGTCTGGGAGGCCGTGTGTTCGTGGGCGTTTTGCCACCGGGGGCGGTGGTGAATCGTTCAAGGTCGGCGTGGTGTGGGGTGTGGGTGGTGTGCGGGGTGTCTCGTGTCTGGGAGGCCGGGTGTTCTTGGGCGTTTTACCACCGGGGGCGGTGGTGAATCGTTCAAGGTCGGCGTGGTGTGGGGTGTGGGTGGTGTGCGGGGTGTCTCGTGTCTGGGAGGCCGCGTGTTCTTGGGCGTTTTACCACCGGAGGCGGTGGTCAACCGTCCAAGGTCGGCGTGGTGTGGGGTGTGGGTGGTGTGCTGGGTCTCTCGTGTCCGGGAGGCCGCGTGTTCTTGGGCGTTTTACCACCGGGGGCGGTGGTCAACCGTCCAAGATCGACGTGTTGAGGAGTGCGGTCGGTGGGGCGCGGCCGTCGGTGGGCATGACGGTGACCGGCCGCTGGGCGTGACTGGCGTTGCGGGCGGGGGTGGGCAGGTCGGGTGCATGGGAAGCAAGAGGGTGACCGAACGCCGAGCGTGACCGGCGGCAGGTGAGGGGATGGCCGCCCGGCTTGGTGACCGTGTCTGGATCACGCCGGCACCGCTGCCACGGCCTCGACCTCGACCAGCAGGCCGGGGCGGAACAGGCCGGCCACCCGGATCAGGGAGCTGGCCGGCGGGCGGGTCACGTCGACGAACTCGTCGCGCACCCTCCGGATGGTGGCGAGGTCGCTGGTGTCCGTGACGAACCAGGTCAGCTTGACCACGTCGGCCCAGGTCGCCCCGGCCGAGGCGAGCACCTCGCCCAGGTTGTGGAAGACCAGCCGGGTCTGTGCCTCCCAGCCTTCCGGGATCGTGCCGTCGGCGTCGATCGCCACCTGGCCGGACGTGTGGACGAGGCGGCTGCCGGGTGCGACGACGGCGGCGTGGCTGAACCCGTTGGCCGTGGGTGGGCCGGGGAAGTCGATGGTCGGCATCCGTCCACCTTAGAGATCGAGCAGGTCCACGGTCACGGTGGTCACGTCGCCGGCGGTCAGCGACTCGGCCGTGCGGATCGCCTTCTTCACCGGTAGCACGTAGGCGCCGCGGCCGCTGTCGGGGAACACCGAGGTGGTCCACGAGCTGCCGCCCAGCGTGGCTCGCACGCGCAGCGACCCGAAACCGCGGGTCAGGCCGCCGGCCCGCTCCCGGATCTCCTCGGAGACGGCCACCGGCAGGCTCACGAAGGTCCAGCTGTCGGCCTTGCGCGCATCCCAGATCCACAACTCGCTCTCGAACTCCACCCGCACGCCCGCAGCATCCCACGCGGGTACGACATTCAGAGCGGAGCGCCGCCGAACCCGATCTCGTTGCCGTCCGCGTCGATGTAGGTGGTCTTGCGGACGCCGTTGTCGTAGGTCTCCTCCTTGCCGGGGGCGAGGCCGCGGGCGGTGATCCCGGCGATCCGGTCCTCGAAGTCGGCGACGAAGAGGGTGATCAGCGCGTGCCCGGCGTGTTCCGGCCGGTGCTCGACGTAGACGTACCGGTGTTCGGCCACCTCCCACACGGATTCGACGTCGTTGGGGGAGAAGGCGGGCGGGCCGCCGAACAGCTTCTCGTACCAGTCGAGGGCGGCCGGGTAGTCGCGTACGGAGATCCCGGCGAACAGGTCAACGGACATACCTCCAGCGTAGGCAACCATAAAGAACCCTTAACAGTGTTTACTGTTAGGTGTCTTTAATTTACGTTGATGAACACGTTCCCCTGGATGAGGAGCAGTTCATGAAACGTAGGTTCGCCCTTCCCCTGCTGACCGTCGCGACGGTCGGTGGCTCCCTCCTGGTCGCCGCGTCCCCGGCGTCGGCCCACGGCTACATCTCGTCCCCGCCCAGCCGGCAGGCCAACTGCGCGAGCGGCGCGGTCTCCGGCTGCGGCGACATCGTGTACGAGCCGCAGAGCGTCGAAGCCCCCAAGGGCTCGATGCAGTGCAACGGCAGCGGGAGCCGGTTCACCGTCCTCAACGACAACTCCAAGAGCTGGCCGGCCGCCACCGTCGGCACCAGCGTCACCTTCAACTGGGTGCTCACCGCCCGGCACTCGACCGCCACCTGGGAGTACTTCATCGGCAACAAGCTGGTGGCGTCCTTCAACGACGGCGGCGCGCAGCCCGGCGCCACCAAGTCGCACACGGTGAACCTGTCCGGCTACAGCGGACGGCAGACCGTGCTGGCCCGGTGGAACATCTCGGACACGGTCAACGCCTTCTACTCGTGCGTGGACCTGAACATCGGCGGCGGCACCACGAACCCGACGCCCACCCCCACGGCCACGCCGACCACCAGCCCGACACCGACGCCGACCCCGACGGCCACGTCCGGGACGACCACGTGGGCGGCCGGCACGGCGTACCGGGTGGGTGACCGGGTCACCTACAACGGCGTCACCTACCAGTGCCGGCAGGCGCACACCGCGCTGGCCGGCTGGGAACCCCCGCACACCGCGGCGCTGTGGGCCGCCGTCTAGCTGCCACGGGCGGCCCGGTGCTCCGGGCCGCCCTCGCCGTGCTGCTCCTGGGGCTTCTCGCCGCCGGGTGCGGCCGGGAGCGGAGGCCGGCGTTCAGCGACACCGACGTGATGTTCGCGCAGATGGGGCTCGCGCAGATCACCGAGGGGGACCGGGTCGCGGCGATCGCCGAGCAGCGGGCCGCGAACCCGGAGCTGCGGGCCGTCGCCGCTGAGCTGCGCGGCCAGTGGCGCACCGAGGGCGAGACGCTGCGGGGCTGGCTGGACGACTGGGCGCGGCCGCACGCGGCGGACCCGTCGGCCGGGGCACACGCGGGCCACGGCGCGCTGCACTCGCTGCGCGAGGAGGACTTCACCGGGCTGGACGCGCTCGACGGCGCCGACCTGGATCGCGGCGCGGTGGCACTGCTGCTCGGCAACCTGCACAACGCGATGGAGACGATGCGGATGGAGGCCGCCTCAGGTTCGTACCCGGAAGCTGTCGATCTTGCGAAACGCATGACGGAGTCGCGGCAGCGGCAGATCCAGCGCCTGCTCGCGATGGCCGCGGGTTGAGGCAGAGGAAGAAGGCAAGGGCAAAAAAGATCGAGCGATGACGGTACGGTCGACGCGTGCCCGAACTCATCGCACCGACCACCCGCCTGCACGCCTCCTGGATCGCGTCCCGTGACGAGTGGGGCCGCGGCGTCCACCAGGACGGCGCGGGCCTGCGCGCCGTCGACGAGGTGGACACGCCGGACGGTTTCGCCCGGTGGGTGGCTCGCCTGCACGAGGCGGAGGGCACCGCGTTCGACGGCTGGGTGCCGTGCACCTTCCGCTGGATCGTCGAGGGCGACCGGTACCTGGGCGCGATCGCGCTGCGCCACGAGCTCAACGACTTCCTGCTCGACGCGGGCGGCCACATCGGTTACGGCGTCCGCCCGTCGGCGCGTGGCCGTGGCCTGGCCGGGTGGGCTCTCGCCGGGATCCTGCCGGAGGCCCGCAAGCTCGGGCTGGCGCGGGTGCTGCTGACGTGCAAGGTGAGCAATCCGGCCTCGGCCCGGACCATCGAGCGTGCCGGTGGCGTCCTGGAGGACGTCCGGGACACCGAGCTGGGCACCCTCAGGCGTTACTGGATCACGCTGTAGCCAGGGGGGTGGCGGGCAGTGCCGAGACCGTCGCGCGCAGGGTCCGCAGCAGGCCGGTGACCAGCGGGCCGGTCCGCCGGCGGGCGGTGACCACGCCGACGAAGCGGCACGGCCCGGGCGGGACGAGCCGGGCCGCGGTCAGCCCGGCCGGGTCGGCGGTGAGCGCCACCTCCGGAATCATGGCGATGCCCACCCCGGCGCGGACCAGCGACTGCGCGAACTGGTAGTCGGTGCCCCGGCAGGCGGTCAGCACCTCGAAGCCGGCCATCGCGGCGTAGTGGTCGAGCATCTCGCCGACCGACAGGCAGCCGTGCACCCAGCGTTCCCCGGCGAGCTCGGCGATGGCCAGCCCGGTCCGCCCGGCGAACCGGTGCCCGGCCGGCAGCACGATCCACATCGGGTCGTCGAGCAGCGGCTCGTAGTCCAGCCCGCTCGGCGACGGCGGCTGCCCGTCGAAGTGGTAGACCAGCGCCAGATCGGCGGCGCCGGCCCGGACCACCGGGATGCTGTCCTCGGGCTCGCTCTCGATGACGGTCAGCTCGACGCCGGGGTGGTCCGCGGCGAACCTGGTCAGCGCGTGCGGCAGGATCCGCTGCCCGCCGCTGGTGAAGGTGGCAACGGTGAGCCGCTCGGGCCGGGTGGTGGTGAGGCGCTCGATCTCGCGTTCGGCGGTGAGCAGTTCGGCGGCGATGGCGGCGGCGGTCTCGGTGAGGACCCGGCCCGCCTCGGTCAGCTCGACGCCGCGGGTGCTGCGCCGGACCACCGGGGTGCCGACCGTCCGCTCCAGGGCGGCGATCTGCTGGGACACGGCGGACGGGGTGAGCCGCAGCTCGGCGGCGGCCCGGTTGAAGCTGCCGTGCCGGGCGACCTCGGTGAGGATCTGGAGGCGGCGCGTGTCGATCATCAGTTTTCCTTAACACGGCATCAGTAAGTGACCACTTCCGCTTACTACCGTACGGGTTCAGGCTGACAGCGTGAATCGTCTCGCCTGGTTTCTGTTCGTCCTGGTCTCGTTCCTCTGGGGCATCCCCTACCTCCTCATCAAGATCTCGATCGAGGACCTGTCACCGGTCTACGTGGTGGCCGGCCGGGCCGCCATCGCCGCCGCCGTGCTGATCCCGGTGGCCGTGCTGCGCGGCACCCTGGGCGCCCTGCGTGGCCGGTTCCGGGTGGTGGCGCTGATCGCGATGGTGCACATCGTCGGGCCGTTCCTGCTGATCACGTACGGCGAGCAGCACATCACGTCGTCGCTGACCGGCCTGCTGATCGCGGTCGAGCCGGTGGTGATCGCCCTGCTGCTGTCCGGCTCCGAGCCGATCACCCCGATCCGCCTCGCCGGCCTGGTGCTCGGCTTCGCCGGGGTGGCGGTGCTGGTCGGCCTGGACGTCTCCGGCGACGGTGGCGGGCAGGGCCTGCTCGGTGCGGCCATGGTGCTGCTGGCGACGGTCAGCTACGCGGTGGCGACCGTGCTGGTGCAGCGCCGGGCCTCGGACATCCCACCGGAGTCGCTGACCGTGGGCACGACCGCGATCACCACGGTGGTGCTGCTGCCGTTCGCCTTCCTGGCCCGTCCGTCCGGCCCGGTCGGCGCCGACTCGTGGGCCGCGCTGGTGGCGCTCGGCGTGTTCTGCACGGCGGTCGCGCTGCTGTCGTTCTACCGGCTCATCGCGCTGGCCGGTTCGAACCGGGCCGGGCTGGTCACCTATGTGAACCCGGTGGTGGCGGTGCTGCTCGGCGTGCTGCTGCTGAACGAGCCGGTCGGTGCCGGCACGGCCGCCGGGTTCGCCCTGGTGGTGGCGGGTTGCTGGCTGTCGACTCGGCCGCCGCGGGTGCCGGTGGAGACGCGGGCGGGCCGACCCGCGACTGCGGACCGGCCCGCCCGGTGATCGGCTCTGACCATTACCATTTGTATATCTTCTGTGTACTTTGAGTTGATAAGAAAGGAGAACTATCAGTTAACTCACAGCTACATGACAGCTCTCGCGGGTTGGATGCATACGACTTTTGCGAAATCTTTGCCAAGTCTTCAAGATCATGGGGAAGACCTGGAAGGGAGCGTCATGACAGCAACGGGGGCGACAAGCCCGGTGGCAGCAATCTACGGTGGTCGGCATGTCCTCTGATCGCCCGATCTTCGTCGTCGGCTGTCCCCGGTCCGGAACGACGATGTTGCAGCTCATGCTGCACGCGCACCCGCGCATCGCGCTGCCGCCGGAGACTCGTTTCCTGTTGGCGGCGTACCAGAAGCGCGCGGAGTTCGGCGATCTCGGCGATCCGGCCAACCGCCGCGAACTCGGGCAGTTCATCGTTGAATCGTCACAGTTCGAGGACCTCGGGCTGGACCCGGAGAAGACGGTGGAGGCGGTCGTGGCCGGCCCGCCGACCCTGGGTTCCGCCTTCGGGATCGTCTTCCGGATGTACTCGGAGCGGTTCGGCAAGGCGCGCTGGGGCGACAAGCGGCCGCTCTACCTGCGGCACCTGCCGACCATCCTGCGGCTGTTCCCGGACGCGCAGATCATCAACATCATGCGGGACGGCCGGGACTGCGTGGCGTCGCTCAAGGAGACGCCGTGGAAGCCGTCCGAGTTCGACACGCTCATCGACTACTGGGCGAAGTCGGCGGACGCGTCGCTGCTGGCCCAGCGGCGCTACCCGAAGGACGTCTACCACCAGGTGCGCTACGAGGACCTGGTCGCCGACCCGGAACCGCATCTGCGCCGGCTCTGCGCCTTCCTCGAGGAGGACTTCGATCCGGCGATGACCGCGCCGAACAAGCTCGCCTCGGTCGCCGTGCCGGAGTACAAGACCTGGCACACCCTGACCCACCAGGCGCCCACCACCGAGCGGATCGCGAGCTGGCGCAACCGGCTCACCGACGAGGAGGTGCGCAAGTGCGAGGCGGCGTTCGGCGATCGGCTGGCCCGGTTCGGCTACGAGCCGTCGATCCCGATCCCGCGTAGCGCCAAGATGCGGGCCGACGCCAAGCTGATCGCCAAGCACCGGCTCGGCCCGGCCAAGCAGGCCGCCCGCAACCTGTGGACGCAGATCCGCTCCTCCGAGCAGACCGAACCGCCGGTCGCGGCCCGGCTCACCATCCGGCAGGTGCGCTGACCCGGGTCAGCCCACCAGCCGCCGTTCCCAGGCCCACGCGGCGATCTCCACCCGGTTCCGGGTGCCCAGCTTGGCGTGAATGCTGCCGAGATGGGTCTTCACGGTGCCGACCGAGATGAACAGCTCGCCGGCGATCTCCGCGTTGGTCTGGCCCCGGGCGGTGAGGCGGACCACCTCCAGCTCACGCGGGGAGAGGCCGCCGTCACCGGACGGGGCCATCGGGGCGGCCAGGTGCCGCAGCAGGCGCACCGTGATCGACGGGCTGACCAGCGCGTCCCCGGAGGCGGCGGCCCGGACCGCCTCCACCAGCAGCGCCGGGCCGGAGTCCTTCAGCAGGAACCCGGCCGCGCCGCCGAGCAGCGCCTGATGCACGTACTCGTCCAGGTCGAAGGTGGTCACCACGACCACCTTCACCGGGTCGGCCACCTCCGGCCCGGCCAGCAGCCGCAGCGCCTGGAGGCCGTCCATCCGCGGCATCCGGATGTCCATCAGCGCCACGTCCGGCCGCAGCCGGCGCGCCTCGGCCACCGCCTCGACGCCGTCGGCGGCCTCACCGACCACCTCCATGTCCGGCTGCGCGCCGATGATCATGCCGAAGCCGGTGCGGACCATCGCCTGGTCGTCCGCGATCAGGACCCGGATCACTGCTGCACGCTCCACTCCAGGGGTAGCACGGCGTCGACGATCCAGCCGCCGCCGATGCCGGGCCCGGCCGTGATCCGCCCACCCACCGCGCGGACCCGTTCGGCCAGGCCGACGAGACCGTACCCCGGGCGATCACGCGGCGCCGGATGCCTCGGCGCCGGGCCGTCGTTGCTCACCCTCACCAGCAACTGCTTCGGGGTACGGGTGAGCTGCACCGCCACCGACGAGGCGCCCGGCGCGTGCTGCCGGGCGTTGGTCAGCGCCTCCATCACGACCCGGTAGGCCGACGTCGACACCTCCACCGGCAGCCCCGACACGTCGCCCTCGACGTCCAGCCGGGCCACCGGCCCACCGGCCGCGGTGAACTGCTCGACCAGCGCCGCCAGCTCCGGCACCCCGGCGACCGGGGCGAGCGGCGCGTCCGGCCGGGACCGCTGGTCCCGCAGCACGCCGACCATCCGCCGCATCGACGCCATGGTCTCGGCGCCGGCCTGCTCGATCTGCTCCAGGGCCAGCAGCACCCGTTGCGGGTCCTGCTCGGCGACGAACCGGGCGCCCTGCGCCTGGACCACGATCCCGGTGACGTGGTGGGCGATGAAGTCGTGCAGGTCGCGGGCGAACTCGGCACGCTGCTCGGCGCGGACCGCGTCGACCGCCCGCTGCCGGTTGCCCTCCAGCGTGCGCAGGTAGACGCCGACACCGATGGCCGCCGCCCCGGCCAGCGCCTGGACCAGGCTGAACGTGATGAAACCGCCGAGGTCCCCGGACCGCAGCGGCACCACGGCCACGGCCAGCAGCAGCACCGCCACCGCGGGGACGGCCCAGACCGCCCGGCCCCGGCGGGCGACCACCATCAGCACCCCGAGCAGCGCCGCCGACTCGGCCAGGCCCCAGATCGACGCGTAGTCCGACCGCCCGGCCAGCAGGGCGGTCAGCAGCAGCGACTGGAGGCCCAGCAGGGTCGCGATCCGGGGCAGGAACACCGAGTCCGGCCGGTGGGCGGGCAGCCAGACGGCGGCCGCCGCGATCGCGGCGGCCACCCGCCACAGGCCGTACATCAGGCCGCTGGAGGCGATGCCGCCGTTCACGTCGAGGATGCCGAGCAGCGCCAGCGTCCCGAGGGCGGTGAGCTGGCCCAACCGGAACAGGGTGTGGTTCATCATCGTGACCCAGAGTAGGCGGCGGCCGGACGCGTCCCATCGGCCGAAAGTAAGAGTCCGCGGTCTGACAGCGGGCCGATGTGCCGGGTTGCGCCGATCGACCAGGATCCCTCTGTCCGTTCCCAGCGACCTTGGAGCTCTCATGCAGACGCAGTCCTCACCCGTCGCCGGCCGCGACAGCCTCGCGGCGGTCGCGGCCGTGGACCTGGTGAAGGTGTACGGCGCCGGCGACACCGCGGTGCGCGCCCTCGACGGCGTGACCGTCGGCTTCGAGCGGGGCCGGTTCACCGCGATCATGGGACCGTCCGGCTCCGGCAAGTCGACCCTCATGCACTGCCTCGCCGGCCTGGACACCGCCACCTCCGGCCAGGTGCTGCTCGGCGGCACCGACCTCACCAGCCAGCCGGACCGGGTGCTGACCCGGGCCCGCCGGGAGCGGATCGGCTTCGTCTTCCAGTCGTTCAACCTGCTCCCGCAGCTCACCGCGGCGGCCAACATCACCCTGCCGCTCGACCTGGCCGGCCGGAAGCCGGACGCGGAGTTCCACGACCGGCTGATCACCACGCTCGGCCTGGCCGGGCGGCTCGGGCACCTGCCCGCCGAACTGTCCGGCGGCCAGCAGCAGCGGGTCGCCCTGGCCCGGGCGCTGGTCTCCCGCCCCGAGGTGGTCTTCGCCGACGAGCCGACCGGCAACCTGGACTCCCGCTCCGGCGCGGAGGTGCTGGGCCTGCTGCGCGACTCGGCCCACGATCTGGGGCAGACCATCGTCATGGTCACCCACGACCCGGTCGCCGCCGCCTACGCCGACCGGGTCGTCCTGCTCGCCGACGGGCAGCTGGCCGGCGAGATCCACGCGCCGGACGTCGCCGCCGTCACCGAGTCCCTGCGCAACCTGGCGGCGGGCCGGTGAGCGTCGTACTGCGTACGCAACTGGTGGGGGTGGCCAAACGCCCGTCCCGGCTGCTGCTCACCGGCCTGGCCGTGCTGGTCGCCTCGTTCGTCGTCTACGCGACCGTGCTGGCCCAGCAGATCACCGAGCGCAGCGTGCTCAACGGCCTGAGTGGCACCCCGGAGACCGTCGACCTGGTGGTCCAGAACGGTGAGATCACCACGGGGGATCTCACCGCGATCGGCAAGATGCCCGGGGTCGCCGAGGCCGCCGTCCGCACCGAGGCCTACGCCCGGACCCCGGCCGGTGACCTGATCGTCGCCACCGACCCGGGCAGCGGCCCGCTCAGCACCGTCGAGGTCACCGAGGGCCGCTTCCCGACGGCGCCCGGCGAGATCGCGGTCACCCCGCGGACCGTCGAGCGGATGGGGCTCGGGATCGGCGCGACCACCGCGGCCCAGCCCGCCGAGGGCAAGCCGGTGCCGCTCACCGTGGTCGGCGTGCTGACCCCGCGCGAGGACATCGGCTTCCTGGCGTACGCGCCGCTGTCCACGGTCGTCCAGATCAACGGGTTCGACCAGCTCGACCGCGTCGACGTGCGCTTCGACGGCGGCGCGGACGCCGGCGCCGTACGGGAGAGGATCGTCGCCCAGGTGGCCGGCGAGGCCGCGCCGGAGGTGGCCGGAGGCGCCGAGGTCCGGCTCTCCGAGGCCCGTGAGGCGGCCGCCGAGATCGACCAGCTGTTCATCGTGGTCCGCGTGTTCGTGGCGGTGGCGGTGGCCGCGGCCGTGCTGATCGCCGCCTCCACCTTCCGGATCGTGTTCGCCCAGCGGATGCGGCAGCTGGCCCTGCTGCGCGCGGTCGGCGCCGGCCGCGGGGCCCTGGCCCGGGCGCTCGCCGCCGAGGGCGCGCTCACCGGGCTGGTCGCCGGCGTCACCGGGGTGCTGGCCGCGCTCGCCGTCGGCCACCTGATCCCGCCGCTGCTCAGCGCCTTCGGCGTGGCGGTGTCCCGGCCCGGGTTCCCGCTGGTCCAGGCGGCCGGAACGGTCCTGCTGGCGGTGCTGATCACGATCGTCGCGGTGCTCGCTCCGGCGCTCTCCGCGGCCCGGGTGGCGCCGCTCGAGGCGCTCCGCTCGGCCGCCACCACCGGCGCCCGGCAGGGTATCGGCGTGCTGCGGGCGATCACCGGGCTGCTGCTCGCGGCGGCCGCGGCCGGGATCGCCGCCCTGGTCACGATCAACCTGCCCGGCCCGCAGGAGCAGGACTACGACGCCGAGACCATGATGCTGGCCGTCGTCGGGTCGGGCCTGCTCGCGTACCTCGCCCTGATCGCCCTCGGCCCGGTCCTGGTCCGCCCGGTCCTCACGATCGCCGGCTGGCCGCTGCGCCGGTCCGGGCCGGTCGGCCGCCTCGCCGTCGGCGGCGTCGGCGGCAGCTCCCGGCGGGCGGCCGCGGTGTCGGTGGTGGTCGCGCTCGGCGTCACCCTGATCGCCGGGGTGCTGGTCGGCGGCGACTCGATCCGGGTCCTCTCCGAACGGGAGACGGTGGCCGCGGCGCCCACCGACTTCGAGGTCCGGGGGCCGAACGGCAGCACCCTTCCGGCCGGCGTCGCGGAACGGGCCGCGCAGAGCGCCGACCTGAGCCGGGTCGCCACCTACCGCTGGATCGGCGGCGCCCAGGTCGGCACCTTCACCGAGGCGGCCGTCACCGACGTGTCCGCGAAGGCCGTGCCCCGCCTCGCCGAACTGGACACCTCGGCGGGCGCGCTCACCGACGTGGCCCCCGGCCGGGCGGCGATCGCGGGCTACGTCGCCGAGATGGACGGGCTCACCCTGGGCGATCCGGTGACGGTCCGGAGCAACGGTAAAGAGGTACGGGTGACGATCGCGGCCGTGCTCGGCGGCGAGGCCCCGCTGCACAGCCAGATCCTGCTCGACCCGGCCGACCTGACCGCCCTCGGGGTGGCCGCCGCGCCGACCGGGCTGCTCGCCGACGCCGCCCAGTCCGGCGAGGACGGCCGTACCAAGGGGCTGCGCGCGCTGCGGACGGTCGCCGCCGCGCAGCCGGACCTGGGGGTCAACGTCCTGGCCGACCAGCGCGACCAGATCACCGAGGCGCTCGGCGTGCTGATGGTGATCGCGCTCGCCCTGATCGGCCTGACCGTGCTGATCGCGATCGTCGGCGTCGGCTCCACCACCGCCCTCTCGGTGGTGGAACGGGTCCGCGAGTCCGGGCTGCTGCGTGCCGTCGGGATGTCCCGCGGCGCTCTGCACGGGATGCTCACCACCGAATCCGCGCTGTACGGCGTGATCGGGGCGGTGCTCGGATTGCTGCTCGGTGTCCCGTACGCCTGGCTCGCGGTCTCCGCCATCGGCCTGGAGGCGCCGCTCACCCTGCCCGGGTGGCAGCTGGCCGCGGTCTTCGGCATCCTCGTGGCGCTGACCGCGCTGGCCGGAGTGCTGCCGGCCCGCCGGGCCGCCCGGGTCAGCCCGGTGACCGCCCTGGGCGCCGACTGACCGCTCTCGATGCGCGGGCCGTGGCGACACGGCCCGCGCCGTCGTCCGATCACCGATGACGAAGGCCGGACGGGGGACGGGACGCGCCCGGATCGTCCGGTAAGGTTCACGCCCGCGAAGGTTGGCGATCACCGCGGGGGACACGGGGAATGCAGCGAAGGCTGGCTATCGGTATCGGCACGGCGGTCGCCGTGCTCGCGGCGGGCGGGGGCGTCACCGCCCTGGCCTGGCCGTCCACATCGGAGGCGGAGGCGGCTGAGCCGGTCACGGTGACCGGCACGCTGGCCGCGGAGCCGAACCCCGAACCGCCGCGGGTCAAGACGGCGCTGAACACCGTCGACCTGCGGGCCGCTGGGGCGAAGGCGGACCTGGCGCAGCAGCGGACCAAGCGGTTCAGCCTGCTCGGCGTCACCTGGAACGACGGCGCGGCCGCCCCGGACGGCACCATCGAGGTGCGCACCCGCAGCGTCGCGACCGGTAGGTGGTCGGACTGGCGGAAGCTGGCGATGCGCGACGACGCGCCGTCCGGTGTGGAGGCCGGTGATCTCGGCCGGGGCGCCACCGCGCCGCTCTGGGTCGGTCCGTCGGACGGCGTCGCCGCCCGCGTCGCCGGCAAGGGCGCCGGGCTGCCGGCCGGGCTGCGGGTCGACCTGATCGACCCGGGCAGCGAGAGCGGTGGCCGTGGCGGCGGCGAGCCGGCGCCCAGCGCCTCCGCTTCCCCGTCCGTCTCCGCCCCGGTGGAGCCCACGCCCACCGAGACCGTCACGGAGCCCACGGCCGAGCCGACCGCGGAGCCGACCGAGCCGGTGGTCGAGGAGCCGGCTCCCGGTGAGACCGGCGCCGCCACCGAGGAGCCGGCCGCGCCGGAGCCGACGGCCGAGCCGTCGCCCAGCGCCGACGACGCCACCAAGGTCGACTCGCTGGACGAGCCGGTCGTCACCCCGACGGGCGACGCCGGGATCGCGGCGGTCACCGCGGGGACCACGGCGCCGATCCAGGCGCAGTTCCCGAGCTACTACTCGCGCAAGGCGTGGAGCGCGGACGAGACCATCACCCGGCGCACCGAGATCTCGGTGGCCAGCCAGGTCCAGACGGTCTGGCTGCACCACACCTACCACGCGGGGGACGACTCCAACGCCTACGAGTGCGCGGACGCCCCGGCCATCATCCGGGCCATCCAGGCCTACGACATCAAGAGCGACGGCTTCTCCGACATCGGCTACAACTACCTGGTCGACAAGTGCGGGCGCCTCTACGAGGGCCGTACCGGCGGGGTGGAGAACGCCGTGGTCCCGGCCGCGGTGAAGGGCTTCAACACCGGTTACGCCTCGATCGCGGTGCTCGGCGACTACCGGTACGCCGAGTCCACCGCCGCCATCGAGACGATCATCGCGCAGGTCGCGGCCGCCCGGCTCGGCCGGTACGGCTACAACCCGGCGTCGACGGTGACGCTCACCGCCGGATCGGCCAACAGCAAGCTCGCCGCCGGCGACAAGATCACGGTGGCCCGGCTGGCCGCGCACCGGGACGCCGACGCGACCGCCTGCCCCGGCGACAACCTGTACGACGCGCTGCCCGGCATGCGGGCCAAGGCCCAGCTCATGGTCACCGGCCTGGCCCTCAAGTCGGTCACCGGCGGCCAGTACGCGGCCGGCGCCTGGTACGTGAAGAACGCCGCCACCGTCAGCTGGACCGTGGGCAACGACTCCGCCGAGATCGCCCAGTTCGACGTGCTGGTCGACGGCGCGGTCGCCACCACCGTCCCGGGCACCGCCCGCGGCGCCACGGTCAGCGTCCCGGCCGGCAGGCACGGGATCACCGTCGTGGCCCGGCACACGTCCGGCAGCACCGCCCGGTTCGGCGTGTGGGTCTACGGCGACACCACGGCGCCCACCTTCCGCGGCATTCCGGCGGTGGCGCTGCGCACCGGCACGTACAGCACCGGCGCGGTGCCGGTGACGTTCTACCCGAACGGCGCCGACAACCTGCGGCTGGCCGGCTACACGGTCAGCCGGCCGGTCTCCGGCAACCTGGGGCCGGTCACGAGCTGGGCGACCAGCGTCCGGCCGGGCACCGCCACCTGGACGGTCACCGCCCGGGACCAGGCCGGCAACACCCGCGGCGCGACGATCACCCGGGCCGTCGTGCTCTCCCCGGAGACCGCCGCCAAGAAGAGCGGCACCTGGACGAAGAAGACCGGCGGCGCCTACCTCGGCGGCAAGGCGCTCTCCGCGACGACAAAGAACACCAAGCTGACCTGGACCTTCACCGGCCGGTACGCGTCCCTGCTGTTCTCCCGCGCCGCCAAGTCCGGCAAGGTGGCCGTCTACGTGGACGGCAAGAAGGTCACCACCATCGACCTCAAGTCGAGCCGGTCGCTGTACCGGCAGGCGGTGTGGACCCGGAACCTCGCCTACGGAAAGCACACCGTGGCGATCGTGGTGCAGGGCACCTCCGGCCGCCCGACCGTGGTGTCGGACGGGCTCGCGTACGTCCGGTGATCCTCAACCGGAGCGGCGCGAGGTCCCGTGCCGCTCCGGTCCGTCGGGGGCCGGGGGCAGCGTGAACCAGAAGGTCGCGCCCCGGCCCTCGGCGCTCTCCGCCCAGATCTCCCCGCCGTGCCGCTCCACCGCCCGGTGCACGGTGGTCAGCCCGATCCCGGTGCCCGGGAACTCCCGGGCGTCGTGCAGCCGGGCGAACGGGCGGAACAGGTCACCGGCCTGCTCGGCCGGGAACCCGGCGCCGTTGTCGCGGACGAAGTAGCGGCCGTTCTCGCAGCCCACCTCGACGACCGGCCGCTCGACCTTCCGGCTGAACTTCACCGCGTTGGCGATCAGGTTCTCCAGAACCACCCGGACCAGGCCCTCGTCGGCGTCGGCGACCATCTCCTCGTACACCCGGAAGGTCGTCCGCCCGTCCGGCTCCCGGGCCGTGACGTCACCGATCACCTGGCGTGCCGTCGCGGTCAGGTCGAACCGTTCCCGGCGCAGCTCGCCCCGGCTGGCCCGGGCCAGGATCAACAGCGACTCCACCAGGTCGGCCATCCGCAGCGCGGCCGCGTGGATGCGGGTCAGCCGGTGCCGGGTCCGCTCGCCGAGCCGCTCCTCCTCCTCGTCCAGCATGTGCTCGGCGAAACTGCTGATCACCTGCAACGGGCCGCGCAGGTCGTGGGAGACCGACCCGGAGAACGCCTCCAGCTCCCGGTTGCGCCACTCCAGCTCCTCGACCAGGGCCGCCCGGGTCTCGGCCAGCTGCCGGGCCGCCCGCTCCTCGGCCGCGTCCAGCTCGCGGCGCATCAGCTCCTCACGGATCCGGCGGGCCTCGTCGTGTGCCTGCTTGCGGCGGATCTGGGCCCGTACGTGCACCCGCAGCCCCGCCAGCACGTCGGCCCGCCGGACGTAGTCGTCGGCGCCCGCGGCCAGGCACTCCAGCATCCGCTCCTCGTCACCGGTCATCACCAGCGGCGTGTCCCCGACCGGCGGCGCCTCGCGCAGCCGGCGGCACGACTCCCGGGCCCGGTCCATGTCGTCGTCGAAGCCGAGCACGATGCAGTCGACCGGCTGGACGGTGAGCATCTCCATGATGGCGTCGATGTCGGTGGCCTGGACGACGTCGTAGCCGTCGGCCCGTAACGTGTCGGCCCACAGCTCCAGCTCGTCGCGGTCCGGGCCGGCGATCAGCACCTTGCCCGGCCCTCCGCCGGGCGCCTCGATCGGCAGCTGCTCGGCGCTGTGCCGCAGGACCGCGGACAGCTTCGCCAGCACCACCTTCAGGTTCTGCTGCTTGCGGATGAACGCGTCGGCGCCGGCGTCCAGGATCTGCATCTCGGTGGCGTAGTCGTCGGCGGCCGTCATCAGCAGGCAGGGGGTGTCGCGCAGCGCCGGGTCCAGGCGGATCCGGCGGATCACCGTGGCGCCGTCCAGGTCCGGCATCACCCCGTCGACGATCACCGCGTTCGGGCGGCGGTCGGCGGCCATCCGCAGGCCCTCCTCACCGCCGGTCGCGGTCATCACCGCGTACCCCTCCGATTCGAGCAGCCCGCGCAGCTCCTCCCGGAACGTCATGCTGTCGTCGATCACCAGCACGGCGGTCCGGTCACCGTCGTAGTCCGGGAGCTCACCGAGCAACTGCCGGGTACGGGCGACCACGTACCCGGCGTCGTAGGGTTTGCCCACGTACTCGTCGGCGCCGATGCGCAGCCCGGCCAGCCGGTCGGACACCTCGCTCGCGCTGGACAGCAGCATCGTCACCACGCCCGACCGGCCCGGCGTCCGCCGCAGCTCGGTGAGCAACTCCAGACCGTCGGCGTCGGGCAGCAGCACGTCCAGCACCGCCGCGTCGAACGAGGCCTCGGTGAACGCGCGCCGCGCCTCCGCCCCGGTGGCGCACAGGATGGTGGCGAACCCGTCCTCGGCGAACGCCTCGTGCAGGTCCATCCGTACGGTCAGGCTGTCATCGACGATCAGCACGGTCGGGGTCATCGGCGCACCACCGTGGCCGGGAGCCCGCCGAGCCGGGCGGCCATCCGGCCGGGCGGCAGCACGTGCGCCGCCGCGCCGATCAGCACCGCCTCCCGGGGCATGCCGTACACCGTGCAGCTGCCCTCGTCCTGGGCGAAGGTGACCGCGCCCCGGTCGCGCATCCGCAGCAACCCGGCCGCGCCGTCCCGGCCCATCCCGGTGAGCAGGCACCCGGCCGCCTGCGGCCCGAGTTCCTCGGCCACCGACTCGAACAGCACGTCCACCGACGGGCGGCAGGAGTGCCGGGGCGGACCGGTGCTGAGCCGCAGTGTCCGGTCGCGGATCAGCAGATGCCGGTCCGGGGGAGCGAGCAGCACCCGCCCGCCGAGCCGGCCGACCGGGGCGCCGTCGTCGGCGTATCGGATGTCGCGCCCGGTCTGCCCGGCCAGCCAGTCGGAGAAGGCGACCGCGAACTGCTCGCCGGCCGCGATGTGCTGCACGCAGAGCACCGGGACCGGGAACCCGGTGGGCAGCCCGCGCAGGAACTCGGTGAGCGCGGCGGGACCGCCGGTGGAGGCGCCCACCGCCACCACGGTGAGACCGCCGCCGTGCGGGCTCGGCGCGGGCGGGGGCGCGGGCGGCGGCGGTGGGGCGGCGACCCGGCCGTCCAGCCGGGCCCGGGGATGGGTGATCACCCGGATCCGGGACACCAGGCGCAGGGTGGCCCGCAACCGCAGCGGCCAGTCCGCGTCGGAGTCGTCGCCGCGCGGCTTCTCCAGCACCTCGACGGCGCCCGCGGCCAGGGCGTTGTACGTGCTGAACAGCTCCTCCCGGTCGGCCGACGACACCACCAGGATCGGCGTCGGGTGCTGCGCCATGATCTGCTCGGTGGCGGCCAGCCCGCTGATCCCGGGCAGCATCATGTCCATCGTGATCACGTCCGGGCGCAGCCGGGCGGTCATCTCCACGGCCCGTTCGCCGTCCGGGGCCTCGCCGACGATCTCCAGGTCCGGGTCCGGTGCGAGCGCCTCCCGCAGGTGGTGCCGCATGGTCAGGGAGTCGTCGACGATCAGCACCCGGGTCATGCCGCCACCTCCGCTGCGCTTCGGCGCCGGCATGCCTTCGGGACCGAGCTCGATGCCGCGCTCGCACGCCCGCTCATGAGCGCACCACCAGCCGCCGGATGTGGCCCAGCAACCGCTCCTGGTCGAACTCGCCCTTCGCGACGTAGGCGTCGGCCCCGGCGGCCCGGCCGCGCTCCCGGTCGGCGGCGCCGGCCCGGGAGCTGACCAGGATCGCCGGCACCCCGGCCAGCCGCGGGTCGGCGCGGGTCCGCTCGACGAAGGTGAACCCGTCGATGCCGGGCATGTCGATGTCGGTGAGGAACAGGCCGTACCGGCGGGCGCGGGCCATCTCCAGGGCCTCCTCGCCGGAGGCGGCCAGATCCACCTCGTACCCGGCCGACTCCAGGATGCTGCGCTCCAGCATCCGGGTGGTGAGCGAGTCGTCGACCACCAGGATCGGCAGCGGCGCGACGGCCGCCGCCGGGCCGGCTCCGGCCGGGCGCCCGCCGGCCACCTCGGCGGCCAGGCCGTCCGGGTCCAGCACCAGGCGCGGATTGCCCTCGGCGTCGACCGTGACGCTGCCGACCACCGGCGATGCCCGGGCCAGATCCGGCAGCGGGCGGGCGACCAGGGCGGACGTGCCGGCCAGCCGGTCGACACCGATCGCGAACAGGCCGGCCTCGCCCTTCACCACGACAGCCGCGCCGACGCCGGTGGACTCGGGGACGGGCGTGCCCGCGTACAGGGCCTCGGCCAGCGGCAGGAACGGGGCCGCGCCGCCGTCGTAGACGATCCGGCCGGTCACCGCGGCGGTGGTGGCGTCCTGGGCGGACAGCCGCACACAGGCGCGTACGGCGTCCAGCGGCAGGGTGCTGGTCATGCCGGCGGACTCCACGTTCAGGCCGGTCATGCTGAGCAGGGCCAGCGGGATCACCAGCTCCACGCGGGCTCCGGCGCCCGGGGTGCTGCTCACCCGTACGTCGCCGTGCAGCCGGGCCGCCACCTCGCGGACCGCGTCCATGCCGATGCCCCGCCCGGCCACCTCGGTCACCGACGGCGAGGTGCTGATCCCGCCGCGCAGCACCAGGTCGAGCAGGCCGGCGTCGTCCGGCGGCCCGGCGCCGGACGGCAGCAGACCGCGGTCGCGGGCGGTGTCGCGCAGCGCGTCCAGGTCGAAGCCGCGCCCGTCGTCGAGGCACCGGAACGCCGCGTGCCGGCCACGCCGCTCCACCTCGACGGTGACCGTCCCCTCGGCGGGTTTGCCCGCCGACAGCCGCTGCGGCTCCGGTTCGATGCCGTGCACCACCGCGTTGCGCACCAGGTGCAGGAAGGCGCCGCTGACCGGGCCGAGCAGGTGCGCGCCCATCCGGACCCCGGCGCCCCGGGCCTCGAACCGGACCCGCTTGCCCTCGGCGTCGGCGGCGTCGCGGACCGCCCGGCGCATGGCGGTGAACATCGAACCGGCCGGCACCAGCCGCAGACTCTCCGCCCTGGCCCGTACCTCGTCCAGCTCCCGCTGCATCTGGTCGACCGCGTCGGTGAACCGGCGGCCGGCCGATCCCAGTTTTCCGGCCAGCCGCTCGGCCGCCGACCGGGCCGTCGCCGGGGTGGTGCCGCGGCCGGTCCGCAACTGGTCGGCGAGCGTCTCCGCGGCCCGGTGCAGCCGCTCCAGGGTGGCGCATCCGGCACGTAGCGGCGCCATCCGGGCGGTGGTCTCGCCGACGGCGTCGAGCAGCTCGTCCAGGTCGGCGGTGACCGCCCGCGGGTTCACCACCACCTCGGCCGGGGCCGGCGCCGGGGCGGGCTCGTCCGGCCCGCTGGCCACCGGTGGCTTCGGCCGGTCCTCGAGTTCGGCCACCCGCGCGGCGATCTCGTCGTTGAGCCGCAGTAGCTCCCGCATCGCGTCGGCGGCCGGCGGCACGTCCACGCCCCGGTAGGGGATCAGCACCTCCTCGAAGGCGTGCGCCCGGTCGGCGATCTCCTTCTGCCGGACCACCCGGGCCGCGCCCTTGAGGGTGTGCGCCACCCGCAGCAGCCGGGCCACCGGTTCCGGGCCGCCGCCCTGATCCAGGTCGAGGACACCGGCGCTGATCTGGTCGACCAGCTCCCGCGCCTCGATCCGGAAATAGCGCAGCGGATCCTTGCCCTCGGCCATCAGTGGCGCCCGCTCCCGACGAGGTTCAGCAGCTCACCGGAGAGCGAGGAGAGGTGCGCCGCGGTCTGCCTGGTCTGCACGGCGCTCTCCTCGGTCTCCCGGGACACCCGGGCGGTCTCCGACGCGGCGACGTTGACCTGTTCCACCGCGGTGGTCTGCTGCTTGGTGGACAGCTCGATCTCCCGGGTGGCGTCGTTGGTGGTGGAGACCAGCCGCGCGATCTCCCGGAACGAGTCGGTGGCGTCGTCGAACTGCCGGGCCCCGGTGTCGACCGCCTTCGACCCGATCTCGGTGGCCATCACCGTGGTGTTGACCGCGCCGCGGACGTCGTCGATCAGCGCCCGGATCTCCTTGGCCGACGCCGCCGTCCGGTCCGCCAGCTTGCGGATCTCCTCGGCCACCACGGCGAACCGGCGGCCCCATTCACCGGCGCCGCTGGCCTCGATGGTGGCGTTGATGGCCAGGATGTTGGTCTGTTCGGCCAGCTCCGACACCAGGTCCACGACCAGCCCGATCTGCTGCGACTTCTCGCCGAGCGCCAGCATGTGCTGGACGATCTGGTCGACCTGGGTGCGGATCGCGATGATCGAGGCCCGGGTCTGGTCGATGGTGGCGTCCCCGGCGCGGGCCGCCGCCTCGGTCTCCTCGGCGATCTTGGAGACCCGCTGGGCGTTGTCCGCGATCTGCCGCGAGGTGATCAGCAGCTCGCTGATCGTCGTGGTGATCTCGCTCATCGCGCTGGCCTGGTCCCGGCCGCCGTTGACCTGCTGCGCGGCGGCGGCCTCCAGCTGGGCCGAGGAGCTCTGGATGTGCCCCACCGCGGTGCCCACCTCGCGGCGCAGGTCACGGTTGAGCCGCAGGGCCACCAGCACGGCGCAGATGGTGATGAGCACGCCCAGCCCGACGATCAGCAGGATGGCCTGCTCGGCCCGGTCCGACGCGGCCTCGCGATCGGCGTCGACGTTCACCCGGACCCGGTCGATCACGTCGGCGAGCGCCGCCTCCAGCTGCCCGCGGACCGGTGCGACCAGGGAATCGTTGAGCCGGGTGATGGCCGGGATGTCGGCGTTGTCGGCGCGGGCCCGCATCACCTCGGCGCTCGCCGCCGCGTGCTTCTCGTCGAGGGCGGCGATCCGGTCCAGCGCCTGCTGGGTCGGCGTGTCGGTGACGTGGGCGCGCAGCTGGTCGAGGCGTTGCCGGAACTGCTGGTGGTTCTCCTCGGTGAGCCGGGCGTTCTCGGCCGACGCGTCCAGCAGGTAGGCCCGGTAGTCCGCGATCCGCGCCTCCATGGTCCGGCTCAGGTTCTCCGTGCCGGTCAGGTCCTCCGTCGCCGCGGTGATGGCGGCGTCCTTCGCGGTGACCACGAACATCAGGCCGACCACCGCGGTGCCGACCAGGAGCAGGGTGAGCAGGACGGTGAGGGCGACACCGATCGCCAGCTTGCCGCCGTACGTGCGTCCGGCCGTCATCGGGCCTCCTCGGGAACGGACCGGTACCCGGCCAGGCGGTGCACGAGCTCCCGGACGGCCGGCACGTCGACGATCGGCCGGTGGCCGTCCGGCAGCCGTACCATCCCGCGCAGGCAGCCGCGCGGGTCGGCGCCGTCGACCACGTCGGCGAGCGGCACCCGCAGGTGCCGGTCCAGCTCGTGGAAGGCGAGCGCCAGCGGCGGTGTGCCCTTCGCGAGCAGCAGCCAGCGTGGCCGCCGGGGGACCGGGTGGCCGAGCAGAGCCGCCAGGTCGTAGACCGGAATCACCGCGCCGGCGAACCCGGCCACCCCGAGCAGCGCCCGGATCGAGGTGGGCAGCGGCGTGACCGGCCGGTCCGGGTGCACCCCGGACGCCTCGGTGAGCCGCAGCGCGTACGGCCGGTCACCGGCGCCGACCGCGAGCAGCTCGACGGTCTCGCACTCGAGGACGCGGGCCGGCTCGGCGAACGACCTGTCGAACTCCTCCCGCAACCGGGTCACCCGGCCGGCCACCGTCATCGCCGCACCTCGCACGCCTCCAGCTCGGTACGGCACAGGGTGGTCAGCGTCAGCCGCCCGAACCCGCCGCCGAACAGCACGACCCGCTCCTCGTCCTCGTGGGGCAGCAGCTCCAGGGCCGCCGCCAGGTTCGCGGCCGCGCCCCGGTGGTCGCCGCGCCGCCGGGCCAGCAGTCCCATCCGCAGCCGGGGCATGGCGAATTCCGGATCCAGGTACGCCGCCAGCCGGTACTGCCCGGCCGCCTGATCCGCGCAGTCCAGCTCGTGGCAGACGCCGAGCAGGTGGTGCGCGTCGGGGTGCGGCCCGCCGACGTCGATCAGCCGGTGCACGGTGTCCCGGGCCTCGGCGACCCGGCCGAGCTGGGCCAGCAGCACCCCGCGCAGCAGCGCGTCGTCCGGCCCGAGCACGTCGAGGGCCTCGGCGAACCGGTCGTCGCGCAGCAGCCCGAGGGCCCGGGACCGGGTGTCGACGGTGGGCGCCGGACGGGCCGGCGGACGTTCGCGGGCCGGGGCGGGCTCCGGCGCCGGTACGGGCGGGGCCGCGCTCTGCCGCCGGTAGTAGACGGTGCCGCCGCGGTGGCACAGCTCCAGGCCCTTCGGGTGGCTGCCGAGCGAGTCGGTGTGCCCGAGGAACAGGTAGCCGCCGTCGGTCAACGCCCGGGTCATCCGGTGCACCAGGCCGGCCGCGACCTCCCCGGTCAGGTACATCAGCAGATTGCGGCAGAAGATCACGTCGTAGCGGGCCGGGTGCCACAGCTGCGGGTCGTCGTCGGCCACGTTGTGCTCGGCGAACCGCACCGTCGCCGCGATGTCCGGGTGCACCGCGAACCCGTCGTCGCCGGTCTCCCGGAACCAGCGCCGCCGTACCTCCTCGGGGGTGTCCCGCAGCGACCACGGTGAGTAGGTCGCGGCACGCGCCCGGTGCAGCATCTCCCGGTTGGCGTCGACGCCCAGGACCGAGACGATCCAGTCCGGGGTGGGCCGGGCCGGCCAGGCGGTGATGGCCAGGGAGTAGGCCTCCTCGCCGGACGAGCAGCCCACCGAGAGCAGCCGCAGCACCCGTTGCCCGGCCCGCCTCCGGATCAGGTCCGGCAGCACCGTGTCCCGCAGCACCCGGAACTGCTCGCCGTGCCGGAAGAAGTAGGTCTCGGTGATGCTCAGCGCCTGCGCCAGCTCGGCGATCTCCGCGGTCCAGCGCCGGCCGGCCAGCCGGTCCAGATACTCCCGCTCGGTCAGCCCGTGCGCCTTCGCCCGGGCGGCCAGCACGGCGGCGGTCTGTCCCGGGTCGTTGTCGGCGAACGTCCATCCCAGCCGCCGTTGCAGCAGCTCCCGGAACCGGGTCAGCGACATCGCGCCGCTCATGAGACCGGCTCCGGTGCGTGCCCGGCGGCCTCCCACACCGCGTCCGGCACGGCACGGAAGCCGCGCAACAGCAGCAGTGGATCGGCGCCGACCGTGCCGACTCCCGCGATCAGCGGCGACGGCCCCTCCGGCGGAGAGACCCGGATCTCCCGGACGCCGAGCACCGGGCCGGTGGCGCAGGCGACCGGACCCCGGCCGGCCCGCACCGCCACGTACCGGTCGATCCGGCCGTCGGCGCCGGTGAGAAGCCGGGTCACGTCGATCACCGGCGCCGGTTCGCCGCGCAGGACGGTCAGGCCGAGGACGTGGGGTGCCGTTCCGGCGAGCGGCCGCGTCGCCAGCGGCCGCATGGTCTCGACGACCTCGTTCAGCGGCAGCGCGCAGAGCAGCGGCCCGGCCCGGAAGACCAGCGCGAGGACTCCGCCCTCCAGCGCCGGGGCCGATGCGTCGCCGTGCTGCCCTCCCACGGCCCCAGGCTAGTCGGGTTTTTGTGAGCTTCGCTCACCTTCCTTCGACGTTGGCCCTTATTCCGATTTTGCCCGTTCTTTACCGACATTTTTCCAGTACGGGCGGGAGCGGCGCCTTTTCGGCCGGTCCCGGCGCGCGGCCGCCCTCCGTACGCCGGGACCGGCCTGCTCAGGCGCGGCCGTCCGGTCCCCGGAACCGCAGCGACAGCGGCAGCGACAGGGGCTGCTCCTCGGCGGCGTGCCGTGGCGCGGACCGGGGCGCCCCCGCGTCGCGGGCCGGCCCGTAGCCGGGCACCGGGCGCCCGGCGACCGGCAGATCGGCCCGCTGAGCCGCGGTGATCCGCCGGGTGACCGCGTCGGCCAGCGGATCCGGCGGGGCGGGCTGGTCGCGCGCCACCTCGGGCCAGCCCGCCGGGATCGGCCCGGCCACCGGTTCGGCCGCTGGGGTGGACCGGCCCGGCTCGCCGGCCGGCCGCCACCGGAGCCGGCGGGCCGCCCGGTAGACGATCGCGGCGGCACGAAACATGCCCGGATACCGATTGCGCACCGCGAAACCGTAGCGGCGGCGCGCGCCCGGCCGGGACCCTCCGGCCGGTCGGCAACAAGGCCTGAGCGGGTTACCCCGGTAGGGGGAAGAATGCCGGACTCCGGTGCGGTTGTGCGACGGATGTGCCTCCCGGCTCTCGGTGTCCGCGCAGCTCAGCGGGGTTCCCGGGGGTCCGGGCGGGTTCCGGTGGCGCTCCGGCGCGCAAACGGCACAGTGACCGGTCGCCGACGACCGGAGTTGGTCATCCGGGCAGCACCGGCGGAGCGGCCGGAGCGCACGGAGACGAGGGGATCGACGGGGTATGCGGAAGCCTTCGGTGGTGCTCGGTGTGGGTGCCTTGGCGCTGGTCGCGGGAGGGCTCGCGGCACGGGCGCCGGTGCACGGGGAGCCTCCCCGGGAGCCGATGCGGCGGGTGGCCCTCCCGGCCGGCGACCCGATCTCGGCGTCCCGGACCGTGGTCACCGCGGCGTCCGTCTCGTCCAGTCCGCAGGCCCCGGTGCAGCAGCAGGTCCTGGCGCTGGCCAACCAGCACCGGCGGGGCGCCGGCTGCGAGCCGCTCAGCCTGGACCGGCGGCTGATCGAGGCGGCCAACCGGCACGCCGCCGACATGGCCCGGCGTGGCTACTTCGACCACGAGTCACCGCGCGGCGAGATGGCCGGATCGCGGGTGACCGACGCCGGCTACACGTGGAGCCGTTACGGGGAGAACATCGCCCGGGGGCAGGACAGCCCGTACCGGGTGATGGCCGACTGGATGGAGAGTCCCGGCCACCGGCGCAACATCCTGGACTGCCGCTTCGATCAGATGGGGGTGGGCCTGGCGCTGGCGTCCGGCGGCACCCCGTACTGGGTGCAGGAGCTCGCCACTCCCCGTTGATCGACCGCTGACTCCCCGGAGCGGAGTTCGCCTCAAGCGGGCATGCGGTGTGCCGATGGCATACCGGTTTCATGTCACCGTCCTTCCCCACAGGTCACCGGTGGGACGGCTGTGCTTCGATGTGCGGACACCACATCCCTGGGGAGGGATCAGATTGGCAACGAGACGGGTTTCCGCCCGCCTCACCGGGGCCGTTTTGGCGGCTCTGGTGGGTGGCGGTCTCGGCGCTGTCGCGCTGACACCGGCGGGCGCCGGTGCGGCCGTGCCGGTCGCCGCGGCCGTGACCACGTCGGTGGTCACCAAGGCGGCTGCCGCGTCGTGCGCGACCGGCAAGTACCAGAAGCAGGTCGAGGGCTACCTCAAGCAGCTGGGCGGATACGGCACGGTCACGGTCGACGGTAAGCAGTCCACCGCCGACTGTGCCGCGATCGTGAAGTTCCAGAAGCGGTTCGGTATCCAGCCGGCCAAGGGGCTCGCCGGCCCGACCACCTACGACGTCGCCAAGCGACTGGCGGCGACGAAGACGTCGGCCTGCAAGCCGAAGAAGAAGGGCATCACCTTCTGCGTCGACCTGACCCATCAGACGACGTGGGTGATGAAGAACGGGAAGCTGCACACCAAGCCGACCGTCACCCGTACCGGGTACGCGGGATACCGGACCCCGGCGGGCACCTTCTCGATCAACAAGCGGACGAAGAAGGAGTGGTCCGACCCGTACGAGGTGTGGCTGCCGTACTGGCAGCGCTTCATCGGCGGGCGGGGCTTCCACCAGACCACGACCTACATCCACGACAAGTGGCGCGGGTCGCACGGCTGCGTGAACCTGCTGCAGTCCGACGCCAAGCTCTACTACGGCATCGGCAAGATCGGTATGACGGTGAAGGTGTTCGGGCGGCGTCCCGGCACCTGATCGGTAACCCGTGATGTGTGGGTTTCGGGTGCGATACGCACCCGAAACTCACACGCGCGGTGGCCTGGGAGGATCCGCCTGATCTCACTGATGGAGCTGAATTCCGGATAGCGTTTTCGTAACAATTCCGGGGGACACTGCGGAGACGGACTCACCCGTCAGGCAGTGGAGCCGCCCATGCTGAAACGAGCGACCTCTCTTCCAGCGGCGGCCGTCGCCGCTCTGACCCTTTTCGCCGGATGCGGGACCTCCGAGTTCACCTACGTGAAGAACTCGGGCGAACAGACCTACTTCAAGGTGCCCCACGAGTGGCACGAGGTCGGCACCAAGTCGCTGGACGACGCGCTCACCGGGCTCAACTCCGACTCGGCCGCCGCGAGCCTGCGCCAGCGGCTGTGGTGGTCGGTGGCGTACGACGCCGCCGCGGACCCCAGCGCCGACCATCTGATGACCGCGGGCATCACCACCGAACCGATCCTGTACGCGCGGGTCGCCCGGACCACCGAGGCGCAACGGGACGCGATCTCGCTCGACATCCTGCGCAACTTCTTCCTCCCGGTCACCGAGGAGGCCCGCAAGTCGGTCGCCGAGACCACCACCCTGACCGGGTTCGAGCTGCTCCAGGACGAGGTGCTCACCCCGGAGAACGGGCTGCACGGCGTCCGCGTCGTCTACAACTACGACCTCGGGCTCGGCGTCCTGCACACCTTCGACCAGACCGCCCTGGTGAACAACGACGGCAGCAAGCTCTACCTGCTGCTGATCCGGTGCACCACCAGCTGCTACGCCGAGCGGTCCGGCGAGATCGAGACGATCGCCACCTCCTTCACGGTGAGGAGTGACAAATGACCGCGCCCATCGGCCACCCCGTCGAAGGCCTGCGCCCACCCGACGAGGGACCCGGCGAACAGGTCCGCCCGACCCGCAAGAGGCTGCCGTTCTGGGACCGGATCAAGTTCCTGCTGCTCTTCGTCGTGGTGTGGTTCGCCCTGGTCTGGGCCGCGATGGCGGACAACCCGATCCTGCCGTTCGAGGACGCGATGCGCGAGCTCGCGGCCGGCGGCAAGGGCATCACCGTCCTGGTGCTGTTCGGCGTCGAGGTGCTGCGCCAGATCCATTTCCTGATCAGTGAGCACTCGGCCGGCTACCACCGACTGTGGACCAAGGGCATCTTCGGCGGCTTCGAGCGGCTCACCCACCGGATGTTCTCCGACTGGACCCGGTTCCGGCTGGTCCGCATCTTCAAGTGGCTGCTCTTCATCGGCCTGGTGTCGCTGGTGCTCGCGTCCGTACTGGACACCTCGCCGGCCCTCGCGCTCTTCGAACTGCCCGCCCTGCTGTGGGCCGTCGCGCCGATGTTCCTCCAGGTCATCTTCATCCTGTTCATCGCGGTCGGCCAGTTCGTCGCGATCTTCTGGTTCCTGTCCCGGGGCGGCGTCGAGGTCTACTACCCGGACGACGTGAAGACCCGGTTCGCCGACGTGTGGGGCCAGGACCACGTGCTGGAACGCGTCAAGGAGAACATCGTCTACCTGGAGAACCCGGAGGCCATCGAGACCAAGGGCGGGTACGTTCCCGGCGGCATCCTGCTCTGGGGCCCGCCCGGCACCGGCAAGACGCTGATGGCCGAGGCGGTGGCCGGCGAGACCGGCAAACCGTACGTGTTCGTCGACCCGGGCGCCTTCATCAACATGTTCTTCGGCGTCGGCGTGCTCAAGGTCAAGTCGCTCTTCCGCAAGCTGCGCAAACTCGCCCTCCGCTACGGCGGCGTCATCGTCTTCTTCGACGAGGCCGACTCCCTCGGCAACCGCGGCGCCCTCGCCCAGGGCGGGCCCGGCTTCCCGCGCGGCGGCATGACCCCCGCGCCGTTCGCCGACGGCTGCCAGGGCTTCACCTACCTGTCCGGAGACTCCCGGCTCCTGCTCACCCGCGAGGCCATGCGGCACGACCTTCCGGAAACCCGCAAGACCAAGATGATGTACGGCGGGGGCATGGGCGGTGGCGGCGGCATGGGCACGCTGGAAGCCCTGCTCACCGAACTGTCCGGGCTGAAGAAGCCGCGCGGCTTCATCAACCGGCACGTCCGCCGGGCGCTCGGCATGCGGCCCAAGCCGCCGCCCAAGTACCGGATCCTCGTCATGATGGCCACCAACCTGCCCGAAGCCCTCGACGAGGCACTGCTGCGGCCCGGCCGGATCGACCGCATCTACAAGGTCGGCTACCCCACCAAGGCCGGGCGGGTGCGCACCTATCAGGGCTATCTGGACAAGGTGCAGCACGAACTGACCGAGGAGCAGATCGACAAGCTGGCCACGATCACGCCGTACGCGACCGGCGCCACCATCAAGGACACCGTCAACGAGGCGCTGATCACCGCCATCCGCGGCGGCCGGGACACCATCACCTGGCGGGACATCATCCGCGCCAAGCAGCTCAAGGAGCTCGGCCCGGCGGAGAACGTCGAGTACATCGAACGGGAACGGCACGCCGTCGCGGTGCACGAGGCCTGCCACGCCGTCATCGCCTACCGCACCCGGCACCATCTCGAGATCGACATCGCGACCATCGAGAAGGGCAGCGGCTACCTCGGCATGGTCGCCAGCATCCCTCCGGAGGACCAGTTCACCACCTGGCGCAGCCACTACGAGTCGGACATCTACGTGTCGCTCGCGTCGCTCGCCGGGGAACGGATGTTCTTCGACGGCGACAGCTCCTCCGGCGTCTCCGGCGACCTCGAGTCGGCGACCGCGGTCGCCACCCACATGGAGGGCGTCTGGGGCATGGGCTCCACCGTGTCGTCGTACTCCTACTCCAGCCGCCTCGGCACCGGCACCCCCGGCGGCCCCGGCAAGAGCGAGAAACCCGAGATCAGCGCCCGCCGCGCGCTGGCCGACCGGATCGAGGACAACCTCGGCGAGATGCTGCGGCGCACCGCCGCGCTGCTCGAGGAGAACCGGCGGGAGGTGCTCGCCCTCGCGCACGCCCTGGAGACGCACAAGACCCTCACCGGCGAGGACGTCATCGCCGTCCTGGAGGGCCGGCCGGGACCACTGATCGACGGTTCGGTCTACGCCGACGCCGCGTTCATCGCCGAACTGGAGGAGTACCACCGGGCCGCCCTCGCCGCGCACCGCGACCACACCGGGGTCACCGTCGCGCTGCCGTCCCGGCCGGGCGCCGAGCCCGTCCCAGAGCCGGCGGCCGAACCCGAGCCCGCCCCGATCCCGGCCGCCACCACCCCGGACTCGTCCATCTGGCGGCGCCCCGACCCGCCGTCCCCCAACGGCACCACGGCCTCGGAGCCCGCCTCCCCGGACCCCGCCTCCCCGGGCTTCGCCTCCCCGGATCCCGGCTCCCTGGATCCCGGCTCCCCGGACGGCGCGGCCGCGGATCCCGGCTCCCCGGACGGCGTCTCCCCAGGCTTCGCCTTCCTGGATCCCGCCTTCCTGGATCCCGGCTCCCTGGATCCCGGCTCCCCGGACGGCGTTCCCCCGGGCTTCGCCTCCCCGGATCCTGGCTCCCTGGATTCCGGATCCCCGGATTCCGGATCCCCGGACGGGCCGGCGGCGAACGGGGCGAGCCCGGCCGACGGCACGGTGCCGGAGAACGGGGCCGCGCCACCGGCCGCGCGGCCGGGCCACGGCGTCATCCCCACCCAGCGCAACCCGGACCCGGCGGACTCGTAAACCCCTTCAGCCGGCTGTCAGCGGCCCAATGGCTGGAGCCCGTGCCGCTGCTTGGGCCGCCCTCAGGCCCGACGGGCCGGAGGCCCGTGTTGCTGTTTGCGCCGCACTCAGGCCCGCGGCCGGCCTGACGGGTCGGAGACCCGTGTTGCTGTTTGCGCCGCACTCAGGCCCGCGGCCGGCCTGACGGGTCGGAGACCCGTGTCGTTGCTTGCGCCGCGCTCACGCCCGCAGCGGCCCAACGGCCCGGTGTGGGCAGATGATCGCCCCCCTGGACGATCGGGTGCGCGTAGCCCGTAACAGAGAAGGGTTTTGATGTTTGGGGGAAAGCCGGTGGCGCGTTCTCGGCATAGAGTGGCCTCTGTGTCTCGCGCCCGCTCACGTGCCGTGATCATGCTTCTCGGTGTCCTGCTGCTGTCGCAGACCGGCGCGTCCTGTGACGACGAGGCGAGCGCCGTCCGGCTGGGGTCCGCCGAGGTCGGGACGGTCGACGAGATCGTCGAGGCGCCCGGGACGGTGACCGCCCGGACCGCCGCCACGCTGACCGCCCCGGCCGCCGGCACGCTGCGTGAACTGCGCGCCGAGCCGGGGGAGCGGGTGGCGAAAGGCGACGTGCTCGCCGTGATCGAGTCACCGGAGCTGGAGCGGCGGCGGGACGCGGCGCGCGAGGCGCTCGATCAGGCGCCGTCCGGAGGAAGCGTCCCGGTCGGCGGCACCGCAGAGTTCACGGCGGTGCGGAAGCGGACCGACCGGCAGGCGGCGGCCGCGTTCGAGCAGGCCCGGGACGCGGCCGGGCAGATCGCCGACCCGCGGGCGCGCGCGGCGCTGCTGCATCAGGTGGACGCCGCCGAGAAACAGTACGAGACGGCGTCGGCCGCCTCGGCCGCGGCGCTGCGGTCGGTGCAGCGTGGCGTGGCGTCGCTCGGGCGGGCCATGGGCTCGCTCGCCGCGGCGCAGCGGATGCAGGCCGAGCAGGCGTACCAGCTGGCCGACGCGGCCGTCGACGCCCTCACCCTGAAAGCCCCGGTCGCCGGGGTGGTCCAGTACGGCGGGCCGGCCCCGGCCAGCGGCAGCGGCTCCCTGGCCGGGCTGCTGGAGAGCGGCCAGGTTCCGTCGACCGCCGGGATGGTGTCGTCCGGTGTGGACGCCGCCGTGCCGGAGGGCGGCTACGTGGCCGCCGGCACCCCGGTGATCACCGTGGTCGACACCGGCCGGCTCGGTCTCTCCGCCGAGGTCGACGAGACCGACGTGCTGCTGGTCGAGGAGGGTGTCAAGGCGGAGGTGGAGCTCGACGCCGCGCCCGGCGCCCGCTACCCGGCGACCGTCCGTGCCGTCGATCTGCTGCCCACCACCTCGGCGCGCGGTGGCGTCTCCTACCGGGTCCGCCTGGAACTCGCCGAGGGCGACTACCCGGACAGCGGCGAGGCCGCGCCCGTCCCACGGCCCGGGATGAGCGCCGTGATCCGTCTCAAGGTGCGGCAGGCCGCCGGCGCGGTCACCGTGCCCGCCTCGGCGGTGGTCGCCGCCGACGGCCGGGACACCGTCTGGACCGTGCGCGACGGGAGATACGCGGCCGTCCCGGTGCGGCTCGGCGTCCAGGGCGAGGACATCGTGCAGATCCTGTCCGGCGTCGGCGCGGGGGAGCGGGTGGTGATCGCCGGCGCCGACCAGGTGAGCGCCGGCGACGAGGCGCCGTGAACACCCCGGCCATCGTCGCGGAGGACGTGAGCCGCACCTACCAGCTCGACGGCCTGTCGGTGCCGGCGCTGCGCGGCGTGTCGCTCACCGTCGAACCCGGCGACTACGTGGCCATCGTCGGCACCTCCGGCTCCGGCAAGTCGACGCTCATGCACCTGCTCGGCGGCCTGGACCGGCCCACCGGCGGCACCCTGCTGATCGGCGGCCGCGACGTCGCCCGGCTCACCCCCAACGAGCTCGCCGAACTGCGCAACACCACGATCGGGTTCGTGTTCCAGTCGTTCCACCTGCTCGCCCGGACCACCGCCCAGGACAACGTCGGCCTGCCGCTGGTCTACCGCGGCATCGGCCGCCGCGAACGCCGGGAACGCGCCGCCGCCATGCTGGACCGCGTCGGCCTCGCCCACCGGATCACCCACCGGCCCAACCAGATGTCCGGCGGTGAACAGCAGCGTGTCGCCATCGCCCGGGCCCTGGTCACCGGGCCGTCGGTGCTGCTCGCCGACGAACCCACCGGCAACCTCGACTCGGCCACCGGGCAGTCCGTCCTCGCCCTGCTCGAATCGCTCAACGACGACGGCGTGGCGGTCGTGCTGGTCACCCACGACCGGGAGGTCGCGGCCCGGGCCCGGCGGCAGATCGTGATGAGGGACGGGCTGATCAGTGCGACTCGCTGAGGCGTGGCGGGTCGCCCTCGACGCGCTGCGCGCCAACCGGCTGCGCAGCCTGCTCACCATGCTCGGCGTGGTCATCGGGGTGGCCGCCGTGGTCGCCCTCGTCGCCATCGGCACCGGTACCAAAGAACAGATCGAGCGCCAGGTCGAAGGGCTCGGCTCCAACCTGCTGCTGGTCGTGCCCGGCCGGATCGAGGCGGGCTCGGCGCCCACGTCCTCGCCGCTCACCCTCGACGACATCGACGCGATCAACCGGGTGGTCGGCGATCGGACGCGGGTCGCGGTCACCATCGCCTCCGGCGAGACGGTACGCGCCGGCTCGCGTACCGGCTTCTCCAGCATGCAGGGCGTCCTCGAGACCACGCCGACCGTCTTCGTCCGCCGCCTCGACCGGGGCAGTTACCTGACCAGGACCGATGTGAGCACCGGCCGCCGGGTCGCGGTGCTGGGCGCCGGGACGGCCCGGGACCTGTTCGCCGACCGGGACCCGATCGGCCGGCAGATCACCATCGGCGGGGTCCGGTTCCGGGTGATCGGCGTGTTCGAGCCGCTCGGGCAGAGCCTCGGCGTCGACCGGGACAGCGAGGTGCACGTACCGGTCACCGCCGCGCAGCGCCTGCTCGGCACGGAACGCATCGACGGCATCGCGATCCGCGCCCCCGACCGGGAACGCATCGGCGAACTCTCCGACGCGGTCGTCGCGGCACTCGCCGAACGGCACCCCGACACCGACTTCTCCGCCGTCACCCAGGAGCAGATTCTCGGCGTGCTCGGCGACATCCTCGGGGTGCTGACCGGGGTGCTCGCCGCCATCGCCGGGATCAGCCTGCTCGTCGGCGGCGTCGGCGTCTCCAACATCATGCTCGTCTCGGTACGCGAACGGACGAAGGAGATCGGCCTGCGCAAGGCGGTCGGCGCCCGCCCCCGCGACATCGGCGTCCAGTTCCTGCTCGAGGCCGTCCTGCTCACCACCACCGGCGGTGTGCTCGGCATGCTGCTGGGCGGGTCCGCGGCCCTGCTCGTCGACCGGCTCAGCCCGGTCCCGGCCGCCCTGACCTGGTGGTCCATGGCGCTGGCCTTCGGGGTGTCGGCGGCCGTCGGCATCGTCTTCGGGGTGGTGCCGGCGCAGCGGGCCGGCCGGCTCGACCCGGTCGTCGCCCTGCGTACCGAGTAGGCACTCAGTAATTCGCCGACCGTACCGAACGTGGTTCTGAATCCGACCCCCGGAGGAGAACCGCATTGTCCGTCCAGTTACGTGACTCGCACGGCGCCGCCCGTGCCGTCGCCTACCTGATGCTGGCGGCCGGACCCTACAACCTGATCACCGGCGTCCTCATGGAACTCGGTGATCCGCCGCCCCGGCTGATCGCCCTCGGTGTCACCTCGGCCGTCGTCCTCGTGATCGGCCTGGTCAGCCTGCGCCACCCGGAACACCTGCCGGTCCTCTTCTGGCCGGCCGTGCCGTTCCTCGGGATCGCCGTGATCACCGGGCTGAACGTCGCCACCGAGGACGCCAGCCTGGGCCCGCAGATGTTCTACCTGTGGCCGCTGCTCTACGCCGCGTCGTTCCTCGGCCGGATCCTCACCGGCCTCGTCGTCGCGGCCGTCTCCGCCGGGCACGCCCTGGTCGCCTTCCAGTACACCGACGGCACCCACGCGCTCCACGACTGGATCGCCATCACCGTCGCCATGTCGATGACCGCGATCGTCGTGGCCGGTCTCCGCGAACGCAACGACCGGCTCCGCGACGTCCTGGAGAACCAGGCCACCTCGGACCCGCTCACCGGCGCCGCCAACCGGCGCGCCTTCGACGCCGCCATCGGCCGCGCCGTCACCCGGGCCGGGCCGCACCACCCCCTCGCCCTCGTGATGATCGACGTCGATCACTTCAAGACGATCAACGACACCTGGGGGCACGCCACCGGGGACCAGGCACTGCGCGCCGTCGCCGACGCCCTGCGGGACGCCGCCGAGGACCGTGGGCACATGGTCGCCCGGCTCGGCGGGGACGAGTTCGCCGTCCTCCTCCAGGCTGCCCCGTACGGCGCGCTCCGGTACATCGAGCAGGTACGGACCCGGGTCTCGGGCGCCACCGACCTGCCGTGCGGGCCGCCCCGAATCAGCATCGGCATCGCCGTCGCACCCGACCACGCCACCGGCCCCGACGACCTCCAACGGGCCGCCGACGCCGCGCTCTACCGGGCCAAGGAGGGCGGGCGCGGGCGCAGCATGATGGCCGGCCCGGCCCGCCTCACAGCCTGACTACCGCCGCGGATCCACCACCGGATGCTCGGCCGTCGACTCGGTGAGCGCCTCCTCACCCTCGGCGGCCGGGCGCGCGCCGAGCGGTGCCCTGATCTCCGGAGACTTCCTCGGGTACGGGCCCCAACCGTCCCGCAGCACATGGATGTAGACGGCTTCCAGGCACACCCCGATGCGCTCCACCAGATCGGTGTCCTCCGGCGAACCCAACCGGATCGCGCGCGCGAAGTGGTCCAGCGCCTCCATGTGCCGGTTCTGGTCGAAACAGCTGCGCCCGGCGTTCTCGTGAACCACGCTGCGCACAGCGGCCGGAACATCCGCGTCCACCGCCCGCTGGAACAGCCGGTCCGCCTCCATGTAGTCGCCCCGCAACCGCAGCACGTGGGCCAGCTCGGCCTGCGCGATCACCTGCGACTGAAGGTCCTGCGCCGACTCGGCGTGCGCCAGGGCCAGCCGGGCGGCGGCCGCGGCCATGCCCAGCTCACCCAGAAGGCGGTACACCTCCGCGCGTACGCTCAGCAGCCCCGCCTTGACGATGTTGTCGGCCTCGTCGGCCAGCGGGCCGTCCAGGCGTTCACCCAGCTCGCGCAGCGCGTTCCGGTCGTCGACCACCTCGCGGAGGCTGGCGCCGTCCAGCCGCCAGCGGATCGCGGACAGGTCGGCGGCGGTCAGCGGCAGGTGCGGGGCCAGTTCCGGGCCCTGCGGCTGCTCGCCCTCGGCCGCCGTCTCCGCAGCCGCGGCGTCCGGGGTCTCGCCCTCCCCGGGCGTCGCCTCCGCGGCCTCGCCGTCCTCGGCCTTCGCCGGCGTCTTGCTGACGAACCAGCCGCTGCCGAGAGCGGTGTCCGAGTACCGCCGCGGCTCGGTGTCCGGCCCGGAGGTCTCCAGGCGGGCGATCGGCCGCAGGTTGTGCAGCGTCCCGTCCGCATCCATGTACGGCTGATCCATATCGGCCCAGTCGCGCACCACATCGGCCCGGTCCCGCACCGCGCCGGCCCGGTCCGGTGTCACATCGGCCAGGTCCCGCGCTTTTTCGGGCTGCGCCGATGCCGCGGGCCGGTCGCCGTCAGCCGTGGGCCGGCCCGGCACCGTGCCGGCCGGGCCTGCCGCCGTCCCGCCGTGGGCCGGCACCGCACCCGGCTCCGCCGGTGCCGCATCGCCGTGAACCGGCGGCGGTGTGGCCGCGGTTCGGGGGCCGGTCTGCGCGGCGTCCGTGCCGTCCTGGCCCGGACGCGCCAGCGGGAATCCGATCCGCTCGCGGGCCGCGGTGTCACCGCGGTCGGTTCCCGCGGCCGGACGCGGCAACGCCACCGTCGGCCGCTCACCGGTCGTCCCACCCGCGATCGGTCCGGCACTTACGGCCGGTGCCGGCTCGCTGTGCGTGCCGTTCGGGACGGCCTGCCCGGTCTGCGCTCCGTTCGGGAGCGCTGGCCCGGTCTGTGTTCCGTTCGGGACGGCGTGCCCGGTCTGCGTTCCGTTCGGGAGCGCTGGCCCGGTCTGTGTTCCGTTCGGGACGGCGTGCCCGGTCTGCGTTCCGTTCGGGAGCGCTGGCCCGGTCTGTGTTCCGTTCGGGACGGCGTGCCCGGCCTGTGTTCCGTTCGGCATCGCTGGCCCGGTCGGCGCGCCGTCTTGGCCGACCTGCTGGCCACTCGCCAGCTCGTCCCGGCGAACCGCGTCCGGGGAGCGGCCACCGGAAGCGCTGCCGACCTGCTCGTTGTGCGGCCCTTCCACGCGGCCACCCGGATGCGCCGCCTGACGAGAACCCGGCGAACCGCCCGGCCCGCGTCCCTGAGGACCCGGAAGGTCGCCAAGCGACTCCGCACGAGCCACCCCGGGCGCTGCGGGACTCGTCGGCCGCCCCGGCCCACCGAAGCCGTCCACCGGCGGCGCCGGCACCGGACCGGCCGACCGGTTCTGGCCGCCGTCCGCCCCGTTCACCGGAGGCACCGAGATGGGCGTCGCGGCATTCCAGCCCGACCGATCCGGCGCGGGCGAGTGAGGCACGCGTCCGGGCTGTCCGTCCGCTCCCCACGCCGTGGCGGGCGGTGTGCCGTCGCTCCGTTCGCCGGAGGTCGGGGTCTGCCCCGCTTCCCGCCATGCCGCGGCGGGAGGCGCCGAACGGGGAGCGAGACCATCGGCTGCGGGCCGCGTCTCGGTCCATCCGGGCGGCGGCGGAACCGCCTTGGGCGCCTTCGGGCTGGGCCGCCGGGCCCCACCCTGGTCCGCGGCGAGCGGCACCGGGCCTGCGTGAGTCGCGTTCGGTCCGTTCCCGCCCTGGCTGGTGGCGTGCGGTGCCGGGCCTGCGTGAGTCGCGTTCGGTCCGTTCCCCGGCTGGCTCGTGGCGTGCGGTGCCGGGCCTGCGTAGTTCGCGTTCGGTCCGTTCCCGCCCTGGTTCGTGGCGAGCGGCGTCGGGCCCGTGGGCGTCGCGTTCGGTCCGGCAGGAGACGAGGGCTGCGGGCCCGTCCGAACCGGACTCGATCCCTCGACCGGAGGCGTGGGCCACCCGGTCGAGGGCGGCTGCTGGCCGGGAACCGGCCACGCCTGTCCGTCGCCACCCGGACCCTGCTGAATCGCCGGCGGCCAAGCACTCTCCGGCCGCGGCGCGGCGGGAGCTGCCGAAACAGGGCGGCTCGCCTCCGGTCGAACCGCTGGCGGCCACGCCGACGCGGGAGAAGGCTGACCACCCGGAGTTCCACTGGGCTGACCACCCGGAATCGCACCGGGCTGACCACCCGGAATCGCACCGGGCTGACCACCCAGAATCGCACCGGGCTGACCACCCGGAATCGGACCCGGCTGACCGCTCGGGACCGCGCCAGGCTGGCCCACGGTGTCCGCCCCGGGAACCTCCGGCGGCCGCGCCGGTGACACCGGCCGCGACCCGGCGGGCGGCTGAGCCTCGTCCGGAACGATCGCCCACGGCCCGTCACCTTCGGCGAGGAAGACGTGCGCCGCCCGGGGCGACCGCCGGGAACGCTGCTGCGGAACCTCCGGCTGAGCCTCGTCCGGCCGCCGGATCTCCCCGGTCACGTAGGGGTTGTTCGTCTGCCACCCCTCACCGGCTCCGGCACCCCACCGGCCACCGGCGGGATCACCGGGCGCGCCCACGCTCTCGGCCCACTGCGCCGTGGCGGGGTCGGGTGGTGCGGCCGCGCCCCGAGGGCCGGTGTCCGCGCCACCCCGTTGTGCCACGGCCGGGTCGTGCGGACGCGCGGCGGCATCCGGGCCGCCCCATTGTGCCGGGGCGGGATCGTGCGGGCGATATGTGGCATCCGTCCCGGCTGCCGGCCGGGCGGGTTCGACGGTTGGTTGCGGCCCGTTCGGCCCGATCACGCGGGCCGGCGGCACCGGCGTCGGCGCCGCGACAACCCGCGGCGTAACCGGCGGGTCAGCCTTGATCACGCGCGGCGCGGGCGGCGGAGTGGTCCTGCTGACGACCTTCGGCGGTACGGGCGGCTCCTCCCGCCGCACCACACGAGGACCGTTCCCGCCGTCCGGCGCCGGCCAGGACCCGGTTTCCCGCAGGTCCCTGGTCTCCTCGGCCCCGGCGCCCATCGCGTCCGAACCGACTTCGCCGGCTCCCCGCCCGTTTCCGGAGTCCGCGCGATGCCCACCCGGACCGTGACCCACGGGCGGCCGACCCGCGGGCCGCCCACCGGCTGAACCGGGTTGCCCACTAGTTGAACCGGGCTGCCCACCGGCTGAACCGGGCCGTCCACCGGCTGAACCGGGCTGCCCCGCGGGGTACCCGCTTTCCGGCACCCCTCCCACGCGCCCGTTGCCCGGACCCGGCTGGCCCATGCCGTGCCCGCTGTTCGAATCCGGCCGGTCCGTGTCCCGTCCGCTTCCGGCCCCCGGCTGGTTCCCGCCGTCCTCCATGCCGGAGCGGATCTGGTCCCCGGAGCCGTGGCGCTCAACGCCCGGCACCGTGCCGTAGGCCGGCTGACCCTGTTCGGCGGCCGGAACCCGCGGGGCCTGCCCGGCACCGTGAGCGTGCGGCTCCTGGGCCGGTGCGGCGGCGGACCCGTTCGGGCCGCGCCCGCGGTCGGTCAGGTCGGCTGTCGGCTCGGTGGGGTTGTTCGCGGCCGCCCGGCGCTGACCGGGCAGAAGACGAACCACCTTCGACCGCCAGGATTCGCCCCGCCGTTCGTTGCCTTCGCGCGGCGCGTCCGCGGAGCCCGTGTCGCCGGAACCGGCCGTCGCAGCTTGACCACCCGACTCCGAAGGCGCCTGCCCGCGAGCCCCTGCCGGGATCGGACCGGAATCGTCCGGGTAGGACTCCGCCGGGTACGACCGGGCATTCCGACCGTCACGCACCGTAGCTTCGCTGGCGGCCGGCGGCAGGCCACGCCCGGTTTCGGCCCCGGCGCCCTGCGCGGGAACCCCGGACCCAACCTGCCCGCGCCCATCGTCCGCCCGGCCCGCGCCGGATCCGGACGTCTCGTTCCCACTCACACCCGGGGCGGCAGCGCCGAGACCGTTCGCCCAGGCTCCACCCGCCAGACGCTGACCGTCCGCGTCCCAACTCCCGGAACGCTGCCCGTCGCCCACTTCCAGCCCGGCGGCCCGCTGCGGATCGCCGGCGTCCCCGGTCCCGGACTGCCGGAGGTCTCCGGACCCCTGCGCCCCCGAACCCTGCCGGTCACCGGCCTCCTGCACACCGGGACGTGCCCCATCGGCCGCTGGCGTGCCGGAATGCGCCCGGTCGCCAGCCGCTTGCGTGCCGGGATGCTGGCGGTCGCCGGGTTCCTGCATGCCGGAATGTGTCCGGTCGCCGGCCGCGTGTGTGTGGGGATGCTGGCGGTCGCCGGGTTGCTGCACGCCGGGACGTGTCCGGTCGCCGGGTTGCTGCGCGCCGGGACGTGTGTGGTCGCCGGGTTGCTGCGCGCCGGGACGTGTGTGGTCGCCGGGTTGCTGCGCGCCGGGACGTGTGTGGTCGCCGGGTTGCTGCGCGCCGGGACGTGTGTGGTCGCCGGGTTGCTGCACGCCGGGACGTGTGTGGTCGCCGGGTTGCTGCACGCCGGGACGTGTGTGGTCGCCGGGTCCCTGCATGCCGGAGCGTGTCCGGTCGCCGGCAGCTTGTGTGCCGGGATGCTGGCGGTCGCCCGGTGCCTGCGTTTCGGGACGCTGGCGGTTGCCCGAGTCCTGGCTGTCGGGACGGCGGCGGTCGCCCGAATCGCGGGCGGCGGGACGCTGGTCCGGTGCGAGGGCGGGGCGGCCCTCCGTGCCTGCCGTGAGGGCGCCGTGGCGCTCCCCGTCCGGCCGGTAGGACTCGTACGGATCCTCCGCACCCGCAGCCGGCACCTGCGCACGCCCGGTGACCGCGAGGTCGTCGCGGTGCGGCGCCTCGTCGCGCCGCGGGCGCCGTCCGCCGGGCGGCCGGATCGGCCCGAAGTCGTCGTCGTCCCAGGTCTGGGCGGCGCGTCCACGATCGTTGCGAGACGCCGGAGCCGGCCCGCGCCGTCGCTCCGGGTCGATCTCGGTGACGTTGCCCCGCGAGGCCGCGGGCTCCTCCCAGTACTCGTCGGCGCCCAGCTCGATGGTCCGTCCGACGCCCGGCCGCCCGTCCTCGAGGACCGGCTCGGCGGCACGCTCCCGGCCGAGGTCGCCGTCGTCGCCCCACAGCTCGTTCGGTCCGATCTCGACGGCCCGCCGGCCGCGCCGGTCGTCGCGCGGCGGACGGCTGTCGCGGCGCTCGTCCCGTGACGGCTCGGCCCACTCGGAACGGCCGCCTTCGCGGCGAGCGGGATCCGCCCAGTCCGCACGGACCGGCTCGCGACCTTCGCCACGCCGCGGATCGCGCGAGTCCCGGAGGTCGCGAGTGTCCTGTTCGCCACGAATGTTCGATGTATCCCGAGCGTCGCGCGCGCCCCGGATGTCGGGGGAGTCGCGCAGTTCGCGGGAGTCTCGTGACCCGCGGAGGTCGGGGGAGTCACGGAGGTCGCGGGGGTCCCGTGTACCGCGGGCGTCGGGAGAATCGCGGAGGTCGCGGGGGTCCCGTGTACCGCGGACGTCGGGAGAATCGCGGAGGTCGCGGGGGTCCCGTGTGCCGCGGACGTCGGGAGAATCGCGCAGGTCGCGGGGGTCCCGGCCGTCGCGCGAACCCGCCCGATCGGCCCGGGGGTCCCGGCGGTCGTCGCGTCCCGGCTCGTTCCAGTCAGCGCGGGCGGGCTCACGGCGGTCGTCGCGATCCCGGCGGGAGGGCTGCCTGCGCTCATCCCATTCATCCCGGTATCCACGCTCGTAGCCGTCCCGGCCGCCGGGCGCCTCGTCTCGGTAACGCGGCTCGGCATACCGGCCGTCGCGCCGCTCCGGGCGCCCATCCAAACGCTGGTCCGAGCGTCCGTCCGAACGCTGGTCCGAGCGCCCATCCAAACGCTGGTCAGAACGCTGCTCAGAACCACCCATGGAGCGCTGTCCAGAACGCCCGTCCGGGCGCCGTTCCGAACGACCGCCCGGCCGCTCATCGGAGCGACCACCCGAAGGCCGCCCCGGCTCACGGTCATCGGCGCGCCGGTCGCGGCGCTCGTCCGCGGTGCGGTCGTAACGGTCGGGCCCACGGCGTTGCGGGGCGGCGCCGCGGCGCAGATCGGGCCGGGCCGCCGGGTCGATGATCGGAAAGTCCGGTTTGTCGAAGTCGACGCCGAGTTCGGGGCGGTTGAAGTCGACGTCGTCGAAGTCGTCGCCGACCAGGTTGTCGACGGAGGTGTCGATCGGCTCGAAGTCGGGATCGTTGAGCCAGCTCGGCCGTTCGCTGTCGAAGGCGGTCCGTTTCGCCCGCTGTGCGGCGACCTCGTCGGCGCCTCCGGGCCGGCGGCGGGTCGGCATGACCGGGTCGGGGACCGTACGTTTGGTGTAGTGCTTCTCCTGCATGACCGCGGAACTGGGCATGAACGAGTACTCGCTGTACTCGTCCTCCCAGTACTCGTCGTCTTCGAAGCTCATGACGCGGTCCCAGATCGGCTGGGGAGGGTCCCCTCGCCCCGACACCGCATCCGTGCCACCGTCCTCATGCTGTCCCACCTCCGCACCCCGGTGCCCGCCCCTCGCCCTCCGCGATCAACGCCTGCCACGTGGTGGATGTGGAAGGTTAACCACGGATTTGCGAAGTGCGCCACCGCTCTGCGGAGCCCCGTCACCGGCCTCGCGGACGGCCCGCGAGCGTTGACCGCCCCGGCGCCGCAGCCCGCCGGGATAGTGCGATCACCGGGGTATACGTCTCGCGGACCTGCCCGGTTCAACGGTTTGAGCAGTGACTATCAGGTTGTTCGGAAGCGCTCGGCGGGGCCTGCCGCTATCAACGGGGGTCGCTCCTGAGGGGTGACGGCGCGCGTGACGACTTAAGAACCTTTTAAGCTCCCTTTCAGGAGAGCTAAGAACTTGTGGTTGACCCTGAACAGGTGACCCCGAAGTGTCGAAGGCCACTCTGGACTTTCGCGGATCAAGGACTTTCCGCCTGGCACGGTTGTGGGGCGCCCGGTTCTGCCGGGCGACCCGCTGCGGCCAACGACGTCCTCGGCGGTTTTTCCACGACCTGATCTCCCGGGCCACCGCCCGGGCCCGAGTTCCCTCGGCCTCCCGGCCGGCGGCCGCCGCCCCCCAGTCTGGCGGCCGCACCGTTGCCCGTGAGCGATCTCCGCGGAGACGACGCCCCCCTCGTCTCCTCCGCGGTTGGCGGTTCGGCACGGGGCCGGGCAGGAGGCGGCGGCGGGAGCCCATCTCCCGTCGCCGTCCTCCCCGGCGCACACCGGTCAGACCTTCTCCGGCAGGCGGCCACTCCTCTCCCCCCGATGCGGGTGGCCGCCGCATGCCCGGCGCCCGGTCCGTGGGTCCGCACGGACCGGGGCCGACGGGCCGGCGGACGGTGGCGGGTCTCCTCCCTGCCTGCCACCGTCCCCGATCACCACCGAGATCTCCCGGTCGGCGACTGTCGCCCCCAAGACCGGCCCATGGATGGCGCCCCCTTCCGTCCTCCGGCCGGTGACTTCGCCTGCCGGGCTGAGGGGTGGGGGGGGGGGGGGGGGGGGGGGCCCCCCCCCCCCCCCCCGGGGGGGGGGGGGGGGTGGGTGGGGGGGGGGGGGGGGGGGGGGGGGGGGTCCTCGCCCGCCCCCCCCCCCCCCCCCGCCCCTGAGTGCTTCGTTCCCGGGATTCCCGGCCGGTGGTCTTCTCCTTCCCAGGCCGGCCGGGACGGAGGCGGCGGTGGGTGCAGGCCCGCCGCCGCCCCTGCTTTCAGAACCGCCCGTCGGTGGTGAATCCGCCCACCCGGGCCGGCAACACCAGGCCGGCCTCGGCCAAAAGGGTCAAGATCGACGACAATTCGGTACGGGTGAGCGCCGCCGCCCGGGACGGATGCGGATGGGGCACCCCGAGCGCGGTGGCCGCCTCGATCGCGCGGGCGCCGATGGCCGCTTCCACCGCCCACACCCGATGCGCGGACATCGCGGCGTGCGCCGACGCGGCGAGTTCCCCGTGCAGGCGCAGCAGGCGCCGCAGGTCGGCGGCGAGCCGTTCGATCGGTGGGCCGTAGGGCGCCGGTTCGGCCGGTCGCCGCTGTCGCCAGCGGTCGGCGAGGACGGCGCAGCCTCGGGGCACATGACGCACCGCGGCCACCACGACGGCCGGGGCGGCGAAGATGAGGATGATCCGGCTGGCGTCGACGAGAGTCACGGGGTCCTCCGTCGGAGGTCGTCGTTCTACCCTCGACCTTCCGCCGCGTCCGGCCACCCGTCAACGCACTTTGTGCGACCCGCCGAATATCGGCGCAGAGCCGCCTCGAAGGCGGGATCCCCGGTGCCCGCCCGCCGGCCCGGGAAGTCGGCGTCCACCTCCCGCATTCCGGGATCACCGCCCTCCGGGCTCCCGTGGGCGGAATGCCCACCGGTCCGAATGCCGCCCGGCCCGCCGCTCCGAATGCCGCCCGGCCCGCCGGTCCGAATGCCGCCCGGCCCGCCGGTTTGAATGCCACCCGGCCCGCCGGTCCGAATGCCGGCCAGCTCGGTCACGGCCCGGGCCACCGAGGACGGCGCGGCGACCGTGGCCACGTTCAGCGGACGATCCACCCGGATGTCGCGGCCACCGGGGTCGTCGACGGTGAGTAGATGCCAACCATCCTCCTCGGACCATCCGGCCCCGGCCTCGTCGTGGTCCCAGACCGGCCGTCCGTGCAGCTGGACCTGCCGGGCCAGATCGAAGGGGATCCAGCCGTCGCGCGGCACGCCGTCGTCGGCACGCCAGTCAGCGACCGGCACCCCGGCGGCCTCCAGCGCCGCGGCCACCGCCCGGATGTAACCGGCGTGCGCCAGCCCGCTCATCGCAGGGCCGGGCGGGCGACGGGCGGCATCAGATCCCGGCCGGGCGGGTGAGAACGGCCGCGGTTTGCGGCCGGGTGGGCGAGGGTGGCATCAGATCGCGGCCCGGCGGACGATGTCGAGCAGGCCGGCGCGGCCGCCGAAAGTGGCCCGCACCGCCTCGCCCATCCGCGTGAACAGCGCGTCCCCGCCGTAGTCGGCGTCACCCGCCTCGCCGACCAGCAGGTGGACGGCGAGCTGTTCGGACGGGTCGCCGGGCAGGTGGCCCCCGCCGGGCAGGTCGGTGGCGAAGACCCGCAGCGCCAGGGCGCGGTCACCGTCCGGTGTGTCCGGTTCGGCGCCGTGCAGGTAGAGCAGCGCGGCCGTCTCCGGGCGCAGCACCCGCTGGAAGACGCAGGGTTCCGGGTCGCGGGTGTCGACCAGCCCGCCGGCCCAGAACGGCTCGCTCACCCGGAAGCCGGCGGCGGTGAGGGCGGCCGTGGCGGTCCGTCCGCAGGGCCCGTCGTCCCAGGTGATGATCGGGGGGACCCGCTGGTCGGCGCGCGGGTGCAGACCGGGGACGCCGGCCAGCGCCGTGAGGAGTCGGGCGGGCGTCATCGGGTGATCATGGCAACGTCCCGCCGGAGAGTAAAGCTCAGTGGGTCCGGCCGTGCCGGTCGCGCGCCTTCAGCCGTACCGTCGGAAGCTCGGGAGCCGGAAGCGGATCGGCCGCGCAACCACCCACGAAGCCGAAGCGCTCGGCGCCGAGACCGGCCATCCACTGCTCCCGCGCCCGGACGATGTCCTCGTGGCTGCGGCCGACGAAGTTCCACCACATGACCAGCGGCTCGTCGAACGGCTCGCCGCCGAGCAGGAACAGCCGCGCCGGCCCGGAAACGTCGAGATCCAGCGAGGTACGCCCGGAGCCGAGACAGAGCAGCGACCCGGGTTCGAGGACCGTCCCGTCGACGGTGGCCGTCCCGGACATCACCAGCACCCCGTGCTCGAAGGACGGCTCCAGGCCGACCGTGTGCGTGGCCGCGGCCGCGTAGTGCAGCTCGGCCCCGGTCAGCGGCGAGTGCACGTGGGCGGGCGAGGTCAGGTCGCCGAATCGTCCGATCACGACGGTCACGGTGATCGGGCCGTCGCGGTGGGTGGGCAGGTTCTCGTGGTGTTCGAAGCGGGCGGCGCCGTGCCGGGCCTCCTCCGGCAGGGCGAGCCACAGTTGCAGCCCGTGCATGCCGTCGGGGTGGTCGGGTGGCGTGTACTCGGAGTGGGCGATGCCGTGCCCGGAGGTCATCAGGTTGAGCTGGCCGGGCGCGATGAACTGGTGGCTGCCGAGGCTGTCACGGTGCTCGATGAGGCCCTCGACCAGCCAGGTGACGGTCTGCAGACCGGTGTGCGGGTGTGGCGGGACCTGCATGCCGGGGCGGCCGCTGACGTCGTCGGGCCCGAAGTGGTCGACGAAGCACCAGGCGCCGATCATCCGCCGTTCCCGGTGCGGGAGCAGGCGGCGCACCGTCGTGTACCGCCCGAGCGGCACGTCGTGGCCGGGCAGCAGCACGCTGTCCGGCTCACCGACCGGGCTGGGTTCCGCGGCGTACAGCGAGGTGCTCATGCCTTACGAGGGTAGTAGCGACGCCGACCCGAGAATGCGGGTGATCGCCACCTCGATGACGACCCGGGACGGATTGGGCCGGGGGACGCGGTAGCGGCCGGCGTACCGGCGTTCGGCTTCGGCGACCGAGGACGGGTCGTCGCGGACCACGGCCAGGCCCTCGATCGTGCTCCAGCGGCGGCCGTCGACCTGGCAGATCGCCACCCGGCGCTGCCCGCGCCGGACGTTGCGCACCTTGGTGGAGGTGTCGAAGGAGATCACCCGGGCGAGCCCGGCGCCCGGGTCGAGGGTGGCGCCGACCGCCACCACGTGCGGTGATCCGTCGGCGCGCAGGGTGGTGAGGGTGCACAGGTGCCGCTCGGTCCAGAATTCGGCCAGTGCGGGGGAGCCGATCGGAATCGAGCCGCTCACGGGCGTACCTCCAAGAAGTCGATCGTCATGCCGGCTCCGCCGGCAATTGGCCGCGGCGGACCGCCTGGGTGAGCGCCGCGTGATCCGCCTCGACCTGATCGGCGTACGCCTTCGCGAACCGGCTGAGCGATTCGTCGAGCTTGTCACCGCTGCCGACGTAGCCGGCGATCATCGACGCCCCGCTGGTCCGGGCGTGCGACTTGGCCAGCAGTGAACCGCAGATGCCCGCGTAGTCGGCGAGCGCCCCGGCGTTGATGTCCTCGATCAGGATGGCGCCCTTCATGTCGCGGAACTGGCGCACGTAGTACTGGTGCTCACCGACCGTGGTCCAGCCGAGCAGCGGGTCGCTGACCGTCTGGAGCGCCTGCTGGTACTCGACCACCCGCTGGCCCTGGTGCCGGTGCCAGGCCAGGTCGCCGTGCTGGTGTTTCGCCACGACCGACCGGCGGGCCTGCTTGAGCTGGAGGAAGACCACGTCGTCGCTGCTGCTGCCCTCGCACAGGGCGACGTAGGCCCGCAGCCCGACCGATCCGACGCCGACCACCTTGTGCGCGATGTCGACGATCCGGTAGCCGCCGAGGATCCGGGCCCAGTGCGGTTTGAGGGTGTTGAGGTAGCCGTCGAGCGCCTCGGCGAGCTGCTCGTGCTCCCGCTCCGGCAGCCGGGTGATCAGCGGCGGCTCCTCGACCAGGCGGGCGGTGCCGTCGTGCCGCTCGGTGAAGCGGGGCAGCGCCCGGTCGCTGGTGCGCCGCCGGGCCCGCCGGGCGGCGCGCTCGATCTCGTCGCGGAAGCTGGCCCGGCTGGCGTGCGAGCGCATCCCGTCGACGTCCAGCTGGTCGAACGAGCGGGCCAGCAACGGCTGATCGGCGAGATATCCGATCTGCTCACGGTACTGTTCGACGCAGTGCGCCACGGCGTCCGAACAGGAGCTCTCCCGGAAGCCGTTGACCCGGCCGGCGACGTGCACGCTCACCGCGAGCCGGCGCAGGTCCCACTCCCACGGGCCGGTGTGCGCCTCGTCGAAGTCGTTGAGGTCGAACACCAGTTCGCGCTCCGGCGAGGCGTAGAAGCCGAAGTTGCCGAGGTGGGCGTCGCCGCAGATGACCGGGGCGATGCCGGTCGAGGGGAGCGCGGCGAAGTCGTCGGCCATCAGGCCGGCGGTGCCGCGCAGGAAGGAGTACGGGGAGACGATCATGCGCCCGATCCGCACCGGGACGAGGTGGTCGAGCCGGCCCTCGTGGGAGGCGATCACCTGGCGTACCGGATCGGGGCGGCGGTCGGGCGCCCGCCAGTGGGCCATCTCCGAGCGGGGTGAGCGTTCGCGCAGGCCGCGGCCTGTCTCGTAGCGTTCGGCGCGCGGGGCGGCGGCCCGGCGAAGTGAGGTGAATCCCTCGTCCGCTAGGCTGCCGAGCACACCCGGCCCGTTGATCGTCACTGCTGGTTCCATCGCTGCCGAGCGTACGTGTCGGCGAAGATCGTCCGCGTGGGGCTCGTGAAAAGCGGATGTTATCGATAACATTTCTGCGACGCGGGCCAGTGGCGGTTCGGCGTTACGCTCCATCAGAACCGGATCGGACGAGGTGCGCAAGTGGACAAGGCCAGCCGTAGCCCGGCGATGACGGATGTGGCCCGGTTGGCCGGTGTCTCCCATCAGACCGTCTCGCGTGTCCTCAACGATCATCCCAATGTCAAGGAGCAGACCCGCATCCGGGTCCGCGCCGCCATCGCCGAGCTCGGCTACCGGCCCAACCGCGCGGCCCGGGCCCTGGTCACCGGCCGGTCCCAGCTGATCGGCGTGGTCGCCCGCAACAGCACGCTGTACGGGCCGGCCTCGATGCTGACCGAGTTCGAGCAGGCCGCCGCGGACGCCGGTTTCGCGGTGAGCGTGGGCAGCGTCCGGGAGCTGGACCGCTCCTCGATCTCCGCGGTGGTGGACCGGCATCTGGACCAGCGGGTGGCCGGGCTGGTGGTGATCGCCAACGTGGCGTCGGCCGCCGAGGCGCTGGCCGAGATCCCCGGCGACGTGCCGGTGGTGTTCATCGACGGCGACCCGGCCAGCGGCCGACCGCTGGTCACCGTCGACCAGGTGGCCGGGGCCCGGGCGGCGACCCGGCACCTGCTGGACGCCGGTCACGAGACGGTGTGGCACGTGTCCGGCCCGACCGACTGGTTCGACTCGGCCGGCCGCATCCAGGGGTGGAAGCAGACGCTGCTGGAGGCGGGCGCCGAGGTGCCGCCGCTGCTGTCGGCCGACTGGTCCGCCGCCGAGGGCTACCGCACCGGCCAGATGCTGGCCCGGATGCCCGAGGTCACGGCCATCTTCACGGCGAACGATCACCTGGCCCTGGGCATCCTGCGGGCGCTGCACGAGCGGGGCCGCCGGGTGCCGCACGACGTCAGCATCGTGGGTTTCGACGACGTGCCCGAGGCCGCCTACTTCATCCCGCCGCTGACCACCGTCCGGCAGGCCTTCGGAGACGTGGCGAGAGCCGCGTTGAGCCTGCTCCTGGGCCAGATGCGGGACGACGCCGGCACGGCGCACCAGATCGTCGTACCGCCTCAGCTGATCGTCCGGGAGAGCGTGTCGCGCCCTGCCTGAGGGGTCGTCCGGCCCCTGTTTCCGGCGGCCGTCCGGCCTGATTGCCGAGCTGTTACCTCGTTGTTGCCGAGCGCCGTTGACAGGTCTTTTGTTAGCGATAACACTGGGATTCTCCGCCGGGATGTGGCCGCCGCCACCGCGCCGGCCGCCCATCGGAGGTACAGGCAATGTCCACAGACCGTACAGGTTGTGCGGTGTCGCCCACTCTCGGTGACAGACTCCGCCGTGAGGCCTGCCCTGCCCGGCTAAGATCATTGACGCGTTCAGCGTGCGGCGGTCCCTGTGTGACAAATACTCAGCGTGATGCCTGCGGCGTGCCCGAGGCCCGCTGAATTTCGAGAGAACCGAGGAAACACGATGAACCCGCAGATCTGGTTCCTGACCGGCAGCCAGCATCTCTACGGCCCGGAGACCCTCCAGCAGGTCGCCGACCAGTCCGCTGAGATCCAGCGGACCCTGGCCGCGGCCGGCGTCAGCGCCGAGATCGTGGGCAAGCCGGTGCTCACCGACTCCGGCGCCATCAAGCAGGTCATGCTCGAGGCGAACGCGGATCGTGACTGCATCGGCATCATCGCCTGGATGCACACGTTCTCCCCGGCCAAGATGTGGATCGGCGGGCTGGACGCGCTGCGCAAGCCGCTGCTGCACCTGCACACCCAGCACAACGTGTCGCTGCCGTGGTCGACCATCGACATGGACTTCATGAACCTCAACCAGGCCGCCCACGGCGACCGGGAGTTCGGGTTCATCCAGGCCCGCCTCGGTGTGCCGCGTAAGGTGATCGCCGGGCACGTGTCCGACCCGGCCGTGGTCGAGCGCGTCGAGGCCTGGGCCCGCGCCGCCACCGGTCTGCAGCACCTGCGCGGTCTGCGCCTGGCCCGCTTCGGCGACAACATGCGCGACGTCGCGGTCACCGAGGGCGACAAGGTCGAGGCCGAGTTGCGCTTCGGGGTCTCGGTCAACACGTACGGGGTGAACGACCTGGTCGCGGTCGTGGACCGGGTGGCGGACGCGGAGATCGACAAGCTGATCGCCGAGTACCGCGACGCCTTCGAGATCGCGCCCGAGCTGCTCGGCGAGCGTCTGGAGTCGTTCCGCTACGCCGCCCGGATCGAGGCCGGCCTGCGGCAGTTCCTCACCGAGGGCGGCTTCGGCGCCTTCACCACCAACTTCGAGGACCTCGGCGGTCTGCGCCAGCTCCCCGGCCTGGCCGTGCAGCGGTTGATGGCGGACGGGTACGGCTTCGGCGGCGAGGGCGACTGGAAGACCTCGGTGCTCGTCGCCACGGTGAAGGCGATGGGTTCCGGAACCGGACGTGGTACCTCATTCATGGAGGATTACACCTACCACTTCGGTCCGGGTGAGCCTAAGATCCTCGGCGCGCACATGCTCGAGGTCTGCCCGTCCATCGCGTCGGCCAAGCCGCGTGCCGAGATCCATCCGCTGGGGATCGGCGGCCGGGAGGACCCCGTGCGCCTGGTCTTCGACGCGGCCCCCGGCCCGGCGGTGGTCATGGGCATGGCCGACATGGGTGACCGGTTCCGCCTGGTCGCGAACGAGATCGAGGTGATCGCTCCGGACGAGCCGCTGCCCCACCTGCCGGTGGCGCGCGCCGTGTGGAAGCCCGCGCCCTCGCTGTCCACCTCCGCCGAGTGCTGGATCACGGCCGGCGGACCGCACCACACCGTGCTGACGCAGGCGGTCGGCGCGGAGACCCTGCGTGACTTCGCCGAAATGGCGCAGACCGAGCTTCTGCTGATCGATGAGCGCACCACCCCGGCCGATTTTCTCGACCGGGTGCGCTGGAACCAGGCGTACCACCGCCTGGCTCGCCCCCTGTAACACCGTCTCAAAGAGGAGATCCACCGTGAAATTAACCCGGATTGCGGCTGTTCTCACCGCCGCCGCGCTGACCGCCACCATGGCGGCCTGCGGCGACGCCGAGAAGACCACCGACAAGCAGGCCTCCAGCGGTGACAACGCGGGCGCCCTGGTCGGCATCACCATGCCGACCCGGTCGTCGGAGCGCTGGATCCACGACGGCGACAACCTCAAGTCGCAGCTCGAGGGCCTCGGCTACAAGGTCGACCTGCAGTACGCCGAGAACGACATCCCGACCCAGACCCAGCAGCTGGACAGCCAGATCACCAAGGGCTCCAAGCTGCTGATCATCGCGTCCATCGACGGCGAGGCGATCACCAGCCAGCTGGAGAACGCCGCCCAGGCGGGCATCAAGGTCATCGCGTACGACCGCCTCATCCGCAAGAGCCCGAACGTGGACTACTACGCCACGTTCGACAACTTCAAGGTGGGCGTTCAGCAGGCCACCTCTCTGCTGACCGGCCTCAAGGTCGTCAACGCGGACGGCTCCGACGCCGGCGCCAAGGGCCCGCTGAACATCGAGCTGTTCGCCGGTTCGCCGGACGACAACAACGCGACGTTCTTCTTCAACGGCGCGATGAGCATCCTCCAGCCGTACATCGACAAGGGCGTCCTCGTCGTCAAGAGCGGCCAGAAGGACTTCGAGACCGTCGCGACCCTGCGCTGGGACCCGGAGACCGCTCAGAAGCGCATGGAGAACCTTCTCACCTCCACCTACAAGGGCGGTGCGAAGGTCGACGGCGTTCTCTCGCCCTACGACGGCATCTCGATCGGTATCCTGTCGGCCCTGAAGTCGGGCGGCTACGGCACCGCGTCGCAGCCCTACCCGATCGTGACCGGCCAGGACGCCGAGCTCGCCTCGGTCAAGTCCATCATCGCGGGTGAGCAGTACTCCACCATCTACAAGGACACCCGCAAGCTGGCGGAGACCACCGGCAAGATGGCGGACGACATCCTCAAGGGCAAGACCCCGGAGACCAACAACACCACGGACTACAACAACGGCGTCAAGGTCGTTCCGGCGATGCTTCTGGAGTCGGTCATCGTGACCAAGGACAACTACCAGAAGGAACTGGTCGACAGCGGCTACTACACGGCCGACCAGCTGAAGTGATCCGGGCTCCGCGCTCCGCCCGACCCCAGCGGGCGGGGCGCGGCCTCCCCCGCGGCCCAATAGGAGGGTCCCCATGACCGACACGATCCTGCGGATGAGCGGCATCACCAAGACGTTCCCGGGCGTCAAGGCGCTGCAGGACGTCAACCTGGAAGTACGCAGGGGAGAGATCCACTCCATCTGCGGGGAGAACGGGGCCGGCAAGTCGACCCTGATGAAGGTGCTGTCCGGCGTCTATCCGCACGGCACCTATGAGGGCGACATTTCGTTCGAGAACGAGCCTTGCCAGTTCTCCGGGATCCGCGACAGCGAGCACCGCGGCATCGTCATCATTCACCAGGAACTGGCGCTCGCGTCGAATCTTTCCATCGCCGAGAACATTTTTCTCGGAAACGAGCAGGCCAAGAACGGCTGGATCAACTGGAACCGGACCAACGCGGCGGCCGACCAGCTGCTGCGCCGGGTCGGTCTCTCGGAGACCGCGGTCACGCCCGTCGTTCAGCTCGGCGTCGGCAAGCAGCAGCTCGTGGAGATCGCCAAAGCACTGTCCAAAGAGGTCAAGCTGCTGATCCTCGACGAGCCCACCGCGGCGCTCAACGACGAGGACTCGGCACACCTGCTCGACCTGCTGCGCGGCCTGCGTGACGAGGGCATCACCTGTGTGATCATCTCGCACAAGCTCAACGAGGTCATGAGCATCTCGGACCGGGTCACCATCCTGCGGGACGGCAAGACCATCTGGACCGCGGAGACCGCGGACCTCACCGAGGACAAGATCATCTCGGGCATGGTGGGCCGCGACATGGAGCACCGCTACCCGGAGCACGAGCCGACCATCGGCCCCGAGGCGCTGCGGATCGAGGACTGGACCGTCTACAGTCCCACCCAGCCCGACCGGGCCCTGGTCCGCAGAGCCAACCTGACGCTGCGCCGCGGCGAGATCGTCGGCCTGGCCGGACTGATGGGCGCCGGCCGTACCGAGCTGGCGATGAGCGTCTTCGGCCGCTCCTACGGCGTCAACATCTCCGGCCGCCTGATCAAGGACGGTAAGGAGATCCAGGCCCGTAGCGTGCGCGAGGCGATCGACCACGGGCTGGCGTACGCCACCGAGGACCGCAAGCGCTTCGGCCTGAACCTGATCGAGGACATCAAGCGCAACGTCTCCGCAGCCGCGCTCGGCAAGCTGGCCAAGGCCGGCTGGGTCGACGGCAACGAGGAGTACAAGGTCGCCGACGAGTTCCGGGCCAGCATGAACATCAAGGCCCCCAGCGTCGAGGCGATCACCGGCAAGCTCTCCGGCGGCAACCAGCAGAAGGTCGTGCTCTCCAAGTGGATCTTCACGGATCCGGACGTGCTGATCCTCGACGAGCCGACCCGCGGCATCGACGTCGGCGCGAAGTACGAGATCTACACGATCATCAACCGGCTCGCCGACGAGGGGAAGGCCATCCTGGTCATCTCGTCCGAGCTGCCCGAGCTGCTCGGGATCTGTGACCGCATCTACACCCTCTCGGCCGGCCGGATCACCGGCGAGGTGCCGCGCGCCGAAGCCACGCAGGAAAGCCTGATGACCCTGATGACGAAGGAAGTACAGGAGGTGGCGCCGTGACCGCCGCACCCACCAGCACCGGCGTGCAGCCAGGCAAGGGGCCCTCTCCCCAGGGGCAGGCGCCCCGCAAGGTCAACTTCGACCTGAAGCAGAGCGGCATCTACATCGCGCTCGCGCTGATCGTCGTCGCCTTCACCGTGGCGACCGAGGGCGACCTGCTGGCGCCGCAGAACCTCAGCAACATCATCGTGCAGTACTCGTACATCCTGGTGCTCGCGATCGGCATGGTGCTGATCATCATCGCCGGCCACATCGACCTGTCGGTCGGCTCGGTGGTGGCGGCCACCGGCGCGTTCGCCGCGGTCCTGATGGTGGAATGGGATGTGCCCTGGCCGTTCGCCATCCTGGCGACGCTGATCTTCGGCGCGCTGATCGGCGCCTGGCAGGGCTACTGGGTGGCGTACTTCGGCATCCCCGCGTTCATCGTCACGCTCGCCGGCATGCTGCTGTTCCGCGCCGTCACGTACATGATCCTCGGCAACAAGGGCATCGGCCCGTTCCCGGACGAGATCCGGACGCTGGCCAACGGTTTCATCCCCGGTTTCCTCGGCAACATCGGCCTCGGCCCACTGGGCGGCGCCGACCTGTTCAGCATCATCGTCGGCGTGGCCGTCGTCGCCGGTATCGCGATCGTGCAGTACCGGGCCCGCGCCGGCCGGATCCGCTACAACCAGGTCGTCGACCCGGCGTGGCTGTTCTCGGTCAAGGTCGTCGTCCCGGCCGCGCTGGTGATGTTCCTGGTCATCCAGCTCGCCCGGTTCCGCAACCTGCCCTGGGTGCTCGTCCTGCTGGCACTGCTGGTGGTCGGCTACACCCTGATCACCAACCGGGCCGTCTTCGGCCGCCAGATCTACGCGGTCGGTGGCAACCTCCAGGCCGCGACGCTCTCCGGCGTCAAGGTCAAGTCGGTGGTGTTCTGGCTGTTCGTCAACATGGGTGTGCTCGCCGCTCTGGCCGGCCTGATCTTCGCCGGCCGGCTCAACCTGGCCGGCCCGACCGCGGGCAACAGCTTCGAGCTGGACGCCATCGCGGCCGCGTTCATCGGCGGCGCCGCGGTCCAGGGCGGTGTCGGCAAGGTGGTCGGCGCCATCACCGGCGGCCTGATCATGGGTGTGATCAACAACGGCGCCGGCCTGCTCGGCTGGCAGACCGAGACGGTCATGTTCGTCAAGGGCGCGGTGCTGCTGGCCGCGGTCGCCTTCGACGTCTGGTCGAAGCGCCGCACGGCGGGCGCCCGCTGAGGTAGATACACGCCGTCCCGGTGCAGGGCCTTGAACCGGGACGGATGAGAGGCCGGCGCTTCCTGGGAGAAGCGCCGGCCTCCTTTGATGCTTGGGTGATCCCCGGCCAGGCCCTAGGCTCAGGACCGTGGATCAGGCTGAATCGGTACGCACTCCGTCCTCCTGGGCCGTCGTCGGGCTGGACAACGGCGGCACCTGCAACAACGCCACCGTGCTCGACGCCACGGGGCAGTTCCTCGTCGACCACCTGGTGGAGAACCCGAGCCGGGTGCTGGACGGCCCGGAGTCGGCCGTCGAGGCGCTCGCCGACGCGTTCACCGGCATCCTCGAGCTGACCAGGACACCGCGTTCGCTAATTCGCGCGGTCGGCCTGGACACCCCGGGCCCGGCCAGCGCCAACGGCGTGATCTCGTCGAAGGGCGCCACCAACTTCAACCACGTGTCCTGGCACGGCTTCGACATCCGCGGCGCCCTGGAGGCCCGGCTCGGGCTGCCGGTGGTCTACAACAACGACGGCAACGCGGCCGCCCTCTACGCCCACCACCAGCACTTCGGCGCCGCCGCGGCGGCGAACTCGTCGGTCTCCGCGATCGTCGGCACCGGTCTGGGCGGCGGTGTGGTCGAGGCCGGCGCGGTGGTCCGCGGCGCCGCCGGGATGGCCGGCGAGCTGGGCCACGTGCAGATCCCGCTGCACGGCGTCCTCGAGGACGACCAGCCGGTCCCGCGGTGCAACTGCGGCTTCGAGGGCGACGTGGAGAGCGTCGCCTCGCTGACCGGCATCAAGAACAACCTGCTGCCCTACTGGCTGACCCGGTTCCCGGAGCACCCGCTGGCGAGCGAGCCGATCAGCGCCGCCGCCAAGGCCCTGCGGGGGTACGCCGAGAAGGACGACGCCATGGCGCTCGCGGTGTTCGGGCAGCAGGCCAAGGCGATCGGCAAGCTGTTCACCATCGCGGCGAACTTCACCGACCCGGCCGCCTACTTCCTGGGCGGTGGTGTGGTCGAGGCGGCCCCGCACTTCCGGCAGTGGTTCCTCAACACCGTGCGGGAGAGCACCAGCCTGCGTGACGAGCAGAAGGCGGTGGCCACCTTCGCCCTGGTCCCGGACCGGGACATGGCCGGCTCCCGGGGCGCCGCGGTGGCCGCCCTCAACGCGGTGATCGCCGGATAGGCCCGGTTCACTCCTCCTTCAGGGCGGCCGCGACGTCGGGGAACATCGGCAGGTAGTCGCTGAGCCCGAGGGTGTCGAAGAGCCTGCGAAGGAAACCGGACGGGGAGGCCAGACGGACCCAGCCACCCCGTTCGGCGGCTCGCCCGTGCGCGGTGACCAGGACGCCCACGCCCATCGAGTCACAGAAGTCGAGACCGGAGACGTCCACGACGACCCGTGGGGCGGGGCGCTCGACGAGACGGCTGAGGTTCGCCTTGAGGGCCGGCGCGGTGTCGATGTCGAGCGATCCGCGCAGGACGAGCACGGCCGTGTTCGGTGGATGGTGCGCGACCGAGACCTGCATATGCGTCTGTCTTTCCATCGGGCCAGGAGGATCATTCAGAACGGTTGAGGCCAGGGCGCTGAGCTGCGGCCCCTGCAACTCGATGTGGGTTCTGCATGACCCTCCTGGAGCGGGCTCAGCGATCGAGGATGATGACCACCCTATGCGAGCCCGCCGTCACCCGCAGGTTCCGCCGGTCAGGCGGCGTTTCGCCACTTGCGCCCGTTGCGGCCGATCAGCCGGTCCGCGTCGGTCGGGCCCCAGGACGCCGCCTCGTACGTCGGGATCGGCGAGTTGTCCTTCGCCCAGTGCTCGATGATCGGGTCGACGATCCGCCAGCACTGCTGCACCTCGTCGCTGCGGATGAACAGCGACGCGTCACCGATCAGCGCGTCCAGCAGCAGTCGTTCGTACGCCTCCGGGGACTCCTCGACGAACGTCTGGTCGTACGAGAAGTCCATGCTCGCCGTGCGGACCCGGAAGGAGTGACCCGGCACCTTGGCGCCGAAGCGCAGCGAGATGCCCTCGTTGGGCTGGATGCGCAGGATCAGCGCGTCCGCCTCGAGGCCGGTCAGCTGGTCGTCCGGGATCGGCAGGTGCGGCGGCCGCTGGAACTGCAGCGCCACCTCGGTGAGCCGGGCCGGCAGCCGCTTGCCGGTACGCACGTAGAACGGCACCCCGGCCCAGCGCCAGTTGTCCACGTTCAGGCGCATCGCCGCGTACGTCTCGGTGCGCGACAGCGGGTCGACGCCGACCTCCTCGCGGTAGCCGGCCATCAGCTCTTCACGGGTGCCACCGCGGGTGTACTGGCCGCGGACGGCGGCGTCGGCGATGTCCCGGTCGGTGGGCAGCCGGATCGCCTGGAGCAGCTTCACCTTCTCGTTGCGCAGGCCCTCGGCCTCGAACGACGCGGGCGGCTCCATGAGCGCCAGGGCCAGGACCTGGAGCACGTGGTTCTGCACGATGTCGCGCATCGCGCCGGCGTGCTCGTAGAAGCCGCCGCGGGTGCCGACGCCGAGGGTCTCGGCCACGGTGATCTGCACGTGGTCGACCCAGGAGCGGTCCCAGATGGGCTGGAAGATCGAGTTGGCGAAGCGCAGCGCCAGAACGTTCTGGACGGTGTCCTTGCCCAGGTAGTGGTCGATCCGGAAGACCTGGTGCTCCTCGAACGCGCTGTGCACCACGCCGTCCAGCTCGCGGGCGGTGGCCAGGTCCCGCCCGTACGGCTTCTCGATGACCAGGCGGGAGAACGAGCCCTCGCGCGGCTGGTTGAGCCCGGCGCCGGCCAGCCCGTTGATCACCGGCTCGAACGCGCCCGCCGGGGTGGACAGGTAGAACAGCCGGTTGCCGGCGGTGCCGCGGACCGCGTCCAGCTCGTCCAGCGTCTCGGCGAGCCGCTTGTAGGTCTCCGGGTCGTCGTAGCCGCCGGCCACGTAGCGCACGCCGCCGGCGAGCTGGCGCTTGTCGGCGAGGCTGCGGCCACCCAGCGCGCTCTCCGCGAACTGGTCGTCGGTCATCGGCGTACGCGCGACGCCGACCAGGGCGAACTGGTCGGGCAGGCGGCCGTGGCGGGCCAGATTCTCGACCGCCGGCAGCAGCTTGCGGCGGGTCAGGTCGCCGGAGGCGCCGAAGATCACCAGCGTGGCTGGCGGCGCGCTGCGCTCCTGGATGAGCTGAGGTGCGTGGTCCATCTTCTGCGAGTCCTCCGACCGGGTCGTAACCGTCCGACTGAACCTTACGGCCGAGGGCCCTCGCAGGGTTCATTCGCTTCCTGGAAAGCGGGACAACGTGGCGGTGAACACGTCCGTACGTCGATGCCGGGAGGGCGATAGCGAAAAAAGTGGCAAACTGGTGCCAATGGTCTGGCAACCGAGGGGGACCCTGTGAAGTACCGGCTGGTGACCAGAAGCGACTTCGACGGGCTCGTGTGCGCCGTCCTGCTCCGCCATCTCGACATGATCGACGACATCCTCTTCGTGCACCCCAAGGACGTGCAGGACGGCGTCGTCGACGTCACCGACCGGGACATCCTGACGAACCTGCCGTACGACGCCCGCGCGAGCATGGTCTTCGATCACCACCACTCCGAGACCCTGCGCAACACCAAGGGCCTGGGCAACCACGTCATCGACGCGGAGGCGCCGTCCGCGGCCCGGGTGATCTACGACCACTTCGGCGGGCGGGAGCGGTTCCCGAAGGTGTCGGACGAGCTGATGCGCGCGGTGGACCAGGCCGACTCGGCCGACTACTCGCTCACCGACATCCTCAGCCCGACCGGCTGGACGCTGCTCAACTTCCTGATGGACAGCCGGACCGGTCTGGGCCGGTTCCGCCATTTCCGGATCTCCAACTACCAGCTGATGATGCAGCTCATCGACGCCTGCATCGAGCACAACGAGGTGCACGAGATCCTGGCCCTGCCGGACGTGGTGGAGCGGGCGCAGCTCTTCCACGAGTGCTCGGCCCGCTTCGTCGAACAGCTGCACCGGGTCTGCCGCCTGGACGGCGACGTGGTCGTCGTCGACCTGCGCGACGAGGAGGTGATCGAGGCGGGCAACCGGTTCATGGTCTACGCGCTCTTCCCGGAGGCCCGGGTCTCGGTGCACATCATCTGGGGCCGGCAGAAGCTCAACACCGTCTTCGCCTGCGGCAAGTCGATCCTGGACCGCAGCTCCCCGGTGGACATCGGCTCGGTGATGCTGCGCTACGGCGGCGGCGGGCACCTCGCGGCCGGCACCTGCCAGGTCCCGCACGACGAGTCGGAACGGGTGGAACGCGAGATCATCGACGCGCTGCGCACGGAGCGGGTGGTGCCGGTCTGACCGTACGGGCGGGGCCGCGAGGCCCCGCCCGTACAGCACGCGGATCACGGGCCTTGCCCGGGCCCCACCCGCCGGTCGTGGTTTCCGCGCCCCACGCGCTAGCCACGACGAACCTCACGCCCACCCGCGTGAGGTGAGGACTGTTCACGACCTGCCTCGAGTTCCGCGGCCCGCGAGCGGCCCACGTCGTCTCCGCCGTCGTGAACAATCCTCATCTTCCCAAACCGCAGGCCCGGCCTGCTGGTGGGAGTCTCAGCCCTTGTAACTCCACTTTCCGGCCGCGACCGGCTCCTTCTCGGCGGACTCGTCGTCACCGGAAGGCGTCTCGTCGGGCTCGCCCGGCTCGTCCTCGGTGGCCCGGTGCCGGTTGCGCAGCAGCACCCATCCGGCGCCGAGCAGCACCAGCCCGGCCACCAGCCAGCCGGAGACGGTGACCCAGGACGGGCCCGCCTGCGCCTGCTCGGCGAGCTGCCGGAACAGGGCTTCCTCGGTGTCCGAGGTCCCGGTCGCGCCGGAACCCTGATCGTGGTGCGACACCGGGGTGGTCCCGTCGTTCGGGGTGAGCGTCACCGTGCCCGGCATGACCGGACCGGCCTTGCCGTCGGCGTACTTCGTCGCCACGGTGAACCGCATCGAGCTCAGCGCCGGCATCGGGCCCAGCGCCACGGTCAGGTCGGCGGACTTGCCCGGCTCGATCCTCGTGCCGTTCACCGCGAGCCAGACGATCGTGTCGGCGGCCTCGGACACCGGGGTGCCGCCGTGGATCGTGGTCAGCGGCTGGCTCAGTTTCCGGTACGTGATCCGTGGCGCCCAGTCGTTCACCGACAGCGGGTACACCTCGGCCACCGGGGTGTCCGCCGGTATCTTCAGCGTCACCTCGGTCACCGGCGCGGTGCCCTCGTTGGTCACGTGGAAGCTGAGGTTCGCCCCCGCGCCCTGCGGCACGCTGGGCGGGCTCACCGTCACGTCGGCCGCGGCCGGGCCGGCGAGCGCCAGCACACCGGCGGTGGTCACAGTGGTCAGCGCGCCCGCACGGCGGGCCATCCGGATAAGCCTCACGACATGTAGTTCGGATCACCGGCCCCGATGGTTCAACGCCCACCCAAGAGTTTTCCGCGATCTCGGCCGGTGGATGATGAAGGTATGCGTGACGTGCCCATCGACGGCGACATGATCCGGCTCGGCCAGTTCCTCAAGCTGGCCGATCTCATCGACACCGGTGGGGAGGGCAAGGTCCTGATCGCCTCCGGGGACGTGACCGTCAACGGCGAGGTCGACCTGCGGCGGGGCCGGCAGCTTCATCCGGGTGACGTGGTCGAGGTGCTCGGCCGCCGGGCGCGGGTGGTTTCCTGAGCGGGGCCGGAACCCGGACGGCGTGCGCCTCGTCGTACCCGTCATGAACAGAAACCGCGGCCTGCTGACCGCCGCCGTTCCCCTTCTGCTGCTGGGCGCGTGCGCCCAGCCCGGTGCCGCCGGCGACACGACCGCCGGCGCGCCGGTCGTCGAGAGCACCGCCGCCTCCGCCGACTCCAAGCAGGTGGCGTTGCGTGTGGAGTACCGCGGCGGCTTCGTGCCCGCCGAGACCATCCCCTCCCGCCTTCCGCGGTTCACCGCCTACGCCGACGGACGGTTGCTGAGCGAGGGCCCGGCTCCGCTCATCTATCCCGGTCAGGCGCTGCCCAACCTCCAGGAGGTCCGGCTCGGCCCGGAGCGGTTGCGTGAGCTGATCGCCGAGGCGGTCGCGGCCGGCGTGAAGACCGGCACCGACTTCGGCATGCCGGGCGTCGCCGACGCGCCGAGCACCCGGATCAGCGTCGTCACCGCGGGCGGCGAGCAGGTGGTCGACGTGATGGCCCTCAGCGAGGCCCGTCCCGACGACGGGGCGCTGACGAAGGAGCAGAACGCCGCCCGCAAACGGCTGGCCGGCTTCCTCGAGAAGCTGGACGCCGAGTTCGCCGGCTCGACCGGCCCGGCGCCGAAGCCGTACCGGGCGGAGCGGGTGGCGGTGCTGGCCCAGCCCTACCAGGACACCGGCGACGGCGCGGGCGGTTCCCCGGTCCGCTGGCCCGGCCCCGATCTGCCCGGCGGCTACCTCAACGAACAACTCAAGATCAACTGCCTGACCGTCGAGGGTGCGGCGAAGGACGCCGTCTGGGCCGCCGCGGACAAGGCCAACGAGCGTACGCCGTGGGAGTCCGCCGGAAAGAAGTGGCAGGTCCGGTTCCGGCCGCTGCTGCCCGAGGAGACCGGCTGCGATTCCCTGCTGAGGCAGGCATGACCCCGATCGAGGAGGGCGTGGAGGTCGTGCGGACCGGTGGCGTGCCCTCCCGTGACCCCCGTGACGAGCCCCGCCGTGACGAACCCGCCCCGGCGCCCGAGCGCGACGCCCCGCGAGCGCCGAGGGCCTGAGACGACACTCGCCGGCGGCCACCGGGAGGCGGCCGCCGGCGAGCGAGACCGGGTCAGTGGACCTGGAGCAGGTCCACCAGGAAGACGAGGGTCTCGTTCGGCTTGATCACGCCGCCCGCGCCGTTCGCCCCGTAACCCAGGTGCGGCGGGATCACCAGGCGACGGCGGCCGCCCACCTTCATGCCGGCCACACCCTGGTCCCAGCCGGCGATGACCTGCTGGCCACCGACCCGGAAGCCGAACGGCTCACCGCGGTTCCAGGAGGCGTCGAACTCCTTGCCCGTGGACTGCGCGACACCCACGTAGTGGACGCTGACGAACTCGCCGGGCTTCGCCTCCGGGCCGGTGCCCTCGACGATGTCCTCGATCACCAGTTCGGTGGCGGGGGAGTCGGGGACGGGGCCGACGTCGGGCTTGCTCATGAATCCTCCAGATGTCTTACCGGACTCGGCCATGCAATCACAGGTCGATCACCGCTGAACGAGCAGTGCCCGAAAGCCGTACTCCCGGGTGGCACCGTCCCCGCCGTACCCGGGAGATCTGATGTTCGTCCGCCGTCTCGCCCTCGCCGGCCTGCTCACCGTCGTGTCCGTGCCGTTCGTGCCGGCGCCCGCGCTGGCGCACGGGTCGCCGATCACACCGATCAGCCGCAGCGCCGCGTGCGCCGGGAACGGGACGAAACGCGACACCGCGGCCTGCAAGGCCGCGCTCAAGGCCACCGGCGGGTTCCTCGGGGCGTACGACAACCTGCGGCTCGCGAACGTGGACGACGACCGTGAGCGGGTGCCGGACGGGAAGCTGTGCAGCGGCGGGATCGACGCCTACCGCGGGCTCGACCTGGCCCGCGACGACTTCCCGTCGACGGCGGTGCGCTCGGGGGAGAAGCTCCGGATCTCGTACCGGGGAACCATTCCGCACGAGGGCTCGTTCCGTCTCTATCTCACCCGGCCGGGGTACTCGCCGGAGCGGAAGCTGACGTGGGCCGACCTCACCGAGCTGACCGAGATCAAGGATCCGCCGCTGACCGGAGGGTCGTACCGGATGCGGGTGACGCTGCCCCGGCGCAGCGGGCGGCACATCCTCTACGTGGTGTGGGAGACGAGCAGCACTCCGGACACCTATTACTCGTGTTCCGACCTGGCCTTCCCGGTGGCGGCGGCCCCGTCCCCGTCCGCCACCCCATCCGCAAAAGTCACGAAAAAAGCGGACATAAAGTCCTCGGTGGAGCCGTCGGTCGAGCCCTCGGCCGAGGCGACGGTGGAAGCGCCTGCCGAGCCGTCGGCCACACCACTGGTCCTGACCGCCGATCAACCCACCGACGGCCGCCGCACACTCGGCCACTGGCTCATCGGCGGTGCCCTCCTGGCGATCTTCCTGGTCGTTCTCGTCGCCGTCGTCCGCCGCCCGCGCCGCCGGGAGATCCATTGAGCCGTTTCGTCAAAAAGGTTTGAACCGCCCGCTCGTGGATCTCGTACTGACGGGCGTCGACGATGCACCGCCTGTCAGGCCCCCCAACGACGAAAGGCCAAGCATGAGTCGTGTTCGTTACCGCGCGCAGTCCCGTACCTCGTGGCTGTCGCGTCGCCGGGTCCTGGCCCTCGCCGCCACCGGCGTCGGCGTCTCCGCCGTCTCGGTGGCCGGGCTGAGCCTCGCCGGCGAGTCCTCGAGCGGCGGCGACGGCGACGGTTCGCCGCTGATCCTGTCGCTGGTCGACGCGAAGAAGGGCACGATCGACGTCTTCACCGGTGAGAAGCGCAAGACGATCACCGACAAGAGCCTCGCGAAGAGCCTGCTCAAGGCCGCCGGACGCTGACCTTCCGCCGTTTCGACAGGAGATTCCCCGAACATGTCTTCCCACCGCGAAGCGCCGGAGATCAGCAAGGACCCGGTCGCCGACAGCTCCGACCTGTACGCGTTCGTCAGCCCCGACGATCCGGACACGGTCACGATCATCGCCAACTACGTGCCGCTGCAGATCCCCGCCAGTGGCCCGAACTTCTTCGAGTTCGGCGACGACGTGCTGTACGAGATCCACATCGACGCGAACGGTGACGCCCGCCCGGACATCACCTACCAGTTCCGGTTCCGTACCGAACTGCGCAACGACAAGACGTTCCTCTACAACACCGGCCAGATCAAGTCGCTGGACGACGAGAACTGGAACCGCCGCCAGTTCTACTCGGTCACCAAGGTGGACAAGCACGGCAAGAGCACGGTGCTGGCCGGCAAGCTCCCGTGCCCGCCCTGCAACGTCGGCAAGATCTCCATCCCGGACTACGAGAAGCTCGCCGAGGACGCGGTCCACAAGCTGAAGTCCGGCGAGAAGGTCTTCGCCGGCCAGCGCGCCGACGCGTTCTTCGTCGACCTGGGCGCCATCTTCGACCTGGGCACGCTGCGCCCGTTCCAGGACAAGCACCTGGTCGGCTCGCAGCTGTTCAACTACGCCGGCAAGGCGGTCAACGCCACCGACAAGACCAACGTGCACAGCATCGCGCTGCAGATCCCGCTGCACATGGTCCGCCGGGACGGCAAGAAGCGGGTCCGGGCCAAGGACGCCGGCGCGGTCATCGGCGTGTGGACGTCGGCCAGCCGCCGCCAGGTGGAGGTCCGCGGCAACAAGGGCGACGGCGACGTGGTGGTCGGCCCGCAGGTGCAGGTCTCCCGGCTCGGCAACCCGCTGTTCAACGAGGTCATCGTGCCGATGGCGGAGAAGGACAAGTGGAACAGCCTGCCGCCGAGCGAGGACAAGCGGTTCGCCGAGTTCGTCGCCACGCCGGAGCTGGGAGCGCTCCTGCCGGTGCTCTACCCCGGCCTGTTCGACAAGCTGGCCGAGCTCAACAAGACCAAGGAGCCGCGCGCCGACCTGCTGGCCATCCTGCTCACCGGTATCCCGGACGGCCTGATCGACGGCTTCCAGAACAACACCGGCGCGCTCCAGGCCGACATGCTGCGGCTGAACACGGCCATCGAACCGGCCGCCAAGGAGAACAAGTTCGGCCTGCTCGGCGGTGACCTGGCCGGCTTCCCCAACGGCCGCCGGATCGCCGACGACGTCGTCTCCATCTCGCTGCGCGCCATCGCCGGCGTCACCGTCCCGCTGGTGAACGCCGACTTCAAGCCGGACGCCGCGGCCGCTCTGGTCGAACAGGGCCTGAGCATCAAGGACGCCAGCGCCGGCCTGCTCAAGAAGTTCCCCTTCCTCGGCACCCCCTTCGACGGATTCGGAAACCCCTCATGAGCCACGGCCACGGGCACCCGCACCACCACCACACGTACGCGCCGTCCGGGCAGGGCACCGTGATGCTGAACATCGGCGGCGGGATCGGCGCGATGATCATCCACACGCCGGCCCAGCTGCTCGGCCACGAGATCGAGGTGTCGCCGGTGGGGGACACCGGCGCCCGTACGCATGCCGCGGTCCGCGCCCGTTATGTCAGCTCCGGTGTCACCTTCTGTGTGGTGATCGACAGCCTGCCGGAGGGCCGTTACGTGGTCTGGCAAGACGACGACACCCCGCTCACCCAGGTAGAAGTCCGTGGCGGCGCGGTCGCCGAGGTCACCTGGCCGGCGAATCTGGTTCCCGGTCGGAGGCCGGTGGCGGTCTAATCTGGACGCCATGGCAGGCGGTCGGTCTCCGGGCCCGGCGGCACCGGGCGCGGACGTCCCGGTTCACATCAGCCTGCGCACCACCGATGTGGACGAGGCCAGCGCCTTCTGCCGGAACCTGTACTACGGACCGCTGCGGATCGAACCGGTCGGTGACCCCGGCCGGTTCCAGTTTCAGGCCGATGTGGCGGTGCTCGGCCCGATCACGCTCGGCGAGGTCGGCTACGGCACCGACATCCGGATCTCGATCGCGGCGCTCGAGACGGCGTACCACGTGCTCGTCCCGCTGACCGGCATGCTGCGCACCCGGCATCGCGGCGCCGTGGTCCTGGCCGATCCGACCAGGGCCGTGGTGTTCCGGCCGACCGGTGACATCGAGGTCGACTGGCCCGGCTCCTGCCGGCTGATCAGCGTCAAGGTGGAGCGGGCCGCCCTGGAACGCGAGGTGGACGCCGCCCTCGACCAGCGGATGATCTCCCCGCTTCCGCTGGGCGCCACCTTCGACCTGGTCGACGGCCCGGGCCGGACCTGGGCGGCGATGGTCCGGCTGCTGCTCACCGAGCTACGCGAACCGGACACCCTGGCCAGCCGTCCGCGGATGGCCGCCCGCTGGCGGGACATGGTGGTCAGCGGCCTGGCGCTCACCGTCGAACATCCCTACGGCGAGGAGCCCGCCGGATTCCGGGGCCCGCACCGGCCACGCACGGTGAAACGGGCCCTCGACGCCATGCACGCCGAGCCGTGGCGGGCCTACACGATCCATGATCTGGCGGCGCTGGCCGGCGTCGGCGTCCGGGTCCTGCAGGAGTCGTTCCGCCAGCACGTCGGCATGCCGCCGCTCACCTACCTGCGCCGCCTGCGCCTCGACGCGGTCCACGCCGAACTGTGCCGCTCCGACCCCGGCCAGGTCAGCGTCAGCGAGGTCGCCTACCGCTACGGCTTCACCCACCTGGGCCGCTTCGCCGGCGCCTACCGCACCCGCTTCGGCGAGACCCCCTCCCAAACGCTCCGCGACCGCCGCTGACCCTTCAAACCATTTTCCGGTACGGGGTGGAGCGTCCCCGCCGAATCCTCCCCGTTCCGCCGAGCCGCGCGACCGTCTGCCCACTCCCGGCAGCGAGGCGACCGCCGGGCTGATGCGCGGGTCGGCCTTCCACCCGTTGCGAGGATTCACTGGTTGACGGCATCCTTTAAAATGCTTTTCCCGACCACCCCGTGCGGGGGTCGTGAGATCGGGTGATTCTCCTTTCCGCTATTGCCGTTGCGGGATTCGCCGGGCCATTCTGACGTCCGGGCTGAGCCGCCTGTTCCGGCGGCGGCAATGGGGAGAGAAATCACGTGAAGCCACGGCACACATTTGTGAAAACTGCTCTGTCCGGAGTTGTTCTGACACTTTCGCTGTTCGGTGTCTCAGGCTGTAGCGATGACGAGGAGCAACCGCTCGGCAAGGTGATCGTCGGGGGTGTCGACTTCCAGAGCCACTGCGGCGACCGGAAATTCGACGAAAGTCCGACCGGCGGAAGCTGTCGTTCGGAAGTGGACCTGGACGCCGCCTGCAAGAGGGAATTTCCGGAAGAAAGTGATCCGAAACTCGTGCTCCAGGACCTGGGAAATCCCAAGAGCGGGTTATGTATCAGTGGCCGGAAGCAGCTCGGCGGCATCAGCGACATGCTCGGTTATTGCGCGGAAACGCATGCGAAGGGTGACCGGGCGAAGGCCGCCGCCGAGCTTCGTGGCGACACCTGGCAGTGCCGCGAGAAGCTGGACGTCAAAGCCCTCTGCATCGGACGGTACAACGACAGCCGGCTGGAAGCCGAGGAGGTCGGCGGCCTCTGGCAGTGCTACCGCTACTCGAGGACCGCCTAGAGCTCCACGCGCTGGCCCTTGCCGATGACCACCACGCCGTTGTCGCTGACCGTGTAGAGCTTGCGGTCGCGGTCGAGGTCGACGCCGATCTGGGCGCCCTCCGGAATGACGACGTTCTTGTCGATGATCGCGTTGCGGATCACCGCGCGCCGGCCCACCGAGACGCCCTCCATGATGACCGCCCCGTCGACGTGGGCCCACGAGTTGACCCGGACGTTCGGTGAGATCACCGAGCGTTCGACCAGGGCGCCGGAGATCACCACGCCGGGCGAGATCATCGAGTCGAGGGCGCGGCCCTGACGGTCGTCGTAGCCGTGCACGAACTTCGCCGGCGGCCAGGAGCCGTAGTTCGTGAAGATCGGCCAGTCGTGGTTGTAGAGGTTGAAGATCGGCAGGGTGGCGATCAGGTCGGTGTGGGCCTCGTAGAACGAGTCGAGCGTCCCCACGTCGCGCCAGTAGCCGCGGTCCCGCTCGGTGGAGCCGGGCACGTCGTTGTCGCGGAAGTCGTAGACGTTCGCCTCGCCGCGCTCCACCAGCATCGGGATGATGTTGCCGCCCATGTCGTGCTTGCTGTCCGGGTTCTGCGCGTCGGCGGTGACGGCCTCGCACAGGGCCCGGGTGGTGAAGACGTAGTTGCCCATCGACGCGTACACCTCGCCGGGCGAGTCGGGCAGGCCCTGCGCGTCCTTCGGCTTCTCCCGGAAGGCGCGGATGCGCTTGCCGTCCGCGCCGACGTCGATCACGCCGAACTGGTCGGCGAGCGACAGCGGCTGACGGATCCCGGCGACGGTGACCGCGGCGCCCGAGGCGATGTGGTCGTTGACCATCTGCTTCGGGTCCATCCGGTAGATGTGGTCGGCGCCGAAGACGATCACGTAGTCCGGCGACTCGTCGTTGATCAGGTTGAGGCTCTGGTAGATCGCGTCCGCGGAGCCGGCGAACCAGCGCGGGCCGAGCCGCTGCTGGGCCGGGACCGGGGTGACGTAGTTGCCGAGCAGCGTGGACATCCGCCAGGTCTTGGAGATGTGCCGGTCCAGGGAGTGCGACTTGTACTGGGTCAGCACGACGATCCTCAGATACCCCGCGTTCGCGAGGTTGGACAACACGAAGTCGATCATGCGGTAGATGCCGCCGAAGGGCACTCCGGGCTTGGCGCGGTCCGCCGTGAGGGGCATCAGGCGCTTGCCTTCACCACCGGCCAGGACGATCGCAAGCACCTTGACAGCCATGGGAAGGACGCTAATATTCCGGCCGCCCCCGCGCCACCCGAAAGGGCGGTTCGAAATATCTTGCGCCCGCTGCAATCGGCTTGCCGGTCAGGCCGCCGGGACCCGGGCCGCCTCCCGGAGGAGCGCGTCGATCCCCTCGGCGGCGCAGGGCCGGGCGAAGTGGAAGCCCTGCACGAGCGGGCAGCGCAGCTCCCGGAGCAGGTTCGCCTGCACCGCGGTCTCCACCCCCTCGGCCACCGCGATCAGTCCCCGGCTGCGGGCCAGCTCCAGGATCGCCCTGGTCAGGCTCACGTCCTGGGGCTGTGGCGGGTCACCGTGCCGGCGGATGAAGGACTGGTCGATCTTGAGAATGTCGACCGGCAGGGTGTGCAGGTAGGCCAGTGACGAGTACCCGGTGCCGAAGTCGTCGATGGCGATCCGGACCCCGTCCACGCGCAGCGCCGACAGCACCGAGGTGTCCGCGGCGTCGATGAGCACCGATTCGGTGATCTCCAGCACCAGCGCGGTCGGCGGCAGTCCGGTCTCCGCCAGGATTTCCCGCACCCCGGCGGCGAAGCCCGGGTCGCGCAGCTGGTGGGTGGAGACGTTCACGGTCAGATAGAGGCCGTGCTCCCGGTACCATCCGGCGGCGCGGGCACAGGCCAGCCGCAGCGCCCGGGTGCCGAGCGCGCCGATCAGCCCGGTCTGCTCGGCCACCGGGATGAACACGCCGGGCGGGACGATCTCGTCGCCGCGGCGCCAGCGCATCAGCGCCTCCACCCCCTGGATCCGGCCGGTCGCGGTGTCCACCACCGGCTGGTAGTGCATGAACAGGCCGTCGTCGGCCAGCGCCTGCCGCAGGCCGGCGGCGATCCGGGCGCGCTCGCTCTGCTCGGCGCGCAGCGTCTCGTCGAACCGCGCCAGCCGCGCGCCGCCCGCCTGCTTCGCGGCGCGCAGGGCCAGGTCGGCGTCGCCCAGCACGGCGTCGTTTCCCGGTACGCCGTCCGCGACCCCGGCCCGGGCGGTCAACGGGATCCACCGCTCGCCGACCACGAACGGCGCCGAGGCGATCGCCGCCATCACCCGGCCCGCCAGCTCGCCGGTGTCCACCGGCTCGGTCACCAGCAGGCCGAACTCGTCGCCGCCGAGCCGGGCCACCAGGTCCACCTCGGGGGCGAACAGCAGCAGCCGGCCGGCCGCCTGGCGCAGCACGGTGTCACCGACCGCGTGCCCGTACGTGTCGTTGACCTCCTTGAACCCGTCCAGCCCACAGAGAATCAGGGTGTACGGGTGGTCCCCGGCGGCGGCCCGGCCCAGGTGATCGAGCAGCAGATCCCGGTTGGCCAGCCCGGTCAGCGCGTCGTGCCCGGCCCGGTACGCCAGGCGCTGTTGCAGGACCCGCTGCTCGTGCAGGGCCGCCCCGATCTGCCGGGCCCGCCGCTCGGCCAGCCGGCTGGACAGGCCGACCCGCAGCATCAGCAGCCCGCACAGCGCGGCCGTCAGCACCGCCGGGACCACCACGACGGCGCTCGGGTTCGCGACGGCCGGCAGCAGCGGGGCGGCCACCACCGTCACGTACATGCCGATCAGCCCGGCCCGCCCGGCCCGTTCCCCGGTGACGGCCGGCTGGGCCGCCGCCGGGTGCAGCGCGGCGGCCGCCGTCAGCACCCACCACAGTTGCTGGACCAGGTGCGGCCACCCGCCCGGCAGCAGCGGCGGCGTGCCCTGGCCGCCGGAAGCCGCGTAGACCAGGTGCGCGGCGAGCAGCACGGCACCGCCGGCGGCGAGCAGCGGCCGCCGGCGCGCGGTCAGCGGCAGGGCCGCCAGGATCCCCAGGTCGAGCACCCCGTAGAGGATCACCAGGGCGTTGTCGACCTGCTGGTAGCCGGGTTCCCCCAGGTACGGCAGGACGATGAACGACCAGGCCATCATCGCCAGGCAGAGGACCACGGCGCCGGACTCGGCGGCCGATCCCGGTCGTTTGCCGCGGGTGAGCTGCACGGCCCCGGCCGCGTGCAGGGCGTACTGGAGGGCGAGCGACAGGCCCATCGGGGTGGTGTGCGGCGGCGGGGCGCCGGTCGCCGCCCGGACCGTCCACCAGGCGGAGGTCAGCAGACCCGCGATGCCGGCCGCGGCGATCAGCCACCAGCCGCAACGGTGCCGGCGGGCGGCCCGGCAGAGGATCACGGTTCCGGCCGCCTGCGGGATCAGCCAGGCGGCGCCGACGCCCAGCAGATGCAGGGCGAGCACCGTCGCGAGGCCGCCGGCCAGCAGGTACTGCCAGGCCTGACGACGGTGGGGGGACCGGATGGGCATCGGGCCAGTGCACCCGCGCGCGGTTGCCGTTCGGGTGCGGCCCCGGTCCAATCCGGGCGCTAAGCTTGCGACTCGTGACGGACTCCTCGACCCGCCTGCGTGCTGACCTGCTCACCCGTGAGTACCCGCCGGAGGTCTACGGGGGCGCCGGGGTCCACCTCGAATACCTGACCCGTGACCTGCGCCGGCTCGCCGACGTGCGGGTGCACTGCTTCGGTGGGCCGCGCGACGAGCCGGGCGTCACCGCCTACCCGGAACCCGCCGAACTGTCCGGCGCCAACGCGGCGCTGCGCACCATGGGCGTCAACCTGGCGATGGCATCCGGCTGCGAGGGCGCCGACGTGGTGCACAGCCACACCTGGTATGCGAACTTCGCCGGCCACACCGCCAAGCTGCTGCACGGCGTGCCGCACGTGCTGACCACGCACAGTCTGGAGCCGCTGCGCCCGTGGAAGGCCGAACAGCTGGGCGGAGGGTACGCGCTGTCCTCGTACTGCGAACGCACCGCCATCGAGAACGCCGACGCCGTCATCGCGGTGTCCGGCGGAATGCGGCGGGACGTGCTCAAGGCGTACCCCTCGGTTGATCCGGACCGCATCCATGTGGTCTACAACGGCATCGACACCGACCTCTACGCGCCGTCTTCCGGGACCGACGTGGTCGACCGGCTGGGCATCGACCGCGGCCGGCCGAGCGTCGTGTTCGTCGGGCGGATCACCCGGCAGAAGGGCCTTCCGTACCTGATGCGGGCCTGCCGTGAGCTGCCCGCCGAGGCGCAGATCATCCTGCTGGCCGGCGCGCCGGACACCCCGGAGATCGCCGCCGAGGTCGCCGACCTGGCGCGCGAGCTGCGGGCGGTCCGCGACCCGCACGGGGTGGTCTGGGTGCAGGAGATGCTGCCCAAGCAGGAGGTCGTCCAGGTCCTCACGCACGCCACCGTGTTCGTCTGCCCGTCGATCTACGAGCCGATGGGCATCGTCAACCTGGAGGCGATGGCCTGCGAGACCGCGGTGGTCGCCACCGCGACCGGCGGCATCCCCGAGGTGGTGGCCGACGGCGAGACCGGCCTGCTGGTGCCGATCCAGCAGCTCGAAGACGGTACCGGCACGCCCGTCGACCCGGAGCGATTCGTCGCCGACCTGGCCGCCACCCTGACCCGGCTGCTGACCGACCCGGCGCTGGCCGAGCGGATGGGCAAGGCCGGGCGCCGCCGCGCCGTGGAGAGGTTCAGCTGGTCCCGGATAGCCGAGGACACCCTCGAGATCTACCGGTCGGTGCGGTGAGCCTGCTCCGCCGGCCACCCGTCTGGGTGGCGCTGCTGTCCGCCACCGTCCTGTTCGCGGTCGCCGTCCTCGGTCTCGGCCTGGTCCGGGCCGCCTTCTACCAGGCACCCGAGGCCGGGGACCCGGTCGCCGTGGCGCAGGCGCCCGCCCCGGTCCAGGCCGGCCGCTGCGGCACCCTTCCGGTCAGCGCGCCGCGTGAGCTGCGCGGCATGTGGCTCACCACGGTCTACAACATCGACTTCCCCAGCCGGCCGGGCCTCCCGCAGGAGCAGGTGAAGGCCGAGTACCGGCAATGGCTCGACCTGGCCGCGGCGAAACACCACAACGCGATCTTCGTGCACGTCCGGCCCAGCGGTGACGCGTTCTGGCCGTCCGCGTACGCCCCCTGGTCGAACTGGCTGACCGGCAAGCTGGACGACAGCGATCCCGGCTGGGACCCGATGGCGTTCATGGTCGACGAGGCGCACGCCCGCAACCTGGAGTTCCACGCCTGGTTCAACCCGTACCGGGGCACCCAGTTCGCCCCGTCCGGCGCCGGCACCGACCTGACCAAGCTGCCCGCCGACCATCCGCTGGTGGTCCACCCGGAGTGGCGGATCGCGCATCCGGCCGGCGCCAAGGGCCGCTTCTACTACGACCCGGGCAACCCGGAGGCCCGCCGGTTCGTCGAGGACGCGATGCTGGAGGCCGTCCAGAAGTACGACGTCGACGGCGTCCACTTCGACGACTTCTTCTACCCGTACCCGGGCGACGGCGGCGGCGCCGACTTCCCCGACGGCGCCTCCTACGCGAAGTACGGCAACGGCATGAGCCGGGCCGACTGGCGGCGGGAGAACGTCGACACCCTGGTCCGCGAGATGAAACAGCGGATCGCCGAGATCAAACCGTGGGTCAAGTTCGGGATCAGCCCGTTCGGCATCTGGCGCAACGGCGGCGAGGGCTCCGACACCAACGGCCTGGAGAGCTACAGCGCCATCTACGCCGACACCCGGAAATGGGTGCGCGAGGGCTGGCTCGACTACATCGTCCCGCAGCTCTACTGGACCATCGGCTTCGACAAGGCCGACTACGCCAAGGTGCTGCCCTGGTGGGCGAAAACGGTCAAGGGCACCGGTGTGCAGCTCTACATCGGGATCGCCGACTACCGGATCGGCGAGAAGGGCGACTGGAGCGACCCCGCCCAGATCGACAAACAACTGACCCTCAACGACCGGTACGGCGTCCAGGGCCAGATCCACTACAACGCCAAGCAGGTCCGTGCCGACCGGCTCGGCGCGGTCACCCGGTACACCACCAGGCACTACGCGTCACCCGCCCTGCCGCCGGTCATGTCGCGCCTGCCGGCTTCGCCGCCCACGGCGCCACGCATCACCGGGGCCACCCGCGACGCCGGCGGGATCACCCTGCGGACGGCTGCGGCCTCCGAGGGCGCGAGCTGGGCCCTTTATCGTACGGGTGACAAGGACGCGACCCTGATCGCGACCGGTCGTGCCGGCACCCCCGTGGTGGACCCGAAACCTCCCGCCGGCCCGGTCACCTACTGCCTGAGCGGCCTGGACCGATCCGCCAACGAGGGCACCCTGAGCGCCCCGTTCCACACCACCGGCTGACCCCTTCCAACGTCTCACCACCGAGACCGCGGTGCTGCGGGCGCGGCCGGCGTGGTGACGGCGTACGCGCTCAATCAGCTCCGCGGAACAGCGTTCCTGGTGCCGACCACCGTCTCCGCAGCCGCAGCCGCAGCCGCAGCCGCAGCCGCAGCCGCAGCCGCAGCCGGACGCCGGAGTTCCATCAGGCGAACCCGGGCCTCCTCACCTGACCCGTACTCCATCGACGCGCAGGCCACCCTCGACATGGTCCGCTTCATCCCATATTCGCGGTCGGCCTGACGTTCACCGTCCGCAGGCCGGTCGTCGCCACACTCGTCCCGCATCGTCGTCGTGCCGGCCCCCGAACTCCCGCAACCAATCACGAACAGCGGAGTCCGCGAGGCCGCCGGCGTATTCCACAACGTCCTCGGCGCCGCCCTCACCCGAACAGCCCTGGCGTTGCAAGCGCGCAGGCCGGTCGTCCGTCCGTTGGCTGCCCCGGTCAGCCGGTCATTCTTCCGTTGGCTGCTCCGGTGAGCTGGTCGTCTGTCCGTTGGCTGCTGCGGTGAGCTGGTCGTCTGTCCGTTGGCTGCTGCGGTGAGCTGGTCGTCTGTCCGTTGGCTGCCCCGGTGAGCTGGTCGTCTGTCCGTAGGCTGCCCCGGTCAGTCGGTCGCCCGTCCGTAGGCTGCCCCGGTCAGCCCGTCGATGACGCCGTCCCCTCGGTAGGCGGCATCGTTCCCCGTCCGGTTGATTTCGCCGGACCTGGCTTGGTCGAGATGACCGGTGGTTCGCTCGCATGCGGCTGTCCACCGCGAGTTCGGTGTGACTCACCGACGGCATGCGCTCTGTCGGTCACCGCGGCCGGTCGATGAGCGGCGGCAGGCCGGTTCACCGCTTCCGGCCCGTCGACCGCCGCCATCCTGTCCACTTCGAACCCGGGGCAGGACCTCCTCGGCGGTGATCGGAGACCGGCATCGACCGACACGATTACTAGGATGATCTCGTGAACGAACCGGGCCCGAGATTCGCTGTCGCGTTCGTGCGTAGTGTCGCCGTGCTTGCCCCGGAAGCCGATGCGCAGGTGGCATGGCTTGAAAATATTGGCGCCGCTCCGTCGGCTGAAGAGCTCGCACTGGAGTTCGACGACGGTTTCCGGCTGGCGCCGACCTTCGTCGAGCGCCGCTGGCTGAACGACACGGCGATGCCGGCATCGACTCTGCTCGATGATCAGCTCGGTGCGATGAGCGGTGACCCGAACGCGAGTCTGTGGCACATCGATGCCCTGGCCGATCGTGCGGAATGGGATCGCGTCAGGAAGCTGGCAGAAGCGGCGCTGATTCTCTTGACCTGAACCGCCTACCGCTCTCGGCACGAGCCCGCGCCGGGCCGCATCACCGCCGCGCGGGAACCGGGCGGCCAGCGACCGGGCATCAACGCACTCCACCGAGAATGAGAACGACAACCTCGTCCTCTCGACCCTACCGCCATGTGCCCTCGATCAGGGCGCCGAATGGGTCAATCGCGACATGGATCCCTTCTCGCCAGTTTCCGGCTATTGTTTCAATTCTATTCATCGCGGTGACACGGTTCTCAATGCGCTGGTTAAAAAGGATGGCATGATCATCCGCTTACACTTCGCGATCGGGTCGCGGAAAAATCTATTCATGGGGCAGGGATCGCTGTTCAGTAGGACGCAGATCGCGGAGATGCGTGATCCGGCGAAGGCGCGCAATTATTCTCCCGAGAGGGAGGAGTTTCGTCGCATACAACAGCGGCGTCGCGCTTTCGGCCTCGAGCGCCGCCACGCCGAAAAGCTTCGCCGCCTCCGCGGCAACAACGCCGCCTCGCCGACCCCCGCCGGCCCGGGCCGTCCCGCTGTGCCTACCGCATCCGCCGCGCAGCCGGTCGTTCCCGCTGTGCGGCCGCAGCCTCCCGCCCGGCGCGCACCGGACGGTCGGAGGCCGTCCACCGCAGCCAGGTCCCCCCACGCATCCGCAACCGCACCACCCAGGCCGAGGTCACTCCACAGGCCGAGCGCTGTGATCTCGCCGTCGCACCCGATGGCCGACCCGTCAACGCCTGGCCGTGGGGTTCTGGTTGGTCGTCAGGGTTGTGGCGGTCGGGTTGGAGCGGCGGTCGTGGTCTGTCGTGGGGTTCTGGTTGGTCGTCAGGGTTGTGGCGGCTGGGTTGGAGCGGCGGTCGTGGTCTGTCGTGGGGTTCTGGCTGGTCCTCAGGGCGGTGGCGGTCGGGTTGGAGCAGCGGCCATGGTCAGTCGAGAGTTTCCGGTCGGCAATCAGAGCCGTCGCGGCCGAGCTGGCTCAGCATCCGCGGCCAGCCGAAGAGATCCACACAGGCCCGATGGTCGCGGGCGGAGTCCTGTGTGGGTTTCGGAGCCTCGCCGGAAACCCGGCCCTGGCCCGGTCTTCGGCCCCGGTTCCGACCCTGGCCTGGTTCCGGCCCGGTTTGGTCGCGCCCGGTTTGGTCGCGCCCGGTTTGGTCGCGCCCGGTTTGGTCGCGCCCGGTTTGGTCGCGCCCGGTTTGGTCGCGCCCGGTTTGGTCCCGTCCGGGCTGGTCGCGCCCGGTTTGGTCGCGTCCGGGCTGGTCTCGTCCGGGCTGGTCTCGTCCGGGCTGGTCTCGTCCGGGCTGGTCTCGTCCGGGCTGGTCTCGTCCGGGCTGGTCTCGTCCGGGCTGGTCTCGTCCGGGCTGGTCTCGTCCGGGCTGGTCTCGTCCGGGCTGGTCTCGTCCGGGCTGGTCTCGTCCGGGCTGGTCTCGTCCGGGCTGGTCGCGCCCGGTTTGGTCCCGTCCGGGCTGGTTCCGCCCGAGCTGGTCTCGGCCCCGGTCCCCAGTTGCGTTGGAAAGAGCCCCCGTCACGGCATCCACCGCAACCCTCGACGCCAGAGTCACCGTCGTCGCTCGTGATGTGGGTGCCGCAGTCGGCGTGCCTGTAGCCATCAACGGCACTGGGCGTTCTCAGCCGGCATGGCCCGTAGCGGATGGCCACCCGTTGAAGGCTCTGTCCACGAAACGGTAACCGGATTGTTGGGCACGCCCGCCGAAATGGTTACGGCGTCGCGCTGCCCGGGTGGTTTCCTAATGAGAAATCTGGCCAGAACTCGGTGAAGGGCGGAGAAAATCCCCGCCGTCGGCCTTTTCCCATGTGAGCCGACGCGGGAAGGGCGAAAAATGGGAGCGACCGGGCATCAGCCATTCCCGCTCGGCTGTGAAACGAGACCCGCCGTCTTGGGGATGTTCAGCACTCGGGCGGGGAGGGCGGGGCAAGGCTGGCTGTGCGCTGCGGCTGATGTTGTCCGGCTGGTGCTGAGGGTGCTGTTCGGAGCGGGCGAGCCAGCCATCCGTGTCCCTTTTGCGGCGCCCGTGCCGTGCGTGGAGGTCGGCTGTCGGGCGCGGTCGAGATGACGTCGTCGATCGATGCGGTTGAGTGCCGGTGCGCGGGTCAAGGCGTGAGCTGCGGCGATAGCCGACTTCCGAGTCGGCACTGATGGTCAGCTGGGCAAGGTCAGTGGCTGTCCGGACAGTCCCCGGACGAGCCGTGGCCGGGCGAGGTTCTGGGTGGCTGACGAACGAGGCCGGGAAGTGGGCGGAGAGCTTCGGAAACAGGTGACGCGAGGGGCTATCCGTCGACATCTATGCTGGCGGCGTGACGCTGGTGTGGGTGACGGGCAACTCGGGCGCCGGCAAGTCGACGATATGCGGGATGCTGCGGGTGCGTGGCCACGTCGCGTTCGACGCCGATGAGGACGGCTTCTGCCGCTGGTTCGACCGGGTCACGGGCGAGGTGGTGGTGAATCCGCCGGATCCGGTTCCGGAGGGGTGGCTCGACCGGTTCGGCTGGGCGATCGACCGTCAGCGCGTGCAGAGCCTCGCCGAAGAGTCGCGGTCCGGCGTCGCGTTCCTGTGTGGATCGGCGGAGAACGAGGCGGACGTTCGTGACCTCTTCGACCGCATCGTCTGCCTGGTGATCGACGAATCCACCCTCCGCCATCGGCTCGCCACCCGTACGACGAACAGCTTCGGACGGCATCCCGAGGAGCTCCGGGCGGCGCTGGACTGGAATCCGCGCATGACGGAGCTCTACCAGCCCTACGGGGCGACGATCATCGACGCCACCGGGCCGGTGACCGCGGTGCTGGCCGGAGTGCTCGACGCCGCCGTCGTCCCCCGGAAGGCGCCGTGAAGAAGGGCGGCGCGACATGGAGGGCGGCAACGGCGGCGAGCAGGAGGGCCTGATCACCGGCCGGCGGGCCGGCCACCTGAGCGACATGACCGGCCGCTACGGGAGGGGTCAGGCGGTGACCTTGCCGTCGGTGACCTCGATGTGGCGGTTGGTGGCCACCGCCTCCAGCATGCGGCGGTCGTGGGTGACCAGTAGCAGGGTGCCGGTGTAGGAGGCCAGCGCCGACTCCAGCTGTTCGATGGCCGGCAGGTCCAGGTGGTTGGTGGGCTCGTCGAGGACCAGCAGGTTCACGCCGCGCGCCTGGAGCAGGGCCAGCGCGGCCCGGGTGCGTTCGCCGGGGGAGAGGGTGGCGGCCGGGCGCAGCACGTGGCCGGAGCGGAGGCCGAACTTGGCCAGAAGGGTGCGGACGTCGGCGTCCGGCCAGGTGGGTACGGCCGCGCCGAACGCGACCGCCAGGGGTTCGTCGCCGAGGAACAGGCCGCGGGCCTGGTCGACTTCGCCGATCACCACACCGGGGCCGAGGTGGCGGTCGCCGGTGTCGAGGGGGATCCGGCCCAGCAGGGTGGCCAGCAGCGTGGATTTGCCGGAGCCGTTGGCACCGGTGATGGCGACCCGGTCGGCCCAGTCGATCTGGAGTGTGACCGGGCCGAGAGTGAACGCTCCCCGTCGTACGATCGCCTCGCGAAGGGTGGCCACGACGGCGCCCGCGCGTGGCGCCGCGGCGATCTCCATGCGCAGCTCCCACTCCTTGCGGGGTTCCTCGACCACCTCGAGCCGCTCGATCAGGCGTTCCGTCTGGCGGGCCTTGGCCGCCTGTTTCTCGCTGGTCTCGCCGCGGAACGCCTTGACGTGCTTGTCGTTGTCGGTGGCCTTGCGGCGGGCGTTGCGCACGCCCTTGTCCATCCAGGCGCGCTGGGTGCGGGCGCGTTCGAGCAGGTCCTCCTTCTTGTCGGCGTACTCCTCGTACTGGTCGCGGGCGTGCCGCCGGGCCCGCTCGCGCTCGTCGAGGTAGGAGGCGTAGCCGCCGCCGTAGAGGCGGACCTGCCGCTGGGCCAGGTCGAGTTCGAGGACCTTGGTGACGGTCCGGGTGAGGAATTCGCGGTCGTGGCTGACCACCACGACTCCCGCGCGCAGCCCGGCCACGAACGATTCGAGACGGGCCAGGCCGTCCAGGTCGAGGTCGTTGGTCGGCTCGTCGAGCAGGTAGACGTCGTAGCGGCTGAGCAGCAGCGACGCCATGCCGGCGCGGGCCGCCTGGCCGCCGGAGAGGGCGGTCATCGGCAGGTCCGCGCTGAAGCCGAGGTCGGTCTCGGCGATCCGGTCCTCGAGGTCGGCGCCGCCGAGATCCAGCCAGCGTTCGAGCGCGGCCGAGTACCGGTCGTCGGCGCCGGGTTCTCCCTCGGCGAGTTCGGCGGCGGCGGCGTCCATCGCCGCGTGCGCGGCGGACACCCCGGTGCGCCGGCCCAGGAATTCCCGCACGGTCTCGCCGGCGCGCCGTTCCCGTTCCTGCGGCAGATATCCGACGTTGGCGGTGGGCGGGCTGAGCGAGACGCTTCCGCTCTCGGTGGCGATCAAACCCGCGAGGGTACGAAGGAGCGTGGTCTTCCCCGCCCCGTTGACGCCGACGAGCCCGATCACGTCACCGGGCGCGACCACGAGGTCGAGTGCGTCGAAGAGGGTGCGGTCCCCGTGTCCCGCGGCGAGGTCGCGGGCGATCATTGTGGCGCTCATCAGGCACGATTCTAGGCCCTCCTGGAAATCGACGGATGGCGATACGGTGTGGCGATGCGACTGCTTGCCAGGAGCCTCGCGCTCCTCGTCGTTCTCGCCGGGTCGGCGGTCATCGCCGCGACCCCGGCCCACGCCGCGACCGGCACCCGACCGGTCCACGACTACGCCACCGCGATCCGGGAGCAGGTTTGGGTGCAGGCCCCGGTCGACAGCGACTCGGACGGGCAACCGGACCGGGTCGCCGTGCGGATCATCCGGCCCGCCACCGGCACGAAGGTGCCGGTGATCTTCCAGCCGAGCCCGTACTACGCGGGCCTCAACGACGTGCCCAACCACGACGACATCGACCGCGACGGCAGCCTGTCGTCGCAGCGATCGATCGACGCGAACCGGGCGGAGACCATCACCTTCGCCGGTTATCTGGACAACTACTTCGTGCCGCGCGGCTACGCCGTGGTGTTCGCCGACAGCCTGGGCAGCGGCGGCTCGACCGGCTGCCCCACATCGGGCGGCCGGAACGAGACGCTCGGCATGAAGGCCGTGATCGACTGGCTGAACGGCCGGGCCCCGGCGTTCGACGCGGCCGGCGCCCCGGTGACGGCCGGCTGGACCACCGGCCGGACCGGCATGATCGGCGTCTCCTACAACGGCACCCTGCCGAACGCGGTCGCCGCCACCGGCGTACGCGGCCTGGAGACGATCGTGCCGATCGCCGCGATCTCCAGCTGGTACGACTACTACCGCGGCAACGGCGGGGTGGTGGCGCCCGGCGGATTCCAGGGCGAGGACACCGACGTTCTGGCCAAGGCCGTGCTGACCAGGGAGAATCCCGAGGTCTGCGCGGACGTCATGGCGGACATCGAACGGGAGCAGGACCGGGAGACCGGCGACTACAGCGCCTACTGGGCCGAGCGGGACTACCTGCGGGACGTGCACAAGGTGCGGGCCAGTGTGCTGCTGGTGCACGGGCTGCACGACTTCAACGTACGGACCGGGCAGGCCGGCCAGTGGTGGGACGCGCTGTCGAAGCGGAACGTTCCCCGCAAGATCTGGCTGCACCAGGCCGCGCACACCGACCCGTTCAACATCCGGCGCACCGAGTGGCTGTCCACCCTGCACCGGTGGTTCGACCAGTGGCTCTACCGGATCGACACCGGGATCATGCGGGAGCCGGTCGCCGACGTGGAGACCGCGCCGAACCACTGGGTGACCTCGCGGACCTGGCCGCTGCGGCCCACCTCGTTCCACTTCGGAACGGGCGAGCGGCAGACGTTCACCGACGACACGTCCCGGACCGCCGAGAGCCTGGCGGACGCGCCGGACGCCGCCGACCCGAACCGCATCGCCTACCTGACCGGGCCACTCGCCGCGGAGACCCGGCTCACCGGCACCCCGGAGGTCACGGTCCGGGCCTCGCTGGACGGCGACAGCCCGTACCTGACCGCGCTGCTCGTCGACTACGGGGAGGCGGAACGGTTCGTCCGCACCCGGACGCTCGCCGAGACCGACTGCATCGGGCCGGGCATCGAGGGCGATCCCGGGTGTTTCGCCAAACGGGAGTACGTGACGGCGACGACCCCGTACGAGATCGTCACCCGTGGCTGGATCGATGTGCGTAACCGGTTCTCGCCGGCGCACACCACACCGATCCGCCCCGGGAAGACCTACACCTTCCGCTGGGACCTGCAGACCACCGACCACGTGTTCGCGGCCGGGCACCGGATCGGCCTCGTGCTGATCTCCACCGACCGTGACCACACCCTGCGGTACCCGTCCGGAACCGTGGTCGGCGTCTCCGGCGCCGGCCTGCGGATCAGCTGATCGGGACGGCCGGGCCGCTCACCAGGACCGCCTCGTTCCCGGGAACCAGGCGCACGGTGACGCGGCTCGGCCGGCCCATGTCGTCGCCCTGCCGCAGCAGCAGCTCGGCGGCGGCCGGAACCAGCTCCAGCTCCCGCAGATAGCCACCGAGGGCCGCGGCCGCCGCGCCGGTGGCCGGGTCCTCGTACACCCCGCCGACCGGGAACGGGTCGCGCACGTCGAACGTCTCCGTGGAGTCGCGGAACACCAGCTGCACCGTGGTCCAGTCGCGCGCGGTCATCAGCGCGGTCAGCGCCGGCACGTCGTAGTCCAGCTCGGCGAGGCGCTCGCGGCTGGTCACGGCCAGAATCGGATGGTACGCCCCCGCGTACGCCACCCGCGGCGGCAGCGCCGGATCAAGGTCGCCGGCGTCCCAGCGCAACGCCGTGAGCAGCGCCGCCAGATCCGCCCCGCTCAGGTCGGCGACCCGCGGCCGGACGCTGCTCAGGGTCGCCACCCCGGCCTCGTCGACGGAGACCGGCACGTCACCCGCGTTGGTCGTGAAGACGTGCTCGCCGGGGCCGAGCGCCACCGCGGTCGCCACCGTGGCGTGCCCGCAGAACGGCACCTCGGCGAGCGGGCTGAAATAGCGCACCCGGTAGCGGTCGCCGTCGGCCGCGGTCACGAACGCCGTCTCCGAGAACCCGACCTCGGCCGCGATCCGCTGCATCCGGGCGTCACTGAGCGTGCTCGCGTCCAGGACCACCCCGGCCGGGTTGCCGCCGGCCGGATCGAGGGTGAAGGCCGCGTACCGAAGGATCTCCGTCATGCGACGAGCCTGCCGCGCGGCAGCCGACGGTGACCAGAGCCAATCGCGCGCGCCTGGATGTGTCGGCGCGCACAGTCGATGCCGTCGGATCTCCGGAGTAGCGTTCGTTCGGTGACCTCACCCGCCGATCTGCCCAGCACCGTGGGCGAGCTGCGTGCCACCGGCCACCAGTTCCGTCCGGTGAAAGAAGAGCTCCGCGACAACCTGCTGGCCCGGCTGCGTTCCGGCGAGCCGCGCTTCCCCGGCATCGTCGGCTATGACGACACCGTTCTGCCCGAGGTCGAGCGCGCGCTGCTGGCCGGGCACGACATGGTCCTGCTCGGCGAGCGCGGCCAGGGCAAGACCCGTCTCATCCGGGCGCTCGTGGGCCTGCTCGACGAGTGGACGCCCTACATCGCCGGATCCGAGTTGCACGAGCATCCGTACCATCCGGTCACCCCCGCCTCCCGGCGGCTGGCCGCCGAGGCCGGCGACCTCCTGCCGGTCGCCTGGCTGCACCGCTCCGAACGGTACGGGGAGAAGCTCGCCACCCCGGACACCAGCGTCGGCGACCTGATCGGCGACGTCGACCCGATCAAGGTGGCCGAGGGCCGCGCCCTGGGCGACCCGGAGACCATCCACTTCGGCCTCGTGCCGCGCACCAACCGGGGCATCTTCGCCGTCAACGAGCTGCCCGACCTGGCCGAGCGGATCCAGGTGTCGCTGCTCAACGTGCTGGAGGAACGCGACATCCAAGTCCGCGGCTACCAACTGCGGCTGCCGCTCGACCTGCTGCTGGTGGCGTCGGCCAACCCGGAGGACTACACCAACCGCGGCCGCATCATCACCCCGCTCAAGGACCGGTTCGGCGCGGAGATCCGCACCCACTACCCGGTCGACCTGGAGCTGGAGACCGCCCTGATCCGGCAGGAGGCGGCACTCGTCGCGTCCCTGCCCGACCACCTCGTCGAGGTGCTGGCCCGCTACACCCGGGCGGTCCGCGAGTCGCCGTCGGTGGACGCGCGATCCGGTGTGTCGGCCCGGTTCGCGATCGCCGCGGCCGAGACCGTGGCGGCGTCCGCGCTGCGCCGGGCCGGGCTGCGCGGCGAACGCGAGGCGGTCGCCCGGATCTGCGACGCCGTGTCGGTCACCTCCACGCTGCGCGGCAAGGTCGAGTTCGAGAGCGGCGAGGAGGGCCGGGAGACCGAGATCCTCGGCCACCTGCTGCGGGTCGCCACCGCCGAGACGTTCCGGGCCCGGCTCGCCGGTCTCGACCTGTCCGGCTTCACCGACCTGGTCGCCGAGGGCGCCCTCATCGAGACCGGTGACCTGGTCAGCGCCGAGGAGCTGCTCGGGCAGATCGGGACGGTGCCGGGGCTGGCCAAGGTGCTCGCCCGGCTCGGGCTGGGCGACGCGCCGAGCCCCGGGCAGGCGGCGTCCGGCATCGAGTTCGCGCTGGAAGGGCTGCACCTGACCCGCCGGCTCGCCAAGGAGCTGACCGACGACGGCCGCACCATCTACGGGAGCTGAGGTCCGTGCCCGGCAATGTCTTCCGCTACGGGGCCTGGCGGGACGGGCCCGATCCGCTCGCGCCGCCGTACGACGTACGGGCGGCGGTCGACGCCATGGGCGAGCGGGTCCTGCGCGGCGACAGCCTGCGGGACGCGCTGCGTGACCTCATCCGCAGCGGCCCGCGCGACGGCCGCGGGCTCGACTCCCTGATGGACCGGGCCCGCCGGCTGCGGCGGGAGGCGCTGCGCCGCGGCAACCTCGACGGCACCGTCACCCGGGCCCGGCAGGCGCTGGACCAGGCCCTCGCCGCCGAACGCGACGCGCTCGCCGCCCGCGACGACGACGAGGCCCGCTTCAACGAGGCGATGCTGGACAGCCTGCCCCGCTCGGTGTCGCAGGCGGTCTCCGAACTGTCGGACTATCAGTGGGCGTCACCCGAAGCGCGGCAGATCTACCAGCAGATCCTCGCCGGACTGCGGCAGGAGGTCGTCGCCCAGCGCTTCGCCGGCATGAAACAGGCCCTCCAGGAGGGCGACCTCACCGACGTCTCGGCCATGCTCGACGACCTCAACGACCTGCTCGGCCGGCACGCCCGCGGCGAGGACACCACCGACGCGTTCCGGGACTTCATGGACCGCCACGGCCGGTTCTTCCCGGACGATCCCCGCAACGTCGACGAGCTGATCGACTCGCTGGCCCGGCAGGCCGCCGCCGCGGAACGCCTGATGCGCTCGCTCAGCCCGCAACAGCGCGAGGAGCTGGAGCAGCTGATGCGGCAGGCCCTCGGCGACGGACCGCTGCACGGGCAGCTCGCCCAGCTCACCGACAACCTGCGCACCCTGCGGCCGAACTTAAACTGGGGCCGCGGCGAACGCATGCGCGGCCCCGGCGACCTCGGCTACGGCGACGCGGCGTCGGCGCTCGGCGAGATCGCCGACCTGGACGAGCTGATCGAGCAACTCGGCCAGGACCATCCCGGCGCCACCCTCGACGACGTCGACGTCGAGGCGGTCGAACGCCAACTCGGCCGGGGCGCCGCCGACGACCTGCGGCGGCTCCGCGAACTGGAACGCGAACTGCGCCGCCAGGGCTGGGTCCAGCGCGACGCGGACGGCCTCACCCTCTCCCCGAAGGCGCTGCGCCGCCTCGGCCAGACCGCCCTCTCGGCGATCTTCTCCGACATCGCCGGCCGGCGCGGCGAACACGACATGCGCGACGCCGGCGCCGCCGGTGACCTGATCGGCTCCTCGCGCCGCTGGGAGTTCGGCGACGATCAGCCCCTCGACGTGGTGCGGACCATCGGCAACGCGGTCCGCCGCCGGGCCGCCTCGGCCTCCGCGGCGACCCTTCCGGTCCGCCTGGAGCCGGAAGACTTCGAGATCGCCGAGACCGAACGCCGGGCCTCCGCGGCGGTCGCCCTCTGCGTCGACCTCTCCTATTCGATGTACGCCGACGGCCGCTGGGGCCCGATGAAACAGACCGCCCTGGCCCTGTCCCACCTGGTCGCCACCCGGTTCCCGCAGGACGCGCTCCAGATCGTCGGCTTCGGGAAGTATGCGCAGACCCTCTCCCAGGGCGAGCTGGCCGCCATCGAGCCGACCATCGAGAAGGGCACCAACCTCCAGCACGCCCTCAAGATCGCCGGCCGCCACCTGCGCCGCCACCCCGGCGCCGAACCGGTCGTCCTGGTCGTCACCGACGGTGAACCCACCGCCCACCTGGAGGAGGACGGCGAGGCGGTGTTCTGGTGGCCGCCGCTGCCGGAGACCGTCCAGGCCACCGTCCGCGAGGTCGACCAGCTGACCCGGTACGGCGCCACCCTCAACGTCTTCATGCTCGGCGAGGACGACGGCCTGCGCCGCTTCGTCGGCGCGATCGCCCAGCGCAACGGCGGCCGCGTCTTCAGCCCCGACGCCGCCGACCTGGGCCGCTACGTGATCGACGACTACGTCCGCGCCCGCCGCGGCCGCCACTCCCACTGACCCGGCGGGGCACCCACCGCCCCTCCGCAATTTCGGACAGGCCACCAACCGCCCCTCCGCAATCTCGGACGGGCACCCATTGCTCCGCAACTTCGCAGGGCACCCGCCACCCCTCCGCAATTCGGACGGGCGTCACCGCCTGTCGGCGCGATCTTGGACGGGTGCACACCGCCGCAGGTGGTGAAACGTCCAAGATCGAGGAGGGAGGGGTGTTGAGCAGTAAAGCGCCTCGGACAGGCATTCACCGCCCCTCCGCAATCTCGGACGGGTACCCATTGCTCCGCAACTTCGCAGGGCACCCGCCACCCCTCCGCAATTCGGACGGGCGCCACCGCCTGTCGGCGCGATCTTGGACGGGTGCACACCGCCGCGGGTGGTGAAACGTCCAAGATCGAGGAGGGAGGGGTGTCGAGCAGCAAAGCACCTTGGGCAGGCATTCACCGCCCCTCCGCAATCTCGGACAGGCCACTCACCGCCCCTCCGCAATCTCGGACGGGCACTCATCACTTCGCAACTTCGCAGGGCACCCGCCACCCCTCTGCAATTCGGGCGGGCGCCACCGCCTGTCGGCGCGATCTTGGACGGGTGTACGCCGCCGCGGGTGGTGAAACGTCCAAGATCGAGGAGGGAGGGGTGCCGAGCAGCAAAGCGCCTTGGGCAGGCATTTACCGCCCCTCCGCAATCTCGGATGGGCACCCATTGCTCCGCAACGTCGCAGGGCACCCGCCACCCCTCTGCAATTCCGATGGGCGCCACCGCCTGTCGGTGCGATCTTGGACGGGTGCACACCGCCGCGGGTGGTGAAACGTCCAAGATCGAGGAGGGAGGGGTGCCGAGCAGCAAAGCACGCGGCATGGCGGAAACACGGCGAGTCAGGCTGTGCGAATTGAGGGTGGATGGCTCTTCTGAGATTGCGTAGGGGATGGGCGGGGTGTCCGGCCGAGATGGTGGAAGGCAATGAGCTAGCCTCCTAGGATGGGTTAGCGGGTGTGGCCAGCGTGACTGCGTGTCGGGTTGGGGAACGCGGCTGGTTATAGTTGCTCGGCGAGCGGCCCGTTCGTGCGTTCGGGGCTTGTGCGCGAGCCAGGGCGGGGGCCTCGGCCGAGGGGGAGAGGAAGTCGCGATGTCGCAGCAGCCTGCGCCGTCCATCGAGACCTCCAACCGCATCTGGACCCTGCCCAATGTGATCAGCTTCATCCGGCTGCTCGGGGTGCCGCTCTTCCTCTATCTGCTGCTCGTGGCCGAGCAGGACCTGGCGGCGGTGGTCGTGCTCGCCGTGGGCGGATCCACCGACTGGGTGGACGGATACGTCGCCCGCCGGATGAACTCGGTGAGCCGGCTCGGGGAGCTGCTGGACCCGTTCGCGGACCGGCTGTACATCCTGGCCACCCTGATCGGGTTCACCGTGCGTGAGGTGGTGCCGCTGTGGTTCACCATCGCGCTTCTGATGCGTGAGGCCGTGCTCGGGGTGGCGCTGCTCATCCTGCGGCGGCACGGTTTCGGTCCGCCGCCGGTGCACTACGTGGGCAAGACCGGGACGTTCCTACTGCTCGCGGCGTTCCCCATCATTCTGCTGGGCAAGGCGTCGCCGGGGCTGGCCTGGTGGGCGACCCCGGTGGGCTGGGGGCTGGCCTGGTGGGCGCTGGGACTCTACTGGTGCGCGGCCGTGCTCTACCTGATCCAGGCCGTGCGCCTGCTGCGCGCCGACGCGGAGGACGAGTCGTGAGGTGCGGCGCCGAGCTCGAGCGCGGCCGTGCTGGTTGTGCGCCTGCTGCGCGCCGACGTGGACGACGCGTCGTGAGGTGCGGCGCCGAGTTCGAGCGCGGCCGTGCTGGCTGTGCGCCTGCTGCGCGCCGACGGGGAGGACGCGTCGTGAGGTGCGGCGTCGAGGGCGTGTCGTGAGCCTCCCGCCCTCGTATCTTCCGGCGGGTGGCCCGGATCCGGACGGTGCGTCGGCGGGGAAGCGGACCTACGGACCGGACTTTCTCACGGCGCTGTTCCAGAATCCGCTCGATCCGGGGTATCAGGACGCCGCCGCGCGGCGGGCCGCCGAGGGTGGGCGGCGTGGCTGGCGGCGCTCGCTGGCCGGTGGGTCGTCGGCGCTGACCCTCGTGGTGATCGGGTTTCTGCTGGTGGTGGCCTACCGGCAGACGGTCGCCGAGGAGCCGGCCCGGACCGTGGCGCGGGACTCGCTGATCGCCCAGGTGCAGAAGCGCCGGGAGGAGACCGATCGGCTGCGGGAGCAGGCCGACCGGCTCGCGGACGAGGTCGCCGCGCTGCGGGACCGGGCTCTGGGCGGTGCGGCGCTGGCCGAGCTGCGCGATCTGGAGGCGGTCACCGGGATGTCGCGGGTGCGCGGCTCGGGGGCGAAGATCACGCTGGTGGACGGGCCGACGTCGGTGGACGCGGTGACCGGGGAACGGCGTACCGAGGGCCAGGTGAAGGACACCGATCTGCAGCTGGCGGCGAACGCGCTGTGGGAGGCCGGCGCCGAGGCCATCATGATCAACGGGCAGCGGCTGACCGCGACGTCCCGGATCCGGCAGGCGGGCGAGGCGATCCTGGTCGACATCCGGCCGGTGGCGTCACCGTACGAGGTGGTCGCGATCGGGCCGGACGAGCTCGCCGACGACTTCCGCGCGGGCTATGCCGGGCAGTTCTTCGAGACGCTGTCCGGGCGGTACGGGATCTCGTTCAAGGCCGCCGAGGTGAAGGACGTGACCTTGGAGGCGGCGACCGAGTTCCAGCTCCGTTCGGCCGTGCCCAGCATCGCGCCCGCGCCGTCGGGCTCCGCTTCGTCGTCCGGGCCGGGGTCGCCGGCGCCGGGTTCCTCCACGGAAGGCGGCCGATGATCGCCGTACTCGCTCTGCTCGCCGGTGTTCTCCTGGGCATCCTGTACGAGCCGTCGGTGCCGCTGGAACTGGTGCCGTACCTGCCGATCGCGGTGGTGGCGGCGCTGGACGCGGTGTTCGGCGGGGTGCGGGCCAAGCTCGACGGGATCTTCGACGACAAGCAGTTCGTGGTCTCGTTCATCTCCAACGTGCTGGTGTCCGCCCTGATCGTGTACGTCGGTGACCAGCTCGGTGTGGGCGGTCAGCTGTCGACGGGTGTCGTGGTCGTGCTCGGCGTGCGGATCTTCGGTAATGTCGCGGCGATCCGACGTCACCTGTTCCGGGCATAGGAATTAGATGATCGAGCCTGATGAGACCCGGTCGCGGGCGCAGACCGCGGCCGCTTCCACCGTGCCCGTCACGGAGGACGATCCGGCCACCCGGCCGTCCCCGGCGGGCGACGACGCGCCGACCGCGCCGGGCGACGAGCCCACGAGAGCGCTGACCGCGCCGGGCGACGAGCTGACGACGACCACGGCGGCGCCGACCGCGCCGGTGGACGAGCCCACGACGGCGCTGACCGCGCCGGGCGACGAGCCCACAACGGCGTCGACCGCGCCGGTGGACGCGTTCACGACGGCGCGAACCACGCCGGGCGACGAGCCCACGAGACCGCTGGCCGCGCCGGTGGAGCCCGCAAGAACGCTGGCCGCGCCGGGCGACGAGCCCACGACAGCGCGAACCACGCCGGGCGACGAGCCCACGAGACCGCTGGCCGCGCCGGTGGAGCCCACAAGAACGCTGGCCGCGCCGGGCGACGAGCCCACGACAGCGCTGACCGCGCCGGGCGACGAGCCCACGACGACCACGGCGACGACCGCGTGGGGGGACGAGTTCACGACGGCGCCGGTGGACGCGTTCACCGGGCCGATCGGCGGTGATGAGGAGCCGACGGTCTCTCTGGCTCGGCGGAGCGCTCCCGACGTACCCCCGCATGGTGGTGAGGTGGGCGACGCGGCGGAGGCCGCCCCGGTGAGCGAGGGTGACGCGCAGGCCGCGGGGGTGCCCCGGTCGGGTGACCGGGAGGACGGTGAGGCGGAGATATCCGCCACGTCACCCGATGGGGCGGAGCCCGGAGAAAGTGATCTTGGTCGCCCGGGGAGGCGCTGGCCGGCGCCGGCCGGGGCGCTGATCTGGGTGCTGTTGGCGCTGTTCGGGTTCACGCTGGTGGTGCAGTTGCGCAGCAACGACGCCGACGACGGGCTGGCCGGGATGCGGCAGGAGGACCTGGTCCGGATCCTGAGCGACCTGGAGGCGCAGGACAGCCGCCTGTTGACCGAGATCCAGGAGCTGGAGACCAGCAAGCAGCAGCTCAGCTCGGGTGTGGCGGGCCGTGAGGCGGCGCAGCTCGAGGCGGAGAAGCGCAGTCAGCAGCTGGCGCTGCTGGCCGGGACGGTGGCGGGCAGCGGGCCGGGGCTGGACATCACGCTGAGCAACGTGCGGGCGTCGGATGTGCTGAACACGGTGCAGGAGCTGCGGGGCGCCGGCGGTGAGGTGATGCAGCTCGACGGGGCGAACGGCGTCTCCGTGCGGGTGGTGGCGTCGAGTTTCTTCGTGGACGCGTCCGATGGCGGGATCATCGCCGACGGTGAGCAGTTGACGGGTCCGTTCCGTCTGCGGGTGATCGGTCCGCCGAGCACGATGAGCACGGCGCTGCAGATCCCGGGCGGGGTGGTGGCGTCGGTGCAGAACGACGGCGGTAGCGTGACCATGGACTCGCGTTCCCTGGTCGACGTGACCGCGGTGCGTAAGGCGGCAGCTTTGCGATACGCGCGTCCGGTTTCGTGATTTACGGAGGAAGCGTTGATTCCTGAGGATCTGCGGTATACCGCGGAGCACGAGTGGGTCGCCGGTGACGGCAGCGGGCCCGTGCGAGTGGGTATCACCCATTTCGCGCAGGACGCCCTGGGCGACATCGTCTACGTGCAGCTGCCCGACGAGGGCACGGTGGTGCAGGCGGGCGACTCGCTCGGCGAGATCGAGTCGACCAAGAGCGTCTCGGAGATCTACGCGCCGATAGCGGGCACGGTGGTCGCGCGGAACGCGACGCTGGCCGACGAGCCGGAGATCATCAACGGCGAGCCGTACGCGGCGGGCTGGCTGGTGGAGATCGCGCCGGACGATCCGGCGTCGGTCGCGGCGCTGCTGGACGCCGCGGCGTACCGGGCGCTGACCGAGAGCTGAGGCTCCGCGCGTCCGGTTGCTCAGCGATATTGGCGCTGACTAGGCTCGCGAAGCACACGAAGAACTGTTATTCCTTTGAAACCGATAGTCGTGCGTCGGGCCGAATGGCTCGGCGGGGGCCGCAACGCCGCGTGTCCCGCCGGGAGGCGACGACCAACTGATCCGTGAGGTGGTCCGATGACGCGCCCAGACGACGAGTTCCCCCCGCTCGACGTCACGTCCACGCTGAACCTTGGCGCCCTTGACGAGGTGCTGGAGGGACCGGAGACCGACGTGGTGCCGAGCCGCATGTCCGGCTCGCTCCCGCCGGGGATGGCTCTGCTGGTGGTCCGCCGTGGCCCCAACGCAGGCGCCCGCTTCCTCCTCGACCACGACGTGACGACCAGCGGCCGGCACCCGGACAGTGACATCTTCCTCGACGACGTGACGGTGTCGCGCCGCCACGCCGAGTTCCACCGGGACGGCGGCACGTTCACCGTCCGCGACGTCGGCTCGCTCAACGGTACGTACGTGAACCGGGAAAGGGTCGAAGCCGCGACGCTCAGCAATGGCGACGAGGTCCAGATCGGCAAGTTCCGTCTGGTGTTCATCGCCGGTCCGCGGCCGGAGGGCGAGGGCCGGGCGTGACGTCGTCGGGGGCGGCCGCGCGTGATCCGGGGGCTTCGCGCCCTCAGGACGGGCGGGAGGGTGCGCTGATGAGCATCGGGGAGGTGCTGGCCCATCTGCGCACCGAGTTCCCCGACACCACGATCTCGAAGTTGCGGTTCCTGGAGGCGGAGGGTCTGGTCGACCCGCAACGCACCGCCTCCGGGTACCGCAAGTATTCGTGGAACGATGTGGCCCGGCTGCGTTTCGTGCTGACCGCTCAGCGGGATCAGTACCTCCCCTTGCGGGTGATCCGCGAGCAGCTGGACCGGATGGAGAAGGAGCCGGTGGTTCCGCAGCGGCCCACGCTGGTGGCGGTGGGGACGCAGCGGGCCACGGATCCGGCGGACACCCGCATCCCGAAGGCGGACCTGCTGGAACGCACCGGGGTGGACGAGGCGCTGCTGGCCGAGCTGGAGCAGATCGGGCTGGTGTCGGCCCGTCCGCCGGGCTGGTACGACGCCGACCAGGTGATCATCGTGGAGGCCGTCGTGGGTCTCACCCGGTACGGCCTGGAGGTGCGTCACCTGCGGGCGTTCCGGAACGCCGCGGACCGTGAGGTGGGCCTGTTCACACAGTTGCTGGCGCCGCTGGCCCGGCAGCAGGATCCGGCCGCCCGCGCTCGTGCCGTGGAGACCGCGCGTGAGCTGCAGGCTCTTTCGCAGCGGCTGCACGCCGCTCTGGTCCGCTCGGGCCTTCGGGGTGAGTTGGGACGCTGAACCCGATGCCGCGCGGATCGGACACCCGCGGTGTGCGTGTACCGTGCAGGTTAGGGGCGGCTGCGGTGCAGCCGAGACGATGACGACACGGAGGCGGCGGTGCGCGAGCTGAGCGTGGTCGGGGTCCGGGTGGAGCTGCCCAGCAACCAGCCGATCGTGTTGCTGCGGGAGGTCGACGGCGACCGTTATCTGCCGATCTGGATCGGGGCGGTGGAGGCCACCGCGATCGCGTACGAGCAGCAGGGTGTGAAACCGGCCCGGCCGCTGACACACGACCTGCTGCGCGACATCCTGGCGGCGGTGAAGGCCCCGCTGAAGGCGGTGGAGATCACCGAGCTGAAGGACAACGTCTTCTACGCCGACCTGCTGATCGGTGACGATCTGCGGGTGTCGGCGCGGCCCAGTGACTCGATCGCGCTGGCGTTGCGGGTCGGCGCGCCGATCCGTTGTGCCGAGCAGGTGCTGACCGAGGCCGGTATCGTGATCCCGGACGAGCAGGAGGACGAGGTGGAGAAGTTCCGCGAGTTCCTCGACCAGGTCCGTCCCGAGGATTTCGCGGGCTGAGCCCTGCCGAAGCCGGCTGAGTATCGACACTCGCCGTAGTCCGTACGCGGCGTGTCGAGCGGTTGCCTCCATGTTTCGGCGTTGATTGAGATATACGCTCGTGAAGTCCAGGTGAACCGGCATACCGCCTAGATTTTGATCATGGGCAGCGGGGAGGCATCGGGTGCACGAGCAACCTCTTGAGGGCCCACTAGTCGGCGAGGACGGAGAGGTCGGCTACCGCGGGGTCACCGCCTGTCAGGCCGTCGGGATCAGTTATCGCCAGCTCGACTACTGGGCCAGGACCACACTTGTCGTGCCGAGTGTGCGGGACGCCTCCGGCTCCGGCACCCAGCGCCTCTACTCGTTCCGTGACCTGGTGGTGCTGAAGGTCGTCAAGCGCCTGCTGGACGCCGGCGTCTCGTTGCAGAACATCCGCCGGGCGATCGAGGCGCTGCGCTCGCGCGGGGTGGCCGACCTCGCCGAGATCACGCTGATCTCGGACGGGACGACGGTGTACGAATGCCGGTCCCCGGAGGAGGTCGTGGACCTGTTGCAGGGCGGCCAAGGCGTGTTCGGGATAGCGATCGGCGGCGCGTTCAAGGAGATCCAAGGTTCGCTGTCGCACCTGCCGGCCGAGCCGGCCGCGCAGCCGCAGGCGATCGCGGGGCCGTTCCAGCCGTCCGAGGGTGACGAGCTGGCGGCCCGGCGGGCGCGCCGCCGGGCCGGATGAGGCGTCAGCCCTCCTGGTCGAGGAAAGCCATCGCGGCCGCCGGGAACAGCGGGGACATGAACAGGCTGTAGTGGGTGGTGCCGGGCAGGATGGCCAGGGCGTGCCCACCCTTGGGGCGGCCCTCGCCCATCCAGCCGCCGTCGCGCAGGCCGCCGTCGAGCAGGTTGAAGATCTCGACGAAGTGGGCGACCGGCACGATGTCGGCGTCCGAGCCGACGATCAGGGTGGGCACGGACAGTCCACGGACCTCGTCGGTGAGGTCGAAGTCGACGGCCATCGCGGCGCCGATCTTGTCGAGCAGGCGGGGGAAGTCCTCCGGGCGCGGCGCGACCCGCTGGTACAGCTCGTACATCGGGGTCTCCTTCATGAACTCGGCGGCCGCCCCGGTGACCTGGCCCTGCTGGGCGAGGATGTCCGCGTGGGTGGCGTTGCGGCGGATCCCGGCCGAGGCGGAGACCAGTCTGCCGACCTTCTGCGGGTGGGCGAGGGCCAGGTGCAGGCCGACGCCGCCGCCGAGGGAGTAGCCGACCACGTCCGGCTTCTCCAGACCCAGGTGGTCGATGAGGGCGGCGATGTCGTCGGCCATGGTGCGGATGTCGAGCGGCCGGTCCACGTCGGCGGTCCGCCCGTGCCCTTGCAGGTCCGGCAGGACGACCCGCCGGTTCGCGGTGAACGCGGGCAGGACCGGCGCGAACATCTCGCCCGATCCGAGTCCGCCGTGCAGCAGGACCAGCGGGCGCCCCTCGCCCTGGATCTCGTAGTAGAGGTTGATCCCGTTGACGTCCGCGTAGCTCATGACGGCTCCTCGTCTCTTTCCGTGAATCGGTGACATCGGGTAGACCGGGCCCGCCCGGGAAACTCATCGCTGCCGGGCGAAGATATCCGCGATAGGTTCGGGCCGTGAGTGAAGTCGTCACCGATGTCCCGATCGAGAAGCAGCTGGAGCGATTCCGGCCCGAGCTCGTCGGCTACTGCTACCGGATGCTGGGTTCGGCCTTCGAGGCCGAGGACGCCGTGCAGGAGACGATGATCCGGGCGTGGCGCGCCCAGGACACCTTCGAGGGCCGATCGTCGCTGCGGTCCTGGGTGTACCGGATCGCTACCAACGTGTGCCTCACCATGGTCGACAGCGCCCAGCGGCGGGTCCGGCCGATGGATCTCGGGCCGGCCGGATCCGGCCATGCCACCCATCCGGGTGACATCCATCCGGAGAAGATCTGGGTGGGCCCGGTCCCCGACGAGCGGATCCTGCCGGAGGGTTCCGACCCGGCCCGGCTGATCGCCGAACGCGAGTCGATCCGGCTGGCGTTCGTCGCCGCGTTGCAGCACCTGCCGCCCCGGCAGCGGGCCGTGCTCATTCTGCGGGAGGTGCTGGCCTGGTCGGCGCAGGAGGTCGCCGACCTGCTGGAGATGACGGTCGCCGGCGTCAACAGCGCGCTCCAGCGGGCCCGGGCCACGATCTCCACCGCCACGCCTTCGGCGGGCGACACCTTTCAGCCTCTCGACGAGGCCCAGCGTGCGCTTCTCGCGCGCTATGTGCAGGCCTTCGAGGCGTACGACCTGAGCGCTCTCACCGCGCTGCTGCACGAGGACGCGACCCTGTCGATGCCGCCGCTGGCGCTGTGGCTGCGCGGCCCCGGGGACATCACCGCGTGGATGAGCGGCACCGGCTGCGGCTGCCGCGGGTCGCGCCTGGTTCCGGTGGTGGCCAGCGGCCTGCCCGCGTTCGGCCAGTACCGGCCGAGCGAGAGCGGCGCCGGCCACGACCCGTGGGCGCTGATCGTCCTGGAGATCTCAGACGGCCGGATCACCGGGGTCAACAACTTCCTCGACACGGACCGGCTGTTCCCGCTGTTCGGGCTCCCCGCACATCTGGACGAGCAGGTCGTCGAGGCCCAGCAGGACGAAGAGCGACCGTAACGGCGGCCCGGCGCCGTCCACCCGCAGCCGCCGGCCGTGCCGCCGCGCGGTCAGCCGCAGCCGGGCCAGCGCCTCCACCAGCACCACGTCCGGTTCACCGGGCCCGGTGACCTCGCAGATCACGAGGTCACGGGGCCGGCCCCGTAACGAGTCGGACAGCGCCGCACAGAGTGGGGGTATCTCCGTACGCGCCAGCCTTGTTCGCACCGGGAACCGGATCACGGAGTCCGCCATACCGGTTAGGACCGGCCGCGGCCCCGGAACTCATCGGTTCAGTGGAAGGCCAGCGGGCGGCGCGGCAGCACCGCGGTCGGCGCCGCCGGGACGTCCACGCTGATCGTGCCCTCCACGGCGATGGCGTGCCACAGGCAGAACATGGCCACCGTCCACACCTTGCGGGACCGGTCGGCGCCGCCCGCCCGGTGCTCGGCCAGCAGGCCACGGGCGTACTCCAGGTCCAGGTACTCGGAGGCGCCGGAGGTGGCCAGCAGGTGGTCCACCCAGTCGCCGATCGGGCCGCGCAGCCACAGCCGGGTCGGGGTGGGGAAGCCCAGCTTGCGGGCCTCCCGCACGGACTCGGGCACGATGCCCTTCATCGCCTCGCGCAGCGCGTGCTTGGTGGTGGCCGTCCCGTGCGGCAGTTTCAGCTCGGTGGGCAGGCCGGCCGCGGCCGCGTACACCTGCTGGTCCAGGAACGGCACCCGCAGCTCCAGGCTGTGCGCCATCGACATCCGGTCGGCCTTGGCCAGGATGTCGCCGGGCAGCCAGGTGTGCAGATCGACGTACTGCATCGAGGCCACGTCGTCGACGTCGGCGGTCTCCGCGTACAGCTGGGCGGTGATCGCCGTGTGCGGCTGCGCGGTGAACCGCATCAGCTGCGCCTTCTCCTCCGGGGTGAAGATCCGCGCGTTGCCGTAGTAGCGCTGCTCGATCGGGGTGGTGCCGCGCTCCAGGAAGGACCGGCCCTTCACCCCCTCGGGCAGCACCTCGGCCAGGTGCCGCAGCCCCCGCTTGACCCCGGGCGGCAGCTTGTCCACCCCGGCCAGCGACAGCGGCTCCCGGTAGATGGTGTAGCCGCCGAACAGCTCGTCGGAGCCCTCCCCGGACAGCACCACGGTCACGAACCGTGACGCGGTGCGGGCCAGGAAGTAGAGCGGGATCAGCGACGGGTCGGCGACGGGATCGTCGAGCAGCTGCACGATCCGCGGCAGATGGGCCAGCACGTCCTCGTCGGTCACCACGGTCGGGGTGAGCCGGATGCCGAGCTGGTCGGCGGTGTCCTGGGCGATCTCGATCTCCGAGTAGCCCTGGGCAGCGAACCCGGCGGTGAACGCGTGCAGATCCGGCTTCTCCCGCGACGCCAGCGCCGCGATCGCCGACGAGTCGACGCCGCTGGACAGGAACGTGCCGACCGGCACGTCGGCGTGCAGATGCTTGCGGACGCTGGCCGTCAGCGCGTCCTGGATCGCCTGGTACGCGGCCTCCGGCTGCACCCGCAGCGGCCGCAGCGACGGCTTGAACCAGCGGTGCATCCGGATCCCGCCGCCCGGCGTCCAGACGATCCGGTGACCCGGCGGCAGCCGGCGGATGTGCCGGTGCAGGCTCAGCGGATCCGGCACGTACTGGAAGGTCAGGTAGTGGGCCAGCGACTCGGTGTCCAGGGCCGCGCCGGCCGGCGGCGCGAACGGGTCCAGGGCCTTGCGCTCGCTGGCCAGGTGCAGCCCGTCGGCGGTCTCCAGCAGGTACAGCGGCTTGATGCCGAACGCGTCGCGGGCCGCGTGCAGGGTGCCGGTGCGGTGGTCGTACGCCACGAACGCGAACATCCCCCGCAGGCGGGGCAGCGCCGCCTCACCCCAGTAGTGGAACGCCGCCGCCAGCACCTCGCTGTCGCCCTCGGTGGCGAACACCGCGCCGTGCGCCCGGATCAGCTCGGCCCGCAGCTCCTGGTAGTTGTAGATCTCCCCGTTGAACACCACGGTCCACCGGTCGGCGTAGCGCAGCGGCTGCACCGAGTGCTCCCGGTCGATGATCGCGAGCCGGTTGAAGCCGAACACGTACCCCTCACCGTGCACGACCTGCGTGTCGTCCGGACCGCGGTGGTGCATCGTCGCGAGCGCGGCGGAGAACGCCGTCAGGAACGTGTCGTCCAGCGGCCCGGCGCCCGGCCGGCTGCTGACGAAAGCGCTCAGGCCACACATCGAGGAACCTCCTTGAAGAAGCGAGGAGCCGACGGTAGGCCGCCACCTGTGAAGAACCTGTGCGGAAGCTGCCGAGAACCCGCACGGCACGAATCCGGGATCCGATCTTCATCGGTTTCTCGCATTTCTTGGCCGCCTGGACCCGCTGCATCACAATGCGAACCGTGACAGCGCGCATCCTGGTGGCCGACGACGACCCGAAACACGCCCAGCTGATCCGCCTCTATCTGGAGCGGGAGGGCCATCAGGTGCTCACCGTCGGTGATGGCCGGGCGGCGCTGGAGCAGACCCGGGCCCGCCGCCCCGACCTGCTGGTGCTGGACTGGATGATGCCCGAGGTGGACGGCCTCGACGTGTGCCGGATCCTGCGCGCCGACCCGGACGCCGGCCTCGCCGACGTGGCGATCCTGCTGGTCACGGCCCGCTCCGGGGAGAACGACATGCTGCTCGGCCTGGACATCGGCGCCGACGACTACCTGAGCAAGCCGGTCAGCCCGCGGGAGCTGACCGCCCGCATCCGGGCGCTGCTGCGCCGCACCCGTGGCTCCGACACCGCGGAGGTGCTGCGCGTCGGCGAACTGGAGGTGGACACCCCCCGCTTCGAGGTCCGGGTCGCCGGCGCCCCGGTCCGGCTGACCGCCAAGGAGTTCGGCATCCTCGAACTGCTGGCCCGCGAGCCCGGCCGGGTCTTCACCCGCGGGCAGATCCTGGACAAGACGTTCGGCTTCGAGAACGAGGTCTCCGAGCGCACCGTCGACGCGCACGTGGTCAACCTGCGCCGCAAGATCGAGGTCAACCCGGCCGAGCCCCGGTACGTGCAGACCGTCTACGGCCGCGGCTACCGGATGGCCGAACAGTGAGTTTCCGCCTGCGGATCTTCCTGCTGGTGCTGGTGGTGGCCGGCACCGCGATCGGGGCGACCGCCTGGCTCACCCTGAGCCTCACCTCCCGTGCCGTGACGAACGCCGAGGAGGCCCGCGACCGGCACCAGGCCGAGATCGTCGACGAGATCCGCACCTACGGCGTCCTGCACGGGCAGTGGACCGGCATCGACCAGGTCGTCGGGCGCCTCGCCGCCGGCACCGGCCTGCACATCCGGGTGGAGACCCGCGACGGCGAAGTGCTCGTCGACTCCGACACCATCGAGGGCCGCACGTCCGGGCCGGTGCAGCGGCTGCCCGCCAACGTCGAGCCGGTGCCGGTGCTGACCGGCGACATCGTGCGGGCCGCCGACCGGCTCGGCTCGGTGACGCTCAGCAAGAGGGAGCTGGCCGCGCTCGGGCCGCAGGCCTACCGGAGGACTCCGCTGCCGCAACTGCCGGCCGACCTGCTCGGCCCGGAACCCGCCGGCAGCGCCCCCGAGGTCCGGGCGCTGTTCCAGCTGGCGAAGTACCGGGCCGCGCTGGAGACCGCCGCCTGCCTGGCCCGCGGCTCCGGCACGATCGGCGTCCTCGACAGCGTCCAGCCGCCCTACCTCGGCGGGCAGCGGCTCGCCACCGCCGCGACGTGCGCGGCCACCGGGAACGCCCGGGTCCGCGACGACCGGGAGTGGCTCGGCGACGCGTGGTCGCTGCTGTCCGGCTGCCGGCTGGGCGGGCCCGCCTACGACCAGTGCCTCACCGAGAACTTCGCCGGAGCGGCCGCGAGCGCGTCCGCCGTACCGGTGCGGGTCTTCTTCGGCGTGCGGCAGGGCACCGAGCTGGACGGATTGCAGCGGCCCGGTGTGTTCGGGGCCTTCGCCCTGCTGCTGGCCGCCGCCGCCGGCACCGCCTGGATCGCCCGCCGCGTCAGCCGGCCGGTCCGGCTGCTCACCGGCGCCTCCCTGCAACTGGCCGCCGGCCGCCTCGACGTGCGGGTGCCCGCCCACGGCCAGGACGAACTGGCCCGGCTCTCCGGCGCGTTCAACGCCATGGCCGAGGCGCTGCAGCGCAGCGAGGAACGCCAGCGGCGGCTGGTCGCCGACGTCGCCCACGAACTGCGCACGCCGCTGTCGAACCTGCGCGGCTACCTGGAAGGCCTCGCCGACGGGGTGGTCGAACCCTCCCCGGAGCTGTTCGCCTCCCTGCACGAGGAGACCCTGCTCCAGCGGCGCATCCTCGACGACCTGCAGATGCTGGCGCTGGCCGAGGCGGGCGCCCTCACCTACGACCCGGTCCCGGTGGACCTACCCGAACTCGTCGAGGCGGCCGCCACCGCGCACCGGGCGGTGGCCCAGAACGCCGGCGTCGAACTGGTCGCCGACGTCCCCGGCCCGCTCGAGGTGTACGTCGACCCGGACCGCACCCGCCAGGTGCTCAGCAACCTGCTCACCAACGCCATCCGCTACACCGACGCCGGCGGCCGGGTCGAGCTACGGGTCACCCGCGACGGCCCCGAAGCGGTCCTGACCGTCCGCGACACCGGCGTCGGCATGAACGCCGACGAGGTGTCCCGCGTCTTCGACCGGTTCTGGCGCGCCGACCCGGCCCGGCAGCGCGCCACCGGCGGCTCCGGGCTGGGCCTGACCATCGTCCGCCGGATCGTCGCCGACCAGGGCGGCGAAGTCACCGCGAGCAGCGAACCCGGGCTGGGGACCACCTTCACCGTACGGCTGCCGGCGGTCACCGGGATCAGTGTGGACCCACCGCCGTCACCGTGATCGCCGCGGTGCCGGCCTCGTCCGAGGCGGCCAGGTCGACGGTCGCCTCGATGCCCCAGTCGTGGTCGCCCGCCGGGTCCTCGAACACCTGCCGCACCGTCCACACCGCCGGGCCCGGCTCGATGTGCAGGAACGCCGGCCCGCGTGCGGCCGGGCCGGAGCCCAGCTCGTCGTACTCCTCGAAGTAGTCCTGGATCGCCTGCTGCCAGCGCTCCGACGTCCAGCCGGACTCCGCGTCCATCTCGCCGAGCAGGTCCCAGCGGCGCAGCGCGGCCAGCTCCACCCGCCGGAACAGGGCGTTGCGCACCAGCACCCGGAAGGCACGGGCGTTGCGGGTCACCGCCGGCGGCTTGTCGTCGATCCGCACCTCCTCGGGCTCGGCGCCCGGGTTCTGCAGTCGCGCCCACTCGTCCAGCAGACTCGAGTCGACCTGCCGGACCAGCTCGCCCAGCCACTCGATCAGGTCGGTCAGCTCCTCGGTGCGGGCGTCCTCCGGCACCGTCTGGCGCAGCGCCCGGTACGCGTCCGCCAGGTACCGCAGCACCAGGCCCTCCGACCGGGACAGGCCGTAGAACGAGATGTACTCGGTGAACGTCATGGCCCGCTCGTACATGTCGCGGACCACCGACTTGGGCCGCAGCTCGTAGTCGGCCACCCACGGATGCCCGCGCCGGTACGTCTCGTACGCCGCCTCGAGGAGCTCCTTGAGCGGCATCGGCCAGGACACCTCCTCGAGCAGCTCCATCCGCTGCTCGTACTCGATGCCCTCGGCCTTCATGGCGTTGACCGCCTCGCCGCGCGCCTTCTGCCGCTGCGCCGACACCACCTGCCGCGGATCCTCCAGCGTCGACTCGATCACCGACACCACGTCCAGCGGGTACTCCGGGGCCTCCCGGTCCAGCAGCTCCAGGCAGGCCAGCGCGAACGGCGACAGCGCCTGGTTCAGCGCGAAGTCCAGCTGGAGGTCGTCGACGAGGCGGTACGACCCCTCATCGGTACGTTCGATGACGCCCCCGGCGATCAGGGCCCGCGTGATCGCGATCGTCCGGCGGATCAGCTTGCGCTGCGACGGCCGCTCCTCGTGGTTCTCCGTCAGAAGGTGCTTCAACGCGGGGTAGGGGTCACCGCCGCGGTTCATCACGTTCAGCAGCATCGCGTGGCTCACCTGGAACGACGACGTCAGCGGCTCCGGCTCGGCCTCCACCAGCCGGTCGAAGGTGGGCCGGCCCCAGCCGATCTGCCCCTCCGGCGGCTTCTTGCGCACCACCTTGCGCCGCTTCTTCGGGTCGTCACCGGCCTTCGCCAGCGCGCGCTCGTTGTCGATCACGTGCTCCGGCGCCTGCACGATCACCGTGCCGATGGTGTCGAACCCGGCCCGGCCCGCCCGGCCCGCGATCTGGTGGAACTCGCGCGCCTTCAGCAGGCGGGTCTTCACCCCGTCGTACTTCGACAGGCCGGTGAACAGCACCGTACGGATCGGGACGTTGATGCCGACACCCAGCGTGTCGGTGCCGCAGATGACCTTCAGCAGGCCGGCCTGGGCCAGCGTCTCCACCAGGCGGCGGTACTTCGGCAGCATCCCGGCGTGGTGCACGCCGATCCCGTGCCGGACCAGCCGCGACAGCGTACGCCCGAAACCGGCCGTGAACCGGAAGTTGCCGATCGCCGCGGCGATCGCGTCCTTCTCCGCCCGCGTGCACATGTTGATGCTCATCAGCGACTGCGCCCGCTCCAGCGCCGCCGCCTGGGTGAAGTGCACGATGTAGACCGGCGACTGCTTGGTCGCCAGCAGCTCCTCGATCGTCTCGTGCAGGGGCGTCATCGCGTACTCGAAGATCAGCGGAACCGGCCGCTCCGCGTTCGCCACCACCGCGGTCTGGCGCCCGGTACGCCGGGTCAGGTCCTCCACGAACCGCGCGGTGTCGCCGAGCGTCGCCGACATCAGGACGAACTGCGCCTGCGGCAGCTCCAGCAGCGGCACCTGCCACGCCCAGCCCCGGTCCGGCTCGGCGTAGAAGTGGAACTCGTCCATCACCACCTGGCCGACGTCGGCGTCCGCGCCCTCGCGCAACGCCAGGTTCGCCAGGATCTCCGCGGTGCACGCGATGATCGGGGCGTCCGCGTTCACACTCGCGTCACCGGTCAGCATGCCCACGTTCTGCGCGCCGAAGATCGCGCACAGGGCGAAGAACTTCTCACTCACCAGCGCCTTGATCGGCGCCGTGTAGAAGGTGGTCCGGTCACCGGCCAGCGCCGCGAAATGCGCGCCGGTCGCCACCAGGCTCTTGCCCGAGCCGGTCGGCGTGTTCAGGATGACGTTCGCGCCGGTCGCGATCTCGATCAGCGCCTCCTCCTGGTGCGGGTACAGGGTCAGGCCCTGCTCCGTCACCCACGATTGAAAGGCGTCGAAGACGGCGTCAGGTTCGGAGGATCCCGGGATGCGATCGGTCAGCGTCATGATCGGTCAAGTGTGTCAGCTCGCCCCGGACGTGGCGTACCGGGCCCTCCGCGGGTCGCGATCCGCCGGAGCCGGCCGCGGTCCGGCCGTGCCCCGCCCGCGCGGCGGCTGAGCACGACCCGGCCGACCGCGGTGGGTTCAGCGGATGGCGGCCTCCAGATGGGTCTCGGGGCCCGGGAAGATCAGGCCGGTGTGGCCGTCGTCCCAGCGGACCTCGTACGGGGGTGTGCCGTCCTGGTGCCGCAGTTCGGTGATGATGCCGGCCTTGTTGCCGTCGCCGACGTGCTTGCCCTTCACCACGATGCGGTCACCCACGTGCGCGATCATCGTCGCCTCCCTTCGCTGGCCTCTCAGCAGGATGCACCCGCCGGGGGTCGCGGGCACCGGGTTGGGCGGAATTCGGCACCACATGCGCGAGGAGCCCGGCCTCGTCGAAGGCCGGGCTCCCGCATCGGGACGGGTCAGACGAGCCAGCGGTTCCCGCGGACGAAAGGCAGCTTCGCCCACCAGCGGCCGAGGCCCCAGGTGTGCCCGGCGTAGGCCAGCGCCAGCACCACGGCGACGACACCGTAGACGACGTGGTAGTCGACCAGCGGGTTGCTCGAACGGGTGGCCTCACCGGCGGCGGTCTCCTGGGCGAGCGGCCACTCGGCCAGCCACATGAAGGCCATCATCAGGACGGCCGAGACGGCGGCGATCCGCAGGCCCACGCCGAGGATCAGAGCGGCCCCGATCCCGAGCAGGCCCAGCATGAACATCCCGTCGGCCCAGGGGGCGCCGGCGATGCTGTGGAAGAAGTCCTGGAACGGTCCGACCTCGACGCCGGAGAGGAAGCCCTTGGTGGGCGATCCGCCGTTGATCCAGGCGCGCTCGGCCGGCGTCGCGTAGCCGAGCCCGAATGTCTTGTCCAGAAAGGCCCACAGGAAGACGAAGCCGGTGGCGATGCGGAGGACCGCCAGCGCCCGCGCGGCGCCGTGGGTGAGCATCGAGCCGGGTGCTTCGACGTGTTCCAGCTGGGCTGTGGTGGCGCGACCGATGGTGGCCATCTGGTCCTCCTCGAGACGTTGTCTGCACCTATGACTCTGCTCCTGCCGCGATGTCGCCACCGGTGCCGAACATCCCGTTCCGCGGCCGCGGAGGGCCCGCCCGTTTCGGGACGTTCGGCCCGCCGGGGCCGTCCGCCACCCCGGACGCGAACGGGACGCGCCCCCCCGGGGGCGCGTCCCGTCGCCGGCGGAACAGGTCAGATGGAGGCCGGCACCGGGATGACCACGACCGGGCAGCAGGCCATGCGTACACAGGACTCGCTCACCGAACCCAGGACGGTGTGCCGCACCCGGCTGTGGCCGTGGCTGCCGAGCACCAGCATGTCGGCGCCCCGGGCGGCGGCGGACAGCACCTCGGCGGGGGAGCCCTCGACGGCCTCGCCGGTCACCGGCAGGTGCGAACCGCGTTCCCGGACCAGTTCCCGGATCTCGGCGTCGATCATCCAGACGGCGCGTTCCCGTTCCTCGTCGCGGGATTCGGCCGGGGCCGGGCCGTAGTCGAGCCCGTCCCAGGACCAGGCGGTCACCGCCCGTACGGCGCCACCGCGTGCGGCGGCCTCGGCGGCGGCCCAGCGCAGGGCGCGGCGGCCGCCCTCGGAGCCGTCGACGCCCACCACGATCAGATATCCGGTGCTCATCACTGCCTCCTCAGTGGGTTCCTGCCTCTCCATCCCACTCCGGTCGGCCGGCGCCGGTCAGGGGAATCGGTCCCTCGGGGCCGGGACCTTGCGCTGCAACCGAACGGCGTCGTGAACGCGTCTCCCGTAGGAGGGGCGCCCGGTGTGTCGAAACGGATCTTTCGGGCTTCACCTGCTGATCATTGCTTTGAGTGACGAGGATGTCACGTAGGGAGGTGGTAACCGATGATGATTCTCCTGGTGGCGACACTCGGTCTGATCGCCGCCGCGATCCTTGCCCTGTGGCCCGCACCGGGCGACCGGGCACACCGGGCACCGGCCGCCGCGATCGCGGAACCCGCGGAGACCGCCAGGCCGACCTGCCTCGAGGGCGTCCTCGCCGCCCAGCTGGTCGGCGGCGACATCAGCCGTCCGCAGTACCTACGGGCCATCGAACGGCTGGCCGCCCGGGACGAGGAACGGCACCCGCTCGCCGTGCCGTGGGACGACCGCCGGGCATGAGAACCGGGGTTCCCGGGGTATCACCGGGAATCGAGGAGGTTGATACCCATGGTCGTCCCCGTGCTGTTGCTCGCCGTGATGGTCGTCTGCTGGGCCGTCACCCGGCGGCCGCGGCCGGTCCCGCCGCCGGGCCCGGTTCCGCTGATCCCCCGGGCGGAGAGCACCGAAGGCCTGCTGGTGGCGCAGTTGTTCGGCGGTGACCTGACCCCGGCGCAGTACCGGCGGGCGATGGCCTGCCTGGCCCAGCGGGACGACAGCCGGCATCCGCTGCCGCTGCCGGAGTGAGGCGGACGCGATGGCGGAGATCGTCCTGATCCGGCACGGGCAGACGGAGTGGAGCGCCGACGGCAGGCACACGTCGTACACCGATCTGCCGTTGACCACGGAGGGCGAGCGGCAGGCACGTGCCGCCGGGGAGCGGATCGCCGGCCGGCGTTTCGCCGCGGTGCTGGCCAGCCCACGGCAGCGGGCGTTGCGCACCGCCGAGCTGGCCGGGCTCGCGGTGACCGAGGTGGCCGACGATCTGGCCGAATGGGACTACGGCGAGTACGAGGGCGTCACCACGGCGGACATCCGGGCCGGGCGGCCGGGGTGGTCGCTGTGGACCGACGGCTGTCCCGGCGGCGAGTCCCCGGCCCACGTCGGCGCGCGGCTGGACCGGGTGCTGGCCCGCGCCCGCGAGGCCGGCGGCGACGTGGCCCTGGTGGCACACGGGCACTGTCTGCGCGTGGCCGGCGCCCGCTGGATCGGGCTGCCGCCGGCCGGCGGTGGGCTGCTGCGCCTGGACACCGGCACGACCTCGGTCCTCGGGTTCGAGCACGGCACCGACCCGGTGCTGCTCTCCTGGAACGCGGGCCGCTGACCCCGGCGGTCCGGACCCGGCCGGTTGTCAGCGTGCGGTGATCAGGCGCGCCATCTCGGTGCGGGAGCGGACCCCCAGGCGGGCGAAGACGTTGCGCAGATGGTGGTCCACCGTCCGCGGGCTCAGGTGCAGCTCCTGCGCCACCTCCCGGTTGGTGGCGCCACCGGCCACCAGCGACGCGATCCGCTCCTGCTGGGCGGTCAGCGCCGGGCCGGTGGGCGCCGGAGCCGCCACCCGTTCACCGGCGGCGCGCAGCTCCCGTACGCTCTGCGCCGCCCACGGCCCGGCATCCATCAGCCGGAACGTCTCGGCGGCCCGCCGCAGATGGGTACGCGCCGCCACGTGCCGCCGCTGCCGGCGCAGCAGCCGGCCGTAGAGCAGCTCGGTGTGCGCCCGCGGGAAGCCGGCCTCCCCGTCGTGGGCGAGCGCCGCGTCGAAATGCCCGGCCGCGGCCTCGCCGTCGTCGGCCCGCAGCGCCCGGCACCGGTCCCGCAGCGCCAGCCAGCCCGGCTGCCCGGTCCGCCCCGACCAACGGTCGAAGGCCACCGCGACCGGCTCCACCGGCTCCCGCAGGCCGATCTGCGCGGCCGCCTCCAGCAGATGCGGCACCACCGCCACCCGCAGCAGCGCCGACCCCGGCCCGGGCGGTCCGGTCACCACGGCCAGCAGCCGTTCGGCGGCCGCCGGGCACCGCCCGTCGACCAGGTCGAGCAGGGCCAGCGCCCACTCGCACAGCGGCCGGGACGGGCCCTCACCGACCGCCGCGATCCGGGTCAGCGCGGTCTCCCGGTCACCGACCAGGGCGGCCAGCACCGCCAGCACCGCCAGGTGGGCGCCGGCCAGGACCGGCTGCCCGGTGCCGCGGGCCACCGCCGCGCCGTCCAGGGCGGCCTCGTTCGCCGCCGGATAGTCGCCGGCCGCCATCCCGGCCAGCGCGGCCAGCTCCAGCGCCTGCGGAACCAGCACGGTCGCCCCGGCCTCGCGGGCCAGCACCGCCGCGCGCCCGGCCAGCGCACCCGCCCGGCGCGGGTCGCCGACCAGGATGCCGGCGGTCGCGGCGCGCAGCAGCGGACCCGGTTCGGCGACCCGGTCGGCCAGCGCCACCGCCTCCCGCAGCCGCACGAAGGCGCCCGGCTCGTCGCCGTCGGCGATCCGCGCCAGCCCGGCGACATGGTGGAAGGCCAGCGCCACGGCGGGCGGCTCGTCACCGCGCCGCCCGGCGGCGACCCGGCGGGCCAGCGCCGCGTAGCGGCTCTGCTCCCCGGAACGGCAGGCCGACTCACCGGCCAGGGCGAGCGCCTCCAGGGCCGTGCCCGGATCGGTCTCGGCCAGCTCGGCGGCCACGTCCAGCAGCACGTCGCGGGCGCCCGGCCGGCCCTCCGGCAGGCGCATCTCGGCGGTCAGACCGCGGGCCCGGACCCGGGCGCCGCCGCCGGCCGGCGGGATCCGGCGGAGCAGCTGCACGGCCTCGTGCGGGCGGCCGGCCAGCCACGCCGAGCGGGCCGCGTCCAGCAGCAGGCCGGCCTTTCCGGCGGGGGTGGGGGAGAGCGCCGCGGCGTACCGGCGGGCCTCGGCGGCCACCGCCGGGTCCATCGAGTGGGCGGCCCGGGCCAGTTCCCGCGCCAGCTGGTCGTCCGGCCCGGAGGCGGCCGCGGCGCGGTGCAGCAGCGCGGGCAGGGTCGCGCCACGCGCCTGGAGAACCCCGGCCACCGCGGCGTGGGCGCTTCGCCTCCGGGCCGCCGGCATCTCCGCGTACGCCACCGCGCGCATCAACGGACTGCGGAACCGCACGCCCGCCGCCGTGACGGTGACCAGCCCGGCCCGCTCGGCCGGTGCGAGATCGGCCAGCCCGGCCCCGTGCGCGGCGGCCGCCAGGAGAGTGTCGGGGGAGGCGTCCGGCGCGACCGCGGCCAGGTGCAGCAGGGCCACGGTGCGGGGCGGGAACCCGTTGAGTTCGGCGGCGAGGCGGCGGCGCAGCGGGCTGTCCGGGGGCAGTGACTCCGGCGGCGGGGCGTACCCGCGGCGCTGTTGCGGGGTGAGGGCGGCGGCCAGGTCGACCAGGGCGGCCGGATTGCCGGCGGCCAGCTCGGTCAGCGTGCCGGCGACGTCCTCGGCCAGGTCGGGGGCGTGACCGGCGAGGATCGCGCGGGACTCCACCGGGTCCAGCGGGGTGAGCCGGTGCACCGGCGGACCGGGCGGCTCGGCGCCGGCCGGGAACGACCAGACCATGGCGACCCGCTCCGGGCCGATGCGGCGGGCGGCGAACGTGAGCGCCTGCCAGGACGGCCGGTCCAGCAGGTGGGCGTCGTCGATCAGGCACAGCAGGGGGTGGGTGCGCGTCGCCGTACGCAGAAGGGAGAGGGTGGCGAGTCCGAGGGTGACCGGATCGCCGGGGCCGGTGCCGCAGAGAGCGTGCGCCAGCGCTGCGCGCGGCGTGGGGGCGAGCTCGGCGATCCGGTCACCGATCGCGGTGATCAGGCCGCGCAGGCCGGCGTACGGGAACGCGCGCTCGTCGGGATGCCCACAGGCGGTGAGAACCGTCCAGCCGGGCTCGGCCGCGAACGAGCGCAGCAGGGTGGACCGTCCCTCGCCGGGGGCGCCGGAGACGACGAGGACGCCGCCCCGGCCGGACGCGGCGGCGGACAGGAGGCGGCCGATCTCGGTGTGCGCGGCCGGCCGAACTTTCTGCACTGCCGGTGCATCAAACATGCGGCGAGTGTTCCGTGCCGGGGGTCCGCGCGGAAGACCATTTCGGCTGATGAAATTTCCAGGATGTTGCCGGCCGATGACGCGACGCAGGTGATTTCGCCGATGTGTGACCTGCCGCGAGGTGCTGAAACTGACGCTCGTCGATCCATTCCCCCAGTTAGGAGAGTCGACGTGCACCAGAGAACCGTTCCCGGCCGGGCCCGCCGCGCACTGCTCACCGCGGCCGCCGCGGTAGCCCTCGTCGCCGGCCCGGGCGCCGCCGCCGCACAGGCCGCCGACAACCCGTACGAGCGGGGCCCCGACCCCACACTGGCCGCGCTCCAGGCCTCCCGCGGGCCCTACGCCGTCAGCCAGACCTCCGTCTCCCGCCTCTCCGCGACCGGCTTCGGCGGCGGCGAGATCTACTACCCGACCACGACCGCCGACGGCACCTTCGGGGCGATCGCCATCTCGCCCGGCTTCACCGCGTACTGGTCCAGCATCTCCTGGCTCGGCCCGCGCCTGGCCTCGCACGGCTTCGTGGTCATCGGCATCGAGACGAACACCACCGCCGACCAGCCCGGCTCCCGCGGCGACCAGCTGCTGGCCGCGCTCGACTACCTGACCCAGCGCAGCTCGGTACGCACCCGCGTCGACTCCAGCCGGCTCGCCGTCGCCGGGCACTCGATGGGCGGCGGCGGCAGCCTCGAAGCGGCCAGCGACCGGCCGTCCCTCCAGGCCGCCGTGCCGCTGGCGCCCTGGAACACCGACAAGACGTGGAGCGAACTGCGGGTGCCGACGCTCATCATCGGCGGGGAGAGCGACAGCATCGCGGCCGTGTCGAGCCACTCGATCCCGTTCTACAACAGCATCCCGGCATCGGCGGAGAAGGCGTACCTCGAGCTCAACAACGCCAGCCACTTCTTCCCGCAGACCACCAACACGCCGACCGCGGTGCAGATGGTCTCCTGGCTCAAACGGTTCGTCGACGACGACACCCGCTACAACCAGTTCATCTGCCCCGGCCCGAGCAGCACGTCCATCTCCGACTACCGCAGCTCCTGCCCGATCGGCTGATCCTCCCACCCTGCGGGAGCGGAGCCGCCGGCTCCGCTCCTGTCGGGTTTCCCCATGTGCGCACGCACCCACCCGGCCGCCGGATTATGCTCACGCGGCTCGCCCGCACCGACCGCCGCCGTGGAGGACGCCCTGACCGCCGATCCCGTCCGCGACCGGCTCCGTGCTCTGGCGTGCAACCCCGCCCTCCCCACCGAGACGCTGCTCCGGCTGGCCGGCGACCCGCGGGTCGGCCCACGGCACGTCACCGCCCGCCGGGAATGGGCCGACGAGGCCTTCGACGCGCTCGCCACCCACCCCGACCCGGCCGTCCGCGAAGCCCTCGCCCAGAGCCCCGGCGCGACCGGCGAACAGCGCGCCCGGCTCGCCGGCGACCTCGACATCGACGTGCTGCACGCCCTCCTGGAAGGCCCGCGCACCCGCTGGGCCGGCCCGCTTCCGCACCGGGTCCACCGCCGGCTCGCCGAACACCCCGAGCAACGGGTACGGGACATGCTGACGTTCCTGCCCGGCACACCCCCCGACGTGCTGAACCGGCTCACCCGGGACCCGCACCCCCGGATCGCCGAAGCCGCCCGGGAACTGCTCGACCACAAACCGTTCCAGGAACCGACGATGGGCCGCGACCAGGCCGTCGCCTACGCCCGCGATGACTCGGCGTGGAACCGGGCACAGGCCGCCGCCGACCCCGAACTGCCGCCCTCATGGGTGCGGCGGCTGGCGGCCGACCCGTCACCGCGGGTCCGGCTCGCCGTGTCGGTGCGGCCGGAACTCACCGAGGACGAGCGGGCGGCCATCGACCACCCAAATCCGGCGGACGCTCCCGTACCGGAGTGGGTGGTCGCGGCCGGGCCCTCGGAGCTGCGGCGCTGCGCCCACTCCCGGCATCCCCTGCTCCGGCGCGCCGCCGCCGGCCATCCGGACCTGCCCGGCGATCTGATCACGCTGCTGGCCGAGGACGGCGACCCGCTCGTGCGGCTGGCGCTCTGCTCACATCAGGCGGCCGTGCCCGGTGCGCTGGTGCTGCGCACCTACCTGGAAACCGGCGAGGAGGAGCTGCTCGCCCACCCGGCGTTCCCGCGCACCGGCCTGGCCGCGCTCGCAGCCCCCTCTTCCGGCCGACCCGTCCCTACGGATGCCTCTTCCGGCCGGCCTGTCCCTGCAAACGTCTCTTCCGGTGGGCCCGTCCCTATGGACGTCTCTTCCGGTCGGCCCGCCCCAACGGACGCCTCTTCCGGTCGGCCTGTCCCTGCGGATGCCTCTTCCGGCCGGGCCCGGGCCCGGGCCCGCCGCGACCCCGAGGCGCCCGCCGCTCTGATCGACCGGCTCAGCCGAGACCCCGATCCGTAGGTCCGGGCCTTCCTGGCCGACGACCCGCGACTGTCAGCGGCGCGGGTCGTGGAGCTGCTGGCGGACCCGGAGATCCACGGGCGGGCGGCCGCCAACCCTAACCTCCCGCATTCTGAGATCCTCCGCATCCTCGCCGAGGCCGACCTCTGACTCCAGCCGCTTCGGCGGCTCCCACGTCCGCGCTGCCTCCGCCCTCGTGCCACGGGCCCCGCCACCGATCTTGGACGCTTTCCCACCGTATTCGGTGGGCGATCGTCCAAGATCGCGCCCGTTTGGATGGCGGTTCCCATCGCGTTGCTGCCGTCCGCATTCTTGGACGTATTACCACCGAATTCGGTGGGTGATCGTCCAAGATCTCGGCGGTTTGGGTGGCTGGCCCTCATGGCGTTGCTTCCATCGGCGATCTTGGACGTTTTGCCACCGGAATCGGTGGGTGATCGTCCAATGTCCGCGGCGCGGGCCGTCGAGTTGCTGGCGGACCCGGAAATCCACGGGCGGGCGGCCGCCAATCCCAACCTTCCGCATTCTGAGATCCTCCGCATCCTCGTCGAGGCCGACCTCTGACCTTCAACCGCTTCGGCGGCTCCCAGGTCCGCGCTGCCTCCGCCCTCGTGCCACGGGTTCCGCCGCCGATCTTGGACGCTTTCCCACCGTATTCGGTGGGCGATCGTCCAAGATCGCGCCCGTTTGGATGGCGGTTCCCATCGCGTTGCTGCCATCCGCGATCTTGGACGAATTTCCACCGGAATTGGTGGGTGATCGTCCAAGATCTCGGCGGTTTGGGTGGCTAGCGCTCATCGCGTTGCTTCCATCGGCGATCTTGGACGTTTTGCCACCGGAATCGGTGGGTGATCGTCCAAGATCGGCTGGTTTGGTGGTGGAGGAGCGTTGAGCGCCATGAGTATGAGGGCGGTGGAGGGCGGTTGTCGGCGGCGAGGCCGGCTTGGCGATGGTGCGTTTGGGGGTGGTGCGGGGGCGTTTTGTGGTGGTGCGGAGTGTCTGGGGGGTGGTGCGGAGGTGCGTTTGGCGGTGGTGCCGGGTGCGTTTGGCGGTGGTGCCGGGTGCGGTTGGCGGTGGTGCGGTGGTGCCGGATGCAGTGGCGGTGATGCGGGGGTGCGTTCGGCTGGGGTGCGGGGATGCGTTTGGTGGGGGTGCGGGGTGCGTTTGGGAGGGGTCAGGCGGGGACCGGGGTGGGGGCCGGGGTTGGGGTGCGGGTGTCGAGGCGGAAGCTGAGCAGGGTCAGGAGCAGGCCGGTCAAGGAGAGGGCCACGCCCAGCCACGCGGATGCCAGGTAGCCCCAGCCCGCGACGATCACGGCGCCGCCGAGGGCGGCCCCGGTGGCGTTGGCGATGTTCAGGGCGGACTGGTTGACCGCGGCGCCCATCAGCTGGGCGCCCGGGGCCACCGCGATGAGGCGGGACTGCAGCGCCGGGACGATGAAGAGGCTGGCCGCGCCGACCAGGAAGGCGGCCGGGAACAGGCCGGCCGGGTGGACCGCGGTCAGGCCGAACATGGTGACCGAGCCGATCAGGCCGGCGAACCCGATCAGGACGGCGCGCCGCAGGTCGCGGTCGGCGGCCACCCCGCCGAGGGCGATGCCGACCGTCATGCCCAGGCCCATGGCGGCGAGCACCCACGGGACGGCCGCCTCGGACAGGCCGGCCACGTGTGTGGTGATCGGCGCGACGTAGCTGTTCACCGCGAAGAAGCCGCTGGTGCCGACGGCGACGGCCGCGGCCACCAGCCACACCTGCGGGTTGCGGAAGGCGCGCAGCTCGGCGCGGGGCGAGCCGCCGGGGGCGGCCGCCACGGTGGGCACGGTGGCCAGGACGGCGAGCAGGCTGAGGGCGAAGACGGCGGCGACGGCGAGGTACGCGGCCCGCCAACCGTGGTTCTGCCCGAGCACGGTGATCAGCGGGACGCCGGCGAGGTTGGCCGCGGTCAGCCCGCCGATCACGATGGAGACGCCGCGTCCCTGGTTGCCGGGTCCCAGGATGGCGGCGGCCAGGAGCCCGGCCGCGCCGAAGTAGGCGCCGTGTGCCAGGGCCGCGCCGAAACGGGCGGCCAGGACCAGTTCGAAGGTGGGTGCGAGCGCGGACGCCGTGGTGAAGACGACGAAGACGGCGAGCAGGCCGAGCACCAGCCGCCGGCGGGGCTGCCGGGCGGTGATCACGGCGATCGTCGGTGCGCCCACGACGACGCCGAGCGCGTAGATCGTGATCATCCAGCCGGTGTGGGCCAGTGCGTCCGGGACCGAGGCGGCGTACGACTCGGGCAGCAGGTCGCGAGCCATGTCGGGTAGCAGTCCCATGGCCACGAATTCGGTCAGGCCGAGCCCGAAGCCGCCCAGGGACAGGGCGAGCAGGGCCGCCCAGCGGCGGCCGGCGGTCAGTGTCTCCACGTCCGGAGACTCTAGAACGTTCTAGTTCATCGGCGAATAGAACGTTCTAGTGATCACAACGTAGGATGCCGCCATGCAGTCAGCGGAGCGGCGGACTACCCTCGCCGACGTCGCGGCCGAGGCCGGGGTGTCGGTGGCACTGGTGTCGATCGTGATGCGCGGCGCGCCCGGAGCCGGGGCCGCCACCCGGGAGCGGGTGCTGGAGGTGGCACGCCGGCTCGGATACCAGCCGGACAGCCGGGCCCGGCTGTTGCGCAGCGGTCGCAGCCGGCTGCTCGGGGTGGTCTTCGACGTGCGGCACCCGTTCCATCACGACCTGCTCACCGGGCTCTACGACGCGGCCGGCAAGGCCGGCTATCAACTCACCCTGAGCGCGGTGACACCACGGCGCGGCGAGCGTACGGCCATCGGCGACCTGTTGCAGGACCGCTGCGAGGCGCTGGTGCTGTTCGGCGGCCAGTTGCGGGCCTCCGAGCTGGCGTCGATCGCGGCCCGCCTCCCGGTGGTGGCGATGATGCGCGCGGCCCGGCGGCGCGACGTCGACGTGGTGCACAACGACGACGCGCTCGGCTCCCACCAGGCCGTCGATCATCTGGTCGGGCTCGGGCACCGGCGGATCGCGCACGTCGACGGCGGGCAGTGGCACGGGTCGGCCGAGCGGCGGGCCGGCTACCAGGAGGCGATGCGGCGGCACGGGCTGGCCGAGCACATCCGGGTGGTGTCCGGCGGGGCGGGGGAGGAGGACGGCGCCCGGGCCGCGGAGCGCCTGCTGGTGGACCCGCCGACCGCGGTGACCGTCTTCAACGACCTGAGCGCGACCGGGCTGCTCGACGTCCTGCGCCGGCACGGGCTCAGCGTGCCCGGCGACATCAGCGTGGTGGGTTACGACGACACCGGCCTGAGCCGGCTCGCGCACATCGACCTGACCACCGTCGGCCAGGACATCGACACCATGGCGGCGGGCGCGATCGAGCGGGCGGTCGCCCGGATCGAGGGTACGCCGGCCGGCCCCCGCGAGATGGTCGTCCCACCCCGCCTGATGGTCCGCGGCACGACGGGCGCACCCCGGCCGGCTGCCGGTGCATCGAGACAGCCCTGACGACCGGCCGGACCACCGAGCTCAGCCCGGCGGGCGCGGCAAAGGCGGGAGTGTCGCCTGGCTCGCGTGAGCTTCCGGGACGGGGAGGATTCTGCGGGACGGCTCTGCGCGTACGGGAAACGGGTCTGAAAAGGAGCGACCCGGTGGTGACCGTGCCGGCGCCGCAACGACGGGGGGACGGCGGCGACGCCGGCACGGTGGTCCCGGGGTTCAGGAGGTGGGCTTGAGCACCGAGCAGGTCTCGACGGCCTTCTTCGCGGTGGCGTCGGTGGTGTCGACCTTGGCCGGGTCGGTGACGCCGTTCTCCTTGAGACAGTTCTCGTAGGCGGCGTTCGCGTTGCCGCCGCCCGGGGTGCCACCGCCGGGGTTGCCGCGGCCGCCGCCCATGCTGGGGCGGACCGACGCGCACGCCTCCTGGGCCTTCTGCCAGGTCGCGTCGTCGACGCCGTCGGGCTTGCCGAAGCCGAAGCCGCCACCGCCGGGGAATCCGCCGCCGCGCTGGCCGGCGCTGCCGGAGGGCCGCGGCTGACCGGACGGGCGGATGCCGTCGGGTGCGCCGGAGGGGCGGACGCCGTCGGGTGCGCCGGACGGGCGAGCGCCACCGCCGCCGGGGCCGCCGGACGGCATCGTGACGGTGACGCCGTTCTCGTTCAGGCAGCTGATGTACGCGGCGAACGCGTTGTCGCCGCCACCGTTCTGCCCGGTGGTGCCGCTGTCGGTGCTCGCCTCTTCCGAGCCGCCGCAGGCCGCCGTGAACAGCATGGCCACCGAGACCGCGAAGATGGCCGCGGCGCGCTTCGAACTGATCACCGGACTCCTTAATGAGATGTCGACGGGCGGGAACGTGTGAAGAAAAGCGGCCGCACCTGTGCGGAAGGTCGGACGATCCTAGGAGTTGCCTAAGAACGCCCGGAACGACGCGGCCTCCGAGCGAATTCCCAGGTAGGACCGAGCCCGCGGCGAGGACCGGTGGTCACACTCGGCGACCATGGGTGTTGCACTGGCCGGTCGCCGGCGTTTGATCCGGCTCGGCGCGGCGGTCGTCGTGCTCGCGCTCGTCGCCTTCGGCGTGGTGCGGGCGCTGACGGCCGGCGCCGCGCCGGAGGAGTCGAAGGCGGCCGAGACCGTCGAGGTGGACAAGGGTGCGGTGACCACCGAGGTCGCCACCACCGGCACGTTGCAGGCGGCGCAGACGCGCAGCCTGTCGTTCGCGGTGTCGGGCACGGTGGAGACGGTCAAGGTGCGGGCCGGCACGACGGTGACCGCCGGTCAGGTGCTGGCGACGGTCGACGACACGGACGCGGTGGAGGCGGTCGACGACGCGCAGGAGGCGCTCGACGACGCGCGGGAGGCGCTGACCAAGGCGTCGTCCACGTCGTCGTCCACCGGCTGCGACGTGGCCGCGGCCTACACCACCGCCTCCGCCTCGCCTTCGGCCTCGGCTTCCCCGTCGGCCACCGCGACCACGTCACCCACGCCGACCAGGACCAAGACCTCGAAACCGAGCCCCACCGGTACGAAGACCTGCTCCTCCTCCACCTCCCGGGGCGGTGACTCGGGCGGCGACGCGATCCTGAGCGCCCAGCAGCGGGTGAACGCCGCCGAGGTGACCCTGGAGAAGGCCGAGGAGGCGCGGGACGGCGCCACCATCACCGCCCCGATCGCCGGGAAGATCATCTCGGTGGGCGGCAAGGTGGGCAGCGGCGCCACGTCCGGTTCCACTTTCATCACCCTGGCCGACGTCTACGACATGCAGATCAGCGCCGACTTCCCGGAGGCCGACGCGGACCGCCTGGCGGTGGGCCAGAAGGCGGTGATCACTCTCGCCGACCGGGCCGGCGAGACGTTCGACGCGACGGTGGTGCAGGTCGACCCGGTCGGCACCAGCGACGGCACGCTCACCCGCTTCGGCGTCGTGCTCTCCTTCGACGACGCCCCGGACGAGCTGCTGATCGGGCAGAGCGCCAACGTACGGGTGACCACCGGCAGCAAGGACGATGTGCTGCGGGTGCCCAGTACCGCGGTGCACGATGTGTCGGGGGAGAACGGCACCGTGCTCAAGGGCGGGGCCGCCACGCAGGTGAGGCTGGGTCTGCGCGGCGACCAGTTCACGGAGATCGTGTCCGGTCTCGCCGCGGGCGACCCGGTGGCCCGTTCCTGGTAGGTTCCTCCCTTCCCGCTCATAGGTTCTTCAAAGAAAACGCTGATAGTTCTAGGCGGTGCTTTCCGATACCCGAGGTTCCGTGACCACGCTCGACCCCGCGGCACGGCCCGCCCGTGTCCTGGTCGTCGACGACGAGCCGAACATCTCCGCGCTGCTCAGCGCGACGTTGCGGCTGGTCGCCTTCGACGTGCGGGTGGCCGAGTCGGGTAACGCCGCCCTGATCGCGGTGCAGGAGTTCGAGCCGGATCTGATCGTCCTCGACGTGATGCTTCCGGACGTGGACGGGATCGAGGTGGCCCAGCGGCTGCGGGCCGCCGGCCATCGGGTCCCGGTCCTGTTCCTGACCGCCAGGGACGCGGTGGAGGACCGCATTCTGGGGCTGTCAGCCGGCGCGGACGACTACGTCACCAAGCCGTTCAGTCTCGAGGAGGTCGTGCTACGGATACGCGCGATCCTGCGCCGCAGCCAGCCGGAGGAACCGCAGGAGGACACCGGCGTGCTGCGGTACGCGGACCTGGAGATGGACGAGGACGCCCACGAGGTGCGGCGGGCGGGCCGGCTGGTCGAGCTGTCCCCGACCGAGTTCAACCTGCTGCGCTACCTGCTGATCAACGCGGGCCGGGTGGTCAGCAAGGCGCAGATCCTGGACCGGGTGTGGAAGTACGACTTCGGGGGCGACGGCCGCATCGTGGAGTCCTACGTCTACTACCTGCGGCGGAAGATCGATCGGAGCGATCCTCCGCTGATCCACACCGTGCGGGGCGTGGGGTACGCCCTGCGGCTGCCCCGCGGCGACGAGTGACTCCCTGGCGCTACTGGACTCTCAAATCCAGGCTGGTCCTGGTCGTCGGCGTGCTGTCCGCGATCGCCGTGGTGGTCGCCAACATCACCGGCCTGCTGCTGATCCGCGAGTACCAGCAGGACCGGATCGACGAGCAGCTGATCGGCATCAGCCGGCCGCTCGCCGACGCCAACCCGCTGCGCTTCGGGCCCCGCCCCGGCCGGTTCCGTGGCCTCGGCCCGGACCAGATCATGTACTTCTACGCCGCCGACGGGACCCTGGACACCGCCAACAGCACCCCCGCCGACGAGAAGCGCCCCGCGGTGGCGCCGTTCGCGGAGGTCGCCGAGCGGGCCGCCACCGGACGGCCGTACACCGTCTCGACGGACGCCGGCTCGGACTGGCGGGTGATGGCCGTCCCGGCCGGCGACACCGGTGGGTACGTGCTGATCGGCTCCTCGATGCTGGAGGTCGAGCAGCTCACGCAGCAGTTGATGCTGATCGACGCCGGGGTGATGCTGCTGGTGCTGACGGTGCTCGGGCTGGGGGCCGCGTTCGTGGTGCGGATCGGGTTGCGGCCGCTCACCGAGATGGAGGCGGTGGCCGCGGACATCTCCGGCGGCAACCTTTCCGGCCGGATCCCGGACACCGATCCGCACACCGAGCCGGGCCGTCTCGGCCTGGCCCTGAACGCCATGCTCACCCGGATCGAGGGCGAGGTCAGCGCGCGTACCGCCTCGGAGCAGCGGCTGCGCCAGTTCGTCGCGGACGCCTCGCACGAGCTGCGCACCCCGCTCACCTCGATCCGCGGCTGGGCCGAGCTGTACCGGCGGGGCGGGGCGCCGCCCGGCCCGCAGTTGGACGAGACGCTCGCCCGGATCGAGGCCGAGTCGGCCCGGATGACGGTGCTGGTCGAGGACCTGCTCCGGCTGGCCCGGATGGACCAGCAGCGCACCCTGGACCTGCGCCCGGTGGACCTGCTGGAGATCGCCGCCGACACCATCCGGGACGCGCATGCCCGCATGCCGGACCGGCAGGTGCTGCTGGCCGGGCTCAGCGACGACGAGGACACCTTCGAGCCGCCCACCGTGCTGGGCGACGACCACGGGCTGCGGCAGGTGGTCACCAACCTGGTGGCCAACGCGCTCCACCACACCCCGCCCGAAACCATCGTCACGGTACGTGTCGGACTGGCCACTTCGGAGGACGGCTTCCGGGTGGCGGTCCTGGAGGTGTGCGACAACGGGCCGGGGGTGCCGCCGGAGCACGCCGACCGTATCTTCGAGCGGCTCTACCGGGCCGACTCCAGCCGTTCCCGCTCCATGGGCGGCGGTTCCGGGCTGGGCCTGGCGATCGTGGCGGCGATCGTGGCGGGGCACGGCGGTGCGGTGGACTACCGCGAGACGCCGGGCGGCGGGGCCACCTTCCGGGTGGAGCTCCCGGCGGTCGGTGACGCGGCGTGAGGTTTTGAGCTGGCTCCCAGGTTGCGCCGAAGCTCCTCATAGCCCACGCCCGCAGAGTGTGCAGCCATGAAGGTACGCCTGAGCCGCCACCCGTCGTTGGTGGTCAACGCCGTCATCGGCGTCGTGCTCGTCGCCGGGGCCTGGACGGTGTACGAGACATTCTCCGGAACCGACGACGGGGGTACGGCCGCGACGGCCGCCGAGCGCACGGTCACCGTCCAGCAGGGCACGGTCACCAAGTCCGCGACCGCGGACGGGACCCTGGAGAGCGCCAGCACCGCGAGTGCCACGTTCGAGACCAGTGGCACGGTCACCGCGATCAGCGTGAAGGTCGGTGACAAGGTCAAGAAGGGCCAGGTGCTGGCCAAGGTGGACCCGGCCGCCGCGCAGCGCGTCCTGGACGCCGCCGAGGCCGACCTGGACGCGGCCCAGGACTCCCTGGACCGGGCCGAGGTCGCCGGCTCGGACACCACCGAGGCCGCCAACCAGGTCACCGCGGCGAACCTGGCCGTCGACGAGGCCGAGGCCGGCGTCGACGGAACGGTGCTGACCGCCCCGATGGCCGGCACGGTCACCGCCGTCAACGGCACGCTCGGCGGTTCGGCCTCCGGCAGCTCGTCCTCTTCCAGCGGCTCCTCCGGTGGCGGCTCGCCGGGCGGCGGCTCCAGCAGCTCGTCGTCCACGTCGTCGAGCGGGTTCATCGAGATCGCCGACCTCACCAGGATGCAGGTCGCGGCGAGCTTCGCCGAGGCGGACGCGACGAGCCTCAGGGAGAAGCAGGTCGCCACGGTCACCTGGAACGCGCTCAGCGGCGTCTCGCAGAGCGCCAGGGTCGCGGCCATCGACCCGTCGGCCACCACCGCGAACAGCGTGGTCACCTACGGCGTGACGCTGACCCTGGACAAGGTGCCGTCCGGCGCGAAGGTCGGCCAGACCGTCTCGGTGTCGGTCACCACCGGCTCCAAGGAGAACGTCGTGCTGGTCAACGCGGCCGCGATCACCACGGTCGGCAACCGGCACACCGTCACGGTGGTCGCCAACGGCGCCCAGGAGACCCGGTCGGTGGAGATCGGCCTGGAGGGCGACGCGGCCACCGAGATCACCTCCGGTCTGACCGCCGGCGAGCAGGTCGTCGTCAAGACCACCTCGACCAGCACCAGCGGCGGCCAGCAGGGCGGCGGCTTCCCGGGCGGCGGCAGCGGCTTCGGTGGCGGCGGCTTCACCGGTGGCGGCGGCGGTCCTCAGGGTGGCGGCGGGAGGCCGCAGTGAGCCGGCCGGTCCTGGAGGTCACCGACCTGAAGAAGATCTACGGTCAGGGTGAGGCGACCGTGCACGCGCTGCGCGGGGTCTCCCTCACCGTCGAGCGCGGCGACTACGTGGCGATCATGGGCTCGTCCGGCTCCGGCAAGTCGACCCTGATGAACATCCTGGGCGCGCTGGACACCCCCAGCTCGGGGCGGTATCTGCTGGACGGCGTCGACGTCAGCCGGCTCTCCGACGGCCAGCTGGCACTGGCCCGGAACCGCCTGATCGGTTTCATCTTCCAGGCGTTCAACCTGATCCCGCGGACCAGCGCGGTGGCCAATGTGGAGCTGCCGCTGGCGTACGCCGGGGTCAAGCCGAAGGAGCGCCGCCGCCGGGCCATGGCGGCACTCGACGTGGTCGGGCTCGCGGACCGGGCCGGCCACGAGCCGAACCAGCTCTCCGGCGGCCAGCAGCAGCGTGTCGCGGTGGCCCGGGCCCTGGTCACCGAGCCGGCCCTGCTGCTCGCCGACGAGCCGACCGGCAACCTGGACTCGAAGTCCACCGACGACGTGCTCCAGGTCTTCGACGACCTGAGCGCGGCCGGCCGGACCATCGTGATCATCACGCACGAGAAGGAGGTCGGCGACCGCGCCAAGCGGCTGATCCGCCTGGTCGACGGTGGCATCGTCACCGACGCGCGGCAGTCCCCGCTGCACCTGCCCCCGGTCGGCGCCGCCCGGGTGGCGCACGGCCGGGCGATGGTGGCCGGGCGGCACACGCGATGAACTTCTTCGAGGTCATCCGCTTCTCCCTGCGCGGCCTGAGCGCCAACAAGCTGCGCTCCGCGCTCACCATGCTCGGCATCCTGATCGGTGTCGCCGCGGTGATCCTGCTGGTCGCGGTCGGCAACGGCTCGGCCAAGGCGATCAGCGACCGGATCGAGGCGCTGGGCACCAACACGATCACCGTGATGAGCACCGGCCGCGGCGGGTCCAGCAGCACGTCGCTGACCAAGGACATGGCCGACGCGCTCGTCGACGAACAGATGGCGCCGGACGTCAAGTCGGTGTCGCCGGTGGTCAGCTCGTCGTCGGCGACCATGACGTACGAGGGCACCGACCACTCGGTGGCCACCTTCGTCGGCACCACCCCGGCCTGGTTCACCGCCTCCACCACCCCGGTCGAACGCGGCTCGGCCTTCACCGATGACGACGTCGCCCAGGGCCGGCGGGTCGTGGTGATCGGCAAGACCGTCGCCGAGGAGCTCTTCCCCGGGGTCGACCCGATCGGCAAGCAGGTCACCGTCGGCGGGGCGCTGTTCACCATCGTCGGGGTGCTGGCGGACAAGAGTTCCACCGGTTTCGACGACGCCAACGACCGGGCGGTCGCCCCGCTCACCGCGGTGCAGCAGGTGCTCACCGGGTACGGCGCGCTGACCTCGATCATCGTGGAGGCGGCCGATCCGGACAGGGTGGACGCCGTACAGGGGCAGGTCGCCACGATCCTCAACCAGAAACTGGACGTGGACCCGTCGTCGACCAGCACGCCGTACCGGATCCAGAACGCGTCGTCGCTGCTGGAGACGCAGAGCCAGACCGCCGCCACGTTCACCACCCTGCTCGGGGCGGTGGCCGCGATCAGCCTGCTGGTCGGCGGCATCGGCATCACCAACATCATGCTGGTGACGGTCACCGAGCGGACCCGGGAGATCGGCATCCGCAAGGCGCTCGGCGCGCCCCGGCGGGTGATCCTCACCCAGTTCCTGATCGAGGCGAGCCTGTTGAGCGTGCTCGGCGGCGCCCTCGGCGTGGCCGCCGCGCTGATCGGCTCCCAGTTCTCGATCGTCGGGGTGAAACCGGTGATCGTGCCCAGTTCGATCGGGTACGCCGTAGGCGTCTCCATCGCGATCGGGCTGTTCTTCGGCGGGCTGCCCGCCGCCCGCGCCGCCCGCCTGCGTCCCATCGACGCGCTGCGCTACGAGTGAGGACCCCATGACGACGATGAACGACGAGACCGCGGTCATTCCGCGGGTCCCCGGCAACGAGGGCCTCTCCGCGGAGCTGGCCGCCGCGGCGCCCCGGAAGTGGTGGAACAGGGCCACCGTCGGCCTCGGGGTGGCGGCGCTGCTGATGGGTGGTTTCCTCGGCGGGGTGCAGGCCCAGAAGCAGTGGGGTCCGTCGTCGGCGGGCACGGCCGGCGGCCTCCCCGGCGGCGGCGGTGGAATGCGCGGTGGTGGCTTCCCCGGCGGCGGGCTCGGTCAACAGCCGCAGAGCACCACGAGCGCGGCGGCGAGCAGCGGCACGACGGGCAAGGTCAAGCTGGTCAACGGCAAGACCATCTACGTGGAGACCGAGGACGGGACGGTGGTCACGGTCCGGACCGACGGTTCGACGACGATCAGTACGGCCAGCAAGGGCAAGCTGAGCGACGTCAAGGCCGGGCAGTCGGTGACCGTCCAGGGCACGACCGCCGACGACGGCACGGTGACCGCGAAATCGGTCACCGCGGCCGAGTGAACTTGAACATATTGATGACGGTGTGAACGGATCCCTAGGCTGAGCCCCTCGATGCTGGGGGTGATGCCGGAGGTGGTTCCCGCTCTGCACGGCCGGGAGGAACTGCTCGCGGCCCTCGACGCCCGGCTCGCGGCCGGTGGCGGGGTGGTCCTGCACGGGCCGCCCGGCATCGGCCGGTCCGCGCTGCTCGACACCGTCGCCGACCAGGCCGCGGCGCGAGGAGAACTCGTGCTCCGCCTGCGCCCGGCCCGCGGCGAACGGGCGCTCGCATACGCCGGGGTGGCCGACCTCGTCCACCAGGCCCCGGCGGAGGCGGTCGCCGCCCTGGCGCCCGCGCCACGGCACGCCCTCATCGCGCTGCGCCAGGGCCGGCCGTCCCGCACCGGGGCGCCGGCCCTCGCCCGGCGCCTGGTCATGCCCGAACTGCTGGCACACTGCGCCCGTACCTCCCCGGTGCTGCTGGTCCTCGACGACGCCCAGTGGCTCGACCCGGAGTCCGCCGACCTGATCGGCTACGCCATGCGCCGCCGCCCCGGGCCCCGGGTGCGGATGCTCGCCGCCGAACGCCGGCCCGGCCGGACCCGTGCCGCCCGGCTCTGCCCCGCCCCGGTCACCGAGCTGGAGGTGCCGCCGCTCTCCCCGGACGACCTCACCGCGCTGCTCGAAGCCCACGGGCTGCCCTGCCGCACCGCCAGTCAGCTGCACCAGGCCAGCGCCGGCAACCCGTTCCTGGCCCTCGCCCTGGGCGGTGCGATCGCGGCCGGGCCCACCTGGCGCGCGCCGTCGCTGCCCGAGCCGGTCCGCGAACTGGCCCGCGAACGGCTCGCCGAACTGCCCACCGAGACCCGGGACACCCTGCTGGTGGCGGCGCTGGCCACCGAGCCGACGGTCACCCTGCTGCTGCGCGCCGGGCGCGACGACGCGGTCCGGGACCTGCGGTCGGCCGCCGACGCCGGGATCGTCGAACTCACCGGCGAGCGGATCCGGTTCACCCCGCCGCTGCTCGCGCGGGTGCTCGCCGACGAGACCCCGGCCGCCGACCGTGGCCGGGTGCACGCGGATCTCGCCGCGGCGGCGTACGACCCGGTGGAGGCCCTGCGGCAGCAGGCCCTGCGGACCGCCCGGCCGGACCCCGACGTGGCCGCCGATCTGGCCGCCGCCGCCCGCCGCTGCGCGGAGCGCGGCGCCGAGCGCACCGCCGCCGAGCTGTACCTGCTCGCCGCCGACCGCTGCCCGCCGGACCGTTCCGCCGACCGTCTCGACTGGCTGGTCACCGCCGCCCGCACCGCCATCACCGGGGGTGTGCCGCTGGTCGCCGGGCGGGCCGCCGAGGCGGTCCTGGCCGCCGACGCGCCGCCCGCCCACCGGGTGCGGGCCCGGCTCGTGCTGCTCGACCTGGCCGGGCAGGCGCTGGCCGACATGGGGGAGACCTTCGCCGCGGCGCTCGCCGAGGCCGGCGACGACCCGGCGCTGGCCGCACCGGTCCGGCTGCGGCTCACCTGGACCGCGCTGCTCACCGGCGACCTGGAAGGCGGGGTCGCCGAGGCCCGCGAGGCGGAACGCGCGGCCCGCCTGGCCGGCGACCCGACCACCGAGTCGATGGCGCTCACCGCGCTCGCCCAGATCCAGCGGGTCCAGGGCGAACCCGGCTGGCGTGACACCCTGGAACGGGCGCTGCGGCTGCCCGCCACCCCGGCCCCGGACTGGCTGCACTACGGGCCGCACTACTTCGCCGCGCGCTTCGCGCTCTTCGACGACCGGCTCGACGAGGCCCGCGCCGGCCTGCTCAACCTGCTCGCGGTGGCCGAGCACGACCGGATCGGCGAGGCCCGAGTCGAGGTGCTCCGCAGCCTCTCCGAGGTGGCCACCCGGGCGGGCCGGTGCCAGGAGGCGTTACGGTACGCCCATCGCGCGGTCCGGGCGGCCCAGGAGGCGGGTCTGAGTCCCGGCCCGACGTGGTACACCGCCGCGGTGGCCGAACTGGCCGGCGGCAGCCTGGAAACGGCGGCCGGATTCGCCCGCCGGGGCATCCGCGCCTCCCGCCAGGAGGGCGACGGGCTCTACCTGCGGCGCAACCTGCACGCCCTGGGCCAGGCCGAGGTCCGCTCCGGCGACACCCGGGCCGGGGTGGCCACCCTGCGCCGGCTCCGCGACTCCGAGGCCGAGGCGGGCAGCGCCGACCCGATGATCGTGCGCTGGCGGGCCGACCTGGCCGCCGCGCTGGCGTCGGTCGGTGAGCACGCCGAGGCCGCCACCACCCTGGCGCTGGCCCGGCAGGCGGCCGAGGGGCTGGGCAGCAGCCCGGCGCTGGCCGGCTACCTGGACCGGGCGGCCGCCATCGTCAGCTCCGAATCCGGGCAGGCCGACACGGCCGCCGACCTGGCGACCGCCGCGGCCCGGCACTTCGAGCGGCTGCGGCAGCCGGTCGAACAGGCGCACGCGCTGCTGGTGGCCGGTGGGGCGGAACGGCGGCGGCGCCGGTACGCGGCCGCGCGGCAGGCGATCGGGGCGGCGCACCGGCTGTTCCGTACCACCGGGGCCCGGCCGTGGGCGCGCGAGGCGGAACTGACGCTGGCCCGGACCGAGGGCACACCGGACCAGGGACTGACCTCCACCGAGCTGCGGATCGCCGGGATGGTGCGGGACGGGGCCAGCAACCGGGAGATCGCCACCCGGCTCTACCTGAGCGTGAAGACCGTGGAGGCGACCCTCACCCGGGTCTACCGCAAGCTCGGCGTCCGGTCCCGGACCCAGCTTCTGACGGTGCTCGCGGTGGGGGAGATCACCAACCCCTCCTGACCTGCCCATTGGTAGCGGAGAGTGACGCGGGTTACCGGAATCCGGTGGTGGCCGTCACTTTCGTCTTCGGAGTTTTACCTGGTTGATTTGGGGCTGATGCGGGGACGGAGGATTGTTGTAGCCGGAAGCGACGAGGCTTTATCCGTCACTATCCGTCGAGGAGTTGCCATGCAGTTCATCCGTGACGCCCGAAACGCCATCCTCCACCGCGTCGCCGAGCGCCGCGCCCACCGCCGGCTCGCCGACGAGCTCGCGGCCTTCCGCACCGCCGCCGAACGCACCGAACTGGACCTGATGCTGGGCCGGCACAGCGCCGAGGAGACCGCCGAGATCCACGCGATTCTCAGCCGCCAGGACGCCGCCGGGGTCGCCGGCCGCTAGGACCGGGCAAGGTCCCGACCGTCCCGGGACCGCCCACGTGAAACCCCGGGCGCGCTGGTCGCGCCCGGGGTTCTCGCGTCTCCGAGGACCCCTGCGGGCCCGCGGATCCGACTAATGCGTAGGATCCTCGCGTTGTGGCGGCCATCCCCGCTCAGCGACCGGCCGCACCTCCGCACCGCCCAGAAGGCGGCGCCACCCGGCCGGCAGATCCGCCGGACGCCCAGATGCCCCACCCCATGATCCGGACGCCGGCGGATCCGCGCACCACCGCCGGTCATCGCGGCGAGGTCGCCCATCGCGCGAGCCGGGCCGAGCCGACCGCGACCAGCGCGCCGGTCCCGAGTTCCCCGGCCCGCGTGGGTGAACCACGGCGGCGACCGGCAGCAGCCGCAGAGCCCGGCGGGCGTAAGCGTGACGGCCACAACGAAAAGTGCCGCCCGGCGGGGACCGGGCGGCGCTTTTCACCTCGTCACTTCAGCTTCACCTTGAAGATCGGATCGGCGGCCAGCTTCTTGAACGAGGCCAGGCTCGCCGGGGTGCTGTCGATGCTGATGTCCCGGTCGCCCTCGTCGTCGGCCTTCGTGTCGAAGTGGACGATCGCCTTGATCGCGGGCCGCTTCCGCAGCTCCGGCAGGACGCTGTTGTAGACCGCGGTCTTGTCGGTGTTCTTGCCGATCCGGTGGTAGCCGCCCCACTCCGCGACCATGATCGGCTTGTTCTTGTGCTTGGTGGTCGCCCACTCGTAGAAGCCGGGGCCACCGCCCTTGGGCTTACGGTCGAGCAGGTCGGCGAAGGTGCCGTAGTGGTAGTAGCCCTTCTCGACCGAGACGTACGAGTCCAGGCCGATCCAGTCGACGACGTCGTCGCCCGGGTAGAGGTCCTTCCACCAGGACTGGGCCATCCACTTCTCGTTGCCCATGTAGGCCATCACGTTCACCACGTTGCCGGCGCCCTGGGCACGCAGCCGCTCGATGGTGTGCCGGTACATGGCGGCGTAGTCCTTGGCCTCCCAGCCGGAGCCGGCGGTGGCCTTGACGTCGTTCTCCGGCTCGTGGTGCAGGGCGAGGAAGACCGGCTTGTCGTACGCTTTGATCCGCTTGGCGAACGCGTCGATCCGCTTGTCCTGCTCACCCTTGGCGACCTTGGCCCAGGTGGAGCCGTACGCGATCTTCCAGTTGAGCAGCAGCACCCGCGGGTTGGCCGGGTCGTTGGTCATGGCGATCTCGGCCTTGGTGGGGAAGGCTTCGTCGCCCTTGTGGTAGGTGTGGAAGACCGTCGCGGTCCGGCCGGACAGCTTCTCCCAGTTCCGGTGCTCCACATCGCGCGGCTTGCTGGTGAACCCGCCGGCCGCGCCACCCCAGAGCACGCCACAGGACGGGACCAGCTTGGCGCCGGTGACACAGTCCTTGGCGGTGACCGGCGGCGTGGTCGCGGCCGCGGTGCCGATGATCAGCTTCGGTCCGCCGCCGGCCTTGTTCTCGGCCGACTGGAAACGCAGGGCGCCGTCGGTCAGCGACGACGACAGCGCGAGCGAGTAGGTGCCCGGGCCGGTGATCTCGGCGTTCAGGTTGAAACCGACCCGGGTGTCCGCCGCCTTCGGGCTGACCGACGCGATGGCCGGGCCTAGCTTCGGCGCGTTGCCGCCGGTCGTCTTGGCCTCGGTCCACGAGTCGTCGACCACGCGGGACACGGTCAGCTTGCCGGACGGCTTGGTCTCCGGGGTCAGGAACAGCGTCGCGCTCTTGACCTTGGTGCCGGCCGGGACGGTGAACTTCAGGAGGGCGGTCTTCGTCTCGTTGCCGATCCTGCCGACGGCGAGCTTCTCGTCCGACCCGAACGTCGTGGACGTGCGGGTGCTCGAGATGTAGGTGTCGTCGGCGGCCTGGATCGTGAGGTCGGAACCGGCCGCCGCGGCGGCGTTCGGCGCCACGACTACGGCGGCGGTTCCCGCGAATACGGCGGTCAGAGCTGTCAGAGACGTCGGCAGCTTGGCGCGTCGCAAAATGCCTCCCCTGGTCGTCCGGCACGTCGTGGGCCGGGCTTGGTGCCCGGCACGTCGTCAGCCGGGCTCGGCGCCCGGCGCGTCGTAAGCCGGGCTCGGTACCCGGCACGTCGTGGGCCGGGCTTGGCACCCGGCGCGTCGGCGGCGGGCTTGGTGCCCGGCACGTCGACGGCCGGGCATGGCGCCCGGCGGGTTGGCGGCCGGGCACGGTCTCCGGCATGTCGTCGGCCGGATGTGGTCTCCGGGCGCGTCGTGGACCGGATACGTGAGACATGTTCCGGGCCGGGAGTTGTGCGCCCGGTGCCCGTGCCGGTGCCGGCCGGTTGCGGGTTCACCGGCCCCGATTGGGCGATCCGCTTGCACCGGACGCCCCGGGCCGGTAGCCAGAGGGAATGAACTTGATCATCGACGGCCACAACGACCTGCCGATGCGCCTGCGTGAGTGGCACGGATCGGCCGTGGCCGGACTGGAGAAGGAACGACCACCGCTGCACACCGACCTGCCACGGCTGCGGGCCGGCGGGGTGGGCGGCCAGTTCTGGTCCGTCTACGTGCCGTCCGACCTGTCCGAACCCGAGGCGGTCACCAGCACCCTCGAACAGATCGACCTGGTGCAGCGGATGGTCGCCGCCTACCCGGACGACCTCGCGATCGCCTACACGTCAGCGGACGTGGAACGAGCCATGGCGAACGGGCGGATCGCCTCGCTGATCGGCGTCGAAGGTGGGCACTGCCTGGGCGGTTCGCTCGGCGTGCTGCGCTCCCTGGCCCGCCTCGGCATCCGCTACGTGACCCTCACCCACAACCACCACACGTCGTGGGCGGACTCGGCCACCCAGGATCCGGTGCACGGCGGCCTGACGGCCGAAGGGCGAGCGATCGTACGGGAGATGCAGCGTCTCGGCGTGCTCGTCGACCTGTCGCACGTCTCCGCCGACACGATGCGCGACGCCCTCGACGAAGCGGTCGCCCCGGTGATCTTCAGTCACTCCGGCGCCCGGGCCGTCACCGACCATCCCCGCAACGTCCCCGACGACGTACTGTCCCGCCTGCCCGCCAACGGCGGCGTCATCCAGCTCACCTTCGTCTCGTTCTTCGTCTCCGCGGCCGTCCGCGACTGGATGCGCTCCGCCGACGCCGCATGGGAACGCCTCGGCCTGCCACCGTTCGCCGAGAACTGGCCGCGCGGCCCGCGCCCCGGCGAGGACCCCGCCCGGGTGCCCACGTCGCCGATCACCGACCACGCCGACGAGCCGGCCTTCCACGCGTGGCTGGCGGCCAACCCGAAGCCCACCGCCACCGTCGCCGAGGTGGCCGACCACGTCGAACACGCCCGCGAGGTGGCCGGCGTCGACCACATCGGCATCGGCGGCGACTTCGACGGCACCGCCGAAGTCCCCACCGGACTGTCCGACGTCGCCGCCTACCCCCGCCTGCTAGCCGAACTGCGCGATCGTGGCTGGTCCCCCCTCGACCTGGAGAAACTCGCCAACCGCAACATCCTCCGCGCCTTGCGCGACGCCGAAGAACACGCAACAGACCCACTCTGGCCCCGCTGACATCCTTCCGGTACGGCGCTCCCACCCCGACCGGGCGGCCGACACCGCACGGTCCGCCCCGGGCGGCCGACACCGCACGGGCCACCGGGCCCGACTGGTTCCCAGCCCTGTCCCCACCGCATCGATAGCCTGACCGGGCGGCTGACGCCACACGGGCCCGCAGGTCCGGCTAATTCTCAGAGCTGTTTCAACCGCATCGAAACAGCTCTCACAGCCAGCTGCGAAGATCCAGCTGGCTGTGGGAGCTGACACAAACCCGTCGAGGCGCTGAGAGCCAGCCGGCAAGCGCGACCACAGTGCACAGCCATTCGAACGGACGGGTCCACCGCTCCGCCGGTTCCCCGCGGGAATCTGTCGGGTCAAGCCTTCGCCGCGCCCGCCGGGCTGAGGCCGTTGGCCACCCCCGCCCACTCACGCCGACAACGTCGACGCTGGCGAACGCGAGGGCCGGGTGATGGTCGGGGCGACGAATTCGGCATCGGTCGAGCGTGAAGTCGGGCAGGCCGTCGGGGGTCGGGAGGGGCAGGCGGCGGGCCGGACGGGCGTCGGGGGAGCGAGGCCCGTCCGGTCGGCCGATTACGGCGTCAGCAGGGACCGTAGGCGCTTTGCCTCCTGGGTCAGGCGGGCCGAGCCTGGTCGGGCCGCCTCCGCGGCGAGACCGGGGATCTCGCCGCGGGCGCTGATCGTGACGGCCACCTGGCTGGCCAGCTCCAGCAGGTCGGGCAGCGACCGCGGCTTGGCCGCCAACAGCTCGGGCAGCGCCGCGGTGAGCAGCTCCCAGACGGCCACCGATGCACCCGCCCGGTGAGCGTCGGCGAGTCCGGGGACGACCCGGCTCAGCTTGACCGTGCCGTCCGAACAGAGATCGCCTAGCACGGCCCCGACCGCACCGGCGAAGGTCGCGCCTCTCCCGGCCGCCCCGGGGCGCCCCGCCGCGGTGCGGCCCTCGGTGGCGGTCGGCCCCTGGGCAGCGGAGGAGCCCGCGGTGGCGGGACCCTCGGCGCCGGAGGCCGTGGTGGCGGTCAGGCCCTGGGCGGTGGGGGCCGTAGTGGCGGGACCCCCGGCGGAGGAGGCCGCAGCGGTGGGACCGTCGGCGGAGGGCGCCGTGGTGGCGGTTGGGTCGTCGGCGGTGAGGGAGGCCGTAACGGCGAGGCCCTCGGCGGTGAGGGCCGTGGTGGCGGTTGGGTCGTCGGCGGTGGGGGAGACCGCGGTGGCCGCGAGGGTCAGGAAGGCGTCGACGGCGGCGGCCCGGTCGGGTTCGTGCTTGGCGCCGAAGGTGTAGGCCAGCGCCGTCGCCATGGCCGGGCCGATCGGGCCGGTGCCGTCGGCCAGCAGGGGCAGCAGCCGGCCGGGGCCTTTCTGGCCCTGGTCGGCCGCCGACGCCACCTCGCCCAGCGCCCAGGCCGCGGCCACCTCCCGGTGGTGTGGCAGGACCATGGCCAGCACCTCCTCGGCGCCCTTGAAGTCGTCCGGCATGTAGACCGGGTACTTGAACGGGTCGAGCGTCAGCAACTGCCGCTCGAGGCGCAGACCGCCGTCGCGGGACGGGCGCAGCCGGGCGGCCAGCCGGCGGGGCACCGGGGCGTCCCAGGTGTAGCCGCCGTGGGCTCTCCGGTCGCCGAACTGGGTGAAGGGCTCGCTGACCGGGTCGGGCAGGCCGCCGGAGGCCAGCCACTGGGCGAACTGTCGCCCGGCGGCGGAGGCCAGCGCCGCGGCGCCGGCGGCCACCTCGGGCGGGACGGGTGCGCGGGGCAGCCGCAGCAGGGCCTGCTCCAGGTCGAAGGGCCACGGCTGCCAGCCCTCCGCGTCGGCCCGGGACAGCCGCTCCAGCAGGGCCGCCGGGTCGAGGCTGCCGTTCACCCGGGTGGGGGTGGCGACCAGCATCGGCATCATCGACCCGTTGAGGTGCACGGCGACCTCGGCGGCACGCAGCGCCAGGACACCGTCGGGCCGGTCGGAGAGCTTCGAGTCGACTCCGCCGCGGCGGCCCTCCTGCCAGGCGACCCGGACGGCGCTGTACAGCCGCTGGTGGGTGCTGTCGTGGCGGGGTGCGTCGATCACCATCCGGATGGCGGTGGCCAGGCAGACGAACGGCGAGCCGGAGTTCCACTGGCTCTCGGCGAACCAGCCGGGGTACCGCTTCATCACCGGGGTGAGGGCGGTCGCCAGCGTGTCCCGCCCGTCCCTGGCGTGCAGCGCGACGAGCGCGGCGAGGACCCGCTCCCAGCGGACGCCGGACTGCTCGTGCAGCAGCGCCACCACCTCCTCGGCCAGCTCGGCGGCGGTCGCGATCGGTGGCGGCATCTGCGCGGGCCCGGCCGGTGGCGGCAGCGACGGCACACCGGTGGACCCGGCCTCCGGGGTGGCGACGCCGAACAGCTCCGCGGCACGGGCCGGAAGGTCGCCGGTGAGGACCTGGGCGGCGTCCGCGAGCCGGGCGAGCAGCTCCGGCCCGAGGCGCGGGGCCTGCTTGCCGATCAGGGTCAGCGCCCGCTCCTGGAGCTCGAGAGCCGGGTGCCCGAACGCGACGGCGATCGTCTCGAACACCTCCCCGGCCCGGCCCGGCTCCCGCCGAGCCACCTTCTCCAGCCAGGAGATCTGTGCCTTGACCAGCGTCTTCTCCTTGCGCAGGAGAACCGTGGCGCTGGTGTCGAGCAGCGTTTCCCGATCGAGGCGCCCGGCATCGTCCAGAGTGCGCAGAGCCCGCTGGGCCAGCGTCGCCACCGGGCCGGCGCTGTCGGCGAGCATGCGCGCGTAGTCGAGCGCGTGCCCGGCGATCTCGTCGACGGTCGGCGCCAGTTCGTCGTGCAGCAGCACGAACGGGCGCAGCGCGTTGGGCTTGTCGCCCCGGACCAGCCGGTCGACGAGCGCGGTCAGGATGTCCTTGCGCTCCAGGCGGCCTTCGGCGACCAGCGACACGACCGCGGTGGGGAAGTGGTGGGCGGGGCTCGGCGGGCCCTCCGGCTCACCCCACGAGGAGTGGGTGATGTCGGCGCCCAGGCCGTCCATTTCGAAGACGGCGGGCAGGAGGAGATCGAGGTACGGGTCCTCCCGCATCCGCACGTTCAACGGCGGGCGCTCCCGGCCCCGGTCGCCCCGGGAACGCAGGAGGGCGAGCAGCCAGCCGTGCACGATCCCCTCGGTGACCGGCGGCTCGACCCCGCCGGCCCGCATGATCGACGCGAGGACCGACCACTCCCCGGTGTCGAAGTTGGTGCGGGTGGGCAGGCGCCGGGTCAGTCGGGTGCCCAGGTCGCCGAGCCAGTCCAGCTTGCGGGCTCGGGCGATCGCGAGGAAGTGGTCGACCGGGATCAGCCGCCACCTGTCCCGCAGGCTGCGGTGGTTGAGCAGGGTGGCGGCCTTGGCGACGCTGGGCGCCGTGCCGATGACGGCCAGCGCGTACGCCGGAGCGGGGTTGACCTCGGCCCGCCACCACACCCGCGGGTCGGCGCCCTTGACAGCGGCCTCGACCGTCTTGAAGTAGGCGAGCCGCTCCTCCTCGCTGATGTGCAGCAGCAGCCGGGCCGCTCCGACGTGGTCGCCGGACTGGACGCGGCGGTCGAGCATGTCCACGGCGAGCGTCATGCCGTGGCCTCCGCGGCGTCCAGGTCGGCGGTCTCTCCGGCGAGGACCATGCGCACGGCGAGGGCGTGCTTGCACGGGCCCCGGTCGCCGCGGTGCTTGGCCCACCACGGGCAGGTGCAGGAGGTGGCGTCGCGGACGTGGTACGTCTCGGTGCCGCTGACCACCACGGACACCTCCGGCCCGGGGGTGACCGCCCCGGCCGTGACCAGGGCGCGGGCGCCGGCCAGGCGGGGGTTCATCTTCTCCACCACGTCGGCCGAGTAGGGCAGGGTGCGGTGGAAGTAGCCGGCCTCGGCCACGTCGTAGCCGACCCGCCCGGACGTGCCGAGCTGGGTGAGCGCGTCACGGACCCGGCGGGCGTCCAGCCCGGAGGCGACCGCGAGCGCGTCCACGTCGACCGTCGGGTCCCAGGAGAGCAGGGCGCTGATCAGGTCGGCGTCGTCGGCCGCCTCGTCACTGGCCAGCGAGTCGAGCACGGCGCCCTCGCCGGAGAACCCCCGGTACGGCTCCGGCGACAGGGTCAGCGACAACCGCAGCGACGGCATGCTCAGCTCCCAGGTGCTGGCGACCGGACCGCTGCCCGCCGCGACGGCCGGACCGTAGACGGCGAGGCGTGTCGCGTACCGGAGGAAGGGTTTGAGGGCGGCGAGGCGCCCGGCGCCCGGCAGGCAGACCGCGCCCGGCGTGGGCCGGGAGGTGAAGCGCAGCGAACGCCCGGCCGGAACCGCCCAGAGCACCGATTTGTCGGTGGCCGGGAGCCGGTTGAGCAGAATCCGCGCCTCGGCGACGCCGATCTCGGCCCGCGGGTCGAAGCGGGCGGTCAGCACCTGCGCCTCGGCGAAGCCGCGCAGCCAGCGCGACGGCAGCGGCACCTTCCGCTCCACCAGCTCGCCGTCGAAGGTGGTGACGGTGAGGTCGTCGGGGCCGACCGCGACGTGCATCGGGTCGGCCCGGCCGACCCGGGTGAGCGCCCGCTGCAGGGGCAGGTTGACGTCCACGTTGGTGGTGCCGTGCGCGACGATGTCGCCGTCGAGGCCGGCGGGCAGCACGTCCATCCGGGCGTAGACGCCGCAGCAGCCGGAGAACGACTCGAACCGCAGCCGGTCCGAGCCGGCCGTGACGACCGGGTCGAGGCTGGCCGGTGGCAGGGGCCGGAAATACCGGGTGCGGGCGACCTCGGCGACCGCCAGCAGGCCGGTGGCCGCGGCGCCGGGGTCGGTGAGGAAGCCGGTGAAGAAGCGGGGGTGCGCCGCCGGGCCACCGGAAGTCTGCAGGGTGAGGCCGTCGTCGAGGGCCGACGAGCCGAGGTACGAGTACGCCGCGGAAACCATGCCGCAGAACCTAGATGCCGGGTACGACATTTTCGAAAGCCCCGAAACGACGCGGCCGGTTCAACGGAGTGAGAAGGGGGACACCCGGGTACACCGGCCCTGGACGGGGACTAACCTCGCGGGCAGGGTAACGACCCGGCCGGTTCGCGGGTGCCGGGCACCGGATCGTGCCACGATTTCTGCGTCGTCCAGGTTCGGAGTGGGAGAGATGAGCGAACGCGTTTCCGACAGCGCCGAGTGGCAGAGCCTCCAGGGGCTCGCCGAGAAGTTCTCGGCGGTGCATCTGCGTGACCTGTTCGGCAGCGACCCGCAGCGCGGCGAGCGCTACGCCGCCGAGGTCGCCGGGCTGTATGTCGACTACAGCAAGAACCTGGTCACCGACGAGGTGCTGAGCGCCCTGTTCGCGCTGGCCCGGCGGGCGAGGCTGGCCGAGCGGGTCACCGCGATGTTCTCCGGCGAGCACATCAACATCACCGAGGACCGGGCCGTCCTGCACACCGCGCTGCGGCTGCCGCGCGACGCCTCGCTCGTGGTCGACGGCCAGGACGTGGTGGCCGACGTGCACGAGGTGCTGGACCGGATGGGCGCCTTCGCGGAGAAGGTCCGCTCCGGGGAGTGGAAGGGCTCCACCGGCCAGCGCATCAGGACCGTGGTGAACATCGGCATCGGCGGCTCCGACCTGGGCCCCGTGATGGCCTACGAGGCGCTGAAGGACTACGCGCAGCGCGACATCGAGTGCCGGTTCGTCTCCAACATCGACCCCACCGACCTGTTCGAGAAGACCCGCGACCTGGACCCGGCCACCACCCTGTTCATCGTGGTGTCCAAGACCTTCACCACCCAGGAGACGCTGACCAACGCCAAAGAGGCGCGATCCTGGCTGCTCAAGGGCCTCGCGTCGGGAGACGAGGCGGTCGCCAGGCACTTCGTGGCGGTCAGCACCAACGCCGCGAAGGTCGCCGACTTCGGCATCGACACGGCGAACATGTTCGGCTTCTGGGACTGGGTCGGCGGCCGCTACTCGCTGCCGTCCGCGGTCGGCCTCTCCGTCATGATCGCGATCGGCCGGGAGCGCTTCGCCGAGATGCTCTCCGGCTACCACGCCGTCGACGAGCACTTCCGCAGCGCCCCGCTGGAGGAGAACGTCCCGGCCCTGCTCGGCCTGCTCAACGTCTGGTACGACACGTTCCTCGGCGCGCAGTCGCACGCCGTGCTGCCCTACGCGCAGTACCTTCACCGGTTCGCCGCCTACCTCCAGCAGCTCACCATGGAGAGCAACGGCAAGTCGGTGCGGCTGTCCGGCGAGCCGGTCACCTTCCAGACCGGCGAGGTGTTCTGGGGCGAGCCCGGCACCAACGGCCAGCACGCCTTCTACCAGCTGATCCACCAGGGCACCAAGCTGATCCCGGCGGACTTCATCGGTTTCAGCGTGCCGAACCACGACATCGGCGAGATGCACGACCTGTTCATGTCGAACTTCCTGGCCCAGACCGGGGCGCTGGCCTTCGGTCGGACGCTGGAGCAGGTGCAGGCCGAGGGCACCGACCCGAAGGTGGCGCCGCACCGGGTGATGCAGGGCAACCATCCGACCACCACGATCCTGGCGGAGAAGCTGACGCCGGCGACGTTCGGGCAGCTGGTGGCGCTCTACGAACACATCACCTTCACGCAGGGCGTGATCTGGGAGATCAACTCGTTCGACCAGTGGGGTGTCGAGCTCGGCAAGGTGATGGCCAACCAGCTGGCGCCGAAGCTGACCTCGTCCGCCGCGCCCGCCGCCGACGCCGACTCGTCGACGAACACACTGATCAAGCGGTACCGGTCCCAGCGCGGCCGCTGATTTCTGTCGTACCCCGCTTCTAGGCTCAGGGTCGTGGACGTGAACACGGCCCTGAGCCTTCGTATGACGAGCCTTCTTCTCGGCCCGCGCTCCCAGCCCGACGTGCTGGGTGTCGCGGAGTGGTTCGGCGCCATGCAGGCGCAGGATCTCAACAGCGTCCTCTGGTCGCTCGGCGCCCGCCTCCCCGGCACCACCCTGCCCGAGGTGGTGGCGGCGACCGAGCGGGGCGACGTCGTGCGGACCTGGCCGATGCGCGGCACGGTCCATCTCGTGCCCTCGGCCGACGCCCACTGGATGCTGGAGCTGACCGGGGTGCGCGCGCTGGCCGGCGCGGCCAAGCGGCGCGAGCAGATCGGCCTCAGCGGCGACGACGCCGAGCGGGCGGTGGAGATTCTCGGGTCGGCGCTGGCCGGCGGCGGCCGGCGGACGCGGTCCTGGTGCCTGGCCGCCCTCCGGGAGGGCGGGGTCGAGGTCTCCGGGCAGCGCGGTTACCACCTGTTGTGGTTCGCGGCCCAGCGCGGCGTGACGGCGATCGCGCCCAACGAGGGGGCCGAGCAGACGTTCGTGCTGCTCGACGACTGGGCGAAGAAGCGCAACGACCCGTCCCGGGAGGAGGCGCTGGCGATCCTGGCCCACCGCTACTTCCGGTCGCACGGTCCCACCACGATCAAGGACTTCGCCGGCTGGACCGGGTTGACGGTGACCGACGCGCGGGCCGGGGTGGCGGCCGCCGGGCTGACAGCCGTCGATGTCGAGGGCGTGGCGATGTGGGCCGATCCGGCGGTGCTCGACGCCGGCCCGGTGACCGGTTGGTGGGCGCTGCCGGGCTTCGACGAGTTCCTGCTGGGTTACAAGGACCGGTCGATGATGGCCACCGCCGAGCAGCTGGCCCGGGTGGTGCCGGGCGGCAACGGCGTCTTCCAGTCCACGTTGGTGCGTGACGGCCGGGTGATGGCCACCTGGAAACGCACGCTGGGGAAGACGGCGGTCACCGTGACGGTGCAGCCGATGGCCGAGTTCGATCTCGACGACGCACGGGCGGCTCTGGAGCCGTTCGCCGCCTTCGTGGGACTACCACTCAAATTTACTGTTAAGAACCCTTGATATTTACGTATGTGAACTCCAGGATGTGCTCACACACTCGTACGCCGTCGAGGAGTTCACATGAGGCTGCGCCGAAAGTTGCTGGCCGTGGTCGTCGGAGCGGGGGTGGTGCTGGGCTCGGCAGTGGCCTTCACCGCCACCGGCAACGCGGCCGTCACCTGCTCCACGACCGTGTGGGCGGAGGGCAACACCTACACCGCGGGCACCCAGGTCACCTACCAGTCCAACCTGTACCAAGCGCTGGTCACCCACACGGCGCACGTCGGCGCCGGGTGGAACCCGGCCGCCACCCCATCGCTGTGGAAGTCGCTGGGCGCCTGCACGGGCGGCGGCACCCCCTCGCCGTCGCCGTCGGTCTCCTCGTCTTCGGCGAGCCCGTCTCCTTCGGTCTCGGTCAGCCCGTCCACCTCCCCGTCGACCCCCGTCGGGTGCGGGCTGCGCGGCCGCCCGGCCGGCAAGGTCCTCCAGGGCTACTGGGAGAACTGGGACGGCGCCTCCAACGGCGTGCACCCCGGCCTCGGCTGGATCCCGGTCAACGACAGCCGGATCACCCAGCACGGCTACAACGTGCTGATGGCCGCCTTCCCGGTGATCCGCTCGGACGGCACCGTCCTGTGGGAGAACGGGATGGACGCCGGGGTCAAGGTCCCGACCGCCGCCGAGATCTGCGCGGCCAAGGCCCAGGGCGCCACCGTCCTGATGTCCATCGGTGGCGCGGCCGCCGGCATCGACCTGAGCTCCAGCGCCGTCGCCGACCGGTTCGTGGCGACCATCGTGCCGATCCTGAAGCAGTACAACTTCGACGGTATCGACATCGACATCGAGACCGGGCTCACCGGCAGCGGCAGCATCACCACCCTGTCCACCTCGCAGGCGAACCTGATCCGCATCATCGACGGGGTGCTGGCGGCCATGCCGTCGAACTTCGGCCTCACCATGGCGCCGGAGACGGCGTACGTGACCGGCGGCAGCGTCACCTACGGCTCGATCTGGGGCTCGTACCTGCCGATCATCAAGAAGTACCTGGACAACGGCCGCCTGTGGTGGCTCAACATGCAGTACTACAACGGCAGCATGTACGGCTGCGCCGGCGACTCCTACTCGGCCGGCACCGTGCAGGGCTTCACCGTCCAGACCCAGTGCCTCGCCAACGGCCTCACCATCCAGGGCACGACCATCCGGATCCCGGTCGACAAGCAGGTCCCCGGGCTGCCCGCCCAGACCGGCGCCGGCGGCGGGTACATGACGCCGGCCCTGGTGTCGCAGGCGTACAACAGCGTCCCCGGTCTCAAGGGCCTGATGACCTGGTCGATCAACTGGGACGGGTCGAAGGGCTGGACCTTCGGCGACAACGTCAAGGCCCTCCAGGGTCGCTGAGCTCCTCTCCGCCACCCTTCCCGGGCCGTCCCCGGGAAGGGTGGCACCATTCTGTTGACATGCGGGAAAGGGCTTTCTAGCGTACGGATTTCATCGATCAGGAGGAATCCCATGAAGCGGCGTTCCGTGATCTCCCTATCCGCGGTGGCGCTCGCCGCCCCGCACGTCGCCGAGGCGCGGGCGGCGGCCGGTTTCGAGGGCCCCTCCGTGATCACCGGCAACCTTCCGGTCTACTACGAGCGCCTCCGGGACGAGCTCACCTTCCCCCTCGCCTGGTCGCGCACCCGCCACCCCGACTTCCGGTCCTGGAAGCGCCGCGCCCGCGCCCAGTTCGAGACGCTGCTCTGCGAGCCCGCCGACCACACCCCCTTCCGGCCCGAGATCGTCGACGAGCAGCCGGCGCCCGGGTACCGCCGCCGTCAGCTGATCTTCAACGTCACCCGGAACAGCCGCGTCCGCGCCACCATGCTGATCCCCGACGGCCCCGGCCCGTTCCCGGCCGCCCTGCTGCTGCACGACCACGGCGCGAGGTTCGACATCGGCAAGGAGAAGCTGATCGAACCCTGGTACGACGACACCCGCCGGGCCTCCGCCCAGGCCTGGGCCGACCGCTACTTCAGCGGCCGCTTCGTCGGCGACCACCTGGCCTCCCGCGGCTACGCCGTCCTCGCCGTCGACGCCCTCGGCTGGGGCGACCGCGGCGGCCTCACCTACGAGAGCCAGCAGGCGCTGGCGAGCAACCTCTACCACCTCGGCTCGTCGCCGGCCGGCCTGATGGCCCGCGAGGACGCCCGTGCCGCCGCCCTGCTGTCCACCCTGCCCGAGGTCGATCCGCACCGGGTCGCCGCGGTCGGCTTCTCCATGGGCGGTTACCGTGCGTGGCAGGTAGCCGCCCTCTCCGACCACATCGCGGCGACCGTCTCCGCCTGCTGGATGACCGGCCTCAAGGAGATGATGGTGCCCGGCAACAACACGCTCCGTGGCCAGTCAGCGTTCTACATGCTGCATCCCGGCCTCTACCGCCACCTCGACATCCCCGACGTGGCGAGCCTCGCCGCCCCGCGCCCGATGTACCTGACCGACGGCGAACTCGACCCCCTCTTCACCCCCGAGGGCATCGCCGTCGCCCACGCGAAGATGGCCGCCGTCTGGTCCTCCCAGCACGCCGGATCCCGCCTGCGCACGAAGACGTGGCCCGGCCTCGGCCACGTCTTCACCGCCGAGATGCAGGACGACGCCTTCACCTGGCTCGACGGCCACCTCTGAAAACCCTGGACAGACAAGATCAAAGTCCACCCCTTTCCCGGTACGCGTGACGCCGTCCCGCCTCATCAGGGCAGTCCCGCCCGGTCGGCGCGAGCCGCTGCCCACTCCCGCCTGTGCCGCGCCCGCCGGGCGTAGATCGGTGGTCCAGCCCATCCGTGCCCGGGCGCCGCACGGGTCAGGTCCGGCTGGCTTTCAGCGTTGTCTCAAGCGCGTCCGAACAGCTCTCACTGCCGGCTGGACCACCGAGCTCAGCCCGGCGGGCGCGGCACAGGCGGGAGTGGCAGCGGATCGCGTGGCTCGGCGGAACGGCCCTGGATCATGGGGGACGGGGCCGGGCGTACCGGGAAGGGGGGTGGGGATTCTGGTCCTTCACCGCCGGGTCCGGACGGCGCGCGCCCAGGCGCTGGCCGGGGACCTCGATGTAACGGTGGGTGAGCCACGAGATGCCCAGGACGGTGGCCAGATAGGCGGCCGCCAGCAGAGGATCGGGCACGCGGGAACGCAGGACCGGGCCGGCCAGCTCGATCACCACGAAGTGGACCAGGTAGATCGAATAGCTGAGCACACCGATCCGGGCCAGCCAGCGGGGCGTGTGCCGACGGCGCAGAAGGCGGCCGGCCGCGAAGGCGCCGGCGAAGGTCAGGAGGGTGAGCACCGAGCGGGTCACGTAACGCGGGGTGAGCGCGTTCAGGGCGGCCAGCTCACCGAGCCAGACGGTCAGCAGCGCGGCCGCCACCACGGCGATCACCACGGTCGCCCGCCGCCATGACGTGTGGCCGTGGTCGGCGCGGTGGATCACCGAGCCGGTGAACATCACGGCCACGATCAGCAGGCCGTCGCGGGCGTGCGCCGGGTCCATGTCGAACAGCAGCAGGCCGAGTGTCAGCGCGCCCAGCAGCAGTCCGCCCGCGATCTCCGCCCGGCGTCGACCGGACAGCACCCCGGCCAGCCCGGCCGCCAGGATCACCGCGCCGGGCACCGCGATCTCACCCAGCCGCAGCGGGACCAGCGGGGCCGTCGCCGCGCCGAGCACGGCCAGGATCACCGGTGGGAGGAGGGAACGCTGCGCCCGTACCGTGAAAAGGGTCGTCACGAGAAGGTAGAAGGCCATCTCGAAGGAGAGCGTCCAGAACACCGGCGTGACCAGCGGCACACCCAGCAGGAACGGCAGCATGGTCGCGTGGCCCACCGCCGTGGAGCCGACGTTCGCGGGCGGGTGGGCGACCACCAGGACCGCGATCACGGCCAGGTAGAGCGGCAGCAGACGGCGGGCCCGGCTCAGCCAGAACGCGCGCAGATCGCCGTGCCGCTCCAATGAGGCCGGAATGATGTAGCCGCTGACCAGGAAGAACAGCATCACCCCGGCGGTGCCGGCGTGCAGCCACTCACCGGTGACCGCGCGCAGATCGGTGAAGACGAAGCGGGTCAGATGCGCATAGATCACCAGCAGTACGGCGACGGCGCGCAGCCCGTCGAGCCACGCCATCCTTGGTGCGGTCATCGGAAAAAGATAGTTGACTGACCTTCATGTCGATTTGGACCAGTGAACTCGCCGGCACCCTGCATCAGGACACGATCGAGTCGCGGTTGCTGCGGGACAATCCGCTCGGCGATCCGCACGTGCGGCCGCTGTGGGTCTACACCCCGCCCGGCTACGAGCAGGGCGACCAACGGTGCCCGAGCATCTACGTCATCCAGGGCTACTCGGGCCAGGTCACCATGTGGGGGAACCGGGAGCCGTTCCGGGAGCCGTTCATCGAGACCGCCGACCGGGTGTTCGCCGAGGGGCGCGCGCCGGGATGCGTGCTCGTCTATGTGGACGCGTGGACGGCCTACGGCGGCTCGCAGTACGTCGACTCGCCCGGCACCGGCAAGTACCACTCCTACCTGTGCGACGAGGTGGTGCCGTACGTCGACGCCCACTACCGGACGTTGCCGGACCGTGAGTCGCGGGCCATCACCGGCAAGTCGTCCGGCGGCTTCGGCGCGATGATCACCCCGATGCTGCGCCCCGACCTGTTCGGAGCCCTGGCCACCCACGCCGGCGACGCCCTGTACGAGTACTGCTACCTCCCCGACTTCGGCAAGTGCGTCCGCTACCTGCGCGACTACGACGGCGACATCCTGGCCTGGTGGAAGGACTTCCAGTCGCGGGTGCCGTTCACCAAGGAGGAGGACATGCCGTTCTGCCTCCTCCTGGGCTGCACCGCGGCGTTCTCCGCCGACCCGGACGGCACCCCGCGGCTGCCGTTCGACCCCCGGACCGGGCAGCTCAAACCGGAGCTGTGGGAGCGCTGGCTGGCGTGGGACCCGATCCGGATGATCGACCGGTACGCCGACGAGCTGCGTTCCCTGCGCGCCGTCTGGATCGACGCCGGCACCCGCGACGAGTGGTTCCTGGATCTGGGCGCCGAGGCGTTCCGGGACGGTCTGCGGCGGATCGGCGTACCGGAGGAGAAGATCGCGTTCGAGCTGTTCCCGGCCAAGCACGGCGGCATCGGCTTCCGCTACCCGATGGCCGTCGAGTGGCTGGCTAACCGCCTGCTCAGATGAGCCCCCGCCAGCAGGCACGGACGCCGTGCGCGCGCAGGATCCGGAGACAGTCGTCGAGGGCCCGGCGGCCACCCACCGCGACCGGGGTGCCACCGGAGTAGCCGGCGTGCATCACGAGCAGCACCGCGTGGCGCAGCTCGACCCCGGGCAGCGCGTGCCACAAAGCGGTGACCGTCGAGTCGAGGGTCTGCTCCGGGTCGGAGCCGAGAACGACCGCCTGGCCGGTGTCGTCGCCGTCCAGGCGCACCGGGCCGGGATCGGCCGGCACGCCCTGGACGAGCGGCCACAGCTCGTCCACCAGAGCGGTGAGGTCGGCGTCCGCCCGGAAGTCCCGGCCCGGCGGCCGTGGCGGGTTGAGCGGCGGCTCGTCCGAGTGAAACGGCTCCGCGCACGCCGCACAGCGGCCGAGCAGGTGACCGGCCTGCCGGGCCATCTCACCGTGCCGCTGCGCGCCGTGCACCACGTTGGCGAACGGGCCGGCGGCGTGCCGCGACCGCACCTCCCGCTTGACCCGGCGGGCCGCCTCGAACGCGTCCGGCCCGCGCAGGTGCAGCACCTCGGACGGCTCGCCGGTCAGATAGCGGTCCAGGAAGGCGAGCGCCAGGGGGTGGCCGGCCTCGTGATACTCCGGCCACAGGCAGCGGACGTCGGCGCCCGACAGCGTGACCCGATGGCGGCACACGATCCGCAGCCCGGCCCGCGCGATCGCCCGCTCCACGGACCCGGTCAGCCCGAGCCGCAGACAGTCCGGTTTGAGCAGCAGAAAGGCCCTGGGGTGATCCACCAGACAGACCATAGGGATCCGGCGCGACGTGGGTTCCGGGGGGACCCGGAACCCACCGCCGCGCGTCAGCCGGCCAGGTGACCCCAGCGGCCGGACAGCTCGTCCCAGGTGCCCTGGTCCTCGACCTGCCCACCGATCAGCACGACCACCCGGTCGGCCTGGGCCAGCGCCGCCCGTTTCGACGTCGAGCCGACCACGGTCACCCCGTGCGAGCGCAGCGCCTGCCACAGCGCGAGCTCCGTCGTCACGTCCAGCGCGGACGAGACGTCGTCGGCGATCAGCAGCTCGGTCCGTGGCGCCAGGGCCCGGGCCAGGGCCAGCCGTTGCAGCTGGCCACCGGAGAGCCGGGTGCCCTTGTGCCCGATCAGCAGCTGCAGGCCACCACCGGCGGCCGCCAGGTCGTGCTCCAGCTGCGCCACCGACACCGCGTCGGCCGCGTCCACCTCGTGCCCGAGCTGGATGTTGTCGGCCACCGTCCCGGACAGCACCCGCGGCAGCTGGGCCACGTAGCCGACCTGGTTGGGCCGCAGGAACACGTGCGGCTCACCGACCGGCTCGTCGTTCCACCGCAGCTCGCCGGTGTGATGCACGATCCCGGCCAGGGCCCGCAGCAGCGACGACTTGCCGGAGCCGACCGGACCGACCACCAGCACCAGCTCGCCGCGGCGCACGGTCAGATCGACATCCCGTACGCCCAGCGCGCCGTTCTCGTGCACCGCGCTGAAGCCGGACAGCTCCAGCGTGCGCAGCGGATTGCGCGGCGCGGTCGGCGGGGCCGGCGCCGTCCCGGCGGAGATGTCCACCCCGGGAACCTCCGCCGTGTACTCGGAGACGCCGGTCATGGCGGCGGTCCGCCGGGTCCACACCTTCGCCGACGGGTAGTGCGACACCAGCGACGCCGTGGTCCACGCGAACCAGCGGGCCGAACCGAGCACCGACACCGCGATCAGCACCGCCGCCGAGGTGATGCGCCCGTCCAGGTAGAGAGCCCACGCCGCGATCGGCAGCAGCCCGCTCGCGACCGACGGCGTGGACCGCGCCCACACCTGGATCGCGATCTCCCGCCGCTGCAACTCGCTGCGGACCCCGTCGAGGTCGGCCAGATGCGTGAGCACCGGCTCGGTCGCGCCGGCCAGCTTCACCGTGCGCGCCGCGGACAGCGACGACACCAGCGACGTCGCGAACGCCGCCCGGGCCGCCACCGTCTTCCGGGCGGCCCGCTCCAGCCGCGGCCCGAACAGGGTCGCGGCCAGCCCGGACAGGATCATCGTCCCGGAGAACAGCAGCCCCGGCACCCACGACTGCGAGAACACCGTCATCGACACCAGCGCGAAGATCGCCACCGAGTTGTCGATCACGTTGTCGGCCAGCATGACCACCCGCTCGGTGTCGCCGCCCTGGGCCACCACCTCGGCCGGGGTGTGCTTGCTGACCCGGCGCGGGCCGATCTGGCCGTGTACCAGGCGCAGGCTGATCCGCAGCATCTGCCGCACCCACCACTCCGGGAACCAGGCCCCGGTGTAGTACAGCGTCGGGATCAGCGCCAGCAGCGCCGCCGCCAGCCCGAGCGCCGGGTAGAGCGGGTTGCCGACACCGTCGACCACGTTCGACCACAGCAGCGGCAGGATCGCCCCGTCGAACCCGAACAGCACCAGGAACACGAAGAACCCGCACGCGGCCAGCCCGAACCGTTTGTCGTTCAGCGCCAGCCGGACGATCTCCCGCATGGTCCGGGCCGGCGGCGCCTCGGGCAGCGCCGGCGGATCCACCGTGGGCAGCGGATTGGCCAGGGCGTCCGGGCCGAGCTCCTCCCGCATCGCGGCATCCCAGTCGCGTTCGGCGAGCAGCACCCCGCCGCCGGCCGGCTGGGCCGCCGGAACCGCCAGGTTGCTGCTGGCCATCAGCTCGGCGAAGCGGCGTGACTCGCGCAGCGGCCCGGCCTCCATGACCTGACCGTCGGCGAGCACCACCACCTCGTCGCACCGCTGCACCGAGGAGAGCCGGTGCGCCACGATCACACCGATCCGGCCCTGCAACAGCCGGTCGGTGGCCCGCTGCACCCAGGACTCGGTGACCGGGTCCATCCGGGCGGTGGCCTCGTCGAGGATCACCACCTGCGGCTCGCGGACCAGGATCCGCGCGAACGCCACCAACTGCTCCTGACCGGCCGAGAGCTTGTAGCCGCCCTCGCCCAGCTTGGTGTCCAGCCCGTCGGGCAACCCTTCGGCCCAGGCGGTCAGGCCCAGCTCGTCGAGCGCCGCACCGGCCCGGGGCAGCAGCTCCCGGTCGAACAGGGCGATGTTCTCCGCCAGGGTGCCGGCCAGGATCTCGGTGCGCTGCGGGACGATCGCGGTCCACCGGCGCAGACCCTCCACACCGATGTCGTTGATGTCGACGCCACCCAGGAACACCGTGCCGCGAGGCACCTCCACGGCCCGGGTCAGCACCTTGGCCAGTGTGGACTTGCCGGAACCGGTGCGGCCGATCAGCGCGTACGACCTGCCGCGGGCGAAGGTGACGCTCACGTCGCGCAACGCCGGGGGCCGGCCGCTGTCGGCCTCGCCGTACCGGAAGGTGAGGTTGCGGACGACCAGGTCACCCGCGACCGGCGGGACACCCTCGACCGGCTCCTGCGGCACCTGGGTCAGCAGCTGCACCCGGCCCCAGGCGCCGAGCGCGTTCTGCATCTCGGGGACCATCCGGGTCAGGTGCTCCAGGGTGCCGCCGAATCCGAGCGCCAGCAGCCACACCGCGGTCAGGCGGGCGGCGTCGATCTGTCCCGCGTACAGCGCCCAGGCGCCGCCCACCACCAGGACGGCGATCAGTGAACGGGTGATCGAGCCGGCCGCCATGGTGACCCGGGCGGAGGCCCGCCACACCCGGCGGCCGCGGCGCAGCACCTCGGCCGAGCGCTGGGCGAAGAGCCGCAACACGTACGGCGCGGCCAGGCTCGTGCGCACGTCGTCCTGCCCGTGGATGGCCTCCTCCATCACCGCGGCCAGATCGGACCAGGCCTCCTCCTCGGCGATGCGGACCGGGCCGATCCGCTGGATCGGCTTGTTCATCACCGTGAACAGCAGGACGCTGACCAGGATCATCGCGATCGCGGCCGGCCACCAGACGAAGAACGTGGTGAGCACCGAGAGGGAGGCCACCGCCAGGGACTGGGCCAGGCGCACACCGCTGCCGCGCAGCTCGGCGCCGACCTGGTAGACGTCCGAGTCGATGCGGTCGAGCAACTCGCCGACCGGGGTGTTCTCCAGGGTGGGGATGTCCTGGCCGAAGGCGACCCGGTTGAGCCGCCGCCGGGCGCGGGCCGCCCAGTCGGCGGTCAGGCGGGCCGCCAGCAGGCCGACGACGACATCGCTGAACACCGAGGCGACGAGCGCGGCGGCCAGCAGGGTGAAGAGCGGGCCGGACCGGTCGACGAGGACCGGGCCGGCCAGGGCTAACGCACAGGCCGAACCGGACGCGCCGAGCACGATCAGGAAGCCGACGAGAGCGGTGCGACTTCGGCTTGTGGCCCACAGGTCGCGGAGCAGGCGCATGAAGAGTCCTCGGAACGATAGGGGAAGGCGGTGGTCTCATCCTGCTCGGCCGGGAGACGGCGGCTCAACGGGTTTATTCCCGGCATTCCGCCCACGTCGCGCGGTCGCATCAGGACACTCCGGCTGGTCGTGGAAGCTGTCTCAACGCCGCCGCGACAGCCGTGCCGGCCAGCCGAAAAGATCCAGCCGGCCCGGAGAGCCAATTCGCGGCCCTCGAACCAGCTCTGACGTCCGGCCGGGAAGATCCGGCCGGCGTTTTTCGAGGCCCTTCGAACGACCCTGGCCAGTGGGGAGATCCGGCTGACCGTGGGGGCTGCCTCGAGGGCGTTGCGACAGCACCCGGAGCCGGCCGGATCCGTGGTCAGGCGGCGGGGACGGTGCCGGCGGCGAGCAACGCCGCGGTCGGGACGGCGAGGACGCCGTCGGGGCCGCGGTAGAGGGCGGTGCGCCGCTCATACTCCCGGCGGACCCGGATGGCGGTCGGCTCGTCCTGGGCGGCCAGGATCAGGCCGGTCAAGCCGATGCCGGCGGCCGGGCCGGACCACCAGGCGCCGGCGTCGATGCACATGGTCCAGGAGATCGTCGTGCCGGTCACGCCGGTCAGGCCGGCTCCGGCCAGCAGGGCGGTCAGGCCCGCCTCGTCGCGGCGGAAATCCAGGGCCGGGTCGAGGCGGGGCAGATCGTCCGGGCGGATCGCCCCGGCGGCGTCGAAGATCTCGTCCCAGAGGCGCTGGGCCTCGGGTTTCGGGTGCGGCCAGATCGTCACGGCGATCCGGCCGCCGGGTCGCACCACACGCCGCATCGCGGCGACGGCGGCCGCCGGGTCGCCGACGTGGTTGATCACGAAGTTGGCGACCGCGGCGTCGAACGTGCCGTCCGGGAACGGCAGCTCGGGCAGGATCGCCTGCCGGACCTCGGCGCCGGGCACCCGTTTCGCCGCCAGCTCCACCATGCTCGGCTCGGCGTCGACGGCGGTGACCCGCGCCCCGCGCGCGTCGGCCAGCCCGGCGACCGTCCCCGAGCCGGTGCCCACGTCGAGCAGCCGAAGCCCGGCCAGATCACGGTCTCCGGGTGCGCCGGCCGGCGGGACGGCGGCGGACAGGAGGGCGGGGGCGGTGTGGCCGCACAGGTGGGCCATGGAGTCGTTGAAGATCTCGGCCCGGCCCGCCCACATGGAGCGTTCGTGGTCGTCGAAGGAGGATCTCGTCACGAGGCGGACCGCAGGGTCAGCAGGGTGATCTCGCTGGGGGCGAAGATCCGGAACGGCGGGCCCCAGAACCCGGTGCCCCGGCTGGTGTAGAGCTGGGTCCGCTCGGAGTGACGGGACAGGCCCTGCAGGGCGGGCTGGTCGGTCCGCACGAGGTAGTGGAACGGCCACATCTGGCCGCCGTGGGTGTGGCCGGACAGCTGCAGGTCGATGCCGTGGGCGACCGCGTCCTTGATCTGCTGCGGCTGGTGGGCCAGCAGCAGGACGGGCAGCGACGGGTCGGCGCCGGACAGGGCGGCCTCGTGGTCGGTGCGGTGGCCGGGCAGGCCGGAGCCCCCGGCCGTGCGGTCGTCGACGCCCGCCACGACCAGCGAGTCGCCGCCGCGGGTGACCACGACGTGCCGGTTGTGCAGCGTCTCCCAGCCCAGGTGCTCCATGTGCTCGACCCAGCCCAGGGCGCCGCTGTGGTACTCGTGGTTGCCGGTCACGTAGACCCGCGCGTGGCGGGCACGCACGTCGGCGAGCGGGGCGGCCATCGCGAGGCGCTGCTCGACGGTGCCGTCGGCGATGTCGCCGGTGTGCGCCACGATGTCCGCGTCCAGCGAGTTGATCACCTCGGTGACGCCGCGGGACCAGGCGGCCCGGTCGATCGGACCGTAGTGGGTGTCGGTGATCAGCACCACGCGCAGCCCGTCGAGGCCGCGGCCCAGCCGGGGCAGCACCACCTCGACCTCGCGCACCCGGGAGACCCGCATCGCCTCGCGGTGACCCCAGAGCAGCAGGCCGGCGGAGATCGCCAGCACCAGCCCGGTGACCACCCGGGAGCGCAGCGGGTCGGCGACCCCGGCGGCGAGCAGGGCCAGCTCGGACAGCTGCCCGAGCACCGACCAGGTGAACAGCACCCAGATCACGCCGAGCAGCGTGTCGGCGATCCGCGCGGCCCGGTCGTCGTGACCGCCGTGACCGCGGAACATCAGCCAGGGGAACAGCGCGACGACGGCCAGGAACAGCACCGTGCCGGCCGTGACGACCACGCCGGGCCAGTCGTTGCCGGACCAGAACAGGGTCACCAGCGGGACACCGAACAGCAGCCCCAGCACCACGAACAGGATCACGCCGAACCGGGCCACCCGCGGGCCACGCCCGCGCGGCCGGGCCTCGACCGCCTCATCCACCGACATGAGGGCAAGCATGCCACTCCGGTGTGACAGAACCTGAGAACGGGCTCAGGCGAGACCGACGATCAGGTCGGCGCGGTCCCGGGTCGCCGCGACCAGCGCGGCGTTGCGCTCGTCGGTGCCGGTCGCCCACGCCACCGCCGCGTCCGGGGCCTTGCCGAACCGGACGTGCCGGTCGATCAGCCGGCGCAGGCGGACGCCGGTGTCCAGGTCGGCGTACCAGACCTCGGTGAGCAGGGTCCGCACCGGCGCCCAGCGGGGTTCGTCGAGCAGCAGGTAGTTGCCCTCGGTCACGATCAGGCGGGCGGACCGGGGGATGCCGATGCTGCCGGCGATCGGCTGTTCCAGGACCCGCTCGAACCCGGGCGCGTAGATCATCTCGTCCCGGTCCTCGTGCAGGCGGCGCAGCAGGTTGGCGTACCCGTACGCGTCGAAGGTGTCCGGGGCGCCCTTGCGGTCGCGCAGGCCGAGCCGGTCCAGCTCCACGTCGGCGAGGTGGAAGCCGTCCATCGGTACGTGCGCCACCCACCCGGGCGCGGCCAGGGCGGCGACCAGTTCGGTCGCGAGGGTGGTCTTGCCGGCGGCGGGCGGCCCGGTGATGCCCAGGACCGCGCGCCGCCCGTCACCGGCCAGGCTCCGGGCCCGTGCCACGAGGTCGGGGAGGGTCGGCGTCATGGCCCCGACCGTACCGGTCCGTCTTCTCGTCGGATCTCGGACTGAGCCGCCCCGGCGGTCCGTCCTGCCGGAGAGTGTGTCGGTGGGACAACGACTGCACGGGGGTTTAGTTGATCATGTTCCGGTCCCGTCCGGCTGTCGTGGTGGCCGTTGTCGGGCTGGTGTCCAGCGCCAGCCCGATGCGGGCCGCCGCACCGGAGCCGACGGTCCCGGCGCGCCCGGGGGTGGAGGTCGTCGCGCGCGGGCTGGACAGTCCGCGGGGCCTGGCGTTCGGGCCGCGCGGTGAGCTCTACATCGCGGAGGGCGGCCGCGGCGGGCCCTGCCGGGCCGAGACCGGCGGACGGCTCTGTTCCGGCCGGTCCGGGGCCATCACGGTGGCCGGGTTCGGGCGGCAGTGGCGGGTCGAGGCGGGGCTGTCGTCGCTGGCCTCCCCGGCCGGGGCGTACGCGCTGGGCCCGTCGGACGTCACGGTCTCGGCGGAGGGCGACCCGGTGCACACCGTCCGGTCGGGCGGCGGCCCGGCGCTGCGGTCCGCGCCCGGCCGGGACGGGATGGCGCGGCTCGACCGGCGCGGGACGGTGCTGGCCGACCTGGGCGCTCAGGCGACCCCGGCCGATCCGGTCGCGGTGCTCGCCACCGGGCAGGGCTACCTGGTCGTGGACGCCGCCGGCGACGCCCTGCTCCGGGTCGGCCGGCGGGGCCGGGTGCAGACGATCGCCACGTTGCCGCGGCGCACACCGGCCACCGAGGCCACCTCGGTGGCGGAGGGGCCGGACGGCGCCTTCTACGTCGGTGAGCGGGCCGGCCGGGAGGGCCGGATCTGGCGGATCGAGCCCGGCCGGGCCCCGCAGATGTACGCCTCCGGCCTCCGTGGTGTCGTCGACCTGGTCTGGTCGCCGTCCGGGGACCTGTACGTCCTGGACGGCGCCGCCCTGCTGCGCCTCGGCGGACGGGGAACGCGGACGGTGGTCACGGCGGGCCTGACCGCCCCGGGCGGTCTGGCCCTGCGTGGCCGGGACGCCTACGTCTCCACCTGCGCCACCTGCCGGGGCACCGGAACCGTGCTCAGGATCCGGCTCTGACCCCGTCGTACCGGAAAGGGTTTTTCAGGAAAGCTGGTTGAGGCCCAGGCGGAGGCCGGTGACGCCGGCCGGGGAGAGCGGCCGCGCCGTGGCCCGGGCCAGGTCGGAGCGGATGCCGGCCGGAAGCTCGTCGCCGAGCGTGCAGAGCGCCGGGAAGAGGTCGAGCACCTGCCGGTGGCTGAGCGCGCCGACACCGATGAGCAGGCCGTTCAGGGCGGTGGTGCTGTGGGCGAGGTCGTCGCAGAGCTCCTGGCGCCAGACCGGGTCGTGGACGTGGTCGGGGAATTCCCGGGCGATCCGGTTGCCGGAGGGCGCGCGCAGCCCGGCGATCCCGGTCTGCCGGAAGCGGGCGACCGGGGGAGCGAGGCGGCAGGCGATGCCGAGGCGGCGGGCCAGCTGGGGCACGGTGAGCACGTCGAGGCCGGAGGCGCACCGCTCGCAGAGACGCTCGTAGGTGGTGGCGTGGATGACCGACGCCGGGCGCTGGCAGGCTCCGTCGAGCCCGCAGATCGGGTCGAGGATCACCTCGGTGAGGGTGCCCTCGTTGTCGAAGCGGCCGACGGCGAAGTAGGTCGCCGGGGCGGTGCGGTAGTGGGCCAGTGCGGCGCGGGCGCTGACGTAGCCGTCGGGTTCGACGCCGATGCGTGGCACACCGCTCTCGGTGTGCAGCTGGATGAGGCGGAACATGGTGCGCGCTCCCGGGGTTAGAGCGGTTTCGGTGTCGTCCTCTGATACGTATCCGGGGCGACAAAAGTTCATCTGTCACTCTGCGTATCCGCAATGTGACGGCGTTTGCGCTGGCCGGAGAATCGGAAGTTCCCGAAGATTACTCGCTGTAGTTTGAGATGGCTAGTGACGCGGCACCGTGCGAACGGGGGAGTCGGAGAGATCCCGAGGATTGGTAAGGTTCCCGGCCGACGACTGGAAGCAATTTGGGGGGACGCGGTGACCGCTTCGGTGGCCCAGACCTGGACCACGCTGCCTGCGCTGATGTACCACTCGGTCTCCGCCGTCGGTGGTCCGCTGCGCGACCTCGCGGTGCCGCCGGAGCGGCTGGCCGAGCAGCTGGACGCGCTCAGCGCCGCCGGGTACCGGCTGGTCGGTCTCACCGAGGCGCTCGACGAGCTGGCGGCCGGCAGCACCGAGAAGATGGTGGCCGTCACGTTCGACGACGGCTACCGCGACTTCCTCACCCACGGTGTGCCCGCCCTGCAGGCCGCCGGCGCCGGCGCCACCCTGTACGCGTCGGTCGGCCACCTCGGCGGTCACGCCGGCTGGCTGGGCCAGTGGTCGCCCGACTTCGGCCCGATGCTCACCTGGTCCGAGCTGGCGGAGGTGGCCGCCGCCGGCATCGAGATCGGCAACCACAGCCTCATCCACCACCCGCTCGACGTGCTCTCCGCCGCGCAGCTGCGCGAGGAGGTGGTCAGCAGCCACGACCAGCTCGAACAGCGGTTGCAGCGCAAGGTGCGGTCGTTCGCGTACCCGCACGGCTACAACAGCGACCGGGTCCGCCGGGTGGTCGAGTCGTCCGGCCACGACAACGCCACCGAGGTGGGCCGCCGGCTGCACACCCCGTCGGAGCGCCGGTTCGCCGTACCCCGCTTCCAGCCCACCCCCGATCACACCGGCGCCGACCTGGTCGCCCTCGTCGAGGGCGGTGGCCCCCGGCTGATGTCGCAGATCAAGCAGCTGGCCCAGCCGGGCTGGCGGCTGGTGCGCAAGATGGCCCGCACGGCCGGCCGGAACCTGACGTGACGCCAGGGCACCGCAGCCAGGGGGGACAGCGCATGACCCGGCGGGGCCTGCTCGGGCTGGGCGCCCTCGGCGCCGCCTCGGCGGCCGGCGTCGTCGGCATGTGGAAGGCCGCCGCCCGCCAGACCCCGAACACCATCTCCGGTACGACGTCGGCCACCGGCCCGGTCGAACCGGCGCCGCCGTCCGCCACGCCCAGCCCGTTCGCGGCCGCCGGCGACCTCGCGAAGCTGGGTGGCGCGGTCCCGTTCACGGCCGGGAAGGCGCTGCTCGGGTCGTACCTGGGCCTGAAGGGGATGAGCTACCCCGAGGCGGTCAAGTACCGGCGCAAGCAGCTCGGCCGCGACCACCGCATCGTGCACGTCTTCTACGCCTGGCCGGACCGGCTGCCCACGTCGATCGAGGGCATGCCGAAGAAGGCCGTCCCGATGGTGTCCTGGCGCGGCCCCAAGTACGACAAGATCCTCAGCGGCGACTCCGACGACCTGATCGCCGCCGCCGCCCGCCGGATCAAGGAGCTGGACCGGCCGACCATGCTGCGCTGGGGCTGGGAGATGAACGGCCGCTGGTACGAGTGGGGCGGCTTCCAGAACAAGCGGAACCCCGAGGGGTACGTCAAGTGCTTCCGCTACCTGCGGGAGATCTTCGACGACCAGGGCGCCGACAACGTCTCCTGGGTGTGGAGCCCGAACTGGAACTCCAGCCCGGACGAGGACTGGAACCGGATGGAGGCGTACTACCCGGGCGACAAGTACGTCGACTGGGTGGGCGTCTCGGGTTACAACCTCCACCAGGAGAGCCCGGCCACCCTCTTCGACCCGATCTACCAGCGGTACGCGTCCCACAAACCACTGATGATCACCGAGGTCGGCTCGAAGGACCACGGCGGCACCACCAAGGCCGACTGGATCACCGACTTCTCCGCGTACGTGGCCCAGCGCCCGGCGATCGGCGCGGCGGTGTGGTTCGACACCGACACCCACCCCAACTACCCGGAGGCCTGGCGGTTCGACACCGATCCGCAGTCCACGGCGGCGTACCGGGCGATGGCCACCAGCGCCCGGTTCAGCGCTTGAACAGCTCCGTGTAGACCTCGGACGACCCGGTGTTCGGCAGGCACTTCGGGTCGTCCGGGCGCAGGATCGACGACTGGGAGAAGTCACCGTCGCAACGCTGGAAGTACGCCTCGTACGCCAGGTACGGGGCGTGCTCGGCGAACCAGGCGTGCATCCAGCGGATGAACTCCGGATTGTCCCGGCCGGCGTCGGCGGTCGGCATGACGCCCCACTCGCCCACCGAGAACAGCTTTCCGTGGCCGCGGGCGAAGTCGAAGAGCCAGTTCAGGCCCTCCGGCGCGGCCGCGGTCCGGTCGAAGTCGGCCTCCGCCGGCGACCACGGGTGGTGGTCGTAGTTGTCGATGCCGATGATGTCGACGTACTCGTCACCGGGGTAGCAGTTGGTGCTCAGCCCGCCGCACAGGTCCGCGGGGGTGTTGTGCGCGTTGATCGTCCAGTCCAGCACGACCCGGGGGTTGGCGGAGCGCAGCGCGTCGGCGGCCTTGCGGTAGCAGGCGATGTAGTCGGTCGCGTTCCGGCCGCGCCAGGCCATCGTCGGCTCGTTCATCTCCCAGCCCAGGCGGACGATCGAGTCGCCCCGGCCGTGCGTCACCATGAGCGCGCCGAAGTCCCGCCAGTTCTGGTCGTACTTTCCGGCCGCGCAGTCGGCGACCAGGTTCTCGCCCCGGTCCGGCACCAGCGCCTGGGAGATCACCAGGACGCCGTCGAAGTCGGCGAAGTACTCGAAGGTCCAGCCGGACCCGCCGGTCATCGCGTCGTAGCTGGTCCGGTCGGTGTAGGTGTGCGCCACCTTGCAGTCGCGGCCCCGGGTCGAGCAGAACTCCTTGACCGAGGCGCTGTTCAGGACCGGGAAGCCGTTGACACCGGACAGGCCGTAGGGTCCGGGCCAGGCGCCGGGTTCGCGGGGCAGCGCGATCTGGGCACGGGCCGAGCGGGGGTCGGCGTCGATCCCATGAGGTGCCGGGCTCTTCGTGGATGCCGGAGTCGCCGGGCTTTCCGGATCGGCCTTCATGACGATCGCGAGGGCGAGAACGGCCACCCCGGCCGCGGCCAGCCAGAGGCGGCCGCGCCGGAGCGCGGTGGGCGGAACGTCCGGCATACAGGCGAGTCCTAAGCGGCGGCGGCGATGATCAGGGTACGGATGGCGGTCGGGTCACCGGCGCGGAACAGGTCGACGGTGACCCGCTCGTCGGCCGGGACGGTGAGCCGCCCGGTCCAGTCGCCGTCGGTGTCCGGCGTGATGTCGTGCCTACTCAGCTCCTCGCCGGAGGTGCCGGTCACCACCATGGTGTACGGCCCGCCGGAGGCGCTCAGCCCGGCCGCGGTGACCTGCACCGACCGGTTGCCGGCCGGGTCCACCGCCCCGGGCGGGGCCGCCGACAGCGAGGTCACCCCGACGTCGTAGGTTTGCACCGAGTCGGCGAACGACCAGATCCCGACGCCGGCCAGCATCACGCCGGCCAGGGCCAGCGGCAGCACGTCGCGGATCAGGCGCTGCTTCGAGATCGTCCGGCGTTCACCGGCGGCCTTGGCCGGGGCCGCCGCCGCCACGGTGGCGGCGGTGTGGGTCCGGTAGACCGCGACGCCGATGGCGATCAGCGTGCCCACCGCGCACACCAGCATCCAGCTCGTCCGGTTCAGGCTGCCGCCGGCGCCCCACAGCAGCAGACCGCCGAGCACCAGCACGGCCAGGCTCAGCGCCGGCACGAGGATGGTCCGCTCGACGACGCCGATGTCACGGCGGCCGGGCCGGAACAGGGCGTCGTTGATCGCCAGACCGGGCAGCACGAAGGCGAGCAGCAGGCCACCCGGCACGGAGAGGGCGAGCGGGCCGAACTCGACGGCGAGCGCGGCCACGACCGTCAGGCCGGCGAGGACACCGGCGCGTACCGGGTTCACGAGGGTCCCATCTGATAGATCCGGACGGTGCCGTTGTCGTAGAGCCGGGAGATCGAGTTGACCTGGTCGAACTTGCCGAGCTGAGTGTCGCTGAGCGGCTCGGTGATCCGGCCGGCCATCGGGTCGTCCTGGAAGTACGCGTCGTTCGACGGCAGCATGTCGCCCAGCCGCTCGTCGACGACCAGGTAGTTCACCGCCAGCTCCTGCGCCCGCTCGTCCTCGGCCGAGGTCCACGAGGTGGCGTAGAACAGCTCGCCCACCTCACGGACCGGGTCGATCCGCCCGTACGTCGAGGAGAGCGCCACCGCCGTGATGTCGCCGCCGACCCGGGCCTCCCGGGGCAGGGTGCGCTCCTGCCAGCGGGCCGCGTCCACGCCGAACGCGTCGACCGACCGCTCGTAGGCGGCCGCCAGGTACGGGCCCGGCAGCAGCGCGGACACCGGGGGCCACCCGCCGGTCCGCGCGCCGATCATCAGCAGCGTGATCAGCGCCGTGCCGATGTACACCTGACCGGCCAGTCGGCGGCCGGTGGTGACCGCGACACCCGGCGGCGGCACCGACAGCCAGCGGCGGCCGTCGGCGTCCTTGGCCGGGATGATCTGCACGGCGTACACGATCGCGATGGCCGCGATGATCGACATCGGGATGTAGGTGAAGGTGGAGAGCCGGCCGGCGATCTCCGGACCGTTGGTGCCGAGGAACCGGGCGCCGTTGCCGGCGAAGAACACCGCGCCGCCGGCCAGCGCGGCCCACCGCCAGGTGTCCCGGTCCTTGCGCAGGATCATGTCCCGGGCCACCGCCAGGAAGAGCACGAGCAGACCGAGCAGACCCATGCCCTGTACGGCGAGCTGCACCAGTGGCACCGGTTTGGTGGCGCCGGCCTCCTCGCTGGCGGCGCCGCCGAACATCTGGTTCAGCGAGGCGGCGAGCCGCTCCACCGGCGCTTCCAGGTAGGCGATGACGTCCTGCGCGACGAAGCCGATCCAGCAGCACACCACGGCCAGCGCGACGGCCGGCAGGATCAGCGCCTCCCAGGGCCGCGGCCGCTCCAGGGCCAGTTCGGCGAGCGCGAGCAGCAGCAGCGTCGCGACCAGGGCGAACGCGGTGACGTGGTGGCTCACCGTGGTCATCGAGATGCCCACCACGGCGAGCGCGAAGAACTTGCGGCCGCCGCCGGTGCGCCACCGCCGGTACGCCCAGATCGCCAGCATGAAGAACGGCAGCGCGGCGGTCTGGTACAGGAACATCGAGTTGAAGAACAGGTAGTGCATGGCCGTCGCATAGGTCACGCAGGCCACCCCGGCCATCGCCGGGGAGTTGCTGGCCCGCAGCACCGTGGCGAAGAGCAGGCCCACGAAGATCAGGTGGGCGACGCCGGCCACGATGGTGCCGGCCGCGGTCACCGGCAGGCCGGTGAGCAGCGCCAGCCCGGCGCCCATCTCGGCCAGGCCGGGGAAGTGCACGGCCGGCGGCAGCGCGTTGTTCTGCCGGAACAGGTCACCGGACTCGGTGATCAGGGTGGTCGCCAGCCAGTGCTGCAACTCGTCGGGGAAGCGGAACTGGTCCGGGCTGTACATCCACTTCAGCATGTACTGGTTCAGCGCCAGGCCCATCACCAGGACGAACGACTCGGCGACCCCGGCCAGCCGGCTGAGCAGCCGGAACACGACCGGCGAGAAGACGATGATCTGGCCCGCCCAGTAGGCGGACATGGCCCAGGGGGCTTCGGCCCGGCCACCGGCGTACGCCAGGGCCATCAGCACCACACCGAGGGTGGAGACGGCGATGACCCAGGGGGCCCAGCCGAAGTCCAGGGCGGTACGCGGTTCCGGTTTCGCCTCGGCCGGGAGCCGGATGATGACCGTCTCGTCGTGGGCGACCTTCTTGTCGACGACGACCCGGCCGGCGACCTTCTTCTTCGGCGCCTGCGGCAGCCGGATGATGACGGTGTCGTCGCCGGCCGCCCGCTTGCGGACGGTGCTCAGCGCGTTCGGGCCGGGACTCTTCGGCTTGGGGCCGCCGGGCAGCCGGATGACGACCGTGTCGTCGCCGGCCGACCGCTTCCGGGCGGCGCCGGCGGCGGTGTTCCGTTTCGGCGCCTGCGGCAGCCGGATGATCACAGTGTCGTCGCCGGCCGGCCGCTTCTTCGACGGCCCGGTGGCCCGGATCACCACGGTGTCGTCGGCGGATGGCGTCTTTGTGGGCCGGATCACGACGGTCTCGTCCCCGGAGGATTTCGCCGGTTCCGCGAGCTTCTGGGTGGCTTCTTCACGTCCGTCCCGCTGCTCCGGCGCGAGCCGGGTCAGCACGACGGTCTCGTCGGGTCGCGAATCCGCGGCCTTCGCGGTCGCTTCCTCCGGCGCCCGTTTCCGGTCGGACGTCGGCTGGTCCCCCATGTAAAGAGCCTCCACAGTGTTGACGAGACTTCCGTAGCCCCAGGTCAGGGGCTACGGAAGCCGACGCCGCGGTGATCGTTAGCGGGTGCCCCGGAGCTTCGCCCGGGCGGCGCGCCGGCCCCGGAGGTACGCACGCGGTCCGGCAATCATGCCTCGCCGATTGGCCGTCAGCAGCTCTCGCGGGAAATCGTCCTGGAGGGTCGACACCCGCAGGCTGTCCGAGCCGGTCAGGTCGCGCAGCGCGGTGGGCGCCAGCTTGATCAGCGACCAGAGCAGTCCCGGGCGGCCGAGCAGCAGGCCGGTGTACGCGGCGGTCAGCCCCGTGCCGTACCCGACCATCTGCTTGTGCAGGCCCTCGAAGTCCCGCCGGTGGTAGTGGTGGGTCACCGCGGTCGGCTGATAGACGATCGTCCCACCGGCCAGCAGCACCTGGGTGAACGCCAGGGTGTCCTCCGACCCCATGGCCGGGGTGCCGGCGCCGAGCGCGTTGTCCCAGCCACCGATCCGCTCGATCACACCGGGACGGAAGGTCATGTTGGCCCCGGTGCCGAACGGCGGCAGCGGGTAGAGCGGGCTCTGGATGTGCGCGGTGTGCGGGCCGAAGGTGTCCGGCTTGAAGCCGCGCCCCTTGCTGTGCCCGCCGAACTGCTCGAACCAGATCTGCGCGCGGCTCTCCAGCTCGGCCGGGACGATCACACCGGAGATCACGTCGGCCTCCGGGTTGTCGACCAGCGCCCGGGCCACCTCGGCCAGCCAGTACGTGTCGGCCAGCTCGTCGTCGTCGATCCAGGCCACGATCTCGCCCCGGGTGGCGGCCTCGGCCGCGTTACGGGCGAACGACAGCCCCGCGTTCGGCTCCAGAAGGTAGTCGACCGGGCCGCGGCGGGCCGCCGACCGGACCACCTCGGCGGTGGCGTCGGTCACCGGGGCGTTGTCCACCACCAGGATCCGGGCCGGCTTGTAGTGCTGGGTGAGCAGGCTGTCCAGGCAGCGGGCCAGCGCGCCGGGCCGCTCCCGGGTGCAGACCACCACGGTGATGTCCGGGGCGGAGGCCAGCGCGGCACGGCGGCTCGCCAGGAAGGCGGGCTCGCTCGCCGGGACGAACCCGTCGGCCGGCACCGGGGCGCCGCCGAGGCGCGGGCGCACCACGTCGCCCAGCTCCCGGTCGATCGCCGCGGCCAGGTCGCCGGGGGTGAGGCCGTGCTGCGGCACATCCACCAGGATGGTGCCGAGCGGCTCGGTGAAGAGCCGGACCAGGGCCCAGGCCTGCTGGACCCGGCGGCCGTCGGGCGCGGTCGCGCCGACCGGCGGCAGGGGCTCGGACAGTTCCAGGTCGAGGACGACGGCGGGCAGGACGCCGCTCTCCTCGTCGAGCCGCGGAGCGGCGGGGACGGTCGCGGTCACGGGGTGGCCTCCACCGGGGTACGGCGGCTGAGCCGCTTGGAGCTGACGGTCTCGACGACGCCACCGAACCCGGCGGCGGCCACGCCGGCGACGACACCGCCGGAACGCAGGAAGTTGTCGGCGCCCTTGCCGGACAGGCCGGCGCCGAAGTAACGGAACATCGCCTTGGGCAGGGCCCACAGGTAGTCGCGCTCGGCGCCCAGCGCGTCGTTCTCGTGCAGGCCGGCCATCTGGACCTTGCCGCGGCCCTCGGCGTAGCACCGGCGCACGAAGAACCTGAAGCTGGACCGCTCGACCGGGACCTCGTGCTGGATCACCGCGCTCGGCACGTACATCCAGCGGCCGCCGTTCACCTGGCTCATCCGCAGGCAGAGGTCGGTGTCCTCGGGCCGGTTGCGGGAGCCGAGCTTGCCGAAGCCGACCCGGAAGCCGCCGGCGGCCTCGAAGACGTCCTTGCGGACGATCATGTTGGCCGACCACACGTTGCGGATGGGCGCGGTCTCGGTGGGCATGCCGGCGTACGAGCCGCCGACCGCCCACAGGAACTCGGCCGGCATCCAGCGCGGGGCCGGGCCCTCCCAGGCGGGCTGGATCGCGCCGCCGGTGCCGACCACGGTGGGGTCGGCGAACGGCTCGATCTGGCGGGCCAGCCAGTCCGGGTCGGCGATGATGTCGTCGTCCAGGAAGGCGACCAGCGGCGTGCGGGCGTGGAACGCCCCGGTGTTGCGGTTGCCGGAGACGCCCTGGGCGTACGCGTTCTGCAGCACCGTGACGCCGGGCAGCTCACGCTGGATCCGCTCGTGCATCGCGGGGTTGTGGTCGACCACCACGACGATCTCGTCGGGGGTGTGCGTCTGCGCACGCGCCGAGGCCAGGGTCCGGGTCAGGTAGTCCCACCGCACCTCGGAGTAGGTGGGGATGACGATCGTCGTGGCGTGGGTGTGGTTCACGAGGGGAGTGCTCCTGTGGGCGGGAGGGGCGCTCGGGTCAGTCGTCGAGCTGGGTCGTGCTGCGCAGCTTGTTGATGTCCTGGGTCTGCACGTTGCCGAGGTCGTCCAGCATCCGGGCGCGGGCGGCGCTCAGGTCCTGGGTCGGCTGGGTGCCGAGGTCGTCCAGCGCGCGGCTGCGGATCTTGTTGATGTCGTCGGAGCGGCGGGCGCCGACGTCCTCACGGCGGGCCGCCCGGTTCAGGTGGCTCGCGTCGCGGCGCGGGTCGGCCGGGTGCCGGGTGGCGACCGGGTGCGCGGGCGCGGCCGGCGCGGGCGGGTTGACGACCTGGCCGAGACCGCGTGACTGCGGGGCGGCGGCCGACGGCGCGACGTGCTGGAGGCCCTCGACGAACGGGCGGAGGCCGGCGCCACGGCGGCGGCGCATCCGGCCGTACTCGCTGAAGATGGTGCGGAGCACGCGGAACCCGTCGCGGAAGGTGTTCAGGTTGCTCTCGCCGAAGATCCGCTCGTGCTCGGTGCTGCCGACCTCGCCGACCTTCAGCTTCTCGGCGACCGCGCGGATGTTGATCATCGTCTCGATCTCGAAGCCGTCACCCCACAGCTTGCTGCCGTCGGAGGGGCGGGGCAGCGAGACGTCCGGCAGGTCGAGGGCCGGCACGACCGAGCGCCAGAACGCGTTGTAGCCGTAGCAGAGGTCGGTGAAGTGCGTCCGGAACAGGACGTTCACCACCAGGTTGAGGCCGTCGTTGCCGAGCTTGCGCAGCTTGGTGATGTCGTGGCTGTGCCCGCCGTGGCTGAAGCGGGACCCCTTCACGAAGTGATCGCCCTTGACCAGCTTGTCGACGAAGAGCGGGATCTCCGCCGGGTCGGTCGAGCCATCGGCGTCGATCATCACGATGATGTCGCCGGTGCAGGCGGCGAAGCCGCACGCCAGCGCGTTGCCCTTGCCGATCCGGGTCTGCTGAACGATCACCGCGTCCGGGCGCAGCTCGCGGGCCACCTCCACGGTCCGGTCCTTGGAGCCGCCATCGACGATGATCACTTCCGTGATCATCTCCGGGAGCTTCGCGAACACGTGCGGCAGGTTCCGCTCCTCGTTCAGGGTGGGAATCACGACGCTTACGGTCGGTGATTGCGGACGGTTGCTGTCAGTGTTCGGGTTCAAGTGCGAAAGCTCCATGTCGGTCCCTTCCGGGGGGCGGCTATGCGACTTTGTTGCGCGAATTCCCGAAGGACATCGCACAGCCGCTCGCTTCAGGAAATCAACCTAGCAAGGGATTACGTAGCGTCAACAGACCGAGAGAAAGGTTCGGGTCACAGGTGACCCGAAGTTGACAGTCGCAGTATGGCCGGAGCAAGTACTACCAGGTGGCCGCGCGCGATCAAGGCCACATTCGTTACGTAGCGTAACGGGCATTGGCCGTATCTGTGGACCAGTCCGGAGAGTCTCTGGCAAATACATAAAGCCGGAGTTGATCACCGCAAATCCGGACAAGATCGGCAACTGCCAACCCTTGCTATTTGCTTACTTTCCGGACGTGACCGTTTACGCGGCGTGTATATCGGTGCCCGTCCCCGTGACTCTCCGACAGCGGGCCGTGAGCGTTACGGTGGATCAGGGGGGAACAGTCACCGGCCACCCGTAGCCTCCGGGGCTGTCCACCGTTGGTGAGGCGATGGTGATTCAAACCGGACTCTGCGTCTGCGGGCACTCGATTCGGGCGCATGAGCACTACCGATCCGGGTCGGAATGCGCGCTTTGCGAACCCGGCCGCTGCCCCCGGTTCCGGCCGGCTCTGCGCTGGTGGCGCCGCCTTCTGGGGCCTCGCTGACCGGGTGACCGTTCGGCCGAGGGGGGATCCTCCGCCCCGTCGCCGGTACGGCGGATCGGTGGTCGTCCGGTTCGGCGGAATGCGATGGCCGGCGCTCGGCCGGATCGCTGATTTTCGATGACCTCGGGTATTGGATCGGGCATCTGTGACCAAGTCGGCCGTCCGCAAATTCCTAGCGGATCTGTAGGCTTACTGTCACTTTGAGCCGAGGGGGAGATCCCATGTCACTTCCCGACTTCCTGATCGCCGGTGTGCCCAAGGCGGGCACCACCGCGCTGCACGCCGCACTCACCGGGCACCCGCAGCTGTTCCTGCCGCAGGTGAAGGAGCCGAAGTTCTTCCTCTCCGACGGGCCGCCGCCCACGATCGGCGGGCCGGGCGACGTGCAGACCTACCAGGAACACGTGTGGCGCCGGCCGGACTACGAGAAGCTGTTCGACCCGGCGCCGCCCGGTGTCCTCAAGGGCGAGGCCACCCCCTTCTACCTGTACGACCTGGCCGCCCACGACCGCATCAAGGCGCTGATCCCGGAGGTGAAGCTGATCATCCTGCTGCGCGATCCGGTGGACCGGGCGCACTCCAACTGGACCCACCTGTGGGTGGCCGGCCTCGAGCGGGAGGCCGACTTCCTGGCCGCCTGCCACGCCGAGCCGGCCCGTAGGGAGGCGCACTGGGCCGACTTCTGGCACTACATCGGCCTGGGCCTGTACGGCCGCCAGCTCCAGCACCTCTACCAGCGCTTCTCCCGCGACCAGGTGCTGCTCCTGCGCTACCGCGACCTCAAGGACGACCCGGCCGAGACGCTGGACCGGGTCTGCGCCTTCCTCGGCGTGCGCACCGGGGTGCTCACCGCGATCCCGCGGGAGAACGTGAACCGCCACTACGTCGAGGACAACGGCGTGAACCGGGCGATCCGCGGCCTGCTGCGGTCCGGGGGGAACTTCGGTCACCGGTTCCCGGTGCCGCTGCGGCTGGCGGCCCGGGGCCCGCTGCTCACCCTGCTGCACCGCAAGCGGGGCAACCGGCCCGTCACCACCCCGCAGGAGCGGGCCGCGCTGCTGCCCTACTTCGCCGAGGACATCGCCCTGTTGCAGGACGTCACCGGCGAGAACTACGACGACTGGCTGAGCCTGGACCGACACGCCCGCGCCCGGTAAAGCCCACATTTCCCATAGATCATGCAAACTTGACGCGTCCGTCGTCGCCGCTGACCCCAGGGAGCCGCTTTGACCATCGGAATCACCGCCCTGCCCCTGCCCGGATGGGAGGACTCCACCGTGGTGGTGGAACCGCCGGGCACCGAGCCGGGCGCCTGGTCCGGCGCCCCCAGCACGGTCCACGCGGACTCCTACGTCTACCTCGCCTACCGCCTGCGGCTCCCGATCGGCGCGGGCCGGGGAATCGCCAACGTGGTGGCCCGTTCGGCTGACGGCCTGCACTTCACCGTGGTCGCGGAGATCGGCAAGGACCGCTTCGGCGCCGAGTCGCTGGAGCGGCCCGCCCTGGTCCGCACCCCTGAGGGTAGGTGGCGGCTCTACGTCAGCGCCGCCACCCCGGGCACCAAACACTGGCGTGTCGACCTGCTCGAGGCCGACACGCCGGAGGGGCTGGCCACCGCGCCCGCCCGCACCGTCCTGGCCGGCGACGAGACCGCCGGCGTCAAGGATCCGGTGCTGCACCACGACGAGCACGGCTGGCACCTGTGGGCCTCGGTCCACCCCCTGGAGAGCTGGGCCGACGCCGACCGGATGACCACCGAGTACGCCACCAGCCCGGACGGCGTGCACTGGACCTGGGTGCGCACCGCGCTGGCCGGCCGTCCGGGGGAGTGGGACGCCCGCGGGGTCCGGGTCTCCTCGGTGGTGGTCGACGGCGACGAGATCACGGTCGCCTACGACGGGCGGGCCACGGCCGGCGAGAACTGGGAGGAGCGCACCGGGGTGGCCCACGGCCGGCGCCTGGCCGACGGCACGTTCGGGCAGCTCACCGCGGAGGACCGGCCGCCGGTGGGCAGCCCGCACGCGCCGTACGGGCTGCGCTATCTGAGCCTGGTGGCGCTGCCGGACGGGCGGCAGCGGCTCTACTACGAGGCGACCAGGGCCGACGGGGCGCACGATCTGCGGACCGAACTCGCCTGACGCGTCGCGCACGGTAATCGTCTGCGGACGGACCGGCACCGAACCCGGGAGCCGGTCCGAGGTCCTCCCGGTATACGAAGAGTGACGGCCAGCACATTCTTTCCGCCTCGAAAGGTGCGTGCCTCCACATAGGAGGTGCTATTTGGGAGCGTTTCCAGGAAACGGGAAATAACGATGCTGTTAACCGTCCCTGAAAATCGTGGTTCCGGCCATTCGGCCGCACTGGGCGGAAGTGGCGTTTGTGCCCGGATAGCCGGGGGTATCGGCAGTCCCGAACGGGAGGGGCCCGGTCGGAGGCGGGGGTGCGATGCGGACGCTGGGTGGCCGCTACCGGTTGGTGAACCGCATCGGCCTGGGCGGCATGTCGGAGGTCTGGCGCGGCCACGACCACGTCCTCGACCGCCCGGTCGCCGTCAAGATCATGGCGCCCGCGGTGGAGGGCACCCTCGGCGAGGCCGGTGTCGCCCTGATCCGTGCCGAGGCCCGCTCGGCCGCCCGGCTCGCCCACCCCAACGTCGCCGGAGTGCACGACTTCGGCACCTCGCCGGCGGCGGGGCGGGACGTCCCGTACATCGTGATGGAACTGGTCGAGGGGGAGACCCTCAGCGCGCATCTGGCCGCCGGGCGCCTCGACTGGCGCATCGGCGTGCGGGTCTGCGCCGAGGTCGCGGCCGCCCTGGCCGCCGCCCACGCCGAGAACGTCGTGCACCGCGACATCAAACCGGCCAACATCATGCTCACCCCGGCCGGCGCGAAGGTCCTCGACTTCGGCATCGCCGCGGTCGCCGGCTCACCCGACCCGGACCCGGACGGCCCGGTCATGGGCACCCCCGCCTACATCGCCCCGGAACGCTTCGAGGGCTGTCCGGCCACACCCGCCGCCGACATGTTCGCCCTCGGCACGCTGCTCCACCACTGCCTCTCCGGGCGTCTGCCGTGGACCGCCCGCACCCACACCGAGATGGTCCTGGCCCAGCGGTTCACCGACCCGGACCCGCTCCCGCGCATCGACGGCCTCCCGCCCGAGGTGCTCGACCTCTGCTCGCGCTGCCTGTCCCGCGACCCCGCCGAGCGTCCCACCGCCCTGATGGCCGCCCTGCTGCTGGCCGAGTCGGTGGACGCCCGCGTCTACGTCCCACTGGGTGAACTCTCCGCCGCCCCGGTGGACGAACGCGCCGCCGCCGCCCCCTGGGACGAACGCGCCGCCTCCGCCCCCACCGAGCACCACGTCGGCCGCCACCGCGCGTGACCACCCGGGATCAGCGGGATTCACCCTGGCGCAGGCGGGAGTGGCGGTAGCCGTAGGCGAAGTAGATGATCAGGCCGACGGCCATCCAGCCGACGAACCGGATCCAGGTGTCCAGCGGCAGGTCGGCCATCAGGTAGACGGCGAAGGCGATGCCGATCAGCGGCAGCACCGGCACCCACGGCACCCGGTACGGGCGGGGCATGTCCGGCCGGGTCCGGCGCAGCACGATCACGCCGATGTTGACCAGGACGAAGGCGAACAGCGTGCCGATGTTGACCAGCTCGACGATGGTGCCCAGGGGGACGAACGCCGCCAGGACCGCGATCGACACGCCCAGGATGATCGTCAGTCGCGCCGGGGTCCCGTACCTCTGATTGACCGTGGCCAGGCGCCGGGGCAGCAGGCCGTCGCGGCACATGGCGAAGAAGATCCGGGTCTGGCCGTAGAAGATCACCAGGACCACGCTGGTGATCGCGACCACCGCGCCGAGAGCCAGGACGGCGGCCGCCCAGTTCATCCCGGCGCCCTGGTCGAGGGCGGCGGCGAGCGGGGCGTCGCTGGACGCCATCTGCTCGGGTGTGGCGATGCCGATCGCGCCGATCACGGTCAGCACGTAGAAGACGGTGCAGATGGCCAGCGACCCGAGGATCGCCAGCGGCAGGTCGCGCGCCGGGTCGCGGGCCTCCTCGCTGCCGGTCGACACGGCGTCGAAGCCGATGTAGGCGAAGAAGATGATCGCCGCGGCCGAGGTGATCCCGTCCACCCCCTGCGGCGCGAACGGGGTGAAGTTGCCGGTCCCGAAGTTCGCGAACGCCACCACGATGAAGAACAGCAGCACCAGCAGCTTGATCACGACCATCACGAGGTTCACCCGGAGGCTCTCGGTGACCCCGCGGACCAGCAGGAACGTGATCGCCAGGACGACCACCACGGCCGGCAGGTTGAAGATTCCGCCGTCCTCCGGCGACGTCGCGATCGCCGTCGGCAGGCTCACCCCGAAGGCGGCGTCGAGGAACGCGTTGAGGTTGCCGCCCCAGCCGAGCGCGATCGCCGCGACCGACACCCCGTACTCCAGGATCAGGTCCCAGCCGATGATCCAGGCGACCACCTCGCCCAGGGTGGCGTAGGCGTAGGTGTAGGCGCTGCCGGAGACCGGGATGCTCGACGCCAGCTCGGCATAGGACAGCGCGGAGAACGCGCACGCCACCGCGGCCAGCACGAACGACAGCACGACCGCCGGACCGGCGATCCGGGAGCCCTCGCCGATGACCACGAAGATGCCGGTGCCGATGATCGCCCCGACGCCCATCGCGGTGAGGTGGCGGACGCTCACCGCCTTCTTGAGCCGGGTGCCCTCCTCGGCGGTGCCGCTGATCAGCGAACCCACGTCACGGGTGGCGAACATGCGGTGCCCGACCATGGTCTGCCTCCTCCCCGGCGGCCCCGCCGCCGTCGCCAGCCACGGTCGCCCAGGGTCCGGCACGCCGCAACGTCAGATTGGCACATCAGACCGCGGACCGGCGCGATGCGCCGAAACCCCCTCCTCCGGTTGCGGAATCCGCGGCTCATGGCACGGAAAACCCCTTTGGCGTACGCGTTGTGCGCCGTGATCACCGTCTGGCGCGGCAGCCTGCGAGGGCAGCCGCGAGGGCTGTACGGTGGGGCGAACGGGCAGTTCGCCAGGCTCGGAGGGCACGATGGGCGAGGCCGTCATGACCACGCGGCGACAGGCCGACGGCGCGCTCGTGGCCGACCTGCGCGGCAGCCTCGACGCGGCCACGGTCGACGGGCTGCGGGGCGTGCTGCTCGAGACCCTCCATCGGGACCGGCCCCGGCTGATGATCGTGGACCTGACGTTCGTCACCTTCATGGACTCGATGGGCATCGGCATGCTGGTCGCCTGCTGCGAGGCGGCCCGCGACCTGGGCTCCCGCTTCGTGCTGCGCAACCCGAACGAGTTCGTCCAACGGCAGCTGCGGATCACCGGTCTGACCGGCCTGTTCGGCCTGCCCGCCGAGTCCGGCGCCCAGCCCTACCGGATCTGATGCGCCACCGGGAAGTGGATCGGGCCGCGGATCAGGGTGGACCGGCGGCGCCGGAGCGGGCCGGCCCGGTGCAGGCCGGGCATCCGCTCGGCCAGCCGGCGCAGCGCCACGGTCGCCTCCAGGCGGGCCAGCGGAGCGCCTACGCAGTAGTGGATGCCGCTGGAGAAGGCCAGGTGGTCGGCCTCCGGGACGCGGTGGATGTCGAACCGGGCGGCGTCGGCGAACACGGCCGGGTCCCGGCCCGCCGCGCCGAGCAGGGTGACCACGAACTGGCCGCGCCGGACCACCGTCCCGGCCACCTCGACGTCCTCCAGCGCGCACCGGGCGGTCCGCTGCACCGGCGGGTCCCAGCGCAGCGTCTCCTCGATGGCACGCTCGGCGAGCCCGGCCGGGTCGGCGCAGAGGTCCGCCCACTGGTCCGGGTGGTCGAGCAGGGCGCCGACCGCGTTGCCGATCAGGTTGACCGTGGTCTCGAAGCCGGCCACCAGCAGCAGGCGCAGCATCGGCATCATCTCGGCCGCCTCGACCCGGTCGCCCTCGGCGGCCAGCAGCCGGCCGACCACGTCGTCCGGCCCGGTGCCGGCGGGCAGGCCGCGGCGGGTGGCGACGAGCCGGGTGAAGACGTCCTCCAGTTCGCGGCTGGCCTCGATGAGCCGGGCCGCGTGCCGCAGCGAGCGGATGCCGTCCAGGGCGCTGCCGAAGGTGGCGCCGTGTTCGGCGAAGCGGCTCGCGTCGGCGTCCGGCACGCCCAGCAGGTCGGTGATCACCGCGATCGGCAGCGGCGCGGAGAATGCGCTGACCAGGTCGAAGGTCTCCGCCGCGGAGGCCTCCTCGAGGAGCTTGTCGACGGTCTGCTCGACCTGCGGGCGGAACCCGGCGATCTGCCGCGGGCTGAACGAGGGCTGGGCCAGGCGGCGCAGCCGGGTGTGGTCCGGCGGGTCGCGGTCCAGGAAGGACATGTCCACCTGGGTGCCGGGTGGGGGCGGGCCGACGTTGTCGGCGGCGCGGACCCCGAACCGGCGGTCCCGCAGCACCGTGTCGCACACCCGGTGGCTCGGTGTCACGTAGTTGCCGAGGCGGGTGGGCGCCATGTCGCCCTCGGCGCGGAGGCCGTCGTAGATCGCGTACGGGTCGCGGCGGCCGGGCGCCAGGTGCAGCCGGGACATCGGGTCGCCGCGCAGGTAGCCGTGGTAGGCCACGGCCAGCCGGTTGGCGTACAGGGTGGTGGCGAAACGCAGGGCGCGCACGGTGCCCTCCTCCCGAAGGTTCCGGTTCGAGCCTAGGGGAGGAGGGCGAGCGGAGCACTCAGCAGTCTTCGGCGACGTAACCGATCAGGTGGGCGAGCGCCGCGTTCCAGTTGATGGTGAGCTCGTTGGTGGACCAGGACTGGATGTCGTCGATGTAGCAGAACTGGCCGGTGCAGCCCTTGAGCAGGTTCTGCGCGACCGGATCCTGGATCGACGAGTTGGGACCGCCGGACAGGGTGCCGGCCGGCGGGTGCGGCAGCGACGGGTCGAGCTGCGCGGCGTACCAGCGGCTGTGCTGGTTCCTCGCGTTGACCTCGCCGTAGCCGGTGACGTAGGAGATGTTCAGGGCGTTGCGGCCGAACAGGTAGTCCAGGCCGGTCAGCAGCCCGTCCCGGTACCGGTCCCGGCCGGTGAGCCGGTGGGCCGCGGCGATCACCACCAGGTTGTTGGCGATGATGCTGCTGGAGCCCCAGTCCCAGGCGTTGTTCGTGGGCGCGTAGCCGACGCCGTACGGGTGCTGCCGCTGGACCGCCAGGTACTCCTCGGCGCCGTTGACGACCTGGGCCTTCACCGCGGACAGGCCGGGCAGCCGGTTCGGGATGAGGGCGAGATCCATCTTCGCGGCGGCCGCGGTGACCGCCCAGTCGAACGCCACCGGGCCGAACACGTCGGCGGTGTGCTCCGGCGACGCCAGGACGTCGGACGCGTACTTCTTCTCGCCGGTGGTCAGGTACAGCTCGGCGGCCGCCCAGTAGAACTCGTCGGTCACCTTGTCGTCGTTGTAGGGGCCGCCGCCGGTGCCGTCGGAGACCGGGGCGTACAGGGCGGGATTCGCCTTGGCGGCGTCGTAGGCGGTGCGCGCGGCGGCGAGCGCACGGGCCGCGAAGGCCGGGTCGAACGGCTTGTAGAGGCGGGCCGCCTGGGCGGCGGTGGCGGCCACGTTCAGGGTCGCCGCGGTGGAGACCGGGTGCAGCTCACGGGGCTGCGGGTCGAGGTGCGGCAGCAGCGGCAGGCCGGTCCACGCCTGGTCGTGGATCTTGTGGTGGACCAGGCCGGCGTTCGGCTTTCCGGCCGGGACCTGCATGCTGAGCAGGAACTCCAGCTCCCAGCGGGCCTCGTCGAGCAGGTCCGGGACGCGGTTCGCGCTCTCCGGGATGCTCAGGTTCACCTTCCGGGAGCCCCTGTTGTGCTCGTACTCCGCGAGCAGCTCCCAGACCGAGATGCCGCCGTTGACGACGTACTTGCCGTGGTCGCCGGCGTCGTACCAGCCGCCGCGCACGTCCAGCGTGTAGTCGCAGACGCCGGGCTGGCAGGGCACCGCGCCGTCACCGCGGTTCGGGGCGACGTCGACGTGACCGGCCGGGCGGGCGTACCCCGGTCGCAGGTCGTCACGGATCTCGATGCCCGAGCGCTGGGTGTAGTAGAACTTGAGCGCGTCGGTGCGCAGCTGGTCGTACTCCCCGGGTGTGATGTCGAAGGGTCGCGAGGTCTCGCCGTCGGCAGTGAGGGTGAGCCCGGTGGCCTGGCGGCGATAGCCGCTGAAGTCGATGGTGTGGACGTTCTGCCCGGAGGAGGCGTCGACGCCGCGCGGGGTCGTCGTCCCCCGCTTGACCACCGTGCCGGCGCCGCTGCGCAGCTCCCAGGGCAGGGCGGTCGTCGACGACGTGACCAGGGTGGCGCCCTTCGGGCCGTCCGGCAGGTAGGCGACCTGGTTGACCCGCACGCGCGGCCCGGTGTCCGGCTCGTAGACCTCCGGCGGCACGCCGCCGACCAGCGAGACGTCGTCCACACAGAACCGCCACGGGTCCGGGCTGCCGCCGACCTGGAAGGCGACCTGGCCCTGCGCGGTGCTGGTGCTCGCGGTGAACGTGTACTCGTAGTGGGTGAGACCGCCGAGAACCGGTGACTGCTCGAAGTAGGTGTCGTAGGGGCTGACCGACAGGCCGGTGATGGCCCGGACCACGTGGCCGGCGGCGTCGCCGGACGCGTCGAAGCTGAACCGGTACGTCTCCCCGGCGACCAGATCGATGTCGTTCTGCCCGATCGCGGCGTCCCAGCGGTTGGTGGTGCCGCCCGGGACGTTCACGCAGGCCCGGCCGTCGACCAGCTCGATGGTCATGCCGCCGTTGGCCCAGAACGGGTCGGCGCCGTTGTCGAAACCGCCGTTGACGACCTGTTCGACTTCTTCGGCGTGGGCCGGCGCCGCGGCCCCGGCGATGATCAGTGCGGTGACTGTGGCAATTTTTAGGGAGCGCTCCCATAGAGGCATGGACACATATTGGTTGCGTCCGTGTTACGCGTCAACGCCCCTGGTCACGGAGCCAGGCGTCGATCAGCCCGCCGAAGTGCGCCAGGAACTTCTCGTGCTCGTGCACCGGGTACATGGCGCGGACGGTCTCCCGCAGCAGCGACCGGAATTCCTCCGAGTCGACCCAGTCGTACACGATGTCGTCGATGGTGCTGAGATGCTTGCCGCAGAACTCCCGATATTTCTCGGTTTCGAAGTAGTCATCGGCAAGCTTCCGATAAGCTTCCAGTTTTTCGTGGTATGTCCGGTCCGGATCGTCCGCGATCGCGAAGTAGTCGGCCGTGTTCATGTCGATCCGCGGCCGCCGGCCGGTCACCACGCAGTAGACCGTCCACCGCACCAGCGCCGTCATCGCCCACGGGAAGTAGTAGTGCAGCGAGGTCAGCGACACGTCCGGGCAGGCGTTGGCGTAGTCGATCGGGTGCACGTCGCCGCCGCGCACCAGCGACTCGCAACTGTTGAACTCCCACCGGAAGAACGCGTTGATCAGCCGGGAGATCGTCACCACCTCGTCGCCGGCGCCCGCCGACAGGAAGTCGTGGTCCACCTGGTAGCGGGCGTGCATCGGCTGCTCCGGGTGGAACCTCATCACCATCGTCTCCGGGCCGATGCTCAGGCTCCGGGCGAAGACGTCGTAACCCTCCACCGAGGCCTGCAGGTGCATGAGCCGCTCGCCGGACGCGTCGTACGCCGAGTGCAACTCCTCCTGATCCCGGATCTTGGACACCCCGACCCAGGCGCCCCCGTCGTACGGCTTCATCCACAGCGGGTAACCGATTCCGGCCGCCGTCGCCTCCAGGTCGAACGGCTGGTTGTAGCGGGCCGCCGTGTAGGCCCACCGCGAGTTCTCCAGCGGATTCTTGTACGGCACCAGAACCGTCTCCGGCACCTTCAGCCCGAGCCGCATCATGGCGCAGTAGGCGGCGTGCTTCTCCATCGACTGGAAGGTGAACGGGCTGTTCAACAGGTAGACGTCGTCCATCAGCGCGATCTTCTTGAGCCACTCCCGGGGGTGGTAGTACCAGTACGCCAGACGGTCGATGACCAGGTCGTGCCGTGGTTTGTCGCGCAGGTTGAACGGCTCGATCGTGACGCGGACCGGCCGGGCCCGGTGGGTGCGCCCGTCCGCCGCGGTGACCAGGCCGAGCCGGCGCATCAGCGACTCGTAGGCGCGTGGCCAGTCGTCCTCGGTGCCCAGCAGCATTCCGATGGTGTGCTCGACGTCGGCCACGTCGTCTCCCCTTCTTCTCGAGTCAGTCCGGCCACACCCGTCGCAGGAGGTCGGTCAGGTGTGGGTGCAGAGCGTCCCGCCAGCCGGTCCACGTGTGCGCGTCCGGATTCTCCGCGAAGGCCACGGGATACCCCTGTTTCCGCAAGAAATCCGCCATGTCCTGGTTGTTCGCCAGATTCTCCTCGGCGGCGCCGCAGGTCAGCGTCACGGGAACGGCCGGGCCGCTCGTCGCGGCACGCATCCGGCCGGTGAACCGGACGATCCGCCGCCACCCCGGGAAACCGGACTCCTGCCGGTCGTGCCGCGGCTGGAAATAGCTGCCCGACTGCAGGAACAGGCCCGCGAAACCGTCCGGATGCGCGCGCTGTGCGTGCAGCATGGACAGCGCGCCGAGACTCACCCCGGCGCCGATCACCGGGCCGGCCGCCAGCGCGCCCCGGATCCGCGGCAGCACCCGGCGACCGAGCAGCGCGGCATAGCCGGGATCGGCGGAAAACCACTCCTCCCGCCGCCGCACCGGCAGCAGCACCAGGTGAAACGGCACGGCCGAGGCCGCCGCGAACCGGCCCAGCCCACCCTGCCGGTGGTAGTCGGCGCCGTCGTGCGCCACCAGCACCCGCCCGGCCGCCCGCTCCGGCGACCACACCCGCGCCGCACCCAGAACCGGAAGCCGCAACCGCCGCCACACCCCCGGCCGCCCGGGAGCGGTCAGCCACCCCGGCTCGGCGTAGCCGGGACAGCGCAGCTCCAGCGGCCCCTCCTCGCTGCGGGTGCCGTCCGCGTGGATCAGCTCCAGCCGGTACTCCAGCCGCCACAGTGGTGGCCGCTCCCGGCACAGCTCCCAGGTCTTCAGCTCGGGCCGATAGGCCAGATCGGCGCGGAACGCCGAGGAGAGCACCCGCACCCCCGCCAGTAGCCGCCGCGGGTCGCGGTAGCGGAATCGCAGCAGGGCGCCGTCACACCACGCCCCGCCGGCACCCTCCATGAAGGCACACTAGCGCCGCGTGACGTCACCCGCTCGGCGTTGCTCACGGTGATCGGTGGTCCCGCCATCACACCCCTTCCCGGTACGGGCTACACCGTCGGCCTTCCATCAGGGCCGTTCCGCCCCGCCCCGCGATGTCGCTGCCCGCTCCCGCCGGTGCCGCGCCCGCCGGGCTCAGATCGGTGGCCGGGCCGGCGGCGGCCCTAGAGTCGGGGCATGCGGATGCGGATCGAGGGCGACGAACTGCCCGGGCGCTCCGGCGCCCCGCAGGCCGAGGCGCTGCGGCTCGGCGGCGTGGAGGTCGGAGTGCAGCGGCGTCAGGAAGTCGTGGACCGGGTGCCGGTGCACGCCGACCGTGCCGTCTGGGAGCTGGACGTGGACGTCCGCGAGAAGGACGAGGGCCTCGTCGACGTGGGCGGGCCGTGGGTGCACGGCCGGCCGGGCGCCCGCTTCCTCTACCTGAGCTGGGGCGCCACCGGGGACGGTTCGTTCGCCGTGTTCCGCCGGGCGAAGCTGATGTTCGGCGACATCCCCGGCGACCTGCTGCGCGCCGCGCTCTCCGGGGACCGGGTCCTGGTCGGGCGCCTGGGCCTGACCGGTCGTGACGGCGGCCCGCTCTGCGCTCGCGTGCGCCCACCGGACATCGTCTGGGCCGTGGAGTGAGGGTGGCTTGCTCTGGGCTCGCGTGCGCCCACCGGACATCGCCTGGACCGTGGAGTGAGGGTGGCTTGCTCTGGGCTCGCGTGCGCCCACCGGACATCGCCTGGACCGTGGAGTGAGGGTGGCTTGCTCTGCGCCCGCGTGCGCCCACCGGACATCGCCTGGACCGTGGAGTGACGCTGGTTACGCCGGGCGGGCCGGGGGCGTCTCCGGGGCCCGGAAATGTCAGAGGGGCGGCCTAGAGTCGGCGGCATGAGCGAGGTGGTCCGCGCGGGCGCGGCCGGGGTTCGGGTCCTGCACGGGCTGCTCCGGCCGGATGGGACGCTGGCCCTCTGGGGTGAGGACGCCGCGGCCGCGGGCCACGGCGCCGCCGGGCGCGGGGCGGCGCCGGAGCACCCGTTCGCGGTGCCGTCCGCGGGGCTGCCGGCCGGCGACGGCGGCACCGCCACGGTGGTGCTGCCCTCCACCGGAGCCGGGCCGCTGGCCTCGCCACATCTCGGGCTGCCACCGCGCCGGGGCACGCCGCGGCCCCGGCGGTGGCGGGTGCCGCTGGCGGTGGTGCCGTTCGTCGACGTCGATCTGGTGGCCGAGTTCGAGGGCCGGGCCGCGCCCTCGGCGCAGTGGCTGGTCGAGCTGTGCGGGTTCGCGGCGAGCCTGGTCCGGCGGGGGCGGGTGCTGCCGGTCGTCCGGATCGAGGGCCCCCGTCCCTCGGCCCGCTGGCAGCCGGTGCTGTCCGGCGCCGACGCGGTCCGCCGCTCCGCGCTGCTCGACCGGATGCCACCGGCCTGCCGTGCCGAGCACCCGGAGACCGGCGGCGACCCCTTCACCGCGGCGCTGGAGCGGCTGGTGGACGGGCTCGTGCGGACCAGGCTGGCCGAGGCCGGGGTCACCCTCGCCGACTACGGGTGGCTCGCCGCGCTGACCGGGGAGCCGGAGTTCGACGCCACCCCGGCGCTCGCCGACGAGCTGGCCGGTCGCCTCGGCGCCTGGTTCGAGCAGGCCGCGCGCGGCGCCGAGGTGCGGGTCTGCTTCCGGTTGAGCGATCCCCGCGAGCACGAGCCGGTGATGCCCGACGAGGTCCCCTTGCCGGAAGACACCTGGCGTCTCGAGTTCCTGCTCCAGGCGGTCGACGAGCCGAGCGTGCTGGTCCCGGCCGCCCAGGTCTGGCGGGACCGGTCGGCTCCCCTGCGCCGCTGGACCGGGCACCCGCAGGAGCGGCTGCTCGCCGGCCTGGGCCGCGCCGCCCGGCTCTACCCCGACCTGGCCGAGGCGCTGCGCGGCGTCCATCCGGGCGAGATGCTGCTCGACACCGAGGGCGCCCACCGCTTCCTGAGCCACGCCGCGGTGCTGGAGGAGGCGGGTTACGGCATTCTCCTGCCCGCCTGGTGGCGCCGCCGGCCGGCCCTCGGGCTGTCCCTGGAGGTGCGCGGCCGCGACCCGGTCTCGCAGGTGCTGCGCGACCGTGCGGTCGGGCTGCGGGAGCTGGTCGACTACCGCTGGGGCCTGGCGCTCGGCGGCCGCACCCTCACCGAGGACGACCTGGCCGACCTGGCGAAGGCGAAGGTGCCGCTGGTCCGGCTCCGCGGCCGGTGGGTCTTCCTGGACCCGGAGCGGCTGGCCGCCGGGCTGGCGTTCCTGAAACGGGGCGGCGGGCGGATGACCGCAGGCGACGCGCTGCGGGTGATGCGCCTGCTGCCGCCCGAGGAGCTGCCGCTGCCGGTGACCGACGCGCGCGGCGAGGGCTGGCTGGCCGACCTGCTCACCGGCCGGCTCGACCAGCGGCTCGAGGTGCTCGATCCGCCGGATGGTCTGGTGGGGACACTCCGGCCGTACCAGGTTCGCGGCTTCTCTTGGCTGGCCTTCCTCGACTCGCTGGGGTTGGGCGCCTGCCTGGCCGACGACATGGGCCTCGGCAAGACCGTGCAGTTGCTGGCGCTGCTGCTGCACCACCGGGAGGGGCCGGCCCTGCTGATCTGCCCGCTGTCGGTGCTGGGCAACTGGCAGCGCGAGGCGGCCCGGTTCGCGCCCGGCCTGCGGGTGCGGGTGCTGCACGGCGCCGACCGGGAGGAGCCGGCCGTCCTGGCCGCCGGGGCCGACATCGTGCTCACCACCTATGCGACAGCCGTCCGCGACGCCGACGCGCTGGCCGCCGTCTCGTGGGACCGGGTGGTGCTCGACGAGGCGCAGCACATCAAGAACAGCGGCGGAGCCACGGCCAGGGCGGTCCGCCGGTTCCCGGCCCGCAACCGGATCGCGCTGACCGGCACCCCGGTGGAGAACCGGCTGGCCGAGCTCTGGTCGATCCTCGACTTCGCCAACCCGGGCCTGCTGGCGTCGGCACACACGTTCCGGGCCCGGTTCGCGGTCCCCATCGAACGCTACGCCGACGAGGACGCCGCGGCCCGCCTGCGCCAGGCCACCCGGCCGTTCCTGCTCCGGCGGACCAAGGCCGACCACGGCATCGCCGCCGAGCTGCCCGCCAAACGGCACGTCCGGCACCTCTGCGGCATGACCACCGAGCAGGTCAGCCTCTACCGCGCGGTCCTCGACGACCTGCTGGAGCGGCTCGCCGAACCGGGCGAGAAGTGGCGCAAGGGCCTGGTGCTGGCCGCCATGACCAAACTCAAGCAGGCGTGTGTGCACCCGGCGCTGCTGCTCAAGGACAATTCGCCGCTGGCCGGCCGCTCCGGCAAGGTCGACCGGCTGGAGGAGATCGTCGACCACGCGCTCGGCGCCGGCGAGAGCCTGCTGTGCTTCACCCAGTTCGCCCGGTTCGGGGCGATGCTCACCCCACACCTGGCGGCCCGGTTCGGAGTGCCGGTGCGCTACCTGCACGGCGGCACGCCACGCGGCGCCCGCGACGCGATGGTCGCCGAGTTCCAGCGGGCCGACCGGCCGGGAATGTTCGTGCTGTCGCTGAAGGCGGGCGGCACCGGGCTCAACCTGACCGCCGCCAACCACGTGGTGCATGTGGACCGCTGGTGGAACCCGGCGACCGAGACCCAGGCGTCCGACCGCGCCTTCCGGATCGGCCAGCGGCGTGACGTCCACGTGCACACGCTGGTCTGCCTCGGCACCCTGGAGGAACGGATCGACCGTGTGCTGGCCGACAAGGGAGTCCTGGCCGAACGCGTGGTGGGGGCCGGCGAGGGGTGGCTGAGTTCGCTCTCCACCCAGGACCTGCGCGACCTGTTCGCCCTGGCCCCGGAGGCGATCGTTGACTGACCTCGGGTGTGGCGGCTCGTCGTGGGTTGGGGTGTGCGGTGGCTGATCTCGGGTGTGGCGGCTCGTCGTGGGTGGGGTGTGCGGTGGCTGACCTTGGGTGTGGCGGCTCCTCGCGGGTGGAGGTGCTCGGTGGCTGAGTTCCCGTTGGCCTTCCTCGGCATGTTCGAGGCGCTGAGGATGGGGCCGACCTTCGCTCGCGGGCGCCGTGACGAGCGGGCCGGGCACGTGCGCAGCCTCACCGTCTCCGGCAGCCTGGTCGTCGCCCTGGTCCGTGGGCCGGATGATCCGGTCGCCTTCCGGGCCCGGATCGCGGTCGCCGCCTTCGGCGCGTCCGAATGGGCACGGGTGGAGACGGCACTGGTCGCCGAGGCGCGGTTCGTGGCCGACCTGCTCGACGGGCGGATGCCCGCCGGGATCGAGGCCGTCTTCGCCGGCGCCGGGCTGAGCCTGCTGCCGCTGTCGCTGGACGAGGTGGCGATGGACTGCACGTGCGAGCGCTGGCCGATGCCGTGCGCCCACCTGGCCGCCACCTGCTACGCCCTGGCCCGTGCCTTCGAGGCCGACCCGTTCGAGGTGTTCACCTGGCGGGGCCGGCCACGCGACGAGCTCTTGATGCGCTTGCGGCGCCTGCGCGAGGCGGCGGTCGTCGACGCGACCGGGCCGGGCGCGCGCGGAGGTTCGGCCGGTCTCGCCGGGGTGGGCACTCCCGCCCCGCCCGGCGGTCCGGCCGGCGGTCCGGCGGAAACATTCGGCTCGGCCGGCGGCGTGGCGGGTGCTTCCGGTTCGGCCGCCGGTGCGGCGGGCGCTTTCGAATCGGCCGATGAAGCGGCGGAAACCTCTGGTCGGGGCGGTGGTGCGGCGCGTGGCTCCGGCTCGGCCGGGGGCCGGGCACATGCTTCGGAGGCGGATGGCGGCGCGGGGGACGTCTGGGCGGCGGCCGCCGATCCGGTCGCCTTCTGGGGGCGGCCGGCGCCTGGCGAAACCGGGCCTGGTGAGTCTGAGCCGAGTGGGCGTGGGCCCGGTGCCTCTGGGGCGAGTGGACATGCGCCGGGCAAGTTCGAGGCCGGTGAGCGTTGGCCGGGTGGGCCGAGCGGGTCCGAGGCCGATGGGCGTGGGCCCGGTGCTTTTGGGGCGAGTGGACATGCGCCGGGCGAGGGTGAGGCTAGTGAACATGAGCCGGCTGAGTTTGGGGCGCGTGGGCGTGGGCCGGGTGGCTCTGAGGCGAGTGGACGTACGCCGGGCGAGTCTGGGGCTCGTGGGCGTGGGCGCGGGTCGAGCGGATCGGGGTCGGGTGCCCCTGGGGTGAGTGGGGCGGGGACGGGACGGCGGGAGGGGGGTCTGCGGCCGGATGCTCTTCTCGATCAGTTGGATGCTCCGGGGCTTGCCCATCATGGCCGCGCGATTGTCGAGGTGCTGCGTCCCGCGTACCGGGCTCTGCCCGATGGAGATGATGCCGATTTTGTTCCCGAATGACCGTTTTAGCGTCATCGGCGCGACGTTTTGCAGTGGCCGCCAGGTAAGCGGGCGGACTGCCGTGAGAAGAGCATTTCCGCTGGTCAGCTGCGATTTTTGAGCTAAACACAACTGTTCCGTTCCTGCCTTTACGGCCACTCTTCGGGTCGGCCAAACGGCCGACATTCCGGAAAACGCCAGATTCGCCTCGGGGCCCCGTGATGAGCTACGCACGTCATGGCGATTTGTCCTGAAAAGGTGTGACAATGAAAAACGCAAAGCGGATGTTGGCACTAGCGGGTATGACCCTGGCAGCCGGCGCGATGCTCGGAATTGCGCCCGCCCAGGCGGCGCCCGGCGCCGACCAGTCGCCCCGTACCGCGACCGTCGCGAGCGGCTGGGGCTGGGATGTGGGCTGGAACAACGACTATGTCGTCGGCGTCTACAACAACCTGTGGGCCTGCCGCAATGCCGGCCGCTGGGTTGCCGGGGTCGGCGCGTGGACCGACTTCGACTGCGTACCGGCGTGGGATGTCCGTTGGGGCCGGATCTGGGTTCTCCAGATCGACAGGGGCTACTGGGGCTGGAACCGCTGGAACGGATGGCAAGGCAACTGGCCGTACCGCCCGAACTACCTGTACGGGAACACGTACAGCATCGGGGGCGGCTACGCCAATCCGTTCTATAACCGCGTCGGGTTCAGGTACGGCCACGGCGTGGGCGGCCTCGGGTACGGCGCCGGCCTGAACGGGTTCAGGTACGGCGCGGACGTTGACGCCGTCGTGGGTGGTGCTGTCGTGCGCGGTCCCTACGGGGGCGGTGCTGTCGTGGGCGGTGCTGTCGTGGACGGTGATGTTTACGGGGGCGGTGTTTACGGTGACGGCCCGTGGTACAAAAAAGGCAAGGTCGACAAGTCGGTAAAGTCCGTCAAGGCCTACAAGTCGAATAAGTACGACAAGCAAGACAAGGTGTACAAGGTACGCGACACGCACAAGAGCCCGCTGGGCGCATTGAGCATCGACGGCCAGTACAAGAACAAGTGATCACGCGAACGGGCCGCACCCCTCTCGAGGTGCGGCCCGTTCGGCGTACCGTCACCAGGCGACCGGCGCGTAGTCCTTCAGGAAGCAGCCGTACACGTCCTCACCACGCTCACCGCGGATGATCGGGTCGTACACCCGGGCCGCGCCGTCGACCAGGTCGAGCGGGGCGTGGAAACCCTCCTCGTGCAGCCGCATCTTCGTCGGATGCGGGCGCTCGTCGGTGATCCAGCCGGTGTCGACGCTGGTCATCAGGATCCCGTCGGCGAACAGGTCCTCCGCGCTGGTCCGGGTCAGCATGTTGAGCGCGGCTTTCGCCATGTTGGTGTGCGGATGCCCGGCACCCTTGTAGCCGCGGGCGAAGATCCCCTCCATGGCCGAGACGTTCACCACGTACCGTCTCGGGAACTTCGACGCCGTCATCGCCGGCCGCAGCCTGCTCACCAGGATGAACGGCGCCGTCACGTTGCAGAGCTGCACCTCCAGCAGCTCCAGCGGATCGACCTCGTGTACCCGGTCGCTCCAGCTGTTCGTCGGCGTGGTGTCCGGCACCAGGCCGCCCGCGTCGATCGCCACCGACCGGGCCGTCAGCGCCATCTCGGTGATCTGCTGAGGCGTCAACTCGGTCACACCGGAGGTCAGAGCGGCCGCCGGAGACGCGCCCGCCGTGCCGAAATACTCCAGCTCCGGCAGACTCCCGCCGGGCAGTGCCTCGGCCTCGGCGGCGGCGATCGCCGCATAGGAGCCGGCCGTACGCCGTACCGTCTGGGCCGCGTTGTTGATCAGAATGTCCAGCGGCCCGCGTGACGCCACCGACTCGGCCAGACCCACCACCTGGGCCGGGTCCCGCAGATCGATGCCCACCACCCGCAGCCGGTGCAGCCAGTCCGCGCTGTCCGGCATCGCCGTGAAACGGCGGACCGCGTCATGCGGGAACCGCGTCGTGATCGTCAGATCCGCGCCGTCGCGCAGCAGGCGCAGCGCGATGTACATGCCGATCTTGGCCCGTCCGCCGGTGAGCAGCGCCGTCCGCCCGGTCAGATCGGTACGGGCGTCCCGCTTCGCGTGGTTCGTCTCGGCGCACTGCGGGCAGAGCTGGTGATAGAACGCGTCCACCACGGTGAACCGCTGCTTGCAGACGTAGCAGCCACGCGCCTGCTTCAACACGCCCGCCGTGGCGCCCCGCACCGTGCTGCGCAGCGGAATGCCCGCCGTCTCGTCGTCGATCCGCCCCGGCGCCCCGGTGGCCGTGGCCTCCGTCACCGCCCGGTCGGCGGCCAGCACCGCCTGCCGGCGATCCCGCCGCCGCTGCAACTTCACCGTCTTGAACAGTCCGGCGGTCGCCCGCCGCACGGTCACCGCGTCCGGGTGGTCCGGCGACAACGCCTCCACCTCGGCCAGGACCGCGAGACACACCGCGAGCCGGTCCGGATCCACACCCACGGCGCCCGGGTCTCCGGTCATTCCTATGTCCCCCTCTGGTTCCTTGCCCGCACGCACTGTACTTACCGGCGCTCCTATCGGCCGACGGCGGCATCCACGCGAGCACTCTTCGATCACTGGTACGGCGTCCGCCGCCCGCGGGCATCCCGCCGCCCGTGGTCGTGTCCGTTCCGCGGTGGCCGATTTTCCAGCTGGCCGGTGAGGGCTGTCTCAAGGCGTCCGAGACGGCCCGCACAGCCAGCCGGTTTCGTTCGGCTGGCGGTGGGCGCTGTTTCGAGGTGTCCGAGACGGCCCGCACAGCCAGCCGGTTTCGTTCGGCTGGCCGTGAGCGCTGTTTCGAGGGCTTGGAGACAGCTTCGGCGGCCGGCTGGGGTCGTTCGGCTGGCTGTGAGTGCTGATTCCAGGGTTCGAGACAGCCCTCACAGCCAGCCGTACAAGATCAACCTGCCCGGCCGGGACCTGCCCGTCAGGACGGACTCGATGCGGAACCCGACTCCGGCTCCTCGGTGACGGCCTCCCGAGAGGACCGCGCCGGTCCCGGATGGTCGGCCAGCGAAGCCGGACGGCGGGTCTGCCGATCGTACGGATGTTCACCTGAAACGGCGACCCAGGCCGGGCCCGCGTTCGCCGGACGACGCGCGGCCCCGCCGTGGTCGGAGAGGTGATCCGCCAGCGTGGCCGGCCGCCCGGCCCCGCGAAGCCGGTCGTCGAGCGTCTCCGGTCGGCGTCCCGCCGGCTGACCGTCCTCGCGCCACGCACCGACCGGGAGGTCGCCGAGCGTCTGCGGGCGACGACCCTGCCTGGGGATCACCGGGTTGACCGTCAGGGCCTCGCTGAGCGCTTCGGCGGCGGCTGCTTCCGCGACGGCCGCTTCTGTGGCGGCAGCAAGGGTCTCGCCAGCCGGCTCCGCGATGATCGCTGCGCCGCCGTCTGCCATGACGGGTTCGCGGGTCGCCGGTTCCGCTGCCGGTTCGTCGGTCACCTCGGCGTCCTCGGCCTTCGAAGCCGGCGAGTCGTCGAGCACCGCGTGCTGATCAGCGAGCGTTGCGGCCACCTCATCCGTCACGGCGTCTTCGGCAGCGGTACCTCCATCGACTGCCGATTCCGCGGTTGCCATGCTCGGCCGAGCGGGCTCGACGTCCGTGATCTCCTCGATCGGCGCGATCGGTTCGCTGATCAGGATCGTGTTGTTGTCGTTCGTTGCGTCCTCGATGACGAGGGTGTCCGGGCTGTCGGCTGGGTTGAACTCGGCGATCGGTTCGCTGATCAGGATCGTGGCGTTGTCGTTCGCCGCGTCCTCGACGACGACAGGGCCCGGACTGTCGGCCGAGTCGAACTCCGCGATCGGCTCGCCGATCGTGGCGGACGGCCCTTCTGCGGGGGTTTGCCCAGCCGAGTTCGTCTCGGCCGCGGCCGGCTCGTCGATCTGTTCGGCGGCGTGCGGTGCGGGAGCCGTGAGCTGCTCCGAGGCGACTGTCGGTTCGGCTCCCTCCGCGACGGCGGGTTCAGCCCGTGCGGGAATCGCCCCGTCACTGAGCACACCTGCCGCGACGTCGGACCCGTCGCTGTGGTGGGCCGCTTCTGCCTCGTAGATCCTCTCGGTGAGCTGTTCCGTCGCCGATCGGGGTTCGTCGGTCGCTTCCGTCATCGATTCAGGCTCAGTGACCCGTTCCGTTGCCGATTCAGGTTCGGTGACCTGTTCGGTCGGCGATTCAGGTTCGGTGACCTGTTCGGTCGGCGATTCAGGTTCGGTGACCTGTTCGGTTGCCGGTTCGGGCTCGGTGATTCGTTCCGTTGCCGGTTCGGGCTGGGTGACCTGTTCCGCCATTGGCTGAGGGGCGGCGGTCGGCTCCGCGACGGTGAGCGGCTCGTGATCCGGCTCCGGGCTTTCCGTCACGGGGGCGGACGTCTGCTGACCGGCAACGATGGCCGACGCGGGCTCCGCGAGGCGGTCTTCGGACGTCGCCCATTCGGTCTTCGCTGCGACGGGCTCCGAGTTCGCGGGAACGATGCCTTCCCCAGGCTTCCGGCTCTCGTCGGTGGCTTCGGGCCGCGCGACTGCACCTCCAGCATCGGGAAGATCCACGGGGCTCGACGCGGGTTCGTCGTGTTCATGCGAATAGTCGATGTTGTCCCGGATCGTGTCCGGAGCGGTGGGCTCGGCGACTCGGGTCGGTTCAGGTGAGAGATCGGCCTCGGCATCCCGACCGGGCGCTTCGGTGTCCCGACTGGGTGCTTCGGCGATCGGGTTGGGCGCTTCGGCGTCTCCGCTGGGTTCTTCCGCGGAAGGGGTCGTCGAGGGCGTGTCCGGGGCATCGGCGGGGGATGAGGTGGTGGCCTCGGTGTCCGGCGTTCCGCTCGATCTGGTCGTCAGCCACTCGTCGAGGGTTTCCGGGCGGCGTGCGCCGGTCGTGGGCAGGTCGCCGAGGGACTGCGGGCGTGAGGCGGCCAGCCAGTCGTCGAGGGTCTGCGGTCGACGCTGTCCGGTCCGGTCAGCGAGGGGATGAGGAAGCGTGGCGTCCGGGCGGGCCGTGGACCCGTAGCCGCCCATGCCTGAAATGCCGGTATCAGCTTTGAGGTCGGCGGCACCGGCGGTGGCCGGCGATCCGAAAGCCGCGGCGGCTTCGGCGGGAGCCTCGGCCTGGACGGCGATGTCGCCGGGTGCCGTGGGCGCGGTGTGGTCGGTGGGGGCACTGCTCGGTTCGGTGGGGCGGACCAGCCAGGGGAACGATGCGGAACCCGGCGCGGCGAAGTCGGCCAACCTCGGGTCGGAACGCCACGAGAACGGGTCCAGCGCCGGAGCCTCGGTCGCGGTGACGGGTGTCGTCTCGCTCTCGAGGGGTGCGGCGTCCGGGGTCGCGGCGAACATTTCGGTCGTCGGCTCGGTTGCTGCCCGACCGAGCACCGGCGTCTCGTCCCGAATGTCCGACTCGGCGGGAACCGTCTCCTCGCTGGCTTTCTCCATCGCGGCCGCCAGCTGGATGACCTGGGTCGCCGAGGTGTCGTCGTGCTGGTCGTGGGTGGGGTCGGCTGGGGTGGGCGACGGGTCGGTGGCCGGGGCCACTGAGGTGTCGTCGTGCTGGTCGTGGGTGGGGTCGGCTGGGGTGGGCGACGGGTCGGTGGCCGGGGCCGCTGAGGTGTCGTCGTGCTGGTCGTGGGTGGGGTCGGCTGGGGTGGGCGACGGGTCGGTGGCCGGGGCCGCTGAGGTGTCGTCCTGCCGGGCGTGGGTGGGGTCGGTTGGGGTGGTGGGCGGCAGGTCGGTGGCCGGGGCCGCGTAGGTGTCGTCCTGCCGGGCGTGGGTGGGGTCGGCTGAGGTGGTGGCCGGTTCGGTGGTGGGCGGCAGTTGGATGACCTGGGTCGCCGAGGTGTCGGCCTTGTCGGCCTCGTCTGGCTCGGTGGGCGGGTGGATCACCTGCGTGGCCGAGACACCGAATTCGTCGAAGGTCGGTTCCAGGACGGGGACCTCGACGTTCATGGCCTCCGCTCCGGCGGCCAGGGTCGCCTCGACCTCGGCCCAGATGGCGTCGGAGTCGACCGGCTCGGGAACGGCTTCGTCGTCGAGGGAGGGTGCCAGCTCGGCGGGTTCCAGTTCGCCGGGTGCGATGCGGGACAGGTCCGCGGACAACGGGTCGGTCGGGGTGAGGGCGTCCTCGACGGCCGCGAAGGTGATCGGCTCCTCGGTCAGCTCGGGCGACTCGTCGCCACCGCTGATGACGGGAAGATCATCGAGCCCGCCCAGGTCGTCCCCGACCGATGCCGAGGCGCCGCCATCAGCGATCGAAACATCAGCCGCCTCGACCGCAGCGCCATCGAACGAGAGGGCGCCGGGGCTCCCGGGAGAGTGGGCGTCGTCGACTGCGGGGTCGTCGAGCGAGAAGGCGTCGACCGTGGGTTCGGTGGCCGAAACGGCATCACCGGGCGAAACGGCGTCGCCGACCACGGGGCCACCGAGCGAGAAGCCGTCGCCAGACGCAAAGGCGTCGCCGGACGAATGGGCGTCGCCAGACGTAAGGGCATTGCCGGACGAATGGGCGTCGCCAGATGTAAGGGCATTGCCGGACGAATGGGCGTCGCCGGACGTAAAGGCGTCGTCGGACGAAAGGGTGTCGCCGGAGGTAAAGGCATTGCCGGGCGAAAGCGCGTCGCCGACCGCGGGGCCGCCGAGCGAGTGGTCGTCATCGACGACGGCGTCACCGGAGGAAATGCCGTCGCCGGGCGAGACGGTGTCGCTGGGGGAGACGCCGTCGCCGGCCGAGATGGTGTCGCTGGGGGAGACGCCGTCGCCGGCCGAGATGGTGTCGCTGGGGGAGACGCCGTCGCCGGCCGAGATGGTGTCGCTGGGGGAGGCGGCGTCGCGGGGGGAGGCGGTGTCGCCGGGCTCGACCGCACCGCCGTCGGACGCCGCGGCGCCGACCACGGGATCGTCGGCGGGCGGGGCCGCCGAATCCGCGTCCGGGGACGATGCGCCGGCCGTACCGGTGCTGGTGGAAAGGGCGACGGTCGTCGAGCCCGGCAGCGGGAAGCCGAAGGGTGTGGTCCCGTTCTCTTTCTCGGAGATGTATTCCAGGAACGCGTCGTAGTCGAGGACCATGCCGTCGCCGGTGGCGGAGGAGGGCAGCGCCGCCTGTGCGGGGGCCGCCGGCAACGCCCGGCTGACCACCGTGCCGTCGAGGACGGGCCGGTACGCGTGACGCCCGGTGGGTTCCTCCTCGCCGGCGTATTCGGCGAGCCCGGCCCGCTCCTGGAGACGCCGCAGCGGCCCCGGCGCCCACCAGGAGGCGTCGCCGAGCAGGGCCAGCACGGAGGGCACGAGCAGCACCCGGACGACGGTGGCGTCCAGCACCAGGGCGACGATCATGCCGACGCCGATGAAGCGCATGGTGCTGATCGACGACAGCGAGAACGCGCCGGTGACGACGATGAGCAGTAGGGCGGCCGCGCTGATCACCCGGCCGGTACGGGTGAGGCCGAGGGTGACCGCCTCTTCGGTGGTGGCGCCGCGCAGCCGGGCCTCGACCATCCGGGAGAGCAGGAACACCTCGTAGTCGGTGGAGAGGCCGAACACGACGGCGGCCATCAGCACGACGATGCCGGCTTCCAGCGAGGTGGGCGTGACGTCGAGCAGGGACGCGCCGTGCCCCTCCTGGAAGATCCACACGAGGACGCCGAAGGTGGCGGAGAGGCTGAGCGCGCTCATCACGACGGCCTTGACCGGCAGCAGGATGGAGCCGAAGGCCAGGAACATCAGCACCAGCGTCGCGCCGACCAGCAGGGCGATCATGACGGGCAGTTCGTCGGCGATCGCCGCGACGCTGTCGACGTTGCGGGCGGTGACGCCGCCGACCAGTGTCTCGGTTCCGGCCGGTGCGGGCAGCGCGCGCAGGTCCTCGACGGCCTGCCGGGCCTCGGTGCTGAACGAGTCGGTGCTGTCGAGGTCGGCGGTGAGCACGACGACGTCTTCGCCGTTGCCGCCGGTGGCGGTCACCCCGGCGACGCCGGTTATCTTTCCGGCCGCGTCGGTGAAGGCTTCGACGTCCGGTTCCCGGCCGTTCGCCGACCGCACCACGATCTGTACGCCGTCCGCGCTGAACTGCGGATAGTCGGCCTTGAGCGTCTCCACCGCGACCCGGGACGGGTCCCCGGCCGGCAGCTGCCGCTCGTCGTTCTCGCCGAAGCGGGCGTCCGTGATCGGCCACGCCAGGACCAGAAGGGCGATCAGGATCGGTACGGCCACGAGCACCGGCCGGCGCAGCACCCAGGTGGCGAGCCGTTGCCAGCCGCCGGTGCCGGTGCGGGCCGCGAACGGGAGGCGGACCGGGATCAGGTCGACGCGCGGCCCGAGGAGGGCGAGCAGCGCCGGCAGCAGGGTGAGCGACAGCAGCATGGCGAGGAAGACGGCGGCGAGCCCGCCGTACGCGAGGCTCTTGAGGAAGCCTTGCGGGAACAGCAGCAACCCGGCGAGGGCGGTCATCAGCAGGGTGGCGGAGAAGACCACGGTTCGGCCGGCGGTGGCGACGGTCCGGCGGACGGCCTCGGCGGTGGGGTGGAGGGCCTGCTCCTCACGGAACCGGCCGACCATGAACAGCCCGTAGTCGATCGCCATGCCGAGGCCGAGGAGGCTGGCCACGTTGACGGCGAACGAGTTGACCTCGTGGTTGAGGGCGATCAGGTGCAGCACGCCCAGCGAGCCGAGGACCGCGCAGCCGCCGACCAGCACCGGCAGCGAGGCGGCGACCAGCGAGCCGAAGATGACCAGCAGCAGGATGAGGACGATGGGCAGCGACACCATCTCGGCGAAGGCCAGGTCCTCGGTCGAGCGTTCGGACGAGGCGTGCCCGAGCGGGATGCCGCCGGCGAGTTGCACGTGCGCGCCGGGCACGGTGAACGAGTCCTCGATGTCGGCGTACGACTCCATCTTCGCGGCGTCGTCGGAGCCGACCAGGGTGATCACCGCGACGCCGCTGGACTTGTCCTCGGCGGCGAAGTCCGGCGCCTGCTGGTCCCAGTACGACGTCTGCGCGTTGACGGCCGACTTCGGCAGCGCGGCGAGCCGGTCCTTGATCCGCGTGCCGAGCTCGGGGTCGTCGATGGTGCCCTGGTCCGGCGTGTAGACAGCGATGACGTCGCCGCTCCGGCCCTCCGTGGTGGCGGTGATCACCTCGGCGGCGCGGCCCGACTCACTGTTCGGGTCGTGGTAGCCGCCCTCGGTGAGCTGACCGAACACGCCGAAGCCCCACACGCCCGCGCCGAGCACCGCGACGAGCGCGACGATCAGCACCGGCCAACGGAGGCGGGCGACCCGCGATCCCCAGCCCGCGAACACAGGGTTCCCCTTTCGGATTAGAGAGTTTCCGCAGGTCAGCTCAAAGTCGCGGCCTGCAGGGACACTCCGCCGCACTTGTCGTCGAAGGTGGCGCCGGTGATCCATTTGACCGAGATCTTGCCAGTTCCGGAAGCTCGGTAGGAGATGACATAGGCGACGGTCGTCATCGCCGGCTCTCGATTCTCGAGGACGTCGGTGACCGGCTCGCCGCCGGTCGACAGTTCGATGCGGAGGTCGCCGCGGGCGCTGATCGCCCCGACGTACACGGTCAGGACGTTGCGGCCGGTCCCGGCCGGCGCCGTGACGGTGAAGCCGTTGCCGGTGCCGCAGGTGTTGATGCCGCTGGTCACGCCGGAGGTCGCGGCCATCGGCTCGCCGCCGCTCCAGGCGAACCGCTGCGGGCTGGCGGTGTGCCGGACCCGGGGCGCGGTGGGCGTGCCCTCCAGGATGGCGAACTCGCCGTCGGCGTCGCGTTCCAGCGAGAACCGGCCCTGTTCACCCCAGTGCACCCAGTCGATCGTGCCTTCGGCGGCCAGGTCGACGGTCGCGGCGACCGGGACCCGCTCGATGGAGATCGCGTCGACCGGCGCCGTCGACGGCGGCAGGCTCGCGCTGGGCAGCGGGATCGGGATCTGGTCGGCGGTCGCCGTCGGCGCGGCGGTCGGCTCCGGTTCCGCCGGCTGCCCGCCGCTGTTCGCGCGGGCGTGCATGACCAGCCCGAACACCACGACGGCGAGGACGCCGGCCAGGATCACCGCGGCCGGTTCGAGGTAGTCCCGCCGTGCTCCGGGATCGAGCAGAGGCAAGGATCCTCCAGGGCGGCGTCGGTGACAGGGGCGCTAAACGATCTCATCTCGTACGGCCGGGGAGAAGAGGGGGAGGCGGACGGGGGCCTTACGGTTGATCATCCCCATCGGCGATTCGGGGGAGGTTCGCTGTCGCGCCGGTCACATCGTTGAGTAGCGTGTCCGGAGTTTCCGACACCGAGGGGTTCTACGAATGAGTGACAAGAAGCGCCGAAGCCAGGCCATCGCCGGTGTGCTGTGCGGCGCGCTCGTCGTCGCGGTGCTGGTCGGAGTGTTCTTCGCGGTCCGTGACGGCGGCGACGAGGCGCCGGTCGCGTCGCAGCCCTCGGCGACGACCCAGCCGGCCCCGCCCGTTCCGCCGTCGGCCGTGCCGTCGTCCGCGCCCGCCACCGCGGCTGCCTCCGGTGCGTCCGGGCTCAGCCAGGAGCCCGACGTGCAGCCCGGCACCGGAGCGGTGACCGCGGTGACCGTCAAGGAGCTGGTGCCGGGGACCGGTGAGACGGTCAAGGCCGGTCAGACCATCACGGTCAACTACAAGGTGATCAACCACAAGACCGGCGAGCTGATCGACTCGTCGTGGGAGAACGGCGTGTCCGAGCCGTTCACCGCCCAGATCGGCGTCGGCCAGCTGATCCCGGGCTGGGACCAGGGCGTCCCCGGGCAGAAGGTGGGCAGCCGGATCCAGCTGGACGTGCCGGCCGCCCTCGCCTACGGCCCGGAGAAGGGCGACCTGCGGTTCGTCGTGGACATCGTGTCGGCCGAGTGAGCTACAGCTCGGTGACGATCACCTCGAGCTGACGGGGCTGCCCGGTTGGGCCGGGCCGCTCCTCGACCGTGAACTTCAGGTCGCGCAGCGCGGTGACCAGCTCGTCCACCGAGCCCGGCGCGGCGCCCTCGGCGGCCAGCGCGCGGACCAGGCGGCCCTTGGTGGCCTTGTTGAAGTGGGACACCACGGACCGCCTGGCCACCCCGTCGACGATCCGCTCGTGCAGCACCTTGACGGCCGCGGCGTTCTCCGCCGGGGCCCACATCGCGGCGTACGCGCCGGAGCGCAGGTCCAGCACCGGCGTTCCGGCGGCCGCCTCGTCCAGGGCCGGGCGCAGAGCCTTCTTCCAGTACGCGGTGAGCCCGCCGATCGTGGGCAGGGTGACGCCGATCGAGCAGCGGTAGGCCGGGATCCGGTCACCGAGGCGGACCGCGCCCCAGAGCCCGGAGAAGACGACCGCCGACTCCCCGAGCCATCGACGGGCAGCGGGTGGCAGATCGCCCGGATTCAGGGCTTCGTAGAGGACGCCGGTGTAGATGCCGGACGCGACGCCCGCGGGGGCGGTCAGCAGCCCGGCGTTACGGGCCACCTCGCCCCGCTGCCCCTCGCTGAGCCCCAGCACGGCCAGACTGTCCGCGATCGACCGCGCGCTGCTCCGCGCACAGAGCGACACCAGCTTCTTCAGCACCCGGGTACGGGCGGCGGTCAGTGACGGCAGCCACAGCGACGACGGGTCGACGGGCGCGCCGGCGGCGGCCGGGGTCTTGCCTTCGGAGGGCGGGAGCAGGATCAGCACGGGCGAACATTAGCCGGGCCGGTCGGCGACGGCGTCCGCGACCGACGGGTACACGCCGATCAGCCGGATCAGCCCGACCGTGTCGAGCAGCCGTTCCAGGAACTCACCCGGCCCGGCCAGCCGCAGCCAGCCACCGGAGGCCCGGGCCCGGCTGTGGCCCAGCACGAAGGTGCTGAGCCCGATCGAGTCACAGAAGCCGACACCCGCGATGTCGACCACGACGCGTGGCTCGGGGCGGTCGAGCGCCTCGTCCAGCCGGGCGGCCAGGAGCGGGGCGCTGTCCATGTCCAGGGTGCCGTGCACCGTGACGACGACGGCGACGGTCGATTCGCTCAGGGAGACGTCCACCCACGCCTGATGCCCAGAACCGTCCCGCCCGTCACCTCTCCACGGTCACGGTCGTCTTCACGCTGGCCCGGTCGATCTCGCTGACCCGGATGGTGAAGGTGATCTCGTAGGTGCCGGGCAGCGGGAACGACATCGACCCGAGAGCCTGGTTCCCGGTCGGCAGCGGGGCCAGCGGCTGCGGCACCGCCTCCAGGGCCGGGTCCAGCAGCCGGGCCGTGACCTGCCACTCCTCGGCCCGCATCGGCGAGCCGTCCGGCGCGTAGAGGTACGCGTGCACCGTGTTGTACTCGCCCAGCTCCACCGGGTAGATGTTGAACTGGACCGCGTACAGGTCGCTGGTGAGCGTCTCGGACTTGCCGGCGCCGGTGATCTGCCGGTCCTTGGCGGCCGCGATCCGCCCGGTGTCCACCTGCACCAGCACCGAGCTGAGCCCCAAGATCAGCACGGTCGCCACCACCTCGACGCCGACCAGCCGCCGCAGCCCGGTCCCGCCGGACCCGCGCAGCACCAGACGGCGGGCGCCGGCCGCGACCGCCAGCACCACGGCCAGGATGCCGAGTTTGGCGCTCAGCAGCCGGCCGTAGTCGGTCTCCCACAGCGCGCTCACCCGGCCCACCTGGATGACCGACTGCGCGGCGCCCGCGAGGACCAGCCACAACACCGAGAGCGCGGCCCACCGGGACCACACCGGCAGGATCACGCCGAGCACCCGCTGGTCGGTGCGGCGCAGCAGGAAGACGGTCAGCGTGAGCAGCCCGCCGATCCAGACCGCCATGGCGGCCATGTGCACCACCCCGGCGCTCACGGTCACCGCCGGCAGCGGTGCGGCGATGGCGTGCCCGGTCAGCGGCCACGTCGCGAGCCCGGCCACGGACAGCCCGAGAACCGCGTAGGCCCGCGCCTTCCGCGACCCGGCCGGCGGCCGCGGCCCCGGCGCGGGTGCCGGTTCGGGAGCGGGCGCCCCGGCGCCGACCAGGACCGGCTGGGGCACGGTCCGCGGCACGGTCACGGTCCGTCGTGGTTTCCGCAGGAGAGCGGGCAGGAGTACGGCGAGCGCGCCCACGATCGCCAGCCGTCCCAGCAGCAGCGACCCGAACCGGCTGGTCGCCACCTCACCCAGCTCGGCGGCGGTGACCTGCCACAGCGCGGCCCCGGAACTCTGCTGCGCCTGGGTGCCGAGCGCGCCGACGGTGGCCACCGCGGTGAGCCCCAGGCCGATCCGGATCGCCAGCAGCGCCCCGAGCCGGGACCGGGTCCGCGGCCACAGGAACGCCAGGAACAGGGCGGGTCCGGCGATCAGGGTGATCCCTCCGTACCCCAATGTCTTGAAGATCGGAATCGCGGCGGTGACCGACGGATGCGCCCCGGCCGACTCCACCGGCGCCTCGGGCCGTGCCGACGGCGCGCCGACCGAGAAGGTGATCGCGCCGCCGACCGGATGGCTGTCCGCGGAGATGACCCGGAAACTGATCAGGTAGGTGCCGAGCGGGTGCCCGGCCTTGCGGATCGGGATCCGCAGCACCGGGCCCTCGACGGTGACCTTGCCGGAGATCCGCTCGCCGTCCGGGGCGATCACCTGCACCCGGCCCTCGACCGGGGTGACCGGCTCGCTGAAGGTGACGGTGACCTCGGTGGGCGCGGCGTTGTTCAGGCTGCCCGGCGCGGGGGACGCCCCGACCGGCGCGGCGTGCGCGGCGGCCGGCGCGGCGGGCAGCGCGAGGGTGCCGGTCAGCAGGACGAGCAGGAACAGTAAGACCCGGGTCACAAGAGGTAGTTCGGATCGGCGTGGGGAAAGGTTCAAGCCGGGGCTGTCGATACGATCCGGGGCAGCGCCCAGACCCGTCCTCGAGGGAGCCGCCATGTCCCACCACCCCCGTGCCGGTGAGCCGGCCGAGCCGGCCGATCTGATCGACGTTCCCAAGGTCATCTCGCGTTACTACACCGAGCACCCGGATCCCGCGCAGCCGGGGCAGGGTGTCGCCTTCGGGACGTCCGGGCACCGCGGGTCCAGCCTGCGGACCGCGTTCACCGAGGATCACATCGCGGCGACCAGCCAGGCGATCGTGGAGTACAGGCGCGAGCAGGGCACCACCGGCCCGCTCTTCCTGGGCCGTGACACGCACGCGCTGAGCGAGCCCGCGATGATCACCGCGCTGGAGGTGTTCGCGGCCAACGAGGTGACGGTCCTGATCGACAGCCGCGACGGCTACACCCCGACGCCCGCGCTGTCGCACGCCATCCTCACCCACAACCGGTCGGCGAAGGCCAAGGCGGACGGGGTCGTGGTGACGCCGTCGCACAACCCGCCGGACGACGGCGGCTTCAAGTACAACCCGCCGGACGGTGGCCCGGCCGGCACCGACGCCACCGGGTGGATCCAGGACCGGGCCAACGCGCTGATCGCGGCGGGGCTCAAGGACGTGCGGCGGGTCACCGCGGCCGCGGCGCGGGCTTCGGAGAGCGTTCAGGGGTACGACTACCTCGCCACGTACGTGGACGACCTCCCGTCGGTGATCGACGTCGACGCGATCCGCGACGCCGGCGTGCGGATCGGGGCGGACCCGCTCGGTGGGGCCAGCGTGGCGTACTGGGGTGCCATCGCCGAGCGGCACCGGCTCGACCTGACCGTGGTGAACCCGCTGGTCGACCCGCGGTTCGGCTTCATGACCCTGGACTGGGACGGCAAGATCCGGATGGACTGCTCGTCGCCGTACGCGATGGCGTCGTTGATCGCTCGGCGGGACCGCTTCCAGATCGCCACCGGAAACGACGCCGACGCCGACCGGCACGGCATCGTCACCCCCGACGGCGGCCTGATGAACCCCAACCACTACCTCGCGGTGGCCATCGCCTACCTCTACTCCTCGCGCGACGGCTGGCCGTCCGGGGCCGGCGTCGGCAAGACCCTGGTGTCCTCGTCGATGATCGACCGGGTCGCCGCCGACCTGGGCCGCCGCCTCGACGAGGTGCCGGTCGGTTTCAAGTGGTTCGTGCCCGGCCTGCTCGACGGGTCGATCGGCTTCGGCGGCGAGGAGAGCGCAGGCGCGTCGTTCCTGCGCCGCGACGGCGGCCCGTGGAGCACCGACAAGGACGGCATCATCCTGGACCTGCTGGCCTCGGAGATTCTCGCGGTGACCGGCCGGACCCCGAGCGAGCACTACCGGGAGCTGACCGCGCGGTTCGGTGAGCCGGCCTACGCCCGGATCGACGCCCCCGCCACCCGCGACGAGAAGGCGATCCTGGCGAGGCTGTCGCCGTCGCAGGTCACCGCGTCCACGCTGGCCGGCGAGCCGATCACCGCGGTGCTGACCACCGCCCCGGCCAACGGCGCGGCGATCGGCGGCCTCAAGGTGGTCACCGAGTCCGGCTGGTTCGCGGCCCGGCCGTCCGGCACCGAGGACGTCTACAAGATCTACGCGGAGTCGTTCCGGGGCCCCGACCACCTGGCGCGCGTCCAGGAGGAGGCCCGGGCTGTGGTGTCCGCCGCACTGTCCGGCTGAATTCCACTCAGATTCGGGGCTCGCGCGCCGACTGGTAGACCGCAAGGAGATGCCAACCGGGCAGGAGCCGAGACCCCCGATGAGCGAACCCGAGAACGCCGGCGGTCTCCCCCGGCCATGGTCCGGAGGGCTGGCGCCCGTCCTGGTCTCCGTCGGCGCCATCCTCGGGGTCGTCACGTGGTTGCTCGTCCGCGGCGACGACGAACTGTTCCTCGGCTACGTCGGCGGCCCGGTCGCGATGGCCGCCGGCGCGTACGCCTGCCTGCGGATCGCCCGGCTCCCCGGGCTGCCGCGGCGGGTCCACGTGTTCTGGCGGCGGATGACGCTGGTCGGTGTCTGCCTGCTGATCGCCGCGCTGGTCGCCATGGTCCGGGCCAACAACGACACCGGCATGTCGGTGTACGTCGCCGTCCCGACACTGGCCGGCCTCGGCCTCCTGATGTTCGCCTTCCTGGCTCTGCGCGGCCGCGAGTCGACCCCGGTCGCCCTGCTCCGGGCCGTGCTCGACGCCCTGACGGTGGCCGTCGCGAGCGCCCTCGTCTTCTGGTACACCGTGTTCGACCTGGCCCCCGAGGACACCTCCCTGGCCGCCCGGATGGTGGCCGCCCTCGTCGGCGTCGGCGGCGTGCTGCTGCTGGTGACCGTCGGCAAGGCCGCCGCCGCCCCGGAGACCGCCGTCGACGGCACCGCGCTGCGGGTCCTCACCGCCGCCCCGATCGCCTGCGTGGCCGGCACCATCCTGCTGATCGCCGGGGACGACCAGTCCCGGATGGCGCTGTCGGTGCTCGTCCTGCCGATCGTCGGCACCGCCCTCGCCATCAGCGCCTACCTCCAGCGGCGGGCCCTCGACCAGCCGGAGGCGCAGCCCGTGCCGGCCTCGAACCGGTCGCTGTTCAACCTGCTGCCGTTCGCCGCGGTCGCCGCCACCACCGGCCTGGTGATCAGCGTCAGCGCCCAGGACATGAGCCACCGGCAGCGCACCGTGATCATCGGCGCGCTGCTGATCGCCGGCTGTGTCGTCGCCCGCCAGTTGCTCAGCCTGCGGGAGAACACCCTCGCGCTGCGGGGCATCCGCCGCCAGCAGGCCGAGCTGGAACGCCTGGCGCTCAGCGACGCCCTGACCGGCCTGCCCAACCGGGCCCGGTTCACCGTGGCGCTCGCCGAGCGCATCGAGGCCCGCCGACCGGCCACCGCGCTGCTGATCGACGTCGACGACTTCAAGATGATCAACGACACGCTCGGCCCGGCCGCCGGCGACCAGCTGCTGTTCCAGGTGGCGCAGCGGCTGCGGGCCCAGTGCACGGCCGGCGAGATGCCGGTCCGGCTCGGCGGCGACGAGTTCGCCGTGCTGCTGCCCATCGACACTCCCGCCGCCGCCGAGTCCGCCGCCGGGCGGGCGTTGCAGGCCCTCGCCGACCCGTTCACCGTCGGCGAGCAGCACCTGCTCGTGCACGCCAGCGCCGGCATCGCGATCGCCGAGCTCGGCGAGACCGCCGACGAGGTGCTGCGCAACGCCGACATCGCCATGTACGCCGCCAAGGAGGCCGGCAAGGCGTCCTGGGCCCGGTTCGAGCCGCGGATGCGGCAGGACATGGTCAACCACGCCATGCTCGCCGGCGAACTGCGCACCGGCATCGCCCGCGGCGAGCTCCGGCTGCTCTACCAGCCCATCTACGACCTGGTCACCGGCCGCCTGCACGGCGGCGAGGCGCTGGTGCGCTGGCAGCACCCGGAACGCGGCTTCGTCTCGCCCGCCGACTTCATCCCGGTCGCCGAACGGACCGGCCTGATCGTGCCGCTCGGCGCCTGGGTGCTGCGCGAGGCGTGCTCACAGCTGGCTCGCTGGCGGGCGACGTTCAAGGACGCGGCGGTCGAGGCCGTCAACGTCAACGTGGCGGTCCGCCAACTGCGCGAGGCCGGCTTCGTCGACGAGGTCGCGGCCGTGCTCAGCGAGACCGGGCTCAGCCCGCGCGACCTGATCCTCGAGGTCACCGAGTCGTCGGTGGTCGACGGCTGGCAGGTGCAGGAGACCCTCCGGGCACTGCACGAGATGGGCGTACGCCTGGCTCTCGACGACTTCGGCACCGGCCAGTCGTCGCTCAGCCTGCTCCGCGCCTTCCCGGTCGACGTGCTGAAACTGGACAAGTCGTTCGTCGACGGCATCGCCGAGGGCGCCGACCGGGGCCGCCTCGCGGTCGCCGCCGCGGTCGCCCAGCTCGCCGAGCACCTTCAGCTCAAGGCCGTGGCCGAGGGCATCGAGAACCAGGAGCAGCTGAACCGGCTGCGGGACATGGGCTACCGGTACGGGCAGGGCTTCTTCATGGCCCGGCCGCTGCCCGCCGACGATTTCGCCGCCCTGATGGCCACCGACCCGGTCCGCGCCTGAAAAACCCTCTGGACCTCAAGCGGGGTCCAGGTAATACCGTGCAGTCCATGACCGTCGTCACGGGGCACGTCCGGACCTTCTACCAGCTGCTCTTCAACACCCTGCTGGTGTCGGTCATCAACTTCACCGTCTGGTTCGCCGTCACCTTCTGGGTGTACCTCGAGACCAGATCGGTCTTCGCGACCGGCGTCATCTCCGGCATCTTCCTGGTGCTGACCGCGCTCACCGGCGTCTGGTTCGGCAGCCTGGTCGACGGTCACCGCAAGAAGACCGCGTTGCAGGGCTCGGCCCTGGCGTCGCTCGTGCTGTACGGCGCCGCCTTCGCCGTCCACCTGTCCGTGCCCGGCGAGGCGTGGACGGACCCGGCCGACGCGCGGCTCTGGGCGTTCGTGCTGCTGCTGATGTTCGGCGTGATCGCCGGCAACATCCGCACCATCGCGCTGCCCACCCTGGTCACGCTGCTGATCGACGCCGACCGGCGGGACCGCGCCAACGGCCTGGTCGGCACCGTCTCCGGCACCAGCTTCCTGGTCACCTCGGTGATCAGCGGCGTGCTGGTGGCCTTCGACGGCATGTTCTCGGTGCTGGTCCTGGCCCTGGCGGTGCTCGGGTTGTCGCTGGTCCACCTCACGTTCGTGCGCATCCCGGAACGGGAACCGGAGCACACCGAGGCCGCGAGACCCGGCGTCGACCTGCGCGGCACCATCCGGATCATCGCCGGCGTGCCGGGCCTGACCGCGCTCATCCTGTTCAGCACGTTCAACAACTTCCTGGGCGGCGTGTTCATGGCCCTCGCCGACGCGTACGGGCTGTCGCTCGTGTCGGTGCAGACGTGGGGCCTGCTGTGGGGCGTGATCAGCACCGGCTTCATCCTCGGTGGGCTGCTCGTGTCCCGTACCGGTCTGGGTTCCCGCCCGGTCCGGCTCCTGCTGCTGCTCAACGTGGTCCTGTGGGTGATCATCGTGGTCTTCCCGATCTGGGCGTCGATCATCCCGATGGCCGTCGGCATGTACGTGTACATGCTGCTCATGCCCTATGCGGAGGCCACCGAGCAGACCATCCTCCAGCGGGTCGTGCCCTACGAGCGGCAGGGCCGGGTCTTCGGCCTCGCCCAGAGCGCCGAACAGGCGGCGTCCCCGCTGACCGCGTTCCTGATCTCCCCGATCACCCAGTTCGTGTTCATCCCGTTCATGAGCGACGGCGGCGCCGGTGCGGACGCCATCGGCTCCTGGTTCGGCACCGGCGCCGACCGGGGCATGGCCCTGGTCTTCATCCTCACCGGCCTGATCGGCGTGATCGCCACGACGCTGGCTCTGGCCAGCCGCCCCTACCGGGCCCTGAGCCGCCGCGTCGCCGAGGACACGCCGGCCACCGAACCGGCCGCGGCACCCGCCTGACCCGTTTCCCTCAAGCCGGGCGCGGCGCGGCCGATCGTTGGCCGAGACCCCGTCAGGCCGAGGAAGGGAACCCGGTATGGCATGGCCGCGTGCCACGGCTCCCGCCTGGCCCGTGCACGCCGGAGTGCTGGGACTGTCGGCCGCCGCGGTCGCGTCCTACGCGCTGACCGGCCCCGGCTCACGAACGGTGATCTTCGCGCTGGTCACCGCCGCCCCGATCATCACCTACCTGGCCGCCATCGCCGCCCGGCACCTCACCGACCGGCTGCCGTGGCTGATCGCCACCGCGGGCATGGCGATGCTGACCCTCGGCACGCTGTGCTGGCCCGACTGGATCCCCGGCCACCACCTCGGCCGGGCCGAGGGCGGTGGCACCGACCTGGTGATGGCCGGCGCACACGTGCTCTTCCTGGCCGGCACCGCGATCGGGCTGCGCCGGCACGGCCGCAAGGACCCCGGCGGCCTCATCGACGCCGCGCTGATCGGCCTCTGCGCCGCCGGCCCGCTCGGGGCCTGGCTGATCCGCCCCGGCCTCGTCCCGGACGCCACCCCGCTCGGCAAGATGTTGCTGCTCTCCGACCTGCTGCTGCTCTCCGCGGTGATCGGCTGCCTGCTCCGGATCGGCGTCACCGCCCCGAAGTCGCGCGGCCCGATCGCCTACCTGATGGCCGCCGGCATCCTCACCCTGCTCTGCGACGTCGTCGCGGTCCTCACCGTGCACGGCAGCCACGTCCCGACCGCCCAGCTGATGATGGTGGCCTACCTGTGCGTGGCCGCCGGTCCGGTGCTGCCCACCGGCCCGCACGTCACCCGGCCGGCGCCCGGCCCGGCCACCGTGCGGCACCCGCCGCTCGGCTGGCTCGGCGCCGCCCTCTGCGCCAACCCGGCGGTCGCCGCCGTCCAGGCGGTCCAGAGCGACGGCCCGGCCAGCGTGGTGCTTCCGGCCACCACGATCCTGGTGGTGCCGGTGGTGGTGCTGCGGTTGCGGCTGCTCTCCGCGCAGCGGGCCCGCGCCGAGCGCACCCTCGCCCATCAGGCCCACCACGACGACCTCACCGGTCTCTACAACCGGCGGCACACCGTCGACCGGATCGACGAGGAGCTGCGCGCCCTCGACGACGGCCCGCTCGCCGAGGTCACCCTGCTGCTCTGCGACCTCGACGGCTTCAAACCGGTCAACGACCGGATGGGCCATCAGGCCGGCGACACCGTGCTCCAGGAGGTCGCCCGGCGGCTCACCGCCGCGGTCCGCGAGCAGGACCTCGTCGGCCGGATCGGCGGCGACGAGTTCCTGATCCTGCTACGCGGCGAACATCCCGGCGGCGGCACCACGGTCGCCGACCGGATCGTCGAGTCGCTGCGGGCACCGATCTTGGTGGGCGGCACACCCGTACGGATCGGGGTGTCGATCGGAACGGCCGTCGCGCGCGCCGGCGCCGTCGTCGACCGGGAGACCCTGATCGCGCGGGCCGACGCCGCCATGTACGAGGTGAAGGCTCAGCGGCGCTTGACCGCGACCCCGGCATAGCCCATCGCCGCCAGATCCGGGTCCACCCCGGCCGGCAGCTCGGCGAACGGCCACAGGTGCACCAGGCCGGGCTCCTCCAGCGGCCAGTCCCCGAAGAACGCCCGGATCGTCTCCGGGTCCCGCGGGGTGAACGGCGAGTTCGCCCGCTGGTAGATCGCCGAGATCTTGGCCATGTGCTCGGGGCGGGCGTCCGAGGCGGCGTGCGAGATCGCCAGCACGCTGCCCGGGGCCACCGCCTCCCGGATCGCGGCGACCGGGGTGTGCGGGCCGTCGCCGTCCGGAATCAGGTGCAGCAGGAACATCATCAGGATGCCGGCGGGCTCGTCGAGGTCGATCAGTTTCCGCAGGCCCGGGTCGGCCAGGATCGCCGCCGGATCGCGCAGGTCACCCTGGATCATCGTGGTGTTCGCCGAACTGAGCAGGGCCTGACCGTGGCGGCAGACGACCTCGTCGCGGTCGACGTAGACCACCCGCACCGACGGATCGACCGCCTGGGCGATCTGATGCACGTTCTCCCTGGTGGGCAGGCCGGAACCGATGTCGATGATCTGGCGGATCCCGCGCTCGGTGATCATGTGCCGCACCACGCGGACGATCAGCTCACGGCCGGAGCGGGCCGCGTCGCGCATCTCCGGCGCCACGGACAGGACCGCGTCGGCGGCCGCCCGGTCGACGGCGAAGTTGTCCTTGCCGCCCAGGTAGTAGTCGTACATGCGGGCGGCGTTCGGCACGGTCACGTCGATGCCGGGGGGCACGGTCATGCCCGGTGAGGATAATCGAGCCCGGCCGATCGTTCTCGGCCGGGCTCGCACAGTGGGATCAGGCGTCGACCTCGGGGCGGCCCTCCGCGGCCCACAGCGTGTGGAACGAGCCCGGCTTGTCCACCCGGTGGTAGGTGTGGGCGCCGAAGAAGTCCCGCTGGCCCTGGATCAGGGCGGCCGGCAGGCGCTCGGCGCGCAGGCTGTCGTAGTAGGCCAGCGCCGAGGAGAAGCCGGGCGCCGGGATGCCCTGCTGGGCGGCGGTCACCGCGACCCGGCGCCACGCGTCCTGGGCGCCGGCCACCGCGTCCTGGAAGTACTCGTCCACGAGCAGGGTCGGCAGCGCCGGGTTCTTGTCGTACGCCTGCTTGATGAAGTCCAGGAACTTGGCGCGGATGATGCAGCCGGCCCGCCAGATCTTCGCCATGGCGCCCGGGTCGATGTCCCAGCCGTACTCCTTGCTGGCGGCCTGGACCTGCTGGAAGCCCTGCGCGTACGCCACGATCTTGGAGGCGAACAGCGCCTGCTCGACGTCCGCCACCAGGTCACCGGCGTGCGAACCGGCCGACGCCGACGGGCCCGGCAGACCCGCGCTGACCGCCGCCTCACGCTCCTGCACCCCACCGGAGATGGCGCGGGCGAACACCGACTCGGCGATACCGGACACCGGGACGCCCAGGTCCAGGGCGGCCTGCACGGTCCAGCGGCCGGTGCCCTTCTGCTCGGCGCGGTCCAGCACGACGTCCACGAACGGCCTACCGGTGGCGGCGTCGACCTGCTTGAGCACCTCGGCGGTGATCTCGATCAGGTAGGAGCCGAGCCGGCCCTCGTTCCAGGTCTTGAAGATGCCGGCGATCTCGGCGGGGGAGTGGCCGCCCACCCGGCGCAGCAGGTCGTACGCCTCCGCGATCAGCTGCATGTCGGCGTACTCGATGCCGTTGTGCACCATCTTGACGAAGTGGCCGGCGCCGTCCGGGCCGACGTGCACGCAGCACGGCTCGCCGTCCACCTTCGCCGAGATGTCCTCCAGCAGCGGGCCGAGAGCCTCGTACGACTCCTTCGGGCCGCCCGGCATGATGCTCGGGCCGTGCAGCGCGCCCTCCTCGCCACCGGAGACGCCGGCGCCCACGAAGTGCAGCCCCTTCGCCTTGAGCGCGGCCTCGCGGCGGCGGGTGTCCGCGTAGTGCGCGTTGCCCGCGTCGATCAGCATGTCGCCCTCTTCCAGCAGCGGGGCGAACTCGTCGATCACGGCGTCGGTGGCCGGGCCGGCCTTGACCATGATGACCACGCGGCGCGGGCGCTCCAGGCTCGCCACAAACTGCTCGGCGGTCTCGGCCGGCAGGAAGCTGCCCTCGTGACCGAACTCCTCGACGAGCTCCTTGGTGCGGCCGTAGGACCGGTTGTGCAACGCCACGGTGTGTCCGTGCCGGGCGAAGTTCCGGGCCAGGTTCCGGCCCATCACCGCCAGGCCGGTGACTCCGATCTGCGCCTTCTGCGACATCGTGCTACGTCCTTCCTCGTTACCCGCCCGTTACGGGCCCCGCGGTCATTCTTACGGGTTCGGGAGCCCGGCGGTTCGATCCCGTCCACGTGGTGAACACTCTCGCCGCGGGTTACCTCATGTGCCCGGACCGCGTACCGATCGCAGGTGTCGTGACCCGGAACCTCGGAATGGTGGCCTACATCAGCGCCGCGACCGCACTCACGGCCGCGATGCCGGTGGTGTCCGAAGGTGGCCGCGACCTGATCCTGCTGGCGATCTCGGTGCTCGCCGCGATCCCGGTCACCCTCCTCGTCCGCCGGGTGCCGCCCGGCGAACGGCGCCCCTTCGTGCTGATGGCCTTCGCCCTCGGCTGGCTGGTGCTCGACAACGTCATTCTGCTGAGCGGCCGGAACGCCGCCGTCGGGGACCTGATCGTCCTGGTCAGCAACCTGCACATGCTGGCCGCCGCGGTCGCCCTGGTGCTGCGCCGTGGCCGCGCCGACATCGGCGGCCTGCTCGACGCCGGCGTGGTCGCCGTGGTCGTCGCCGCCCTCACCTGGACCGTCGTGCTGGAACCCAGCCTGGTCCGGGCCGGCGTCCCCCTGGCCAAGCAGACCAGCCTGCTGGCCACGGTCCTGCTGATCTCCGGGATCCTCGGCACCCTGATCCGGGTCCTGCGCACCAGCGAGCGGTTCTCCGCCCCGCTGGCCCTGTTCATCCTGTCCGTGCTGGGCAACCTGGCCGGCGTGGTCGGCGGAATCCTCGCCACCGGAACCGTCACCTCGCAGTCCACCGTCCTCCGCGAGACCATCTTCGTGGTCGCCTACGCGCTGGTCGGCCTCGCCGCCCTGCACCCCCGCGCGGCGGACCTCGCCCACCCCTGCCCGGTGCCGCCCGGCCGCCTCCTCGCCGGCCGGGTCATCGTCCTCGGCGGTGCGATCGCGGTCATCCCCACCGTCTCCGGCGTCCGCGAGATCCTCGGCATGCACGGCGACGCCGCCCTGCTCACCGTCGGCAACCTGCTGATCATCACGCTGGTGGGCGTCCGGGTCGCCCGGATCGGCCTGCAACGCGAACAGGCCGAACGACGGCTGCGCCACCAGGCCACCCACGACCTGCTCACCGGCCTGCCGAACCGGGCCGAACTGTGGAACCGCCTGGACGCCGCGCTACGCCGCGAACAGGAGGCCGGTCACCCGTCGGTGGTGCTGCTGTTCTGCGACCTCAACGGCTTCAAACAGGTCAACGACCGGCTCGGCCACCTGGCCGGAGACCGGCTGCTGACCGAGGTCGGCGCCCGCCTCGGCGGCCTCGGCGCGTTCGCGGCCCGCTACGGCGGCGACGAGTTCGTCCTGCTCGGCGAGGACGCCGAACGGCTCACCGCCCTGGTCCGGGCCGCCCTGGCCGAGCCGATCGTCGTCGGCGGCGAACCGATCCGGGTCAGCGCCAGCGTCGGCGCCGTCCACTCCGACGCCCGCACCTGCGCCGACGAACTGATCCGGCGCGCCGACCAGGCCATGTACCAGCAGAAAGCCACCCGGCGCGCGGCCTGAACGATTGTTTCCGATGCGTGGGCGGGGCGAACGCGGGTGAGATCGGTGCGGCGGTACGCTTCCTGCCATGCCGATCCGGACCGTGCCGACATCCGGGTCGTCGCGGGCATGAGGCGCGGAGAGATCTGGACCATCGGCGATCGCGCCGACCTGCGCTACCGCGTCCTCGTCCTCTCCGGCGACAGCTACAACGAGCGCGGCAACGCGGCCCCCTTCTGCGCGCCGATCGTCCGGCAGCGGGGGGTCACCGAACTCCCACCGTACGCGGTCGCCCTCACCGAACAGGACCCGATCACCGGCGTAGTCGTCGTCAACCGCATGCGCCGCCTGCCCGCCTCCACCGGCGCCGAACGAATCGGCATGGTGACCGGCGCCAGCATGGCCCGCCTGGCCGAGGCGATGCGGGATCTTTTCGAGCTTTAAACCCTTTATCCGGTACGGGGTACACCGCACGATTTCTGCCATTTTCGGTTTGCTGAACCCGATTTCCTGCCTTAGTGCCCGAAGTCCACGCCGTTCGACTCCCGAGCCCGGATGAAGATCTCCTCTCGAAGAGGCGGCCGTGTCGCTGCCCGGCGGTTGTCGTCGGTGGAAGGCCGTCGCTCGTCGCTGTCTGGCGGTTGTCGTCGGTGGAAGGCCGTCGCTCGTCGCTGTCTGGCGGTTGTCGTCGGTGGAAGGCCGTCGCACGTCGCTGTTTGACGGCTGCCGCCGGTCGAAGCCCATCGGTTGCCGCCCTTGTTGCCGTCGGCTCACCGGTGCTGCTCGGCGGCCCTCATTGGCCGGCGCCCTTCGGTGCCGCCGCCGTTGTCGGTTACTGGCTGGCGGCCATCCCTGGTCGGCGATGCCCCGCGGTCTGACCGCGCCGGCCTCGGGCGCGTTTCGGCGCCCGCGGGCCGAAGTGAGCAGTTGCCCGAGGGGCACAGGCGGGTCGGCGCGCGACGACGCCGGCCCGCTCGCCTGGCCGCGCGTCGAGCGCGCCGCCGCTTCGACGTGATCGCGCGGGGCTATGCGATTTTCGATGAAATGACAAAAGATTTCTCTGTGCTGTTACATGTTTCTCGTTTCGTCATCAATGACGCTTGTTCTTCATCTTCCCTTCGGCCCGGAATTGGCATGATCGACTTCTTACAGTCTTTCTCCCGGAAGTAGGAGAGTATAGGCATGCGGCAGCAGCAGCTATTCTCCCCGAAGACGATCGCCACGATGCGCGACCGAACCAAGCGACGAAACCATTCGCCAGCCGCCGACCAATTCCGCCGCGACCACGAACGCCACCGCGAATGGGGCCTACACCAGCGCCACGCCCAACGTTTGCGCCGCGCCCAACTCCGCCGTGACCCGTCTCCTGCCACTGCCGCTGGCATTTCCGCCCCCACCCTCGCGCCCGCGCCTGTCTCCGCGCCCGCGCCTGCATCTGCCTCCGTGCCCGCGCCCGCACCGAATTCCGTGCCCGCGTCCGCGCCCGCGCCCGCGTCCGCGCCCGCGCCCGCGCCCGTGCCCGTGCCCGCGCCCGTGCCCGCGTCCGCGTCCGCCTCCGGGCCCGCGTCCGCCTCCGGGCCCGCGTCCGCCTCCGGGCCCGCG
>NZ_JAGFNS010000089.1 GCF_017592555.1 Actinoplanes flavus | reverse complement strand
CTAGACGAGTAAGTCCTAACTGAGGTCAGTGGTCGTACGCGATTAAGGACCTGGTCAGGGGCTGTCCGGTGGTTCGGTTGTGCCAGATCGCGGCGGTCATGGCGAGCAGGCGTTGGGCGATGCGGGCGCCGACGCCTTCGATGCTGCGGCCGCCGTGCAGTTCGAGGTCGAGTTGGCCCTTCAACGTGTCGTTGACCGACTCGATCAGCTGGCGGACGGGTTTGAGCAGGTGCTCGCCGGGGTGTGGGGTTCGGTTGCGGTAGGACGGCCGTAGCAGCCGGGCTCCGCGTTCGGCCAGCCAGCGATCGAGTTCAGCGGAGACGTAGCCCTTGTCCGCGATGATCAGCTGCCCCGGTCGGGTGGCAAGCAGATCAGGGTCGTCTTCCAATGCGGCGATCAGGACCTGGCGATCGTCGGTTTTCGCGGTGGACAGCGACCAGGCGATCGGCAGACCCGAGGGCGTGCAGATCAGGTGCAGACGCAGGCCCCAGAAGAACCGTGAGTGCGATGAGCAGTAGCCGTAACCGGCCCAGCCAGCAAGGTCGGAGCGTTTCACCGTGGGCCGGGACCGGCCGCATTCAACCGGGGTGGAGTCGGTGACCCATACGTCGTCGAACCACAGGTCGGTGTCCGCGGCGACCAGCCGGATGGCTCTCTTCAGCAGCGGCAGGGCGGCCCGCATGCGCTTGTTGTAACCGGACTGGCCGGGTAGATACGGGAATGCGCCGGGTAGGTGCTTGGGCAGGAACCGAAGCCAGCGGGCCTCGGAACGGATCCCGAGCAGGGCCTGGGCGACCGCCATGGTCAGCAGCTCGGCGTCGGACAGCCTCGGCGGCCGCCCGGCTCGGCGGGGCTTGCCGAGCCAGTCGTCGATCTTCACGTAAAGTGCGGTGAGAAGGGTGTTGATGTCTGTCGTCACAAACAGATCATCGACACCCTTCGTGTTTCGCATTGACAAGTGGCTGTGACAACTAGTCAT
>NZ_JAGFNS010000088.1 GCF_017592555.1 Actinoplanes flavus | reverse complement strand
GGCGGTGATCGATATTTGAAGAGGTCTCCGGTAAACGGTTCAGCGACCAAGCTCGAACTTCATACCGGAGACCTCGTGGCCACCTTAGCGGTGACGAGGCGGCATGACCTCACCGACGCCCAGTGGCAGCGCCTCGCTGTCCTGCTGCCTGCCGCGTCGGCGAAGGGTCGTCCGCCGAAGTGGGAGAAACGGCAGCTCATCGACGGGATCCGCTGGCGGATCCGGATCGGTGCCCCGTGGCGTGACGTCCCGGCCGAGTACGGACCCTGGCAGACCGTCTACGGCCTGTTCCGGCGCTGGCAGCGTGACGGGACCTGGGACAAGATCCTGACCGCGTCACAGGCTGCCGGCGATGCGGAAGGCCGGATCGCCTGGACGGTCAGCGTGGACTCGATGACCAGCCGCGCCCACCAGCACGCCGCCGGCGCCCGCACCGATGGCCACCTGCAGAAAGAGCCGCCCGGTGGCGTGCACGACGAACCCGCCGATCACGCCCTGGGACGGTCTCGCGGCGGTCTGACGACCAAGACGCATCTGGCGTGTGAGCAGGGACAGAAGGTCCTGGCGATGGTGGTGACCGCCGGGCATCGTGGTGACAGTCCGCAGTTCATCCCGGTTCTGCGCCGGATCCGGGTGACGCGTCTGGGGGTGGGCCGGCCTCGCACCTGCCCCGACCTGGTCCTGGCAGACAAGGCGTACACCAGCCGCGGCAACCGTGCCTACCTGCGTAAGCGTGGGATCAAAGCGTGTATCCCGAGCAAGAAGGACCAGGACGCCCACCGCAAGGCCAAGGGCTCCCGCGGCGGACGGCCGCCGAAGTTCGACCGCGACCTTTACCGGATGCGGCACGCGGTCGAGAACGGCATCGCCCGGCTCAAGCGCCACCGCGGCGTGGCCACCCGCTACGACAAGTTGGCCGTCCGATTCCAGGCCGTCCTAACCATCACGGTCATCTGCGAGTGGCTCTGACCGGCTTATGAAACACGCCTTAG
>NZ_JAGFNS010000087.1 GCF_017592555.1 Actinoplanes flavus | reverse complement strand
TGACGGTGATAGCTGGCGCTGTCCGATCCAGGTGAAATGCCGGAGACGCCGCCACCCGCACCTGCCCGACTATGAGCGCTTATCGCCCCTCGATCGTGTCTGATTCACTTTCATCACGAAATCGACGGACACCACGTCCACCAGGCCCCGTTGTGCCAGCGTACGCCGGAGGCATGACCGAACGCCGCAGCTACCCCTCCGACCTCTCCGACGCCCGCTGGGCACTGATCGAGCCCCGACTGGCTGCGTGGCGCCAAGCCCGCGCCGACGCCGGCGTCGGCGGCCGCCGACCCACTCACGATCTCCGCGACATCTTCGACGCGATCTTGTATCTCAACCGCACCGGGATCCCCTGGCGCTACCTGCCCCACGACTACCCGCCCTATCGCACCGTCTACAGCTACTTCGCGGCCTGGAGCTCCGAAGGAGTCTTCACCGAGCTGAACTACCAGCTCACCGGCCTGGTCCGCGACCATCACGGCCGACCGGTCGAACCCACCGCCTCCATCATGGACACCCAGACCGTCAAGACATCCACCAATGTCCCGGCCGCCACCCAGGGCATCGACGCCGGCAAGAAGATCGTCGGCCGCAAGCGCGGGATCATCACCGACACCCTCGGCCTGCTGCTGACAGTGATCGTCACCGCGGCCAGCATCAGCGACAACGCGATCGGCATGGACCTACTCGACCGAACCGCCACGAAATACCCCACCATCACCAAGACGTGGGTCGATGCCGGATTCAAGGTCAAGACCGTCGAGCATGGTGCCACGCTCGGCATCGACGTCGAGGTCGTCACCAAAGACCCGCAGGCCCAAGGGTTCAGCGTGCTCAAACGGCGATGGGTCGTCGAGCGCACACTCGGCTGGCTCATGCACCACCGCCGCCTCGTCCGCGACTACGAAGCCCGCCCCGACAACTCGGCCAGCATGATCACCCTGGCGATGATCGACAACCTCGCCAAACGCCTCACCGCCGAAACCACCCCAACCTGGCGAGACGACTAAACCCTCATAACTCACAAACTACGTGAATCAGACGTCCTCT
>NZ_JAGFNS010000086.1 GCF_017592555.1 Actinoplanes flavus | reverse complement strand
CGCGTCCGTGCCCGCCTCCGGGCCCGCGTCCGTGCCCGCCTCCGGGCCCGCGCCCGTGCCCGTGCCCGTGCCCGCGCCCGCTTCCGCTTCCGCTTCCGCTTCCGCTTCCGTGCCCGCGCCCGCTTCCGCTTCCGTGCCCGCGCCCGCCTCCGGGCCCGCGCCCGTGCCCGTGCCCGTGCCCGTGCTCGCCTCCGTGCCCGTGCCCGTGCCCGCGCCCGCTTCCGCTTCCGCTTCCGTGCCCGCGCCCGCTTCCGCTTCCGTGCCCGCGCCCGCTTCCGCTTCCGTGCCCGCCTCCGCGTCCGTTCCTGCTTCCGTGCCCGCTTCCGTGCCTGCCTCCGCGTCCGTGCCCGCTTCCGTGCCCGCTTCCGCCTCCGCGCCCGCGCCCGCCTCTGCGTCTCGGTCCGTGCTTGTGCTTGCCTCTGCGTCCGCGCGTGCGGTTGCCTCCGCCTCCGTGACTGCGTCCGTGCTCGTGCCCGCCCCTGTACCCGCACCCGCACCCACCTCTCCATTCATGCCCGTGCCCGCACCGGAGTCCGTGCCCGTGCCCGTCCCCGCGTCCGCACCCGCCTTGGCACCCGCGCTCGTGCCCGCGCCCACCGCTGCATTCGTGCCCGCGCCTGCGTCTGTCTCCGCGCCTGCGCCCGTGCCCCCGCTCGACTACGTGCCGGCACCCACCCGCGCGTCCGTGCCCGTGCCGGCGTCCGCGTCCGCACCCGCCTTGGCATCCGCGCTCGTGTCCGCGCCTACCGCTGCATTCGTGCCCGCGCCCGCGTCTGCCTCCGTATCCGTTCCCGAACCGAAGTCCGCGTCCGCGCTCGCCTCCGCGTCCGCCTCTGCGTCTCGGTCCGTGCTCATGCTTGGCTCCGCGTCCGCGCGTGCGGTTGCCTCCGCGCTGCGTCCGTGTTCGTGCCCGGCCCTGCACGCGCGCCCGCACCCACCTGGGCCTTCCCCCTTGATCTTGGACACTTGAACCTTGGATCGTGAGGTCTGGGGAGATCAGGAGTCCTGGAACACCATGGCGAACAAGCACTATCCCGCCCAGGTCAAGGCCGACGCGGTGGCGTTGT
>NZ_JAGFNS010000085.1 GCF_017592555.1 Actinoplanes flavus | reverse complement strand
AGCTTGGCGCGTCGCAAAACAATCTCCCCCGTTTGTCCGGCACGTTGTCGGCCGGGCATGGGAAAGAGATTCCAGGGCGGGCGTTGCACCTCCAGTGCCCGAACCGGTGCCGGGCGGTTGCGACCGTTCAGGCCCCGGGGCGAACGACTCGCCACGGGTAATCGACCACGAGAACGCCGGGTTTACCGAATCGCCCCGAGAGGCGCGGAGAGTCGATCACCGTTACGGTCGGGGGATGTCCACCAGCACTTTGATCACGTACGAGACCAGCGACGACGGCGTCACCCTGCGTGCCGCGCTATCCGGGGAACTGGATCTCGCGGACGCCGACGCGGTCCGCGACGACCTGACGGCGGCCGCGCAGGCGTCCGCGTACCGGTTCCTGCGGATCGACGTCTCCGACGTGACCATGATCGACTCGTACGCGCTGGGCGCCCTGGTCAGTGTCCGTAACGCCGCCGCCGGAGCCGGTGTCGCCGTGACCCTGGTGAACCCGTCGCCGCCGGTACTCAAGGCGATCCAGGTGACCGGGCTGGCCGAGGTCTTCGGGCTACCTCCGCTGGACCCGGATGGACGTCCCCGCTGACCACAGGTCCGCCGGCCCACCCGGCGCCGGCCGGCCGTCAGCGGGCGGGGACGTCGCGTTCGGTGGTGACGGCCAGGCTCCGGTGGACTCCGCTGATCCGGAGCACCTGGTAGACGTAGCCGGTGGCGTTGACGACCCGGAAGCCGCGGCCTCTCTCGAGGGTGGCCTGGCATCCGCGCAGCAGGGCCCGGACACCGCCGGCGGAGAGGAAGGTGACGCGCCGCAGGTCGACGACGACCGTTGACACGTCGAGGTGTTCGGCGGCGTTGATGATCACGTCGATCAGGGCTTCGCTGGTGTCCTCGTCCAGTTCGCCGGCGATCGCCAACCGGTGAACGCCCGCCCCGTCATCGCGCTTCGTCACGGCGAATGGCGTCACCATCGGAGTCTCCTGATTCAGCAGTTCATAAGGCGGGAATCCCGGCCGTTCACGGCCGGGAGGAACGCCGTCACCCACCTGGACGTTTCTGGTTTTCGATGTATTCGCGGACGACCGCGAGTGGTGCGCCGCCGCACGATCCGGCGAAGTATGACGGCGACCAGAGG
>NZ_JAGFNS010000084.1 GCF_017592555.1 Actinoplanes flavus | reverse complement strand
CCCCCCCCCCCCCCCCCCCCCCCCCCCCCCCCCCCCCCCCCCCCCCCCCCCCCCCCCCCCCGCTTCCGGCTTCCCGGTGGCGTGACGGCGCGCCGTCGGGTGTTCGTTCGTGCGGGCTACAGTCCGACCTTCTTGACGCCGTAGGTGGCCTGCGCGGTGGTGAATCCCTCGTACTTGAGCTGCTTGATCAGCCCGGACCGGGAGAACGAGCCGAAGTCCAGGTATTCCTCGGCCTTCTTGGCGGCCTGTTCGTTCCAGTCGGCCTTCTGCGCGTCCACGCCGAAGGTGGCGTCCTTGGTGGAGAAGCCCTCGAACTTGAGCTGCTTGATCAGCCCGGTCCGGGAGAAGGCGGCGTAGTCCAGGTAGTCGGCTGCCTTCTCGACGGCGTTCTCCTGGGCGACGGTCAGCTTCTTGGTGGGCTGGGTGGTCGCCTCCGCAACGGGCTTGCTGGTGACGTCGGCCGCGGGCTTGGTGGTGACGTCGGCCGCGGGCTCGGTGGCCGGTTGCTTCGTGGCCGTGGTCGTCGTCACCGCGGTCGTCGTCGCGGCGGCGTTGTCCTTCGCGGCGTCGTCGCCTGCGGCGGCCACCGCACCGATGCAACAGAGTCCGGCCAACCCGGCCACGACCGCGAGCACGACCTTTCCGGTGTTCTTCTTCGGCGGCGCGACCGGCGGCGGGAAACCCGCGTAACCGGGCGGAACGGGCTTACCGGGCGGAACGGGCTGACCGGGCACTCCGGGCGGCGGGTACCCGGCCGGCGGCGGTGCCCAGCCGGGCGGCGGCTGCGGGACGGGACGGTTGGGGTCGAACGGCTGCTCGTTCGCGGGCGGGCCGGAGTAAGACATCATCATCCCTACACGACGGAAACAGAACTCGCGAGATGCCGGACCGCCGTCCGTAGTCATCGCCGCGTCAAGATTTAAACGAATCAACAAATCAGTACGGGTGAGTCGTTCGGCCACTTCCCCGCTCTCACCGGTCAGGCCGATCCCGTCTTCGGGGAAGATCCACAACCGATCGGCGGCCGCCGGCAGCCGTCCGCCCATTGCCCTCGGTCCCGTGGCGAGCCGCCGGGCGTCTCCATCGGGGACAGAAGAGGAGAGATCGGCCCCGGCGGCGCGGCGCGGGGCCGATCTCGGTGGCTGGCCGGCCAAGGATTCTGCGCTCCTCGACCCCCGTGACCAGCGCCGCCCATCGCTGGGAAGTTCCGGCGCTGTCGAGCGTCCACCTCGGCGCGGTGGCGTGGGCGGAGTCTGGACGAATTTGGACGCGCGGGTGACGCGGCGCACCGTGG
>NZ_JAGFNS010000083.1 GCF_017592555.1 Actinoplanes flavus | reverse complement strand
GGGCCTTCCCCCTTGATCTTGGACACTTGAACCTTGGATCGTGAGGTCTGGGGAGATCAGGAGTCCTGGAACACCATGGCGAACAAGCACTATCCCGCCCAGGTCAAGGCCGACGCGGTGGCGTTGTACCGGTCCCGGCCGGGAACCACGATCGCGCAGATCGCCGATGACCTCGGCATCAATCGGGAGACGCTGCGCAGCTGGGTCCGCGCCGACGACCAGCGTCGCGGCGGCGGGACCAGCCGTCCGGCGGTGACGGCAGGTGAGCCGCCGGCCGACTCGGTCGAGGCGGAGAACGCCGAGCTGCGCCGGCGGGTTCGGGAGCTGGAAGAAGAACGGGACATTCTGCGGAAGGCGGCCCGGTATTTCGCCGGGGAGACGCGCTGGTGAACCGCTTCCAGTTCGTCGCCGACCACCGAGAACGCTACGGCGTGAAGCGGTTGTGCCAGATCCTCGGCGTGGCCCGCTCGAGCTTCTACTACTGGCAGGTCACCGCACCGGCCCGGGCGGCCCGGCAGGCCGCCGACACCATGCTGGCCGCCCGGATCCGGACCGTCCACACCGCCGACACCACCTACGGCGTCCCTCGGATCACCGCTGAACTGCGCGACAGCGGGACACCGGTCAATCACAAACGCGTGGCCCGGGTGATGCGCGGCATCGGCCTGCAAGGACTACGGCTACGTCGCCGCCACCGCACCACGATCCCGGACCAGGCTGCGGCCAAGGCCCCGGACCTGATCCGCCGCGACTTCACCGCACCCGCACCCAATCAGCGCTACGTCGGTGACATCACCTACCTACCCGTCGGTGAACGCGGGTTCCTCTACCTGGCCACCGTCATCGACCTGCACTCGCGCCGCCTCGCCGGCTGGGCGATCGCCGACCACATGCGCACCGATCTGGTCATCGACGCACTCACCGCCGCTCAGCGGACCCGCGGCAGCCTGGCCGGGGCGATCTTCCATTCTGATCACGGAGCCCAGTACACATCGAAGGACTTCGCCGCCGCCTGCAAGACAGTCGGGGTCCGGCAATCGATGAGCACGGTCGGCAGCTCCGCCAACAACGCCCTGGCCGAATCGTTCAACGCCAGCTTCAAACGCGAAACCCTGCAAGGCCGCCGCGCGTTCACCGACGAACGCGACGCCCGGCTGACCTCGTTCCGCTGGCTGCACCGCTACAACACCATCCGCCGCCACTCCCGGCTCGGACAGCAGTCACCGATCACCTACGAGCGGATCCACGCAACATCAACTACGATCGCCCAAGCCGCATAAACCCCGTGTCCAAGTTCCGGGGGTAAGGCCC
>NZ_JAGFNS010000082.1 GCF_017592555.1 Actinoplanes flavus | reverse complement strand
TGAGAGGGTGTTTTGTAAGGGTTTTCCGCAGTTCGGTGTCGCTCGATGTGCTGGTTTTGGGTTGTGTCGATGTCTGTGGTCGCTGGCATGACGTTTGAATGGGGTGGTGGGGCGTCGGGCGTATCCGAGTGATTTGACCGATGAGCAGTGGGCGCTGGTTGAGCCGTTCTTGCGGGCGTGGAAGAAGCGGCGTCCGTCGGTGTCGGGTCATCAGGGTCGTTACGAGCTGCGGGAGATCGTCAACGCGCTCGTCTATCAGAACCGGACCGGGTGTCAGTGGGCGTATCTGCCTCATGATCTGCCGCCGAAGTCCGCGGTCTACTACTACTTCGCGTTGTGGCGCGATGACGGCACTGACCAGGCTATTCATGACTTGCTGCGATGTCAGGTGCGGGAGCGGTCGGGGCGGGCGGAGGATCCGTCCGCGGTCGTGCTGGACACCCAGTCGGTGCGGGCGGCGAATCAGGTGCCGGCGGCCACGACCGGTCTGGACGCGGCGAAGAAGGTGTCCGGGCGTAAACGGGGTCTGGCGGTGGACACTCTCGGGTTGATCATCGCGGTGGTGGTGATGGCGGCCTCGGTCACCGACACCGTGATCGGTGTGCGGCTGCTGGACAAGGTCGTCGAGTACACCCCGACAGTGACCAAGGCCTGGGTGGACGCGGGTTTCAAGGACGACGTCGAGATCCACGGCGCGATGCTGGGTATCAGCGTCGAGCAGGTCAGACGCACTGATGGGCGGGCGGGGTTCGTGCCGGTCAGAAAACGGTGGGTCGTGGAACAGACCCACGGCACGTTGATGCTGCACCGCCGGCTGACCCGCGACTACGAGAGCCGGCCCGAGTCCACGGTGGCACACACCTGGTGGGCGGCGACGGTGAACCTGATCCGCCGGCTGACCGGCACGAACACCTCGTCCTGGCGGCCCGCACCGGCAGACGCGTGACGCTTCCCTCGCTGCTGGACCTCATCGCCGGCCGGGAAGCCGCCGCCGCAGCGGCAGCCGACCGGCTACGCGAGCAGATCGCCGTGCTCACCGAGGAACTCGCCGAGGTCGAAACCGAACTGACCGAACTGGAGATCACCCGCAAGACACTGACCCGGCTCGCCGGCGAAACCGGGCCACCACCACCGGACGCCACCGTCGCCAGCGAAACCTACCAACAGATCATCGCCGTCTTCGACGCCGTAGCCGGCCCGCTCGGCGTCAAAGACGTATGCCGCGCCATGGGCACCGGAACCCTCGCCCGACACGTCGAAACCATGCGCGCCAAACTGAAACGACTGGTCGCCCGCGGCGTGCTGACCGAAGGCCCACCCGGCACCTTCAGCCTTGCGCCAGTCTCAACCGCCAGCCCTACCCATCAGGGCACCTAACCCCGCCCCAGCAGCAAAACAGTCAAAAGCTCACGGAACACCCTCTGA
>NZ_JAGFNS010000081.1 GCF_017592555.1 Actinoplanes flavus | reverse complement strand
GGCTGAGACGTGATGCCGAGCCGTTCTGGTGAAGTCATTGATCCTATGCTGCCGAGAAAAGCCTCTAGCGATGTTCTGAGCGGCCCGTACCCGAAACCGACACAGGTGGTCAGGTAGAGAATACCGAGGCGACGGGTGAACTGTGGTTAAGGAACTCGGCAAATTGCCCCCGTAACTTAGGGAGAAGGGGGGCCGGACGCGTGAAGCCCCTTGCGGGTGGAGCGTGGTATGGCCGCAGAGAGCAGGGGGAAGCGACTGTTTACTAAAAACACAGGTCCATGCCAAGTCGTAAGACGATGTATATGGACTGACGCCTGCCCGGTGCTGGAACGTTAAGGGGACCTGTTAGCTCGAAAGGGCGAAGCGGAGAACTTAAGCGCCAGTAAACGGCGGTGGTAACTATAACCATCCTAAGGTAGCGAAATTCCTTGTCGGGTAAGTTCCGACCTGCACGAATGGCGTAACGACTTCCCCACTGTCTCAACCACAGGCCCGGCGAAATTGCAGTACGAGTAAAGATGCTCGTTACGCGCGGCAGGACGGAAAGACCCCGGGACCTTTACTATAGCTTGACATTGGTATCTGAATTTAATTGTGTAGGATAGGTGGGAGACTGTGAAGCTCGGACGCCAGTTCGGGTGGAGTCATTGTTGAAATACCACTCTGTTGGGTTTGGGTATCTAACTTGCGGCCCTGATCGGGTCGAGGGACAGTGTCTGGTGGGTAGTTTAACTGGGGCGGTTGCCTCCTAAAGGGTAACGGAGGCGCCCAAAGGTTCCCTCAGCCTGGTTGGCAATCAGGTGTTGAGTGTAAGTGCACAAGGGAGCTTGACTGTGAGACTGACGGGTCGAGCAGGGACGAAAGTCGGGACTAGTGATCCGGCACTTGCGTGTGGAAGCGGTGTCGCTCAACGGATAAAAGGTACCCCGGGGATAACAGGCTGATCTTCCCCAAGAGTCCATATCGACGGGATGGTTTGGCACCTCGATGTCGGCTCGTCGCATCCTGGGGCTGTAGCAGGTCCCAAGGGTTGGGCTGTTCGCCCATTAAAGCGGTACGCGAGCTGGGTTTAGAACGTCGTGAGACAGTTCGGTCCCTATCCGCCGTGCGCGTTGGATACTTGAGAAGGGCTGTCCCTAGTACGAGAGGACCGGGACGGACGAACCTCTGGTGTGCCAGTTGTTCTGCCAAGAGCACGGCTGGTTGGCTACGTTCGGAAGGGATAACCGCTGAAAGCATCTAAGCGGGAAGCTCGCTTCGAGATGAGGTATCCCACCACCTTTGAGTGGGTAAGGCTCCCAGCTAGACTACTGGGTTGATAGGCCGGAGATGTAAGCACGGTAACGTGTTGAGTTGACCGGTACTAATAGGCCGAGGGCTTAACCACCCTAAACATTTTACTTGCGTCCACTGTGTGATTCACAGCAAACGAACAACCACCCC
>NZ_JAGFNS010000080.1 GCF_017592555.1 Actinoplanes flavus | reverse complement strand
GGAGTTTCAATGACCATGTCAAGCCGCGTACGGCGTGATCGGCGGTGAGGGATGGAACTCACGGCCGTCTCGCAGCAGGGCCCAGATGACGTCGATCAGGCGGCGGGCCAGGGCGATCAAGGCTTGGGTGTGGAGCTTTCCCTCGGCGCGTTTGCGCTGGTAGAAGACACGCGATGGGCCGTCGGGTTTGATCGCGGACAGGGCGGCGAGGTAGAAGACGCGGCGCAGGCCGCGGTGGTAGCGCTTGGGTCGGTGCAGGTTGCCGCGCACGCGTCCGGAATCGCGGGGTACCGGGGCCAGACCGGCGTAGGCGGCCAGCCGGGCCGAGCTACCGAACGCGGCTGCCAGGTCGCCGCCGGTGTCGGCGAGCAGCTGGGCGCCGAGGATCGGCCCGAACCCGTTGACGCTGGTGATCCGCGGCGCGTGTGGATGCTCGCCGAACGTGCCGGTGATCTGCTTGTCCAGACTCTTGATCTCCCGGTCGAGGTCGAGCAGCTGGGCGGCAAGCCGGGCGATCAACGGTGCCACCGCGGTCTCGGTGGGCAGCGCGATGGTCTGCGCGGCCGCCGCGGCGAGGGCTTTGTCGACCATCGCCGGGATGCCTTTGGCCCAAGCACCGCCGGCATGCAGATGCTCAGCGATCCGTCCGGCTCCGGCCTCACGCAGACCGCCGGGGGTTTGGAAACCGGTCAACAGCACCAGCGGCGAGCGGGTGGAGTAGTCGAACGCCGCTTCCAACGCGGGGAAGATCGACGCGAGCAGGTCACGCAGCCGGTTGACGCCACGCACCCAGTCACCCATCAGGTCCTCACGGCGTGCGGTCAGCACCCGCAACTCGGCGACCAACGCGTCGGGCTCGGTGATCGGCGTCAGATCGTGGCGCAACCGGGCGGTCTCGGCGATGGTGAACGCGTCCTTGGCGTCGCTCTTGCCCTCACCCGCGAAGGCGCCGGCCATCCGGTTGACCAGCCGGCCGGGCACGTACACCAGCTCCGCGCCGGCCTGACGCAACACCGCCAGCAACAGCCCGGCGCTGCCGGAGGTCATGTCCAGGGCCCACCGCACACCTCCGGCGGCCTTGCCCGCCCGGGCGATCAACGCCTCAATCTCGGCCTGACCGTTGCCCAGCCGCTTACTGAACACCACCTTGCCGGTCTCGTCGACCGCGCACGCATGGTGATGCGCCTTACCCACATCGATCCCAACCCAGATCTTCTCCCGGACCTTCACCGGCCCGAACCTCCCCGATAACCACAGCTCAACCCCATCGATGGCACTGCCGGCAGCTCCATAAACAGCGACGCACGCAGATCTCAATCAGCAGCCAGGCCATCGGGAACGGCAGGGCGGCCACTCCTTCGGAACCACCCAACGGCAAGAAACCATCAGCCACACCCCACCGTCCCGGGCATCCGGGGCATCAACCCCAGACAATCAACAACCTTATGGAG
>NZ_JAGFNS010000008.1:196126-331659 GCF_017592555.1 Actinoplanes flavus | reverse complement strand
GGGTCAAGCTGCGCACCACCGTGCCGCTGCTGGCCGACGAGTACCGCCGCAACCGGACCACCGGTGGCTTCATCCTGATCGACGAGAGCACCAACCGCACGGTCGGCGCCGGAATGATCATCGAGGCCCGCTAGCACGGGAAGGGCACAACGAATGGACCTCATATCCGCGGCCGAGATGGTGGCACACGGACTGATCAGCAATCCCGACGCGATCGTGGAGATTCGCGAGTCCACGGGCGACCCGCACTCCGGTCCTGGTGGCCGCTCCTATCGGGTGGCGCTCGCCAGTGGTCTGGCATTCGAGGTGCTGCCGGAGCGCGGGTTCGACATCGGCTCGCTGTGGTACAGGGGATGGCCGATCGCGTGGCGCTCGTCGATTCCGGCGGCCGGGCCCGACTCGGACCCGTCCCGTGGCGGCTGGGTAGGCCGTTTCACCGGCGGCATGCTGGCCACCTGCGGGCTGGACAACATCGGCAAGCCCCGTGAGGGGCACGGTCAGCACGGCAGTCACCATCACACCAGGGCGGTGGACGTGGGCGTACGCCGTACCGATGCGCCCGGGGTGATTCTGCACGCGACGATCGCCAACTCCGCCGTCTTCGGCCGTCAGGTCTTCCTGTACCGGGAGATCGAGGCGAACGCCGACCAGCCCGCCCTCACGGTTCGTGACACCATCGTCAACAACGGCACCACCAGGGAACCGATCAGTCTGCTCTATCACATCAATTTCGGGGCCCCGTTCCTGGTCCCCGGTACCCGGGTGGACGCGAACGCCGAACGCCGGACCGCCCGGGACGACGACACCGACTGGCACAGCTTTCCGGCCCCGATCGACACCGTCGGCGAGACGGTCTGGGAGCACACCGACTTCGCCGACGAACGAGCCCTGACCACGGTGTATTCGCCCGCGCTCGCCACCCGTGCGGAGATCGCCTGGAACGCGGCCGTCCTCCCGCGCTGCTTTCAGTGGATCTATCCCTCCCGGCGTGGCTGGGCGCTCGGCATCGAACCCGCCAACGCCCCGCTGTTCGGGCCCGACCGGGACACATCCGACGCGGGCGCCACGTGGCTGGAGCCGGGGGGACGGATCGAGAGCGGATTCACCCTCACGTTTCGTACTGAGGCGCCCGGATAGTGACAGTCCTGGACGGTCACCGCGGCCGGGATGAGTGATGTCACCCGGCCCGGGGACCGGCGCCCGGTTCTCCGGCCGGAACGCGGCCCTCCTGGCTACCGTCACGGCGTCGCACCTGCCGCCGAGAGGACGTTCCCCTTGCCGTTCCCGGTCACGATCGTCACGCCCGTGGACGGGCCCGCCGGGGCGCGGCGGCCGCTGGAACTGCTGGAGGCCGCGCTCATCCGTACCGGGCTGGAGCTGCGCTGCTTCGGTGACGAGGGGCGGTACACCGAGCGGCCGGGCATGCTGGCGCACGTGGCCCGGTCCAGTTCGGCCGTCCTCTACGGGCTGCATCTGACCGTGGGCCGCTCCCCGGACGGGCCCGAGGAACCCGCCGACGTCGCCGCCATCCGCACCGCCGCCGACTTCGTGCACGCCGTCCGGGCGCACAACGACCGGGTGCCGATCCTGCTGTTCGGCGAGCAGCTGACGGCCCGCCGGATTCCGCAGTCGGTGCTGTCGCGCATCGACGGTGTCGTCAACGCCTACGAGGACACCCCCGACTTCCTGGCCCGCAAGATCCAGCGGGAGGTGAGCCACTACCTCGGCCAGTTGGCGCCGCCGTTCTTCGCGGCGCTGATGCGGTACGCGAGCGACGGCGCCTACTCCTGGCACTGCCCCGGCCACTCCGGCGGCACCGGCTTCCTGAAAAGCCCGATCGGCACGCTGTTCCACGACTTCTTCGGCGAGAACCTGTTGCGCGCCGACGTCTGCAACGCGGTCGAGGAGCTCGGACAGCTGCTCGACCACACCGGCCCGATCGCCGACAGCGAGCGCCTGGCCGCCAAGACGTTCCGCGCCGACCACCTGTTCTTCGTCACCAACGGCACCTCCACCTCGAACAAGATCGTGTGGAACTCGCTCGTCGGGCCGGGCGACATCGTCGCGGTGGACCGCAACTGCCACAAATCGGTGCTGCACGCCATCGTGCTCACCGGAGCCGTACCGATCTATCTGATGCCGACGCGGAACAAGGCCGGCGTGATCGGGCCGATTCCGCGCCGGGAATTCACCGCCGAGGCGCTGCGGGAGAAGATCGAGGCGAGCCCGCTGATCGCCGACAAGAACCGGCCGATCCGCCTGCTGGCGCTCACCCAGTCCACCTACGACGGCATCATCTACCGGGCCGACGCGATTCGGGGAATTCTCGACGGAGTCGTCGACGCCATCCATTTCGACGAGGCGTGGCTGCCGCACGCCAGCTTCCACGATCTGTACGAGGGCATGCACGGCGTCGCCAACGACCGCACCCGCACCACGAAGACCGTGGTCTATGCGACACAGTCCACCCACAAACTGCTCGCGGGCCTTTCCCAGGCGTCCCAGATCCTCGTCCAGGACAGCGCCGACGGCCGTTTCGACGAACGGGTCTTCGCCCAGGCGTACCGGATGCACACGTCCACGAGCCCGCAGTACGCCATCATCGCCAGCTGCGACGTCTCCGCCGAGATGATGGCCGGAAAGCGCGGTCCCGCACTGGTGGAGGAGACGATCACCGAGGCGATGGAATTCCGCCGCACCGTCATCCGGATCGGCGCGGAAACGCCGGACTGGTGGTTCGGTGTCTGGGGCCCGGACACCCCACCCCGCACCGGACTGCCGGAACGATCCGAATGGGAACTGACGGCGGACGCCGCCTGGCACGGATTCGACCGGGTGGACGACGGATTCGCCATGCTCGACCCGATCAAGGTCACCCTCACCACGCCCGGCCTCACCGTGCACGGCGCATTCAGCCCACCGGGAACACCGAGCATCCCCGGCGTCGTGCTGGCGCGCTATCTCGCCGAACACGGGGTGGTGGTGGAGAAGACCGGCCTGTACTCGCTGTTCGTCCTGTTCACCATCGGCATCACCAAGGGACGCTGGAACTCGCTGATCGCGGAACTGCACCGATTCAAGAGCGCCTATGCTGGAAATGCCAAGATCGAGCGGCTCATGCCGGCTTTCGCGGCCGCCTTTCCGGGGTACGCGGGAAGCGGTCTCCGCGACATCTGCGAGGCCCTGCACGCCACCTATCGCGACGCCGACCTGGCCGAACTGTCCACCACGATCTACACCGAACCGGTCGAACAGGTGACCCTGCCCACCGCCGCGTGGACCGCCATGGCAGCCGGGCGGGTGGAACACGTCCCGCTGGAGAACCTCGCCGGCCGCACCACCGCGGTGCTGCTCACGCCGTACCCGCCGGGAATCCCGCTGCTGGTCCCCGGCGAGCGCATCAGCGCGACGATCGTCCGTTTCCTGCGCCACGAGCAGATTCTGGCCAGGCGATGGCCCGGCTTCACCGGCATCACCCACGGCGTCGCCGGAGACGACGATCACCGCACCGTCGCCTGCCTCCGCGACGAGGACACCCGGCCATAGCGATTCCTTTCCGGTACGCGTGGTGCCGTCCCGTTCCTTTCGGACCGTTCCGCCCGGCCGCGCGATCTCGCTGCCTGCTCCGGCCTGTGCCGCGCCCGCCGGGCTCAGATCGGTGGCCGGGCGGGCCGGCCCAGGGGCCGCCTCACCCGCCTGCTGCCGCCCCGGGTCCAGGGGCCGCCTCACCCGCCTGCTGCCGCCCCGGGTCCAGGGGCCGCCTCACCCGCCTGCTGCCGCCGCCGGTCCAGGCGCCACCTCACCCACCTGCTGCCGCCCCCGAGCCCAGGCGCCGCCCCACCCACCTGCCGCCGCCTCACCCGGCCGACTCGACGGTGACACCCAGCCGAATGTTGGCGGTGGCGTGTCGGCGCTTGATTCGGTGAGGTTGGGCAGCCTTGGGGCCGGCCGCAGAAAGCCGGCTGGCTGTCAGTGCTTCATCAACTGAGTTGAGCCAGCGCTGGGGGCCAACCGGAGGTTCGCGGCTGGTTGTGGGTGCTTCATCAACTGGGCTGGGACGGCTCTGGGAGCCAGCCGGACCCGGTGGCCCGTGCGGTGCCGGCCGACCGGGGCGGATCGTGTGGCGCCGGCCGCCCGAGCAGGATCTCTGCCCCGGGCGGAACGCGTAGGCGTACCGGAAAGGAGGCCGGAAGCGAAGCGCGGACCTCGGCGTCAGCGCAGGGGTTTGGCCAGGGTGGTGGTGCCGTCGGGGCCGGCGGGCGGCATCGTCTGGTAGCCCTCGCTGTGGTAGAGGGCGATGTTGTGCAGGCTCTTGGCGCCGGTGAAGAGCTCGGCGCGGTGGCAGCCGGGGTCGGCGGCGGCTTCCGCGGCGCGCAGCAGCCAGCGGCCCAGGCCCTGGCCGCGGAGGTCGGGGACGACGGCGAGCCGGCCGATGTGCCAGTCGGAGCCGGAACGGCGGGCCCGCACCATGCCCAGCAGGCGGCCGTCGCGGCAGATTCCGGTGGTATGCCAGGTAGATAGCCAATCGCGGACGTCCTCGATCGACTCGTGCAGGGCCGGGATCGCCAGGCTGTCGTTGGTGAGTGCCTCGTCCACCCAGCAGCAGCGCTGCAGCACCGCCACCTCGGCGGCGTCGTTCGAGGTCAGGGTGCGCACATAGGAGCCGGGGAGTGGCCCGGGCGCCGCTGTGGAGCGTTCCCGCATCGGGCGCAGCGCGTGGGCCAGGCGGGTCAGTTCGTCCAGCAGGCCGATGGCCGCCGTGTCGCGGGCGGGGTCGGGGCGCAGGCCGTCGCCGATGCGGATCGCGACCGTGGCGCCCAGCGGGACCAGGCGCAGCGTGGTGACGACCTGCTTGGCGTGCTGCACCGAGCGGGTGCCCGCCGACGTGTGGCCGTAACTGACGAAACCGATCGGTTTCCACGCCCACTCGCGGCCGAGATAGTCCAGCGCGTTCTTCAAGGTCGCCGGCATCCCGTAGTTGTACTCGGGGGTGATCGCGATGATGCCGTCCGCCGCGTCGACGATCGCGCTCCACCGGCGGGTGTGGTCGTGCCGGTAGACGCCCGACGACGGATGGTCCTCCTCGTCGAGAAGTGGCAGTTTCAGGTCGCCGAGGGCCACCGGCGCCAGTTCGGCGCCGAGTTCCGCGGCGCGCGGGGTGATGGTCTCGATCAGCCAGTCGCTCACGGCGGGGCCGAGGGCGCCGGGGCGGGTGCTGCACGTCAGCACCAGGACGCGGATCGGTTTCGTTGACATGGAAACGAAGGTTAGATGCTAGCTTGATTACATGTCAACGAAATGGCTGAGCCCGGACGAGGAGCGGGCCTGGCGGGCGTTCCTGCGGGTGGTCGTCGCCGTCCAGACCGGCACGGCACGTGACCTGGCCGGGATCGCGCTCTCCGAACCCGATTACGAGGTGCTCAGCACCCTGTCGGAACAGCCCGATCACACCAGCACCCTGGGCCGGCAGGCCGACAAGATGGGCTGGTCACGCAGCCGCCTGTCACGGCACGCCAGCCGGATGGAGGCACGCGGCCTGCTGCGGCGCGAACCCGACCCGGCCGACGGCAGAGGTTGCCTGCTCGTGCTCACCGAGTACGGCCGGGAAACGCTTTCCGACGCCGCACCGATCCACGTCGCCTCGGTCCGGCAGCACTTCATCGACCGGCTCACCCCGGAGGACCTGCTCGCCGTCGAGCGGATCGCCCAGCGGCTGGATCAAGCCCCCTGACATGCGGCCCGCTGCCGGTCGCCCCTCGCTCGACGTGCCGGCGTCCCCGGAATCGTTCGCGGCGCGCTGGACATCCCGGCCATGCCCAGGGATGGACCCGTCCGGGCGTCCTCGACCCCCGCCGGCTCAATCCCAGGCGTTGAACACCGCGCGGCCCGTGCTCGCCGGCCGCCAGGAGCGGATCTGCATCCATTCGCCCTTGCCCAGCGCTGTCGTGTCGACGTCGCTGAGCGGCGAGTCGAGCAGTTCACGGCTCATGACGACGAAACCCGTATCGGTGTACGCCGTGGCCCATACCGGTGGATCCAAGAAGTTCCCCGGACCGTCCAGGTCGCCGGTGTCCTCCTCGACGAAGGCGATCCACGGATGTACGGCGTGGCACAGCACCACGAACCGGCCGTCCGGGGTCACGATGACCGCGCGGTGATAGTCGCGCGGATAGGCGCGTTCATGGACCTGGTCGACGGTTCCGCCGGCGCGCCGAGCGGCCTCGTGACAGCAGCCGCGGAATCTCCGCAGTGGGATCTCCGGAAGCTCCGGCTCCTTGCCGTACCGGAATCCGGTCGCTCCTCGCTCCAGTCGGAACACCGCGGCACCCTTCCTGTGTGATCCGCACCGTCTCGCCGGACACCATGGACATCGTCGAGCAAGCGGTCCGGCGCTTCACCTGTGATTCGCACCGTCTCGCCGGACCCGTGGGCATCGTCGAGCAAGCGGTCCAGCGCTTCACCTGTGATCCGCACCGTCTCGCCGGACCCGTGGGCATCGTCGAGCAAGCGGTTCGGCGCTTCACCGGCGCCGCCGCGGGCGCCGTCTCCTTTGTGCGATCGCCTTCCTCGCGGTCGACGAGGAGGAGGTCCAGGACTGGTGCTGGGGACACCATCTGGCGAGACCGGACGGTAGCACCATGTTCTATCTGCACCATCTCGAAGTAGCCGAGCCGTTTCGGGGCCGGGGGATCGGCCGTGGGCTGCTCCGGTCGTCCATGGCGGCGGGTGTGCGACTCGGCGCCGGAAGATGTTCCTGATCACGGGTGTGAGCAACCGGGCCGCACGTCGTCTGTGCGAGTCGGTGGGCGGGACACCGGCCACGCAGGGCTCGACGGTGAACTAATAGTTCCCGCTGGGACAGCTTCACCACCCATGCCGATGATCGAGGACTGACTGCGCGACCGGGTCGCCGAGTTCCAGGCCCTGCGGGGGACAAATCGTCGACTCGTGGCAGGGCGTGGAGATGGTGGTTCGGGGCGGTGATGAGGGCGAACCCGAATACGACGGCCCCGACGTCCCGTGCCTCCAACTCCTCTGTCTGGACGCGGTGATGGCGAACGGCGCCGCCATCAGCATCGAGACCTACCAAGACATCGGCGACTTTGGTCTCATGCCGTCAAGCCGCTCGTGGTGCTCATGCCGTCAAGCCGCTCGTGGTGCTCATGCCGTCAAGCCGCTCCTGCCGCTTTGGCGCTTCTGGCGCTTACGCCGCATGGCTCGACCTGCTCGCCGGTCCGTCCCTGCTCGGGCCTGTTCGCCGACGCTGCCTGCTTGGATTGCTCGACGCCCTCGCCGATTCACCCGTTCGAGTGACATAGGCGCTAGACAGGTTGTCATGCGACTAGGCTAGGCTGCGTGAACACTCCAATCCCGAGCCTGGTCGGTCACCAGGAGCTTCGTGTTCGGCTGGGCGGAATCAGCCGGCAGCGTGTCTACCAGATCACCAACCGCGCCGATTTTCCGCGCCCGGTTGCCCAGCTCGCACAGGGTCGCGTGTGGCTGGCCGACGAGGTCGAAGCCTGGTGCCTGGCTCGAGGCCGTCCTTGACGGCGTCACCCTTCGCCTTGGGCCGGAAGTGTCCTCGGTGGCGTCGCCCTTCGCTATCACTCGGTGGCGTCCCTGATGGCGTGGTCCTTCGTCCTGGGCCGTGCCTGTGCTCGATGGCTTCGCCCTTCGCTCTGGGCAGGGGTTGTCATTGACGGCGTCGCCTTTCGTCCCTACTCGGTGGCGTCTCTGATGGCGTCGCCCGTCGTCCTCGGCCGGGGCTGTCCTTGATGGCCTCAGCCTTCGCCCGCCCGCTGGCGGCGGCGTTGCCCGCTGCCGCCGTGGGTGCCCCGCCTCGTCGCCGCGGCCGAGAGGCACCGGCGGGGAACGGGTCGGCTGCTTCCCGAACACGTCAGCCGACCCTTCGGCGAGAGGTCCGTAGAGGATCTCCGCCGGGCTCACGAGCGGGAGCCCTGGGCGGTCACCAGGCCGGACTCGTAGGCGGCGATCACGAGCTGGGCGCGGTCGCGGGCGGCCAGTTTGTGCAGCAGCCGGCCGATGTGGGTCTTCACGGTGCCCATGCCCAGTTGCAGGTGCTGCGCGATCTCGGTGTTGGAGAGGCCGCCGGCGATCAACGTGAGGACCTCGCGTTCGCGCTCGGTGATCGTGTCGAGGCCGTGCGGCGTACCCGGAAGGGGTTTGATCTGTCTGGTGAAGGCGTCGATCAGACGGCGCGTGACCCGTGGCGCGAGCAGTGCCTCGCCGGCCGCGACCAGGCGGATGCCGTTGAGCAGTTCGGCGGCCGTGGAGTCCTTCACCAGAAAGCCGCTGGCACCGGCCTGAAGGGCGGCGTAGACGTACTCGTCGAGGTCGAACGTGGTCAGGATGAGCACCCGCACCGCGGAGGTCTCGGGCGCGGAGCAGATCTGGCGGGTCGCCTCGATGCCGTCCATCTCCGGCATGCGCACGTCCATGAGCACCACATCGGGCCGCAGCCGCCGGGCCATCCGGACGGCCTCCACACCGTTGCCCGCCTCGCCGACCGGGGTGAGGCCGGGTGTCGCGTCCAGCAGGGCCCGGAAACTCTCCCGCATCAGCGCATGATCGTCAGCCAGCAGAACGCTGATGTCCGGCACGGATGAGTCGGTCACACGGTCTCCTCGACTGCGGTGTACGGAATGGCGGCGACCACCTGGAACCCGCCTTCCGGGCGGGTGTCCGTGGACAGGCTGCCGCCATACATGCTCACACGCTCGCGCATGCCGATCAGGCCCTGACCTCCGCGCCGCCGCCGTGGCGCATGGCGGCCCCGCCCGTCGTCGGTCACCTCGATGCGCACCTCACCGCCGGCGGCCCGGACCGCCACCCGGCACCGGCCTGCCTCCGCGTGTTTGATCACATTCGTGAGTGACTCCTGGACGATGCGGTAGACGGTCAGGCCGACCGCGGTCGGCAGCTCATCGGTGCCGCTGACGTCGAGGTCGATGCGCAGCCCGGTGGACCGCAGCCGCTCGACGAGATCGGCCAGGTCGGCGGCGCCGGGCGTCGGGGCGCGCTCGGCGGCGCCGTCGTCCGTGTCGTCGTCGGCGCGGAGCACGTCGAGCAGCCGGCGGATCTCGGTGAGGGCCGACCGGCTGGTCCGCTCGATGGTCAACAGTGCCGCCCGGGTCTCCGCCGGCCGCTCCTCCGCGATGTGGTTGGCGACGGTCGCCTTCACCGCGATCAGGCTCAGACTGTGCCCGACGATGTCGTGCAGCTCGCGGGCGATCCGCAGCCGCTCGTCGGCGACCGCGTCCCGCGCCAGCCGGCGGGCGGCGTCGGCCTGGAGGGCGCGCCGCCAGCGGACGAGCCGGCCGATCGCCCATGCGGTGGCCAGTGCGACCGCGGTGACGCCCAGCTCCACCTGCCACCACAGCGGCACCTCGCTGCCCGGGGCGTCGGCGGAGCTGACACCGGTGCGCTGGTAGAGCCACGGGATGGTGGCGGCCGGCGCGGCCAGGGCGGCGGCCAGAGCGAGGGCGGCCGTGATCCGGCCGGTCGCGGTGGCCACGGTGTAGAGCGCGAGCGTGGCCGGGAACCAGGCCACGACGATCACACCGGGGCCGACCACGCCGGCGGCGGTGGCGAGGGCGGCGGCCGCGACAACGGTGGCCAGCACCGGCAGGGGCCATCGGCGGCGGACCACGAGCGGTAGGGCGATCGCGGCCGCCACCAGCCATGCGACCGCGGCCGGGCCGGTCCACGCCGGACCGGGCGGGTCCAGGGTGGAAGAGCCGATCAGGTAGATCAGCAGGGCGGCGACCGCCGCGTCTCCTCCATATGCCCGTGTCACGCGACCAGGCTATCCAAGCGGCCTGCGCGGCGCGTCAGACCTGGGTCTGACTCCGGTGTTCAGACCCTGGGTTGACGCCCGGAGCCCTCCGCTGCCGACACCATGGGATGCGTCAACGACACGAGGAGCGCAGCAATGAACATCGACTCGATCGCCGCGGCCGACCTGGGCACGACCCTCGGCGGCATCGCCTTCTGGACCGTCCTGCTCGCCGGCTGGGTGGCGCTGTTCGCCGCCACGATCGTCAGCGTCATCCGGGCGGGGCTGAGCAGACGGTCGCTCACCCGGTGGATCCTGCTGGTCACCTTGGCGCCCGGCATCGGCATCGTCCTGTGGTTCGCCGCCGGGCGCTGTCAGCCCTCTCCGGGCTGACCTCCGCCGCTCTGGTGACGGAGGCCGTCAAGGAGCAGGTCCAGGCCGGTGACGAACTGGTCGCGGTCGTCGTGCTCGCGGAGATCGGTGGCCGCGCCGGTGAGGAAGGGGAAGGTCTGGGGGTCGAGGGACTCCCAGCTCTTCGCGTATGCGGCGAGCAGAGCGTCGCGGCCGGCGGCGGTGTCGACCGTCGCCACCCGGACCACGTCTTGGGCGGTGACGCTGACCACGTAGTTGAAGATCGCGGTGGCGACGAGGAAGCGGCGCTCGGCGGGCAGGGGAGTGCCGGTCAGCAGGGTGCCGATGCGGTCCAGCAGGTGCAGTGCGTGGGGCAGGCTGGGCAGCACGATGACGTGGCGCGCGGCCCAGGAGTGCCGGTCGAGGGCGTCATAGACGGACAGCGCGAGCGAGCGCAGATCCTGCTCCGGGCCGGCGGCGGCCAAGGCGTCGCCGAGGACCCGGTCGGCGCAGAGGCGCACCAGCTCCTCCTTGTTGGCCACGTGCCAGTAGACCGCCCCCGCGCCGGTGCGCAGCCGCTCGGTCAGCAGTTTGAAGGTGAACCCGCGCTCGCCGTGTTCGTCGAGCAGTTCGATGGCGGCGGTGACGACAACCTCGCGGGAGAGGCTCTCGGTGCGGCGGGCCGGTGACATGCCTCCATCTTGACACAGATTGGAATGACGTTCCATCCTTGGTTCTGGAACGTCATTCCAGAGAAGGGGGTGCCCGTGAGCACCGAAGTCCTCGAGGCCCGCGCGACCTCGCTGCGGGCCGTGTGGCCCGCCATCCTCGGGTTGTCGGTCGTCTTCCTGGTGGAGATGCTCGACAACTCGGTCCTCAACGTCGCCCTGCCCACCATCGCCCGGGAGCTGCACGCCACCGCCTCCGACCTGCAGTGGGTCACCTCCGGGTATTCACTGCTCTTCGGCGGCCTGATGATCGCCTTCGGCGCCATCGCCGACCGGTACGGGACACGCCGCGTGATGCTGATCGGCCTCACCCTGTTCGCCCTCGCCAGCCTCGCCGTCCTCGCGGTCCGCACACCGGCCGAGCTGATCGCCGTCCGCGCCGCCATCGGTGTGGCCGCCGCCATGACCGCACCCGGCACCATGGCCCTCTGCTTCCGCCTCTTCGACGCCGAGAACCTGCTGATGCGCGCCACCGGCTTCATCTCCACGGTCGGCCTCGTCGGTCTGGCCGTCGGCCCGACCGTCGGTGGCCTGATCATCCAGGTGCTGCCCTGGCAGACCCTGCTCGTGCTCAACGTGCCCGTCGTGGTGCTCGCCGCCGTCTGCATCCGGCTCGGCATCCCGGCCGACGACCCCGCCCACCGCAACCGCACGCCGCTCGACCTGCCCGGCGCCCTGCTCGGCACCGCCACGATCATCCTGGCCCTCTGGACCGCGAGCCTGGCCGTCGAGGACGGGCTGCTCGCCGCCGTCCCGTGGCTGCTCGGCACCGTCGCCGCCGGCGTGGGATTCGTCGTCCGGGAACGCCGCACCACCCACCCGATCATCGACTTCGCCCTGCTCAAGCGGCCCCTCGTCGGCGCGGGGCTGGCCTACCAGGCGGCGCTCGGGCTCGGCATGGCCGTCCTCGCCTACAGCGTCTCGCTCCAGCTGCAACTCGTCTGGGGCTGGTCCCCGGCCCAGGCCGCTCTCGGCAACCTTCCCCAGGTCATCACCATGATCGCGGTCGGGCCGCTGGTCGAGGGCCTCGTGAAGAAGGCGGGCGCGCACCGGGCCGGGATGATCGGCGCCGCGGCCGTCATCGCCGGTCTGCTGCTCTACGGGCTCCTCGGCAGGTTCGGATATCTCGCGATCGCCGCCGCCCTCGTCCTGACTGCGGCCGGCATGCGCGTCGTCATGGTCATCGCCACCGTCACCGTGATGCGCGGCCTCCCCGAAGACCAGACCTCCACCGGCGCCGCCCTCAACGACACCGGGCAGGAAATGTTCAGCAGCATCGGGCTGGCCGTCACCGGCACCATCGTGGCCTCGGCGCTGTCCGGTTCGCTCGCCGACCTGGACGCCGCGGCCGCCCACGGCTTCGAGAACGCCGTCACCACGGCCACCCTGGTCCTCACCGCCGTCTGCGCAATCCTCGCCGGATGGGCCGCCCGGCGCAGCGCGGCACCTAGCCTTGCTGACCATGGCAACCGTTGAATCGCTCGCGACCGGACAGCGCTCGCTCGGGGACACCCGCATCGGATATCCGCTCTGGCCGCCACTGACCAGCGGATGCCCCGAGACGAGCAGCACCGAGATCGCCTATCCGGTCGACGTCGACTACGACTACGACCGCATCCCGGACGGCCCGCTCACCCCCGACCGCTTCCCGGCGCTCCTGCCACCGCTCGCGGCCGAAGGGCTCGGCGAGGGCGGGACACCGCTCGTCGAACTGGAACCGGGCGTCTACCTCAAGGACGAGTCCCGCAATCCGACGTGGAGCCACAAGGACCGGCTCAACCGCTGCACGGTCAGCGCGGCCGTCGGCGTCGGCGCGCCCGGCGTCGTGGTCGCCTCCTCCGGCAACCACGGTGCATCGGCGGCCGCCTACGCTGCCCGCAACGGCCTGCCCTGCGTGGTGATCACCGGTCCCGCTCCGGCGCCGCAGGTGGTGACCTTCCTGCGGGCCTACGGTGCGGTCGTGCTGCCCGTGCCGTGGGAGCGCCGGTGGCCGGTGATGCGGCGGATCGCCGATCGGGGCGGCCTGCATCCGGTCAGCAGCACCACCGTCACCCACACCGGGCACCCCTTCGGGCCCGAGGGCTACAAGACCATCGCCTACGAGATCCATCAGGAGATCGGCACGCCCACGGCCGTCTTCCTTCCCACCGGGTACGGCGAACTGCTCTACGGCGTGTGGAAGGGCTTCGCCGAACTCGAACGACTCGGGCTCGCCGACCGGGTGCCCCGCATGATCGCCTGCGAACCCGCCGCCGCGGCACCGCTCGTCGAAGCCCTCCGCTCCGGGGTGCCGGCCGCCCGGGTGGACGTCGGGCCGACCGCCGCCTACTCGATCGTGTCGCAGGTCAGCGGCTATCGCGGGGTGCTCGCCGTGCGTTCCAGCGGTGGGCGGGCCCTCGCCGTCGACGACGGGCAGCTGCGGTCCGCCCAGACGGAACTCGCCCGCTCGGGACTGTGGGTGGAACTGTCCGGCGCCGCGGGCCTGGCCGGGCTGCGCGGTGGGGGACCGCTCGACGGGCCGGTCGTCTGTGTCACCACCTCCAGCGGCTTCAAGGACCCGATCGGATCCTCGGCCCCGCTCCCGGCCATGAGCGGCGAATGGTCTGACGTCAGCCGGCAGATGAAGGCGGCCGGCATCGACGTTTGAGAGATCACGCCAACCAGGCGAAACCCCACACCGGCCGCGATCGCTCGCGTGGCCGATCGTCCGACGGGGCGCTGACCCGGCGGGCCGGTCAGGTCATGACGGCGCGACCTCACCCGTACCGGTAAGCGGTCTCACCCCGTGCCGGTAAGCGGTCTCACCTGGTGCGGGTAAGCGGTCTCACCCCGTACCGGTAAGCGGTCTCACCCCGCGTACTGGTAAGCGGTCTTACCCCGTGCCGGAAAGCGGCCTCACCCCGTACCGGTGAAAGGTCAACCGCGGCGGGCGAGCCAAGGGTTGGGGTCTCGCCGCACCTGGTCGATGGCCTGCAAGGCCGCACCGATCACCGCGGCGTCCGGGCCCAGCTGGGCGGGGCGGACCTCGATGGGGGACCAGCGGGCGGTGAGGACGCGGCTGCGGAGCTCGCGGTCGATGCCGTCGGTCAGCCACGAGGTCAGCAGGGAGTAGCTGCCGCCCAGCAGCACGGTGTCCACGTTGACCAGGTTGACCAGGGCGGACACGGCGGTGCCCAGGGCGGAGGCAGCCCGGTTCAGGGCGGCCAGGATCTCCGGGGAACCGTTCGAGACTAGGGTGTCGATGGCGACGGCCGGCTGTTGCGGTGAGGGTGGCAGATGCGGGGAGGCGTCGATGATGCGTTGCAGACCGGCGTAGCACTGCAGGCATCCGGTGGCCCCGCACGCGCATGCCGGGCCGGCGCTGTCGACCATGACGTGGCCGAGTTCGCCGCCCCAGCCGCGCGAGCCGCCCAGCGGGACCCCGCCGAGGACCAGGCCGGCGCCGATGTCGAACTCGCCGCTCACGCAGACGAAGTCGCGCAGTTCGGGGCCGCCCGCGTAGAGCTCGCCGAGCGCGGCCAGCCCGGCGTCGTTGTCGACGCCGACCGGCAGGTCCTCGGTGCCGATCAGCGCGGCAAGAATCCCGCCTGCGTCGACATCCCGCCAGCCCAACGTGGGAGCGAAACGGACTATGCCGCCGTCGACCGGCCCCGGTACGGCCAGAGTGGCCCCCACGACGGTCAGGTTCTCGGCCATCGCCGTGCGGATCGCCTTCCCGGCCATGGTGGCCAGACTCCGCAGCGTGTCCTGCGGATCCAGGCTCCGCCCTTCAGCAGGAGCCCGGTCGAAGCCGGCGACGGGCTGACGGTCCAGGCCGTGGTCCGGGAACGGGCCGTGCGGGGCGAAGTCGAGGTGGCGAACCGACCCGGTGAGGTCGACGACGCAGACCGAAAGGCTGTCCGCGCGGATGTCGAGGCCCAGACCGGCCGGACCGGTCCGCGCGAGGCTCAAACCCACTCGGGGACGGCCGCTGTTGCCAGACCGTGCCGGCGCCGCCTCCACGACCAGGCCCGCGGTGAGCAGCTCGTCGACGATGCGGGAGATCGTCGGGCGGGTCAGGCCGGTGGCCGCCGCCAGCTCGATCCGCGAAATCGGGACAGGAGCGCCGACGATCTGCCGGAACGTGAGGATGAGATTGTGGGCGCGGAGGCTGTCCTGCCGGACGGGCGTGTCGGTGGCGGGCGCGACCCGGTGCACCGGGCGGGTCATGACGCCAGTTCGTCGGCATAGGCGGCGGCCCGATCCGGCGAGAGCGTGCCGTCGGCGATCACCGTGACTATCCGCCGGGTCAGCGCCGAACCGGGAGACAGTACGAGTGGCTCGTCCCACGACAGCGCCGATCCGATCCCCAGATAGTCGCGGGTGCGGACGAACCAGCGGTCGGACCGGGTCCGCTCGGTCCCGCCGATGAAGACGAGCGTCCACGCGCCGCCGTGCACCGACAACCAGCGGGACGTACGCCCGTGTACCGCCTCCACACCGGAACCCGCCTCCGCGTCGATCCGGACCGGCGCGTCCGGGGTGGGCGCCCGCCAGAAGAAGCCGCCGTAACCCGCGCCCGGCCGACCGTGAACCGCGGGACTACGGACCGGCATGTCCCGGTCGGCGGCGTTGGAGAGCGTGAACCCGAAGTCGAGCATCCACGCGTCGTCGGCGAGCCGCCGGGCGGAGATCTCGCGCCGTTCGGTCAGCAGCAGAGCGCCGTCGATGCCGGTCCAGTGCAGGGCGTGGCCGATCTGTGCGGGGGTGCGCCGCAGCCAGCGGGCGTGCGCCTGGGTGCCGTGGTTGTCGAGCCAGGCGGGACCGTGCCCCGGAATGAAGGTGCGGCCGCCCCAGAAGTTGGCGCCGTCCACCTCCGCGACCGCGACACTGACACCCAGATGGTGGCGGTGCGAGGCGGGCATCAGCTCGGTGACACAGATCCCGCCAAGCGTGCGAACCGGATGCAGGTACGGCCGGGGCGACAGGGCCACGGGCAGATCGGGACGCCACATGTACTCGGCGACGACCTGGTCGGCGAGACGCAGGGTCGCAGGGGCGTCACCGGTCACGGCTGCCTCCGGGCTGGTCGGTCGATTCCCCAGCAGGATAGTCATGAGGCTGATCAGGTTCGGGGACGCCAGCCGCCGAGGTACGCGCCGACCGTGTACCGCCGCGCCTGTTCGCGGGTCAACTCCGGGCGGCCGCTGCCGGGCCCGGTGTTGGCGTACTCGCCGAACCGCCCGCTTCCGGCAAGCCAGGGCTCGGCGGCGATCCGCGGGCCGAGCTCGGATTCGCGCACCACCACCTGCCCGGTCCGGCCAAGAAGAACGGTTCCGCTTTCCGCGGTGGCGGATTCGCGGATGATCTGCCCGATCTGGCCGAGGAGAACGGTTCTGGTTTCCGTGATGGCGGATTTGCGGACGGTCTGCCTGGTCGGGCCTGGGCGGTCAGTTGTGGTTTGCGCGGTGCAGGGTTGGCCGATGATCTGCTTGGTCCGGCGGAGGAGAGTGGTTTCCGTTTCCGTGATGGCGGATTTGCGGACGGTCTGCCTGGTCGGGCCTGGGCGGTCAGTTGTGGTTTGCGCGGTGCAGGGTTGGCCGATGATCTGCTTGGTCCCGCCGAGGAGAGCGGTTTCCGCTTCCGCGATGGCGGAATCACGGACAATCTGCCCGGTCCGGCCGAGAGGTTCGGTTGCGGTTTCCGGGCCGCGGCCGACGATCGATCTGACAACCAGGATTCCGTACGGCTGACGCGCGGGCGTGGCCACCGCGGTGACGCTCGCGCCGCTGGCCGGATTGATGGTGCACCGGTCGAGAACCGCCACGGCCGTCCCGGTGATCAGGTCCCCGCCGCCGGCGACCGTGCAGTCCCGCAGGTAGCTGCGCCCGTGGCCGGCCAGGAACCCGGTCAGCCGGGTGCCGGCGAGAACCGTGCGGTCACCGGCGGCCCGGACAGCGGGCGCCGCGGTGCCGGTGACGGTCAGCCCCCGAACCGTCGTGCCCTCGCCGAGCAGCGTGAGCGTGGCCGCGTCGTCCCCGAGTGGCCCGCCGTAGAACTTCTGCCCACCCGAGTCCAGGTCGTAGGCGATGACCGCGTCGGCGGGCCCGGCGATGGTGACGTTCGCCTGGCTGGGCCACACCCTCACCTGCTCCCGGTAGTAGCCCGGCGTCACCCGGACGGTCACCGGCTCACGAGCGTCACGGGTGGCGCCGAGCGCCGCCAGCAGACTGCCGTAGTCGCCGCTGCCGTCCAGTGCCACCGTGATCGTCGACGGTGTGGACGGGGACGTCCACTGTGGCCCGGCATGGCGGGTGACCAGGTCCTTGACCCGGCGGGCGGGGTCGGGGGAGTAGGCGTAGGGCAGCTCGAACGCCTCGCCCGCCTGGTCGGCCCGTCCGGTCGTCCCGGTGAAGAGGTTCCGTCTCTGCGCGAGCCCGGCGGCGGTGCCATGGACGACCAGCGGGTCATTGACCTGCTCGAACACGCTGTCCTCGACGAGCACCCGGGCGTTGTTGCGACTCATCGTGCCGTACTGGGTCACGTTCTCCAGATAGTTGTTGTAGAGGTGCGCGGCGGCCGTGTTGTCGATACTCCAGTTGCGTTGAACGGTATTGCGGATCCAGTTGTGATGTGCAGTCAATCTAGTCAATACGTTCGGTGTCCATCCGACGCCGAGTGCCTTGTTGATGTCGCCGACGATGTTCCAGGACAGGGTGACGTGATCGCTGTCCTTGCGGATGTCGATACCGCCGTCGCCGACACGTTCGATCCTGGTGTGGTCGATCCAGACATGATCGGCGGCGTCGAGGCGGATGCCGTCGTTGTCGTTGGCGGAGCTCTTGCCGTCGAAGTCGCCGGGGATGTAGGAGTCGCGAATCGTCAGGTTCCGAATGATCACGTTGTGCGTGCCGTTGAGGAACAGGCCACCACCGACGATCTCCGCACCCGGTCCGGCACCGATGATCGTCTTGTCCGAGGCGACCGGGATCATGTCACCGAACGGATCGACCCGGATGCTGCCCACCACCTGGACGACCAGCGGATCCGCCGCCGCGGCAAACGCCCGGAGCTGCTCGAACGTGGTGGCGCGAACCGTGACGCCCGCGCCGCCACCGGTGGTGCCCGCGCCAAAGCCGTCGGCCGCGCCACTGTTGGTGGGGCCTGTGACCAGTCCTGCGCCCGCGCCGCCGCCGGTGGGGCTCGTGACCAGTTCTGCGGCCGTGTCGCTGTTGGTGGGGCTCGTGACCAGTTCTGCGGCCACGTCGCTGTTGGTGGCGCTCCTGACCAATCCCGCGGCCGAGCCACTGTTGGTGGCGGTCGCGACGAAGTCTGCGGCTGGGGCGGCCAGGCCACCGCCGGTGGCCGTGGCGAAGCTGGTGGTCACGCCGCCCCTGGCGTGACCCTCGGGCCCGTCGGCCACGTTGCCGCCGGTGGTGGCGGCCACGATGGAAGGGCCGGCGGCGCTCACCGGGACGATGGCCGCCACCGCGGCGAGCACTACGGCGATGATCATTTCCGCTCCGAGGTGGTGGCGTGAAAGTAGGTGAAGTCGGCGTGCCCGTCCGGGCCGATGGCGAAAAGGGCGACGGTCGCGCCGATCCAGCCACCCGGGGTGGCGGTGAACGGTAGGCCGCACTCCCACCGCTCACCGCCGTACTCGGCGGCGAACCCGGTCACCACTCCGTCGGTCACGGTCACGGCGAGGCGCACCCCGGCCTCGTCCGGAACCGTGACGGGCGCCGCCGCGTCCTTCTCCGCCTCGCCGTCGGCTTCGGCGATCCGGCAGGTCAGCCGGGTTCCGCCGGGCGTCTTCTCCAGCCCGAACCAGGCGTATGTGCGCCCGAGCACCGTGACCCCGCCTCGCGCGCAATCCCCGCCGCTGAGCCGCAGTGTCGTCTCGGCGCGCAGGTGGGGTCCGGTCAGCGGCTGGCCCAGCAGGTTCGGGGCGGTACGCAGATCCTTGCCACCGGGAACGCAGGCGAGGCGCAACCCGTCACCGGGGTGATCGACGATCCACCCCGGCGACGGGTTGGCCGACCAGCTCCACTGCGGACCGGGCCGTCCGCGTGGGAAGGTGTCGCTGGTCGCCAAGGTGACCGGCACCCGGGGCAGGCCGTCCGGGGTGCGGTGCGCGCGTACCGGTGTGCCGTGGTCGCCGATTTCCGGCCAGCCGTCCACCCAGGTCATCGGCTGCAGGTGGGTGATCCGCCCGTACGCCTCCCGGTCCTGGAAATGCACGAACCAGTCCTCGCCGCCCGGCGTGTCGACCCAGGCGCCCTGATGCGGCCCGTTGACGTCGCTGTCGCCCTGAGCGAGCACGATCCGCGGCTCGTAGGGGCCGAACACGTGCCGGGAGCGCATCGCGTACTGCCAGCCGTTCGCCACGCCGCCGCCGGGGGCGAAGATCCAGTACCAGCCGTCGCGCCGGTACCACTTGGGACCCTCGAGGGTGCGGCAGCCTCCGATGGCGTCCCCGTCGACGATCAGCACCCCGTCGCCGAGGGGCCGGCTGAGATCCGGGGCCATCCGGTGGGCGGTGAGCCGGTTGTTGAACCCGCACCGGCTTTTCGCCCAGCCGTGCACCAGGTAGGCGCTGCCGTCGTCGTCCCACAGCGGGCACGGATCGATCAGTCCCCGGCCGGGCAGGACGAGCCGGGGCGGGCTCCACTCACCGGCCGGGTCGGCGGCGGTGGTCACGTAGACACCGAAGTCCGGATCCGGGTAGCAGATCCAGAACCGGCCATCGTGCAGGCGCAGCGACGGCGCCCAGACTCCGCAACCCGGCCTGGGTACGCGGTAGTGCTCGCCGGGAACCAGCCGGGTCAGCGCGTGGCCGATGATCCGCCAGTCGACGAGGTTGGTGGAGTGCAGCAACGGCAACCCGGGAACCCGGTTGAAGCTGGACGCGACCAGGTAGAAGTCGTCGCCGTGGCGGATGACGTCCGGGTCGGGCCAATCGGCGTACAGGATCGGGTTGTGGAATCGGTGTGTCATGCCGGCTCCTCGCGGATGGCCGCCGTCGCGGTGTCGGTGATGGCGCTGCTGGGTGGGCCGTCGGCGATGACCACGGAGAGGCGCCGGGTGAGGGTGCCGCCGGGTGCGATCGTGAGCCGTTTCCAGGCGATCGCCGAACACACGCCGGCGTAGTCGGCGGACCGCACGAACCAGGGGTCCTTCTCGTCGGCCAGGAAGATCAGGGTCCACGGGGCGCCGCCGTCACGGTGGCCGCTGAGAACCACCCACGGGTCGCGGTTGCCGTGCACGTCGCCGTCGGTGTCGCGGCCGTAGGCGTGCACCCGGTCGAGACCGGCCGGCGCGCGCCAGAAGAATCCGCCGTACCCGGCGCCTTCCCGGCCCCGGGCGGCCGGGCTGTCGATTTCCAGGGTGGTGCCGTCCGCGCTGGTCAGAGTGAAGATGACGCGCAGCATCCAGGCGTCGTGGGTGAGCTGCCGAACGGTCAGGGCACGCCGCTCACGGACCAGGGTGACGCCGTCGCGACCGGTCCAGTGCAGCTCGTGTTCGGCACGGCCGTCGTCACGGTGCAGCCAGCGGTGGTGGTCTTGGCGGCCATGATTGTCCAGACGTATTGATCCATGACCGGTTACATATGTACTGCCGCCCCAGAAGTTGACGTTGTTGACGATCGGCAGGGCGATGCTGGCGCCGAGATGGTGGACGTGATCGTCGGGCATGAACCCGGTGACCGTGGTGCCGCCGAGTGTGGTGACCGGGTGCAGGTAGGGCCTGGGGGAGACGGTCGCGGGCAGTCGCGGATCCCAGACGTACCGGGCGACGACCCGGCCGGCGCAGCGGAGTTCGTGTGCCTGAGCCTTCGGCATGCCCGGCAAGCTATCCACGCCGGTGCATTTAAGTCAACCTCTGAAACAAACTCCGGCGAGGCGGTTGACATGGATGCTGCTCGATAGATAAAACACTGAAACAAATCCGCTCGCCGGTCGGAGGAACCTTTGTGAACACCATCGGCACCACCGTCGGGCCCACCCGGCGTCACCTGCTCACCCTCGCCGGGCTCGCCGCCACCGCCGCCACCCTGCCCGGATGCGGCCGCGGCTTCGGCGGCGGCGATGACGACGACGGCCGGATCGAGATCAACATGGTGTGGTGGGGCGACGCCCAGCGCGCCGAGTTCACCCAGAAATCGCTGGACCTGTTCCAGACCGCCAACCCCGGCATCCGGGTGCGCACCGAATACCAGGACAGCTCGCCGTACAAGGACAAACTCGCGGCGCGCTTCGCGGCCGGCGACCCGCCTGACCTGATGGCCATGCGCTTCGACAGCCTCCGCGAGTACGCCGACCGCGGCACCCTGCTCGACCTGGCGAAACACGCCGGCGCCCTGGACCTGACCGGCCTCACCGAGCCGGCCCGGGCGCTCGGCCAGGTCGGCCCGCAGATCTTCGGCGTGCCCTCCGGTCTCAACACGATCAGCTTCGTCGTCGACAAGGCCATCACCGATCGGTACGGCGTGAGCATCCCGGACGGCGACACCTGGACCTGGGCGGACCTCTCCGAGTTCGCCGCCGCCGTCACCAAGGCCAGCGGCGGCAAGGTCTACGGCGCCAACTTCGAACCGTGGACCGTCGCCAACCTGCTCGTCTTCGCCCGCCAGCGTGGTGAGGACTTCTTCACCGCGGACGGCAGACTCGGCGCGACCGCCGGCACCATCACCGCCTGGTTCGAACTGACCGAGGGCCTGCGCGCCGCCAAGGCGTTCCCGCCGGCCGGGTTCATCGACCAGAACAACGGCGCCTCACCGGCCCAGTCCTATCTGGCCAAGAAGTCGATCGCCTCGCAGATCATCCCGTCGAACAACCTGCTCGGCTACAACCAGGCGTGCGGTGGCAATCTCGTCATGCTGCGCATCCCGGGGGAGACCGCCCGCCGCGGGCAGTCCATCGACACCCCGGCCCTGTGGTCGATCGCCGCCACCTCGAAGCATCCCGACGAGACGCTCAAGCTGCTGAATTTCCTGATCAACGACGTGGAGGCGGCACGGGTCGCCGGTGCCACCCGCGGCGTGCCGCCGAACCGGAAGATCGCCGAGCAGATCGCGCCCGACCTGGACGCCGACAACAAGCGGGCCACCGAGTTCCTCACCGCGTTGCAGAACGAGAAATTGCCGCCCTCGTACCCGTACCCGGTCGGCGCCAGCAAGCTCACCAACATCCTCAAGACGATCAGCACCGAGGTCGAGTTCGGGCGGCTCAAGCCGGCCGCCGCCGGAGAGCGGTTCATCACCGAGGCCCGCAAGGAGATCAACGGATGACGGCGATCCGGCGCCAGGACCGGGCCGGCTACCTGTTTCTGCTGCCCTGGTTCGGCGGCATGCTCTTCATGATCGTCCCGTTCTTCGCGTCGCTGTACCTGGCGTTCACCGACTACGACCTGCTCACCGCCCCCACCTGGGCCGGACTGGACAACTTCCGGCGCATGTTCGACGACGCCAAACTGCACCAGTCGCTCAAGGTCACGATCACCTACACGGTCGTCTCCGTACCGTTGTCGTTGATCGTCGCCCTTGCCGTCGCCATGGTCCTGGACCGCGGCGTGCGGGGACTGGCCATTTACCGCAGCGTCTACTATCTGCCGTCACTGCTGGCCGGCAGCGTCGCGATCGTCATGCTGTGGCGCTACATCTTTGGCTACAACGGCATCGTCAACGACTTTCTCGCCTGGTTCGGCATTCAAGGCCCGGGCTGGGCCTCCGATCCCCGGTACGCGTTGAGCACGTTGATCCTGCTGCACGTGTGGACGTTCGGTTCACCCATGGTGATCTTCTTGGCCGGGCTGCGGCAGATTCCGGCCATGTACTACGAGGCCGCGTCGATGGACGGCGCCTCCGGGTGGCGGCAGTTCCGCTCGATCACGTTGCCGCTGCTCAGCCCGATCATCTTCTTCAACCTGGTGCAGGCGCTGATCGCGTCCTTTCAAACCTTCACCCAGGGGTACGTGATCAGCAACGGCACTGGCGGCCCAGGGGAGTCGACCCTGTTCTACAACCTGTACCTGTACCAGAAGGGCTTCGCCGAGTTCGACATGGGCTACGCCTCCGCGATGGCCTGGCTGTTGCTGGTGATCATCGCCGGGTTCACGGCGGTCAACTTCCTGGCGGCCCGCTTCTGGGTCTTCTACGACAACTGACAGGGCTTTCATGACGCTCACCATGACCCGGGAAACCTCCGTCGAGCCACCGGCCGATCAGCCGCCGCCGAAACGTTGCCGTCCCCGCTTCATGCGGCACGTGCTGCTCAGCGCGGTCGGTGTGATCATGATGTACCCGCTGCTGTGGATGATCTCCAGCTCGCTCAAGCCCAGCAACACCGTCTTCACCGACGAATCGCTGTGGCCGGCCGTCCTCGACCTCGGCAACTACTCGCGCGGCTGGACCGCGCTCAGCGAACCGTTCGAGATCTACCTGGTCAACTCGCTGGTCATCGTGGTCCTCAGCATCGTCGGCAACCTGCTGTCCTGTTCGCTCGCCGCGTACGCCTTCGCCCGGTTGCGTTTCACCGGCCGCAAACTGTTCTTCGCCATGATGCTCGGCACCATGATGCTGCCCGGCCACGTGCTGGTCGTCCCGCAGTACGTCATGTTCGACCGGCTGGAATGGCTCAACACCTACTACCCGCTGCTGGTCCCGCACTTCCTGGCCACCAACGGGTTCTACATCTTCCTGATGGTCCAGTTCATGCGATCGCTGCCGCAGGAGCTCGACGACGCGGCCCGCATCGACGGGTGTGGCCCCTTCCGGACGTTCTGGAAGGTCATCATGCCGCTCTGCCTGCCGGCCTTCGCCACCACCGCGATCTTCACCTTCATCTCGGTGTGGAACGAGTTCTTCGGCCCACTGCTCTACCTCACCGACCCCGAGCTGTACACCGTCCCGCTCGCTCTGCGGCAGTTCATGGACTCCGAGGGGCAGAGCCAGTGGGGCGAGATGTTCGCGATGTCGTTCCTGTCCCTGGCACCGGTCATCGGCTTCTTCATCGCCGGCCAGAAATACCTGGTTAAGGGCATCGCCACCACCGGCCTCCGGTAACCCCCGAACCCGGAAGGAAGGATCCCCATGATGCGCAAGGTGATGGTCCTCGCGCTCCTCGCCGCGGGTGTGCTGTTCGGCATGCCCACGGCGCCCGCCCAGGCGGCGCCGGTCACCGGTGTCGCCTATCAACTCAAGGTGACCAAGTCCGGTATGTGTCTCGATGTGCCGGGCGCGTCGACGTCTGATGGTGCCCTGTTGCAGCAGTGGGGTTGCACCGTCAACTCCACGTGGCAACAGTTCACATTGATCGCCTCAGGTTCGAACTATTTGATCAAGAATGTCAACAGTGGCAAGTGTGTTGACGTGCCGGGTTGGTCGACGACGTCGGGTACGCAACTGCAGCAGTACACGTGTGTATCCAGTCAAGCCAATCAACAGTGGCGACTGGTGGCGAGCGGGTCCAATACGTATCAGGTCGTCAATGTGAACAGTGGCTTGTGCATGTCGGACAAGGACGCCTCCACGTCGTCGGGCGGGGCGATCATCCAGGAGACGTGCACCGCCAACACCAACAAGCAGTGGGGCTTCGTCACCACCAGCACGGCCGGCGCGACGGTCGCGGCCGACGGCAGCGGTCAGTACACGACCGTGCAGGCCGCCGTCGACGCCGTCCCGGCCAACAACACCACCCGTCGTGTCATCACGATCGCCCCGGGCACCTACCGCGAGATCGTCACCGTCCCGTCGAACAAGCCCTACGTCACCCTCCAGGGCCTCGGCACCGCCCCCGGCCAGACGGTGATCGTCAACAACCACAGCTCGGCAGGCGGCTACGGCACCTCGGGCAGCGCCACCGTCTTCGTCAACGGCGCCAACTTCGCCGCCACCAACCTGACCATCGCCAACGACTACGGCGAGGGCAGCCAGGCCGTCGCCGCCAACCTCAACGGCGACCGGTCGGTCTTCGACAACGTCCGCTTCCTCGGCGCCCAGGACACGCTGCTGGTCAACAACTACCGGCACTACGTCAAGAACAGCTACGTCGAGGGCACCGTCGACTTCATCTTCGGCAGCGGCACGGCCGTCTTCCAGAGCACCGCGATCCACCAGAAGCGCAGCACCGGTGGCCCGATCACGGCGGCCCGGACCGACGCGGCCAACGCCTACGGATTCCTCTTCTACCGGTGCACGGTCACCGGCGCGACCAGCAACACCACCCAGCTCGGCCGCCCGTGGGGACCGGACGCCCAGGTCCTCTACCGGGAGACCAGCCTGAGCGCCACCATCGCCACCGCCCAGCCGTGGATCAACATGTCCTCCAACGTGTGGACCAACGCCCGGTTCTTCGAATACCGGAACACCGGTTCCGGCGCCACGGTCAACGGCAACCGGCCGCAGATGAGCGACGCCACCGCGGTCAACTACACCCCGCAGAAGTATCTGGCCGGCACCGACGGCTGGAACCCGGTCGGATGAGAGGGGAGTGATCATGCGTAGGTTCTTCGCGATCGTGCTACTGGGGGCGTCCGTACTGATCGGCCTCGGCTCCTCGCCGGCCCAGGCCGCCCCGGCAACGGGTGTCGTCTACCAGCTCAAGGTGACCAAGTCCGGTATGTGTCTCGATGTGCCGGGCGCGTCGACGTCTGATGGTGCCCTGTTGCAGCAGTGGGGTTGCACCGTCAACTCCACGTGGCAGCAGTTCACATTGATCGCCTCAGGTTCGAACTACTTGATCAAGAATGTCAACAGTGGCAAGTGTGTTGACGTGCCGGGTTGGTCGACGACGTCGGGAACTCAACTGCAGCAGTACACGTGTGTATCCAGTCAAGCCAATCAACAGTGGCGACTGGTGGCGAGCGGGTCCAATACGTATCAGGTCGTCAATGTGAACAGTGGCCTGTGCATGTCGGACAAGGACGCCTCCACGTCGTCGGGCGGGGCGATCATCCAGGAGACGTGCACCGCCAACACCAACAAGCAGTGGGGCTTCGTCACCACCAGCGCACGCACCTGGCCGTCGATCCCGGACGGCTTCGCGTCGACCGGCGGCGGCACCACCGGGGGAGCGGGCGGCACGACGGTCACCGTCACGACCCAGGCCGACCTGACCCGATACGCGGCCGCGTCCGGCTCCTACGTGATCCGGGTGGCGGCCGCCATCACCATCAGCCCGATCGGCACCGAGATGCCGGTGACGTCCAACAAGACGATCGTCGGCGCCGGCCGAAGCGGACAGATCGTGGGCGGCGGCTTCTTCCTCGGCGCCGGCACCCGCAACGTGATCATCCGGAACCTGACCATCCGCGACACCCGGATGGCCGACGACGACCCGGGCGACGACGTCTACGACTACGACGGCATCCAGATGGACACCGCAGACCACATCTGGATCGACCACAACCTCATCACCCGGATGAACGACGGCCTGATCGACTCCCGCAAGGACACCACCTACCTGACCGTCTCGTGGAACGTCCTCGCCGACGGCAACAAGGCATTCGGCATCGGCTGGACCGACAACGTCACGGCCCGGATGACGATCCACCACAACTGGATCCACAACACCGGCCAGCGCAACCCGAGCACCGACAACGTCGCCTACGCCCACCTCTACAACAACTACCTGCAAACCATCAGCGGCTACGGCAACTACTCACGCGGCGCCACAAAGATGGTCCTGGAGAACAGCTACTTCGACGGAGTGAAGGACCCCTTCTATCCGGACTCCACGGCACAACTGCGCCAGTCCGGCAGCATCCTGGTCAACTGCACCGGCAAGCAGACCACCCTCGGGTCGGCCTTCACCCCGGCGAGCTTCTACTCCTACACCCTCGATGCGGCCGCCGACGTGCCCGCCATGCTGCGGACCTACGCAGGCCCTCAGGCCGACATCGGAACCTGATCGACCCGGCTCCGGCCCGCGGAAAGATGGCCCGCGGGCCGGAACCGGAATCTGAACGACCCGAACGACGGCGCGTAGACCCCAGGACCCCCAAACCGGCATCGAAATCTGAAACCACGGCCCGCGGACCCACGGCCCGCGGGCCGGCTCGCTACCGCCGAGGACCGTGGATCTCGCGGTGCAGCCGCTCCATACGCTGATCGAGCCGTGCCGCGTCCTCAGCCGCCGCGGTCAGCTCGTCACGCAACCGCGGCGGTACCACGTCCGGATCGTGCTTGTAGTAGATCTTGTGTTCCAGGGTGGCCCAGAAATCCATGGCCACGGTCCGTAGCTGCACCTCGACCGGCACCGCCACCACCCGGTCCGACATGAAGACCGGGACCTCCACGATCAGGTGCAGGCTGCGGTACCCGTTGGGCTTCGGGTTGGTGATGTAGTCCTTCTCGACGACCAGGTGGACGTCCGGCTGACGGGTCAACATCTTCGCCACCGTGTAGACGTCCGACACGAAACTGCACACGATCCGGATCCCGGCGATGTCCCGAATCTTGTCACGTAGGTCTTCGAACGTGAGCGAGCAGCCCAGCCGCCGTGCCTTCGCCGTGATGCTGGCCGGCGTCTTCAGCCGTGGCAGCACGTGCTCGATCGGGTTGCTGCTGCCGCGATGGGTGAGTTCCTCGGCCAGGATGGTGATCTTCGTGTTGATCTCGGCCAACCCGAACTTGTACACCATGAGGAGGTGGTTGAGGTCGGTGAGCTGCTCGTGCCACGTCTCGGGATGGACCCGGCGGGCGATCTGTCCGGGATGATCGGTCGTCACGTCGCATCTCTCTCTACCCGATAGCGGCACGTCAGCGCTGCCGCGCCACGGACTTCGCCCGGTACATGGCGGCGTCCGCCTCGCGGAGCAGATAGTCGGGGTCCGAGGTGCCGTCGCCGGAGATCGCCGCCCCGATGCTGAGACCCACCTCGACGACGTGCCCGTCGATGGTGAACGGTTCGGTCACGGTGGCCTTGATCGCGGCGATGACCTCGTGAGTCCCACCCGACCCGGACACCCCGTCGATCAGTACGACGAACTCGTCCCCACCCAGCCGGGCCACCGTATCGGTGCGCCGCAACCGCTTCGTCAACCGCCGCGCCACCTGTATCAGCAGCTGGTCGCCGGCCGCGTGACCGTGGGTGTCGTTCACCGCCTTGAACCCGTCCAGGTCGAGCAGCAGGATAGCGAACCGGTATCCCGCCTCCCGGGCGGCCCGCCGTTCCGCCTGCGCCATCCGGTCCTCCAGCAGGACCCGGTTCGGCAGGCCGGTCAGATGATCGCGCAGCGCCGCCTGCCGCAGCTTCTCCTGCATCACCCCGTAGTCCAGGGCCTTGGCCAGCAGCGACCCGGAATGGTTCATCATCTCCCGGCCCGGCGGGGTGGTCGACTGGATCCGGCCGACGGCGGCCAGCAGGCCCCAGTCCTGAGCCGGTGTCCGGATCGGCACCACGAACACGATCTCGCCATCCGCGCCGTAGGCCCGTTCGAACAGGTCCGCCGGCGGAAATTCATCCACCGGGAGGAGCCCGCCGGCCGGGAACCGGAACCCGCCTCGCACGTGCAGCGTGTCCGCGAGATCCGGTTGCCACAGGCCGAGGCAGCCGGCCGTCGCCGGGGTCAGTTCCAGCCAGGCCAGGTCCCGCGGGTCCCGCTCCTGGGTGCCGAGCAGCGCCACACCCAGCTCGTACTGGATGTTCAACGTCTCCTGCAGATAGCTGACCTGCCCGAACAGCGCGCGGGTGTGGGCCTCGGACACCGGAAGCCCGTCGTTGGTGCAGCCGCACGACTCCCGGTTCACGAAGACGGTCGGCACCTCGCGGCGGGGAACCGGGTGATCCATCAGCTCGTACAGTGCCCGGCCTAGTTCGTCGAGCGGCTGCCGCACGCTGGACAGCGCGGGTCGTAGATAGGCCGCGTCGGCGATGTCGTCGAATCCGACCACCGCGATATCACCCGGCACCGCGTATCCGGCCGCCCGCATCCGCCCGATCAACCCGATCGCGTTACGGTCGGTGCCCAGCACGATCGCCGACACCGGCATCCCGGCCCGGATCAGCAGGTCGGCGACCGCCTCCCCGCCGCTCTCGTGGTTGTCGCCGGTGTCCATGACCAGCGGTTCCAGGCCGTTAGCGGTGAGCGCCTCCGCGTACCCGGCATGCCGTTCCCGCAGGTCGAAGTGCGCCAGGTAACCGGCGAACGCGATCCGTTCGTGACCGTGTTCGATCAGATGTGCGACCGCGTCCCGTACCCCGCTGCGGTTATCGGCCAGGACCACCGACGAAGCCGGAGCCTCCTGCGCCACGAAGACCACCGGAAGCCCGGCCTGCCGGGCGTCCGTGGCGTAGCCGGTCGCGACAGCGCCCGGCAGCACCGCCAGCCCGGACAGGTGCCGCCACGCCAGCGGCCGATCGAAATCGGGCAGACCGCTGCGGTCGGCGCTGTGCGAACCCGGATTCAGGGTCTGCATCGCCATCACCCGGTCGCCGGCGGCCACCGCGGCGGCGTTGGCCCCCTCGATGATCGCGCCGTAGTAGTCGCCGCCGACGAACGGCGAGAGAATCCCGAACACACGCCCACTCACACCGCCCATGATTCCGCAAACCGGGCGGGCTCACGCCCAGGTCAGGACGATGCTCAGCGCAGACCCAGTGCGGACAGCGCGGAACGCACCGCCGCACCCGCGGGCCGCAGGATCTCGTCGCGCACCCAGCGCCCGGCCGGGGCCACGATGGCGCGCCATACCCACGCGAGGCCCCGGAACAGCAGCCCGAACGTGTACCGCCAGACGAACCGGATCACGATCCCGATCGGTCGCAGCACGAACCGGTAGGCGCCCTCCCAGCCGATCTTGAGGAACCACAGCAGCGCCCGGCCCACCGGGGCCAGCACCCACCGCCAGACGAACTCCAGGCTCACCGCGATCGCGATCCCGATGGGCCGCAGCACCCAGCGATAGAACGCCTCCGCGACCGGCACGATCACGGTGCGCCACAGCCACCGCAGCGGCACGGCGAGAACCGCGATGACCCACGCGAAAACGGCCACCAGACCTTTGCCCACCCAGCGCAGCACCGGCGCGAACACCGCCCGCCACAGCCACTCGAGCGGGATCACCACGAGATGACGCCACAGCCATGCGAGCGGGATGACCACGAGATGACGCCACAGCCAGACGACCGGCGTCATCAGGTAGGCGAGCGCCTCGAACAACAGGCGGAACGGCAGCACCACGAGGATGGCGACGACCCGGACCGGCCACAGGAACCACGGAAGCTCGGACTCGCGGGACTGATCGATGTTCGGCACGCGCTCAAGGTAGCCGATGGCGCAAACGATTACGGTGTTCAAGTGATCAAGATCGAACAGCACGCCGTGAGGGCCTGGCCCGCCATCGAGAACGAGCGGACCGACGGCTGGCTGCTGCGGCACACCCCCGGTGTGACCAGGCGCCGCAACAATGCCGCCCTGCCCCCGCCCGCCGACCGTCACCCGGAACGGTCCATCGGCGCGGTCGAGTCCTACTACCGGTCCCGCGGCGCGGCGGTGACCATCCAGGTCAGCCCCGCCGAGAAACACGCCACGCTGGACGCCGCACTGGCCGCGCGCGGCTACCGCCTCGACGCGCCCACGCTGGTCCTGAGCGCTTCAGCGGCCACGATCACCGACCGGTCCACGCCGGCGATCCCGGTGCAGATCACCCCGGAACTGACTTCCGCGTGGCGCGCCGCCTACGGCTCCGCCGCGGTCAGCGACCTCGTCCTCTCCCGCATCTGCGCCCCCACCGGCTTCGCCAGCATCACGGTCGATGGCGAGATCGCCGCGTTCGGCCTGTTTGTCGCCGGCGACGGCCTCACCGGCGTGTTCTGCATGGCCACCGCCCCGGCCCATCGCTGCCGCGGCTACGCCGCCGCCATCCTCCGCGCCGGCGCCGCCTGGGCCCTCACCCACGGAGCCCGCACCCTCTACCTGCAGGTCGAGGCCGACAACGACCCGGCAAGACGCCTCTACGAGGCCGCCGGGTTCACGCACTCCCACAGCTACCACTACCGCATTCTCTAAACCCCATTTCGTACGGGCTACACGAACCCGATCCTCCATTTCCGCGAGCAACTGCCACACCGGACCGTGCCGCGCCCGCCGGGCGTGAGTGGGTGGCCGGTCCACGATCACAAACCCGTCCGAACAGCAACCGAACATTCCCAGCCAGCTGGCCATTTCGGCTGGTCGTGAGCGCTGTTTCGGCGCAGCTGAGACAGCGCTGGGAACCCGCCGGTCGGTTCCATCTGGTTGTGTGAGGGTTGCTTCAGCACCGTTGAGAACGCACTGACGATTCCGGCCGGCCGTGAGTGCTGTCTCAAGCTCCGAAACAGCACTCACGGCCAGCCGGGCAAGACCGACCACAGCGCGCGGCCGCCTGGAAACGGACCGGACCATGATCACTTTCGCGATCCCAGGATCCACGTTGCGGGTGGTCGGGCGTGTTCACGTTCGTGATTTCCGGATCAGCGCGCTGGCGGGTGTGGCGTGGCGCTGCATGATGACGGGACGGTGACGGACTGGATCGGGTGGCGTGGCGCTCGCACGATGACGGGACGGTGACGGACTGGATCGGGTGGCGTGGCGCTCGCATGATGACGGGATGGCGACGGACTGGATCGGGTGGCACCGCGACTACGACGACCCCGGCTCCGAGTTGGCCCAGCGGCTTGGGGTGGTCCGGGCGCACCTCACGTGGGCACTGTCCGAGTTCGACGGTGAGATCCGAGTGATCAGCCTCTGCGCGGGCGACGGCCGCGACGTCCTACCGGTCCTCGCCCGCCACCCCGGCCCGGTCCGGGCGACCCTGGTCGAACTGAACCCCGATCTCGCGCGGCGCGCCCGGGAAACGGCCCACGAACTCGGCCTGACCGGCATCGACGTGCGCACCGGCGACGCGGGCCTGGCCGGAACCTACCTCGACGCCGCCCCAGCGCACATTCTCACCGCGTGCGGCGTCTTCGGAAACATCTCCGAAGCGGACGTACGCCGTACGATCGCTGCTCTTCGCTCTTTGTCGCATCCCGGCGGCGTGGTCGTCTGGACGCGCGGGCGCGGCGACGCCGGGCCGGACCCCAGCGACGACGTCCGCGCCTTCTTCGACCGCGACGGTTTCGAGGAGGTCGCGTTCACCCGCCCGGCCGGCGCCCGCTTCCGGGTCGGCGTGCACCGACTGATCGCCGCCCCGCAGCCGGTGGCCACGCTGGCGGGAAAGCGGCTGTTCAGCTTCGTTCGCTGAGTGCGGCCGCTTCGATGACGTCGCGAATCTCCCGGATGCCGACCTCCACCCGGGGCCGGACATGGGCGGCCATGGCATGCGGCAGCACGTCGGTCTGCCACACCAGACGGCTGCCGGCCTCGTCCTCGAACACCTGGAACGACGCGTGATGGTAGGTGAGCGGCATCCGCTGGCCCTCGACCACGGTGTACGCCATCCGCCGCAACTCGTGGTCGACGGAGATGATCAGCTCACGGACCTCGGCACCGTCCGGCATGGTCAGAATCCGGTGGTCGCCGTCGATCTGGACGTTCAGCACTCGGCGCGGCAACATCCGCTGATGCACCGCCCCGACGTCGGCCACCGCCTCCCACACCTGCTGAACCGGAACGGACAGGACAGTATCGACGCGTACGGTGGCCACCGGCCAACCCTAATCGCGCCGCCTGTCCGGTGGATCACCCGGGGCCGCGCCGCGAAAGCCGGCCGTCACAGCAACGAGTAGACGCTCTTCGGTGCTTGCCCCGCATTGATCTTGCCGGGCACCGGGGTCGATCCGAAGCCGGAGTACTCCACCCGGTACACGACACCGTCCGGCAGCGTCACGGTCATCCCGGAGACCACCTCGTCGGTGACGGTCACCTCGAACGGCACTTCGGCGGCCCGCTCGCCCAGCTGGTCGACGACGTCACGCGGCATGATCGAGTCGGTGCGGTCCACGGTACGCAGATCGACCGTTCCCGCGAAGCGGCCCGGCGCCGGCTCCCGGATCTCGGTCGCGAACTTCACCGTGTCCCGGATCTCCGCGACGTCGCCTCCGTCACCGTCCACCAGTACCGGGAACAGTTTCTCGGCGGGCAACCGGTTCTGGTCGAGCGCCATCCATTCTGTGGGCACGCCGAGGCGCCGATGCCACGATGCCGGCTCCAGTGCCACTCGGACCCACACCGGGGTGCCGACCCGTCGTGCGGTCACGGTCATCCGCAGGTCACGTCCCGGTACGGTTCGCTGCTGCGTGACCTGCATGACACTGTCCGCGTCGGAGAACACCCCGGCCACCGGCGTGCCGGGTCCGCTGATCCGGAAGGCGTAGGCGCCGTCGGCGAAGTCGGGAATCGCCGCCAGCAGGCCCTTCCGGTCAACCGTGGGCGCGGGTTGCGGCGTGCTCGCCGGCGGCTCGGCCGGGGCCGTGCATCCGGCCAGCGCACCCGCCATGAGAAGCGCGATCCCGATTCGCACGAGCACTCCCTACCCATCGACAAAATCAAGATCATAATTGGGTACGGGGCGCAGTGCGCCAGCCGGGTCCACTTCTCGTGGGCGTGCCCGGCCGGCGACCACCGGCCACCGCTCGGCCCCGATCCTTGACGGGCGGCGGCGTCGGCAAGGTCGCCGAGAAGCCGCCAGAAGGCGACAGCCGAAGCCGGGAACAGCGTGCCCGCACACGGCTGGCCGTGTGATCTTACGGGTGCCTGGCCGGGAACGGTGGGATCAGAGTGCCTGCACATGGCTGGCCGTGTGGTCTTACGGGTGCGCGGCTGGAGATGGCGGAATCAGCGTGCCCGCGCACGGCTGGCCGTGTGGTTCTACGGGTGCTTGGCTGGGGGTGGCGGGATCGGGGCGGTCGTGGGTGGCTGGCCGTGTGCTCTCCCGAGCACCTGGCCGGGAACGGTGGGATCAGCGTGTTTGTGAGCGGGCTGGCCGGGTGGTCTCACGAACGTGCGGCCGGGAACGGTGGGATCAGCGTGTTTGTGAGCGGGCTGGCCGGGTGGTCTCACGAACGTGCGGCCGGGAACGGTGGGATCGGCGTGTTTGTGAGCGGGCTGGCCGAGTGGTCTCACGAACGTGCGGCCGGGAACGGTGGAATCAGCGTGCTTGTGAACGGCTGGCCGAGCGGCCTCACGAACGTGCGGCCGGGAGCAGTGGGATCAACCTGCCGTGAACGGCCGGCCGAGTGGTTTCACGAGCGACCGGCCGGCTGTGGCTCGGTGCGCCGGGCGCGGCGCAGGACCACCAGCGACCACACCGACGGCAGCAGGAACGTGATGACGAACGGCACCCCGAACAGGAAGGTCAGGCCGACGCCGAAGTTGGCGCCGATCACTCCGGCCGTCCAGATGCGCTCGGCCCAGCCCAGGTAGGCGCCGATCGCGAGGACCGACACCGCGACACCCCACCAGGCGCGGTGCATCCGCCCGGTGACCGTGCCGTGGATCAGGACGCCGAGTGCGGCCAGCGCCGTCAGGAACGCGACCACGCCGAGGATCACGTCGCCGGCCTCGCCGAACGTGACCGGGTGGTAGGCGTAGTCCAGAACGATGTCGGCGGAGGTGTCGGTCAGGTCGCCGACCAGCCACCACGTGGCGACGGGAACAGCGGGGACCAGCGGGACGAGTGCGAGCGGGTACGCCTTCAACAGTGTTCAGCCTCGGTTTCGTGCACGTCAGGACGGTCCATGCTGACGATGATCAACTCAACCGTCAAGTGCACTCAACACGTACATCATCGGGTTGGAACCAGAGATAGGGTCGCGGCTCCAAGGCCGGGGACAGCACCCGCTCGCGCAGCCCGAGCCCCGCGAGGGCGACGCGGGAGGCGTGCTCGCCCGGCAGGATCCGGAAGACGTGCGACGGAAACGGCCAAGCGGTGAGCAGCCACTCGTGAACCGCGCGGGCGACCGTCGTGGCGAGATCCTGGCGGTCCTGCCGGATCCAGAACGTGACCATCGGAGCACCCGCCGGAAAACAGCCCCGCAAGCGCTCGCGCACCGGGTTCAGGTACAGGCAGCACAGTGACGTGGTGTGCGCCGGATCGAGCAGCGCGAACGTGTACGCCCGTCCGGCCCGGTGATCGTCCTCGTGCCCGGCGAGCTGCGCGAGATCCTGGTCGAGCGTGAACCCGTCGACCGGCCAGCGACCGTCACTGTGGATCCGGATCACGTCCGGGCTGGCCATGTAGGCGGCGTAGTCCAGCTCCGCCAGCGCCGTGGTCAGCGGAACCGCGTGGAAGTCGTCGTGCCGCAGCTCCATGGTCTACTGCCTCCGTGACATTGCTGTTGGTGGATCTCGACAACACGCTGATCGACCGGGACGCCGCCTTCCGTGCGGCGGCCGCCGCGTTCCTGGCCGAGCACCGGCTGCCCGCCGGCGATCTTTCCTGGCTGATGGGTGTGGACGCCAGCGGATACGCGCCCCGCGAGGTCGTCGGCAACGCCCTGATCGACCGGTACGGCGTCCCCGGCGCCGCCGTCCGCGCCCTTCTCGACACCGGCGCCGCCGACCGCGTCACCCTCGCCCTGGCCACCGCCGGCGCCCTCGCGACCGCCCGCGCCACCGGCTGGACCTGCGTGATCGTCACCAACGGCCGCACCGCCCAGCAGACGGCCAAGATCCGCAACACCGGGCTGGACCGGCTGGTCGACGGCTGGGTCGTATCCGAGGCGGCCGGCCACAAGAAGCCCGCTCCGCAGATCTTCCACGCCGCTGCCGCCGTAGCCGGTCTCCCGCTGCGCGACGCGTGGGTGATCGGCGACTCGCCGCACGCCGACATCGCCGGCGCTGCCGCGTGTGGCCTGCCCAGTGTCTGGATCTCAGCGGGCCGCCCGTGGACGGCGCCCGGCCCCCGCCCCACCCGAATCGCCCACGACGCGGCGGCCGCCCTGAAGCAGGTCACAGCCGGGCGGTGGCCGGCCAGGCCGTGACTACCGACAGCAGGACAAGGCCGATCAGCGGGGGCTCTTACAGCCAGGTGGTGGCCGACTAGGCCGTGACCACCGACAACAGGACAGGCCGATCAGCCGGGTCTTACAGCCAGGTGGTGGCCAGCCAGGCCGTGACCACCGACAACAGGACAAGGCCGATGTTCAGGCCGATCAGCCGAGCCTCGCCCCGGCGCAGGTGAGTGATGATCGCGCCCACCTGGAGCAGCGTGAGACCCACGGCGGCCGCCATGCCGAGGTACGGGGGCAGCAGCAGCCCGGCCGCACCCAGCAGTTCCAGCGCCCCGATGACCCGGACCAGCCGCATGGGGATCTGATCCACCCAGCCCATCATCGGCCGCAGCTGATCCTGACTCTGCGTGACCTTCTTGCCGCCCGAGTAGGCGTAGAACACCGCGAGCAGCACGGCGAGTACCCAGTACGCGATAAGCATGAGAGTTACCTTTCGTAAGTAGCCACATCATGCGGTACTAAGGTGAGGCGTACAAAAGGCACACGGATGTGCCCAAGGCACAGAGAGTTGTCACCGGTGGACTACGAACACACCTGCAAGATCCGCGGCGACGGCGGCCGCACGCTGCGTGCCATCCTTGACCAGATCTGCAACAAGTGGACGCTTCTGGTCGTCGCCACCCTCGACCAGGGCACTCTCCGCTTCGGCGACCTGCACCAGCAGGTCCCCGGCATCTCCCAGCGGATGCTCACCCTCACCCTGCGCAACCTCGAACGCGACGGCCTGGTAACCCGCACCGTCTACGCCGAGGTGCCGCCGCGCGTCGAGTACGCGCTCACCCCTGTCGGGAAAAGCCTCATCCCACCGGCTCTCGCCCTGGCCGCTTGGGCCATCGAGCACGTGCCGGGCATCGAGGCTCGGCGAGCCGATCATCTTTCGAGGGGTGCGTCGTGAGCGCATCGGCGTTCGGCTTGGCGGCGTGGGCCGTCGCCCATGTGCCGGGCATTGAGGCTCGGTGTGCTGATCACGATCTTTCGAGGGGTGCGTCGTGAGCGCATCGGCTTTCGTCTTGGCGGCGTGGGCCGTCGAGCATGTGCCGGGCACCGAGCCTCGGCGAGCCGATCACCCCTCGACGGGTACGCCGTGAGCGCACCGGCTCACGGAAGGCCCGGCCGCCGTGGCCGATCGGGACGCAGCGCGTGGTCGAGGGCGGCCTCGCAGTGCAGCCGGGTGGTCGGGAACACCGGGACCGCGCTGTCGCTCTCGCCGACCAGCAGCTCGATCTCGGTGCAGCCGAAGATGACGCCCTCCGCCCCGTCGGCGATCAGCCGGCCGATGATCCGGCGGTAGGCGTCGCGGGACTCCGGCTTGACGATGCCCAAGCACAGCTCGTCGTAGATGACGTCGTTGACGATCCGCTGGTCCTCGGTGGACGGCACCAGCACCGTGAGGCCGTGCCCGGCCAGCCGGCCGCGATAGAAGTCCTCCGCCATGGTGAATCGGGTGCCGAGCAGCCCCACCGTGGTGACGCCCCGCCGTTTCACCGCCTCGGCCGTGGTGTCACCCAGGTGCAGCAGCGGAATGCCGACGACGGCGGCCACCCGGTCGGCGACCTTGTGCATCGTGTTGGTGCACAGCACGACGAAGTCCGCCCCGGCCGCCTCCAGCGCCCGGGCCGCCTCGCCCAGTGCCGCCCCCGCCTCGTCCCACCGGCCCTCGGCCTGCATCACCTCGATGGCGGCGAAGTCGACCGAGTACAGCACGCAGCGCGCCGAGTGCAGCCCACCGAGCCGCTCGCGGGTCAGATCGTTGAGCAGCCGATAGTACTCGGCGGTGGACTGCCAGCTCATGCCGCCGAGAAGCCCAATCAGGCGCATCTGTCGACCTTATCCGAGGCTGCTGAGGAGCCCGATCAGGCGCATCTGCCGATCCTGTCCGAGGCTGCCGAGGAGCCCGATCAGGCGCATCTGCCGACCCTGTCCGAGGCTGCTGAGGAGCCCGATCAGGCGCATCTGCCGACCCTGTCCGAGGCTGCTGAGGAGCCCGATCAGGCGCATCTGTCGACCCTGTCCGAGGCTGCTGAGGAGCCCGATCAGGCGCATCTGTCGACCCTGTCCGAGGCTGCTGAGGAGCCCGATCAGGCGAATCTGTCGACCCTGTCCGAGGCTGCTGAGGAGCCCGATCAGGCGAATCTGCCGACCCCATCCGACGCCACCGGGAGCGGGGCGTCTCACGTGTAGAGGCAGAACGGATGCCCGGCCGGATCCAGCAGGACCCGGACGTTCTCCTGCGGCTGATGGCCGGGAAGTTCGGCGCCGAGGCGGAGAGCGTGCGCCACGGCCGCCTCCAGATCGGTGACCTCGAAGTCGAGGTGCACCATCATCTGCTGCCGGCCCGGAGCCGGCGGCCAGGTGGGCCGCACGTAGTCCGGGTTGTACTGGATGCTCAGGTAGGCGACACCCTCACCCAGGTCGAGGGCCGCCCCGGTCTCATCCTGTTTCCAGATCGCCCACCCGCGCAGTTCGGAGTAGAAGCGGGCGAGCACGGCCACGTCAGGCGCGTCCAGGACGACGCCCCACCAGTCGTGGCGGGCCGAGCGGTCGGCGGGCGGATTCTCCGGCATGTGGTCACGTTACCGGCGCTTCGGCGGCCCAGCGCAGCAGCCGAGCCAGGTGCGGGCCGGCGTCCGCGGTGGCCGTCTCGGCGACACCGAGGACGATCTCGCCTCCGGTGCCGTCGATGGTGACGACGGTGCCCTCCGGATGGGATCGTCCGTCCACGATGATGCGGTCGGCGGCGACGGTGACGGCGGCCGCGCCCACGACGGCGGGTTTGCCCATCGACCGGGCGACGACGGCGGCGTGGCTGGTCAGGCCCCCGGTCGTGGTGACGATCCCGGTCGCGGCGGCCAGCCCGTGCAGGTCGAGCGGGGAGGTGTGTGGCCGGACCAGGACGACCGGCCCGCCGGCGGCCATCCGGACGGCGCCGTCCGCGGTGACCGCCACCCGGCCGGTCGCCACGCCCGGCCCGGCTCCCCGCCCGCGAGCGAGGATCTGCGCGGTGCGGATCCGTGGGACGGCGGCCGCCCGCAGGTGACCCGGCGTGATCCGGCGGACGGCGGTGGCCCGGTCGATGAGCCCCTCGTCCACGAGGTCGACGGCGACCCGGACGGCCGCGTGCCCGCTCAGCCCGCCGGGACGGACCTGGAGCAGCCACAGGCGACCGGACTCGACGGTGAACTCGACGTGGCACACGTCCCGGTAGTGGCGTTCCACCCGGTCCAGCGCGTCCATGAGCGCCGCCCACACGGCCGGCTCGCGGCCGGCCAGGGTATCCAGGGGCAACGTCGGGACGGTGCCGGAGACGACGGCGTCACCCTGACGTCGCGGCAGCACGTCACCGTACGGCCGCCGCTCGCCGGTGCTCGGATCACGGCTGAACGCCACCCCGGCGCCGCTGTGCTCGTCCCGGTGGCCGTGGACCATCGCCTGCACCACCACGGCGGTTCCCCGATCGTGCGGGATGTCGTGCAACTCCCGGTAGGTGACGGCGCGCGGCGCGTTCCAGGAGGCGAACACCCGGCGCACCGCCGCTCGCAGGTCGTCGATGGAGTCCACGTCGAGCAGGGTGTCCATCATTCCGGGCATGGACACGGCGGCCCCGGAACGGACCGACACCAGCAGCGGCCGGGCCGGATCGCCGAATCCGCGACCGGTCACGGCCGCCAGCTCACCGACCGCTTCGGCCAGCTCGCCGCCGGGAAGGCGACCATCGTCCAGAAAGGCACGGCAGGCGGCGGTGGGGATGACGAACCCGGGCGGCACGGGCAGCCCGAGCCGCATCAGGGTGACCAGGCCGTGCGCCTTCCCACCGATCACCGACGGGTCCAGGCCCAGGCCGGGAGCGAGCGCGTGGATCGCACTCATCGGGGGATCCCCAGGGTGACCAGCAGATCCTCGTGGAGCTGGAACCACACGTTGTGGTACGACGAGGTGCTCTCCGCCAGATCGCCGCGCGCCAGGGCCGTGCTGAGCCGCGTCCGGTAGGAGCCGAACCGGGGCAGCGCCGCGGCCAGCGCCGCGCACACGGGGGAGACCCGCCGGTCCAGGTCGGTGAAGCGGGCCAGCACCCGGTCGTCATAGCCCGCGTCCGTGTGGTCGTTGGCCGCCGCGACGCCGTCGACGGTGCGCAGGTGCCAGGCCGTGGACAGGTCGAGAAGTTCCGGGTTGAGGACCATGAAATCCTCGTACGCGCTGGTCACGGCCGCACGTGCCCCGGCCTTGTCCAGCTCCTCGGCGACGAGGCGGGCGTCCTCGATCTTGCCGGCCTCGGTCGGCCCCCACCCGCCGAAGGCCCCCGGCGTACGGGTGACGAGCCCCTCGACCGCCAGGTCGATCAACCGTGACTCGGTCTCCTCCGGCGGCAGCCCGGCCACCGACGCCACCCGGTCGAGGTCGGTGAATCCCATGCACCGCAGCGTGTGCAGCACGCGCAGGTCGGTCATGCCGTCGCCGCCGCGTGCCCGGCGCCACGGCCGTCGGCGCGGGCGACGACGCGCCCGTCCCGGATCCGCACCGCCGCCTCCGTGTCGTCGCCGACCGGCGCCCCGATGGCGTGGGCGAAACCCTCCGCCCCGTCGACGATGACCCGGACGGGTGGTCGCACCCCGCCGGGGAAGATCTGCCGCAGCATGGCCATGGTCCCGTCGACCCGCAGCCGCACGAGCGCCCCGAGCTCGGCGGGATCGCCGGTCACGGCCGCGATGGTGACGTTGTCGGCGGCCCGCACCGTCTCCTCGGCCGCGCCGAGCCGCCGGGCGCCGAGCACCACCAGCACCCCGTCGTCGATCTCCTCGGGTGGCTGCCACGGGTCGTCGCAGGCCCGCGCCGCCGGAATGAACGGCAGGTGCGGCGGGTCCCACTCGTCGTGCAGCGCGATGGTGGCCAGGTGACCGCAGGCGCGCGCCAGATCGAACGGGTCGCCGAACCCGGGCGCGGACTCGGCCAGGTGGTCGGCCCCGTGCAGCAGGGTGAGGATCGTCTCGGCGAGCCGTACCCGCCGCCCACCCGGCGGCCGGCACGACTCCAGCGCCAGCCCGAGCAGGAGCCCTTCCAGACGGGTGATCTCGCCGAGCACCCGCCGGCCCGGCTCGTCGTCGAACACCCCGGCCACCGATCGCGCCCGCAACCGCGCCCCGGCGGCGGTGTCCCCGGCCAGCGGCAGCCGGTCCAGCCAGATCCGGGCGAACGCCTCGGCCGCCGCCGCGACGCCGAAGGCCGGGCCGTCCGCGATGCCGAACGCCGGCGAGGCGCCGGCGACGGGCCGGTGCGGCCACTCGTCGAGCAGCACCGCCAGATAGAGGGACCGCTTGCTGGAGAAGTTCGAATACACCGCCCCGCGGGTCAGCTCGGCCCGCTCCGCGATCCGGTCGACCTTCGCCTCCGCATAACCGTGCTCCTCGAACTCCGACACCGCGGCGGCCAGCACCGCGGCCCGGGTGCGCGCCTGCTGCTGCGCCCGCGTCAACCGAACCATGCCCACAGGATACTCACATCATCCCGATGACGAGAACATCCGAAAAACGGGTGGCGGCCGCGAGCATCACCCCGCTAGCGTGGCCGGCATGCATTCAGGGATCGCTTTCATGAGGTTGCGCCTCCGCCGCTGACGGCGGCGCGACTCGCACCATGCCCGCCGTCTCGGCGTCCTGCCGGGCGGCCCTCTCCGGCTACCCGGCTCCTCTTCGAGAGCTGCGGAGCAACCCTGTGTCCCTGGAAACCATCACGGCCGCGCACCTGCGCGCCGACGACATCACCGTCACCCTCGGCGCCCGCCGGATCCTCGACCACGTCTCGGTCACCGTCTCCCCGAGGTCCCGGCTGGCGATCGTCGGCGAGAACGGCCGTGGCAAGACCACGCTGCTGCACGTCCTGGCCGGCCTGCTCACCCCGGACGCCGGCACGGTGCGCCGGGTCGGCTCCGTCGGCCTGGCCGCGCAGGCGCTGGCGGCCGGCCCCGGTCAGACGGTCGGCGCCCTCACCGGCGAGGCCCTGCACGCGTCGCACGCCGCCCTGACCGCTCTCGATCAGGCCACCTCCGACCTGACCGCGGGCCGCCCGGGCGCCGGCGAGCGCTACGCGGCAGCGCTGGAGGCGGCCACCCGGCTGGACGCGTGGGACGCCGACCGCCGTGTCGACGTCGCCCTGGAGGCGCTCGGCGCCTGCGCCGACCGCGACCGCGAACTGTCCACCCTCTCGGTGGGCCAGCGCTACCGGGTGCGGCTGGCCTGCCTGCTCGGCGTACCCCATGATCTGTTGTTGCTGGACGAGCCGACCAATCACCTGGACGCCGGCGGCCTCGCCTTCCTGACCGCCCGCCTGCGCGCGCATCCCGGCGGCCTGGCGCTGGTGAGCCACGACCGGCAGTTGCTGCGCGACGTGGCGGGTGAGTTCCTGGACCTGGATCCGAGCAGCGACGGCCGGCCCCGCTGGTATGCCGGGGGCTACGACGCCTGGCGGGACGGCCGGCGCCGCGACCGGCGGCGCTGGGAGCAGGAGCACGAGGAGCAGCAGGCCGAGCATCGCCGTCTGGAGCAGGCGGTGGACCGGGCCCGGGCCCGCCTGACCACCGGCTGGCGCCCCGACAAGGGCGTCGACAAGCACCGGCGCCAGTCCCACACGCCCGGCGTGGTGCAGGCCCTGAACCGCGATCGGGAGGCCCTGGCCGCGCACCGCGTCACCGTGCCGCCACCCCCGCCGGCTCTGCGGTGGCCCGAGCCGCCGACGCGGCCCGGCCTTCCGATCATGCATACCCGGGGGGTACGCGTGAGCGGCCGCCTGACGAAGCCGGTGACCCTGCACCTGGCCGGTGGTCAGCGACTGCTGGTCACCGGTGCGAACGGCGCCGGCAAGTCCACCCTCCTGGCCGTCCTGGCCGGGCGCCTCGCCCCGACCGAGGGCACGATCCACCGGTCGGACGCGGCGAGCGTCGCGCTGGTCGCTCAGGAGATCCCGGACTGGCCGCCGGACGCCACGGCACGCCGGATCTGCCCCGCCGACGCGACCGGCCTGCTCGACGCGGAAGCCCGGCGTACCCCGGTGTCGCGCCTGTCGCTGGGCCAGCAGCGCCGCCTCGACCTGGCGTCGCAGCTCACCGCACGACCGGATCTGATCATCTTCGACGAACCGACCAACCACCTGTCGGCCGCCCTGGTCGACGAGCTCACCGCCGCCCTGCGGCGTACCTCGGCCGCGGTCGTGGTCGCCACCCACGCCCGCCGACTGCTCGCCGACCTGGCCGGCTGGCCGACCCTGAACCTGGATCGATAGCGGGATGTCAGCCGATCAGATGCAGGCCGGCGGCCGCGTACCGGGCCAGCAGGAAACCCACGATCCCGACCACCCAGCCCATCATGTCGCTGCGGGCCAGCCACTCACTGAACCTGGTCAGCACCGGCAGCAGCCGTTTGCCGGTGGCCAGGCGCACACCCAGCAGCGCCACCGCCGGGGTGATCATCACGAGGCAGTAGCCGGCCATCGTCAGGGTGATCTGCGCGGCGTTCATCGACGACGCGGTGATCAGGCCGATCGCCGCGATGTACGGCAGCATCGTCGTCACCTCGGCGGCGGCCGCCGCCAGCGCCAGCCCGGCCAGCGGCAGCAGGCTGCCCTCCAACGGCGGCGTGGGCAGCGGCTTCTTCCGGCCGTCCATCCGGAAGCTGTAGAAGAACATGCCGACACCGATCGCCAGCAGCGCCCACAGCACCGGCCGGCTGTCCAGCAGCCGGGTCAGCTGCGGCACGAACCGGTCGGCGCCCAGCGCCGCCGCCACCCCGATGCCGAAGTAGAACAGCGCCACCGTGCCCAGGAAGAACAGGACCCGGCTGGCGCGCACCGGTCCCGGCTGGATCAGGAACCAGATCGGGATCAGCAGGGTGCCGAAGCTGGTCGAGTCGATGAGAGCGAGCACGACCAATGACGCGAGATCCATGTCCGCCACTCTCGGACAGCGGGCCGGGCGCGCGCGTCGGCCGAAGGATGTACGACCATCGGACCCCGCCGTGGTGGGATGGGACGGTGCGGGAACGGTGGCGTACGGACATGCGGTTCCAGGACCGTGTCACCGCGGTGTCCACCTTCGCGGCCGGTGTGCTGCTGAACCTGGTCGGCCTCACCGGCCTGTGGCGGAGCCCGACCGACCTCCCCCCGGCGTGGCATCACGTCACCCTGTTCGCCGGCTGCCTCGTCATGCTCGGCAAACGCCGCCACCCGATGCTCGCCCTCGGCGCGGGCACCGTGATCCTGGGTGCGGACGCGCTGCTCGGCGGGAGTGTCGCGGTCATCCTGGTGCTGTTCGACCTGCTGTTCTCGGCCGGGCTGTTCGCCTCCGACCGGGCCCGTAACGCCCTCACCACCGTCGTGTTCGTGATCACCGGCACGGCGACCGTCGTGGGTGGGCTCGCCGCCGGGGAGTTCCGGGTCGCCGTGTTCATCTGCTTCCAGCTGGTGACGCTGCTGCTCGTACCACTGTGGTGGGCCGGCAACATCCGCCAGCAGCGGCGGCTCGGGGAACTCGCGGCCCGCGAGGCGGTCGTCGCCGAACGGGCCGCCATGGCCCGCGACCTGCACGACGTCATCGCGGCCCACCTCACCACCACGGCCATGCACTCCGGGGCGGCGCTGGCCCGCCCGCCCGACACCGACCGGGACCGGGCCGCGCTCCAGGCGGTCCGGACCAGCAGCCTGGCCGCCCTCGAGGAGATGCGGTCGATGATCCTGCTGCTGCGCGCCGACGACCCGGCGCCCCGCGACCCGGCCCTGCCCGGCGGGCTCGACCGGCTGCCCGACCTGGTCGCCGCCGCGGGCCCGCACGTCGAGACCCGCATCGCGGACCTCCCGCGGGTGCCGGCGGTGGTGGCGCAGACCGTCTACCGGATCGTCGGGGAGGCGCTCACCAACGCCGGGAAACACGCCCCCGGATCGCCGGTGACCCTCGACGTGCGGCCCGACGGCGACCGGCTGACGGTCACCATCACCAACACGCTGACCGGTACGAACGGTGTCGATCACCACGCGCTGACGGCCGGCACCGGGCTCGTCTCGATCCGCGAGCGGGCCGCCCTGCTCGGCGGCGACCTGACCGCCGCCCGCGACGGCGACCGCTGGCGGGTCCGGGCCACCCTGCCACTGCGAGGAGAGACATGATCCGGGTCCTGCTGGCCGACGATCACGCCGCCGTACGGGCCGGCATGCGGCTCATGCTGGAGGCGGCCGCCGACATCGAGATCGTCGGGGAGGCCGCCGACGGGGCGGTGGCCGTCCGGCAGGCGTCCGCGCTGCGGCCCGACGTGGTGCTCATGGACATCCGCATGCCCGGCACCGACGGTATCCACGCCACCCGCGAGATCACCGCCGCCGGGCACGCCGACGTGCTCGTCCTCACCACGTTCGACCTCGACGACTACCTGTTCGGCGCGCTCCGGGCCGGGGCCGCCGGGTTCCTCCTCAAGTCCGTCGAACCGGCCACCCTGATCGACGCCGTCCGCCGCGTCGCCGCCGGTGACGGCATCCTCGCGCCGGAGGTGACCCGCCGGCTGCTCAGCGCCTTCGCCGGGACCCCGGCGCCGAACGCCGCCCCGGCCGCCGTCGACCACCTGACCGGCCGGGAACGCGACGTGCTGGCCGCCCTCGGGCGCGGCCTGTCCAACGCCGACCTCGCCGCCGAGCTCGCCATCACCGAGGCCACCGCCAAGACGCACGTCTCCCGCGTCCTGGCGAAACTCGGGTGCACGTCGCGGGTCCAGGCCGCGATCCTCGCCAAGGAGGCCGGAATAGCCTGAGCGCATGAGGATCGTCGTCGCCGGGCTGGGCGGGACCATCGCGATGTCCGGGCATCGCGACGGCCGCCTTCGGTCACGCGTAGCAGTTCCGCTCGTCGTGTTCGAGGCCCCACTCGGCGACCCGGTTCGCGATCGGAGGGCACGGGTCGACAACGGCGGAATCCGGTACCCACACAGGTGGAAGTTTTCCGGGCGCCGGTCCGCCGGCCGCGGGTCGTGATCGGGTCGATGCTGTGCTGACGACGACGATGGCCCTGATCGGGATCCTGACGATGCTGACGGCGGGACCGGCGACCGGCCCGGGACCGGAGGATCCCGCCGCCCGGCTGGCCGCCGGCAACGCCCACACGTGCGTGGTGGACGGCGCGGGAAGGGCGTTCTGCTGGGGCTACAACTACGAGGGTCAGCTGGGGCACAGCGGCACCGCGAACCGGTCCCGCCCGATCGCCGTGCGGGCGCCCGCCGGGATCCTCTTCACCCAGATCACCGCCGGTGACGGGCACACGTGCGCGCTGGCCCGCGGTGCGCGGGCCTACTGCTGGGGTGACGGCCGGCTCGGTCAGCTGGGCGACGGCGGCACCGCGGACCGGCGGGTCCCGGCGGCGGTGAAGGGACCGGTGCTCGTCGCGCTCACCGCCGGCGACGACCACACCTGCGGGCTGGGCGCCGATGGCCGGGCCTACTGCTGGGGTGAGGGTGAGTACGGCCAGCTGGGCGACGGGGGACTCGGTCGGCGGCCGGTGCCCGGGGTGGTGCCGGGGCCGCTCCGGTTCCGGCAGCTCAGCGCCGGTGGTGGGCACACCTGTGGGGTGGCCGCCGACGGCCGGGCCTACTGCTGGGGCAACGGCGTCTACGGCCAGCTCGGCGACGGCGGCGTGGTGAACCGGTCGCGGCCGGTGGCGGTGCTGACTCCCGCCGGGGTGCGCCTGAGCGGGGTCGCCGCCGGCCGCTTTCACACGTGCGCGCTGGGCAGCGACGCCCGGACCTACTGCTGGGGCCAGGGCACCTCGGGTGAACTCGGCGACGGCGGGACGGCCAACCGGGCCCGGCCGGTGCCGGTGAAGTCCCCCGCCCGGGTGAGGTTCACCCGGCTCGCCGCCGGCAGCGGGCACACCTGCGCGCTGGGCAGCGACTCCCGGACCTACTGCTGGGGCCAGGGCGGTTCCGGTGAACTGGGCTACGGCGGCCGGGCGAACCGGGCGGTGCCGGTCGCGGTGCGGACCCCGGCCGGGGCCGTCTTCACCCAGCTCACCGCGGGGGAGAGCCACACGTGCGGGCTGGTCGGCGGCCTCCGCGTCTACTGCTGGGGCGAGGGCCTGGCCGGCCGGCTGGGTGACGGCACCAACGCGTACCGGAAGGTGCCGGTGGCGGTGACCACCCCGGACAGCCCGGCGGCCGCGCGGCGGCCGTGACCCGGCAGCGCCCGGTGCGAACAGGCGGAACGGCCACGTTTCGCCGGGGACGGGCATGCCCGTACCGAAAAGGGGGTCTGGCGGGTGACCCTCGCCTCCTGACGCCCCCCGGATGGGATAGGGGTCGGCAAGATCGGGATAGGTTTCTAGACTTCGGTGGCCGTGGCCGCCGGCCCGACGACCCTGAGGAAGGACGCCTCGACGTGACGTTGACCCAGCACGCTCCCGCGCCGCACCCGCACCCGCGGGCGGAGCTGCCGCAGACCGCCGACCAGGCCGTGCTGATCGTGCACGGGCGGGACAGGACCGGCATCGTGGCGGCGATCAGCGCGGTGCTCGGGCGGCACGGGGCGAACATCGTCTCGCTGGACCAGTACTCGGACAATCCGCACGGTGGGGCGTTCTTCCAGCGGACCGTCTTCGGGCGCGCCGACCTCAAGGCGGCTCTCCCGGCGATCGAGGCGGACCTGCGCGCCGAGCTGTCCGGCGGGTTCGAGCTGGAGTACACGCTGCGGGACCTGTCGGCGCCGAAGCGGGTGGCGATCTTCGCCTCCAAGACCGACCACTGCCTGCTCGACCTGCTGTGGCGGCACCGGCGCGGCGAACTGCCGATCAACATCGCGATGGTGATCTCGAACCACGCGCACTCGGCCGACGAGGTCCGCTCGTTCGGCATCCCGTTCTTCCACGTGCCGTCGCAGGGCGCGGACAAGTCGGCCGCCGAGGCGCAGCACCTCCAGCTGCTGACCGGCAACGTCGACTTCATCGTGCTGGCCCGCTACATGCAGATCCTGTCCGCCGACTTCATCGAGCGGGTCGGCGTGCCGATCATCAACATCCACCACAGCTTCCTGCCGGCGTTCATCGGCGCCGACCCCTACGCGAAGGCCAAGCACCGCGGCGTCAAGCTGGTCGGGGCGACCGCGCACTACGTGACCGAGGACCTGGACGAGGGCCCGATCATCGAGCAGGACGTGGTCCGGGTGAACCACGCGCACACCGTCGCCGAGCTGCGCCGCCGGGGTGCCGACGTGGAACGCGACGTGCTGTCGCGGGCGGTGCTGTGGCACGCCGAGGACCGGGTCATCCGGCACGGCAACCACACCATCGTCTTCCAGTAGCCGGTCACCGCCGCCACCAGGGGCGGCGCGGCGCCCGGGCGGCGCCACGGACGGCGGCGTGCGGGTCGGTGACGATGATCGGCACGGGCAGGCCGGCCCCGCGCAGCCCGGTCGCCAGCCCGGTCTCCTCGCCGGCCAGCACCACGGCGCCGACCTCGGCCGGGGTGACCTCGGCGTCGGCCAGCACCTGCTTGATCACCTCGGGCAGCCGGTCGACGTGGGCGGCGGCCGCGATGGCCAGGTCGTCGCGGGTCAGCACGAGCGCCTGATGCGGCTCGGGCAGCAGCATCGGCGCGCGTGGCTGCACGGCCAGCCGGGCCCGGGTCTGCTCGATCTCGCGGGTGAGCCGCCAGTCGTCGGGGTCGGCCTCGAAGCCGGCGCGGACCGCGGCGATCCGCAGCAGCGCCTCGTCGACGGCCGGGGCGCCCGGGGCGCGGACCGGGGCGGCGGCCAGCTGCCGGTAGCCGTCGTCGCCCCGGGCCAGCACGGACAGCTCCGGCCAGGCCGTGCCGGTGAGGGCGACCAGCACGACCCGGGTGCCGGCCAGGGCGGCGAGGGCGGCGCCCGCGGTGGTCACCCGGGGCCGGGGCAGGCATGCCGCGGACGCGGCCCGGGACAGTCGATGCAGGGCCGGCTGGCCCCAGGCCTGGGCGGTGACCACGGTGAGGGCGGTGATCCGGCCGGCGGCGTGGTCGGCGACGTGGGCCAGGACCGCGGCCACGGCGGTCACCGGGTCGAAATTCGGGTCCGAGGTGCCGCCGTGCCGCAGCAGCGTCATCGGGTCGGGCCGGTAGCCGTCCGGATGGTAGGTGCCGGCGGTCAGCGCCGCCGTGCCGGCCGTGAACTCCCCGCCGTCCTGGAAGACGCCGCTGGGGGAGCGGCCGCGACCGTCGACGACCAGTGGCTGGATCGTGCCGGCCGACTCGGACACCGCGGTGATCCACCAGGCGCCGATGTCGACGACGAGGTGAAGATCTGTCGCGGCCATGCCGGGAAGTGTCCCAAATAGACTGACCTTTCACGGCTCCGATCCGGATTTTTCCCCAGATGCTGAGAGATCGACTCTTTGGTCACTACTCGGCAATAGTTTGTTCACTTATGAACTTTGTGAGCCGCCGGAGGATCTCCTCCAGCACCGGGCGTGACGTCGCGAAGTTCAGCCGGGCGAAGCCCTCGCCGCCCGGCCCGAAATCCGGCCCCGGACTGAGCATCACCCCCGCCTCGGCGCGGATCCGGGCGGCCGGATCCGGGCCCCGGTCCCGCAGGTCCAGCCAGGACAGGTAGGTGCCCTCCGGCTCGGCCACCCGGCCGGGCAGGGCGTCCATCACCATCCGCCGGTTGCGCTCCAGCAGGGCCCGCACCCGCGCCAGCCACGGATCGCCGTGCTCCCAGGCGGCCAGCGTGCCCAGCAGCCCCAGGGTGCCGGGCTGGCCCAGCAGCATCGGCGGCAGCGCGTCCAGCCCCCGGCGGACCCCCGGCGCCGCCACGTCGGCGACCGCGCAGCGCAGCCCGGCCAGGTTGAACGCCTTGCTCGCCGAGGTGAGGGTGACCGTCCGGTCCGGCGCGAACGGGGCGAACGTCAGGAAACGGTGCGGCTCGTACGTCAGATCGGCGTGGATCTCGTCGGCGATCACCAGCAGATCGTGCCGCTCGGCCAGCCCGGCGACCGCGGCCAGCTCGTCGCGGGTGAACACGCGGCCGGTCGGGTTCTGCGGGTTCACCAGGATCAGCGTGCGGCAGCGGTGGGCGCGCAGGTCGGCGTCCAGGCGGTCGACGTCGAACGTGCGGTCGCCGCGCATCGGGACCGGCAGCAGACGGCGGCCCATCCGCTCGATCGTCTCCAGGAACGGCGGATAGCTCGGCGTGTGGATGGCCACCGCGTCACCGGGGTCGGTCGCCACGTACAGGACCGCCTGCAACGCCTGGATCACCTCGGTGAACAGGCGGACCCCGGCCGGGTCGGGCGTGTGGCCGTAGAGCCGGGCGGTGCGGGCGACGTAGGCGCCGACCAGCGGATTGTCCCGTGGATCCGGCTCCCAGACCGGATAGCCGAGGTCGGTGCGGGCCGCCTCGACGATCACGTCCCGCACCGGATCCGGGATCGGGAAGTCCATGTCGGCGATCCACGCCGGGATCGCGCCCCCGGCGTGCGCCCACTTGATGCCGGGCCGCCGCGACAGGGTGGGAACATCGATGTCGTCCAGCATCGAACCAGACTAAACGGTCGTACGGCGACGCGCGTCGAACCACAACCCGAGACCGGTGGCGACCGCGCCGACCGCCTCCCACGCCGCCACGCCGAAGAACGCCCGCGGCGCCGCCTCGGTCACCACCAGACCGGTGAACACCGTGAAGGTGAGCAACCGGAACGGCACCGTGAACGTGAAGAACGGCCGCCACTCGGTCGCCGTCGCCACCAGGTAGTAGACGCCCATGTTCAGCGACGCCATCGACGAGGCCGTCGCGAAGGTGCGGCCCGCGCCGTCCAGGTCGCCGAAGCCGGCGCCGGCCGCCACCGTCTCCGGCGAGATCAGCCCGACCACACCGAAGAAGACGGCCATCACGCCGAAGACGGCGATCGTCCACCCCGCGACCGAGCGCGGCAGCAAGATCCGAAACATATCGAGGACTGTAGAGTGCCCGGGTGCATCCACAGAGTCCGCCCACCTTTCCTGCCGCCCCGATCCGACCGGAGTGGAACGGCAAGACCAACGGTTTCTCCATCGCCGCGCTCGCCCTGTCGCTCATCGGCTGCGCCGGGATCTTCACCATCGTCTTCGGCATCGTCGGCCTCAAGCAGAGCCGCCGCAACGGCGACAAGCGAGGCAAGGTCTTCGCCATCATCGCGCTGAGCATCACCGGGGCGTGGCTGCTCGTCTTCGCCGTCGCCATCGGTGTCGCCGTCGCCCGCGACATCGCCGACGGGCCCGACCGGGACGCGGCCGGCGTCATCCGCGGCGAACGCTCCATCTCGCTCAGCGACCTGCGCGCCGGCGACTGCGTCAAGGACCTCGACGACCAGACCGGCACCTCCATCGACGTGCTGCCCTGCGCCTCGCCGCACAGCAGCGAGGTGGTCGCCGTCTACGACCTGCCGGCCACCGGCGTCACCGACCCGGAAGCCGCCGCCGAGGCCGGATGCGAGAAGGCGTACGAGAAGTACACCGGTCAGAAGGCGCCGGAGGACGCGAAGGTCTTCCTCTTCACCGCCCGGATGGCCGAACTCGGCACGACGAACGACCCGACCGTGCTGTGCTTCGCCCACCAGCTCACCGGCACCGTCACCGGCTCGCTCAAGCGCTGACCCCGCGCGTGACGATCACCCCGGCCCGGTCCGGGGTGATCGTCCGGCGCCGGTGTCAGCAGGCCGGTTCATACGGCAGGGACGGCACGTGCGCCGGCCACTCGGCGGGATCGAGGCCGCTCGCCCGGGCGCAGGCGGCGGCCAGTGGGTCGGCGAGCACCGCCCGCAGCCCGGCGAGGTCGAAGATCTGGATCCCGTCCACGTCGGCGGCCACCAGCTGCGGCCGCACCGGGCTGAACGCCGACCCGGTGTGCGCGCCCGGCAGCACCGCCACCGGCAGCGGATCCTCCCCGTCCGGCAGCGCCCACAGTTCGGTTCCGCTGCCGCTGGTCAGGGCCAGCAGCGACCGGTCCGCGCTCAGCGACAACGTGGTGACCACGGTGCCCGGGATGCGGTCGCGCGGGGCGGACCGCATCACCGGCACGCCGTTGCGTGACGACCAGGTCAGCACGTCCCGATGCACCCCGACGACCAGCCCGTCACGGGCGGTGACCTGGAGGAAGCCGCCCTGCCCGCCGAGCGACGCCGCCCGCCGCGGGCTGGTCGGGTCGGTCAGGTCCCAGATGGTCAGCGCCGACTCGGTGCCGCCGTTGTCGTCGGCCACGACCAGCGCCCCGGTACCCGGATCGAACGCCGCCACCGCGTTCTGTGAGGCGGGAACGGCCCCGAGGATCTCCGGACCCGGCCGCACCCGGTAGATCAGCACCCGCGATCCCCGGTCCAGCACCGCGGCCAGCCCGCGCTCCGGATCGAGGTCGAGCACCGGGAGCGTCCCGTCCAGCAGCACCCGCGGCTCGTCCCCGGACAGGTCGATCACCGCCCCGCCGGTCAGGACCAGCGTCCCGTCGCGCCCGAGCCGCAGCCGGGACGCCCCGCGCACCGCGAGCGGCGTCCGTGCCCGCGCCGGGTGAGCCGGATCCCGTACGTCCAGAAAGGTGGTCCGCGCCGCCGTGGACACCGCCACCAGCCCGTCCGCCGCCACCGCGACCTGCCGGAGCCGGTCCACCTCGCCGGGCAGCCCGGCCAGCCGCGGCGGCGTGAGCGGGTCCAGCCGCCACAGCGCCGCCGACGGGCGGGCCCCCTCCCAGCCGGCGGTCAGCACCCGGCTGCCGTCCGGCGTGAAGTCGATCGACGACACCCAGCCGCCGTCACGGCGCAGCAGCCGGATCGGCACCGCCTGCCCCGGCCGGGCCACACTCCACAGGGCGACGGTGCGTTCCCCGTTCCCGACCGCGAGCACCGTCCCGGTGCGGTCGAACGCCACCGCGGTGGGCGGCCCGTCCTCCTCCCCGACCGCACCCCGGTAGCGGGGCCGCGCCGGATCGCTCACGTCGTAGAACCGGATCCCGTCGGTGACGGTCGCCACCGCCAGGGTCCGGCCGTCCGGGCTGAACGCCAGGTGCAGCACCGCGTTCGCGTCCTCGATCACCGCGATCTGCCGGGCCGGCCCGTCCGGCGGCGTCGCCCACACGGTCAGCAGTTCCCCGGCCGCGACCGCCGCGAGAACCCGGCCGTCCGGGCGGAGCCGCGCCCCGCCCCGGGTGACCGCGCCCGCGTCCATCCGCCACACCGCCCGCGGCCGTGCCGGCTCCCGCACATCCCACAGCTCGATCCGATCGGAAACGGTCAGCAGCCGTTGACCGTCCCCACTGAACTGCACGCTGTCCCAGGCGCCGCCCGGAATCTCGGATCGCACCCTCGCTGCCGCGACATCCCAGATCCGCAGCCGCCCACCGGCCGTGGCCAGCAGTTTCCCGTCCGGGCTGAACGACAGATCGGTGGTCTCCCCGCCGTCGGCCGGCAGTGACGCGGCCGGGGTGAACCGGTGATCGGCGACCGTCCACAGGTCGACCCGGTCGGCGCCGCCGGTCGCGACCATCGCCCCGTCCGGCCGGTACTCCACCGTGTAGACCGCCGATCCGGCGCCCAGCTCACCGTCGTACCCGGTGGCCAGAACCCGGGTGACCGCGGCCCGGCCGCGCGCCGACGGGCTGATCGCCTCGGCGCTGACCGCGAGCCGCACGGCCAATCCCGGATCGGTGTCCAGCACCTCCGCCGACCGGTTCAGCAGATCCCGTTGCACCAGCGCCCGGTCCTGCCGTTCGGCCCGCTCGTAGGAACGGGCCAGCGCCATCCCGGACCCGGCCACCAGCGCGGTGACCAGGCCGGCCGCCAGCGACCAGGCGATCCACCGGCGCGCCGGGCGGCCGGCGGCCTGCGCGGCCAGGGCCACCTTCCGTAGCTCCGGCGTCATGTCCGGCCCCGGCCGGCCGGCGGTCAGCAGCGCGTCCAGCAGCTCGTGGGCGGCGGGCCGGTGCTCCGGATCCTTGGCGAGCGCCCGTTCGGCCAGGTGCCGCAGCGGACCGGTCAGTCCGTCCAGATCCGGTGGCTGGGTCAGGATCCGGCCGATGGTGGCCAGCGGCGAGTCGCCGTCGAAGGGGGTCCGGCCGGTGGCCGCGTACCCGACCAGCACGCCCCACGCCCACACGTCCGCGGCCGGACCGACCCGTCCGCGATCACCGGTGTCCAGGCATTCCGGCGCCAGATAGCCGATCGTCCCGATCACCTGATCGGGGCCGGTCAGATCGGCGCTCAGGTCGGCGCCCCGGGCGATCCCGAAGTCGATCACCTTGGGCAGCCCGACGGCGAGCAGCACGTTCGCCGGTTTCAGGTCCCGGTGCACCACGCCCGCGCCGTGGATGGCGACCAGCGCGGTGGCCACGCCGACGGCCACCGCGTACAGGTCGCCGGCGGTCAGCGCGCCGCGGTCCCGGACCACCTCGGCCAGGCTCGGCCCGTCCACGAACTCGACCACCAGATAGGGCGGATCGTGTTCCAGATCCGAGTGCAACACCGCGGCGGTGCAGAACGGCGGCACCTGCCGGGCCCGTTTCACCTCGCTGCGGAACCGGGCCAGGAACCGCGGATCCGCCGACACCTCGGGCCGCACCACCTTGACGGCCACCTGCCGCCCGTCCGCATCCCGTCCCAGATAGACGGTCCCCATGCCGCCCGACCCGAGCCGCCCGAGCAGCTCGACGTCACCGAGCCGGGCCGGGTCGCCGGCCACCAGCGGGGTCACCGGCACGCGTCTGCCCTCATGCCAGAAGTCTCGGCAGCCGCCGCCCGTCCCGTCAACGCCGGCCACCTAACCTGGACCGATGGCCGCCTCGCCGTTGCACCCGGTCGACGTACTGCTGATTCTCGCCGACGGCGACCGCGTTCTGCTGGGGCTGCGCGCCGGCACCGGTTTCGCCGACGGCCAGTGGAACCTGCCCAGCGGCAAGATGGAACACGGCGAGAGCGCCCTGACCGCGGTGCGCCGGGAGGCCGCCGAGGAGATCGGCCTGCGGCTCACCCCCGGCGAATTGCGCCTGGTCACCACCGTCCACCATCGGACCCCGTCCGGGCACGCCCGTGTCGGCCTGGCCTTCGCGGTCACGTTCACGCCCGGACGCCACGGCCGCCCGGTCAACGCCGAACCCCACAAATGCGCGCGCATCGCCTGGTTCCGCTGGGACGCCCTCCCACCCGAGACCTACCCCTATTCCGCGGCCTGCGTCGAGGCCTGGCGCTCGGCGGCGCCGCTGCGGCTCAGCGGTTGGTGACGAACCCCGATCGGGTACGCGCTCCGCGTACCCGATCGGGTATGTCCGCGAGCCGGTGCCGGGTCCGGACCGTGCCGCGCCCGCCGGGCGTGAGTGGGTGGTCAGGATCCGACGTGGATCCCGGGGCGGCGGGACTGGTCGGACTCGTGTTTGCGGATGATCTCCCGGACGACGGGGGCGGTGTCGCCGCGGCCGAGCAGGAAGTAGCGGACCATGTGCACCAGCGGGGAGCCCTCGGCCCAGGAGAAGTAGCAGTGCGGGCGTACGCCGGTGGCGTCGCGCAGCGCGAGCAGGATGGCCGCGATGGCGTTCGGCCCGGCCGGGGCGTCGGCGCGCAGTACCCGGTACCCGTCGACGGTGACCCCGTGCACGGTGAGGGTGTCGCTGAACTCGGACGGGTCCACGACGTCGATCTCGAGGAACAGGATGTCGGCCGTGCCCGGGACCGGGTTGTCGCCGCGCTGTTCGCGTTCCTTGAACCGGTATTCGGCGGCGTCGCCGGTCTGGCGGCGGTTGGCGATCAGGTTGAGGGCGCCGTCGTGGGCGAGCGAGTCGGTGACGAACCGGCGAGCCGCCTCGTCGAATTGGATGCGGTCCACCCGCAGTTCGGTGGTGCGGCTGACCCGGGAGACCAGCGAGACGGTGATGATGCCGGCGATGAACATGCCGGAGATGGCGATGCCGTCCGGCTTCTCGATCATGTTGGCGGTCAGGGCGTACGCCAGGATGGCGGTGAGCAGCCCGAAGCCGATGGCGGCCGGGCGGCGGTGCTGGCGGATCGCCCAGACGGCGACGGCGAAGGCGCCGGAGACCATCATCGCCAGGATGCCGGTGGCGTAGGCGCCGGCCTGGGCGTTGACGTCGGCGCCGAAGGCGATGGTGAGGACGACGCTGATGGTGGTGTAGACGAGCACCACCGGGCGCACCGCGCGGCCCCACTCCGGCGCCATGCCGTAGCCGGGCAGGTAGCGCGGCACGATGTTGACCAGTCCGGCCATCGCGGAGGCCCCGGCGAACCACAGGATCAGGATGGTGCTGATGTCGTAGGCGGTGCCGACCGCTTCGCCGAGATAGGCGTGGGCCAGCCAGGCCAGGGCGCGCCCGTCGGCTTCGCCGCCGGGCCGGAACTCCTCGGCCGGGATGAGCACGGTGGTGACCAGGCTGGCGGCGAGCAGGTAGACGCTCATGACCAGTGCGGCGGTGGTGAGCAGCTTGCGGCTGTTACGGATGCGGTTCGCCAGGCGCTGCTTCTCGTCGGCGCCGTCGGCGGCGACCAGCGGCATCATGCTCACGCCCGTCTCGAAACCGGACAGGCCCAGAACGAGCAGCGGAAACGCCAGGACGGCCGGTTCCAGGAGCCCGAAGCCGCCGCTCAGATCGGTCAGCGCGGACGTCCACCGCGACCAGGCGTCGGGGTGGCCGACCATCTCGGCCAGGCCGGCCCCGATGGTCAGCGCGTTCAGCAGGAGGAAGACGGCGACGAGTGGGATCGCGACGCCGACGGCCTCGCTGAAGCCGAGCAGGAAGACGAAGCCGAGCAGCAGGAGCAGCACGACGGTCAGGCCGACCTCGTGGCCGTGCAGGAACTCCGGAAAGAACGGGTTCTCCATCACGTGCACGCTGGCGTCCGCCGCCGACAGGGTGATCGTGATGATCCAGGACGTGGCGACGAAGCCGAGCAGCACCAGCACGAACAGCTTGCCCCGCCAGAACGGCAACAGCTTCTCCAGCATCGCCACCGAGCCGGCGCCGTGCGGGCTCTCACTCGCCACCCGCCGGTACATCGGCAGCACCCCGAACAGCGTCAGCGCGACGATCAGCAGGGTGGCCAGCGGGGAGACCACACCGGCGGCCGCCACGGCGATGGCCGGCACGTAGGCGAGGCTGGAGAAGTAGTCCACGCCGGTCAGGCACATCACCTTCCACCAGGCGTGCTGCTCGCCGTGCGTGGCCTCGGCGGCCGGCCCGACCGGCTGGACCCGGTGCCGCAGCAGCCAGCCCGCCACCCCGTGCGCCGGCGGAGCGGAACGGGCCGGGGACTCCATGACGGCGGGTACGGCGTGCGCGGGTTCGGCCGGCGCGGGGGCGCTCTCCTGGTTCACCGGGACAGCGTACGAACGCCGGGCACGCCGGTGGTGCCCGCGGCGGGTGGTGGCGGTCACTGGTGCGGCGTCGTACGCCGTACCCGTGCCCGGACCGGTGAATTCCTACCAGCAGGCCGGGTGGGTCGATAGAGTGTCCGCCCATGGGATCAGGGCACGTGACCCCGGCCCGGTCCGGCCGTGACCGGGCGGGCCTGCCGGTGGGAGGCTGAGCCGTGGCGCGGACCGGGACGATGATGCTCGGGGTGGCGGTCGCCGCGGCCCTCGGTGGCGGCGGCCTTATCGTGGCGCGGATGAACAGTGGGGGAGCACCTGCCACCGCGCTGACCGCCGGCGGCGCCGCCCTCGCGGCCGCCGTGGCCCCGCCGGTGTCGGCTCCGGCCGGTCCGAGCGCCGCCGACCTGGCGGCCGCCGACCGGGCGAAACAGGTCGAGCAGTTGGACGCGGCGCTGAGGAAGCTGGCCGGCGGCACCCCCGACTTCTCGGTGGCGGTGCTGGACCGCAGGACCGGGCAGTCCTACCACTACCGGGGCAAGGTCCGGTTCGACACGGCCAGCATCGTGAAGGTGCAGATCCTCACCTGCATGCTGCTCCGGGCGCAGGACGCCGGCCGTAGGCCCACGTCGGCGGAGATGGCGCTGGCCAAGCCGATGATCCGGCGCAGCGACAACGACGCCACGACGAGGCTGTACAACAGGCTCGGCGGCCGGACCGCGGTCACCAGGTGCAACAAGCGGCTCGGTCTGACCGGCACGGTTGTGAACAGCCGGTGGGGTCTCACCCGGACCACCGCGGCCGACCAGGTGCGGCTGCTCGCCGAACTGGCCGATACCAGGGGGCCGCTCAGCGCGTCGTCGCGCAAGACCGCGTTCACCCTGATGAACACCGTCGACAAGGCACAGGACTGGGGTGTCCCGGCGGTCGCCCGCAAGGGTGAGATCTTCACGGTCAAGAACGGCTGGGACACCCGGTCGGCCGACGGCGGCCTGTGGGCGGTCAACACGATCGGCCGGATCACCGCGAAGAACGGCGCCGTCGACGTGTCGGTCGCCGTCCTGTCGCACAACAACAGGACGATGGCCGCGGGCGTCACCCTGGTCGAGAAGATCGCCAAGCTGACCCGGACCCATCTCCGGTACTGAAGTGTCGTACCCGGCTGAGAGCATGCTCGGGTGAGGCTGAACAGTGTGGAATTCGGGTCGGGCGTGCCGGTGGTGGCCGTGCACGGGTGGACGGCCGATCACCGGCTGATGTCGGGTTGCCTGGAGCCGGTGTTCGGCGAGCGGCCCGGCTACCGGCGGGTCTATCTCGACCTGCCGGGGATGGGGCGGTCGCCCGCGCCACCCACACTGGACAGCTCGGACGGGCAGGTGGCGGCCGTGCACGAGTTCATCGGCGAGGTGCTCGGCGACGAGCCGTTCCTGCTGGTGGGGGAATCGTATGGCGGCTACCTGAGCCGGGCCGTCACCCGGGACCGCCGTGACCAGGTGCTCGGCCTGGCGCTGATCTGCCCGATCGGCGCCGAGGTGCAGCCGTCCCGGCGGTCGCTGCCGGCGCGGGAGGTGCTGCGGCCCGATCCGGCCGCCGTCACGGGGCTGGACCCGGCGACGGCGGCCGCCTTCCTCGAGATGGCGGTGGTGCAGAGCCCGGCGGCGGCGGCCCGCTTCCGCGACGAGATCATGGTGGGGCTGGAGATCGGCGACCAGGAGGCGATCGCCCGGGTCGAGCAGCGGTGGGCGTTGAGCGTCCCACCGGAGACCGGCGAGCCGTTCCGCCGGCCGACACTGATCCTCACCGGGCGGCAGGACCACGTCGTCGGGTGGGCGGACCACGTCGGGCTGCTGCCGCACTACCCACGCGCCACGTTCGCGGTCCTCGACGTGGCGGGGCACAACCTGCAGATCGATCAGCCGGTCCTTTTCGAGGCGCTGATGCACGAGTGGCTCGACCGGGTGAGGCGGGGGTGAGGCCGCGCAGCGGCCGGAGCGGCAGCTCAGCCCGGCGCGGGCGGCACGGGCCGGCCCCGCGCCCGGGTCGCGGTGCGCTACGGGCGGGGTTCGATGTGGTGGGGGGCGGGCTTCCCCGTACCGATGAAGAGGTTCTTGTCGTGGTGGATGAGAGGGTGATCCGGCTCGCCCAGGATGACCTCGATCACCTCGGCGATGACGAGGGTGGATTCGCCGACCGGGACGCGGTGCAGGGGAGTGGCGCGCAGCGCGGCGACCGCGTCCGGCAGGTAGGGCTCGCCGGTCGGGAGGTCGGCCCAGCCCTGACCGGGGGTGAACCGGGCGCCGCCGGAGGAGGCGAAGTCGCGGGCCAGCGTGGCGTGCCCGGGGCCGAGCAGGTTGATCACCAGGCTGGGGGCGCCGAGCAGCGCGCGGCCGGAGCGGGAGCCCATCACCGAGAAGGACAGCGCGGGCGGGGCCGTGGAGACGGACGCCACGCTGGAGGCGGTGAGACCGGCCGGGCCGGCCGCCGTGATCACCGCCACTCCCGCCGCGTGACGGCGGAAGGCGGCGCGGAACAATTCGCTGACCTGGTGGTCCGTGGAACGCACGGTGACGCTTGACACGGAGCAACCGTAGAACCTCAAGCCCGGTTGAGGTCAACTGGCGTGTTACGGTCCGACGCGGGAGGACGTCAACAATGCAGACGCGTACGGATCTCGTTGAAGATCTCATGGGGCGGTTCCCGCACGTGCCGCGCGAGGCGGTGATCAAGGAAGACCTGCTGCGGGGCGGGCTGGCGTTCGACGACTCGGCGCTCACCGACAACGAGAACGGTGACGTGAAGCCGAAGTCGTACTTCATCTTCTCGTTCGACCACCGCACCCTGCCCGAGCTGGGTGAGGCGGCGCTGCGGCGACCGCCGGAGGAGATCGTGCTCACCGGCGGGCCCTACGACCTGCGCCGCACGGTGGTGTCGGTGCGGATCAACCCCACCTCGCCGTACCGGGTGAAACCGGGCGACGACGGGCGGCTCAAGCTGTTCCTGGACGGGCGCGAGATCGCCGAGGTCGGGCTGCCGCCGATGCCGGACTACTACCGGCACACTCTCGCCAACGGCAAGCAGGTGATGGAGGTCGCCCCCACGATCCAGTGGGGTTACCTGGTCTACCTGACGGTCTTCCGGGTGTGCCAGTACTTCGGCGCCAAGGAGGAGTGCCAGTACTGCGACATCAACCACAACTGGCGCCAGCACAAGGCGGCCGGGCGCCCCTACACGGGGGTGAAGCCGGTCGACGAGGTGCTCGAGGCGCTGGCGATCATCGACAAGTACGACACCGCCAAGACGTCGCACGCCTACACGCTGACCGGCGGCAGTGTCACCAGCAAGGTCGACGGGCTGGCCGAGGCCGACTTCTACGGACGGTACGCGCAGGCCATCGAGGAGCGCTTCCCCGGCCGGTGGATCGGCAAGGTCGTGGCCCAGGCGCTGCCGAAGGAGGATGTGCAGCGCTTCTACGACTACGGCATCCGGATCTACCACCCGAACTACGAGGTGTGGGACAAATACCTCTTCGAGCGCTACTGCCCCGGTAAGGAGCGGTATGTCGGCCGGGAGGAGTGGCACCGCCGCATCCTCACCTCGGCCGAGGTCTTCGGGCCGCGCAACGTGATCCCCAACTTCGTGGCCGGCATCGAGATGGCCGCGCCGTTCGGCTTCACCACCGTCGACGAGGCGATCAAGTCGACCACCGAGGGCCTGCAATATTTCATGTCCCGGGGGATCACGCCGCGGTTCACCACCTGGTGCCCGGAGCCGACCACGCCGCTGGGCAAGATGAACCCGGAGGGCGCCCCGCTGGAGTACCACATCCGGCTTCTGGAGGCGTATCGGGCGACCATGGAGGCCAACGGGCTGACCAGCCCACCCGGCTACGGCCCGCCCGGCGCCGGCAACGCGGTCTTCTCGGTCAGCTCGTTCATGGACAGCCTGCCCGCCGAGTGACACCGATCGCATCGTTCCAGGCACTGCTCCGCATCCCCACGGTCTCCACCCGGGATGCGGAGGCCTGGGACCACTCCGTGTTCGACGCGTTCCACGCCGAGTTGCGTGCACAGTTCCCCCTGCTGCACAAGACGCTGGAGCTCACCCGGGTCGGCAGTCACGGCCTCCTGTTCCGCTGGCCGGGCCTCGCCAAGGACCGGCCGGTCGTGCTGATGGCCCACAGCGACGTCGTACCGGTCGAGGGCGAGTGGACCCATCCGCCGTTCGGCGCGGTCGTCGAGGACGGCATCATCTGGGGCCGCGGCACCCTCGACTGCAAGGGCAGCCTCGCCGCGATCTGCCAGGCCGTCGAGGACCTGCTCGCCGACGGCCACACCCCGGCGCAGGACGTGTGGCTGTCGTTCGGCTGCAACGAGGAGGTCGCCGGGGACGCGGCCCCGCTCGCCGTCGAGGAGCTGCGGCGGCGCGGGGTGATCCCGTGGTTCGTGCTCGACGAGGGCGGCGCGGTCGCGTACGACGCCTTCCCCGGCGTCGAGAAACCGATCGCGGTCATCGGCGTCACCGAGAAGGGCATCACCTCCCTCGAACTGCGCGTCGACGGCCGCGGCGGGCACGCCTCCACCCCGGCCCCGCTCGGGCCGACCGCGCGGCTCGCGCGGGCCATCACCCGGCTCGACCGGTCGCCCATGCGGGCTTCCGCGCCGGACGCCACCGTCGAACTCTTCCGCCGGGCGGCGCCCCATGCCAAAACCCCGATGCGGTACGCGCTGAGCGTCGCCGTCCGCAGCCGGGCGCTGCTGACCCGGCTGCTCCTGCTGGCCGGACCCGAGCCGGCGGCCATGGCCCGCAGCACGATCGCGGTCACGACGCTCAGCGGCTCGCCGGCGCTCAACGTGGTGGCCGCCCGGGCCACCGCCGGGGTGAACATCCGGATCCTCGTCGGCGACACGATGGCCGAGGCGATCGCGCACGTCCGCAAGGTCATCGACGACCCGGAGGTGCGGATCCGGGTGGTCGACGCGGGCGAGCCGTCGCCGTCGTCGCCGCTGGACGAGGCGTTCGACCTGATCGCGGCCACCACCGAGGAGCACTTCCCGCACGCGGTGACCTCGCCGTACGTGATGATGGCCGCGACCGACGCCCGCCACTTCACCAAGATCAGCGACCGGGTGTACCGGTTCACGCCGTTCGAGATGACGAAGGCGCAGCGCGAGTCGATCCACACCCACGACGAGCACATCACCGTCGACGCCTACCTCAAGGGCATCGCCTGGTACCGGACCTTGATCGAACGGCTGTAGCCGGGGCCGAGCCGGTGCCGTCGCGCTAACCCGAGCCGGCCGGCGGAGTCCCCGAGCCGGCGCCGGGGGCCGCGCTCGGCTCGGCGCCGGGGGCCGCGCCCGGCCCGGCGTCGAGGGCCGGAGCCGATCGGGCCGTCCCGTGCCGCTCGCCGTGCTGGGCCACCGCCTCGATCGCGGTCGCGACCGCGCTCGCGATGATCGCCGCGGGAGGTCCCGATGCGCCGGCCGAGGCCTGCGCGGCGGTGGACGCCGATGAATTCTGCGTCGCGGGCGGTGGCTTCGCGCCCGTCGTCCGCAGCGAGACCAGCCGGGAGAGCGCGTCGAACCAGAACGGCGCTCCCAGCATCAGCAGCAGGGCGGTGGCCAGCCAGCCGGCGACGTGCGACGTGGCCCACAGCGGGTTGTCCCAATGGGTGCCGCTCTGCCAGCCGACCGGAATGCCGATCCCGGACACGTCCTGCACGGCTTTCACGCTTTCGTCGATCAGGTCGTCCGGTGAGGTGCTCTTCGCGGCGGTCTGCTCGGCGGCATTGAGCGCCGCCTGCCGGATCGACGGTTGTTGCCAGAGAATCTGCGCCAGGTGGAAGATCGACACGTTGCCGGCCACCGCCAGAAAGAGGCCGACGGCGAACAGCACGCCGGTGGCCCACCGCTTGTAGGCGCCGCTGAGCCGGCTCATCGTCTCCTCGTACCAGTTCTCGATGGTCGCCCGCTTCTCGGCGCTGAGCCCTTGACGGTCGGTCTTGAGCATCGCCAGCCGGGCGTCCAGGCCCTTGGCCGGCGCCTCGGTCGCCTTGTCGGTCAATTCCTCGAGCGCGTTCACGAACGACTTCGCGGAGAGGTAGGCGGGGCCGGCGCCGGTTCGGAAGAAGCGCCGCCCCCGGGAGGCCGCGATGGTCGCGCTCTGGTAGATGGTGGTCTCCTTGAACCTCGCCAGGGCGTCCTTCGCCTCCTTGTCGAAGGACCCGCTGCCACTGAGCATCTGCCCGATCGTCTCTTCGAGGTCTTTGGACCGTTTTCGCAGAAGCCGCGCGGCCCCCTCGACCAGCCCTGAGGCGAGTGAGGACAGGACGAAGAGCACCAGCGCGAGCCCGATCGCGGTTTCCAGGGCCTGTGAGCCGAGCATCCGCGTTCCTTCCCTGCGCCGCGTGGGACGTCCGCGCGTTCCCACGCTAGAAGGCGGGTGCCGACCACCTTGATCGAATGCCGCACCGGTCGTTCCGGCGGGTGATCGTGCAGTCCTTCCTGCGGGCCCTGAAGGCCGCCGCCTGATCCGGACCGCCGGCTCGCCCGATCCGTCGAACAGCGTCAGCCGAGGTCGCCGAACTCCCAGAACGCCCGCAGCGCCGCGATCCGGCCCGCCCCGTCGCCGCGGTAGGTGAAGACGCCGTACACCCGGGTGGAGTGACCCCCGGGCAGGGTGATGTGGATGCTGCCGACGTCGGCCACCTCGTCACCGCACAGGTAGGACCGCTCGATCTCGAAACGCATCCCGTCGACCAGCCCGATCACGTCGTCGTAGAACCGGGCGATGGCCGCGGCCCCGCGATGCCCACGACCGTCCGGGCAGAGCGGGGACGGCCCCACCGGATCCTCGACGATCGCGTCGTCGGCGAACAGTCCGAGCCAGCCCGCACGGTCCTTCGCGCCGGCCGCCGCCTGCGACCGCCGCGCCAGGTCACGAACGCTCCATGCCACCCGCGTCATCGCCCGAGAATAGAACACGTTCTACCGGCGGGGAAGGCGAGCCCGGTGCGGCATGGCCGGGGCCGCGGCAACCGTTCAGCGGCGGTAGACCCGTTTGGTCGTGTACTTGACGTTGCCGGCCTTGTCGTACGCCCGGAGCTGGACGGTGAACCTCTTGCCGTACTTCTTGGGGTTGAGGGTGAAGGTGTAGGTGGCGTTCGTGTCGGTGGCGACGACCTTGCCATCGACCAGCAGCTGCACCCGGGCGATGCCGTTACGGTCGGCGGCGGTCGCGGTCAGCGTGGTCCTGGCCTTCAGTTTCGCGAGGTTCTTCGGGGCCTTCCGGTAGGCCACGGACGGCGCTGTGTTGTCGACGATCACCGTTCGCCAGACGAATCGTGCGTTGCCGAGGTTGTCCACGCTGAGCCAGGTGATCTGGCGTTTCCCATCCCTTCCGGAGGACACCGTGTGCGCGTCGGCCCGGGATCCGGCCGGGTTGTCCGGTGCTTGCAGCGCGACGTAGGCGACGCCGTGCGCGTCGGTGGCTTTGACGCCGGTTCGGAACGTGGCGCCGCGGATCAGCGCTCCCTCGGCGGGGTAGACGGTCATGGCTGGGGCGTCCTTGTCCAGGTTCACCGTGAACGAGGTCGACGCGGTGTACCCGAACGGGTCCCAGACCTGCAGGGAGATGTCAGCCGTGGCCGCGGGATGGTTGGCCGGGACCCAGCTCAGGGTGGGATCGCTGGAGACGATCCGGCCGTCCACCCGCCACTCGTAGCGGGCGATCCTCGACTTGTCGCGGATCACGGCGCGCAGGCGACTGACCTGCCCGACCCAGGCGCCGCCCAGATCCACCCGGCCCGGCGAGTACGCGCTCACCGAATCGACACGCTCGATGACCGGCGCCTCAGCGTCCACCACGTAGCGGCTGTCCTGGATGCCCGTGTTGCCGGCCCGGTCGGTGAGCCGGAAGTGCGGCCGGGTAGTGCCGCCGACAGCGTTCCAGGTGAACTCCCACGGCGCTTCGGTGCGCGTGGCCAGGACCTCGCCACCGTCGAACAAACTGGTCATCTCGACCTTGACGATGTCGTCGGCCATGCCCGACAGCCGCACGGTGACCGGTCCGCTGGGCAGTATGGAATTCACCGGCGGTGACAGGGTCACCGGCCCGATCTCCTTGTCGATGCGGACCGTGGTGGTCACGACCTCGCTCCTGTTCCCGGCCGCGTCGATCGCCCAGAGGCTGAGGGGCAGCTCCGCGTCGTGCTGGACCCGGTTGGTGGTCTCCACCGTGCAGGACACCGCTCCGCAGAACACGTGATCGCGCAGACCTCCGAGCAGGCCCTCGATCTTGACGACACCGACGTCATCGGTCACGACCGGTTCGAAACGGAACCTCCGCGGGATCAGTTGCCCCGGCTGAACCCCGAGGTCGACGATCACCGGCGCCGTGGTGTCCGGGTCCGGATCATCAGCGAGGGCGGGACTCGCCGAGGCGGCCACCAGACCGGAAACGACCGCCGCGACCAACACCGGGCCCTGCCTCCGATGACTACCGGCACTGAATACCATCTGAACCCCCGTGATCGAAACCGATCGCAGCGTAACGCATCGATACGACGATGCGGCGGCCGGAGAAGTGTCGGCCTCACGGCAGAGCCCCCGCTCACGCTCGGGGACCTTCGATGGTCGAGGTCCGGGCTCCTAAGCCAGGTCGGCCTGGAGACGGCGGGCGGTCGCGGGGGCGAGCGGGTACGGGCGTTCCGGGGGAAGCAGCCGTTGGGCCTTGGCGGCCTGACCGGACCGGATCAGCGCATCGATCTTGTGAACGGTGGGGGTGAGGTCGGTGAGGCCGACGACCCAGTGGTCGGCGTACGCGCGGATCAGCGCACGGCCGATGCCGACCTGGATGCTGTAGTGGTTGAGCGCCGCTCCCCGGGCCGACCGTTCCGGATCCCACTGCACGTGCACGTTCGCGGCGTCGAACGCCGTGTTCCAGGCGGCCGTGCCGCCGTGGATCCCGGGCACCGGTGCGGTGAGGACCGCCTGTGACAGCGCCTGCTCCCAGCCGGTGCGGGTGATCCGGACGGCCAGGACGCGTTCCTGACCGGGCTTGCGACCCCAGTTGCTCCGGTGCATCAACCACAGCAGAGACGGTTTGATCCACGTCATCCGGGTGAACGAGAACGGGGCCACGAATCGCCCGGCGGCCAGCGCCGGATCCGCGATCGCCGGCCCGAACGCCTGGTACATCACGATCGTGTCGGCATCGAAATCGGCGCGGATCTGGCGCAGCAACGTCATCGGCCCACCCTGTCGTCCGGTCTGATCGATGCCGAACTCTGCCACCCGGGCGCTGCCCGGCCCATCGATTTCGCCGGCAGGGTTCCCGCTCAGTCGTCGGCGGCTACACCGCGATCGCGGCCCGGTCGTCATGGACAGTGCCGCCTCGACCCTCATCGCCGTCCACGGCGCCACCGTAGCGCGATCCTCGGCGCACCTTCGGTGGACCCGGGGATGCCCGTCCGGACAATAGTGGATACGGCGAAGATCCACACCGGGTGGCCTGCGGTACGGTCGGCCGACCGCGGCGGCACGCCGTGCGTACGCGACCGATCGGCGACAGGTCACCGTGGACCGTCGTCGGCACGCGTACCTCGCCTTGACCAGAAGGACCACCGATGGCGGGAAAGCGCAACCCCGGAGTCCTCGACCTGCTGGTGGAGGCGCAGCGGCGCCGTCAGCGCGAGCAGCAGGCGCAGCAGCGCGCCTGGGAGGCCGCCCACGCGGAACAGCAGAAGGCGCATCGTGCCGCGCAGCGGGCGGCCGCCCGCGGGCACAAGGCCCTGCTGGAGGCCTACCAGCGTGATCGTGACGCCGATGCGGCCCGGCAGACGGCCGAGTTGGAGCAGCGCATCATGTCGCTGGGCCGGATCCTGATCGACGGTGTCGCCCTTCCGCCCCTGCAGCCGGCGTACCTGAAGACGACCGCACCGGAGGTGCCGTTCCAGCCCGGGGTCCTCGCCCAGCCGATACCGATGCCTGATCCCGCTCGCTACCAGGTGCCGTCGTTGCCGGCGTTGCAGGCGCTCCACCCCACGGCCCGGCGGGCGCACGCGGATCAGGTGGCTCACGCTCGCGGCCGGTTCCAGCACGACTGGCAGGCGGCACAGGCCGCGGAAGCCGACCGGCTTCGCCGGCTGGACGAGGCGCAGCGGCAGCATCAGGCCTGGCTGTACGCCCAGCAGCGGCAGGCCGCGGAATACAACGTGCGGGTCGACGCCCTGCCCGGGCGACTACAGGCCGGCGTACGCGAGGCGGTCGAGGAGTATTTCACCGCGGCCATGTACGTCGCGGCGGGGTGGCCGGCGCCGTTCCCGCGCCAGGTGGGGATCGAGTGGGACAGCGCCGATCGGCAGCTGATCATCGACTGGCAGCTGCCGGGCTTCGAGATCGTTCCGGACGCCGACCGGATCCGGTACGTGAAGACCAGCGACGAGCACAAGCGGATCGCGATGCCCGCCGGCCGGCGTGCCGCGCTGTACCGTGACGCGATCTGCCAGAGTGCCCTGCGTGTGGTCTCCGACCTGCTTCGCGCCGACCACTACGGATGCGTGACGTCGGTGGTGTTCAACGGTTACGTCATGGCGCGGGATCCGGCCACCGGCCAGGACACCGAGCGCTGCCTGATCAGCGCGACGGTCCGCCGGGAGGATCTCGGCGGAGTGCACCTCGCCGAGGTCGACGCGGCGGCTTGCCTTCGTCAGCTCCGTGCCCAGGTGTCGGCCCGCCCGGAGCGGCTGGAGCCGGTACGGCCCGGCCGCCGGGCCCGCGGTTCCGCTGAACCGCGGGGAGCGGCCGTCGACGACCAGGACGACCTCTACCAGATGGATCCCGGGCGCTTCGAGGAACTGGTGGCCGAGCTGTTCCGCGTTCGCGGACTCGAGGTGACGAAGACCGGCCGCAGCGGTGACGGGGGCGTCGATGTCGAGGCCCGCGATCCGGACCCCATCACCGGAGGACTCATCGTCATCCAGGCCAAACGGTATCGGGCCACCGTCTCACCCAGCGTCGTCCGGGACCTGTACGGCACGGTCCAGCACCGCGGAGCCATCAAGGGCGTCCTCGTCGTCACCTCCGGATTCGGTCCCGGCTCGCAGGAGTTCGCCCACGGAAAACCGCTGACGCTGATCAACGGCACCGAACTGGCGAACCTGCTCGCCCACCACGGTTTGCAGGGCCGCCTCGGAACCCTCGATCACCAGAAACCCTGAAACGCGGCCGTCGGTTCTCGTCCCGAGTCAACGGGGGATCTGCCGGATGAGGACGGCTATGAGCCTGGCCAGGCCCTCGGCGGCGTTGGCGTCGGACACCGGCCAGCGGGTCATCAGCAGCGGCGTGGCCCGGTCCAGCACCACGCCGTCGCGGGCCAGCACGAAGTACAGCGCGAGCGCCGCCGATCGCGCGTTGCCGTCGGCGAACGGGTGGAAGTGCAGCACGTCGAGGTAGACCCGCGCGGCCCGCGACGGCAGGGGTACGGCCGGGTCGGTGGCCTCGGCGAGACACGCCTCGAACAGTTCGGGCAGCTCGTCGCGGTACGCGTACCGTTCCCGGCCGGCCAGCGCCCAGGCGTGCGTGGTGCGAAACGGTGCGGCCGCCACGGCGAGCACCTTCCGTTGCCACACCTCCAGCCGCGCGAACGTGAGAGGGCCGCCCTCGGCCACGTCCGCGTCCACCAGGTCCAGTGCGGCGAGGACGCGGTCGGTGCTGTACTTCTGTTTCGAGAGGTAGTCGGCGATGCCGTCGCGTGCGGTGCGAGCCGGACCGGAGACGTGCTCGGTGGCGTGCTCCCAGCGGGCCGTCTGCCGGACCTGTCGCCAGGTCGTGAGAGCGTCCGGAGCCATCGGTGGCCAGATCCGTGGCGCCCGCATCGCCGTGGGTAGCTCGGTGCTGCGCCGACTCGGCCAGTCCTGCGGCCACGTGTCCGGCCACCCGTCCCGCGGTGGCGTGACGCCGGTCAGCCTCGCCGCCAGGGACTCCGCGGCATCGGCCACCTCCGCGCCCAACGGGGAGACGAAGCTCCAGAAACGCCCGCCGATCGCCTCGTCGACGAGCGCGTCGTGATCTTCGCCGGGCACCTCGGCGACGGTGAGGAACCATTTCAGGGCCAGGGCGCAGACGGGGTACCAGTGTTCGTCCGCGCCGGACCGGGCCGCCACCGTCGCGACCAGAGAGGTGATCGTGGCTTCCCAGGCGGCGGCGGCCGCGCGGGGTTCGGTGGGCAGCGGCAGGTGCCCGGTGAAGAGTTCGGCCAGGTCCTCGAGGAACGTCCGCCAGTCCAGCAGCGCCCCGGCGACGGCACTGAGCGTCTCCTCCGGCGTCGTGGTCGAATCCCGGGCGCCGTTCCATCGCACGATCAGCGCGCCGTCAGCCGTGTGTCCGGCCATCTCGGCGGTCCAGCCGCGGGCCCAGTCGCCGTACTGCTCGCCGAGAGCGACGGTCATCGCCCGCTGCCAGTTCCACCGCGCGTGGTCCGCGTCGTGGTCGAAGCCGCGCGTGGCGTCGTACCGGTAGGGCTCCGGCACGCCGCCCGCCGGAGCCACGGCCCGCACCACGTCCAGCACGGTGCCCGGGTCGAACGGGTGCCGAGCGGGGTCGACATCGGCCCAGGTGAGGGTGTCGATCCGCAGCCGCGGGTCGTCATGATCGATCGTCATCGCGGGCCATCGTGCCATGCGGCTTCGAAGAACATCGACCCTGTCGTCGGGCCCGTGGGGCGTCATGCCGGGCGAGGTATCTTTCCTGCGTGAGGACGCGCAGGTTCCCCCTGGTGCGGGCGGATCTGGATCAGTCCGTGTGCCCGCTGCCCGACGACATCGCCGAGACGCTGGCGGAGACCGTCGTCGTGGTGCTCGATCATCGCGTGCTGGGGACGACCCCGGCGCGGGAGACGTTCGAGGCCGGCGTCGTTCAGGATCCGGGGTGGCGGCTCACCGGGATCGCCTGGCCCGCTGACCTGCGGCCCGGCGTGCTGGTCACGGTCTCCCGCAAGGACGGGCAGGTGCTGCTGCGGACCGTCGTGCTGGACGAGCCGATGCGGGTGGACGGCGTCGACTACTTCCATGAGTACGACCCTCGGGTGATCACCCGCGAGTTCGACCCCGGCGTGTCCAATCGCGGTCAGGTGCTCAACGCGGTGCGGCGGCTCGGGCGGGTCTTCGAGGATGGCAGCGCCGTCTTCGCCGAGGCCGAGCTGCCGCGGCACTGCGGGCTGGGCCGGGGCAAGAAGGGGCAGTTCCTGCTGCGGAACGCGGTCGAGCAGCTGCTGCGCGAGGGCTATGTCACCCGGGTGACCGGCAGCACCGGGCCGGACGGGGAGCTGAACTATCCGGCGGTGGCCGGCGAGGAGACCCTGGACCTGCTGTTCTACGCGCCGCTGGTGGAGCAGGCGCCGCTGCCGGGGGAGTCCGGCGAACACGGCGACGGGCCCGGCGGGGAGCACCGGGCGCACTGGGTGAACGGGTTCGTCCGGCGGCTGCCGGCCGGCGCGCACGCGTCGAAGAAGCAGCTCAACCTGCATCAACAGGCGATGGAGACCGAGGAGATCGACGGATTCACGCTGGAGCCGGGCTACACCTTCGTGAAGAAGCACCACCGCGGCGGATGAGCGCGCCGCACAGGTTCAACCGAAAAACGCTCAAGTAGCGGGATTCAGTCGGACTTTTCAGGGCGTGCACCCGAAGGTCGGAGAAGTCGAACATACGTACCTTTTGGTGGTGTGTGGTATCGAACTCTGACCGTCGCCGTCGTCGCGGCCACGCTCTCCGGAGCGCACGCGGCGGCGCCCGCCCATGCCGAGCCGTCCGCGAACACCGTCACCATCGGCCTGCGTCCCGGCGCCACCGCCGCCGACACCGTCCGGGACCTCGACGCCACCCCGGGCGTCCGGGTCATCGACAGCGACGCCACCCCGCAGCTGGACGCGGTCACCGTGACCGTCACCGGTGACGCGGCCCGCGCGCTCGCCGGCAACCCGGACGTCAGCTACGTCGAGCCGACCCCCACCGCGTCGGCGCTGCTCACCCCCAACGACCCGGTGTACTCCGAGCAGTGGGGCACCAAGATCGTGAAGGCGCCGGCCGCCTGGAACGTCACCACCGGAAGCCCGGACGTCACGGTCGCCGTCGTCGACACCGGCGTCACCGCGGTCAGCGACATCGCCGGCCGCGTCCTGCCCGGCTACGACTTCGTCAACGACGACGCGGACCCCACCGACGACAACGGCCACGGCACCCTGGCCGCCACCGTGATCGCCGCCGCCGGCGACAACGACACCGGACTGGCCGGAATCTGCTGGACCTGCCGAATCCTGCCGGTCAAGGTCCTCGGCGCGGACGGCAGCGGCGGCCACGACGACATCGCCGAGGGCATCGTCTACGCCGTCGACCACGGCGCCGACATCATCAACCTGTCGCTCGGCGGGCAGGACGGTTCGACGATCCTGTCCGAGGCGGTCACCTACGCGGCCGGTCACGGCGTCGTGGTGATCGCGGCCGCCGGGAACGAGGGCGTCACCACCCCGGTCTACCCGGCCGCCTACCCGAAGGCGATCGCGGTGGCCGGATCCACCGAAACCGACGGCCGATTCGACTGGTCGAACTACAACGGTAGTTGGGTCGACGTCGCGGCCCCGGGCGACAACCCGGCGCAAGCCGACGACGGCGACTACTACTGGTTCACCGGCACCTCGTCGGCCGCACCCGTGGTCGCCGGCGTGGCCGCGCTCGGCCTCTCCGCCAGGACCGGCGTCACGGCCGCGCAGGTCCGTGCCGCCATCGAGGCGGCCGCCCACCCGGTCGGCTCCTGGGTCTCCTACGGCCGGGTCGACGCCGAAGCCACCATCAAGGCGCTGACCAGCGCCCCCACCATCGCCTGGACCGCGCCCGCGACCTCCTCGACCCCGCGCCGCGGAAAGATCACGGTCAGCGCGACCGCCGCCGGCGCCGCCCGGGTGGATCTGATCCGCGCCGGGAAGGTGATCGGCACGGACACCCGGGCGCCGTGGTCGTTCACGGTCGACAGCGCCGGGCTCACCGGCACGCACACGCTCACTCTGCGTGCCACCGGCCCGGCCGGTGACACCCGCTCGACGAGCCGTTCGCTGCTCTTCGACAACACCGCACCGACGATCTCCAAGGTCAAGGTGTCGAAAACCCGCACCACCGTAACGATCACGCCAACGGTCCGGGACACCACCGGCCTGAAGCAGGTCAAGGCCGTGATTACCGCCCGCTCGAAGAAGTACACACTGAGCTCGTCGAAGAGCCCGTGGAAAATGAAGTGGAAGCCGTCCGGCCGCCGCGGCACCTTCCCGGTCACCGTCACCGCGACCGACAAGGCCGGCAACACCAGGACCTACAAGACCAAATTCAAGATCTGATCCGGTACGCGCAACCACCGTCCTCCTCCGTTCGGACCGTTCCGCCCCGCCACGCGAGCGGGCTGCCCACTCCCGCCTGTGCCGCGCCCGCCGGGCTCAGATCGGTGGCCGGGGTGGAACGGTCCAACGGCATCGGGACAGCGCCCGGCGTACCGATGAAGGGGTTGTCACGAGCTGACGCCGAGGCTCATGGTCTTGCCGATCGGGTCGAGATCGAACGTGATGAGGCCGTTCTGGACGGCGGTGAGGCCGGCCAGGACGGCGGTGGCCTCGTCGGCCGACTCGGTCTCCAGGAACAGCACGACGCCGGGGACGTCGCCCACCTTGAGGGCATATTCGGTCACCACGCGGTGACGCACCAGGTTCCAGGCCGCCGCCGAGAATCCGTGCTCGCCGAAGAATTCGGCGAGCTGGCCCGCCGTGACACCGTCCGCCGGACGGGAATTCGCCATGAACCGCATGCCCACAATGGTCGGCCGCCCGGGTCAGGCGGGTCCTCATCCCTCGTGGATGATCCCGTCTACACGCGATCCAGGTCACGTAGGGCGAAGCGGAGGTGTTCCCACTCCTCGTCGAGGATTACGTGCAGACAGTGCAGGACCGGCTTCTCGCGGTCGGCGGACCAGGGAACGACGCGGGGCTCGGCGAGCAGATCCGGGGTGACGGTGGCGAGAAAGTCGCGGACCATCGCCTGACGGCCGGCGCGGTAGGCCAGGGTCTCCGGGTACGACGGCGGTTCCTTCACGAAGATCGACAGGTCGTAGCCGTCCGACTCGTACTCGGCGTGGGGCTGGCCGAACCGGTGGAACGGTTCGGAAAGCCGCAGGATGCCCTTGCCCAGCCACGCGTCGGTGGCGAACGCCAGGTGGCGCAACGTCTGCGCGAACGACCACTCGCCGTCGACCGACACGTCCACCGCGCCGGACGGCATCGCCCCAGCCCGGTCGACCGCGGCCCGCCAGGCCACCTCGACCGCCGCCCACGCCGCCCGCAACCCGTCCGGATCGGTCGCCGTGCGCAGGTCACGGCCCGGGAACCGGCGATTCAACTCCGCTTCGACCAGCGGCGCCACATCCACGCCGTTGACCAGCAGCGGGCCGTCGGCGAGCCACGGCGCGTCGATGTCCAGCCCGCGTACGTCGACGCCGCGCATCACGGCGCCGGCCAGCGTCGAGCGTTCGAACCGGGCACCCCGCAGGTCCCGGTCGGCGAATTCGGTCACCATGTCTCCCCGTCTCTTGGTGGTGCCAGCCCTACCCCCGGCGGGGAGGTACGCACCATGGTCCCGAGTCTCTCCGATTCGTACGGTCGATGGCAGTACACCGACGGGGAGAGGAAACCATGGCGGACCATCTGATGCCGCTGATCTGCTCGCCATGGCTGTACGTCATCGTCTTCCTGGCCGTGGCGATCGACGGGTTCCTGCCAGTCGTGCCGTCCGAGGCCGTGGTGATCGGACTGAGCGCCCTGTCCACGGCCGGGTCGCCGCACCTGCTCTGGCTGGCGGTGGCCGTGGTGACCGGCGGCGTGGCCGGTGACCGGGTGGCCTACCTGATCGGCAGCCGCGCGGGCGCCCGGGTCACGAACCGGGGACTGGCGGCCGCCCGGGCGCGGGCCGAGCGGGCGCTGACCCGGTACGGTGCGGCCGCCCTGCTGATCGGCCGATTCCTGCCCGGCGGGCGTACCGCCACCACCATGACGTCCGGTCAGGTGGCGTTGCCGCTGGGCCGGTTCCGCCTGTTCACCCTGTTGGCCGGGGTGGCGTGGGCGGCGTACACGATCGGCCTCGGCCGGCTGGGCGGCGCCCGATTCGCCGACTCGCCCCTGGTCGGCGCCGCGTTCGGGATTGTTCTCGGTGGCGTCCTCACCGCCGTACAGGCTCTCCTGGGCCGGTGGCGGAGTGGGCGGTTGTCGGGCCCTCGTGTGGGTCGGTGGCGGGGCGGGCGGTTGTCGTTTGCTCGTGTAGGCCGGTGGCTGGGCGGGCGGTTGTCGGGTGCTCTCGTGGGTTGGTGGCGGGAGCGGTCGTCGGATGCGGATGTTTCCGCGGGCGGGTGGTGGGCCGGGTGGCCGCCGGGCGCTCTCGTGAACCGGTGGAAGGGCGCGCGACGGTCAGGCCGGCGGGCGGCGGCCGGACCAGACGCAGGTTCGGCGGCGCAACAGGCCGTCGGAGAACGGCAGGGCCAGCAGGCGCTCCCGGAAACCGGCACGGTACGGGTCCGGCAGGCCCTCGATGAAGGCGCGGTAGCCGTGCGACAGCGCCCACGCCCACAGCTGCGCGGTGTCCGCGAAGACGATCTCGACCGTGGCGTGGTCCTCGTGCAGGTCCACGAAACCGGCCCCGTCCAGCAGGTCGGCCGCGTCGATCGGGGAACCCATGCCGCCACCGGGCGGGATGTGTGGCGCGAACTCCAGGAACAGCGCATCCACCCGGTCGGCCAGTGGGGACGACCAGACCGCCGGTTCGGCGTCGTGGTGGCGGGCGCTGCCGCCGGTCAGTGAGAACCGGCCGCCCGGTCGCAGCACCCGGAAGGCCTCGGCCACCCCGGTCGGCGGCGAATCCACCAAGTGGATCACGAAGGACGCCGCCACCTCGTCGAAACAACCGTCCGGCAGGGTCAGGGCCTCGGCGTCCATCACCCGGGCGTCCACCTCGGGATGATCGGTGGCCAGCAACGCGACCATGGTGGGTGCCGCGTCGACGGCCGTCACCACGCACCCCCGGGCCAGCGCGGCCGCGGTGAGGGCGCCCCGCCCGGCGCCGAGATCGAGGAAGCGGCTGCCCGCGGCCGGGCCGAGCACGTCGACGATGGCCTCGCCGTACTCCGCGAAGAACGGCACCACGCTGTCGTAGTCGGCCGCCACCCGATCGAAGACCTTCCACGTCGACGCCATGCCGCCATCCGACAACGCCGCCGCCACGGTGGCAACCCGATTGGGCGGCGCGTCCGAAACTACGGATTCCGCGTCTCCACGATCCGGACCCGACCCATCGTCTTGCGTTCGTGCGCCTGACGGCGGACCTGCGACATCCATTCACCCAGCTCCTTGTCGGCGGTGGGTGGGCGAATCCGGCGACATGAGCACGGCCGCCGCGTTCCGGCCGGTGATCGCGCTCGCGATGATCGTCAACCTGGCGGAACGCCGCACTCCACATGTAAGTGCCGGGGCTGACCTCGACGCCGTAGCTGGTGGCGGCGGTGCTGGGGGAGCTGTCCGCCGCTGGGCCGGGCTACGGCACGCCCGGACCAGCGAAAGCTACGGCTACCACTCGCGAACGTGCTTTTCAGCGTGGCTACGGCTCGCGGACGTGCTGATCAGCGTGGCTACCGCTCGGGCACGTGCTGTTCAGCGTGGTCACGGTTCGCGGACGTGCTGTTCAGCGTGGCTACCGCTCGGAAACGTGCTGTTCAGCGTGGCTACAGCTCGGGGACGTGCTGTTCAGCGTGGCTACGCTGCACCGTTGCGCCCGTTGCCTCCTTTCGCCGTCCGAATGATCCGGAAATCGGCAATGAAACATTAGGACATTCCCGATAAGTGTCAACAACGTCTTTATGGCCCAGGCTGTCTCGACGTGGGATGCGAATCGGCGCGGATCACGGCAGGATGCCGGGAATGAATGATCCCGGCGATGCTTCGGAGAACGGCGCGCGAAAAGGACTGGTGCTGGGTGGCCGGTACCGTCTGCTGGCGCCGATAGGCACCGGTGGGATGGCGGTGGTCTGGCAGGCCCACGACTCGGTGCTGGCCCGGTCCGTCGCCGTGAAGATGGTCAAACCGGGACAGGCCGCCGACAGCCGGTCGCGGGAACGCATCCGACTCGAGGCGCGGGCGGCCGGGGCGCTGTCGCATCCGAACATCGCCCACGTGCACGACTACGGCGAGGTGGAGATCTCCGGGCAGGTGCTGCCCTACGTGGTGATGGAGCTGGTCACCGGGGGAACGCTGCTGCGCCGGCTGTCCGCCGGGCCGGTGGTGGCGGGGTTCGCCATGCGCGTCGGGGCGGAGATCGCGGCGGCGCTGGCGGCGGCGCATGCCGAGGGGCTGGTGCACCGTGACATCAAGCCGGGCAATGTGATCCTGTCGCCGACCGGGGCGAAGGTGGTCGACTTCGGGATCGCCGCGGTGGCCCGGACCGAGTGGGCCGCACCGTTCGAGCCGGTGGACGAGGCGGATGACGACGCGCTGGGCGAACTGCTGGGGACGCCCGCCTATCTGGCGCCCGAACGGCTCGTCGGCGACGCGGTGGTGCCGGCCTCGGACGTGTACGCGCTCGGTGTCGTCCTCTATCTCATGCTGTCCGGGCGGTCGCCGTGGAACAGTGAGAACACCCGGCAGATGCTGGAGGCGCACCTCTACGTGCCGCCGTTGCCGTTGCCGCCGGTGGACGGAGTACCGGAGCGGGTGATCGACCTGTGCAATCGGTGCCTCGCCAAGGACCCGAACGAGCGGCCCAGCGCCGAAGAAGCGTCCGCGGTCCTTGCACAGAGCGCCGGGTTGCGCCCGGTGCCAGACGATCGTCCAGTCGATGCGATCAACCCACTGAATGCGGTCGCTCCGCTCAACCCGGCCGGTCCGTTGCACCCAGTCGGTCCCCTCAACCCGGTCGGCCCCGTCAATGTGGTCGGCCCAGTCAATGCGGTCGACTCGGTGAACCCGGTCGGTCCGTTCAACCCGGTCGGTCCGCTCAACCCGGTCGGCCCAGTCAATGCGGTCGGTCCGATCAATGCGGCTGACTCGGTCAATGCGGTCGGTCCGCTCAGCCCGGTCCGTCCAGTCAACCCGGTCCGTCCAGTCAATGCGATCGACCCGGTCAATGCGGTCAGTCCAGTCAATGCGTTCGGCCCGGTCAATGCCGTCAACCCAATCAATGCCGCTGGTCCGCTCAATGCAGACGGTCCAGTTAGCCCAGTCGGCCCAGTCAATGCGGTCGGTTCGGTCAATGCGGCTGACTCGGTCAATGCGGTCGGTCCGCTCAGCCCGGTCCGTCCAGTCAACCCGGTCGGTCCGGTCAATGCGGCTGACTCGGTCAATGCGGTCGGTCCGCTCAGCCCGGTCCGTCCAGTCAACCCGGTCGGTCCAGTCAACCCGGTCGGTCCAGTCAATGCGGTCGGTCCGGTCAATGCGGCCGACTCGGTCAATGCCGTCGACCCAGGCAATGCGGTTGGTCCGGTCCATGCGGTTGGGGCGGTTGACTTGGCTCACTCGCTCAAGCCGTTCAGGGCGGCGGGGCCGGGGGAGAACGGCTCGACTGGATCGCCGGTGCCGGTTGCGGGAACGGCGCCCCGGGACCGTCCCCGGGTGGCCCTCTGGGCAACCGCGGCCGCGCTGCTCCTCGTGGCGGGCGCCGGTGGCTGGCTGCTTCTTCGTGACGGCGGCGTGAGCGGCGAGGACGCCGCGGCCGGAACCGTCGCCGGGGCGGAGCCCGCCGCCGTGCCGGCGTCGGCGGCGAACCCCGGGAGCAGCGGTGCGCCCGAAACCACCGTCACCCGTACGCGGGCCGTCTCGACCCAGGAGGCGGTGCCCGGCGTCGAGACCTCGCCGCCCGCGCCGACGGCCGGAGTCACCCTGACGGCCCCGGCACCGCCGGAAGCGCTGCCCACCGCCACGACGACCAGCCCCACCCCGACGCCGACCGTCGAGGTCACGACCACGACGGCGGCTCCGGTTCAGCGCACCCTGTCCTCGACGGGCGGATCCGTGGTGGCGACCTGTCATTCGGGCGGGGATGCCGAGATCCTCTCCTGGAAGGCGGCCGGCTCGTACAAGATGCAGTCCGCCGATCCGGGTCCGGCGGCGGCTCCGTCGGTCACCTTCAAGCACGGCAACCGGCTGGTCACGATGACGGTGAGCTGCGATTCGGGAGCTCCGGCTCTGGTGTGACCGATAGACAGCGGCAATAATCGCACTCACCGTGCAACAATCACCGCTGTCTATCGGGAGAGTCGATGGGGATTACTCGCCGTACGCTGATCGCACTGCCCGCCGGCGCCGCGCTCGCCGCCGGAACAGCCACGCCGGCACATGCCGCCGCCGGATCGGGAAAGCCCGCGCACGCGGCCGCCGGATCGGGAAAGCCCGCGCACGCGGCCGCCCCACGCCCGGCCATCTTCATCCACGGCAGCGCCGGCTCCGCGATGCAGTTCCGGGTGCAGGCCAAACGTCTGGCGAGCAACGGCTACCCGGCGGGAGTCATCGAGGCGCACGAGTACGACTCCCCGAACATCGTCGCCATCCTCGCCGACGTGTGGGCCGGGCTCGACGCCCGCATCGACCGCCTGCTCGCCGCCACCGGCGCCGACCGGGTCGACCTGCTCGCCCACTCGCTCGGCACCTACGTCACCCAGGGTTACCTCAACAGCTCACCCGAGCGGGCCGCCCGGGTCGCGCACTACGTCAACCTGGACGGCCGGCCCGCGGCGGCGCTGCCCGGCGGGGTGCCGACGCTGGCCATCTGGGGTGAGGGCGACCCGGCCCGGACCGTGGTGGGCGCGACCAACGTTTCCTTCCCGGAACAGTCGCACACCCAGACCGTGTCGTCGGCCGAGTCGTTCTCGGCGATCCACCGGTTCCTGCGGGGCTGCGATCCCCGTACCGTCGAGGTCCGATCCACCCGGATCGCGCACGTCTCCGGCCGGGCCGTGCTGTTCCCCAGCAACGCGGGGGTCACCGACGCCGAGCTGGAGATCTACCCGGTCCACCACGCGACCGGGCGGCGACTGCGGCCCAGGCCGGTGGCCCGGATCGCGGTCGGCGCCGGGGGAGCGTTCGGCCCGGTGCCGCTCGACCCGCACGCCCGGTACGAGTTCGCCCTGCTCCGGGCCGGGCAGTCGGTGCATCACTTCTACTTCGAGCCGTTCCGCCGCACGGACACGTTCGTCCGTCTGCTCACCAGCCGTCCCGGCGAAGGGCTGGGCGCCCTGGTCGACACCAGCGACCGGCACACCGCGCTGACGATCCAGCGGCAGAAGGAGTGGTGGGGCGGCGAGGGCGACCACCTGTGGATCAACGGGCAGGACATCCTCAACCCGGCGACCGCCCCGCACAACCGGCGGGTGATCGGCATCTTCGCCTTCGACGACGACAGCGACGGCGTCACCGACCTGACCGCGCCGCTGCCCGAGTTCATCGCACAGCCGTTCATCTCCGGCGTCGACCTGTTCATCCCGGCGCACAACGGGAGAGCGGATACCGGAAAGGCGGACGCGGGGAGTCCGGACACCGGGAAGGCGGACGTGGGGAGTGCGGACGCGGCACGGGCGGACGCGGGGAGAGGGCACGCGGGCGCGACCGTCGAGGTGATCGCGCAGGAGCGCGGCGCCGGTCGGACCCGGCTCAGCGTGCCCGCCTGGCCGTCCAGCGGGCACCGGGTCAGCCTGGAATTCGGCTGAGCCGCTCCACCACCGGCACCACCTCGGGAAACGCGTCGATCGTCGCGGTCACGTGCCGGCCGTCGAAGTCCTCGATTCGGCGTACGCCGCTCTGCAGGCAGGCGATGAACGCCATCCCCGCGCCACCGGCCGCCACCGCGTCACCGGGCGAGTCGCCGACGTAGACACACTGCGCCGGCGACAACCCGGTGTGCGCCAGCAATTCGTCGAAGGCGCGCGGGTCGGGTTTGCCGTACCGGGTGTTGCCCCGGTGGTAGGCGCCGGACACCCGGCTCGCGACGGCGTGGCCGGGTTCCAGCATGTGCCGGATCTCCGATTCGGCCCGGGAGGTGAGCAGCAGCACCGACCGGTCCGCTTCGATCAGCGCGTCGAGGGCGTTCAGGTTCTCCTCGGGGATGACGTCGAGGAGCCCGTCGGCGACGTGCCGTTCCATGGCGGTCTGGAACAGCGGGCCGAAAATGTTCAGGTCGATGCCGGGGGAGCGTTTCGGCATGGCCTCCAGCAGCGGGTCACCCCAGGTGGCCAGGTGCAGTTCGCGTGTCATCGGCGGACGGCCCATGGCCGCGAGGACCTCGTTCTCCAGTACGAACGACGCCGCCTCGGTCATGCACAGGGTGTCGTCGACGTCGATGATGACGGCCCGGATCATCGGCGCGCCGCCTCGAGCAGGGTCCGCAGTTCGTCGTGCGGGAACGTGTCCGGCCCCTGACGGATGCTGTAGAAGTCCTTCTCCTGGTTCCAGTCCTTCTGCCTGGCCCAGTGCCGCCCCTGCCCGTCGGTGTGCCAGGTGACCGCCTGCCCGCGCAGGTCGTTGCGTTCCAGCCACTCGGCGGCGCTGGGCCAGTACCCGGTCCAGCCTTCGGGTCGCAGCGACGCGTAGGCGGCGTCCACCGTGGCCGCGGCGGCGTCCACGTCGTCGTCCTCGAACACCGCGGCGAACCGGCACAGCAGCGCCAGCGCCGGGCCGGGCGCCGGGTCGATCGCCCGACAGATCAGGTCGAGCTCGGACCAGCGCAGCGCGTGCGGATGCCATTGCACCATGTCGTCCCAGCCCAGCGTCTTGGGCTTCTTGCGGCCGGGCACGATCAGTTCCAACTCGTGCTGGTCGAGGTCGAGGGCGACGTCGAGCACCAGGCGACAGCCGCCGCCGACGTCGAAGACCACCTCGACACCCTCGATGTCCTCGTCGTCGTCATCGAGGTCGACGTCCTCGATCTGGTCCGCCAGGTCGCCGACGCGGTCCTCGTCCTCGTAGGCGAACGTGTACCGCGCCCAGAACAGCGGATCGTGCAAGGGAAGATCCATGTATAGATCATGCCCGAGCGTTGACCTCAACATTGATTGAGGTTCTACGGTCGTCAACATGCAGCTCACCGATGCCGAACTCGCCGGACAGCCCGCCGCCTACTGGACCGGTGTCGCCTACGAGGCGCTCATCGCCTTCACCCGGGCCCGCCAGGCCGAGGCCGGATTCTCCCAGCCGCAGTTCTGGCTGCTGCGCAACCTGTCCGCGAATGATCTGTCCCCGGACGAGCGCGGCCGGACCGTCCCCGAGCTGCGGCAGGCGATGAGCGACTACCTGCGGCCCGAGGACGATCTCGCCGCCGAGGCGGCGGTGCTGGCCGGGCGCGGCTGGCTCCGGGAGGACGACGGCCGCTGGTGGATCACGCCGGAGGGTGAGGCGGCGCGCGTCGGGATGAAGAGCCACGCCCCCGCGATCCGCGCCCGGATCCACGAGGGCATAGCCGACGCCGACTACGTGACCACGCTGCGGGTGCTGCAGAAAATGATCAGCAACGTGCGGTGATCAGCACGGACCAGGCCGCGAACCCGGCGGCCACCACGAAGATCAAACCCGCTGATCCGTACGCGAGTGAGGCTCCGAAAACCACACCCGCCGCCAGTGGCACCACCGTTTCGGCGGCCGCCCCGATTCCGGTCAGCGCCCCCTGGACGGCGCCCTGCTCGTCGTCGCCCACCACGCGGGAGATCCACGACTGGGCGGCCGCACCGCCGACCGAGCCCAGCACCCCGACGGCCAGAATCGTGTAGAGGTGCCACGGTTCGCCGGCGAACGCCGTACCGAGAAGGGTTGTCGCACTGACCAGACCGCCACCCACCGCGGCCCGCCGGTCGCCGAGCCGCCGGACGATCGGGCCGACGGCCCGGGCTTGGAAGAGTGCCCCGGCCAGCGCGGATGCCGCCATCACGGTGCCGACGTGCGCGGTGCTCCAGGAGAACCGGTGGGTGAGGAAGAACGCCCACACCGACTGGAAGATCATGCGGGAGACGTCCGAGCAGAGCCGGGCGTAGGCGAGCCGGCCCAGCACCGGCCGGCGCAGCACCTCGGCGATCGCCCGGAACGGGTTGGTCGCCCGCAGTGTCAGCGGGGTGGTGCGGTCGCCGGGCCGCGACTCGGGCAGCACGAACCAGCCGTAGGCGACGTTGGCCAGCGACAGGGCGGCCGCGGCGAAGAACGGCGCGCGCACGTCGACCGCGCCGAGCAGCCCGCCGAGCACCGGCCCGGCCACGAAACCCAGGCCGAAGGCGGAGCCGATCAGCCCGTACGCCCGGGCCCGTCCGTCCGGCGGCGTGACGTCGGCGATGTACGCGTTGACAACGGTGTTCGTCCCGGCGAACGCCCCGGCCAGCGCGTGGCACAGCAGCAGCGGCCACGGGCTCAGCGCGACGGCGTGGGCCAGCCAGTCGAAGCCGAGACACGCCAGCGAGACGAGCAGGACCGGGCGTCGTCCGTACCGGTCGGAGAGCCGCCCCAGCAGCGGCGACAGGACGAACTGGAGCAGCCCGTACACCGAGCCGAGCAGCCCGGACCAGAACGCGGCCGCCGTCACGTCGGCGGCGACGGCCGTCATCAGGGCAGGCAGGATCGGCACGACCAGGCCGAGGCCGAGCATGTCGAGGAAGACGGTGACGAGCAGGAAGGGGAGGGCGGGCGCCCGGCGCATTGCGGCTCCTGTGTGTCGAGAAGGGCAGGGCCCCTCCCGGCTCACCTACCGCAAGCACGGAGGATCAGAATATCGGCGGCGTCAAATCATTTTCCGATCCGCCTCATCGGGGAGCCGCTCTCCGATCGCGCCCAGCCGATCGATGATCTCCGCCGTGGTGGTCAGCGTGACGCCGATCCCGGCCAGGTCGGCGAGGCGTTCGGCGCTGGTCTGCGACACCGCGTCGGTGGCCAGAACGGTACGGAAGTCGCGCTCGCTCGCCTGGAACAGCGTCGCCCGCGGGCAGTTCGGCAGATTGCACCCGCACACCACCAGCGTGTCCGCCCCGTGGTCGCGCAGCCACTGCTCGAGGACGGTCCGGTAGAAGGCGCCCCATCGCGGCTTGAACAGCACGATCTCGTGGTCGCCGACCTCCTGGGGCCGTCCGCTCAGCAGCAGCCCGGCGTCCAGGCTCACCGGGGTGGCCGGCCCGGCGAGCAGGCCGGCGCCCGGTGTGCCCGGCGCCACGATGGTCGTCGCGCCACGCCGCGGCAGATCGACGTCGGGCGAACCCGGCGGGTACAGCCGCACGATGTGCACGATCGGCCGCCCCGCCCGCCGGAACGCGGCCGCCAGCTCGTCGACCCGGGGCGACACCTCGACCGTGCCGGCGATCGCGGCGAAATCGGCCTGCATGTCGATGACGACGAGGGCGGAGGAGTCCCAGTGTGGCGCGACGTGATCGGTCACCGTTACAACGTAAACGGTGCGCTCCGTTCTCGTCACCGGGCGCCGGGCGGCCTGACCGCTTGCGGGCTACAGACTGTCGATGCGGGCCAGCAGCTCCGCCTCGGTCAGGTTCTCCAGGGCCGCGTCCTGCTTGCGCCCCAGGACGGCCAGCAGCTTCTCCTTCTCCAGCTTCTTGGCCGCCGCCGCCTTCGCCGCCCGGTCCTCCGCGAGGCGGACGGCGATGACGTGCTTGACGACCTCCAGCTTGGTCTCCAGGGTCGCCTTGGCCGGATTGGTCTCGGTGGCCACGAACGACTCGGTGTCGACGGCCTTGAGTTCGGCGTTGACGGCCTTGGCCACGTCATCGAGGCTGAACCCGGACCTGGCGGTCAGCGGCAGCTCCCACAGCTGTTCCGTGGTCAGCAGGCCTTTGGCCGACGGGTAGCGGAACTTCTCCCGCGTGGCCTTCTCGAAAATGGTCACGGTGGCCTCTCTCGGATGTCCGGGTAGGGAATCAGAACTGGATGCTGATGAGGCGGCGCCGGCCGCTGGTCATGGTGACCTTGGCGACCACGGCATCGCGGACCGTGGAGCTGAAGCCGAGGCCGGACAGCTGATCCTCCGACGGCTCGCACTTGGTGCGGTCGCCGAGAACCTCGAACACCTTGCGGTGCGGTTGCAGGTCGCCGCGGAGGAACTCGTTGTAGATGCCCCGGGTCGGCTGGTCGTTCACGCACCCTTTCAGGATGAAGAAGTAGTGGCGGTTGCCGACCTCGTTGTCGTCGAAGTAGTTCGGCGAGTACATGATGGTGGACACCGGCACGAACTGTTCGGTGGTGATGCCCCAGCGGTCCCTGCCGACGCTGCCCGCCCGCATGGCCTCACCCGGCTGGAAAGCGGTGATCACCTCGCCGGCGACCGTCATCCGGCCCACCTCGACGGTCTCCTGGTGGCCGACCGCCCGCTCGTGGCGGTAATGCTCGATCTTCCCGTTGCTCTCGGTCTCGATCACGAAGCCGACGTCGGTGCTCTCCCGCTTGTGGTACTGGTTCACCTCGATCCGGTACACGCCGTCGGGGACCTTGCCGGCCCAGGTGACGTTCTCCACCGGTTCGCGGGAGAACCCGCCGCCCGCGTTCATGTCGACGTCCAGCTTGTTGCGCTTCTCCCGGTACCAGATGTGGTCGCCGTTGGGTTCGAACACGTGCAGGTCGAGGTCGTCGTGGTTGAACCAGGACAGGCTCACCCGCAGCTTGCCGGTGACGTTGCCGCCGGCCCGCTTGACCTTCTCCTTGATCGAGTCGGTGACGTTGCCGCCGTAGGACCAGCCGAAGTCGTTGTCCCACGTGAACAGCCGCGGCGCGTCCGGGTGCCGGCCGGTGGTGAGACTGACGAAATGCGGTTCGTGGCTGTTGCCGACCCACAGGTCGATGCTCGCGGCGCCGGGCAGGACGTCCTTCATGAAGGCGACCACCGGAACCTCCTCCGGCTTCGCGTCCCGAAGACGCGCACCCGACGACCCGGTGGTGGCCGCCCGCATGAGCAGCCCTTCGATGCCGTCCTTCATCCGCGACTGGGTGTCGTTGTCGACCCACAGCACGTTGGTGACCGACACGTCGGACAGCCGGGCGAAGCGTCGCTGCAACGACTCCTCGATGCCCAGCTCGCCGATGGTCTTCATGGCAGCCTTGACCATGGCCGGGGTGATCAGCGCCGTGGGGCGCTGGTAATTCTGCGGCGCCACCTTCGTCTCGAACGACCGGACCGCCTGCTCCAGGTCGACGCCCGCGGAGAGATCCTGAACGAGGGTGCCGATCACCGTGTTGCGGAACCGGGCCGCCGGGTTCATGGCGTTGGCGAAGACGAACGCCCGTCCGTCGGCCGCCTGCGTCCACCGGTTCTGCAACGACCGGAACTCGGTCACCGCCCGGCGATGCTCGGCGCCCCGGTAGAGGGCGTCGTCGTCGATGAGGTCGACGACGGTGTCCAGAGCGTGCTGGGTCAGCTCGGCCAGGCCCCGCTGGAACACCTGCACCGCGGCGTCGAAGGCGCCCCGTTCCGCGCCGGCGTCCCTGCTGCGATGCCGCTTCTCCACCCGGCCGTGCAGGTGGTGCCACACCTCGACCTGGCCGTCACGCAGCGTCCGGGTCGTCCTCGTCCCGTACTGCGCCTCGGTGGACCGGAAGACGCCGGACAACGGCAGCGTGCCGACGAAGGCGTCCATCGCGGCGGCGACGACGGAGAAGACCGGGTCGGAGGCGGAGACCCCGGACCAGACGGTACGAACCCGACCGTCGCGAATCTCCACGACGTTACCGAAGTTCCTGACGAACCCGCGGCAGGTCGAGCAGTCGTACTCGGACCGCTCACGGAACCGGCGATTGGTGCCGGCGGGGAAGGATTCGAGAAAGGTGAGCCAGAGCGAGTCCCGGTCGAGACCGTCGCCGACGACGTACAACTCGCCCTTGGACATCGCCGACAGACGTGTGGTCACATCCGCTGCGAACTGCTGAAAATCACTCACCGTGTCATCTCCCCTGATCACCGGAGATCCTAGGGAGCGCACGCCATCGGAGAAACGTATTTCCGGTGGTCCGCGCGGTCACGGACGGACGCCGACGTCCCGTCACTCCGGCGGGTGGCCGTCCTGCCGGTCGCCCCGGCGTGCTGCGTAGTCCCGTGGGGAGAGGCCGTGGAAGCGGGTGAAGGCGGAGCTGAACGTCGGCAGGTGGGCGTAGCCGACGCGGCGGGCGACGGCGCTGGGCTTGGCGCCGCCGCCGAGCAGGTCGCGGGCTATGCGCATGCGGGCGGCGTAGCGCCAGCGGGCGAACGGCATTCCGGTCTGTTCGCGGAAGGTTCGGTGGATGTCGGCGGGCACGTCGAACGCCGGCCCGCCGGAAGTGCCGATGCGGCGCAGGTAGTCCATGGCCGCTCTGCGTGCCCGGGGGTCGGTCGGCATCGGCACCGACAGCGCTCGCTGCGCGGCGACGTGCTCGGCGAACAGATCGAGGACATGGCCGGGGTCGTGGTCGTCCGGGCGCACCGGGGTACGGGCACTGATGGCGCAGAACATCAGGTAGTCGTCCCAGTCGGGCGAGAACTGGGCCTGCAGCGGCACGGTCAGTCGCAGGTCGTCGGTGGTGGCGTTCCCGAGCGACAGGGAGATCGAGTTCTCGCGGACCCCCGTGGTGTGCTCCACACCGGCCGGGATCCAGATCGCGCCGCCCCGGCCCCACTCGTAACGGCGATCGCCGATGTCCAGGTGTCCGCTGCCGCGGTACGCCCAGCAGAGCACGTGGAAATCGTTGGTGTGCGGGGGCGTGCGGGTCGCCGGCAGCAACGCGGGCGCGGCGGGTGAGGTGCGGCCTTCCCGCAGCAACGTGACGAGGTCGTCGGCCTGGCGCGCGGCCGTCGCGTGCTGCGAGAGGTCACCGCTGGCCTGCCGTGCGGAGAGCGCACGGCTGAACTCGTGGGGAGTCGACCCGAACTGCTGCTTGAACGCGCGGGCGAATCCGTTGCGGCTGGTGAAGCCCACCCGCGCGACCACCTGGTCGACGCCGTAACCGGCGACCAGGAACTCGACGGCCGCGCTCAATCGGCAGCGCAGCCGCCACTGCTCGAAGGTCAGCCCGGTGCCGGCGCGGAAGTCGCGGAGCAGGGTGCGCGGGCTGGACAGCACCCGGGCCGCCCACTCGGCGACGGTGAGGTCGAGCGCGGGATTGCGGAGCAGTTCGTCGGCCACCTCCCGGGCCCCGGCGGCTCTCGGCATGGCCGGCGGACCGACCGGGCACGGCTCGGTGTCCCCGCTTCGCGCAGGCGGTCGCCGATCGGAGCCGCGGAACAGATCGACGAGCACATCCTGGGAGTAACCGTGGCCGGTGAGCGGCGTGACCATGAGGTTGAAGTGCTGGATCAGCCAGTCCTGCCAGCCGTCGGGAACCACGAACCGCCTCGGCTCCGACAACGCCCCGGTCCCGATACCCGGATGTGTCAACAGCGGGAAGGCGACCGTGCCCGGCTCGGTGACGACCGTCCAGTGGCTGCCCATGTCCGCCGGAACCCAGACGCCCTCGCCTTCGGCGAGGCGAAACTCCGGATGGCCCTCCAGACGGAGGCACGCCGAGCCGGTACGGACCCAGAACAGAAGGTGCTCGGTCTGGTCCCATGAGCCGCTCGACCGGACCGGGGGGATCGGCGGCGGTCGACTCGTGCCGAGCGTAGGCAGATCCACGCCCAGCACGTCCTAACTATATGGCGACCTGCGCACGTCTTTTGAGGTGAGGTTAGCCTAACCTGATCCGCAGCCCTCCTGCTCACGAGGGTGCGCCACGCGAAAGGGCAGTTCCTCACCATGCCGAAGACCTCACGCCAACTCACCGTGCGTCCCGTGACCCTGCGGGAGGTCGCGGTCGTCCGGGTGGTGGACCTGACACCGGGGATGCGGCGGGTCACGCTGGCCGGCGCGCAGCTCGGCGAGTTCACGTCGTCGAACGGCTTCCCCCAGCCGGCGTTCGCGTCGACGGGCTTCGACGACGACATCCGGCTGGCGTTCTGCTACCCCGGCCAGACCGAGCCGGTGCTGCCGGTGCAGAAGGAGAAGGGCATCGAGGTGCCGAGAGATCCGCGGCCGCTGTCGCGGGTCTACACGGTGCGCCGCTGGGATCCGGTGGCCGGCGAACTGGACGTGGACTTCGTCAGACACGGCGTGGGCACCGCGACGACCTGGGCGTACCGCGCCCAGCCGGGGGACCGGATCCACCTCGCCGGCCCCGGCAGTTCGAAGGCCCTCCCCGCGGGGGCGGACTGGCTGCTCGTGGCGGGCGACGACACCGCGCTTCCCGCGATCGGCCGCCTGCTCGACGAGATCGGCCCGGACACCCGGGCACAGGTGTTCATCGAAATCGCCGAGCACGAACATCGCCAGGACTTTCCCGAGGGGCCCGGCGTCGAGGTGACCTGGCTCGTCCGCGACGGCGCCGAAGCGGGCACGACGCGGCTGCTGTCCGACGCGGTCCGGAACTGCGGCTGGTGGGACGGCCGGCCCTTCGCGTGGCTCGCCGGGGAACACACGGCGGTACGGGACCTCCGGCGCCACCTGGTCGAGGACCGGGGCATGCCGAAGGAGGACATCGACTTCACCGGGTACTGGCGTCGCGGCGAGGTCGTCACCCTCGACACCGACGAGGCGGTGCCCGACCCCGGCAAGACGAGGACGCCGTTCGAGAAGCTCCACGACCTGACCGAACTGATCGCCCCGACCGCCATCCGCACCGCCGTCGAGCTGGGCGTTCCCGACCTGATCTCCCGCGGTGTGACAGGCGTCGAGGACCTGGCCACCAGGGTGGACGCCGACGCGCGGGCGCTGGGCAAGCTGCTGCGCTACCTGCACGCCCTGGGCGTCCTGACCGAGACCGAACCGGGCCACTACGGTCTGACACCGGTGGGCGAGGTCCTGACCCTCGAATTCATCGTCGACTCCCTGCACCCCGCCGGGGTCGTGGGACGCGAGATGCTCGGCGTTCACGGCCTCACCGAGTCGGTTCGCACCGGCCGGGCGTCGTACGCCTCGGTCACCGGGCAGACCTTCACCGAGGTACGGACCGAGCAGGACTACGAGGACCGCTACCTGGAACGCCTGGCGAAGTTCCAGGCCTCGCTGGCCGAGCCGATCGCCAAGTCCGGCCTGCTCGCCGGGGTCGGGCACCTGGTGCTCCACTCCGGCGGCGCCGGCGCCCAGGCCCGGGAGTTCGTCGCCGCGCACGACAGCTTGCACGTGACGATCTGTGCGCTGCCCGCCCAGGCCGACTGGCTGCGCCGCGACCTGCCCGACACCATCCCCGACGAGCGGCAGCGTGCCCGGGTCAGCGTGGCCGGGCAGTCCGTCTTCGAGCCCAGCCCGCCGGCGGACGCCGTGTTCGTCATCCGCGCGTTCAAGACCCTCGCCGACGCGGACGCCGCCCACGCCCTGCGCCGAGCAGCCGAGAACCTCCTGCCCGGGGGCCGGGTGCTGCTGGTCGAAGACCTCCTCGACACCGACGACCTGGACGAGCACGACGGCGAAGCGGACCTGCTCGCCCTCACCGTGCACGGCTCCGGACTGCGTACCGCCGCCGAACTCGACGCCGTCATCGCGCGGGCCGGTCTCGTCCGCGCCGCGCGGCACACCGTCGGCTGGGGCACCACCGTCCACGAACTGGTGCCGGCCGGCACCCACTGACGTTCACCCCCGACGAAAGACAGAGAAAGAGAAGCACAACCATGACCATGACAACTCTGCGACGGGGCACGGCTCTGGCCGCCCTGCTGAGTGCCACGCTCGTCCTCTCCGCCTGCGGCGACAACAGCGGCGACGGCACCGGCGCCACGACTGTTCAGAAGCGCACCGTCACGGCCGGCAACGGCGCGGTCGAGGTTCCCGCCGAGCCGCAGCGGATCGTCACGATCGGCAACACGACCCTTCCGTTGATCGACATGGGTGGCAAACCGGTGGGCGTCACCGAGGTGGGCGCCTCCGACCTCGGTCTCATCCCCGCGGAACAGAAGGCCACGTACGAGGCGGCCACGATTCTCGGTTCCAGCGGCGACCAGGTCGACATGGAGAAGCTCGCCGCTCTGAAACCGGACGTCATCCTGGCCCAGATGCCCAAGAGCGAGTTCGAGGGGATCGAGAAGCAGCTGGCGTCGGTCGCCCCGACGGTCTTCTGGGGACTCGACGTCGAATGGAAGGCCCTCGCCGGCGGACTCGCCGAGGCCGGCAACGTGACGGGCGGGCTCAGCGGGCAGAAGGCGGAGTTCGAGAAGAAGATCGCCAAGATCAAGGAGACGTACGGCAAAGTCATCGCCGACACCGAGTTCGTCAACGTCGACCGCTGGGAGAGCTCCGATCCCGGTACGTTCTCCGTCGCGGACTTCGGTTGCGTCGAAATCGCCCAGGGCGACCTCGGGATGAACTTCCCCAAGGCGGCCGCCGGTGCGGACCCCCTGGGCTGGACGGCCCTGCCGTTCGAGCAGATCGCGGGGCTGTCCAAGTACGACGTGATCACCTATCCGGTCGACGCCGAGGGCAAGCCGAAGGCGCCGTTCGCTCCGGTGGTCGAGACCAACACCTGGAAGGCGCTGCCCGCCGTGAACTCCGGTCGCGCGCTCGGCGTCTTCTGCCCCGGTAACAACTCCTACGGGCCCGTCCTGCGCTACCTGGACTCGCTCGACACCGCCCTCGCGACCCTGCCCGCCAAGTAGTGACAGCTCTCGCCCTGCGCCACGACGGTCCGGGCACCGTACCGGTGCCCGGACCGCGTCGGCGTCTGATCGGGCTGGTCGTCGCGCTCGTGGTCCTGCTGCTCCTGCTGGTGCTGAGCGTGATGATCGGGTCGACGGCGATCGCACCGTCCGTGGTGTGGGACGCCCTGTTCCATCCGTCCGCCGACATCGATCAGTTCGCCATCCGTGACTACCGGCTGCCGCGTACCGTCGCCGGGCTCGTCGTCGGCGCGGCGCTCGGCGTGTCGGGAGCGTTGATCCAGGCGCTGACCCGCAACCCGCTGGCCGATCCGGGCATCCTCGGCCTCCACGCGGGCGCCTCCTTCGCGGTGACCGTCGCCGTGGGGCTGCTCGGAGTCCGCGACATCGGTGGCTACATGTGGTTCGCCTTCGCCGGGGCGCTGATCGTCACGCTCATGGTGCTCGCCCTCGGGGCGACCCGGCAGGGGCAGTCACCGGTGGTCATGGTGCTCGCCGGGGTCTGCATCGGCGCGGTGCTCAGAGGCGCCGGGTCGGCGCTCGAGCTGACCAACCCCGCCGCGTTCGACGTGATGCGGGCCTGGAACGCCGGTTCGATCGTGGCCCGGCCACTCGATCTGGTGTGGCCGATCGTGCCGTTCCTGGTGGTGGGTCTCGTCCTGGCCGTCGTGGTGTCCGGTTCGCTGAACGCCATGGCCCTGGGCGACGACCTGGCGGCCGCCCAGGGCGTCCGCCTGACGCGGACCCGCGTCCTCGCGATCATCGCGCTCACTCTGCTCGCCGGCGGAGCGACCGCGATCGCCGGGCCGATCGGCTTCGTCGGGCTCATGGTGCCGCACGTGGCTCGCTGGATCGTCGGCCCGAACCAGCGCTGGATCTTCGCCTACAGCGTCCTGCTGGCCCCGATCCTGCTGCTGGCCTCCGACATCCTCGGGCGCGTCGTCATGCACCCGAGCGAGATCCCCGTCGGCATCGTCACCGCGTTCGTCGGTGCTCCCGTCCTCATCGTGCTGGTGCGGCGGAAGAAGGCGAGCCGACTGTGAGCACAGGCGTTTCGTCCGCGCCCCCTCGCTCGGCGGGAGAGGCGCGGCGGGTGCTGGTGCTGCGGCACGGGAGGATCGCGGTACGGCTCGAGTGGCGTTCGGTCGTCGTCTGCGCCGTGCTCGCGCTGGCGGCCGCGGGCGTGGCGGTGCTCGCGCTGATGACCGGCTCGTACCAGCTCGGTCCCGGGCAGGTGGTCTCCGCGCTGACCGGCGGCGAGACCGGGCTCGTCCACGACATCGTGGTCGAGTGGCGGCTGCCCCGGGTGGCGGCGGCGCTGGTGTTCGGCGCCGCGCTCGGGGTGTCCGGTGCGGTCTTCCAGTCGATCCTGCGCAACCCGCTCGCCGACCCCGGCATCATCGGGTTCTCCCAGGGCTCCTACACCGGAGCGCTGATCGTGATCCTGGTCGTCAACGGCACCTACTGGCAGCTGGTCGGCGGGGCACTGGTGGGCGGCATGGCCACCGCCCTCGCCGTGTACCTGCTCGCTCACCGGCGAGGGGTGCAGGGATTCCGGCTGATCATCGTCGGCATCGGCGTCTCCGCCATGCTCGATTCGCTGAACACCTGGTTGATCCTCAAAGCCGAGCTGGAGCAGGCGATGGCCGCGGCCGCGTGGGGTGCCGGGTCGCTCAACGGTGTGTCGTGGGATCGCGTGGTCATCGGCGGGGCCTGCATCGCCGTGTTCCTGCTGATGGCGGCGATGTTGAGCCGGCCGATGCGGCAGATGGAGCTGGGGGACGATGCGGCCGCCTCTCAGGGGGTGCGGGTCTCGCCCGTCCGCCTCGGCCTGATCGCGGTGGGCGTGGCGCTGACCGCGACCGTCACCGCCGCATCCGGGCCGATCGCCTTCATCTCCCTGCTCGCGCCGCAGATCGCCCGCCGGCTCGCCCGCACCGCCGGGATCACCCTCGCACCCGCCGCCCTGGTCGGCGCGCTGTTGTGCCTGGCGGCGGACTACATCGCCCAGCACATCGCGCCCACGCCCCTGCCGGTGGGGATCATCACCGTCATGCTCGGCGGCGGCTATCTGGGCCGGCTGCTGTTCACCGAGGCCAGGAGACGCCTGTGAACCCGCACGCCGATCCGGCGGGACTGGGACGAGGACCACTGACCCGCCGACTCCCCGTCCTCCTGGACGCACCCGCCGAGCCGCTCCAGGCCCCGCCGTTCGCGGCTCCGGCGGGCACCACACCGGGCAGGTTCCTGCTGCGCGTGATCCTCTCGGTGCGGCGGGTCAGCGTTCCCGCGATGCTGCTGGCCATCGTGTGGCAGGTGGGCGAGTCGGCGGTCCCGGTGGTGATGGGGCTCGCGATCGACCGGGCGCTGGCGACCGGGGACACGGGACAGCTGACGCTGTGGCTCGGTGCACTGATCGCCCTGTACGTCGCGCTGACGTCGGCGGCGAAACTCTCGCTGCGGCTGACCGCCTATGCGGTGCAGCTGCTGCAACACCGGCTCCGGGGCACCCTGTCGACCGGCGTGCTGCATCCGGTCGACGGCGCCGCCCATGCGCCGGACGGCGGCGTCGTCTCGCTGATGACGAACGACGTCGCCCGCCTGGCCAACGCGGTGATCCTGGCCATCATGCCGATCGCGCGGATCGCGGCCATCGCATTCATCGCGGCATCGCTGGTGGCGGCGCACCGGCTGCTCGGACTCGTGGTGCTGATCGGAGCGCCGGTCGCGGTCTGGTCGATGGGCGTGCTCAGCGAGCGGTTCTCCCGGGACACCCGCGCGTACCAGGAGCTGCTGGCCGCCACCGTCGGGCGGGCCACCGACCTCGTCGCCGGCTACCGCGTCGTCAAGGGGATCGGCCGGCGCGCCGAGGCGGAGGCGACCAGACGGTACCGGCAGGCGAGTCAGGAGACCCTCGCCGGCGCCGAACGCAACGCCGGCCTGCTGGGACGGTTCCTCGTGGGCTCCGGGGTGGTCACCGGCGTGTTCGTCGCGACGGTGATGGGACTGGCCGGTTGGCTCGCCGTCGACGGACAGCTGAGCATCGGCGAGCTGATCGCCGCCGTCGGCCTGACCCAGGCACTCCTGCCGCAGATCGAGTCCATCGCGAACGTGTCCATCCCCAACCTCGCCGGAGCCCGCGCCTCGGCCGTGCGCATCCTCGGCGTGCTGCGGGACGACGGCACCCCCACGCCCGCACCCGGTGACATGACCCGGTGCGAGGTCGCGCTACTTCCGGCACTGGAGGTGTCCGTGCCGACCATCTCCGGGCACGGCGCATCGATCCGGGTGGAACCGGGCGAACTCGTCGGAGTCCGCACGGACGATCGGACTGCGGCCCGCATCGCCGACGCATTACTGAACCCGCGGGCACGCGACGCGGTGGACGTACGGCTCGACGGGCTCCCGGCGCGGGAGCTGCTGCCGGCCGAGTACCGTTCCCGGGTCACCGTCGCCCCGCACCGGGTGACGTTGTTCAGCGGCACGCTCCGCGGCAACCTCACCGTCACCGCCGACGCCCCCGAGCGTGTGGACGCCGCCCACCTGGATGCGGCACTGCGAGCCGCGGCGTGCGACGACTTCGCAGCCGATCTCGACGTCCCGGTCGGCGAGGGCGGCAACCGCCTCTCCGGTGGCCAGCGCCAGCGGGTCGCGCTCGCCCGGGCCCTGGCCGGCGAGGCGCCCGTGCTCGTGCTGCACGACCCGACCACCGCGGTCGACTCGGTCACCGAGCATGCCATCGCCGGCCGGCTGCGCGACATCCGTCAGGGGCGCTCGACGCTGCTGATCGCCTCATCCCCGGCATTGCTCGGTGCCTGCGACCGGGTCGTCGAGCTGTTCGTCGAGGTGCCGGTGGACGCGGGGAGGGCACAGTGAGTCCCGCATCCGCGGCCACCGATGCCGGGCTGCCGGTGGCGGGCGGGCGGGAGACCGCCGCGGAGGTGTGGCGGCTCAGCCGCGGGCACCGGCTCCGGCTCGCCGCGACCGGCGTGCTCGGGATCGTCAGCACCGGCATCGACCTGATCCCACCGGTGGCGATCGGATACCTCGTCGACCACGTGCGGGCCGGCACCGCCGACCTTCGCACCGTGCTGACCCTCACCGCCGTCATGGCGCTCTCGGCGATCCTCGGCGCGGCCGGCACCGCGGTGACGATCGTGCTCGCCACCAGGGTCTACCACACCATCCTCGCCGCGCTGCGCGAACGACTCGTGGGCCGCGCCATGACGCTGCCGCAACACATCGTCGAACGCGCCGGGACCGGAGACCTGATCTCCCGGTCCAGCGACGACGTCACCGCCGTGGCCGACGCCGCCCCCGCGGTCATCCCGGCGTTCACCGTGACCGCCTTCACCATCGTCGTGTCCCTGGGTGGGCTCGCGGCGCTGGAATACCCCTACGCCGCCGCCTTCGCCGTCGTGCTGCCCGTCCACGTGCTCGCCATGCGCTGGTACCTGCGTACCGGGCCGCAGGTGTACCGCGCCGAGCGGACGGCGATGAGTGCCCGCGCCCAGCAGATCCTCGAATCCCAGCGTGGCTACGCCACCGTGCTCGGCTTCGGGCTCGCCGAGCAGCGGCACCATGCCGTGATGAGCGCCTCCTGGAGTGTCGCGGTGCGGTCGCTGCGCGCCCGGATCGTGCAGAGCATGCTCAACGCCCGCCTCAACCTCGGCGAATGCCTGAGCCTGGCCGCCGTGCTCGTCGTCGGGTTCGTCCTGATCGACCACGGAGCCTCCACCGTCGGCGCCGCCACCACCGCGATGCTGCTCGTGCTGCGCCTGCTCGGACCGGTCAACCAACTGCTGTTCGTCATCGACACCCTCCAGTCCGCCCTCGCCTCGCTGAGCCGCATGATCGGCGTCGTCACGATGCCGGACGACGCGGCGGACAGGCTCGGCCCGGCCGCCGGCGCAGGCACCTCCGTCCGGCTCCACCAGGTCGCGTTCAGCTACGACGAAGGCACGCGCGTGCTGAACGATGTCACCCTCGACATCGGTTCCGGTCGGCGCGTCGCCGTGGTCGGGGCCTCCGGGGCGGGCAAGACCACGCTCGCCACCGTGATCGCCGGAATCCACCCGCCCGACGCCGGGACCGTGGCACGGCCGGAGCGCACCGCGGTCATCACCCAGGAGGTGCACGTGTTCGCCGGCTCCCTGCGCGAGAACTTCACGCTCGCCGCACCGGATGCCACCGACCGGGAGATTCTGGACGCACTGGAGACCACCGGGTCAGCCGGTCTGCTCGACCTGATGCCGGACGGCCTCGGCACCGTGGTCGGCATGGGTGGCCTTCCGCTCACCGATGCCCAGGCACAACAGGTCGCGCTCGCCCGGCTGCTGCTCACCGACCCTGACCTGGCGATCCTCGACGAAGCCACGGCCGAAGCCGGTTCCACCAACGCCGGCCTGCTCGACCGTGCCTCCGAAGCCGCCCTGGCAGGTCGTACCGGGCTGGTGATCGCCCATCGGCTGTCACAGGCCGCCGCCTGCGACCGGATCGTGGTCATGGAACACGGACGGATCACCGAGGAGGGTACGCACGACGAGCTCGTCGCGGCACACGGCGTCTACGCACGATTGTGGGAGGCGTGGGACTCCCGTCGAGGCGGCCCATGAGCCGAAGGCGCCCCATCGCGGCTTGAACAGCACGATCTCGTGGTCGCCGGTCCTGTGGGATCGTCCGTTCAGCAGCAGATCGGTGTCCAGGCTCGCCGGTGCCGCCGGTGCCGCCGGTGCCGCCGGTGCTCTGTCGATGACGACGAGGGCGGAATCTTTCCGGTGTGGCGTGACGTGATCGGTCACCGGTACAACGTAAACGGTGCGAACCGCTCTCGTCGTCGGCGGCACCGGCCTGATCGGCCGTGCCGTCGCCCGCCACCTGCTCCGTGACGGCTGGCTGGTCACCGTCACCGGCCGTGACCCGCGCCGTGTGCCCGCCGACCTGACCGATCTCTTCTTCCGCACCGACCGCGACACCTGGCCGTCCGGTGATTACGAACTGGTCGTGGATGCTGCGTGCTTCACGGCTGCGCATTCCCGTCAGGTGCTTCCACTCATGCGGGCGGCCCGGTCGGCTGTGTTGATATCCAGCAAGGCCGTCTATGTTGACGATGCAGGCAACCACGTCAACTCAATGATTCCGCCCCGGTTCCATGGGCCGATCAATGAGGATCAACCCACCCTGCCGCCCGGCGACATGCCCTACGACTCGCCGGAGGGTTACGGCCCGAACAAGGTCGCCGCCGAACAGCTTCTGCTCGACAGCGGCGCCCCGGTCACCGTGCTGCGGCCCTCCAAGGTCCACGGCGAGGGCGCCGCACCGGCCCGGACCTGGTGGTTCGTGAAACGCGCCCGGGATCGTCGGCCCGCCGTGCTGCTCGCCGGCCACGGCCGCGGCGTCGACCATCCGTCCGCGGCGGCGAACATCGCGGCCCTCGTCGCCTGCGTCGCCGACAATCCCGGGCGGCGCATTCTCAATGCCGCCGACCCGTCCGCGCCGGACGGCCTCGCCATCGCCCGGATCGTCGCCGCTCACCTCGGTCACATCTGGGAGGAGGTGCTGCTTCCCGGCTCGTCCCTCGGTTTGCATCCGTTCCACCGGCTTCCCGGCATCGTGCTGGACACCCGGGCGGCTTCGGCGCTCGGATATGTGCCGGTAGGGGATCTCACGACCGAGATCCGGTGGCTGGTCGACCACCCGCCCGTCTCGGATCCGGCGGGCTGGTTCGACTACGCGGCCGAGGATGCTTGGTTGCGGTCGCGGGGGAACGGCGGCGCCGAGGTGACGGCTCAAGGCGGTGGGCGGTGACGGAGGAGACCGTGGGTCGGTTGCCGGCCCACGGCCACCGGGATGAAGCGCCCGAATCGGGATCCGGCGTTTGTCAGTGAGCGCCCGGGTGCGGCGATCGGTGCCAGAAGTCGGAGGGGAGGGATTCGACCTCGGTGGCGGACTGGGCGAGGTTGGAGGCCACCGGGAGGAGGGCGGTGGCGGCCGGATCGCCGGAGGCGGCCATCTGGCGGATCACCTCGGACTGGCGGCGGGCGCGCTGGATCACCACCGTGCCGAAGGCGGCGCGGTCGCCGGTGTAGCCGTAGGCGTCCAGCAGCAGGTGCAATCGTCGGGAACGGTCATCGGGGTGGTGGAAGCCCAGGTGGTGGGCGGCGCCCGGGGTGTAGAGCGGCACCCAGGACAGGGCCGAGAACGCCAGGTCGAACTCGCGCGACGACGGGCCCGCGGTGTCCCAGTCGAAGAAGCCGGCCAGCCGGTCGCCGTCCATCACCGCGTTGTACGGCGCCGCGTCCTGATGGCCGACCACCATGCCGGGGCGCATCTCGCCGCCCGCGAACCAGGTCGCGCCCTCGGGCGGCTGGAAGTCCTCGGTCAGGTCGTGGAGGCGGCGCAGCCACTGCCCGACCTGGGTCAGGGTCTAATCGGCGAAGGCCCACTCCGGCCACGGAACGCGGTCGCCGATCACCTCACCGGGCAGATTGGTCAGCATCTCGCGGCCCTCGCCGTCGAAACCGAGAGCCCGTGGGGCGCCGTCGAAGCCGGCCGCCTCCAGATGGCGCAGCACCGCGTGCACCGTCGGCGTCCACGGTGCCGCACGCTTGTGCACCACGTCGCCGATCCGGGCCGCTCCGACAGTGTTCCCACCGCGCAGTTCCGTTTCACTCACCGCCTCTTCATACGCGACCGCGAGCGGCGGCGACACCGAATTCAGGCGGGACGCAGACGGCCCTCGGTGTGCAGGTGGTCGAGGATCAGCTGGTCGACCGGGGAGACGCGGGAGCGGTGGGCGTGGGTCAGCCAGGCGATCTCCTCGATCTCGTTGTCGGGGTGCGGGGTGCCCACGAACCCGGCGGTGTAGCAGGTCATCCGGACCGTGACGCCGGCTGCGTGGCCGTGCGCCTGTGCGCGGAAGGTGCCCAGGTGGCGGGCGGTGGACGGGTCGATCGTGACGGTCAACTCCTCCCGGATCTCACGGACCAGCGTGTCCACGTCGGTCTCGCCGGGCTCGCGTTTGCCGCCGGGCAGGTAGTAGACGTCCCGGCCGCGGGAGCGGGTGCTCAGGATCCGGCCGCCGATCAGGTGGATCCAGGCGATCTTGTCGATCTCGGTCACGGGGCGGCCGCCGTGAAGGCGGGCTGTTCCCCGGCCAGGCCGCGGATCAGGTAGGTGGTCACGGCCCTGCCGGTCGTGCGTTCGTCGTCGGGGTCGGTGGGCAGCGGCCAGCGTAACTGCCGGTAGAGGGTGGTGCGGTGCACGTCGAAGGCCGCCTCGAGGAGGTCGGCGTAGCGGGCGGCACGGTACGGCGCCCACAGCAGGACCGCCCACAGGGTGAGAGCGGCGCCGATCGGCAGCGCCCAGATGCTCCAGCCGGTGAACGACAGGAACGCCAGCGACCAGATGGCGGCCGCCACGGCCCGGTCCAGGCCGGTACGGGCGGCGCCGATGTCCGCCCGTACCGGCTCCGGCAGAACCAGCCACAGGTGCGGCCAGACGGTGGGCGTGTCCAGGCGGTACTTCTCGTACGGCCGGGTCTCGGCGGCCCGCAGCATGTTGCCGAGCCGGGTCGGCATCATCCACTGAGGGCTGGGCAGCCGCCGCAGCCGCTGCTCGCAGCGGGCGAAGTCGGCGTGCACCTGGTCGAGGTCGCTGCCGGCCGCCGGATCCCGCCGCTTGGTCTCCAGGTCGGTCAGCTGCTTGGTGAGGGTTTCGTGCCGCTTCTTCTTGCGGTTGACCAGGGACCGGCGCAGCGGCCGCGGCCAGTAGCCCTCCAGCAGGCGCAGGGCCGGGCGGGTCAGCAGGGTGACCAGCGCGGTGGAGGCGTAGGCGCCGGCCAGAATCAGCGCCACCACGGCCAGTACGGCCAGGACGGGCAACTCGGCGGCGTCGGCGCCGAGGGCGAGCAGCCTGTCCCAGCCGCCGTTGGTGGACAGCCAGGCCAGAGCGCCGCCGGTCCAGAAGATCAGGGCGGGGCCGATCCGGGTCAGCGCCCGCTCGACCACGTGCCCGGCCACCGCCTCGCCGATCGCGTCGATCATCGGCCGGGGACCAGCCGCAGCGGGATCTGGTGCTCGGGGCAGAGCGGCACCTCTTGCGACAGCGAACTGCGGAACCAGGTCGCATGCGGGCCGTACCGGCACTCGTACCGCTGGAGGGACGATCCGGCTCCGTCACCGGCGAGCGGCTCATAGGGCGTCTTGCCCGGGTTCAGCGGGTCGTCCAGGGCGTTGGTGACGTAGCGCTGGATCTCGGGTACGGACGAGAACAGCTCCGCCAGGCGGGTGTCGACGTCCTTGCCGTCGTCGTGCTCGCGGAGGAGCTGTTCGATGGCGGCGCTCAACCGGGTGGCCTCGGCGTCGTCCACCAGCATGCCCAGCGAGGGACGCAGGCTCCGGGCAAGATCGGTCAGTACGCTCACAGGCCCTCCGGTCGAGCGGCGGCAAACGGAGCTCCACTGTAAACGTCGTGAGGGTGACGGCGCGCTCACGCCCGGCGGGCGCGGCACGGCCGTGCCGGCGCTGCCGGCTTGCGGTGTCCGGCGGTTCCTCCTCCTGCGCGTACGAGAAAGGGTTTCGCGAACTGCTCAGCGTCCCGGCGTCGGACGCCGACGGATCGCCGGCGCCACCGCCGAACGGTGCAGCCGGCTACGCGCCGGACGGTCCGCCCGCCGCTGCCCGCTCCCGGATTCGCCGCCCTCACCGGCGCCACCGCCGAGACGGTGCAGCCGGCTACGCGCCGGACGGTTCGCCCGCCGCTGCCCGCTCCGGGATTCGCCGCCCTCACCGGCGCCGACCCCGACCGCCTCGACAAACTCGTCGAGACCGGCCTGCCGGAGACCCCGGCCATGATCACTACGGGACGCCCGGCCTGATCCGCCTCTGCGCCGCCGAACGCCTGCACGCCGAGGAGACCGCCGCGGCCCGGCGGCGGGTGATCGACGTGCTTTTCAAGGATTTCGTACGCTCCTGAGCAGTCCCGCCGTACCGCACGGCCTGACCGGCGGGTCCGGCCCGCGGGCCGCCGCCGGGCTGAGCTGCCCACTCACCCGGTGGTCAGCTCCGTCCCGCGGCGGTGTCCATCGAGCTGCGCGCCCGGCTCGCCGGGTGCCGTGGCATCCGGGTCACCTCCGGTTCGGTGTCGTCGTCGGCCGCCTCCTCCCGCCGGAACGCCCCGGCCAGCTTGTCCCCGTGAATCTTGAGCGACTCCTGTTGAGGCCGTGGTTCTTCCATGCCCCCATCGTCATCCCAGCCGGCCGCCCGCGACCCGGATTCGCGCAGAGTGCCGCCGGGCCCACTCGTATCCGGCTCGCACCTCGCCGCGACCCCAGCTCACCCAACCGCATCATCGCGGCCCACCCGGCCGTCGCCCCGGCCTGCTCGTTCGGCTGTCGTCCCGGCCTGCTCGTTCGGCTGTCGTCCCGGCCTGCTCGTTCGGCTGTCGTCCCGGCCTGCTCGTTCGGCTGTCGTCCCGGCCTGCTCGTTCGGCTGTCGTCCCGGCCGCCCTGGCGAGAATGCCTCGCCAGCAGCGTTCCTGCCACCACAGGATGGTGTCGACCAGAACCGCCCGGTCGGCCTCCGTCCCATCCACCCCCGGCTGATCTTGTCCCGCTGGCCCTCAGCGCTGTTTCGAGTGCTTGAGACAGCACCCGCGGCCAGCGGAGCAAGATCGACTACGGTGCATGGTCGGCTGCGGACAGGACGGGAGGATCTGCTGGGAAGCCGGTCGGGATGGGCAGGTCGAAGCGCAGCCGGTGGGGCTCGGGACCGGATACAGGGTTGGAGACCTGACGAAGGTCAGGGGTGCCGGGGTGTCGATCAGGTCCTGTGCGGGGCTGCCCGGATTTCTAGCGTCTACCGGCATGTGGCTGAACCGAATTCTCGTCGTCACCGCTGTCGCGCTCGCTGTTCCCGGGGCGCCGGCAGCGGCCGCGCCGGTCGTGGACACCGGGGCGGTGGAACGGGTCGTGACCGGGTTCGCGGACCGGTCCGGCTACCCCGGAGTGGCGATCGCCATCACCAAGGGTGACCGGGTGCTGCACACGGCCGGCTACGGGGACGTCACCGACCGGACCCTGTTGCCGATCGCCTCGGTGAGCAAGGCGTTCACCGCGCTCGCCGTGATGCGGCTGGTGGAGGCGGGGCGGCTGACCTTGGACACGCCCGTCGGGGAGCATCTTCCCGGGCTTCCGGAGCGGATCACCGTACGTCATCTGTTGCAGCAGACGTCCGGGATCACCGACCGCACGCTGCGGGAGAAGAGCCTGCCGCAACCGTCGTCGCCGGCCGAGGCCGCGGAGCGGGCGAAAGCCGCGACGACGGCGAGCGAGCCGGGCAGCGACTACTCGTACACGAACACGAACTATCACCTCCTGGCCCGCCTGGTGGAGGTGGTGACGGGGGAGCGGTTCGGTGATCACCTGTTGCGGAACGTGTTCACACCACTTGACATGACCGACACCGTCAACATTGATCAGACGCCGCGTGACTTGCCGAAAGAAGTCAAGCCAGGACATGTGTACGCCGTGGGCGTGTCCCTTGCCGCGACCGAGCCGACCCGGTTCGTCAGTGGATCGGACGGAGTGGTCACCACAGCACGTGACATGGGGCGCTGGCTGACCGCACAGCACGGGACCCGGTTGTTGTCGGCGGCCGGGATGACGACGATGCGCACGCCGTCCGGGCCCGGCCACTCGTACGCGATGGGCTGGGACACCGACGACGACGGCACGGTCAAACACGACGGCATCTGGTTCACCTACACCGCCAGCGTCCTGATGCGGCCGTCCGGGTACGGGGTCGCGGTCCTCGGCGACAGTGGGTTCAGCCTGGCCACCGAAGGCACCCCGGCCCTCGCCCGCGACCTGGCCCGGCTGCTCGAAGGCGGCGATCCGGGCACGCCCGCGCCGACCCGGCTGATCACCGACCTGGTGCTGCTCGCCCTGACCACCGGGACGGTGCTGCTCGGGATCCGGCGGCTGCGTGGCGCGGTCACCTGGCCGGACCGTCGCCTGCCGCTGCTGCGCCTGGTGCCGCGGGTGCTGCCGGTGGTCCTCTTCGTGAGCCTGCCGTGCGTATTGGGAGTCGGCGTCGGCGGCGGGCGGGACATCACGTTCGGTCAGGTGATGTACGTGGTGCCGATGCTGGTGCTGTGGAGCGCGGCGGCCGCCGCCATGAACGCCGCCACGATCGTCGCCCGTGGTACGGCCGTGTTCCGTCGCCGCCGGGTGGCTCCGGCAGCCGCGAACGTGAAAGCATGACGGGTGTGTGGCGGGTTTGGCGGGACACGGCGCCCGCCTGGGTGATCGGGCTGCTCGCCGTGCTGCTGCTCGCCGTCACCACCGGGTTCGGCGTGCTGCCGTGGCCGCTCGCGAGCGGTGCGCTGCTCGGGCCGGTGGTGGGTTTCGCTGTGCTGCGCCCGTACCCTCTCGTGTCCTTGACGTTGAGCGCGGCAGCGAGCGTGACCCTGCCGCTCGCCCTGACCACCGCGGTGCCGTTGTGGGCCGCCGCGCTCGGCGCGGTGAATGTGCTGGTCAGCGTGCTCGCCGGGCAGCGGATGCCGCACGCCCGCCCCGCGCTGGCCGTCTTCGCGGCAGCCGTGGTCGCGAGCCTGTTCGCGGAACCGGCCACCGGGGCTCTGCTACTCACCGTCACCGTCGTCCTGCCCTGGATGGCCGGCCGGTCCCTGCGGCAGCAGGCGGGGCTGGCCGCCGCCGGCATCGAACAGGCGCGTCTGCACGAGCGCAACCGGATCGCCCGCGACATGCACGACACCCTGGGACACGAGTTGAGCCTGCTCGCGCTCCGGGCCGGCGCCCTGGAACTGACCGTCGCCGAACCGCACCGTGCGGCGGCCGCCGACCTGCGGGAACGGGCGGGCGCGGCGGTCGCGCGGCTCGCCGGGATCGTCACCGTGCTGCGTGACGGTGAGCCGGCGCCGCTGGAACCGGACCGCGTCGAGGATCTCGTCGAGCGCGCGGCGCGGGCGGGCGCGCCGGTCACGCTGGAGTGGCACGGCAGCCGCTCGTTGCCGCCGATGGCCGGGCTGACCGCGTACCGGGTGGTTCAGGAGAGTCTCACCAATGCGCTCAAGCATGCGCCGGGTGCGCCGGTCCGGGTGTGTCTGCGCACCGCCGACGGGCTCACCACGGTGACCGTCAGTAATCGCGATGGGGTGCGGGGGCGGAAGGCGCCCGGCGCGCGGGCCGGGCTGGCCGGGCTGCGGGAGCGGGTACGGCTGGCGGGCGGCACGTTCCGGGCCGGCCCGAACGGTGACGATTTCGAGGTGGAGGCCCGGCTGCCGCATGCGGAGGCGCCGTGATCCGGATCCTGCTGGCCGACGACGAGATGCTCATCCGGGCCGGGGTTCGCGCCATTCTCGACACCGATCCGGAATTGTCGGTGATCGCCGAGGCGGGGGACGGGCGCGAAGCCGTGGAACTGGCGGCGGCGCGCCGGCCGGATGTGGCGCTGCTCGACATCCGGATGCCGCGGCTCGACGGACTGGCCGCGGGAACGGAGATTCTGCGGGCGATGCCGTCGACCGGAGTGGCCATGCTGACGACCTTCGGTGAGGACGAATACCTGAGCCGGGCGCTGTCCTTCGGGGCGCGGGGCTTCCTGCTCAAATCGGGGAATCCGCGGGAACTGCTCGCCGGGGTGCACGCGATCGCGGCCGGTGGGGCGTTTCTGTCGCCCGAGCTGACCGTACGGATGATCGATCGGCTCAACGGTCTGCATCCGGCGCCGAGCGCGCGGGCGCGGGTGGAGGCGCTCACCGGCCGGGAGCGGGAGGTGCTCGCCCTCGTGGGGGCCGGGCTCTCCAACGCTCAGATCGCGCGGCGTCTGCACCTGGTGGAAGGGACCGTGAAAGGGCACGTCAGTGCGATTCTCACCAGGCTCGGCGTCGGCAACCGGGTGCAGGCCGCGATCGTCGCCCACGAGGCCGGGATCCTGGATTGACCGGTCGCCGGGCCCGGCCGCCGCGGGTGCTGCGGCCGGGACCGGGCGATCGGTCGCGCCGTGTCTACGACGCTGTTCTCGACCATTGCTGGTTGGTGCCGGAACCGCAGCTGTACTGCTGGATGTCGGCGCCGTCGGCGGTGTTGGACGAGACCACGTCCAGGCATTTTCCGCTGTGCCGGGCCTTGATCTGGAAATAGCCGCCGGTCGCGGCCCACTGCCACTGCTGGTTGGTGCCGTTCCCGCAGGTGTACTGGATGATGTTGGCGCCGTCGGCGGTGGACGCGGAGGCCACGTCGAGGCATTTGCCGCTGTGCAGGGCGACGATCTGGAAATAGCCGTTCCCGGCGTCCCGGAATTCGAATCGCTGGTTTCCGCCGCTGTTCCAGGTGTACTGCTTGATCTCGGCGCTGTTGGCCATCGACGCGCTCACCACGTCCATCACCTTGCCGCTGTTGCGGTTCGTGACCCGGTAATAGGTGGCCGCGTTTCCGGTGACCGTTCCGGCGGCCGCGTCGACGGTGACCGTCGGGTACCAGGAGAGCGACATCGACGTGTTCGACGGGAAGCCGATCGGCAGCCAGACGTAACGGGAATCGTTGACCGGGCCGCCCCAGGCTCCGGCCCAGCGGTCGCCGAGATAGAGATAGCTCGTGCCGGACGTGCCCTGAACAGGCAGGACGTAGGCGGGCTGTGACCCGAACGTGGTGGAGTCGCCGACATTCGTCCAGCCGGACCACGGCCCGCTGATGCTGGTGGCGGTGGCGTATTTCGCCTGGTTCGGATTCCATCCGGAGGTGCCCGAGGTGAGCAGGAAATAGACGCCGTTGCGTTTGAACATGGCCGGCGCCTCGCGGGTCGCGTTGTCCCAGAAATTGCCGACCAGCGCCGCGATCTGGAGGTAGTCGGCGGTGAGCCGGTAGATCTGGAGGTCCCGGTTCTCGTCCGCCGCCGAGATCATGTAGGCGGTGCCGCCGTCCTCCCAGATAGTGATATCTCGGGACATGTACTGGTTCAGCGGCCGGAAGCTGCCGTGATAGGTGTAGGTGCCGTCGACCGTCGCCGAGGACGCCACCGCGGCCCGCGCCTCGCCGTAGTCGGTGCCGTTCTCCTTGTGCATCCACATCACGTAGCGGCCGGTGGACGCGTTGTAGATCACCTTCGGCCGTTCGATCTTGGAGCTGCCCAGCTCGGACGCCGATGACGAGGTGAGCACGTTGTTGCGGAACTCCCAGGTCCGCAGATCCGAGGAGCGGTAGACCGAGACGGCCCGGAACGTGTCGTCGGCGTTGCGGTTCTCGCCGAACCAGTACCAGTACGAACCCACCTTGATCATCCCGCCGCCGTGGGCGTGCACCCCGGCGCCGCTGGTGTCGGTGAACTGGACGCCGTTGGTGATGGTGACCGGTGCTGCCTGTGCCGGCGCGGGTGGCATCAACAGCAGCGCCACCAGCGCCGCCATGGCCGCGGCGAACAATCTCATCAGAATCCTTTCGTGGAAGGTCCGGCGTTGCAGGCCGGAGAGGAAACGGAATCGCCCGCGGAGTAGGGCAGGGACACCGATTCGCCGATCCCGCCGCTACCGCGGTCGTACGCCTGTTCCATCCTGTGTGGATGGTGATGGTGGTGGAACGCGGATACCGTTTCCGCTTCTATCCCACCCCGGCGCAGGCTGACCTGCTGACACGGACGTTCGGGTGTGTCCGGTTGGTGTACAACCTGGGGTTGCAGGCCCGCCGTGACGCGTGGCAGCAGCGGCAGGAGGCGCTCGGCTATGGTGCGACGTCGGCGTTGTTGACCGGCTGGAAGAAGACCGCCGAGTACAGCTTCTTGACCGAGGTGTCGTCTGTGCCGTTGCAGCAGGCGTTGCGGCACCTTGACACCGCCTACCAAAAGTTCTTCGGCGGTGAGTGCCGGTATCCGCGGTTCAAGTCGCGGAAGAGGTCGCGTCGGTCGGCGGAGTTCACCGCGAGTGCCTTCACCTACGAGTCTGGTGAGTTGCGGTTGGCGAAGCTGATGGATACGCCGCTGGCTGTGGTGTGGTCGCGGCCGTTGCCGGAGGGCGTGGTGCCGTCGACGGTGACCGTGTCCCAGGATCGGGCCGGCCGCTGGTTCGTTTCCCTGCGATGCAAAGCCCCGGCTGCCACCGCTCCCGCCACCGGCCAGATGGTAGGGATCGATGCCGGGTTGAACCGGCTGTTGACCTTCTCGACTGGTGAGGCGGTGGAGAATCCGCGGCAGGAGCGCCGTGAACGCGGGCGGCCGGCCCGGGCGCAGCGGGAGCTGGCGCGTAAGGAGAAGGGCTCCCGGAACAGGGAGAAGGCGCGGGTGCGGGTGGCGCGGGTGCAGGCCCGGGTCGCGGACCGGCGCCGGGACATGTGGCATCAGGTGACGACTCGGCTCGTGCGCGAAAATCAAGTGCTCGTGATCGAGGACCTCGCCGTCCGCAACATGCTCAAGAACCACACGCTTGCGCGGGCGATCAGCGACGCCTCCTGGGGCCTGTTCCGGATCCTGCTCGAATCCACGGCGACCGAGTATGGGCGGACGCTGATCGTGGTGCCACGCTGGTACCCGTCCACCCGGCTCTGCTCGCACTGCGGGGTGCGGGCGGCGAAGTTGGATCTGTCGGTGCGGGCCTGGACCTGCACCGGCTGCAATGCGAAGCATGATCGGGACGTGAACGCGGCCCGTAACATTTTGGCCGCCGGGCTGGCGGTGACGGCCTGTGGAGCTGATGTAGGACCTCAACGGGGAACACCTTCCGGGCGGGCGATCGGCGATGAAGCAGGAAACACTCTGGGGCGACCCAGTGGAATCCCCGTCCCTTCCGGGTAGGGAGAAGTCAACCGACTCTCCGATCGATGCGTAAGAATGTGCGTAACGTCTTCGTAAACGGTCGGAAACGGTGAGGCCATGGTGCGATCCCGCTCGGTCGGAAACGCAACCAATCGAACAACGCTGTTCTCGGTGCAGCGGCACGAGCACCTGCTCACCGAACTACGGCGCAGCGGCGCCGTACGGGTCAGTGATCTGGCCCGTGACCTGGGCGTCAGCGAGTTGACCATCCGCCGGGACATCGCCGCCCTGGCCGCCCGCAACCTGGTCCACCGGGTGCACGGCGGCGCCACCCTGCCCGCCGCGACCCGCCCGCTGCCGCCGCGGGCCACCCGCCCGGCCACGTTCACGATCGGCATGGTGGTGCCGTCGCTCGACTTCTACTGGCCGCCGATCGTCGCCGGCGCCCGCGCGGCCGGCGCGGCGCTCGGCGTCAACGTGCAACTGCGCGGCTCCAGCTACGACCCGGAGGAGGACCGGCGGCAGATCGCCCGGCTCGTCGACGCCGGCCAGGTGCAGGGCCTGCTGCTCGCGCCCAGCCTGGACGGCGAGGACGCCGACCGGATGATCGGCTGGATCACCCGCCTGCCGGTCCCGGCCATCCTCGTCGAACGCCAGCCGAGACGATGGACCGCCGCTCCGCGGCAGGTCGAATGGGTGCGCAGCGATCACTCTCTCGGGTTGGAGATCGCCGTCAATCACCTGTACGACCAGGGCCACCGCCGCATCGGCCTGGTCCTGTCCGGAGGCAGCCCCACGTCGGCCTACCTGCTGCGCGGCTGGCACCGCGCCTGCGCCGACCTGGGCATCCCCGACGACGCGGTGAACCCGCGCTACACCGTCGGCTCGGGCCTGACCGCGCTGATCGTGCACAGTGACCCGCAGGCCATCGCGGTCGCCCAGGCGTGCGCCGAGCAGGGCATCCGCGTCCCCGACGACCTGGCCATCGTCTCCTACGACGACGAGGTGGCCCACCTGGCCGAACCCCCGCTGACCGCGATCCGCCCGTCGAAGAACCACGTCGGCCGAACCGCCGTCGAACTCATGGTCTCCCGCCTGATCGACGGCGACCGCCGCCCGGTCCAGGGCGTCCTGGTCGCCCCCGAACTGGTGGTCCGCCAGTCCTCCCTCTCCCGCCGGGTCCGCGCCTGACCACCGGCATCCTCTACCCGGGCGACGCCGCCCGGGAGCCCGTCAGCCGGCGCGGTGATAGGCCTGCGCGACCACACGCAGCGCGTGGGTCAGGCCGGCGTAGCGGTCGTCGGCGGGGTCCATGACCTGCCACTCCTGTGCGAGGCTCTGGACCAGGTCGAGCATCGGGAGGTGGCTGTCGAGCAGCGCCTCCCCGCCGAACCGGTGCGCGACATCGGCATAGGCGTGGTTGTCGGCGTCGATGCAACGGATCAGGTAACTGATGAGCTCTCGGTCGTCCATCGGCTCATCATGACGTGACTACCGGCCGGTGACGCCGTCGACGAGCTCCCGCAGAATGTCGGCGTGACCGGCATGCCGGACCGTTTCGCTCGTCACGTGGGCGAGCACCCAGCGCAGCGTACGAGGCGCGTCACCGACCGGCTGCGCGGTGCGGACATCGAGGCCGCCGGCCGCGAGGATGTGCGCGTCGCTGTCCGCGATCGCGGTCCGGTAGCCGGTGATGATCTGCTCCGGGGACCGGCCCGGCTCGACCACCATGCCGAAGTCCACATCGGCGTAACGCCGGTCCCCGGCGAACGTGTAGCCGAACCAGTACCGTTCGGCATCGGTCAGATGCTGGACCAGACCCAGCAACGTGGTGTCCGAGACGACCAGACGGCGCCGCAGTTGCTCCTCATCCAAACCGGAGACCTTCTTCAGTACGCAGGAGCGCGCGAAAGACAGGAAGGCGAGGGTGACGTCGAGCTCACCACCGTCGTTGGAAGGCACCGCTTCACGTTGAGACTCGATCATCCCCAGACCTTACGTGCTCGCCATCCACGTGCCCCGGGAGCCGAAGGGGCTCGGTGCCGAAAGCGCGCCTGGCACCACGCTCATCGCCCGTGCGTCGATCATCGACAGCAGGCCCTCGCCGTCGACATCCCAGCTCGCATATGGCCCGTTCGGACCGCCGGCCGCGAGCTGGGCGCCGGACAGCTGCGGCCGCCCTCCCCGCACCACCCACCCTGATGCGCATCAACGCGTACCTGCTGTCCCTCAGCGGCAAGGCGGGGCGCGAGCGTGTCGCCGGCCGCCTCGCCGAGCGGGGCCTCCGCATGTGGCACATGGCCACCCTCGCCGCCCTGGCCGACTTCGGGCCACATTCCCAGCGCGACCTGAGCATCCGCCTCGGCATCGACCCCAGCGACATGACCAAGGTGATCGACCAGCTCTCCACCGCGGCCCACGTCGGGCGAACCCGCGACGGCACCGACCGGCGGCGTGTCCTGGTCAGCATCACCGATCGGGGACGTGACCTGCTGGCGGAACTGCTCCGGGACGCCGCCGCGGTCGACGACATGCTGCTGAGCGGCCTCACTCCCGGCGAACGCGACGAGTTGCACGCCCTGCTGCTCAAGGTGTTCGCCGCCGCGCGAGACGTCTCCCCGTAGAAGCGGTCCCCGGCGTTTGGCCGGACCTGGCGGGGGAACTCGCGCGACCATGACGACCGCGGACGATAACCGGCTCGAGCCGATCGGCGATCCGGACGAGGAGACCGGCGACTTCGCCGGTGAGCACGAGGACTTCACGACCGGCGAGCCGGAGGTCGAGCCGGAGCCGGAGAGCCCGGATCGCTACTCGGGCGGACTCGACCGCGAAGGACCGCCGTAGGCGATGCGCTCGCGCAACGTACTGTCCGGTGTATTCCTCGGCGTGGGCGTCGCGGCCTTCGTCGACGAAACGGTCTTCCATCAGCTGCTGCACTGGCATCACTTCTATGACCGGTCGACGCCGGCGGCCGGTCTCGTCTCGGACGGGCTCTTCCATGCGTTCGGCTTCTTCTGCACGGTCGGTGCGCTGTTCCTGCTGGCCGACCTGCGCCGGCGCAACGTCTTCGACCGCCGGCGCTGGTGGGGCGGCCTGTTCGCCGGGGCCGGCGCTTTCCAGTTGTACGACGGCACGGTCCAGCACAAGCTGCTGCGCCTGCACGAGATTCGCTACGACGTCGACATCGCCCCGTACGACTGGGCATGGAACGTCATCGCCGTGGCCCTGCTCGTGGTGGGATTCGGCCTGCTTCGGCGCCGTCGGCGCCCGGTCACCTAGCGGATGGTGTCGATGTCCGGCATGCCCGGCGGCGGCAGCCTCGAGGTGCTCGACGGTCTGCTGCTGATCGCGGCCCTCACGTACGCCGCCGGGATCCTCGCCGCGCGCCGCCGCGGACGCTCGTGGCCGGCCGCGCGTGCCGCCTGTTGGTACGCCGGGCTGACCGTGGCCGCGGCGGCTTCGGCCGGCCCGGCCGCCGCTCACGGATTCGTCCCGCACATGGCCGGGCACCTGCTGCTCGGTATGGCAGCGCCGCTCCTGCTCGTGCTCGCCGCCCCGGGCACGCTCGCTCTGCGAGCCCTGCCGGTTCGCCGTGCGCGCCGCCTGTCGCGTGCCTTCTCGGCCTGGCCCGTGCGTATCCTCACCCACCCGGCGGTCGCCGTCGTGCTCGCCGCGGGTGGGCTCTGGCTGCTCTACACCACCGGCCTCTACCCGGCGATGATGCACAGCCCGGCGATTCATCTCCTGGTCCAGGCGCACGTCCTCGGCGCCGGTGTGCTGCTGACCCACGCGATCGTCGGGGTCGATCCGATGACCCACCGGGCCACCCCACGGGTGCGCGCGGCGGCGTTGCTGGTCTTCATGGCGGCACACGGCATCCTGGCGAAATACCTGTACGGGCACCCGCCAGCGGGCGTGTCCGGCCCGGCCGGGCGCACCGGCGCCGAACTCATGTACTACGGCGGCGACCTCGCTGACCTTGCGCTCGTCATCGTCTTCTGCTGGCAGTGGTACGACCCGGCGAGGTTCCGCGTCGGTGCCCGCCGGCCTCCTCGACCGTGGACGTTGCACGACGACGCCCGGATCGGGAGGCTGGAACGCATAGATGCGCCTCAGCCGGGCAACCAGCGTCCATGACCTCATCGAGCGGAAACATGTTCGCCGTCGTCACGGGCGCGTCCAGCGGGATCGGGTTCGAGCTGGCCAAGCAGTTCGCCGAGCACGGTTACGACCTGCTGATCGTGGCCGAGGACGACGGCATCGACCAGGCCGCCGCGGATCTGCGCCGCGACGGTCGAAACCAGATCACGGCGGTACGCGCGGATCTGGCCACCTACGAGGGCGTGGAGCAGGTGTACGCGGCGGTTCTCGAGACCGGCCGCGGCGTCGATGCCCTCGCGCTGAACGCCGGGCGGGGGATCGGTGGTGACTTCACCCGTGGGACCGAGCTGGCCGACGAGCTGAACGTCATCGACGTCAACGTGACCTCGACCGTCCACCTGGCCAAGCGGCTGCTGCCGGACATGGTCGCCCGTGACGCGGGCGCGGTGCTGTTCACCTCGTCCGTCGCCTCGATGATGCCCGGCACCTATCAGGCGGTCTACAACGCGTCGAAGTCGTTCGTGCAGTCGTTCGCCGAGGCCCTGCGGGAAGAACTCGAGGACACTGCGGTGTCGATCACCGCGCTGATGCCGGGGCCGACCGACACCGACTTCTTCCATCGGGCCGAGATGGACGACACCAGGGTCGGCGCGGGCGCGAAGGACGACCCGGCGCTGGTCGCCAAGCAGGGCTTCGAGGCGCTGATGAAAGGCCGGGAGAAGGTCGTCGCCGGTTCGGTCAAGACCAAGGTGCAGGGCGCCGCCTCCAAGGTCATGCCGGACGCCGCGAAGGCTCGGATGCACCGGCGGATGGCCGAGCCCGGTTCGGCGTGACGGGTCGACGGTAGGGGGCCGCGCGTTTCGTACCCCTGTCTGAGGTTATTGGTTGGGAAAGGGGGCATTCCGGCGGCATGTCCGTTGACCTCGACCCGCCGCTCCCCGCCCACCTGCAGGTGGAGGTCACCTCGGCGTGCAATCTGCGGTGCACGATGTGCCTGGTCCGGTATCGTCCGCCGGTCAACAGACTGGCCGGGGCGATGGCGCCGCGGCTGTTTCACCGCCTGGTCGAGGACGTCGCACTGCGACAGCTCACCCTGCAGGGGCTCGGCGAGCCGCTGCTCTCGCCGTACCTCCCGGAGATGATCGAGGCGGCGGTGCGGCGCGGCATCCGGGTCGGGTTCAACACCAACGCGACGCTGCTGCACCGGCGCCGGGCCGAGGAGCTGGTCGCCAGCGGGGTGGACTGGCTGCACGTCTCGCTGGACGGGGCGAGCGCGGGAGCCTACGAGCGGATCCGCGACGGTGCGGACTTCGGCGCCGTGGTCGCGAACCTCGCCGGGCTGGTCCGGGCGAAACGGGCCGCGGGAAGCGCCACCCCCTGGATCCGGGTGGTCTTCGTGGCGATGCGCGACAACGTGGGCGAGTTGCCCGACCTGGTCCGGCTGCTCGGCGGGATCGGGGTGGACGAGTTACGGGTGCAGAACCTCTCGCACAGCTTCGACGACACCGACCCGGCCGGGCGGTACGCGCAGATCCGCGCGTTCACCGCGGACCAGGCGCTCTGGGGCGGCGCCGATCAGGCCCGGGCCGAAGCCGCCTTCGCGGAGGCCCGGCGGGCCGCCGCGGACGCCGGGGTACGGCTGCGGCTACCCCGGTTCAGCGACGAGGGCGGTGGTGGCTGCACCTGGCCGTGGGACGCCGCGTACATCACCAGCGCCGGGACGGTCCAGCCGTGCTGCATGGTGATGGGCGACGACCGGGTGTCGCTGGGCGACCTGAACGAGGCCGGGTTCCCGGAGATCTGGCGGAGCGAGCCGTACCGCGAGTTCCGGCGGCGGCTGGCCGGCGACGACCCGCCCGAGGTCTGCCGCGGCTGTTCGCTCTACCAGCACACCTTCTGACGGCCCGCGCCCACCGGTAGCGCACGCCACCGGAGGAAGCGCCGGAAAAAGTTCGAAGACGCGGGAACATCGGGGCCGGTACGCCTCTCTGATCTTCAACTACGGAGCAGGGAGGCAACACATGACCGAGTACATGGACAACGACGCCGACGGCTACTACGAGACGCTGGTCGCCGACACCGACGCGGACGGCCGCTACGAGACCGTGGTCGCCGACATGAACGCGGACGGCACCTACGACATGGGCGCTGTCGACACCAACGGTGACGACATGGTCGACCGGGTGGCCGCCGACCTCGACGGCGACGACGTCGCGGAGAGCTTCTTCGCCGACCGGGACGTCGACGGCGTGTTCGACGCGGCCGGGATCGACACCGACGGCAACGGCGTCGTCGACTACACGATCCTGGACGACGACGCCGACGGCATCGCCGACATGGTGATCGTCGACGCCGACGAGAACGGTGTCGACGACGCGGCCGAGACGGTCCCGGCCGCCGGGTACGCGCCCGGCTACGACGAGGTTCCGGGCGTGACCTTCGAGATCACCGACGCGGGACGGGCCTGACCGTCGTGCGTTTCGACCAGCCGGCGCCGCCGGAGGACCCGGCCCGGCACCTGGACCCGGCGGCGATCCGGCCGTGGCCGGGGCTGCTCTCGATCGACGTCGGCGACGAGTGGGCGGTCAGTTCGGTTCGCCGGCTGACCGCACCGATGCGGACCAGCGGCCGAGCCCTGCTGGACGAGGAGTCGTTCTCGCTGCTGCGGGCGGTCGCGCCGGACCGGGCACTGGATCCGGCGGACAGCCCGGGGCTGCCGGTGGCGGAACGGCTGCGACGGCGGTTCGGTGGCGGGCCGGCGGCCGGCGACGGCGAACCCTGCCGGATCGGGTCGCTGCCGGGCCGGTGCGACCGCCTGCACGAGCGTACGGGCGCGCCTCGCGGGTTCCTGCTGAGCGCCGGCACCGGCGAGGCCGACCCCGCCGGATCCCCGCTGGGACTGGTGGTGTCGGCCACCGGACCGTCGTCGCGCTACGACACGGTCGCCTCGACCGGATGGCGGCTCGCCACCACCACGGCGCCGGGCGCGCCGGCGCACCACTGGGTGCGGGTCAGCGGCTGGCAGTGGACGGAGACCCTGCGGTTGGACGCCGGTGACCGTACGGTGATCGTGTCCGCCGAACGCACCTGGGCCGAGGATCTGCGGCAGTGGACCGACGACGTGTTCGCGCGGGGGCCGTTCCCGCGCGGCATGCGGATGCTCGGCGAGCGGCCGGTCCACGTCGAGGGCCTGCCCGGCGCCCGGATGCACCGGTTCGACTGGCAACCGTCCGGCATGGCCCGGCTGCTGACCACCATGGTGGTCGGTGTCCGCGACGGCGTCGGTTTCCAGATGACGATGGAGCTGTCGCTGGACAGCGAGGCGGCGCTGTCGATGACGCTGGACGACCTGCTGCCGTCGGTGCGGCTGGCGTGAACGTGCGGCTCAGCCGGCTTCGGCGGTCAGCAACGCGGCCATGCCGGCACGGGCGCGGTACAGGCGGCTCTTGACGGTCTGCACACCGACGTCCTGGTGGGCGGCGATCTCCTCGTAGCTCAGCTCGCCGTACTCGCGCAGCACCAGGGCGGTCCGGAACGGTTCGGGGATCTGGGACAGGGCCGCCTGGATCCGGTCGCGTTCGGCGTACCGGTCGGCGGGGTCGTCGACCACGAGCAGATAGTCGTGTTCGTCGACGGCGACCGGGGTGTCCCGGCGGCGGCGGACGACGCCGAGCGCCGCGTTCGCGGCGATCCGGTACAGCCAGGTGCTGAACCGGGCGTCCTGCCGGAAGCCGCCGAGATGCTGCCAGGCGGCCATGAGCGCGTCCTGCAGGGCGTCTTCGGCGTCCGCGTGGTTGCCGGTGAGCCGCAGGCAGATGGCCCACACGCGGGTTCGGCACGCGCCGGCCAGCGCCGCGAAGGCGGCGCTGTCGCCGGCGCGTGCCCGGGCGACGAGCGCGGCGTCGCCGTCCGGTCCGGGGGTACGCGGTCCGGTGCCGGTCATGACCCGGCCCGCCGGGCGATCAGCTGGTACGACCGGGCCAGCACCCGGCCGGCCTCCGCCTCGGCGGGCAGCATCGCGAACGCGGCCTCGGACTGCGCGGCGGCGGCCCGGCCGCGCGCCTCGCCCGCGATGTCGCCGGCGGCCGCCGTCTCGGCCAGCCCGAGCCGGGCGGCGTCCGACGAGTCGGCGCTGACCCGCTCCAGTTCGGCCCGCAACGGCGAGGTGGGCGCCTCGGCGACCAGATGGCGCAGGGCACGCAGCTCGCGGACCGGATGCAGGGCGGGATCCAGCCGCGCCTGTTCGATCAGGGCGAGCACGGCGCCGGTGTCGGCCTGCGGGGCGTCCGCGGCGCGGGTCAGCACGGTCATCGCCCGCATGGCTTTCAGCGCGTGCGCCCGGCACAGCAGGCCGTGCCGTAGCAGGTCCTCGACCCGGCCGAGCCCGGACACGGTCTCCAGCCAGGTCACGAGCTGGTGGGCGCCGGCAGCGCAGTGATGCCGCCCCTCGTGCACACCGTGGACGCCCAGGGTGGTGTAGAGCCGTTCCAGCGCCGCCACGTCGATCCCGTCGGGCAGCGGCAGCCGGTGCCGCAGCCGCAGCCGCTGCTCCGGCACGTCCGCGGTGGCCGCGAGGGCCCGGGCGTCGCTTTCGCGGATCAGGCCGGTGCGGGCGGTCTCGGCGAGCAGGCCGGCCGCCGCGACGACCGCCGAGACGTCGGCGGCACGGGCGTCGGCGAGCCGGGCGGCCGCCGCGTCCGCCGCCGCGAACGGGTCCGAGCCGCCGTCGCCGAACAGGTCGGCCTGCGACAGCACCCCGATGGCGTTGACGGCGCTGGCGCCCAGCTCACCGGTGGCGGTGCGGAACTGGCGAAGGAACTCGACCTCGTCCTGCCGCTGTGCTTCACGGAACACGAACAGCACGGCGTCCGCCTGTCCGGCGGCGTACCGGGAGGCGGTGTCGGCATCGTCCGGGGCGGCGCCCAGCACGGCCGCGCGGGTGGCGTCCTCGTTCGAGGTGGTGAGGGTGGCCAGGCCCGGCGTGTCGATGAGGGTCTTCTCGCGCAGCGCGGCGGCCTGGAGATGAACGACGATCCGGGCCACCTCCTCGGCCGGCGTCCCGAGGGCCGCCGGCAGCCGCCCGTCGTGCAGCGGCAGATCACGCCGGGTGCCGTCGTGCAGGTGGAGTTCGGCGCGTTCCGGGGCGCCGTAGCGGTACCAGGTGACCGTCCGGGTGCACTCGCCCGCCGCGGTCGGCGCGATACGGCGCCCGACGAGCGCGTTGACCAGTGTCGACTTGCCGGCCTTGACCCGCCCGACGACGGCAACGCGCAGCGGTTCGGCCACGGTGTCGCGGAGGGTGGCGGCCGACTGCCGCCCCGCCTCGTCGAGCAGCGGGGCGACCTCGTCGCACAGCAGGGCGATCCGCGCCGCGACGGGATGCATCAGGGCCTGCCCAGGTGGGTGCGGATCTGGTTCGCCACCTCGGTGATCTGGTCCGTGCGCAGGTGCACGTCCACGCCGGGCGGCGGGCAGTCGGCTCCGGGCCGGTAGGTGGTGCCGACGACGATCCGCCGCTGCGCGTTGCCCCAGTCCACCTTGATCCGTACGCCGGTGACCACGTCGGGGGTGAGGATCACCGGTACGCCGTTCCAGCCGGCCCGGCCGCTGGTCAGGTCGAGCATCGGACCGGAGAGGGGGATCACCACGGCCGGTGGCCTGGCCCCGGCGGCGGGGTAGAAGAGCAGCTCGCTGGGCCAGCCGGTCATGCCCACGCCCATCACCGAGACCTGCCGGGTGTGGCGCGGTGGCAGACCGAGACAGGTACGGACGATCCGCGTCACGTCCGGCGGGCGGGCGGTGGCCGCGGCCAGCCCGCCGCCGGCCGGCGGCGCGTAGAGGTCGGCGAGGTCGCTCAGGTACGCCTGCTGCTGTGGCGTGGGGTGCGCGGGCCGGGAGATCGGGGTCCGGAACGGTGCGACGGCCGTGGGCGGCTCGGTGGCGGTCGACAGCCAGATCTGGTCGGGTTCGGGCGGGTCACCGTGGGTGAACGCGTCCAGGTAGTGGTTGCCGGGCGCCCAGGTCGACCAGTCCGGCCGCCTCAGGATCTCCTGCCGTTCGGCCTCGGTGGCGGTGCACCAGGTCCGCATGACGCACACGGCCCAGATGTCGCCGGGTCCGTGCTGGTCGTTCCAGCGCTGCCGGGCCGCCGGTTTCCAGTGGGCGGCGAGCCACGGCGGCGAGTCCCCGAAGAAGACCTTGACCGGCAGCGGCACGCCGGACGCCGGCGGCGGCGGGATCTCCACACCCGCATTGTCCTGGCGCATCCGGGCGATCAGGCCCGGATCGGCGATCACCCGTTCGATCAGCCCGGGTACGCACATCAGCGCGGCCAGGGTGACCAGGTCGTCGATGACCGCCGGGCCCTGCGGGGTGCCCGCCAGCGCGGCCGCCAGCTCGGGGTTGACCTGGAGAACCCGCTGCGCCGCCGCGCTGAGGCCCGGAACGTCGGCCGCCGGCGGCGGGCTCGTGACCACGGCGGGGGCGGGCACGGCGGGGGCGGGCCCTGCGGGCGCGGGCGCGGGTACGGCGGGCGCGGGGGCGGGCGCGGGTACGGCGCGCGCCGTCTCGGCCGTCGCCGTGACGGCGTGGTGTGCGCCCAGCGCCACGACGAGTTTCGGGTCCTCGAGCGTGGCCGGTGGGCGGCCCAGCAGCGCGGTCAGATCCCGCTGGACGGCGCGCAGGTGCGACGAGCCGCCGGTGAGGTAGAGCGCGTGCAGCTCCCCGGCGGTCAGCCCGGCCTGTGCCAGGGTCTGCGCGGTCAGTTCGGTGGCCCGCCGGACCTGCGGCGCGACCATCTCGTCGAACTCGTCCGCGGTGATCGTCACGATCTCTTCGGCGTCGGCGGCCACGACCGGGATGCCGGCGTACTCGTGCTCGCTCAGTTCGTGCTTGGCCTCGCGGACGTCGTTGCGCAGCGCCTGCAGTGCCCTGGCGTTGGCCGGGTCCCGCACCGCGCGTGCCAGGTCGCCGCGGTCGCGGTCCGCCAGCCGGGCCAGCACGGCCGTCAGCAGCAGGTGGTCGAAGACGTCGCCGCCCAGCGGGTCGGCGCCGGCCGACGCGAGCACCCGCATCGCGGACGTGTCGCCGTCGGCGCGCAGCAGGGCCACGTCGCAGGTGCCGCCGCCGAAGTCGAAGACCGCGACCGTGCTGCCGGCCGGCAGCGGCGTCGTGTGCGCGTAGTGCGCGACGGCCGCGACCGGCTCCGGCACCAGGCGCAGGATCTCGTCGGGGAAGCCCGCCTCGACCGCCGCGGCCCGCAGCACCTGTCGGCGTGGTTCCGCCCAGTCCTGCGGGTGGGTGAGCAGGACCGTGTCGGGCCGGTCGTCGCCGGCGACCCGGGCGGCCCGGGTGGCCACGACCCGCAGCACAGCGGCGACCAGCGTCACCACCGGGATGTCACGGCCGCCCAGCAGGACGGCGTCCTGCCCGATCAGGCGCTTGGGGGAGCGCTCGAACCCGTCCGGGTGCAGCCGCGCGGAGCGTACGGCGGTGGTGCCGACCTGGATGCCCTGCGGGGTGGCCAGCACGGCGGACGGCATCTGTTCGGCCGAGTCCGACAGCCGGACGGCCGTCGGCGGTCCGTCGCCGCGCCGGTAGGCGGCCGCGGTGTTGGAGGTGCCGAAGTCGATCGAGAGAGACCAGCCGGGCAAGTCAGTACGTCTCCGGTTCAGAGCCTGGTAGCCAGGGGGTGTCGGGTGAGGGCGGCTGCGCGTCATCGTGATCGTCGATCATGTCGTCGGTCAACTGCCCGGGAGGGTCGAGCCACCAGTCCGTGTCGTCATCGACCGGGTCCACCGGGGTGCCGCATTCCGCCTGGTCGGGCACCAGACCCGCGGCCGCGATCGGTTCCGCGTCCGGGTCGAGCGCCCGCGCCAGCGCCGCGGACCACACCGCCTTCGGGGGTGCCGGCGGCTCACCGAGCACCCCCTGTTCCGGCTCCAACGGGTCGTTCACAGGTGGCGCCTCAGCAGTGTCCGGCCCACCAGCAGGACCGGCAGGACCACGTACGGCCGCTCGACGAGCCACGACACGACGTCCGCCAACCGCCCCGAGGCCGGGTGCGGCGCCGGCTCCGCGGCCGGCTCCCGATCGGGCGGGAAGTCGCAGACGAGGGCCGTGTTCCCGGAGTCCGCCCAGGCGCCGGCGAGGACGTCCAGGTCCACCTCCATCCGGTTGCCGTCGGCGGTTCCGGGGTCGGAGAGGATCGCCACGCCGCGGTCGGCGTCGATGCCGGTCAGGACGACGGCGTGGTCGGCGCCGTCCGCGTCCTCCCGGCCGTACCAGATCTCGTCGCCGTCCACCGCGAGCATCACCCGCCGGCCCTCCGCGAGATAGCCGGCCAGGGTCTCGACCCCGATGCCCATCTGGATCTCGGCCGGCACGCCCGCGTCCTCCAGCAGCGCGTGCGCGCCGTCGATGCCCATGCCGGGCATGCCGCCGGGGGCGACCTCGAACAGGTGCAGCTCGTTGGCGCGGGCCACGAACGCGGATTCGTCCGCGTGGTGTACGCCGGTGTACTCCGACACGATCTGCGCGATGCTGGCCGGCACGCAGTAGCCGTTGGCGGCCTGCTCGAACCAGTGCTCGGCGTCCCCGGCCGGGTCACCGACGAGGTTGCCGTCCACCACCCCGCCGAAGGCCTCGACCTCGTCGTACTGCTCCCCGGGCAGGCCCAGGCGCAGGTCGGCGACGTCGTCGGCGTCGTCGGGCAGCGACGGCAGCAGCGTGTCCGCCCAGCTGTGGTCGTCGGTCATCGGTTCGCCCCCTGGGTGTTCTCCGGTCGTTGGGAGTCTGATGCGCCGGATTCCCGCGATGTTCCCGGCGGCGCCAGCGAAACGAGTTCCCGTTCGACGAGCTCCCGCTGGTCGGCCACGGCCTCGAGGTCGCGCTTCACCGCCGTCAGGCGTTCGCCGCGGTCGGCGGCGGACGCCCCGGCCGCGGTCTCGGCCTCCGCCACGATCGCCTCGATCCGCGCGATCTCCGCCTCCAGGTGGTCCTCGACGGCGATCATCAGCTCCGGGCGGCACTCACGGATCGCCGATTCCACCGCGGCCGTGAGGTCGCCGCGCAGCGCCGTGACGGTCTCGACGAGAGCGATGTCGAGCTTCTGCCGGCCGACGCGCACCTTACGGTAGCCCAGATTCAGCAGGAACCAGGCGCCCCCGGCCACCAGGCCCAGCGGCCCACCCACCGTCGTCCCGGCCAGGCCGAACTTGCCGGCGAGGCTCGCTCCCATCAGCGCCGAGCCGGCCAGAGCCGGATCGAATCCGCTGCCACGCGGGTCCAGGGTCCGGCGGCCGGGGGTGAGCGCGATCTCGAGCGAGGCGGTCACCGGTTGCAGCGCCGCGACCGCGGCGTCGACGTTGCCGAACAGCTCCGCGGCGGTCGCCACCAGGTCGCCGCGCAACCGGTCGGCGACGTGCGCCGCGATCAGGAGAACCTCGCTGTTCAGTTCCGCGAGCACGGCGGTGGCGCCGGTCTCGGTGACACCGCTCCACTCCCGGCTGATCCGCAGCCGCCAGCGGTCGCGCAGCTCGTCGAGCAGCCGGCCGATGTCACGGCCGGCGGATTGCCGTATCCGGCCGAGGTCGCGTTCCAGGTCGAGGCGCCAGCGGCGTTTACGGGCGCGCAGCCGCTCCAGGGCCGCGCGTTCGGCCTGAACCGGGTCGTCGTTCTCGGGCAGATCGGTGAGCGCCCGGCGGTGACCGTCCAGCTGCCCGGTGAGCCGGTTCAGCCCGGACAGGGCGGTACGCAGCACGTTGGCCAACCCGATCGTGTGGGCCTCGGACTCTCGCCCGCGAAGTGCCTCGGCCAGTGCCGCGATGTTCGACTCCTGCTCCAGCAGCGGCTGGATCTCCGGGTCGTCGACGGCGCGTGACTCGGCCGCGAGTGTCGCCGAGACGGCGAGCATCGGCGCGCCGGCGAACCGGGGGGCGTGCCGGCGCAGCAGCTCCCGGTTCGCCGCCACGATCTGCCGTCCCGCGTCGGCGTACCGGTCGGCCTTGGTGACCGCGAACACCACCGTCTCCACCTGCTCGGCGGCCTCGGCCAGGAACCGCAGCTCCGGAGCGGTGAGAACCTGCCCGGCGTCGGTGACCATGAGAAGCACACCGGCGCGGGCGGCCGCCCACCGGGCGAGACGGCTGTGCGCGGACTCGATCCCGCCGACGCCCGGGGTGTCGACCAGTGTGATGGCCGGCAGCCAGCGACTGGCCGCCGCCACCTCGGCGTGGCCGGGCGCGTCGGGGGAGTCGCCGGGGCCGGTTCGGAGGAACGCGACGGCGTCCTCGTACGGCACCGGCTGCCGCCCGGCCGGGCCGGCCAGCGCCCAGCCCTCGTCCGGCAGTTCCTCCGAGGGCGGCACCACGTACAGGAACGCCTCGGCCGCGACGTCGGCGCCGACCGGGGCCACGTCACGGCCGGTCAGCGCGTTGACCAGCGAACTCTTGCCGCGTTTCACCTCACCGACGACGACGATGACGAGCCGGTCGTTCGCCGCCCCGGCCGTGGCGGCGTCCAGGCGTGCCACGTGGTCGTCCAGCCGGTGCTGGTGGAACAGTTTGCGGGCGCCGATGATCGCCCGGTGCTGATCGCGGGTGACGGCGAGACGAGACGACGGCATCCAGGCTCCCTGTCTGGTGGCGGAGATGCTGGTCAGGCCCCGCGGTAGGACAGATGGTGCCACGGGCGCGGACCCCGGCCGGAGGCGGATGCCGACGTCAGGCGCCCGCCCACCGCACCCGCAGCCGGAACCAGCATCGCCGGAGCAGGAAGGAGAACTCGGCGGCGAACCGGTTCCGTACCCGCAGCATGAGCAGCAGCACCGGGATCGTCGTCAGCGGCGTGGCCACCGCCCGCAGCGCGGGATCGACGACGATCAGCAGCCCGCTCAGCGTGACCGCGGCCAGCCGCAGCACCGCGAACGCGAAGGCCGGGCGCAGGAGGTTACGGCGGATGAGCGTACGGGTCGCCGCCGCCAGCCGGCGCAGCCGCCACCGCAGGAACGCCCCGGCCGCGGCCACCCCGAGCAGCACACCCACGGTCCCGGCCACCCGGTCCCGGCCGGCGGCGGCCACGACGACCCCGGCGACCAACGGCACCGTCGCCGCGTCGGTGAGCAGCCACCATGCCCGGCGGGCAGCCGACGTGGCGGTACGCAGCACGTCCGGGTCGTGCGGAGCCGCCCGCAGGGTGTCGCCGAGCAGCGCCGACGAACGCAGCGCCCGGCCCCGGTCGGCATCGACGGCGCCCAGCCGGTGCAGCGTGTCGGCGTCCTCCGGGTCCAGCGCCAGGGCCGTGCGGTAGGCCTGCCGGGCACCCCGGAAGTCGGCCATCCGCCGCAGCGCGTCGCCGGCCACCAGATGTGCGACCGGTTCGTGCGGCGCCAGCCGCCGGGCCCGTTCGGCGGCCGCCGACGCGGCCACGATCCGGGCGGTCCCACCGGCCGCGAGCAGCGCCTGCGCCAGTGTGACCTCGTTGCGGAAGTCGGACGGGTCGAGCCGCCGCGCCTCGGTGGCGGCGTCGAGGGCCGCACGGGTGCCGCCCAGTTCCAGCAGTGCCGTGGCCCGCTGGCGATGGACGGCCGGATCGGCGGGGGCCAGCACGGCCGCCTGTTCGGCGACGGCGAGCATCTGGTCGTACCGGCCGGTCCGGTGCAGGCAGTGGGCGAGCGCCCGCAGGGCTTCGACATCGTCGGGGTCCTCGGCGAGCAGCCGCCGCAACATCGGTACGGCGGCGCTCGCCCGCCCGATCTGGGCCAGGTGCAGCGCCTGGCGGATCCGGTCGGCCGGATCCGCGGGGCCACCCATCAGGACAGCCCCGCGGCCGGGCTGCGGATCGGAGCGTCCTCAGTCATGATCCGCGCAGACTACCCAGCGGACGTCGAGGTCGTCGACGGGCGGCGGGACTTCCCGCTGCCGGACGGTTTCACCGATCCGGACGGGCTCGGAGCGGATGTCGCCGAGGGCGACGGCGACGGCGACGGGGAACCCGACGGTGTGGGCTTCACCGGCGCCGTGGGCAGCGGCTCCGAGCGCACCGTGCGTTCGGGGAGGTCGAACGTCCACCCCTTGCTCTTCAGCTTCGGAATGAGCCGGGTCAGCGCCGCGACGGTCTGGTCCCGTTCTCCGCCGCCGTCGTGCACGAGGACGACCGCGCGGGGTTGCAGCTGCTTCTCGATCCGGTCGGCGATCACGTCCGCGCCGGGCAGCAGCCAGTCGTCGGGGTCGACGACCCAGCCCAGCGGGGTGTGCCCGAGGTCGGTGCCGGCCATGGCCGATCTACCCCACGACCCGAACGGCGCGCGGAAGAACGGCACGGTGACACCGGGTACGGCCGCGGCGATGGCGGCGTCGGTGCGGGCGATGTCGGCCTTCGCCGCGGACGCGGACAGTTGACCGAGATCGTCGTGTTTCCAGGAGTGGTTGCACAGCACGTGACCCTCGGCGACGATCCGGCGTACCAGATCCGGGTATTTCTGCACCTCCTCGCCGACCACGCAGAACGTCGCCCGCACCTGCTGCTCGGCGAGCAGGTCGAGCACCTGGGCCGTGTACGGCGAGGGCCCGTCGTCGAAGGTCAGCGCGAGCCGCTGGCCCTTGCCGGCGGTGCGCACGACCGGGATGCCGCGGCCCGGTTTGGTGTCGGCGTCCTTCACCCCGCCGGTGGACTTGCCGGTCTTCTTCGAGCGTCCCGCGTCGCCGACATCCGTGCGCCCGACATGGACCGGCTTCGGCAGCGCGGTCTTCGGACGGTCGTTCAGGGCGACCTGGGTGAAATCCCGCCAGAGCTGGGCCGGCATGGTCCGCCCCTCGATCGCCCTGCCCAGACGGTCGCGGATCGGCCCCGGCCGGGCCTTGCCGATCCAGACCGCCGAGGCGAGTTCGGGCGTGTAGCCGACCATCCACGCGACCTGGTTGTCGTGGGTGTCGCCCCATTGCTGCACACCGGTCTTGCCGGCCGCGGGCCGGTTCGGCACGGCGCCGTCGCCGCGCACCACGGCGCCGAGCACGGCGGACACGTCGGCGGCGGCGCTGCTGTCCAGAACCCGTTTCGAGGCGGGTACGACATTCCACACCTGACGCCCGTCGGGTGCCGAGACGTTCTCGACGAAATGCCGGTCGTGCCGGACACCGCCGGCGGCGAAGGTCGCGTACACGCTCGCCAGGTCGTCCGGAGCGACCGGGTACCGCCCGAGGGCGATGTCCGAACGGGTCTTTCCGGGCATCGGCTCGCCCTCGGCGTCCACCAGCGACCGGGTGCCCGCGTACTTTCGCTGGACGCCGAGGTCGTACGCCATCGCCCGGACCCGGTCCGCTCCGATCTTCTCGGTGACCGCGTAGAAGGGGGTGTTGAGGGATTTCACCATCGCCTGTTCCAGCGTGCAGTCGGGGCACTGCTGGTTCGCGGGGTTCTCCAACGGCACGCCGAGACGGCCGGTGAACGTACGTGGCGAGGTGCCGTCCCAGCGCGACAGGTAGCCGATGCCCTCCCGCAGCGCCGCGGCGAGCACGATCGGCTTGAACGTGGACGCCGCCGGGTACGCCGCCGAGGCGTAGTCGAAGAAGCCCCGCCCCTGGTCGCCGCCGTAGTAGGCGCGGACCCCTCCGGAACCGGGGTCGACCGCGACCAGCGCGACCTGAAGGTCCTTCGGCTGCCCCGCCAGATGGCCCGCGACCTGCGAGACCGCCGCCTCCTGGGCGACCGGATCCAGCGTGGTGACGACCGACAGGCCCTGCGTGTGCAACGCCCGCGAGGTGATGCCGTGCGCGGCCAGCTCCTGCTCGACGCGGTCGATGACCAGGCCGTTCGCCCCGGTCTCGCGGGGCGCGACCGGGCTCACCACGGGATATTCGGGTACGGCGTCGAGCCAGCCCAGATCACGCTCCGACTCGATCACCCAGTTCCAGCGGGCCCGCGCCGCCTGGCTGTCGTTCGCCGGATCGAGCTGGTAGGGATCCCGGATCACCGCGGCCAGCACCGCACCCTGCGCGGCGGTGAGCCGTTCCGGGGCGACCCCGAAGTAGGCGTAGGCGGCCGCCGCGATCCCGTACGCGCCGCGACCGTAGTAGATGGTGTTGAGGTACCGCTCGAGGATCTCGTCCTTGGAGTACTCGCGCTCCAGCTGGACGGCGAGCGCGAACTCCTTGCCCTTGCGCTCCACCGACACCTCCTGGGTCAGGAACGCGTTGCGGGCGTACTGCTGGGTGATGGTCGACGCGCCCTGCCGGCCGCCGCTCACGTTGGCGACGACGGCGCGCAGCACCCCGCGGACCGAGACGCCGTGGTGGTCGTAGAAGTCGCGGTCCTCGGCGGCGAGCACCGCGTGCCGGACCTCCTCGGGCACCGCCGACAGTGGCACGTCATTGCGGTTGGTGGTCCCGACCCGGGCCAGGATGGTGCGGCCGTCGCGGTAGTACAGCGTCGACGCCTGCGGCTCGGATGGTTCGGTGGGCAGCGGCACCGACCGTACGTACGCCTCAGCGGCTCCGGCCGTCGTGGCACAGCAGACAACCGCAGCGATGGCCACCCTCGTCACTATCCGTCGCCATCTGCTTCCCCCGCGCGCAGTTTGTACATTTTCCACGCCCACTGGACGCGGCCCGGACCATGATCCGTGGTACCGATTTATCGACTACTTTGCGTACATGAATCGCCACATTTGCATTTACCGCGAGTGACCTGGCGTTTCGTGGAGGTTGCCTGATCGGGCTATGAATCTTGTCTCTTTCCGGCCCGCGATCGCGAACGGCCGACATGTACAGAGCGTGAAGGGGCCGGCACGTTGCCGCCCGGTTCGGCGATGCCCACGCTGACTACGCAGCGTGCGCGCGGCGCGGCGCGGCGCAGCCCGGCCGACGAGATCGCCGGTGTGCCGATTCGTGGTTCACGGGATCCGCCAGGAACCGACGGTGTCCGCCCCCAATCCGCCGGGTGCCCACTCGACGGTGCCGGACTTCATCCCCGTGTCGAACGCGATCTTTCCCGCGCGCTTCTGGCCGGACCGCAGATCCGCGGCGGCGAGGGCCGGATCGTCGCATCCGGAGAACGCCGCCGACAGCGCGTTCGCGCTCGTCCCGTCTTCGGCGACGAACGTGAAATCCAGCGGGTTGACCGAGCCGCGGCCTCTCGACTGGGTGACCAGGACGTCCACCACCACGTACAGGCCCTGCTCCGGGTCGACGTCGAGACTGTTGCAGCCCTGACGGTACGTCTTCACCGACCGCGCCACCGCTGTGACGACGTCCCCACCGTCCCGGTGGGTGATCACCGAACCCACCGGAATCCCGAACGTCTCCGCCGGCGTGCCGGTGGCGCTCTCCTCTCGGCCCGGTCCGGCCTGCAACGCCTCCGCGGTGCCGGCACGTGTCGCCTGTGTGGACGCGGTGGTGGCTTCACCGGTGCCGGTGTCGTCCGTCAGCGCCACCAGCCCGACCGTCACCACCGCGGCGACACCGGCGAGCAGCAGCGCGGCCCGGCGCCCACCCGACGGTCTGCCCGCCCCGGGGCCCGCCGGGAACCCCGGCTGAGGCGGCATCGGATAGCCCTGCGTGGGCGGCGGCTGGTACGGGGGTGGGTAGCTCATGCGGATGCTCCACGGACCGGGCCTGCTGGACTGGGTCGGCGGCCGGACTCCCGGTCCCAGACGCCCGGCCGCACCCGTCCAACCCGCCGCCGGACATGCCCGCGATGGGCTGATCCGGTCGCAACGAACGACGAACGGCTGAGCAATGCCCCGCCCGGGTGAATCGGAGCCCTCGCCCGCGACGGATGAGGGAACCCGCTGCTCACGTCGCTCCGCGACCGGGATGCGGGCCGTGCCGGGATCGCCTGTTTTCCCGGGGATCGACGAACTGAAATATTGCCATGGCATTTCGGCCAGGTCGGGCGCCCAAACTTAGTGATCGTTCGGGTGACTCGCGAGTAACCCCACCGTCGCCCGAGCGCCCACCGGCAGCCCCTCTCCACCGAGACGGGCCGTTCGAAGGAGCACCGGATGCCATCACACACCGGCCTCGCGCCCACCCGGCGCGCCACCGTCCGAACACTGGTCGTCGCGGCCTTCGCCGCCCTGACCGTACTCATCGGCTCCGGCCCGGCGTTCGCCGTGACCCCCGCCGAGAAGCTGGCCGCCCTCTCGTCGTTCACCCAGACCAGCGCCTCCAGCTACACCAGCTGGAACGCCGCCCGGCAGAACCAGGGCGCCTGGTCGGCGTACGCCTTCGACTGGAGCACCGACTACTGCTCCGCCAGCCCGGACAATCCGCTCGGCTTCGACTTCAAGCTCTCCTGCTGGCGCCACGACTTCGGCTACCGCAACTACAAGGCGGTGGGCGCCTTCAGTGCCAACAAGAGCCGCATCGACTCCATGTTCTACGCGGACCTCAAACGCAAGTGCGCCACCTACTCGGCGGTCGTCCGGCCGGCCTGCTACAGCCTGGCCTGGACCTACTACGAAGCCGTCTCGATCTTCGGCTCCCTCGCCGCGGTGACCGAGGAGGACCTGGCGGCGGCGGCCGAACTGAAGGCCGCGGCGACCGCCCGCTGAGCAGGGAGCCGCCGGGGCGGGGGAGTCCTCCCCTCTCCCCGGCGGCTCCTCCCGGCGTGTCCCGCGAAACCGCAGGGGCCTCTGGCGACCCGGCCCGCGCCCCGTCACCGCCGGGTGTCCACGAGGTCTCCGGCGCCGCTCGGTCGCGATTCGGCGTGACCGGCTCGGAACGGGCGGTGCCGGCGTCAGCGGGCGTCGCGGGTGGCGCGGGGCGGTGCCGGCGTCAGCGGGCGTTGCGGGTGGCGCGGGGCGGCGCTGGCGTCAGCGGGCGTTGCGGGTGGCGCGGGGCGGCGCCGGCGTCAGCGGGCGTTGCGGGTGGCGCGGGGCGGTGCCGGCGTCAGCGGGCGTTGCGGGTGGCGCGGCGGCGGCGCAGGTGGCGAAGCAGCCGGACCAGGTTGGCCACGGCGCCGGCCAGGAACAGGCCGCCGATGACGCGTATCCACAGTGGGTGGTCCGGGTCGAGGAGCGCGATCAGCCCGACGAGGAACATCACGGCCGGACGCCAGCGGTCGGCGGAGTCCTCCGTGGCGGCCTGGCTGAACGGGTCGCGGCCGATGGCGGCGCGGGCGGCGTCCCGCAGGCGGATCCGGCTGAACTCGCCGTCGCGGGCCGCGGCGGCGGTCTCCTCCAGGACCGGCCGCAGGCGGTCGAGCTCGTCGGCGGTGAGCACGGCCTCCAGCGGCCGGGGCCCGGCCTCGAGGACGACCAGGGTCGCCCGGCCGAGCGGCGCCGAACGCCAGTGGCCGGCGTTCATCGAACCTCCACGGCAAGACGGCCGATCACGCGGCTCGCGCCCGGCGCTGAGCACGCCGGCCGCTTCGACTGCCCCCACGCGAGGACGGCGCAGGCCCGGGGCATCGGGTTCGAGCGGCGCGTCGACAAGATCTTCACCAGAGCAAGGCTAGGCAACGGGCGCCATCGCGGGAGCGGCTCCGCATTCGTCGTAGTGGCGAACCCGTCGCGGAGCGGCGCAGCGGGCCTCTCCGGCTACCTGACTGCCGGGCGGTGGAGGGCGGCGACCGAGTCGCGGACGCGGAGGGAAGGGCTGATCATGACGCGGTGGACCGGGCGGCGCGGGTCGGCGAGCCGGTCGGCGGCCAGGCGGACGGCGGCCGCGCCGATCGATCCCCGGGGTGGTCGGACGGCGGTCAGGGCCGGGCTGAACAGGCCGGCCACCTCGTCGTCGTAGGCGATCACGGACAGGTCGCCGGGAACGGACAGGTGGCGTTCCTCGCAGCGTTCCACCAGGGCGATCGCCTCGGCGTCGGCGTGCACCAGCAGGGCGGTGGTGCCGGTTTCCAGGCAGCGGTCGATCACCCGGTCCAGGGCCGCGCGGCAGTCCGGGGACTGGGCGTCGGGGACCAGCATGTCGACCGTCCCGGTGACGTCGAGGCCGCAGTCGTCGGCGGCCTCCAGCCAGCCTCGGCGCACATGGGGGCGGGTGGGGCTGGGTTCGGCCAGGACCACGCCCACCTTCTCGTGGCCGAGGCCGGTCAGGTGCCGCACGGCCATGCCGGCGCCCTGCGCGTGGTCGGTGACGACCGATTCGAGGAAGGCGTGGTGCGGCCCGGCGTGGGCGGTGCGTTCCAGCAGGACGACCGGAAGACCGGTCCCGGCCAGCCACTCGATGGTGAGCCGGGCGGTCGGCACGTCCATCCGCGGTGCCACGATCAGCGCGTCGACGCCCTGGTCGACCAGCCGGTTGAGCTGGGGGCGGTCGTCCTCGGTCTGGTACGACGAGCCGCGCAGCACGATCTTCAGGTCCAGCTCGCGGGCGGCGCCCTCGGCGCCGCGGGCCACGTGCGGCCAGTAGTAGTCGAGCGAGGGCACCAGCATGCCGACGCTGCCGCCGGACGGGCTGTCCAGCTCCGGGTCGCGCGTGTCGTCGGCGGTGGGCAGGGCGACACCGCCGTGCACTCGCCGGACCAGGCCCTCGGAGGCGAGTTGGGCGATGTCGCGGCGGATCGTGACGGTGGAGGCGCCGAGAGCGTCGGTGAGGTCGGAGACGCGCAGCACGCCGTCGCGCTGCAACTGCTCCAGCAGCCGTGCCCGCCGGGCCACCTGTAGTGGCCCGCGCTTGTCTGAAGTGCTCACCGCGTCTCCTTGACGGTCAGTTCGAGGGTACCGACGGGGCCGAGCGCGGTGACGTCTATGTCCAGGCGTGTCAGCCGCTCGCCCCACACGCCGGACAGCATCGGGTCGTCCAGCTCCCGCACGACGACCGTGCACGGCGGCACGGTCCGGGTGCCTTCGTGATGCCGGTTCGCGGCCGGTGACCAGGTGACGACCACGCCGCCGGCCTCGGCGCGACCCGGCGACACGGTCACGTCTCCGGCCACCACCAGGTGGATCACGGTGGGATCGGCGGGGCCGGGGGCCAGATCCCAGGAGTCCCGGATGGTGACGGCGCCGGTCGCGCGGTCCAGCCGGGCGACCCGGATCCAGGAGCGGATGTCGTCGCGGGGGTAGGCGGCGGCGAGGTCCATGGTGAGCGTCGCGTCGCCGGCGAGCAGGGCCCGTGCGGCGAACCTTCGGCCGGGCGCCTGTTCCGTACCCCGGATGGTGGGTGTGTTGTGCCAGCTGGAGCGCATGGTCCAGATCTCGTAGCGGTGCGGGCCGAAGGTCTGCGCGGTGTAGGTGGGCCGGCCCGGGTCGACCAGCACGGGCTGCCCGTCGCGGGCCACGATGAAGCTGCCGACGTCGTTGTGGTTGTGGTTCTCGTCGTTGTGGCCACCCTTGACGGCGAGCGTGAGCCCGGCGGAGCCGCCCGCCTCGGGCCGGGCGAGCAGCACCTGTGTGGACGGGAACCAGACGTCGCGGGGCAGTGGCGACCGGCCGGGCCGGACCGCCGCCCAGTCGCGGTCGGTGAGCGCGAGCAGGAGATAGCCGAGTCCCGGGCCCTCGTGGGCGACCGGCTCGCCGGGTCGCCGATGCGCGGCCGCGTGCGCCTCGGCCTCCGCGTCGCCGTGGCGGCGGGCCAGCCGGTGCAGGACGTGCCACGGTTGCTCGTACGACGGGCGGGCCGGACCGTCGGCGTGGTTCACATACCACGGCCCGCCCAGGTGGACGCGGTGCGGGAAGGCGACCGCGGCGGGTTTCTCGGTGGTGGCGCCGAGCATCTCCAGGGCCTCCAGGTAGCGGCAGGCCCCATACCACCAGTAGTGGACGCCCTCGTCGATGGCACCGTCGCTGGGCAGCGCGGCGCCGAACCGGTCGAGGCCCTCGCCGATCAGGCCGATCAGCCGTTGCCGCCGGGCCGGGTCGTCGACCAGGACGAGCGTGGCGATCAGGACGTTGCTGTGGATCCACGGGTTCCAGTTGTGCACGTGGCCGTCGAGGCCCAGCCAGTGCCAGTTGCGCCGCTCGGTGAACGGGGTGAGGACGCGGCGGTCCACCTCGTGCCGGATGCGGGTGCGCAGGCCGGGCACGTGCTCGTCGAGCCGGCCGCCGAGGACGTGGTCGATCCAGGCGAGGTCGGCGGCGACCTCGCCGGCGCCCAGGTCGACGCAGGGGTCGGTGACGACCGGCAGGACCGAGCCGTGCCGGGTGTGCATGTCGTCGTGGCCGGGCCAGCACCAGGTGCTCTGCTCGCAGAACAGGATGACGCCGTCGGTGACCTCGTCCAGCCACACCGGATCGAGGGTGACGGCGGCCAGGGCGGTGGCGCGGGCGAGTCGCTCGTGCCGGGCCCAGACGGCCTGCTCGTAGGTGTCGCGGTCGCCGTCGCGGTAGAACCGGGCGAAGTCGTGGGCCAGGGGAGTGGGCCACGGCGTGCCGAGAGTGGCCCGGGCGCGTTCGGTGAGCGCCTGGAGTGTGGCGTCGTCCGCCGCCGTCCAGGCGTCACGGTCGTTGGCTGACGGAACGCGCATCTGACCTCCCCTGTGATCGAACGCGATCGTATCAGATCACTTCGGCCGCCCGGTGACGGCGATTTCGCGGCCCCTGTGGACGACCGTCGCCTCAGGGGGCGGAGTTCTGCCAGGTCGGAGGGGCAGGCGATCACTTTTGGCGATCGGTGAGCGAAGAACTCATTGACATGCTCGTTTGTGAGCGTTTTACTTCCCGGAAACCGATCACAGGTTCCGTCCGACCGACTTCGGAGCGTGACGTGCCACCCTCGACCGCTGCCCTCGTGACCCGTTCCGACTGGACCGGGTACGCCGACCGCCTTCTCGCCGCCGCCTCCCGGCACGCCTCGCCGGGCCACGCGCTGATCACGCTGCCCGGAGCCGAGGGCGGCTACGGCCGCGCGATCGACGGCCTGGAGGGGTTCGCCCGCACCTTCCTGCTGGCCGGGTTCCGCCTGGCCGGGGAGAACGGCCGCGGGCTCGGCGACCTGGCCGAGCGCTATGCCGCCGGCCTGGCCGCCGGGACGGATCCGGCCGCGCCCGCGACCGAGCGATGGGTCCGCCTGGAGGAACACGGCCAGGCCAAGGTGGAGGCCGCCTCGATCGCCCTGATCCTGGACATGACCCGCCCCTGGATCTGGGACCGGCTGGACGGCGCCGTCCAGGAGCGGATCGTGGACTACCTGTCACCCGCGGTCGGTGACGACACCTATCCGCGGATCAACTGGGTGTGGTTCCGCCTGGTCGTCCAGACGTTCCTGCGGTCGGTCGGCGGGCCGCACTCGACGGCCGAGATGGAGGAGGACCTCGCCACCCACGACACGTTCCGGCGCGCCGACGGCTGGCTGTCCGACGGGTCGTCGCGGGCGTTCGACCACTACACCGGCTGGGCGCTGCACCTCTACCCGGTGCTGTGGTCGCGGATGGCCGGCGTCGACGGTCCACGCCCGCAGGACGTGGCCCGTCTCGACCGGTTCCTCACCGACGCGCTCGCGCTGATCGGCGGGGACGGCTCGCCGCTGGTGCAGGGGCGCAGCCTGATCTACCGGTTCGCGGCCGCCGCCCCGTTCTGGGCCGGCGTGCTGGCCGGAGTGCCGTCGCACGGGCCGGGCCGGTTGCGGCACGCCGCCGGGCGGGTCGTCGGTCATTTCACCGGTGACGGCGACCTGCTCACCCTCGGCTGGCGCCGGCCGTGGCCCCGGCTGGCCCAGTCGTACTCCGGGCCCGGCTCGCCGTACTGGGCGAGCAAGGGCCTGCTCGGCGTCGCCCTCCCGGCCGACCATCCGGTGTGGGCCGCGCCCGCGGAGCCGCTGCCGATCGACACCGGCGACGTCCTGCACGCCGTCCGCGCCCCGGGCTGGCTGATCGCCGGCACCCGCGCCGACGGCATCGTCCGCGTCGTCAACCACGGCACCGACCACGGCGAGCCGGGCGTGCCCGGCGGCGACTCACCGCTGTACGCGCGGCTCGGCTACTCCACGGCCACCGCCCCGGTGCTCGACGAGAGCGGCTGGACCGACCCGGAGGACCAGTCGGTCGTCCTGGCCGACCCGGCCGGGCGCCGTTCGCACCGCACCGGCATGCGCCCGCTCGGCGTACGCGTGGAAGAGGGCCTGGGGGTTGCCGGGTCGGTCGCCGAGGCGCACTGGCTGGATCCGGATCCGCCCGGCCGCGACCACGGCGGCGGCCGTCCCGGCAAGCTGCGCCGGGCCGGCCGGATCACGACGTTCTCCCTGGTCCGTGGGCCGTGGGAGATCCGGCTCGTCCGCGTGGACGACGCGGAGCCGGCGGCCGTGCGGCTGCGGATCGGCGGCTGGCCGGTCACCGGCGGCACCCTGATCTCCCGGCTCACCCCACTGACCGGCGGCGACGTGACCGCCGGCATCAGCGAGCACCACGACGCCGGGCCGCTCGGTGACCCGGTCCGGGTGCCGTGGCTCGACCTCCCGGTCCCCGGACCGGGCACCTGGATCGCCGTCCTGGTCGAGCTCAGCGGCGAGCGGCACGAGACCACCTGCCGCGTCGAGATCCACGGAAAACAGGTGCGGGCCGTCTGGCCCGACGCCGTCCTCACACACACCCGTATCGACATAGAGGAGTAGGAATGAAGCGCTCCCTCGCCGCCCTCACTGCGCTCCTGCTGGCCCTCTCCGCCTCCGCGTGCAGCGGAGACGACCCCGAGGAGTCCGGCCCGGTCACCCTCACCCTGGCCGGCTGGAGCCTGGCCACGACCCCGGAGTTCAAGACCCTCGCCGACGGCTTCCGCGCCGCCCACCCGGACATCGCCGTCGAGCTCAAGGAGTACGACGCCAGCAACTACGACACCCAGATGATCGCGGACCTGGCCGCCGGCAAGGCACCCGACATCTACGTCCAGAAGAACCTGAAGAACTTCTACACCTACCAGAACGGCAAGCAGTTGCTGGACGTGTCCGACGTGGCCGGCAAGCTCGGCGCGGGCGTCGGCGGGCTCAGCTCCTACCAGGTCGACGGCAAGACGTGGGCCATCCCGTACCGGCAGGACTCGTGGGTGCTGTTCTACAACAAGGCGCTGTTCGACAAGGCCGGCGTCGAACACCCGGACGGCTCCTGGACGTGGGACGACTACGGGACCGTGGCCAGGGAGCTGACCACCAAGCTCAAAGCGGCCGGTGACAAGGCGCTCGGCGCCTACCAGCACACCTGGCAGTCCACCTCACAGGGCTTCGCGCTGGCCCAGACCGCCGGCGCCGACCTGCAGAGCGGCGACTTCGGGTTCCTCAAGCCCTACTACGAGAAGGCCCTCGCCCTCCAGGCCGCCGGAGCACAGGTCAGCTTCGGCGACGCCACCACCAACAGCCTCACCTACCAGGCCCAGTTCGGTAAGCAGTCGGCGGCCATGATGCCGATGGGCACCTGGTACATCGCCACCCTGCTCAGCCAGCAGGCCAAGGGCGACGCCGACACCTTCGAGTGGGGCATCGCCCCGGCCCCGCAGGCCACGAAGTCGACCACCGGCACCTCGGCCACCCCGGTCACCTTCGCCGACCCGACCGGCCTCGGCATCAACCCGAAGATCAGCGAACGCAAGATCGAGGCGGCCAAGAGCTTCCTGGCCTACGCGGCGTCGGCCGACGCGGCCAAGGCGCTCGCCGGGATCGGTGTCACCCCCGCCGACACGGCCACCGCCGCCGACACCATCTTCACGCTCAAGGGCGCGCCCACCGACGACCTGTCGAAGTTCACCTTCACCCGCCACGACACCAAGCCGGAGAACCCGGTCTCCAAATACACGGCGCCGCTGCAGAACATCCTCAAGGACCTGCACACCGCCGTGCTGTCCGGCAGCAAGCCGATCGACGCGGCCATCACCGAGGCACAGGACCGGGCCAAGAACGAGGTCCTGAGCAAGTGACCCTCCCGTGGGGGCGGGCCCCCCCCCCCGGCCCCCCCCCCCCCCCCGGCGCCGCCACAGGAAGACGAAAGCCGAAACCCGCCC
>NZ_JAGFNS010000008.1:28461-196116 GCF_017592555.1 Actinoplanes flavus | reverse complement strand
CACCCCGGGGGCCGTGCCCCTGCCCCCCCCCGGGGCCCCCGCCCCCCCCGCGGGCCCCACGGTCCGACAACGGGAGCCGACAGATGACGACGATCGCCGATACCCGCCGCCGGCGCGGCCGGGTCGTCGCGCGCAACACCGCGGTGGGCTGGTCCTTCCTGCTGCCGAACTTCGCCGGCTTCGTGATCCTCACGATGGTGCCGGTCGTGCTGCTGTTCTACTACGCGTTCACCGAATGGGACGTGTTCGGCGGCGCCACCTGGACCGGGCTGGACAACTTCCGGCAGATGGCCCGGGACACCAGCTTCTGGACGGCGCTGCGCAACACCCTCTACTACGCGGCCTTCCACATCCCGCTCACCCTCGGCGTCTCCCTCGGGCTGGCGCTGCTGCTCAACCGCAGACTGCGCGGGGTGGCCTTCTTCCGGACGGTCGCGTTCTTCCCGTACATCACCTCGATCGTGGCCATCGCCCAGATCTGGAACATGCTGTTCAGCCCCGGGTTCGGGCCGGTCAACGAGGTGCTGCGATGGATCGGCGTGGACCACCCGCCCGGCTGGACCACCTCGGCGGACGCCTCGATGCCGGCCGTCATCGTGGTCGGCACCTGGCGGTACATGGGCTACTACATGCTGCTCTTCCTCGCCGGGTTGCAGACCATCCCGGCCCAGCTGTACGAGGCGGCGCTCGTCGACGGCGCGAGCGCGTGGCAGCGGTTCCGCGCGGTCACCCTGCCCGGGCTGCGGCACACCACCTTCTTCATCACCGTGCTGCTCACCATCGAGAGCTTCAAGGTCCTCGACCTGATCCTGGTGATGACCGACGGCGGGCCCGGCCAGTCCACGCTGGTGCTGTCGCAGTACATCTTCCAGAAGGGCTTCGAGGAGAACCAGTTCGGCTACGCGTCCGCGGTCTCGGTCGTGCTGTTCGCCATCTGCTTCCTGGTGACGGTCGTCCAGTTCGTCGTCAACAAACGCCGGAGCGCCTGATGACCACCCTGCTGCAAACCCCGCCGTCCCGGGTCGCCGACGACGAACTCCAGCCGGTCCGGCGGCTGTCCGGGGGCCGGCGCGTCCTCGGCTACCTCACCCTCGGCGTGGCCGCCGTCGTGGTGCTGCTGCCGTTCTACTGGATGGTCATGTCGTCGTTGAAGAGCAACAACGACGTCTTCACCGTCCCCGTCCAGTGGATCGCGACCGACCCGGTGTGGAGCAACTACCTCGACATCTGGTCCAAGTCCGACATGACGACCTGGCTGGGCAACACCGTCCTGCTGTCCGCGGTGGTCACCCTGTTGCAGGTGTTCACCGGCAGCTTCGCGGCGTACGGCTTCGCCAAGGTCCGCTTCCCCGGCCGCGACGTGCTGTTCCTCGCCTACATCGGCACCCTCGCCGTGCCGTGGCAGTCGTACATGGTGCCGCAGTTCGTGATGATGTCGAAACTCCAGCTCACCGACACGCTGTGGGCGATCGTGGCCCTCCAGGCGTTCGGCGCGCTCGGCGTGTTCCTGATGAAACAGTTCTACGAGACCGTCCCGGACGAGCTGATCGACGCGGCCCGCATCGACGGCATGAGCGAGTACGGCATCTACCGCCGGATCATGCTGCCGCTGTCCGTGCCCGCGCTGGCCAGCCTCACCCTCATCACGCTGGTCACCACATGGAACGACTACCTCGGGCCGCTGCTCTACCTGCGCAGCCCCGACCTGTGGACGATCCAGCTCGGTCTCAAGTCGTTCATCAGCCAGTACAACGCCGAGTACGCGCTGATCATGACGGGGTCGGTGCTGTCCGTCCTGCCGATCCTGGTGATCTTCCTGGCCGGGCAGCGCTACTTCGTCGAGGGCATCGCGACCACGGGGCTGAAAGGATGACCGCCGGCCGGATCCTGCGGGGCGCCCACCTCGCCCTGACGACGAACCTGCTGCTCGCGGTGGCCTGCTCCCCGCTGCTCGCGGTGCTGCTGACCAGCGACCCCGGGCGGACCTGGCCGCTGCTGGTGCTGTTCGCGCCACTGGGCGGGCCCGCGCTGGTCGCCACGTTCACCGTGCTCCGGTCGTACCCCGATGGTGTGGTCCTGGAGTTTTGGCGGGCCTGGCGCCGATCGGCGCGGCGCGCGCTGACCACCGGGATCGTCGCGACGCTCGCGCTGCTGGTCCTCGGCGTGGACGCCCGGTGGGCCTGGGGGCGGCCGATCGGCGCGGCCGTGCTGCCGCCGATCGTCGTCGCCATGACGCTGACCGCCGTCACCACCCTGCTCGTGCTGGTCCTGCTCGCCGAACGACCAGCCGTCCGGCTGCGCGACGCCGCCCGCGCCGGCGTCTACCTCGCGGTGCGCCGCTGGTATCTGAGCCTCTTCTCGCTCACCGTGCTGGCCGTGTTCGAGGCACTGCTGGCGGCCCGCCCGGCGCTCGCCATCGGTGTCGCGGCCGCCCCACTGCTGTACGTCGTCGGGGCCAACAGCCGATTCACGCTGGCCCCCGCCCTGACCGCATGAGCCACCGAACGGAAGGACACCATGACGGCGATCGCCGACCAGACCGGAACTGCCGTGACCGCCGCCCTGCGCACCATCGACGCCAACCTCGCCGCGTTCGGCGACCGTTACCCGAGTGACACCACCGACAACGGCCGGTACCGGCCGCGGCCGGCGAACACCGGGTGGACCACCAGTTTCTGGCCCGGCATGCTGTGGCTCGCCCACGCCCTGACCGGCGACGACACCTACCGGAAGGCGGCGGCCGCCCACGTGCGCGCCTTCGCCGACCGGATCGACGGCGGCGTCGACCTCGACACCCACGACCTCGGCTTCCTCTACACGCTGTCGTGCGTCACCGCCTGGCGGCGCGGGCGTGACCCCGAGGCCAAACGGGCCGCGCTGGCCGCCGCCGACCACCTGCTCACCCGGGTGCTGCCGTCCGCCGGCATCATCCAGGCCTGGGGCGACCTCGCCGACCCACGACAGCAGGGCCGCACCATCGTCGACAGCCTGATGAACACACCCCTGCTGTTCTGGGCCAGCCGCACCACCGGCGACCCCCGGTACGCGGCCGCCGCCCGCCGGCACACCGCCCAGCTGCGCGATCACATCCTGCGGCCGGACGACACCACCTACCACACCTTCTACTGGGATCCGGCCACCGGCGAACCCCTGCGCGGGGAGACCGAGCAGGGCAGCGCCGACGAGTCCTGCTGGGCGCGCGGGCAGGCGTGGGGCATCTACGGCTTCACCCTCAACCACCAGTACACCGGCGATCCCACCCTGCTGGCGGCGGCGGTCCGCTGCGCCGACTACTTCCTCGCCCACCTGCCCGCCGACGGCGTCGCCCACTGGGACCTGATCTTCGCCCGCGACCCGGCCACCGGCGAGGAACGCGACAGTTCGGCGGCCGCGATCGCGGTCAACGGGCTCCTCGAACTCGCCGCCGCCGTCCCGAACCGGGCCGACCGCTACCGGGCCGAGGCGGGGCGCATCCTGCGGTCGCTGATCGACGGCTACTCGACCCTGACCCGGCCCGGCTCCAACGCGCTGCTGCTGCACGGCGTCTACGACAAACCCAAAGGCGTCGGCGTCGACGAGGGAAACCTGTGGGGCGACTACTTCTACCTGGAAGCCCTCACCCGCGTCACCCGTCCCGGCTGGACCCACCCCTGGTAAGGAGCACCTCTTCCATGGACTACCGCTACCACTGCTACATCCCGGCCGGGAACGGGATGAACCCACTGCCGTTCAACCCGTGCTCACTGCTCGACTTCCAGCTGGTCCGACTCGGCGCCGGCGAGACCTGGTCGGGATCCTCCGGAGACCGGGAGATCCTCGCCGTCATCCTCGGCGGCAGCGCGCACTTCACCGTCGGCGGGGAGAAGTTCGCCGCCGTCGGGGGCCGGGCCGACGTGTTCTCCGGCAAACCCCATTCCGTCTACATCCCGTACGGCAGCGACGTCACCATCGAAGCCATCACACCGGTCGAGATCGCCCTGCCCAGCGCGCCCAGCGACCTGGCCACCGCCCCGTATGTCATCGAACCCGGACAGGTCGCCTCCGGACGGTGGGGCGCGGCCAACTTCGGGCGCGGCTACCACCAGATCCTCACCGAGATCGCCCAGCCCACCCTGCCGGCCCGGCGCCTCATCGTCGGGGAGACCTTCACCCCGTCCGGGAACTGGAGCACCTACCCGCCGCACCGGCACAAGAACGACAACCTGCCCGCGGAGGCCGCGCACGAGGAGATGTACTACTTCCGGGTCGCCCCGGCGGGCGGCTTCGGGATCTGCCGTATGTACACCGACGAGGGATACGAGGAGAACTTCACCGTCCGCGACCACGGCGTCCACATGATGCCCGAGGGCTACCACACCGTGGTCAGCGCGCCCGGCTACACCACCTACTACCTGTGGTTCCTCGCCGGGACCCAGCGCACCCAGGGCGCCCACGAGGACACCGGCCTGTCCTGGGTGACCAAGACCGTGCCGATGCTGCGCGACCTGGGCCACTGATGATCCTGGACAGCTTCCGGCTGGACGGACGGGTCGCCCTCGTCACCGGCGGGAACCGCGGCCTCGGCCGGGCCTGCGCGGAGGCCCTCACCTCCGCCGGCGCCAAGGTCGTCGCCGTCGACAGCAAGACCCTCGATCTTCGTACGGCGGACCTGCACTCCTACGTGGCCGGCCTCGGCCGGCTCGACATCCTGGTGAACAACGCCGGGATCATCCGGCGGGCACCGGCCGCCGACGTGACCGGCGACGACTGGGACGACGTCCTCAGCGTCAACCTGGACGCGACCTTCCACCTCAGCCAGGCGGCCGGCCGGGTCATGCTCACCCAGGGACACGGGAAGATCATCAACATCGCCTCCATGCTGTCCTTCCAAGGGGGCATCCGGGTGCCGGCCTACACCGCGTCGAAACACGCCGTCCTCGGGCTGACCAGGGCGCTCGCCAACGAGTGGGCCGGGCGCGGCGTCAACGTCAACGCGATCGCGCCGGGCTACATGGCCACCGACAACACCGCCGAACTCCGTGCCGACCCGGACCGCGCGCCCGCCATCCTGGACCGGATCCCGGCCGGGCGGTGGGGCACCCCGGACGACCTCAAGGGCGCGGTCGTGTTCCTCGCCTCGGACGCCGCCCGCTACGTCCACGGCGCGGTCCTCCCGGTCGACGGGGGATGGCTGGCCCGCTGATCCGCTGCCCGCTGGTACGCCTGCCCATCGGTTCGCTGGCCCGCCGGCCGCTCACGGGGAGCGGGCCGGCAAACCGGCGCCCGGCGTCCGGGTGATTCGGGCCGTCGTGGCCGTTCGCCCGCGAGTTCGAGGCGGGCCGCTCCAGGGCGAGGGCGGCCACTGTTCACGACGGCCGGGGGGACATGCCCGCGGCCGTGTAGATGGCGTCCAGGGTTCGCATCTGCGCCACCGCGTCGGCCGGGCCGGTGCCGCTGTCGTCGCCGTCACGGAAGGCCTCCAGCTGGTACGTGTAGGTGGAACGCCGGTCGGCCGGCTCCACCCGGCTGCCGTGGCCGCCGCGGACGCGGATCCTGCCGCGCATCTGCGGGTGGTAGGGCCAGGAGACGCGCATCCGGCCGTCCTCGCCGGCGACCTCCAGGGTGGCGCCGATGAGGTGCCGTGACCAGATCGACGACACGATGCGGCCCTCGACTCCGGATGCGAAGCGCAGGGTCGCGGTGATCAGCCGGTCGATGCCGCCGCGTTGCCAGGCCCGGGCCGCGGTGACCTCCGGGGCCGGTCCGAACAGGTCACGGAGCTGGCGTACCGGGTAATAGCCGACGTCGAGCAGGCCGCCACCGCCCAGGGTGAGGTCCCAGCGGATGTCCCGGCCGGGCGGGACCGGCGCGCAGAACGTGGCGCGGGCCGCGGTGATCCGGCCCAGCTCGCCGGAGGCGATGATCTCCCGTAGCCGGGCCTGCAACGGATGGTGGTGGGAGTGGTAGGCCTCCATCACGACGCTGTCCGACGACGCGGCGACCTCCGCGACCTGCTCGGCCGCGGCGGTGTTGCTGGTGAACGGCTTCTCGCACAGCACGTGTTTGCCGGCTTCGATCGCGGCGATGGTCCAGGGCGCGTGCAGGGCCGCGGGCAGCGGGATGTAGACGGCGTTCACCACCGGGTCGGCCAGCAGCGCCTGGTACGACGGGTGCACGTGACCGATGCCGTGCTGTGCCGCGTACCGCCGGGCCCGGTCGGGGTCCCGGGCGGCGATCGCCACCACCTCGACACCGTCGACGGTGCGGGCCGGGTCGATCAGGGCGGCCTTCACGATGCGGGCGGCGCCGAGCACACCGATGCGCATCGGTTCGATGGACGTGTTCACGCCCCTCACTGTCTCCCGCCGCCGTCGCCGTTGAGCGCGGGTTTCCCGCGGACCTTTGCAGATGGTGAAAACGGCTCAACCGTGACGCCCGCCGCACCGTGCTCCTGTCAGCGGGGCGGTCCGGCACTCGGGCGGCCCGGGCACGACAGGGAGTGACACCGCGCCCATGACCGAACAGATCGAAGCAGATCCTCGGCGTACGTTCGCCGACAGCCTTCAGGAGCTGCGGGTGGCAGCGGGATCGCCGTCGCTGCGCTGGCTGGCCGAGCGCATCCGGCGACGCTCCGCCGACACGCTGGGCTCAGCGCCCCGGGGAAACCCGGGCCGGGCCTTACGGGGAACGGGCAAGTCGAGCATCGACGACAAGCTCAAGGGCGACTCGCTGCCGTCGCTGGAATGGCTGCACCTGTTCGTCGACGCGTGCGCGGCCTGGTCGCGATCGCACGGCTCGGGTCTGACCGACGCCATGGTCGACCGCAACGTGTGGTTCCGCCGCCTCGCGGAGATGCTCAAGGAACTGGAGCTCGACCGGCACAACGACATCCGCTCGGCCGACGCCAGTGAGAGGCTACGGATGCTCGCCGTGCCGCGCCGCCTCCCACCCACCGCGCCGTACTTCGTCGGGCGTGACACCGAACTCGCCGCGTTGACGGCCGCGCTGAACGACACCGGAGGGGCGCCGGCCGCGCCGGGCGTCGCCGTCATCTCCGGGCTCCCCGGTTCGGGCAAGAGCAGCCTGGCCGTGTGGTGGGCACACCTCGTCGCCGATCGCTTCCCGGCCGGACAGCTCTACCTCGACCTGCGTCAGCCCGACGGCACCCCGCTTCGGCCCGGTCAGGCGGCGCGGGCGTTGTTGTTCCAGCTGGGTGAACGGCCCGCGGCCTCCGACGACGAGCAGGCGGAGGCGCTTCGCGGCCGCCTCGCCGGACAGCAGGTGCTGATCGTCCTCGACAACGCCGAATCCGCCGACCAGATACTTCCGTTGCTACCCGCGGCGAGGGAGTCCTTCGTCGTCGTCACCGGCCGCTCGGCCCTCGATCGGCTCATCGAGGACACCGCGGCCCAGGCGGTGCGCGTCGAGCCGTTCACCTCCGCCCAGGCCCGCGTTCTGCTGGTGGAGCGCCTCGGCGAGAAGGTCGTCGCCGCGGACCCGGCGGCGACCGGGACGGTCGTGACGGGCTGCGCCGGCCTGCCCCTGGCGGTGAACGTCGCCGCGGCGCTGGTGGAGAGGAACCGGGAATCCTCACTCCGCCGGCTGGCCGATGCGGTGACTTCGGCGCAGCAACGGCTGGGCGCCGGGCGCGGCGCCCAGGTCGAGCAGATCTTCCGGCTGTCCTATGCCGATCTGGAGCCTGAGGCGGCCCGTGTCTTCCGGCTGCTCGGCGTGCACCCCGGGCCGTTCGTGACCCAGGGCGTGGTGGCGAGCCTCGCCGCGACGGCCGTCCGGGAGGCCGGCCGCGTCATCGGATCCCTGGTGGACCGGCACCTGCTGGAGGAACGGCAGTCCGGACGGTACGGCCTGCACGATCTGTTGCGGGAGAACGCGATGGTGCTGGCCGACGCCGAGGAGACCGCCGCCGAGCGACGGGACGCCATCGCCCGGGCCGTCGACTTCTATCTGCACAACGCCCACCGGGCCGCCATGGCGTGGGATCCACAACGCGATCCGCTCATCCTGCCGCCCGCCGCGCCCGACGTCCCCGTGGAGAGGGTCGCCGGTGACGCCGAAGGGCTCGACTGGCTGAGACGCCACCACCTCAGCGTGATGCGGATGATCCCGATCGCGGTCGACCTCGGTTTCGACACCCACGCTTGGCAGCTGGCCTGGACGATGAGCGACTTCCTCAATCGTCAGGGCTACTGGCACGACCTGGCGACGGCGGTCGAACACGGCCTGGTCGCGGCGCGCCGGTGCGGGGACGAACGCGCCGAAGCCCGGATGCGGCGGCTGTTGGGGCGCACGTACGCGCTTCTCGACCGCCTCGACGACAGCGACACTCACCTGGAGGCGGCGCTGCGACTGTGGACCGCGGCGGACGACCACGCCGGCCGGGCGCACACGTACATCGATCTCAGTCGCAACGCCGGCGCCCGCAAGCTCTACTCCCACGGAGCCGAACTCGCGCGGCGCGCCGCGGAGTGCTACGCGGCGGCCGGCAACGCCGCGGGAGAGGCCAACGCGCTCAACGCCGTCGGCTGGTATGCGAGTCTCGGCGGCGCGCATGAACAGGCCCTCGCCGTGTGCCAGGAGGCGCTGCTGCGCAACCGCGCGGCGGGCGACCGGTCCGGTGAGGCGGCGACCCTGGACAGCATCGGCGCCGCGCACCTGGAGCTCGGCGATCTGCGGAGCGCCGAGGCCAACCTGGTGGCGGCCGCCGCGTTGTTCGCCGAGACCGGCGACCCGGGGGAGCAGGCCGGTTCGCTCAGGCGGCTCGCCGCCGTCCATCTCGAGGCGGCCCGGCGAGCCCTGCGCCAGGCGGTCGAACTCTTCGAGGGCGTCGGCGCGCAATCCGCCGCGCGGGAGGCGCGAAGCACGCTCGACCGCCTCTGCTGACGGCCCCCGGAGCCCTGGGGCGCCGGGGGCCGCCGCGGTCAGCGGTTGACGATGACGCCCTGGTTGTCGGTGGCGTTGGGGCCGACGCCACCGACCCCGCCGACGTGCCGGTTGGTGACCTTGCTGATCAGTGCGCCGGCGGCCATGACGGTGGCCTTGCGGCCGAGCGGCGATGCCCAGATGGCCTTCGCGACGGGAACGATTGCCTGGATCATGACTCCTCCTGAGTCCACATAGGTGCCGTTGCCGACCATCTTTCTGCGGATCCAGAGGTGTCCGAGCCGATTCCGGACACTTTCCCGGCGCCCGGACCGGCCCGTCACCATCACGATCAAAACCATCGTCGGGTACGCGCGCCGCGCACCGCATCGGACCACGGCCGAACCCGTCCAGCGGGGAGCCGGCCGGTCCTCTCCGGGGCCGGAGTCCCGGTCAGAAGCCGGGGAAGACGGCGCGCAGCCGGTCGAGGGTGATGTTGCCGGTCACCGTGGTGCCGGCCGGGGTGTGTTCCGGCGCGAGGCGCCCGTAGAGCAGCCGCAACACGGACTCCAGCGAGCCGGTGAACGTCGCCGTGGCCGGCAGGGGCTCGGTGGTGAGCCGCGCCGCGTCGTCGACGACCAGCCGGTACGCCGTACCGCTGATCTCGACCACCGCGTGGTCGGGCGCCTCCTTCGGCCTGGCGATGAAGCCGAGCAGGAAGGCCAGGCCGCCGCTGAGGTGTTCGGCGAGCACCTCGGCCGAGCCGTCGGCGAGGGTGGCCGCCGGGTCCAGGCCGGCCCGGACGTCCCAGGTGTGGTGGGCCACCTCGCTCAGCCGCAGCGCGGTGAATGATGCGAACGGTACCGGATCGGGCAGGAAGGTCCGGACCCGCAGCTCCTCGTGCCGGTCCTCGGGCACCGATTCGAGGCCGGTGACCAGCGCCTGATTCGCGGTGAGAGAGCCGGTGGCCTGCTCCCGTGGGCCCAGCGCGTTCCAGCGGTCCCACACGCCCTGGTTGAAGTCGGGGCCGGGCGCCTCGGCGTCACCGGTCGCCGCCCGGAAGCCGGCGAGCGTGATCTCGGCGCCGCTGCCCAGGTGGGACAGGACGTCGGCGATCGTCCAGGCGGAGGCGCCGGACGGGCCGGTGAGCCGCTCGTCGGGGAGGCCGGGAACGAGAGCCGCGAGGGCGTCGTGCTCACTGCGCAGGGCCGCGATGGTGCGGCCGGCGAGAGTCGTCATCGGCCAAGCGTAGATCGGAACCCGCCGTGCGGAGCCCTGTCCCAGCGGGCCGCGCCATCGATTCGTGGTGGACCGCCACGCCCTGAGCGGAGCCCGTCCACGATGGCCGCTGAGACGTACCCGTTGTCGCGTTGTGGGCGTTTCCCGGCGGACCGCGGCCGCGGCGCGCACCCTTGACGGAGGATCCGGCGCCCGTGCCGGCCCCGACCTGAGGAGGATCCGTCGTGACGCATCACGTGTACCGGCTCACCGAAGTCGTCGGCAGCAGCCCGACCAGTGTCGACGACGCCATCCGCACGGCGATCGCCAAGGCCGCGGAGACGATCCGCAACATCGAGTGGTTCGAGGCCAGGGAGATCCGCGGTCAGGTCGTCGACGGGGCGGTGGCCCACTACCAGGTGCTGGTGAAGCTGGGCTTCCGGGTCGACGACTGACCGATCAGCAGGGCGCCGGGGGACGGGCGGGCCGGGCTCTCCCCGTACCCCGGATGGTCTTGATCTGTCGTGTCGCGGTCGAGCGCCTGCCGGCAGGCGCTGAGCCGCCGTGCCAGGCCGGGCCGGGTTCGGGCCAGCCCGGCCAGGTCGGCGCGCATGTCGAGCAGTTGCGCCCAGAGCACGCCGCGGCCCTGGTCGAGTAGTTCGGCGGCCGGGCCGGCGCCGGCGGCGGTGAGGGTGGCCGCCGCCGCGTCCGTGGCCAGCAGCGCCGTGTGCAGCCGCAACAGATGCTGCCGGTCGGTGTAGGTGATCCCGGTCCACACGAGCAGCGGCAGCATCTCGACCGCGATGCGGAACCAGCGCGCGGCGTCGGCGGCCTGTCCGGCCTCGGCCAGCGCTCCCGCGCAGACCGCCGCCGCCTGAACGCGGACGCGGGCCGGCGCGCCGTCGGCCCGCGCCGCCGACGACAACAGCGAGACCGCTTCGGCCAGATCGCCGGGCTGGTCCCGGCGCAGCAGGCAGCCGGCGAGGTTGATCCGGTAGCCGGGCAGGTCCGACGGCTGACCGACGGCCGCGTCCAGGCAGCGCCGCGCCAGGGCGACGGCCTCGCCGATCGCGTCCGGGTCACCGAACTGTTCCGACAGCTGGCGCAGGGCGATGGCCAGGTTGGTGAGGTACAGCGCCCGGTCCGGGCTGTCCGGAGGGCTGCTGTCGACGGCCTCCCGCCCGGCGGTGATCGCCTGCCGCAGGTCGGGTTCGCTGCCGGTGAGCTCGGCGCGGGTCTGCAGGGCGATGCCCAGATCCGACAGCATCGTCGCCCGGTCCCCGTCGGTGTGCGGTGTCCCGTCGACCGCGCGGCGGCCGGCGGCGACCGCCTCGTCGAGGACGTCGAGGCGGCCGGTGTGCTGATGCAGGGCGAGGAGAGAACCGACGAGGTTGCCCGGCGACCCGCTGTCCGCCGCGCGCCGTCCCGCCTCGACGGCCTGAACGAGATCGGTCACCGAACCGGTCGACTCGTACCGGCGGAACAGCGCCAGCCCGAGCTGGCTCAGCGCCTGGTGAAGGGCCTGATCGGTACGGGCGTGATCCACGGCCTCCCGCAGCACCGCCAGAGCGTGCCGCAGGTCCGCGGCGGCGCCGGTGGCCTTGTAGCGGGCCTGGAGCAGCACACCGAGCGTCCGCAGCCGTTCCGGCTGACCGGCGGCGCCCGCCGCGCCGAGCGCGCGGGCCCGCTCGGCGGCGCGCACCGCCTCGTCGAGGGCGGCGAGGTCGCCGCCGCGCCGGAACCGGTCGTACAGGCTCACGCTCAGGCCGGCCAGCGCCCCGGCGGCCGTCTCGTCGGGGCCGGTGACGATGCCGGACGCCGCCCGCGCGCTGCGCATCGCCTCGGCCGGCTGGTCCTTCTCGAGCAGCAGGCCGCTCAGCGTGCAGAGCGCGACCACCTGATCCGGTGGTGTCCCGGTCGTGGCCCGCACCGCCCGGCGGGCGGCCCGCAGCGCCTTGGCCAGGTGATTCCCGTTGCGGGTGACCGCGAACCGGGTGGCGAGGACGATGCCGTGCAGCAGCAGGACGGCCCCGCGTTCGGGATGACCGGCCGGGTAGGCCCGGACGGCCCGCTCGGCGCCGACGGCCAGTTCCGCCATCGCCTCGGCCGACGGTTCGCGGCCGGCCCGGTACCCCTGCGCCAGGACCAGCTGGCGCAGCGCCGGACCGGCGGCACCGGCGGAGGCGGCCCGGACGGCCTCGGCCGCGGCGGCGCAGGCGGCGTCCGGTTCGGACCGCAGCAGCAGAACCCGGGACAGGTCGATCAGGAGCGTGGCGTGCTCGCGTCCCGGTTCGGAGCCACCGCCGTCGACCAGACGGCGCAACACGCCGACCAGTTCGTCCAGGTCGTCATCGCGGGGTTCGGCCGCGACCCGGGCGCCGAGGGCGATGGCGAAGTTCGTGACGATCAGATGCTCGTCCGGGTCGCCGGGCGGGACCAGGCCCGCCGCCTCCCGGCCCAGGTCGACGGCGTACGCGAGGTCCTCGTCGCGGCCGGTCAGGTCGAATCGCATCCGGTGGTGGAATCCGAGGTTGGACGTGGTCAGCGCGCGGTCCGGATCGTCCGGCCCGCGTACCGCGAGGGCGCGCCGCCCGTACCGGATCGCGGTGTCGAGGTCGGCGGGGTCGCCCGCGCTCTCGAAGCGGGCCTGCAGGGCGAGGGCGGCGTCGGCCGGCCAGTTCGGACCGGCGGCGCCGAAAGCGGCGGCGAAGCCGTCGACGGCATGGTCCAGCGTCGCCGCATCCCCTGACCTCCGCCAGCGCCGGTAGGCGCGCAGCGCCGTCGTCAGAACGGCATCCACCAGCGTCCCTCCCGGCCGAACCGGACGGCCGTCGTGCCGGACCGCCTCTCCTGATCGGAGCACACGCGCGGTGGGGCGTCCAGGGCGTCACCCCGCGGCGTGATCGATAAGCTGGGCGAATGAAGGTTCTGTCCATCCAGTCGGCGGTCGCCCACGGTCACGTCGGCAACTCCGCGGCCGTGTTCCCGTTGCAGCGGATCGGTGTCGAGGTCGTCCCCGTTCCCACGGTCAACTTCTCCAACCACACGGGGTACGGGGCCTGGCGTGGTCCGCTGCTGCCGCCGGCGGACGTGGCCGAGATCATCCTCGGGGTGGCGGAGCGTGGGGTCTTTCCGCAGGTCGACGCGGTGCTGTCGGGATATCAGGGCGGGGCGGGCATCGCCGACGTGATCATCGACGCGGTGCGGCAGGTCAAGGCGGCCAACCCGGCGGCGGTCTACGCGTGCGACCCGGTCATGGGCAACGCCAAGTCCGGCTGCTTCGTCGCGCCGGAGATCCCGGTGCTGCTGCGGGACCGGGTGGTGCCGGTGGCGGACATCATCACGCCGAACCAGTTCGAGCTGGGCTTCCTGACCGGCACCGAGCCGGCGAGCATCGAGTCGACCCTGGAGTCGGCCGACCTGGCGCGGGCCATGGGGCCGTCGGCCGTGCTGGTCACCAGCGTGGAGCGGCCGGACCGGGAGGCGGGCACGATCGAGATGCTCGTCGTCGACGGCTCGGGCGCCTGGATCGTGACCACCCCGCACCTGCCGTTCAAGGCGAACGGCTCCGGTGACGTCACGGCCGCCCTGTTCACCGCACACTACGTGACGACCGGGAACCCGGCTCTGGCTCTGGAGCGGACGGCGTCCAGCGTCTTCGACCTGATCGACACGACGTACCGGTCCGGTGAGCGTGAGCTGCGGCTGGTGCAGGCGCAGGAGTTCTACGCCACGCCGCGGATGCAGTTCAGCGCCAAGCAGGTGCGCTGATCAGGCGGGCACCTTCGCGCGGATGACCGGGACCAGGCGGTCGGCGATGGCCTGATGGCCCTTGTCGTTGGGGTGCACGGAGTCGCTCAGGCCGTCCGCCGGCAGCCACCCCGTGGTGTCGACGTAGAAGACCTGGGCGTCGCCGGCGGCATGGCGGGCCTGCACGGCCGCCTGCGTCTCCGCCGCATAACGACCGATGAGCGTACGCATGGCGAAGATCTTCGCGGCGGGAAACCTCGCCCTGACCTTCGCGAGGAAGGCGATGTACCTGGTTTGGAAGGTCGCGCCGCTCACGCCGTGGCTCTTGTCGTTGGTGCCCAGGTTGATCACCACGCCGTCGGCCGGGTAGCGGCTGAAGTCCCACAGGTCGGTGCCGGCCTGCCCGCCGCTGGACATCCAGTAGCGGGTCTCGTGCGCCCAGCAGCCGTCGGCCGTCTCGGACAGGCACATGCCGCCGATCGCGATCTGCGTGTGGTGGTAGCCGAGCTGCTCCCCGGTCTTGAACCCGTAGCCGGTGACGGCCAGCTGGCTGCTGGTGGTGCCCGCCGTGATCGAGTCGCCGATGAACTCGATCAGGCGCGGCCGGGCGGGCGCCCGGAACGTGGTGGCGCCGGCGTCGAGGGTCAGGCCCTGGAAGACGGCGTCGCCGGTGTAGGAGCCGGCCACCTGCCGGTAGCTGACGATCAGCGTGTGATTGCCGGCGGCGAGCGGCGCCGGGGTGAGGTTGATCGTGCCGGAGCCGGTGAAGGCGGTGTACGGACGGCCGTCGATGCTGGCCCACAGGGTGACGGTGTTGCGCTGGCGCAGTTTCACGGTGGTGCCGGTGAAGCCGACCCGTAGGTAGGCGCCGGCCCAGTAGGGCACGTAGGCCGAGGCGTTCGTGGTGTTCCAGCGCCCGACGAAGGTGATGTCGCTGTCGGCGGCGCGGGCCGGGGCCGCTGGGGCGAGGAGGGCCACGACGAGGACGGCGGCGTACAGGACACGGCGCATCGGTCGACCTCCAGGCATCGTCGGGAGCGCTCCCAGCAGGCGCCAGGGTTCCCGTTGAATCGATACATGTCAATAGGCCGCGGCGGCGGCACGGCGAATCCGCATGTGTCGCCGAGATCTCGTCGTGGCCCGCGTCGGACGGCGGCTGACCGGAGATCACTGCGAGGCTAAAGCCGAGCGTGGCGGAGCCGATGAATCCGGGGCCCGATCTCCGACGACCCGGCGGGATAGATGTGAAGGCTCAAGGCTGGACCCGGCGCCTGCGAACGGCTTCTGCCGCGCTGGCGGTGTTGCCCCTGTTGCTGGCGGGAACCGCGTGCACGAGGCGGACCGCGTCGACACCGGAGGAGACCATCTCGTACGCCGGTTCGGCGGATCCCGTGACGATCAAGTTCTGGTTCATGCCGAACGGGACCGACGCGCTGAGGTCGATGCGGGTCGAAGCGGACGAGTTCCATCGTCTGCACCCGAACATCACGGTCGAGCTGCGGATGCTGGACTGGGCGGCCGCCCTGACCATGATCAGCACCGCGGCGGGTGGCGGCGACGCGCCCGACGTCACCCAGCTCGGCACCACCTGGGTGGGCAACCTCTCCAAGTCGGGGGTTCTGCAGCCGTACACCGAAGCCGAGATCGCGTCGTTCGGTGGGCGCGCGGCCTTCGTACCGGCGAGTTGGACGTCGACGAAGCCGGTCGGCTCGGACACCGTGAACGCGGTGCCGTGGTTCGTCGACGTCCGGGCGCTCTTCTACCGCACGGACGTGCTGCGCAGGTTGGGCCTGGAACCCGAGAAGGCGTTCGCCGACTGGGACTCGCTGGAGCGGACCCTCGCCGCGATCAAGCGGGACGGCAAGATCACGCCGTTGGGGCAGCCGGGCAAGAACGACTGGAACGTCGTACACAACGTCACCCCGTTCATCTGGGGCGCCGGTGGCGACCTTCTGGCCGCCGACGGCGCGACGCCGACACTGTCCACCCCGGAAGCCTTCACCGGGATCGACTACTACCAGCGCCTGATGGGCAACTACAACAAGCGTGAGCTGATGACGAAGGACACCGACGCCGCCATGGCCGCCTTCGCCGCCGGCGAGACCGCCGTCCTGATGCAGGGCCCCGACGCGGTGTCCGGTTTCCGTGCGGACCCGAACCGTGCCGGGCTGCGGGCCGGCTGGTCGACCGCGCCGCTGCCGGCCGGGCCGCGGGGCCGGTACACCTTCCTCGGCGGAAGCGACCTGGCGATCTTCGCGCGTTCGGCGCACCGGGCGGCGGCACTGGAGTGGGTGCGGTTCCTGACCGGGGCGGAGAGCCAGGAGCGGTACGCGGTACGCAACGCGGGAATCTGGCCGGCCCGGCTGGAGACGGTGCGGGCCACCGCGCTGGACACCGATCCCATCTACCGGGCGTTCGCCGAGGCGCAGAAGTCCGGCCGCCAGTACCCGGCGCTCGCCGCGTGGGGCGACATCGAGGCGGCCCTGACCAGGGACATCAGCACCCTGTGGGAGTCCGTGCAGGCGACCGGGGCGCCGATGGCCGAGCCTGAGCTGCGCGCGCTGCTGCGCCGGGCCGACGAGGACGTCCGCGTCGCCGTACGCCAGGCGTCCTGATGCGCCGATTCCTGCGCCGATGGCGGCGCCACCGCTGGGTGAACGTGCTCGCGGCCGTGGTAGCCGTCCTGACGCTGGTCACCTACCTCAACATCGTCCTGCACCGGCGCGGCGTCGCGGAGAATCAGGAGGCGGCCCGGCTGCACAGCCTCGGTCTGCTCCTCAACGAGGAGAGCGCGCTGCAGTGGAAGACCCTGGCCAGAGGCAACGCCCCGGTCCGGGTGGCCCGCGAGGTGGGCGCCATCCGCGGCCGGGAACGGGACATCCTGCAACGGCTCGCCGACGGTCGGCCCGGCACCGGCAGCGCCGACCTGGGCCGGCTGGTGGATGAGTACCACGTGGTGCTCGACAAGCAGCTGGCCCTGCTGGTGATCGACGACACCGTCGGGGCCGCGGTGGTCGAGCTGGAGGAGACCGGCCCGAAGTTCAAGCAGCTCAGCACCCAGATCACCGCGCTGTCCGACGGGGCGGTCGCCGCCGCCCGCCGGACCTCGGCCACCGCCGACTACGTCCTGATCGGCGCGATGCTGCTGACGGCGGCGATGATCGGCGCCCTGCTGCGCCGGTTCGACCGCGCCCACCGGGTCGCCGCCACGGCCACCGCTGAACTGCTGCGGCAGGAGCGGGCGGCGCTGGCGCTGTCCCGGGAGAACGCGGAGCGGATCCGGCACCAGGCGGAGCACGACTCGCTGACCGGCCTGCCCAACCGTTCGTTGTTCGCCGAACGTGTGGACCTGGCCCTGGAGTCGGGTGAGGAACCGGCTGTCATGTTCATCGATCTCGACGACTTCAAGCGGGTCAACGACAGCCTGGGCCACGCCGCGGGCGACGCGCTGCTGGTGGAGGTGGGGCGCCGGCTCCGGGCGTCGGTACGCGCGGCCGACACCCCGGCGCGTCTCGGCGGCGACGAGTTCGCGATCCTGATCGAGGACGGCGGCGCGGACACCGCGATCCACCTCGCTCAGCGGATCATCGAGGCGCTGGCCGAGCCGGTCGACGTCGGCGGCACCCACGTGCTCACCCGGGGCAGCGTCGGCATAGCGGTCGCCGGACCGGAACGGGACCGGTCGGACCTGCTGCGCCGGGCGGACCTGGCGATGTACGCCGCCAAGGAACGGGGCAAGGGACAGTTCGCGGTCTTCGGTGAATCCTTGCGGGACCCGGCACACGCCGGCATCGACCGGGAGGGCAGCGACGCGGCGTGACGCCGCGAGCCGGCGCGGGTCAGCGCCGCGTGGCGAGATGATCCTGCACCAGGTTGTGCCGGAACTGGTAGACGCCACCCGCCCGGCGCAGGACCCCGCGGGCGTGCGCCTCGTCCAGCGCGCTCATCATCCGCAGCGGCATCCCGTCGGCGACGGCGGACACCACCCGCGCCAGACAGAACTGTCCCCAGGCGCTGAGGCAGACCGCGGCAGCCGCGGGGAACAGGCTCATCGCGACCCAGGCGACGGCCTCGGTTCCCGGAAATGCCACCGCACACAGGAGCCCGGCAGCCAGCCAGGCCGTGCCGCCCGAGGTCAGCGCGGTGGCCCGGTCGATGTGCAGCGACCGGGTGGGCCTGGCCGCCGCGGCCGCCACCGTCGACCCGGAGACCAGGGCGCTCACCCCGCCCGCCGACAGCATCATGCCGAGCCCGAAGAGCGGTTCTCCGAACAGGGTGGAGACGGCCGCCAACGGCACGCCGACCGTGGCGAACATCCGGCCCGCCCCACCGGGCGTCAGTTGCCGTGGCACCGACCGGTCGGTGAAGAGCAGACGGGCGTACGCCGTGGCCAGGCCGACGGCGGTCCCGGTATAGACCGACACCACCCACAGCGGCGCCGACGAGAAGACCGCGACCCCGATCGGTATCGCCGTCACCGTCGTCACCAGCGCGACGGCGACGGCGAAGGCGACCGAGAAGAGCTGCACGGTGGGCACCGGCTTCAGCTCGTGGAAATGCCACCAGCCCCACTCGTACGTCCGCTGCTCCCGCAGATGCGCGGCGACCGTGCCGAGCCAGCGGCGAACCCGCGCCGCCTCCTCGGCGGTGCGGGCCGGGTGCCCGCCGAGAGCGGTCGCGTACGCGGCGGGGACCAGATGTTCCAGCAGGTGCCGTTCGATGCCGCCGCGGGTCGCGGCCCAGCCGGCGTCGAGCAGTTCCGCCGGGTCGTGGCCGCGATCCTGGTAGACGGTCCGGGCCAGCCAGATCATCAGCGGGGTGGACAGCGCCTGTGCCAGCGGCGCGTTCGGCATCGCTGTCAGGTGCTCGACGACGGGTCGCCAGCGGTGGTCGCTCAGCGCGGCGCTGTCGGCCAGGTGCCGCGCGGCATCGCGGGCCGCGACCGGCTGGATCTCCACGACGGCGGCGGCCGGAACCGGACCGGATGCCGCCACGGCGGCCTCGTAGGGGACGGTGCGGCAGGTGACCACCAGGCCATGACCGGCGCCGGCCGCTCGGGACATCGCACGGAGCGCCGCCTCTTGCAGGGTGCCGGCCATTTCGTCGAGGCCGTCCAGCACCGGCAGGATCAGGCCCCGGGCGACCAGGTCACGGGCGAGGGTCCGTGGTGTGCCGCCCGGGCCGGGAACCTGCCGGGCCAGCCGGCGATCGATCATCGTGATCTGGCCGGCGACCCAGTCGTCGAGACCGAGCACGGGATTCCAGGCGGCCGCCGACAGCACGACCGGCACCGGCTCCTGCGGGGCGCGCCTCGCCAGGAGTTGCAGTGCCAGGTTCAGGACCAGCATCGACTTGCCGGCGCCGGGCTCACCGAGCACGATCAGCCGTTTCGGGGCGTCCGGGGCGGTGAACAGGTCCCCGATCCCGGCGTATTCGCCGGCGAGTTCGGCCGGCCCGCCGCCCGGCGTGCCGCGCACCGACGCCCAGCTCGCCATCACCGCCTGCGCCCGGGCGGTGGCCAGCCACCGGATGTTCAACGGCCACGGGTCGCCCACCCGCCGGGCGTTCTGCTCCGTCTGCCACTGCTCCTGCTGCGCGTCGGCCAGCCAGGACAGCACGACGGCGGTGTCGTCGCCGGGCCGGGCGCCCTGCCGCCACACCCAGGAGAGCGCCCCGATGGCGATCGCGGCCGCCCCCGTGCCGCCGAAGACGACGCTGGCCCACTTGTCGGCGCGCTCCAGCCCTTCCCGTTGCAGGAACCAGCTCAGGGCCGCGAACAGCACCAGCATGACGACCAGGGAGACGGCGAACCACAGCCGGGGAGTTCGAGACCATCGAGGCACCCCGACATGCTGCCAACGCGGGGTACGAAACGACATGGCCCGTACGGACGACCCATCGACACCCGTCTAACAAGGTGAGAAGTCCTCGCGTGATCGGTCAGTCGTCCGACGGCAGGATCCGGCGGCCGAACTCGAGGTTGTCCAGGTCGCCGTGGAACTGGTCGGTGTCCACGTCGCTCTGCGCCGCGTTGATCCGCTTGCCGCCGATCACCACGGCGCCGCTGGGCAGGACGTCCCGCAACCCGCCGGTCTGCCGGGCGGGCGGCAGCACCTGGCGGCCGGTCACCGGATCGTCCACCCGGATCTGGAACAGCACCGGCGACAGCCGGACGCACGTCACCCGGTACCAGCGCCCGACGGTCAACGTCAGATCGGCCGGCAGCAGCACGAACGCGGTGCCGTCCGACCAGCGGCAGGAGGGGCGGCCGGCGTCGACCTGGAGCTTCCACTGGCTGATCCCGGCGCCCGCCGCGCCGAACTGAAACACGTTCATCCCGGCCGCCGGTGACGGGGTCTCGGTGAGGCGGATGTCCGCCCCGTACACGAAACGTCCCTCACCCTGGTCTCCCGGCACCAGGGTGACCGAACTCGCCGGCCGGATGATCGCTTGCGGACACGGCGCGGTGGTGCAGCTGCCGCCGGGGAAGCGCAGGAAGCCGTCCACCGGGGTGATCGCCCCGCCGCCGCCGGTCAGGATGGTGCCGTGCAGGTTCTTGCCGCTGCTGTCGGCCACCTGGGCCGGGCCGGTGAGATCGCCGAGGTACCGGAGTTCGAGTTCGCCGGGCGGCGGCGCGGCCGTCGCCGGGGTGGCGGCGAGGACGACGGCGCACACCGCGCCGCACACGGAACGCAGAAACGTCATGCCGGACAGTGGATCCGACCGGCGCGGCGGGCGACAAGACGGATTTGTGCGACTAACCCTAAAGATGCGCAGGCCCTAAAGATGCGCGGGCACCTCCCACGGCGCCTGCGGCAGCGCCCGCCCGGTCTCCAGCAGCGACTTCAGGTTCGCCATCACGGCCGGCCAGCCCAGCGACACCGCCTCCCGATCCTTGTCGGTCGCCAGGTTCACATGCGTGACGGTCAGCCGGACGATGTCGTGATACGGCTCCACCAGGAACGTCACCGTCGACGAATCCGGCCGCACCTCCGCGCCCGGCTCGTCGAACGTCATCACCAGCCGCTTCGGCGGATCCACCTCGACGACCACTCCTCCGGCGTCGACGACACCGGAGGAGTCGGTGCGCCGGTGCTCCCACGGCGATCCGGGCCGCCAGTCGGACACGTTGCTGTGCCCCCAATACACCCCTGTGAGATCAGCATCGGTCAACGCCTCCCACACGCGCTCCGGGGTGGCGTGGATGTAGGTCACGTACACGAAATCGGGTTTCATTCGAGGCTCCTCCGCCTGTCGCCGGATCGCGCCGAGCACAGCCAGTCTGGGCTGCTCGAACGGGGCGATCCATCGCTGCTGCAACTCGTGGATGGGCACGGGATTCAGGTAGTGCAGCCGCTCCCGGCCACGCCGGACCACACTGATCAGATTCGCCTCCCGCAGCACCTCGAGATGCTGGGTCACCGACTGCCGGGTCATCGCCAGCTGCCCGCACAGCCGGGTGAGCGTCTGCCCGTCCTCCGCACGCAGGCTGTCCAGCAGCCGACGGCGTGCCGGATCCGCGAGCGCCTTGAACACCCTGTCCATGACCTGCATTATGCAGTCATCCAACTGCCTTTTTCAAACCCCGGCATCGTACGGACGACGCGAACCGCTTCCCGAAGACCCACCGGCTACCGAAGTCGAGGAAACCGCGCACGCAGGTCGACGAAGAGCTGCTGAGTCATGTGGTCGACTGCCTCGCCCCGCCGTAGCGCGTCGAGGACCGGCGCGCCCGGCGGGCCGGGCTGCCCACGTACGACCCGGTCACGGGCCTGGAGCAGGGCTCACCGCGGGGTGACCATCCCGCCGACCCGGGTGGTGCGGCCGTCCGTGGTGGCGAGCACGGTGGACGGCCGGCCCAGGGCGTCGCCCTGCCGGACCAGGACCGCGCCGCCGCGGCCGGTGGCCCACAGGTGGGCGGCCAGGCAGCCGGAGCTGTTGACGTTGGCGATGTCCTCGTCGACGCCGATCGCCGGGGCGAAGAGCCGGGCGGTGGCGGACGGTCCCGGTTCGGGGGCCCAGACCAGGCAGCCGAGCAGTCCCTGGTCGCGGCAGGCCCGCGCCAGCGCCGGGAAGTCCGGTGTGACGGCCGGGACGTCGGTGACCTCGACGAGCAGCCGTGGGGTCCCGGGCGACGCCACGGTCATCCCGATCACACCGGGCGATCCCAGCGCGGCCACGATCCGGGCCGGTGCGTCCGGGGCGGACAGTGCGACCGCGCCCTGGTCGAACCACACCTCCACGCCGCCGGCCCGCCGCACCGCCTCCACCTCGAAGCTTCTGCCGCCGGTCTCCTGGCGCACCCGTTGCCGCGGTGACCCACTGCGGTCCAGCAGCACCGCGTGCGCCGCGAAGGTTCCGTGGCCGCAGTTGCGCAGCTCACCCGTACCGGTGAAGAAGCGCACGCGGGGCAGCGAGAGGAACGCGCCGTGCGAGGCCCCGCTCTCCCGGACGATCGCGCATCGGTCCTCGTCACGCAGTGACGGATCGTCGTCGACGACGACGGTCGGGCTGCCGCCGGCGCCGTCGCGTGTGCAGGCGTCCACCATGGTGATCACTCACACACCGTATCGATCCGGGTGTTTCCGATCCGTCCCGGCGGGCACAGAACGTACGGAGGACATCCACGACCGTTTGAGGAGGCCCCCGATGGCAGGCAACGAGCACGAGGTCAACCGCAGCGCCAAGAGCGGGCGGTTCGTCAAGGAGAGCACCGCGAAGCGGCAGCCGCGGACCACCACCACCGAGACCGTGGGCGGTGACGCCGACCACGGCGAGCGGGAGGTCCATCGCAGCGCGAGCACCGGCAAGTTCGTGACGGAGACGACCACGGAGCTGCATCCGTCCACGACGGAGACGCAGAAGCGCTGATTCCACCCGGGACGCCGCGCCGCGCCAGGGGAGCACCATGATGGAATCTCACGATGACGCCGACCTCCTCTTTCGACGAATCGGCCGGAGGCGCCGGCCGGCACCGGGAGCGGGCCGCCGCCCTGGCCGAGCTGGCGCGAACGCGCTCGCGGAACGGTGACCACGAGGGCGCCGTGATCGCGGCATCCGAGCTGTTCGTCCTTCACCGGGCCGCCGGTGACGAGGCCGGTTTGGCGCTCGTGCTGAACGATCTGGCCGGCTACATGGCCGGCGTCGGCAGGCTGACGGAGGCGGTCGAGTTCGCCACCGAGGCGGTCGCCCGCTTCCGGCGGCTCGGCGATCCGGACGGCCTGGCGACGGCGCTGCGCACCCTGGAGCAACGGCGGGCGGCCGTCGATGATCCCGCCCGTGATCTGCCGGGCGAGCATCTGGACTTCATCGACGGCTGGCTCGCCGCGCCCGACTGGCCCGGGCAGGCGGCCGTGCTGGCCCGGCATCACCGTCTGCTCGGCGATCCCGGTCTCCGGCGGACGGTCGCCGCGGTGGCCGCCGCCCGGGGCGGTGAACCCCTCGACGTCCTCCGGATGCTGGTCGACGACATGGGCGCGCGCGGCGTGGACGTGGTCCTGGCGGATCTGGAGCGCTCGATCGAGGAGCAGGACGCCATCGCCGCCTGGACGGCCGCGCCGTCCTGGCCGGAGTCCGTCGATCACCTGCGTGAGCACACCGCGATCCTGACCCGGCCCAGCGTGCAGGCGGTCCTGATGCGGTCGTCCGACCCGCGCGACCGGCTGCACGCCACCGTCCTGCGCCTGGCCGCCCGGTTTCCCCTGGACACCGTGCTGCGCATCCTCACCGAGCCGCCGGTGACCGCCGAGCTGGCGTTGCGGGCCGTCGAGGAGGGCGACCTGGCTCTGGTGGTCGACCTGATCCCGGCGTGCCGGGCGGTGCTGGACCTGCCGGGCGACGGGCCGTTCCTGTGGGCGGTGATGCTGTTCTCCGCGGGCCGGGTCGCCGAGGGGACGGCGGCCGCCCGCACCGCGGCCGAGGCGATGACCGGCGTGCAGGTCCGGGCGAACCGGGCCCGGCTGCGCCGGATGCTGGCCGCCCCGCTGCCGCCGGCCTGCCGGACAGGCATCGAGGGATTCCTCACTCTCCTGGGCCCCTGATTGCACCCGGTGCAACGATGCACCTAGTGTACGAACGGTGACGACCGCCCCCTTCGATCGCCGGGCCGCGCTGAAGGCACGCCACCGTCGCGCGATCCTCGACGCCGCCGACGCCCTGATCGGTGAGGGCGCCCGGTTCAGCGTGGATCAGCTGGCCGACCGTGCCGACGTCTCCCGGCGGACCATCTTCAACCACTTCGCGTCCATCGACGACGTGGTCACCACCGTGTGCAGCGAGATGCTCGGCGTGGTGATCGACCGGTTCCGCGACACGGTCACGTCCGGGCAGCGGTCCTCGATGTTCGACGACGTGGCCGGGGCGCTGCGCGACACCGACGTGCCCGGCATCATCGGCTACCTGTGGCGCGCCCTCGGCGGTTTCGCGCCCGGCGACCCGCGCGCCGACCAGATCTTCCAGGCCACGTTCCGGCGCACCTCCGAGGAGATGGCCCGCGAACTGGCCCGCCGCTACCCGGACGCCGACCCGATCGACGCGGCCATCCTGGTCAGCTCCCTGATGAACGGCACCGTCGTGATCGCCACGCACTGGATCGCCGAAACGTCCGCGGCGACCGACGACGCGTCCCGCGAACTCTGGCGTCACCTGCTGGAACGCCTCATCGCAACCGTACGCACCGGCTACTAGAAGGACGAAGCACATTGGCCGAGCTTCTCTACCGCCTGGGCCGGTTCTGCGCCCGGCGCGCCGGGATCGTCGTGGGCTCCTGGCTCGTGATCCTGGGACTGTCCGTCACCGGCTACCTCGTGGCCGGCGGTGAGCTGTCCCCGATGGTCAACATCCCGGGCACCCCGACGCAGAAGGTGAGCGACCGGCTCGCCGAACGGCTGCCGGCCGTCAGCGGCGGCAGCGGCCGCCTGGTCTTCCACACCCCGGACGGCTCGGCGTTCACCGAGACGCAGAAGGCGGAGATCGCCGCGCTGCTGACGACGACCGCCGAGCTGGAGGGCGTCCGGTCCACCACCGACCCGTTCGCTCTCGCGAAGCAGATCGCCGACCGGCAGGCACAGGTCGCCGACGGGGTGAGGCAGATCGAGGCCGGACGGGATCAGCTCGACCAGGGCCAGGGACAACTGAACGCCGCCAAGGGCGTCACGCTGGACCCGGCCACCCAGGCGCGGGTCGACGAGCAGCAGGCGCTGCTCACCGAGAAGCGCGCCCAACTGGAGGCGGAGACCGCCAAACTGGACCGTGGGCGCAAGCTGCTGGCCATGTCGGCGCCCATCCGCACGGTCACGGCCGACGGCTCCACCGCCGTGGCGCAGGTGCTGTTCGAGAAGCCGCAGCTCGACGTGGCGCCGGAGATCAAGAAGGGCGTCATCGCGCACGTCGGCGAGGGTGTGCCGGCCGGTGTCGAGGTGGAGTTCTCCAACGAGATCACCCAGGAGGTGCCGCAGATCCTCGGCGTCGGCGAGGTGGCCGGCCTGGTCATCGCCGCGATCGCGCTGCTGGTCATGCTGCGTACGCTGATCGGCGCCGCCCTGCCCATCCTGTCCGCCCTGACCGGCGTCGGCATCGGCGTGACCGCCGCGCTGTCGCTGTCCGGTGTGGTGGAGATGCTGTCGATCACGCCGGTGCTGGGCGTGATGCTGGGCCTCGCGGTCGGCATCGACTACTCGCTGTTCATCCTCAACCGGCACCGACGGCAGCTGCTCGCCGGCGTCGACTTCCACGAGTCGATCGGCCTGGCCAACGGCACCTCCGGCAACGCGGTCGTGTTCGCCGGCGCCACCGTGCTGGTCGCCCTGCTGGCGCTGAACGTCACCGGCATCCCGTTCCTCGGCCTGATGGGCACGGTCGGCGCGATCTGCGTGGCGGTCGCCGTCCTGATCGCCGTCACCCTGACCCCGGCGTTGCTGTCGCTGATCGGCCGCCGCGTCCTCAACCGCACGGCCCACGCCCAGGCCGCCTTCGACAACCGTCCGATGAGCACCACCCGGGCGGTCCTGACCGTGCTGGGCCTGACCGCCGCGCTGGTGACGGTCGCGATCCCGGCGCTGTCGATGCGCCTGGGCCTGCCGGACGGCTCGTCCGAGGCCAAGGAGTCCACCCAATACCAGGCCTACCACCTGACCGAGGAACGGTTCGGCGCCGGCGTGAACGGCCCGATCCTGGTGGTCGCCGACCTTCCGGCCCCGCTGACCGGCGACGCCCAGCAGGACGAGCAGGTCCGCATCGGCACGCTGCTGCTCGCGCAGAACAACGTCACCGCGGTCGCCCCGATCGGCGCCTCCGCCGACCACACCACCCTCGCCTTCCAGGTGATCCCGGACGGCGGCCCGAACAGCTCCTCCACCGAGCAGCTGGTCCGCGACCTGCGCGGCCTCTCGCCCATCTCCGGCGACGTCACGTTCGGCGTGGCCGGCACCGCCAGCGGCAACATCGACATCTCGGAGAAGCTCGGCACCGCCCTGCCCGGCTACCTGGGCCTGGTCGTCGGCCTCTCCCTGATCATCATGATCTTCGTGTTCCGGTCGATCCTGGTCCCGCTGACCGCCACGCTCGGCTTCATCCTGTCGCTGTTCGCCACGTTCGGCGGCGTCACCGCGATCTTCCAGTGGGGCTGGCTCGGCGCGGTCTTCGGCGTCCACGACCCCGGCCCGGTGCTGAGCTTCCTGCCGACCATCCTGATCGGCATCCTGTTCGGCCTGGCCATGGACTACCAGCTGTTCCTGGTCTCCGGCATGCGCGAGGCCTACGCACACGGCGCTCCCGCCCGCATCGCGGTCCGGCAGGGCGTCCACGCCGGCCGCACCGTCGTCACCGCCGCCGCCATCATCATGATCAGCGTCTTCGGCGGGTTCATCTTCTCCAACACGGCGATCATCCGCTCGCTCGGCTTCGGCCTCGCCTTCGGCGTACTCGTCGACGCCTTCCTCGTCCGCATGCTGCTGATCCCGGCGATCATGCACCTGCTCGGCGACTCCGCCTGGTGGATCCCGCGCTGGCTCGACCGCGTCCTGCCCAACGTCGACGTCGAGGGCGCGGCCCTCGAACGCTCCCACCCGATCGTCCACCACGCGGAGCCGTCCCTCCGCTGACCCGCCCCCGCTGCCGCCTCGCACGGCAGCGGGGCCTCCTTCTCCCTCAACCCCTTCCCGGTACGACAAAGCCGCGCTCGCCTGCCGGGTCGAGCCGGTGCCGCGACCGCCGGGCTTCGACCGGGTGGTCACCCTCCCCACCGGTGTCCCCTTGCCCGCCCCGAACGGTGACGGGCGGGTGACCACCGTTGTGGACGTGGCGCGGTCGAGGGTGTCTATCACCACTGGTCGTCGAGTTCAGCGATGCGGCGGCGGAGTGCGCGGGCGTCGTGACGTGGCGGCGCGTATGCGTGCCGGGGGCTTACGCGCCATGAGCCTTTCGGATTTTCAGCGGGGCCGTGGTGATGCGGTGAGTGATTAGCGTGGGGCGGTGACCGATGACGACTTCACCGCGACGTTGCCGCGCAAGCGGATGGGGGCCGGGGTACTGCTGTCCGACGGCCAGGGGCGGGTGCTGCTGGTCGAACCGACCTACAAGGACCACTGGGAGATTCCGGGCGGCGCGGTCGAGGCGGACGAGTCGCCGTACACGGCGGTGGTGCGCGAGATCGAGGAGGAGCTCGGGCTGTCGTTGCGGCCGGGCCGGCTGCTGGTCACCGACTGGGTGCCGCCGCGCCCGGGCCGCACCGAGGGTCTGATGCTGGTGTTCGACGGCGGGATCCTCACGCGAGAGCAGACGGCGCGGATCCGGCTGCCCGCCGCGGAACTGCGCGGGTGGGCCTGGTGTACCGAGCAGGAGGCCGCCGAGCGGCTCTCCGGGCTGCTGGCGCGCCGGATCGTCGCGGCGGTCCGGGCGCGGGCGGCGAACACGGCGGCCTACCTGGAGAACGGCTTCGCACGGTGACCACGGGCGCCGCCACCCGGATCGTCGGTGGCGGCGCCCGGCCGGATGGTCACACCGCGGCGAGCGCCTGCTCCAAGTCGGCGATGAGGTCGTCGGGGTGTTCGATGCCGACGGCGATGCGGATGGTGCCGGGGCTGATCGAGGCGGCCCGGAGCTGCTTCTCGTCGAGTTGCCGGTGGGAGCTGCTGGCCGGATGCAGGACGAGTGTCTGCGTACCGCCGAGTGAGGGTGCCAGGCGCACCAGCCGTACCCCCTGTTGGAAGCGCAACCCCGCGTCGTAGCCGCCGGCGAGGTCGAAGCAGAAGGGTGCGGCGAAGCCGCGCACGAAGCCGGTGGCGATCGCGTGGCTGGGATGGTCGGGCGCGCCGGTCCACAGCACCCGCTCGACCGCCGGATGGCCGGTGAGGAACCCGGCGATCCGGGCGACGTTCTGCTCGTGCCGGGCCATCCGCAGGGCGAGGGTCTGCAGGCCGCGGATGGTCAGCCAGGCGGCGAACGGGTCGGCGACCGCGCCGAACTCGACACCGTGCCCCCACACGGTCCGGTAGCGGTCGTCGTCGGCGAAGACCGCGATGCCGCCGGTCACGTCGCTGTGGCCGCCCAGGAACTTGGTCACCGAGTGGATGACGACGTCGGCGCCGTGCTCGATCGGCCGGCACAGCACCGGGGTGGCGAACGTGTTGTCGACGATCGTCGTGATTCCGGCGGCGCGGGCGATCGGCGCCAGGTTCGGCAGGTCGCTGACGTGGCCGGTCGGGTTGGCGACGGTCTCCAGATACAGGATCCGGGTACGCGGGGTGATCGCCTCCCGTACCTCATCGGGATCGTGCCCGCTCACGTAGGTGACGTCGATGCCGAACCGGTCGGACAGGTCACGCAGGGTGGCGAGGGTGCCGCCGTAGAGGGTGTTCTGGGCGATCACGTGGTCGCCGGTGCGCAGCAGCCCGTGCAGCACCGTGGAGATCGCGCCCATCCCGGAGCCGGTGGCGATCGCCGCCACGCCGCCTTCGAGGTCGGCGACGGTCTCCTCGAGGGCCCGTACGGTCGGGTTGGCGAACCGGGAGTAGACATAGGAGCCGTCCGGCCGGTTGAGGCCGTCGGCGAGGGGGCCGGGATCGTCGAACGCGAACGACGACGTCTGGTAGAGCGGCACCGACAGCGGGGTGCTGGCCGGAACCGGGGCGTGGACGTGGACGAGGCGGGTTTCCGGATGCATGCCCCGATCCTGTGCGCCGGGTGGGTTCCCAGCCAGAGCCAATGCCGATACATTGGTTTGCCGATGAGTCCAATCTTGGTCACCGAGCTGACCGCCCGCCTCGGGCGCTGGTCCGCCGGCCGCGGCCCGCTCTACCTGCTGCTCGCCGCCCGCCTGCGCGAGCTCATCGACGACGGTGAGCTGCCGCCCGGCACCGGCCTGCCCACCGACCGGGCGCTGGCCGCCGCTCTGTCGGCCGGCCGCACCACCGTGGTGGCCGCCTACGACCTGCTGCGCGACGAGGGCCGGCTGGTCCGGCGGCAGGGCAGCGGCACCTGGGTGGCCGGGGCCGCGCCCGCGCCGCCGTCCACCGCCGAGCCGACCACCGATCCGATCTTCCTGCACCTGCTCGACCAGCCGGACCACGTCACCCAGTTCGCCTGCGCCGGGCCGCTCACCCCGCCGCCCGCGCTGCTGTCCGCCTACCGCCGGGCGCTCGACGACGTCGGCGGCGGGCTGGGCTACCACCCCGCCGGGCATCCGCGGCTGCGCCGGGCGCTCGCCGACCGGTTCCGGGCGAGTCCCGGCGAGTTCCTGGTGACCACCGGCGGGCAGCAGGCGCTGTCGCTGCTCACCCGGGCCCTGGTCGCGCCCGGGGACGAGGTCGTGGTGCAGGCTCCCACGTACCCCGGAATGTTGGAGGTCTTGCGGGAGCACGCCGCCGTGGCCGTCCCGGTCCCGGCCGACGGGTCGGGTTTCGCGGCCGCGCTGGCCAGGCGCCCGGCGTTCGGCTACCTGATCGCCGCCTGTCACAACCCGACCGGGCGGCACCTGGACGAGCCGCGCCGTCTCGAGATCGTCGCCGCCTCGCGGCGCGCTGGCGTGCCGCTGGTCGTCGACGACGTTCTCGCCGAGCTGAGTTTCGAGGGACGGCCCGCCGTGTCCACCGGCGCGATCACGGTGGGATCGCTGAGCAAGGTGGTCTGGGGCGGGCTGCGGGTCGGCTGGGTCCACGCCCCGGCGCCGCTGATCAATCGGCTGGCGCGGCTCAAGGCCGTCCACGACCTGGGCGGCGGCGTGCTCGACCAGCTGGCCGCGTCCTACCTGGTCGGTGACCTGAGCGCGCTGAGCGCGGCCCGCGCCGGGGAACTGCGCGAGCGGCACGATCATCTCTGCGCCGAGCTGCGGCGCCGGCTTCCGTCGTGGACGTTCGAACCCGCCTCCGGCGGTCAGACCCTCTGGGTACGCCTCCCGTACGGTGACGCGGCCGCCTACGCCCAGGCCGCGCTCCGCCACGGGGTCGCGGTCCTGCCCGGCGGTCAGCTCGATCCCACCGGTGGCAGCCACGACCGCCTGCGACTGCCCTTCGTGGCCGAACCGGCTGAGATCACCGCCGCCGTGGCGTCGTTGGCCCGTGCCTGGCAGGGCTACACCGGTGAGGCCGCCCGGCCGTCCCTTCCGGCCATCGCCGTCTGATTTCGGGTCTCGTCATATGTCGTGTAACTACGTATAGTCGGGTGCATGCGTGAGACCACGTACTTCACCCTCGCCGCCCTGCAACACGGGCCGCTGCACGGGTACGCGATCATCCAACGGGTGTCCGAACTGTCCGGCGGGCGCGTCCGCCTCGCCACCGGCACCCTCTACACCGCACTCGAACGGCTCACCACCGCCGGCCACATCCGGGTGGCCAGCGAGGAAATCGTCAACGGGCGGGCCCGCCGCTCCTACCAGCTGACCCCACACGGACAGACGGCCCTGCACGAACAGGCCACGGTGTACGCGGAAGCCGCCCGCATCGTGACCCGTCCGGTGGTGCGCCCCGCATGAACCACATCGAACGCCGCTACGCCCGCCTGGTCCGCCTCTACCCGGCCCGCTCGCCGCGTGACGAGATCCTCGACACGCTGCTGCAATCCGGCCAGCCGCCCACGCTGCGGGAAACGTCCGCACTGGTCCTCGGCGCGCTGCGGGCCCGGGCCGGGTACGCGCTGGACCGCTCGCCGATCCGCCTCGCCGCCCTCGCCGTGCTGCTGTACGCCACCGCCGTCGACGTGCTCACGTCCCTGCCCCTGGACGTGCCCGCGATCGTCGGCACCCCGCTTGGCATCGCCCAGTACGCGGTGGCCGGCCTGGCCGCGCTCGTGCTGCACGTGACGGCGCTGTTCGCCCTGGCCCGAGGCGCGTACCGGCTGTCGGCCGTGGCCGCGGTGCTCGCCGTCGGCCCCGCGCTCGTCGCCCTCGAACGCAGCGGCTCCTACCTCAACGACGGGTTCTGGGCGGCGCCGGTCGCCGCGCTGCTGGTGCTGGCCGTCAACCTCAGCCCGCGGGGGGAACGCTCCAACCCGTACCTCTGGACGGCTCTTCTGCCGTTCGCGATCGTGATCCTGCCGACCGGCTCCGGAACCGTGCTGACACCCGGTCTCTTCATCGAGCAGCAGGCCATGATCGTGCTGGTCGTCGCCGGTCTGCTCTGGTCGGCCGTGGATCCGCGCGTCCCGCTCGCGGTGGCGGCACTCGCGCTGTGCGACTTCCTCACCCACCTCACCGCGGTCGCGGCCGGCGCGGTCGTCGGCGGGGGATCCGTCGCGTACGGACTCGCGGTCACCGCCGTACCGTGGCTGCTCCTACTCGCCGCGGCCACCGCCGGCCACCGCCGGTCCCTAATATGATTCGTGCCCGATCGAAGATCATGGTAGACAGTGCGCGTGTCACAGATCCTGGAGTTCCCCCACCTGATCCACCTGCTCGACGAGCGAACGGAAGCGTTCCGCGCCGCCGTCGCCGCCGCTCCCGACCTCGGCGCGCCGGTGCCGACCTGCCCCGACTGGACGCTGTTCGATCTCGCCCAGCACATGGGGGAGGGGCGCCGCCGTTGGGCCGCCACCATCGCGGCCGGGCCCGCCGACACGCGACCGGACCCGTCGCTCTGGGAGAGTGAGACGCCCCGCGAGCGCGAGGCCCTGCTGTTCTGGCTGGACGAGTCGGCACGGGTGTTCGCGGACGCGCTGGCCCAGGCCGGCCCGGACCGCGGCTGCTGGACGTGGTGGGGCGTGTCCGCGTCACCGCAGACCGCCGGCGCGGTCGGCCGGCACCAGCTCCAGGAGGTGGCGGTGCACACCTACGACGCCCAGCTCGCCGCCGGAGCCCCGCAGCCGCTGCCGGCCGAGGTGGCGCTCGACGGCGTCGACGAGTTCCTGGCCACCTGCTGCGCCGGTCCGTACCGGTGGCCGCACCAGCCGGTCGCCGTCGACTACCAGGCCGCCGAGGGCCGCACCTGGCGGCTCACGCTGGCCGCCGACGGCGTCCGGGTCGGCCCGCCGACCGACGAGCCGGCCGGCGCCACCCTGCGGGGCACGGCCTCCGAGCTGGTGCTCGCCCTCTACGGCCGGATCCCGGTGACCGACCTGAAAATCGACGGCGACGCCGGCGTGTTCGATCTCCTCCTCGCCTGGGATCCCGAGGAGTAGTTGTATTCTGGCGGACTTTGCTATCGACGGAGGTTGAGATGGCCGAGTACCCGCGAGAGATCACCGAACGCTTCCACGGCACCCCGGAACAGGGCGCCACCGCCATGATCGGCGAGCCACCACAGCGGTGGCGGACCATCGTCATCGAGGATCACGACCCGTCCTGGGCGGACCGTTACACGGCCGCCCGGGACGGGATCCGGCAGGCCCTCGGCGACCGCATCCTGAGCATCGACCATGTCGGCTCCACCTCGGTGCCCGGCCTGGCCGCCAAACCCATCATCGACATCGACCTACAGCTGGCCGGCACCGACGACGAGAGCACCTACGTGCCCGACCTCGAACGCGCCGGCTACCGCCTGCTGCTGCGCGAACCCTGGTGGCACGGCCACCGCATGCTGATCAGCGCGGCCGAGGACGTCCACCTGCACGTGTGGCCGCCCGGCGCGCCCGAGCCGATCCGCCACCGCCTGCTGCGCGACTGGCTGCGCTCCCACCCGGCCGACCGCGACCTGTACGCCGCCACCAAACGCCGCCTGGCCGCCGACCCGGACGGCTACACCCTGTCCAAGAACGACGTCATCGACCAGATCCTCGCCCGGGTGTTCGCCCACCGCGGGTAACAGCATCACGCGATGGGTGTCGGGGAGTACGCCGCGGTCATCGTGACGAACCGGTCGACGATCCACCGGATGGGCGCCGAAGGCGATGCAGGCCGACCATCCGATCGGGGCGCTCAACCAGGTCGGCCGCCACGGCTGGGAGGTCGTGGCGGCCGAGACCCCGGCGCACGGGTCGGCCCACTGGGGCTTCGGCGGCATCGTCTACACCCTGAAGCGTCCCGCCCAGCGCTGCGGCACGCACCCAGCGGATGCCATTCCCGGTGAGGACGACGGCCGCGACGACGATCGCGAGCGCGGCGAGGCCGGTCCCGATCCACACCCACGGCGGCTGGGGTGTCGGCGGCGGGGGCGCGGCGGACGGGTACTGCGGCTGGGGGTAGGACACCGGCCCTCCCGGGGCAGGTGTGGTGGCGCCGTGGCCCAGGGCGCGGCGTCGATGCACGAGCATCACCGTCCTCACCAGGTCAAAGCCAGTATGGAGGAATGATCGTCGGCCACATCGATCCATTCGGGCGACCCTGCGGCTGGCCCGCCAGGTCGTTGGTCGTGACGTACCGTCGATGTTGGCGGCCGGAGTAGAGGCCGGCCGCCGCACCCTGTCCTCTACCAGGGAGCGCCAATGGAACAGAGCATTCCGGACCCGTACACCGACCCGCTGGCGTTCGGCCAGCGGCTTCAGATCCTTCGGACGCGCAAGGGACTCACCCGAGACCAGCTCGGCGGCCTGGTCGCGCGGTCCGGTTCGTGGGTCAAGGGAGTGGAGACCGGCCGCCTGAGGATGCCGAAGCTGGAAATCATCCTCGCCCTTGCCGAGGCGCTGCGGGTGCGTAACCTGTCCGACCTCACCGGCGACCAGGCGCTGCACGTCGATCTGTTCGTCGGGCCCGGGCATCCGCGCCTCGCGGCCGTCAAGGCGGCCGTCGACGCCTGGCCCGTCGCCACCGCGCAGGAGGCACCCCCGACCGCGCATGTCCGCGCCCGGCTCGCGAGCGCCTGGTCGGCGCGGCACTCGGCTCCCAACCACCGCGAGGTGATCGGGGCATTGCTGCCGGACCTCATCCGGGACGCCCAGATCGCTGTCCGACAGGCCGACACCGTCCCGGGCCGCCGGGCAGCGCAGGCCGTGCTCGCACAGGTCTACTCGCTGACACAGTTCTTCGTGGCCTACCAGCCGGACGCCGCTCTGCTGTGGCGAGTGGCCGAGCGAGGTCTGGTCGCGGCTCAGGAGTCCGAGGATCCGTACGCCATCGGCGTGGCCGCGTGGCTGGCCACGCAGGCGCACCGCGACGCCGGGCCGGCGCACTATGAGGCCGCCGACGCCGTGAACCTGGCGACGGTCGACTACCTCGAACCTCTGCTGGAGGACTCCTCGGATGACGTCCTGGCGATCACGGGGGCGTTGACCTTCGAGGCCGGTTACACCGCTGCCCGGCGCGGTGCGACCGGCGTGGCGTGGCGATATTGGGACACCGCTCGCGCCATGGCCAAGCGGCTGCCCCCTGGCTTCTACGATCCCGTTACCTCATTCTCCCGGCCGATCATGAGCGCCCATGCGGTGACCGTCGCTGTCGAACTCCGCCAAGGCGGTGAGTCGGTACGGCAGGCCGTGGCAGCCGATGCGATCACGATCCCGTCCCGCCCTCGTCGTGCCCGGCACCGCATCGAGGAGGCACGCGGTTACCAGCTCGCCGGGCAGCCGGACGTCGCCCTGGCAACGCTGGAACGGGCGCACGAGGCTGCACCCGAGACGATTCGGTACAACGGTTACGCCAAGCGGATCGTCCTCGAAGAGGCTGAATCCAAGAGCCCGGCCCGGCGTCGGCGCGCGTCTCGACTCGCCGTGAGGATCGGCCTGCTGTCCGCATAGGGGAGAGGCACAGACTGTGCCCCTGCACTCGCATGCCCGCCCTTAGCTTCGATCCCAGCGGCGGCGGGCGCCTTTGAGGCCGTGAGTACACCTCGGGTTCGTCGTCGCTCCCGAGCGGCGGGCTTCCCTCTACAGGCTTGAGGGGCTGTCGGGCCCGCCGCTCTCCGACTCTCCGGAGGCGATGATGCTGACCAGGGTGTGGCGCTACCTGCGGTGGCGGCGGTGATGCCGGGACCGATCCTGGCGGTCGGGCCGCGCGTCCTGCCGGCTGACGGCTTCGCCGAGGTTTGGATCGACAGCGGGTCCGGCTACGGGTACGTACGGCGTGTCCGAGCCGATCGGCTCAGCCTCGCCCCACTCGACGACGGCGCGGGCGAGCACGCGATCTTCCACCTGCGGCCTGAGCGGGTGGAAAGCCGTGACTGATCCGCGTGGCCTTGTCGAGTCAGGGGCGCTCCCGACGGGAACCCCGCGGTCTCCCGGCCGGAGTGCTCACGCGGATTTGTTCCGGGACAGGAACGCCTGCATCGCCTGCTGGGCCTCGGGGCTGGCGAAGAGCGCGGCCGACCGCTCCGCCGCCTCCTCGCCGTCCCGGTCGATGCGGGTGACGAGGTCGGCGGTGAGCAGGCGCTTGGTTTCGGCGAGCCCTTGTGGACTGCCCTTGACCAGGTCGGCGAGAGTCGAGACGACGGTGGCCGGCAGTTCGCCGTCCGGTACGGCGCGGGTGACCAGACCGATGTCGGCGGCCTCGGCTGCGCCGAAAGTACGGCCGGAAAGGAAGATGTCGGCTGCCGCCCGGGGCGCCAGGCGTGGCAGCAGGCTCACCGAGATCGCGGACGGGGCGAGCCCCAGCCGGACCTCGGTGAGGGCGAACGTGACCGACTCGGCCGCGATCACGACATCGGCCGCGCCGATCAGGCCGAGACCGCCGGCCCGAACCGGGCCGGCCAACTCGACGACGACCGGCTTGGGCAGGGTGGCGATCTGCCGCTGGACGGCGACGATGGCGCGCGGCCCGTCACTGGTCGAGCCCTCTCGTGCCTCGCTGAGATCGGCACCCGAGCAGAACACCCGGCCGCTGGACCGCAGGAGTACGACGCGAACCGCGGGATCCTGCTCGGCAGCGGTCAGGCTGCTGCCGAGCTCCGCCAGCAGCTGCCTGCTCAGCGCGTTGCGGTTGTGCGGGCTGTCCAGCGTGACGGTGGCGATGCCGCCGGAGACGCTCAGGTGCACGAGCGAAGTGGTCATCCACGAATCCCTGTCAGTACGAGCGGGGCAGCTTGAGCGAGAACTGGGTGATGAAGTTGAGCGCCATCTCCCGGCTGACCGGAGCGATCCGCGACAGCCGGACGTTGGCGAGCGCCTGAACGAGCCCGTACTCGACGGCCAGCCCGTTGCCGCCGTGGGTCTGGATCGCCTGGTCGACAGCCTTGCAGGCCACTTCGCCGGCAGCGTACTTGGCCATGTTCGCCGCCTCGCCGGCCGCCAGCAGGTCGCCGGCCGCGTCCAGGGCGGCGGCTTTCTGCGTCAGTAGCCGGGCGGCCTCGATCTCGACGTGGATCTGGGCCAGTGGATGGGCGATCGCCTGGTGGGTGCCGATGGGCGCGCCCCAGACCTCGCGCTGTTTCGCGTAGTCGACGGCCTTGCGCAGCGCCCAGCGGGCGGTGCCGGTGGCCTGTGACGCCGCCATGATCCGTTCCGGGTTGAGGCCGGCGAACAGCTGGTCGAGGCCGGCGTCCTCGCGGCCGACGAGCGCGTCGGCGGGCAGCCGGACGTCGTCGAAGAAGAGGCTGAACTGCTTCTCCGGCGAGACCAGGCCGGTCTCGATCGGCTGGTGGACGAACCCCGGCGCGTCGGTCGGCACCATGAACAGCGCGGGTTTGAGTTTGCCGGTGCGCGCGTCCTCCATGCGGGCGACGACCAGGACATGGCTTGCCTCGTCGATGCCGCTGATGTAGGTCTTGCGGCCGGTCAGCACCCAGTCGGCGCCGTCGCGGCGGGCGCGGGTGACGATCTGGTGCGCATTCGAGCCGGCATCGGGTTCGGTGATTGCGAAGGCGTAGCGGGCCGCCCCCGTGGCCAGGCCCGGCAGCCACCGCCGCTTCTGCTCGCCGGTGCCGGACTTGGCGATGATCGTGCCGACGATGGCGGGTGAGACGACCAGCAGCAGCAGCGGGCAGCCGGCGGTCGCCAATTCCTCCACGACGGCGGCGAGGTCACCGATGTCGCCGCCGCCCCCGCCGTACTCCTCGGGGATCGAGACGCCCAAATAGCCGGCCGCGGCGGCGTCCTGCCAGAGTTCGGTGGTCTTGGCGCCCCGGGACGCGGCCGCGTAGAAGTACGACTCGCCGTACTTGCTGCCCAGTTGGTAGACCGCTGTGCGCAGGTCACGGCGCTCGTCGGACTCGACGAAGTTGGTCAAGACTTCTCCTCGATCACGGCGAGCACGGCGCCCGCGACGACCTGACGGCCCACGCTCGCGGTGAGCGCGGTGACGGTTCCGTCCGTGGGTGCGGTGACGGTGTGCTGCATCTTCATGGCTTCCAGTACGACGATCGGGTCGCCCTTGCTCACCACGGCGCCCACCTCGACGGCGACCGCGGTGATCGCGGCCGGCATCGGCGCCAGCAGTGAGCCCTGGGCGACCGTCTCGGCCGGGTCGACAAAGGTGGGAACCGGTTCGAGACTGACCGAGCCGGACGGCCCGTCGACGTCGACCGCATCTCCGGCGACGGTGACCCGGTAGGTCTCCCGGACCGGGCCGTCGCTCAGAACGACCTGGTCGCCCCGCACGTCGATGACGTCGACACCCTCGACGAAGTCCGACACCAGCCGCCGGCCGATCGACGAATAGGTAACGGCGTACCGCTCTGATCCACGCCGATAGCTCCGCTGCCGCGGCTGACCCGCGGCGTTGCGCCACGCGGCGGGGATGCGGCTGAGCACCGGCGCGGTCGCGGCGGCCCGGCTGGCCTGTCCGAGCGCGGCGGCGAGGGCGGCCTTGGCGAGAGAGCGCGGATCGGGACCGCCCGTCCACCGGGAGAGGCGTTCGTCGAGCAGGGTGGTGTGCATCCGGCCGGCGACGAACTCGTCGTCGGTGAGCACGGCTCGGAGCAGGTCGAGGTTGGTGGTGATGCCGTGCAGCCGTCCCCGCCGCAGCGTGTCGTCGAGCAGGCGGATCGCGGCGTCACGATCCTCCGCGTAGGCGATGATCTTGGCGAGCATGGCGTCGTAGTGGACGGTGACCTCACTGCCGGCCTCGATGGCCGAGTCCACCCGTACGCCCGCATGTCCGGGAATCTCGAAGGTGCGAACGCGGCCGGTCTGCGGAGCGAAATCCGCGGCCGGATCTTCCGCGTAGAGCCGTACCTCGATCGCGTGACCCGAGACCGCGGGAGCCCGGCCGGGCAGGGGCCTGCCTTCGGCGACGGCTATCTGGAGAGCGACGAGGTCGAGGCCGGTGACGCATTCGGTGACGGGGTGCTCGACCTGGAGGCGGGTGTTCATCTCGAGGAAGAAGACGCGGTCCCGGTGGACGAGGAACTCGACCGTTCCCGCTCCCCGGTAGCTCACCGCCTCCGCGGCGGCCCGGGCGAAGGCATGCAGAGCGGTACGTGTCTCGTCCGGCAGATCCGGCGCGGGCGCCTCCTCGACCACCTTCTGGTGGCGACGCTGGATCGAGCAGTCCCGGTCGCCCAGCACCCAGACGGTGCCGTGCCGGTCGGCCAGCACCTGGACCTCGACGTGCCGTGCCGTGGGTAGGTACGGCTCGACGAAGACGGTCCCGTCGCCGAACGCGGAGGTCGCCTCCGCCTCGGCCCGCGCTACCTGCTCGGCGAGCCGGTCGAGTGACTCCACGATCCGCATGCCCCGGCCGCCGCCGCCCGCCGACGCCTTGACCAGCAGCGGAAGGTCCGCCGCGGTGACGGCGGCGAGGTCGACGGCCAGGACCGGCACCCCGGCCGCGGCCATGATCCGTTTCGCGCCGATCTTGCTGCCCATCGCCTCGATCGCCTCGGGCGCCGGGCCGATCCAGGTGAGGCCGGCCGCCTCGACGGCGCGGGCGAAGCCGGAGTTCTCGGAGAGGAACCCGTACCCGGGATGGACGGCGTCGGCGCCCGCCGCGCGAGCCGCCTCGATGATCAGGTCACCTCGCAGGTAGGTCTCGGCCGGCGCGTCGCCGGGCAGCCGGATCGCCTGGTCGGCGTCGGCGACGAACGGTGCCCCGGCATCGGCGTCGGAGTGGACGGCGACCGTCGCGATGCCGAGTTCGCGACAGGTACGGAACACCCGGCGCGCGATCTCTCCGCGGTTGGCGACCACGATCTTGCGGATCACTGAACCCTCTTTCACAGACGGAAGACGCCGTAGCCACGGGCGCCGGCCACCGGCGCGCTGTGGATCGCCGACAGGCAGATGCCGAGGATCGTGCGGGTGTCCCGCGGGTCGATGACCCCGTCGTCGTAGCCGAGGCCGGAGGTGAAGTAGGCCAGGGACTGCTCCTCGACCTGCTTCTCGACGAGGGCGCGCATCGCGGCGTCGGCCTCGGCGTCGAACGGCACCCCACGAGCGGCGGCCGCCTGCTGGGAGACGATCGAGATGACCCCGGCGAGCTGCGCCGGGCCCATCACGGCCGACTTGGCGCCGGCCCAGCTGAACATGAAACGCGGGTCGTACGCGCGGCCGCTCATGCCGTAGTTGCCGGCCCCGTACGAGGCGCCCATCACCACCGACAGGTGCGGGACCGTCGAGTTCGACACCGCGTTGATCATCTGAGCACCGTGCTTGATGATGCCGCCCTGCTCGTACTCGGCACCGACCATGTAGCCGGTGGTGTTGTGCAGGAACAGCAGCGGCGTGTCGCTCTGGTTGGCGAGCTGGATGAACTGGGCGGCCTTCTGTGCCTCCTGGCTGAACAGCACGCCCTGGGCGTTGGCGAGGACGCCGACCGGGTAGCCGTGCAGCTGCGCCCAGCCGGTCACCAGTGACGTACCGTACAGCGGCTTGAACTCGTCGAACTCGCTGCCGTCGACGATGCGGGCGATCACCTCACGGGGATCGAACGGGATCTTGAGGTCGGCCGGCACGATGCCGAGCAGCTCCTCGACGTCCAGCAGCGGCTCGGCGTACGTCGTCCTCGGGTTCGGTCCGGCCTTGCGCCAGTTCAGCCTCCGCACGATGGAGCGCCCGATCCGCAGCGCGTCGCGTTCGTCGACGGCCAGGTAGTCGGCCAGTCCGGACGTGCGCGCGTGCATCTCGGCCCCGCCGAGCGACTCGTCGTCGGACTCCTCACCGGTGGCCATCTTGACCAGCGGCGGCCCGCCGAGGAAGACCTTGGCCCCGCCCTTGACCATGACGGTGTAGTCGCTCATGCCCGGCACATAGGCGCCACCGGCGGTGGAGTTGCCGAACACCAGGGCGATCGTGGGCCGGCGGTCGGCGCTGGCGACGGTGAGGTTGCGGAACACCGCGCCGCCGGGGATGAAGATGTCCTTCTGGGTCTGCAGGTCCGCTCCGCCGGACTCGACGAGCGTGATCGTGGGCAGGCGGTTCTGTCCGGCGATCTGGTTGGCGCGGAAGATCTTCCGTACCGTCACCGGGTTCGACGATCCGCCTTTGACCGTGGGGTCATGGGCGATGATCATGCACTCGACGCCCTCGATCACGCCCAGGCCGGTGACCACGGAGCCGCCGACCGGGAAATCGGTTCCCCAGCCGGCCAGGACGCCGAGCTCGAGGAACGGCGAGTCGGGATCGATGAGCAGCTCGATCCGCTCCCGGGCGGTCAGCTTGCCGCGACGGTGATGCCGCTCGACGGCCTTGGGACCACCACCGGCCAGAGCCGTGGCCTGCTGTGTGGCGAGATCGGCGACGCGTTCCAGCATCACCTCCCGGTTGGCGGCGTAGCCGGGCGAGGTGGGGTCGACGCTGGTTCTCACTCCAGAAACTCCTTGGGCAGATTCACCACACGGGCCCGCAGCCACTCGCCGACGGCCTTGGCCTGCGGGTCGAAACGGGTGGACGACGCGACACCGTCACCGAGAAGTCCGTCGATCACGATGTTGACGGCGCACAGGTTCGGCAGCGCGAACACGTCGATCCCGAGTCCCGCCGATTCCGGGAGGAGCCGGGCGACCTCGGCAGGTGTCAGCCAGCCGCGCAGCCACGCGAACGCCTCGGCTCGCCGCGGATGGCCGACGGGGATCCACACCCCCACGTTCGCGGTTCCGCCCTTGTCCCCGGACCGGGCGAAGACCAGACGGCCCAGCGGCGCGCGAACCTCCAACCATCCAGAGGTACGGGCGGAGCCGGCAACCACCTCCGCGGGCAGGTCCGCGGTGACCGGTGGCGGCGCGATGTCCACCGTGGTGCCGTCGGGCCGGACCACGACGTGCGGCACATCCTCCTGCGGAAGGTAGGCGGCACGGTAGATCCCGAACGGGGTGCCCGGCCCCGGCGGCGCGGTCACGTGGAAGCCCGGGTAGGACGCGAGGGCCAGTTCGACGGCGGCACTGCTGAACGCGCGGCCGACGACGTCCGGATCGGGGTCCTTGACGTGACAGCGCAGCACCGCCGAGGCCGCCGCCTCGGTGACGGGGTCGGCGTGGTCGGTCCGCGCCAGGTCCCACGTGATCTCCGCGGGTGGCCGGACGCTGAGTGCCCCGGTCATCTGCCGGCGTACCCAGTGCTCCTTGTCCTCGATGTCCAGGCCGGTCAGCACGAACTCGACGGAGTTGCGCCATCCGCCGGCGCTGTTGAGGGCGATCTTCGTGGCCGGGGGTGGGGCGGCACCGCGTACCGAGGTGATCACCACCCGGTCGGGACCGGCCTGCCGCAACGCGACCGTGTCCAGGCGCGCGGTCACGTCGGGATTGGCGTAGTGGGGGCCTCCGACCTCGTACACCAGTTGCGCGGTGACCGTGTCGACGGTGACCGCGCCGCCCGTGCCGGGATGTTTGGTGATCACGGCCGTCCCGTCGGCACTGATCTCGGCCAGCGGGAAGCCCAGCGGGCGCGTGGTGTCGATCGTGGCGAAGCCGGAGAAGTTGCCGCCCGTGGCCTGCGTGCCGCATTCGAGGACATGACCGGCGACGACCCCGGCGGCCAGGAGGTCGAAGTCGGTGCGCCCCCAGCCGAACTCGGCGATGGCCGGGCCCAGGGTCAGCGACGCGTCGGTGACGCGGCCGGTGACGACGATGTCGGCGCCGGCGGTGAGCGCGTCGGCGATGCCGAAGGCGCCGAGGTAGGCGTTGGCGGTCAGCGCACCCGGCCAGCCGTGCTCGGTCGCGCGCCCGATCAGGTCGTCGCCCCGCACGTGGGCGACGGCCAGGTCGATGCCCTGCTCCCGGGCCAGGTCCCGGACGGCCTGCGCGAGCCCGGCCGGGTTGAGCCCACCCGCGTTGGTGACGATCCGGACCCCGCGCTGCCGGGCCAGGCCGAGGCAGCCGGCGAGTTGCCGCAGGAACGTCTTCGCGTATCCGAGTGACGGATCCTTCCGGCGGTCCCGGCCGAGGATGAGCATGGTCAGTTCGGCCAGGTAGTCCCCGGTCAGATAGTCCAGCGGCCCGCCCTCGAGCATCTCGGACATCGCCGAGAAGCGATCACCGTAGAAGCCCGAGCAGTTCCCGATGCGGATCGTGCGCATTGTCCGGCTCAACACCTCAGTGAGTAGTGGTGCCCGCCACACTAGACTTTCTGACAAAGTAGTCAAGTCGCGAGAGGGTGTCCGATGGGACGAGCTCGAACGAACCCCGCGCCCGCACCGCCGGCCACCACCCGGGGCCGGCGGACCCATGACGCGCTGCTCACCGCCGGCCGGCAGATCATCGAGGAACAAGGGTGGGCCGGGTTCACCCCCGAGGCCGTCACCCAGGCGGCGGGCGTGTCGTACGGGACCTTCTACACGTACTTCGCATCGAAGGACGACCTGCTCCGCAAGATCGTCCAGGCGGCGGCCGACAAGATGATCACCGCGAGCCGGGTCCCGGACACCCTCCACGACCCGTACGCGCGCATCGTGGAGGCGAACCGCCTGTACCTGGCCGCCGCCGGAAAGGCCGCGAAGGTGCTCCGGATGGTCGAGCACGGCGCCTACCTGGACGACAACCTGCGCAGCCTGCTCCTGGAGATCCGGGAGTTCTACGTCGGCCGCGGCGAGGAGGGCATCCGCCGCCTGCAGGCCGACGGACTCGCCGACCCGGACCTTGATCCCCGCCTGACGGCGATCGCCCTGGGCGGCATGGTCGAACAGGTGGCCGTGATCATCAACGAACTACGCGAACCCCTCGACGAGGAGAAGATGGTCGACCACCTCTCCCGCCTGTGGGCGTCGGCCATCGGCCTCCGCGCCCCCGGCGCCACCGGCCAGCGGTAGGTCACAGCGTCTCCAGGAAGTCCTCGATCGCGGTGCCGACCGTTCCGAGCACGTCGGTGTAGGCGCGCACCGGCCCCGGCACCCGCAGGTTGTGGTCGGCGCCCGGGATCTCCAGGCACGGCTTGCCGGTCGCGCGGGCGGCCTCCGGCAGCCACACCCGGTCGGCGGTGCCGCCGATCAGCAGGGCCGGGGCCGGCCCGGCGGCGATCGCCGCGACCACGGCCGGGTCGGTGAGCACCGGGGTCAGCCAGACGGCCGGGATCCCGCGCTCGGCGGCGAGCGCGGCGGCGTGACTACCCAGCGACTTGGCGATCAGCACCGGCGTCCCGGCGGCGGCCCGGTGCAGGGCGGCCGCGACATGGGCGCGGACGAACGGCTCCGGGCCGACCTGCAACAGTCCGTCCGGGACGGTCCAGCTCACCTCGACCACGTCGTCACCGCGGGCGGTCAGGATGCCGTCGGCCAGGTCGAACAGCGGGCCCTGGGTGGTGTAGCCGCGCCCGGGAACGAGGATTCCGGTGATCATTGAAGCCTCCTGTCAGGAGCGGGGCCAGCCGGCGAGCCGGTCCCGCAGCGCGGCGATGGCGGCCCGGTCCAGGCCGTACAGGGCGAAGCGGGCGTCGTCCAGCCGGTCCAGGTAGCGGCCGGCGTCGGCGATGTCCTCCGGATCCAGGGCCGGATCGGCGGCATGCGCCAGCTCCAGGACACGGTCCAGCGGATAGCGTTCCAGCGCGGCCGCCACATCGATGTAGTCGCGCACCTCCCGCCGGTTGACCAGGGCGGCGACCTTGGTGGCGACCAGGTCGTCGAGGTGCATGACCGGGCCGACGTCCATCACCACCGGGGCGCGGTGCCGGTCCAGCCGGCACAGGGTCAGCCGCAGCGCCCGATGCTCCCCGGCCACCAGGAACTCCTGGATGTCGGCGTCCATGCCGGCGAACAACTCGTCGGCGTCCTCGCGCACCACCCGGTAGCCGGCGGCGGTCAGCGCCGACGTCACCTCACCGGCGGCGGCCATCACCCCGCCGGCCGTGTCGGTGAACAGGTCGATGTCCTCGGTCGGGCGGGCGACCAGCCCGTTCACCAGCCAGGCCACGCCACCGCCGAGCACGAAGCCGTGCTTGTCGGCGACGGCCAGCGCGATCCGGGCGACGTCGCGGTAGAAGTCATCGACGCTCACGCGCAAAGGCTGGCACACTCCGCCCCGGTCCGACGCGACCGACGCGCTGGGGGTGGCCGGTCGCCGAGGGATTCCCTGGTTGAGATCATGTGCGGGTGTTCGTGATCCGGATGAACGATGACGCCGCCTCGGAGCTCGGGGCGCCGGCCGGGCCGGCGTCGATTGCTCCGCCGGGTGGGATGGCGCCGGGGCTGCGGGCGATGATCGCCGATGGCATCGAGGTGCGCGGCGAGGTCGTGGTCTGGGCCGACGGCGCGCGACGGACGGCCCCGCCGGGTGGCTTCCCCGATCTGACCGGCTGGGAATGCTCGGTCAACAGCTTCCACCTGGAGGATGTGGTCCCGGTCGAAGTCATGGTGTCCGACGAGGGCGAGCCGTCGATCTCGGACGCGGATCAGGTGGTGTTGCTCCGGCACGGCGTGGCCTTCGCGTGGGAGGTCTGCCGGTTGGCGGCCGGTGGGGAACGGCCGGTCGCGGTGCGGTGTGTCGTGGCGACCAACCGCACCAACGGCATGTTCCGGTTCCACCGCATCCGCGCCGGGGAGGACTGGATGCGACCCGACCTGAACGATTACCAACTGGAGAAGGTCGTGGTGGTGGAGGCGCGACCACCGTCGCCGGATCACTGAGCGGGGCCGATGCGCCGCTCACCGAGGATCTGAGCGACGCGGAGGGGGAGAGTGGATCACGTTCCGGGAGGGCACAGCGTGAACAGGCCGACCACCGGCACGCCTCACCACATCGAGATCTGGGTGCCGGACCTGGACCGGGCCGTCGTCAGCTGGGGATGGCTGTTGTCCGAGCTCGGCTACACCCCGTTCCAGTCCTGGAGCGCCGGGCGCAGCTGGCGGCTGGGCCCGACCTACATCGTCGTCGAGCAGTCACCGGATCTGTGCGCCGCCGACCACGACCGCCGCCGGCCCGGTCTCAACCATCTGGCCTTCCACGTGGACGGCGCCCACCTCGTCGACGTCCTGGCCCGGCGGGCGACCCAGCACGGCTGGACGCTGCTGTTCGCCGACCGCCATCCGCACGCCGGTGGCCCGGAGCACCACGCCGCCTATCTGGAGAACGCCGACGGATTCGAGGTCGAACTCGTCGCCATGTCGGGGTGCTGACAGGCGGGCCCCGAGGTCAGGCGGCGGCGCGGGCCCGCAGGCGGGGGTGCCGGGCCTCCCAGGCCGCGCGGACCCCGCGTGGCAGGTTCAGCTCCGGCCACAGCCGGACCAGCAAACCCCCTTCGAGGTACGCCCGGAGCTCGTCGACCCGGATCGCCTCGCGCAGCACGTTCTCATACATCCACAGCAACATGGTGTGCTGGCCGAGGTCGAAGGCCCGCTGCGGATGCCACCACAGGCGCAGCGGCAGCTCCACCAGCCCGGATGTCGGGCCGTGCAGCTCACCGAGCGTCCCGGCGACGACGACCGGCCGGTGGGGCCGGGCGAGGTGCGTGACGGTAGCGGTACTCACGGACATGTCCATCAGCGTAAACCGACACACCGGTCAGGTGGCAAACCCCGGCGTTCCGAGGGTTCCCGGGCAGGCGGTATGACCCGGTCTGGCCGAGGACCCGGCGACGTGCGGAGCCCGGCTACGGTGGCGATCATGACCGAGACGCCCGCCCAGAGCCGCTACCGTGCCGACGCGCTCCTGCTGGCCGAGATCGGCGCCCACGTGACGGCGCAGACGCCGTCGGTGCCCGTACGCATGCCTGCTCGCCTGGCGCGAGCCGCCGCCCAGGCCTGGGGTCGCGACGAGCTGGACCCGCCCGGTCCGGAGTCAGGTGAGCAGGCTTACGTCCGTGCGTTCGCCGCGGCGCTGGCCCTGATCGGCCTGGCGGCCGGCGAAGCCGAAGCCGTGGGGGAGGAGGTCGTGGTCCACCTGGATCCCGGGCGGCTGGCGGCGGCGATCTTCGCCCACGAGTGCGCGGCGGACGCGGTGCTGCGCGGCCAGCCGGGGGAAGCGTCACCAGTGAGTTGACGGTCCGCCCGGCGACTCGCCGATCGGGGTGCCGGCTCGCGCCCGGCCCGCGGGGTGCGGAACCGGGCGCGTTCTCCCGACGGTGTCAGCGGACGCGGTCCAGCAGGCGCTGCCAGCGGCTGCGCGGGCGGCGGGCCTGCGCCACCTTGCGGCCACCGATCACGCCGGTCGCGGTGACGGCGGCGAGTGCGAGCGCGGCGGCCGAGACGACGCCGGGGCGCTTGCGCACCACCTGTCCGGCCTGCTTGACCCGCGAACCGGTCGTCTGCTCCGGGGTGGCGACAGTGCTGTCGTAGGTGGTCATGGCTGCCCTTCCGTACCTGTCACTTGTGGGTCTGGTGAGGACATGCCCACCGAAGCCCGGCGCCAATCAGGATTTGCGTGCCCCGGTGATGCTGGGATGGTGAGCAGCCGATGATGGGCCGGTCGCACGCGCTCTCCGGCGCGGTGGGCTGGCTGGCCGGATGTGCGGCCCTGACCGCGGCCGGCGCCGCGCCCGCCCCGGCGGCCGTCGTGTTCGGGACCGCGATCGCCACCGGCATGGCCCTGGCCCCCGACGTCGACCACCCGAAGTCCACGATCGCCCACTCGGTGGGCCACCTGACCCGGATGCTGGCCGGTGGGGTGTCCCGGGCGGCCGGCGCCCTGCGTACCGCGTCGTGCGGGCACTGTTCGGCGGGACCGCCGCGCGGCGGGCACCGGGCGGTCACCCACACGGCCCTCGGCGCGGCCGTGGCCGGGCTGGTCGCCGCCGGGGTGTGCGTGTGGGCGGGCCGCGCCGCCGTCCTGTGGATCATCGGGTTCTCGGTGTGGCTGGCCGCGCACACCGCCCTGTCCACGCGTACCCGGGCGCGGGTCGGCGACCTGATCCTGCCGAGCCGTTTCCGCCGGATCGCCCCGCGTTTCACGGCCGCGGTGGGGGCGCTGCTGGTCGGTGCGGCGGGCGCCGTCCTGGCCGCCGCGGTGATCCCCGCCGGAGTGGCCGTGTGGTGGGTGGGACTGGCCGTGACCTGGGGCTGGCTGGCCCACTCGCTCGGTGACGCGCTCACCTTCTCGGCGGTGCCGCTGTGGTGGCCGTTGCGCATCCGCGGCTGCCGATGGACACCGGTCGGCGCGCCGCGCTGGGCGAGGTTCCGGACCGGCTCCCCGGCGGAGGCCGGTGTGGTGTGGCTGATGCTGGCGCTGGGCGTCGGTTCGGTGGTCCTGCTCGGCGCCGTCTCCTGACGCGGCCCCGCTACGGTCGGGGCATGACGTTCTCGATCGTTGCCCGGTCCGCCGACGGCACCACCCTCGGCGTCGCCGTGGCGAGTAGGTTCCTCGGGGCCGGAGCGGCCGTCCCGGCGGCCCTCGCCGATGTCGGCGCGGTCGCCACCCAGTCGTATGCGAACCTCGCCTACCGGCCGCAGGCGCTCGCGCTGCTCGGCACCGGCGTTCCGGCGACCGCCACCGTGGCGGCGCTGATCGCCGGCGACACCGGCCCGGTCGGCCACCGGCAGGTCGGCGTCGTCGGCGCGGACGGGCCCGGCGCCACGTTCACCGGCGACCAGTGCCACCCGTGGGCGGGCGGCACGGCCGGCGACGGCTACGCCATCCAGGGCAACATGCTGGCCGGACCGCGGGTCGTCGCCGACATGGAGGCCGCCTGGCTGGCCGGCGCGGACCAGCCGCGGTTTCCGTACCGGCTGCTCGAGGCGCTGCGCGCCGGCGATCAGGCCGGCGGCGACCGGCGGGGGCGGCAGAGCGCCGCGCTGCTCGTCGTGGCCAAAGGCATGGGGTACGGCGGGACCAGTGACGTCCTCGCCGACCTGCGGGTCGACGACCACCCGGATCCGGTGGCCGAACTGGGCCGGCTGCTGGAGCTGCACACGCTCTACTTCGAGCGGCCCGATCCGGCGACGCTGATCCCGCTGACCGGGGCGATCGGCGACGAGGTGCGGGCCCGGCTCGCGAAGGCCGGTCACGGCGACCCGGACCTGGATGAGGCGCTGGCGGGCTGGGCCGGTATCGAGAACCTGGAGGAACGTGTCGTCCCCGGCGCGATCGACCCGCTGGTGCTGGCACAGCTGCGGTCGTCGGACCAAGGAGGCGCCGCATGATGCGCTACTGGCCGCGGCGGGCCGGGGGACTTCCGCCGGGCCAGCGTCTGCTCAGCGAGATGCCCCGGTTCAGCGACCGGCCCTGTCTTCCTCCGCCGGTGATGCCGGTCGAGCCCCGGTTGGAGATCCGGCGCGACGGCGAGCCGGTCGCGGTGCTGTCCGCCCGGGATCTGGAGGCTCTCGGGCCGCGTGACCACACGGCCGACTTCCACTGCGTCACCACCTGGTCGGTGACCGGCCTGACCTGGACGGGTGTGCCGCTGCGGGACGTCCTCGCCGCGGTGGGCGTGCCCGAAACGCCGTACCTGGTGGCCGGTGGCGGGGACCGGTGGCGGGCGGTGTTCGTGTGGCCGGATGCCGTCGCCCCGGACGTGCTGATTGCGACGAGGCTCAACGGGGCCGCCCTCGACGAACGGCACGGCGCGCCACTGCGGCTGGTGGCGCCGGGCCAGTACGGGTACAAGAGTGTCAAGCATCTGGTCGCCGTCGACCTGCTGACCGGCGAGCCGCGCGCCGATCCGAAGGAACACCCGCGGGCCCGGGTCGCCTTCGAGGAACGGCATCCGAGACTGCCGGGCCGGCTGCTGCGGCTGCCGTACCGGCTGGTGATCGGCCCGACCGCGTACCTGGCCGAGCGGTCACTACGCCGCCGCGCGACGCCCACCGGCGAGCGCCACGGCGGCGAAGACGACTCCGGTGGCGGCCGAGTAGATCGCTGACCAGGTGGGCGGGGCGCCGTGGCCGGTGGCCAGGATCCAGCCCACCGTGCCGGACAGCCAGCCGGCGGTGACGCCGAGCAGCGCGGCGCCGGCGGGTACGGGCCAGCGGCGGCGGGTCGCGTTCGGGCCGCCCGGCCAGCGCAGCAACGCCGAGGGCAGCAGGAGGGCGATCGCCGCCAGGAAGGCGATCACCGGCGCGAACAGCGGGCCGGGCAGCGGGATCCGGTAGGTCAGGCTCTGGATCGCGGCCAGGGCCATCAGCAGCGCGCCGAGGGCCGACGTCTGCAACAGGGTCAGGTTCTCCTGCCGCTGGCGTTGCCGCTGGTCGATGACGGCCGCGGCGAGCCGGCTGATCTCCCGGGTGCGGTGGTGCGCCGACTCCAGGTACGTCTCCTCGGCCCGCAGTTGCTCCCGCAGCCAGGTCGCGTGCTCGCGGTCGAGGGCCGGTGGGCCGGCCGGGGCGCCGGGCACGTGCCCGGCGAGGGCCGCGGTCATGTTCCGGTCGGCGATGTGGACGGTGCGTGCCATGTCCCGTACGTCGCCGAGCGCGGTGATCAGACCGCTCTGATCGGCCTGTGCCGTGGTGAGGGCGCGGTCGGCGGCCAGCAGTTGGGCGAGCGGCGGCTCGCCGGTGCTCAACAGCTGATCGAGTACGCGGAAGCCCTCGTCGGCGCGGACGATCGCACGGCGCAGACTGGGCATGCTCGACTCCAGCACCTGCCGCTGGTAACGCAGTTTCGCCGCGTGCAGGAGGTAGCGGGTCAGCGGTGGAAGGCCGGACCGGTCGCCGGCCCAGGTCCACTCGTCCATGGCCGGCTCGTTGCGGATGCCGGTGACGGCGAGCAGGTGGCGACGGGTCCACGTGCCGGACGGCAGTTCCCAGGTGAGCACGCCGCCGTCGGTTCGGCACCAGGCGCCGGCCCAGTCGGGGTGTACGCCGAGCCGGCGGGCGATCAGGGCCGGGCGCAGCCACGGCCGGGGAAGAGCGAGCAGGGCGGTACGGATGGCGACCGTCCCGATCGCGCCGTCCGGTGGCGCCGGCAGTCGCCCGTCCAGGCGATCCCAGCCGATGCGGTCGTCGTTGGGGGCGAGCAGGACGCTGACGCCGAGCACGTCGTCCAAGCGGTACAGGATGGCCTGGTGCAACGCGCCCGGTTGATGTCGCTGGCGACCGGCGAGGACGGTGAACGGCCGTGCCGGCGGCGGTCGACCGGGACCGGGCGGGTCGATCGGCCACCGCCCGATCGGCTGGTCCATGCCGAGCGCCGCGGCGGCTTCCCACAGCGAACCGACGGCGTCCTCCGGCATCGGGTCGGCCGGCAGGAACGTGTGCTGGATCAGTCCCGGCCTATGCGGTCTCATCGTCGCCGTCGTCCTCCGGGGCGGTCGGCCGGCCGAGCCGGTGCAGGAGCCGGTTGACCAGGTCACGCGTCGGCTGGGGAACGGGATGCCGGGGCGGCTGTCCCATCGAGGTGTGCACGCCCCGGCCGGCCCGCGTCGGAGCGGCGAGCATCAGCGCCGTCGTGCCCTGCCGCATCCGCGCCGTGTCGCCGGTCGCGAGCGCGCCGTCGAGCAGCCGCAACGCGTCGTCGATCCGTCGCCAGCCCTCGGCGGTGTGCGTCCAGCGCACGGTGTCGTCGAGCAGGCGGGGGAGATCCAGGGAGCTCATCAGGCGAGCCGGCCGGTCTGGATCCGGCGGATCAGCGCGTCGGACTCGGCGGTGCGGCCCATCACCCGCAGGGTGCCGATCTTGATCAGCAGCGCGTCGCGGAACAGCACCGTGTAGCCGGCGGGCGAGCGGGCGTACAGATCGGTGTAGATCTCGACGGACCGGTCGGCGGCGGCGAGCGCCGCCGGCAGGTCGGCGCGGGCGTACGCGCGGACCCGGGCGTATTCGCGTTGCGCGTACGCCCGGAACTGGTCGTCGCCGACCTCCTCGAGGATGCCGACGGCCTCCGCGGTGAGCGCCAGCGCGGGTCCGTGCCGGTCCAGGCGGCTCTCCACGGATGCCTGCTGAAGCAGCGTCTTGCCGAGTTCGCCGCGCCAGGCGTGCGGCTCGGCCGCGGCCAGCTCCCGGAAGAGGGCGACCGCCTCCCGCACGTGCGTGAGGCCTTCGGCGCCGCGGCCGAGACGGGCCAGGGTGCTCGCCAGGTTGGTCAGGCTGGCGGCCAGGTCGTGCCGGAAGGCGGCCGGGCTCGTCGTGACCAGCCCGCGCCGCACCCGGACCGCCTCCTCGGCCAGCGGCAGCACCTCGGTCCACCGCTCCTGCTCGGCCAGGTAGCCGGCCAGGTCGTTGAGGGTCTTCGCGAGGGTCGGCGCCTCGTCCGGCAGCTCCCGCTGGATCACCAGGGCCCTCCTCGCGAGGTCGGCCGCCTGCTCGGCGGAGCCGGACTGGTGGAGAGCGAAGCCCAGGTTGGTGAGGGAGACCGCGTAGTCGGCGCGATGCTCGTCCAGCCGGTCCGGCGGCAGCGACTCCCAGACGGCCACCGCCTCCGTGGCGACCGGCAGCATCTCGCCCCGCAGATCCAGGCCGGCCAGCGCGGTGGCGAAGCTGATCAGGGACCTGGCCAGCTGGGGCCGTGCCGCCGGGTCGGCCTCGGCGGCCGCGCGGCGGAGGGCGACCGCCTCCCGGGCGGGCGCGATCGCGTCCGAGTGCCGGCCGAGTCTGCTGAGCCGCAGACTCCGGCCGGCCAGGACGTCGGCGAGCAACGGCTCGTATCCGGGTCCGGCGTCGCGGGCCACGGTCTCCGCCTCCGACGCCGCGGCGAGGGCCTCGGTGTGCCGGCCGGCGTCGGACAGGAACCTCCCGTGGCTCGACAACGCGACGGCGAGCTCCGGTCCGGATCCGCCGCGGCGGGAGACCGCCACCGCTTCGGCCGAGCGCGACAGCGCCTGATCGGGCAGGCCGGCGCTGGACAGCTCGTCGGCGAAGGCCAGCAGGGCCTGTGCGTAGTGCGGCAGCAGGGTGGGGTTCGCCTCGGCTTGCGCCCTCAGCTGCCGTAACGTGTCGGCGGACAGTCGCACGGTCAGGCTCCGGTGTGTGTGAAGTTGGCCCACAGGGTGGGCGCGTCGAGCGACAGCCGCCGTAGATCGCGGGTGGCGTGGTGCAGCGCCACGGCGGCCCGGCCGGTGTCCGGTGGGTGGGTGCCGTCGCCGGTGAGGGCGGCGAAGAACGTGCGGGCCATCCAGGACCCGGCGGCGTCGCCGGCCGGCCAGAGGGTGCCGATGACGTGCCGGTAACCGGCCAGGTGAAACGCTCCGGTGATGTGGACGGCCTCGTCGGCCAGCAACGGGTTGCCGAACGCGGTGCTGCAGGCCGACAGGTAGGCGAGTTCGTGCGGGAAGCGGCGTCCGGCGATGTCGGACACGGTCAGCGGCGCCGTACGGTGATCGGGCAGGGCGAGCAGGCTACGGCCGGGGTCGTCCAGCCGCAGCTCGCTGTGGCAGGCGAAATGAGCCACCGAGTGCTCGGCCAGGGCGGCGAGCACCCGGTCGCGGGTCGGGTCCGTCAGCCGCCGGGCGCCGGGGACGAGCTCACTGATCAGGCGTGACTCCGCCGCCGCGCCCGGCAGCTCCGGATAGCCGGGGACCACGGGCGCCGCCACGGTCAGCGTCGCCCGGGTGGCGGACGGCGCGGCCGACCGCGTGTGTTCGAGGCTGCGGACGGTCGACAGGTAGGAGCTGACGACGCGGTCCACGGTGGTGCGCCCGCTGTCGTCGCGATGGTGTCCGGCCGCGTGGATCGGCAGCATGGCGAGCACGCCGACCGGGCACCACCAGAGCCGGGGCCAGTCGCCGTCCGGCGGGCCGGTGAACCCGAGGACGTCCAGCACCGGCCCGGCGACCGCGTCCCACAGCCATTCGAGCAGGTCGTGAAGGTCGTCCTGGCCGCCGGCCGGATCGGCGGCCAGCGCCAGGTGCAGGGCGGTGACACGGTCGGCTACCGCGTCGACGGTGAGATCGGGCAGGTCAACGACGGTGACCGGCGCCTCGGTGTCGCGCAGCACCAGGGCGCGACCGGTCGCGTCGGCGGTCAGGTACACCACCGGGCCCTCGCACGCCTGCGCGGCGAGTCGCCGCGCGGCCGGCGGCTCGAGGAACCCGCCGAAGCCGTCGAGTCGCCGGATCTCCTCGATGTGCGCGGTCCACGCCGCGTGTGCGCGGACCCGGTCGGCCGGATCGGGACCCGCCAGCCGGATCCGCAGATCGTCCAGGCCGGCGGCCCGCTCCGGGTGCTCCTGTCGCAGCCTCGCCATGTCGCTGCCGGAGGTCGCGTAGATCTCGGCGGCGAGCAGTCCGCGGGTCTGTTCGAGCAGCTCGACGGCGCGGTCCGGCCGGCCGGCGGCGACCGCGGTACGGGCGGCCTGGTCCGGCAGGCCGGTCAACCGGCCCAGCTGGTGCTCGCGGTCGGCGCGGTCCAGGGTCCGGGCGGTGGCCAGGGGCAGCAGCGCGACGGCGTTCTCCAGGTCGGCCAGGGCCGTCGCCGGGTCGCCGCCGATCAGGGTGAGGATCGACGCCCGCCGGTGGCCCGCGATGCGTACCGCGGGCGCCGCGGCCGGGGCGTCGCCGACCTGACGGTAGAGCTCGGCGGCCTCGGCGCCGTCGAGGTGCCGGGCGAGAGCGAGCTGGAGATGCGGGTAGGCGGCGTGACCGGGCGCGGCGCGGTCGAGCGCGGTACGGAGGATCGCGACCGCCTCCCCGGCCGTCGAGAGGTTCGCCAGCGTCAGCAGGTAGACCGCGTATTCGGGTACGTGCGCCGGCGTCTCCTCGACCGCGGAGCGTACCGCGGCGACCGCCTCGGCGAGAGCCGCCGGATCGTCGACGACCTCGTGCAGCCGCCCCAGCGCGCTGGCCAGATTCTTGCGGTACCGGTTACGGGCCATGCCCCGCGTGGCGTCGGCGACCGCCTCCCGGCCCAGCCGCACCGCCTCCACCAGTGGTCCGATCTCGTCCGTACGCAGGTGGAGTTGCAGCAGGCTGGTGGCCAGGTGGTTGAGCCGGCGCGGCCGGTCCTCGTGCCCGGCGGGCACGTCGGCGATCGCGAGCCGGCTCAGGCGGATCGCGTCACGCAGCGCCTCGGTGTCGCCGGTGCGCTCGAACAGCAGCTGGAGGCGGCGTCCCTGGTTGGACTGATAGCCGCCGCGCAGGCCGGGCAACGCGAGTTCGACCGCCCGCTGCCCGAGCCGTACCGATTCGCGCAGCACCTCGAGGTCGCCGCCGTTCTCGTACACCGTGTCGAGCGTGCTGCTCAGATAGAGGAGGTGCTCGCCGTGCCGGGCGTCGTCGCCGGTGGCGGCCTCGACCGCGGCCCGCCCACAGGCCACCGCCTCGGCCAGCCGGTGCGGCCCGCCGTCGCGCTCGAAGAGCATCCGCAGCACCTGGCCGCGGGCGGCCAGCACCTTGGGCGCGTCGCCCGCGAGCGCGAGCGTCCGCTGGGCCTCGTCTACCAGGGCGGCGTCGTCGGTGGCGAGGCAGAGCAGGCGCAACGCCTCGGCGAAGTCGAAGCGTTGCTCGGGTGACGCGGACGGATCAGCGTCGATCGCGGCGCGCATGACGCCGACGGCCTCGGCCAGCTCGCCGGGGTCGTTCGAATGGCGGTACGACCGGAGCAGCATGTCGCCCTGGTTGTGCAGCAGGGTCGGCCGGTCCGGGAAGTCACCGGGGATCAGCCGCAGGACCAGACGGTTGCCCGCCACGATGCGGGGGAGCAGGGCCGGGTCGAAGGAGTCGGCGTAGAGCGCCAGCAGCATCACGCCGACGTGCATGGTGCGCAGGATCCGCAACGGCACCTCGGCCTCGGCGGCGGCCGCGATGTCGCCGACGCGGGCCGCCTCGGACAGCAGGCCCATGTCCGCGCAGCGCTCGGCGAGCGGCCGCACCATGGTGGTGAACTGGAACAGGTACTCGGCGTGACGCGGGTCGTCCTCCGGGGTGCCGGCGGCGGCCGCCCGCCACAGGATGGCCGCCGACACGAGCGTGCCGACCGTGAGCGGCGTCCGTCGGCCGTGCACCATCGCCGAGGCCCGGTCGTGCAACCGTTCGGGGGTGATGCCGCCGTACCCGTCGCGGAACAGGTCGCCGGGCATCGGGCCGAGCAGTTGCGGGAGCAGATGGCGCGCGGTCGTGTCGAGGTGCCCGGTGAGCGATCGGGCGGTGAGCCCGTCCCGTTCGCCGGCGCCGGGCGCGAGCAGGTGGAAGCGGTGCCAGTGCAGCCGCGCGGTCAGCACCGCGGCCGCCTGCCGCTCCCGCTCGTCGCCGCGGGTGGCGTGCCACAGCCGGACGGCGTCGGCGACGGCGGTCGGCTCGAGAATCGCCGCCGCGTCACCGTCGATCTCGAACGCGCGAAGTCGCCGCTCCAGCGCGACACGCGACGGGGAGGCACCGGCGGTCGGCGGTGCATCTCCCACGAGGGCCACTCCGTTCGGCGTACGGTGACAAACCAGCACGAATATCCGTCCACCGTGGCCGGAGGGCAATCCTCCGGTCGGTTATCCCCATGCAGGTGGCTGATCTTGTATGGCTGGTCGCGGGTGCTGTCTCGGCGCCCGCTGAGAGCCCACCGGCCGGAGCGTCACCGGCGGCAGGCGGGTGCGGAAACGCCGAGGCCGGCCCGCGGAGGCACCGATCTCCGCCCGGATGCGGCGGCACGGGCGGGACCACCCGGTGAGCCCGCGTAGCGCGGACGGGACGGTCCACATGCGGCGGGACGATGTCACGCGTACCGGAAGAAGGGGTTGGACGGAACGCGGACCTCGCCCCGCCGTCGTGGCGGCGTGGGATCCCTCGGTGAGCCGCCGAAGGGTGATACCCCTTGTCGGTGATCGGCGGATATCCGGGAGGGTGGGCCCATGGTGGACGGACCGGACGGCGTGTGGCCGGCGGGGGATCCGGAGTTCGTCTACCGGCTGTTCGACGAGATGCCGCTGATGGTGATCGGGATGGAGGGGCCGCGGCATCGCATCAGGGCGCTGACCGGGATGTACCGGCGGTACATCGGCCGTGACGACGTGATCGGCGTGCCGTTGCTGGAGGTCTTCCCGGAACTGACCGGGCAGCGGGCGAGCGCGGTCTTCGACCGGGTCCTCGCCACCGGCCGATCGGAGTCGGTGCGCGACTTCCGGATCCACTACGACCATCCGGAGGCCGGGGAGCCGGTGGAGATCTTCCTCGACTTCGACACGACCGCCCGGCTGGGGCCGGACGGCGAGCCCGCCGGGGTGGTCGTGCACGTGCAGGATGTGACGGCACGGGTACGGGAACGCCAGGCCGTTCAGGCGCAGGCCGCCGAGGCCCAGCGCCGGTACGAACGGGCCCGTGACGTGGTCGGCGCGTTGCAGCGGGAGTTGCTGCCGGCCGGGCTGCCGGTGCTGCCCGGCGCCGAGGTGGCGGCCAGCTACCTGCTCGCCGACGAGGAGACCGCCGCGGGCGGGGACTGGTTCGACGTCGTGCCGCTGCCGGGCGGGCCGGTGGCGCTGGTCGTCGGTGACGTGGTCGGGCACGGGGTGCGGGCGTCCGCGGCGATGGGGCAGTTGCGGGCGGTGCTGCAGGATCGGCTGGCGGAGTCCGGTGACGTCCGGGCGGCGTTCGCGGCCGTGGACCGGATGGCGCGACGGGTGCCGGGCGCCCGTGCCGCGACCGTCTGCGTGGTGCTGCTCGATCCCGGGGACGGGACGTTGACGTGGTGTTCGGCGGGTCATCCGCCACCACTGGTCGCCGGCTCCGGTGGCGCCCGCTTCCTGCCGGTGTCCGGGGACGGGCCGCTGGGCGCCGGCGCCTCCTATCGGGTGATGCGTGACCGCCTGGAACCGGACGAGGTGGTCCTGCTCTACAGTGACGGCATCATCGAACGCCCCGGCCGGGAGCCGGCCGCCGCCACCGCCGAGCTGTCCCTGGTCGTCGGCGACGTGGTCGCCGGGCGCGGTTTCCACGGCGACACCCGGTCGTCGGCGGTGGAGAAGGCGTGCACGCAGACGCTGGAGCTGCTGGTCCGGCAGAGCGGGCATGCCGACGACATCACGCTGCTGGCCGCCCAGCGGCGCCGGGGCGTGCCGCGGCTGCGTCTGCGTACGACGGCGGAGGCGGCCGTCCGCGGTTGCCGTACCGCGGTGCAGGACTGGGTGTCGGCGCTGGAGGCCGGCGACGACGACCGGATGTCCCTCGTGCACGCCGCCGTGGAGCTGGTCACGAACGCCTACCAGCACGCCCGGCCGGATGCCGCGCACACCACGGTCACCGTCACCGCCGACCTGGACGAATCAGGCGAGGCCCGGCTCAGCGTCGCGGACGACGGCCGATGGCGGGAGCGGGCCCGGCCGGGCGACGACGACTTCCGCAGGGATCACGGGCTGGGGCTGTCCATGACCGCCGGTTTCGTCGACGACCTCACCGTCGACCGTCGCGACGACGGCACGACCGTCACCGTACGGCGGCGGCTCTCCCGCCCGGCGCGGCTGCTGACCGCCGACCGGATCGGCGCCGGGATGTCGCGCCCGGTCGCGGAGAAGGTCGCCGACCTGCTGCTGATCCTCGACCAGCCGCACGCGCCGGCCAGCCGGATCGCCGTGCACGGCCCGCTGGACTCGGACACCGCGCATCAGCTGCGCGCCGAACTGGACCGGCACACCCTCGGCGGTACGCACGAGCTGGTCGTCGACCTCACCGCGGTCACGCATCTGGCCAGCGCCGGCGTCGCCGAACTCCACCGCACCAACCCCGGCACGGACGGCGAACTCCGGTATCCGCTGCGGTTGTTCGCCCCGGCCGGAAGCACCGCACAGCACGTGCTCAGCCTGGTCGGCCTGCCGCACCTCACCCGCGACCCGCACCTCGGATGACGTCGATGAACAGCGGTTCCGGGGCCGGGCGGTGACCCATGCCGAACCGGTCGAATCCCACCCCCGCAGCGGGCGGTCCGCGTGCCGGAGCCGCCGCCGTACGGTCGTTGCGGCTGGCGCAGCAGGGCCTGATCGACGCGGAGATGCGGGCCAGCCGCCGGGCGCTGCTGGAGGTCTTCCGGCACCGGCTGCGTGCGGCGCCGGAGACGCTGACGGCCGAGGACTTCCTGCGGCTGGCCGACCGCCCGGTGGTGCTCACCGCGATCGTCATCGCCGCCTCCGCGCGAGCCGACGGCTGTGTCCTGTACACCGTGGACCCGGCCGGCGGAACGGCGCGGATCGTCCGTCATCGCGGGGTGACCGACGCGTTCGTCGAGCACGCCGGGTCGGCCGCGTCGCTGTGCGGGATCGTGCTGCGCACCGGCGGCCCGGTGCTGGTCGACGACGTCGCCGGCCACCCGGTCCTGGCGGGGCTCGACACGGTGACGCGCGCCGTTCACCACTATCCCCTGTACGCCGATCACGGCGGCCTGCTCGGCGTGCTGGGACTGCACCACGAGACCCCGGGCCGGCGGCCGGGCCAGGAACGTCTCGCCGAGGTCGCGGCCCGCGCCCTGGCGCACGTCACGGCGGTGGCCGGCCGGGACACGACCATCGACCTGGTCGTCTCCCGGACCGCCGGTGACCTGGTCACGCTCACCGTGCGGGGCACGGTGGACGTGCTCACCGCCGCCGATCTCACCGCCCTCGCCGAGCGGACGATCGCGACCCTGGCGCCCGGACAGGAGCTCGTCATCGACCTGAGCGGGATCGATCTGCTCGCGGTCGCCGGAGCACGCGCCGTGCTCGCCGCCATACGCCACTGCACGGCCCGGGGCGTGCGCGGCCACGTGCTGATCGATCCCGGTCACGACGGCGCGCGTACGCTGCTGGCCCTCGACGCCGCGACGCCGCTCGTGACCGCTCTCTCCGGACGGCTCCCGTCGCCGACGCCGGTGGGCGAGATCGGGGTCGTCTGACCGCCGGTCCCCGGTGTGCGCCCGGTCATGGCCGCGCCGGATCACGCACCGTTATGGTCACCGCCATGGTGGAAACCGCTGCGCTCCCGTTCGACGCCGTGCTCTTCGACTGCGACGGGGTGCTCGTCGACTCCGAACGCATCACCAACAGCGTCCTCCGGTCGATGCTGCACGAACTCGGCTGGCAGGTCTCCGAGGCCGACTGCTTCCGGCTGTTCGTCGGCCGGGCGCTGCGCGACGAGACCGCGGTGATCACCGCGCACACCGGCTTCACCGTGACCGACGCGTGGCTCGCCGACTTCCGCGAACGCCGCAACGACGCCCTCGTCCGCGACCTGCAGCCGATCCCCGGCGCGGTCGCCGCCGTCCACGAGATCGACCGGCAGTACCGAGGCAGCGTGGCCTGCGCCAGCGGCGCCGACCGCCACAAGGTCGAGTTGCAGCTGGCCAAGGCCGGCCTGGACGCGGTGTTCGACGGCAAGATCTTCAGCGGGATGGAGACGCCCCGCAGCAAGCCGGCCCCCGACGTCTACCTGGCCGCCGCGGCCGCCCTCGGCGTCGACCCGGCCCGCGCCGCCGTCATCGAGGACACCCCGACCGGCGTACGGGCCGGAGTGGCCGCCGGAGCCACCGTCTTCGGCTACTGCCCGCCGGGAAGCCCCGCCCACAACACCCCGCAGGTGCTGCTGGCCGCCGGCGCCACGCACACGTTCACCGACATGGCCGCCCTGCCCGCGTTGCTGACCCCGCTCACGCTCAGCCCGCACGCCAGTCGCCGGAGGTGAGGTGCGAGCCGGCCTGGGGGCCCATCAGCAGCATGCCGCCGTCGACCACCCACGAGGCGCCGGTGACATAGGCGGCCCCGGGCGAGGCGAGCATGCTGATCACCGCAGCGACCTCGTTGGCGTCTCCGGGCCGGCCGGCCGGGATGCCCGGGCGGGCCACCGTGTGCGGGTCGACATCCTCGTTACCGGTCATCGCCGTGGCGATCTCCCCGGGGGCGACCGCGTTCACGGTGATCCCGGCGGCCGCCAGCTCCTGGGCCAGCACCTTGGTGAGCAGTCCCAAACCGCCCTTCGCCGCGCAGTACGCGCCGGAACCGACCCGCGGGGCGTGCTCGTGCACGCTGGTGACATTGATGATGCGGCCGCCACGGCCGGCGGCGAGCATGCGGCGGGCGGCGCGCTGGGCGCAGAGGAACGGGCCGTCCAGATCGACGGCCAGGACCTCACGCCAGTCCTCCCAGCTGGTGTCCACGACCGGGGTGGCGATACCCGTGCCGGCGCAGTTGACCAGCACCCCCAGGCCGCCGAGAGCGTCGGCCAGGTCGTCGATGACGTCGGCGGCGCCCGGCAGCCCGACCAGATCCAGCCGGCGGACCTCACAGCGACGGCCGGCGTCGCGAACCTTGCCGGCCGTCTCCCGGGCGCCGGCGTCGTCGGAGCGGTACGTCACACCGACGTCGAAGCCGGCCTCGGCCAGGGCGACGGCGGTGGCCTCGCCGATGCCGGAGTCCGAGCCGGTGACGATCGCCACCCGGTCGTAGTCATGGAAGCGTTGCGGCATGCCGGGCCGGATACCCGCGACGGGGACCCGCACACCTCGGGGAGCCGTACTGACGAGTCGCCGCGCCGGATTCGTCATCGGGCTCGTGTTCGCCGGCACCGATCCGCGTTCGGCGATCCCCACCGTCCCGTCGTCCGTCGCGCCGTGAGCCGCGACGGAGCCACGTCACAGCAGAGTCGTCAGTGGGGTGTCGGGACCGACCGTCTCCAGGCCGAACTCGAACTCCTCCCGGACGTTCTCCACCGTGTCGTCGTGGCCCAGCACCTCGGGAACGTCGTTGCTGAGTTCGAACTGGTCGAGCAGGTCGTACGCCTCACCCAACGTCGTCGCGCCCATCTCGTACGCCCAGCGCAAGGTGTTCAGGGCACCGGCCGACGGGGCGAACTCCTCATCCCACGTGCTGCTCACGAGCCACATCCAACCACGGCCCGCGTCCGTGCCACAGCGGGTCAGCCGTCTCCGTACCATCCTGGCCATGGCATGCCGCGGAACGTACTTTGCGCTGACCGACGAGCAGGAGACCGCGCTCATGGCGACGCGCGACGACGCCGAGGTCCGCGCCTTCGTCGAGGAACTCGACATGGGCGACTGGGCGGGCGAGCCGCTGGACTGCGGAACCGACAAGGCGTGGGATGCCATCCACCGGTGCCTGAGCGACGGCACCCTCGGCTGCGGCAGGCGCCTGTCCCCACTCGACATGACGGTCCTCGGCGGCGGCCACCACCACGACGGCGACGACTACATCGTGGCGCACCTGCGGTCGTCTTCACCGTCGACCAGTGACCGAGGGATGTCCCCGTACCGTGCGCGCGCGGCTACACCATCTCGACGCGCCGGCTCTCCAGCCGGTAGAGCCCGCCGACGACGTCGATGCGGCGGGCGGTGAACGCCTCTCGTAGGTAGGCGGCTTGCCGGAGCGCGGCCACCGTCCGGCGGATGTGGTCGCGCGTGGCCTTGTCGAGGCTGTGGCCGGCCGATGCGGCCGCCGGTATCGCGGGGGTGATCTGGTCGATCAGGAACTGGCGGGCGCCGGCCGGCCGGCGTCCGGTGCGGACCGCCTCGTACGCGGCCGCCACCGCGCGGCAGTCGTCATGGCCGAGCACGACCACCAGCGGCACCCGCAGTTCGGTCACCGCGAACTCGACCGAACCCGTCACGGCGCGGTCCAGCACGTGGCCGGCGGACCGGACGACGCAGATCGCTCCGGCGCCCTGCCCGAACACCGTTTCCACCGGCACCCGGGCATCGATGCAGCCGACGACGACCGCGAAGGGCTGCGAGCCGCCGCCGGGCGGCGAGGTGTTCGCGATGAATCGGGCGTTGCCCGCGCGGAGCCGGGCCAGCGCCTCGACCGGGTCCGGCCGGCCGCGGTCCGGGGCCGCCGGTTGCGGCGGGATCGGCGCGGCTGTCGGATCGGAGAACAACCGTCCCGGTTCCACAGTTGGAGGATGACACGCCGGTCACCGGGTGGGAAGGCGGCCGCCACCCGGGCGGCCCGGATCGGCCGCGCTGGTTCATGATGGCCGACATGGCAGACGATGATCTCTGGTACGCGATGCCGGTGCTGGCCGGTCGTCTCGTGCGGCTCGAACCACTGACGATCGAACACGCCGCCGGGTACCTGGCCGCGACCGGTGCGCCGGAGCAGGCGGCGGAGATCTTCCGCTGGCAGAGCCCACCCGGCGCGGCTCTGGAGTATCCGGTCACGGTGCCGGACGCCGGCCGGCACATCACCGCGGCACTCGCCGCACGGGCCCGCGGCCGCCGGTTGCCGTACGCCCAGATAGAGGTCGCCAGTGGCCGGTTCGCCGGCACCACCTCGTTCGCCGAACCCGAGCCGAACCTGCGCACCGTGATGATCGGCTACTCGTGGCTCGGGCAACAATGGTGGCATTCCGGCATCAACGTCGAGGCGAAGCTGCTGATGCTGACCTTCGCTTTCGAAACCCTCGACGCGGTACGGGTGACGCTCGTCACCGACATCCGCAACGAGCGGGCGCAGGCCGCGATCGAACGCCTCGGCGCCCGCAAGGAGGGTGTGCTGCGCAAGCACCGGCGCCGCGCCGACGGTTCCTGGCGCGACACCGTCCTCTACGCGATCGTCGACGACGACTGGCCCGACATCCGGCAGCGGCTCGGCGCCCGGCTGGAGCGCCTGGCCGTCCCCTCGGCGAACGGCCGGTAGCGCGACGGGCTGTCACACCCGGACCGGGCGACGCCCACGCATTGTCAGGTTTCGATGTATTGTGGGAGCGCTCCCGTGCCGCGTCCGCCACTCTGCTCAAGGAGCCGACCATGTCGCGACGTCGTCGTCGCCCGGCCACCATGCTGGCCGCCCTGCTCGTTCTGGCCCTGTCCGCGATCCTGCCGGCGTCGGTGCCGGCGGCCGGCACTCCCCGCCGCGCCGTGCCACTCACCGAACTCACCGTGGCGACCGAACAGGTGGCCTCCGGTCTCCAGCGCCCGATCGCCATCACCGGGCTGCCCGACGGCCGGCTGCTGATCGCGGAGAAGAACGGCACCGTCCGCGCCTACCACCCCGACACCGGCCTGGCGGCCGAACCGGTGCTCGACCTGACCGCCCGCATCGACTCCTCCGACAACGAACGAGGCCTGCTCGGCATCACCCCCGCGCCGAACTTCGCACGAACCGGCATCCTCTACGTGGCCTACACCAGCCTGCCGGCCGGCGCGCTCACCCTGGCCCGGCTGCCCATCAGCGCCCCCGAACGCCTCCAGGTGCTGCTCACCCAGGAGCACGCCGAGTACGGCAACCACAACGGCGGACAGGTCGCGTTCGGCCGCGACGGCTACCTCTACTGGTCCACCGGCGACGGCGGCCACGCCAACGACCCGTTCAAGGCCGGTCAGGACCTCGGCACCCTCCTCGGCAAGATCGTGCGGATCGACGTCAACCGCGCCTGCGGGGCGAAGCCCTACTGCGTGCCCGCCACCAACCCCTTCGTCCGTACGCCGGGCGCGCGGCCGGAGATCTGGCTCTACGGGCTGCGCAACCCGTGGCGGTTCTCCGTCGACCCGGTCGACAACTCGCTGTGGATCGGCGACGTCGGCCAGGGCCTGGTCGAAGAGGTCAACCACATCCGCCCCTGGCAGGGCGGGGCGAACCTCGGCTGGTCCTGCAAGGAGGGCACCCCGGTGTTCGACGCGGAGCAGTGCCGGCCCGGCGTCCGGTACGTCGACCCGGTCTTCGAGTACGAACACTTCCTCACCGAGAGCTGCTCGGTGATCGGCGGCGTGGTCTACCGAGGGACCCGGACCCCCGAAGCCTGGGGCACCTACGTCGCGAGCGACTACTGCGCGCCCCGCGTCTACGCCATCCGGCCCCGGAACGACGGCACCTACGAGACCGCCACGATCGGAAACCTCCCCACCCAGCCGACCGCGATCGGCACCGACGCGCGCGGCGAACTCTACGTGCTCAGCGACTACCCGGGATGGCTGAGCCGGGTCCGGTTCGAGGTGGCTCCGCCGGCCTGACGTGAGTGATCCGCCCGCCTCACCGGGAGCCGGTGAGGCGGGCCACCGACCGGCCGACCTGACGGCGGCTGGTCGGGCAGCGTGCCGCGCTGGGCAAGCCGTCGCAGGTCAGCTCGCGGGCAGGCGACTCATCGCGACCTTCACCCTCGCGAGCACCGTCTTCGTCACGATGCCGGACAGCTCGCCGAGTGCTCGGGTGGGCCCGGGGCCGGAGCGGGTCGCCAGGATCTCCACGGCGGCGGCCGTTGTCTGCGGCGCGCGGGGGCCGCTCGATCCGGCTGTGATCGCCACCTGGCAGAGCAGCGCGGTCGCCTCGTCGGACGGGTCTCGTGACAGCGTCCACGCCAGGCCGCGGAGCAGCTGGTCGGTCCCGGCGGTGACCCGGCCCCGGTACCCCGAAAAGCAGGTCAGCACCGCGGGGACGATCGGCGCCACGGTGGCCCTGGACAGCCACGCCTTCGACGGGATCACGCTCTTCAGTGACAGGGCGTGCCGCAGCGCCCGTTCGACGCCTGGCTCGGACATCTCCGGGAGGCTTTCGCTGGCGAGTTCGCCGAACGGATCGTGCCAGGGCAGCAGGTCCAGCGGCAGTTCGCCGGTGGCCCGGGCGAAGGCCGTGCCGTACAGCTCGCCGAGCTTCGCGCGGACCCTGCTCGGGGTGCTCTGTTCGGTGATGAAGGCGTCGAACACCGCTTCCAGCACGGGCCCGAAGCCGTCGAGCTCCGCGTCGGTCAGCGATGTCGCGATCAGGCCGGGCAGGATGAAGCCGGCGCCGTCGAACTGCCCGTAACCGTCGGCGGTCCGCAGTGCCCACGCCAACTCGGATCGCGTCCAGCTGATCCCGTCGGTCAGGGCCGGAATGTCGCGCACCGGGCCGTCGCTCGGCGCGTACTTCCACCACTCGGTGACGGCTTTCCTGTGCATCCACATGACCATCTGCCGCCGAAGGCCGGCAGGCCACGCCCGGATGGCACGTTTCGCCTCGGGCGATCGGTAGGCCAGGGCGGTCTCGGCGGCCTCCACCGCGTCGGCCACCCCGACCGTCGCCGGATCGGGCAGCGGCGTGTCCCGGGTGAAGCCGTTGGCCACCCGCCTTCTCGGCGGCGCGACAAGATCGGCCGGCTCGTCGCCGGGCTCAGGAAGCAGTTCCGTCCATCCCATGCCGGGATCATGCACCGCCCGTACGACAAATAGCTGACTTCGGGCCCGAGCGCTTCCTCCCGTAGATCGAACCGATCAGGATCCATGGGTGCGGCGTACCGAGGCGCGCACCGGCTACCGGATGTCGGCGACGACCATGCCGGTCTGTCCGAGGGGAACCCGGGCGGTGACCTCTCCGGTAGGGCTGAGGAAGCCGGTCGGGCCGAGCCCGATCCGGTCGGGATCGCGTTCGCCGGTGACGTCGGCGGAGGCCAGCCACATGCCGGTCTCGCGGGCCCGGCAGGCGCGGATCTCGTGGTGCCGGTCCTGCCACCAGACCGCCTTCTCGCGGCGCATCATGTTCTGCGCCGGCACCAGCAGCACGCTCGCTCCGCCGGCGGCCACGGCGGCCGCCGCTTCCGGGAACCGGGTGTCGTAGCAGATGTTGATTCCGAAGCGGACGCCTCCGACCTGGAAGACCGGATAGTCGTCCCCGCGGGTGAAGACCGATTCGCCGCTGGTCAGGAACGTCTTGCGGTAGCGGCCCACGACCCGGCCGCCGTCGATGACCACCGCGGTGTTGTAGTAGCGCGGACCGTCGCGCTCGATCATGCCGATGACCAGTGCCGGCCGGAGTTCCTCCAACCTGGCCAGCACCGAGCCGAACGCCGCGGACCCGATCTCGAACGCCTGCCCGTGGACGTGCTCCTCGGTCACCAGGTAGCCCTGCAGGAAGCATTCCGGGAACAGCAGAAGGTCGACGGCCCGTTCAGCGAAACGCCGGACCACCGTCACCGCGGCGTCCACGTCCCCGAGGATCTCCGGAGTCTGGCAAGTCCCGATGCGCATCACTCGATGGTACGAGGTCAGCCCGCGGGCAGCCGCACCTCGAACGTGCAGCCGCGCCCGGCGTTGCGGACGCCGACGTGTCCACCGTGGGCCTCCACGAGGCCGCGGACGATCGCCAGCCCGAGACCGCCGCCGCCGGAGACGGCCACCGCCGGGGTGCGGGCGCGTTCGCCGCGGAACGCGACGTCGAACACCCGGTCGAGGTCGCCTTCGGGGATGCCGCCGCAGGTGTCGGAAACGGCCAGCCACACCTGGTCGCGATCCTGCCCGGCGGCGATGTGCACGGTGCCGTCCTCGGGCGTGTACCGGACCGAGTTGATCAGCAGGTTGCTGACGATCCGGGCGATCTCCCGCTCACCGGCCCGGACGTTCGGCCAGCCGCTGTCGGCGGCGAGGAGCTGGATGCGGCGGCGGGCGGCGAGCGGCGCGACGCCGGCGAGCGCGTCGGAAACCACCTCACCCAACGGTACGGTGATCGGCATCAGCCGCAGCGCTCCGGCGTTGATCCGGGACAGCTCGAACAGGTCGTCGACGAGCTGGGCCATGCGGTCGGTCTCCACCCGGATCCGGCGGTGGTACTCGTCGACGGTGAGCCGATCGCTGATGATGCCGTCCTCGAGGGCTTCGGCCATCGCCCGAAGCCCGGCCAGCGGCGTCCGCAGGTCGTGCGAAACCCAGGCGACGAGCTCACGCCGGCCGGCCTCCAGTCGCCGTTCGCGTTCCCGGGCGGCTTGCGCCCAGACCGCGGAGGCGGCCAGACGGCGCCCGAAGACGCCCCCGACAGCCAGGCTGATCACCGCCGACGCGCTCACCGTGACGAGCACGACCCACAGGTCGTGCGGCGACAGGAACATGGCCCGCGCGACGGTGGCGACACCGGCGACCACGGCGAGCACCGTGACCGCCAGCAGAACCATGACATGAACCAGGATCGAGCGCCCGCGCAGCAGCCGGAGCGCGCCGGCGCCGGCCAGCCCGACGACGCCGCCGGCGATGAGCGAGTACAGCCCGATGAGCAGGGTGTCCTTCATCGGCCGGTGCTCGCGTCGAGGGGGTCGTAGCGGTATCCGACGCCCCAGACGGTGCGGATGCGCCGCGGAGCGGCCGGGTCCTTCTCCACCTTTTCGCGGAGGCGGCGGACGTGGACGGTGACGGTCGACTGGTCGCCGAACTGCCACCCCCACACCCGGTCCAGCAGGTCGCCGCGTGACCAGGCGCGCCCCGGGTGGCGCAGGAGGAAGACCAGCAGGTCGAACTCGCGGACGGTCAGCGACAGCGGCGTGCCCTCGTACGTCGCCGTGCGGCGGGCCGTGTCCACGGTCAGTTCCGCGTCGGTGAGGGTCCCGGAGGCGGCCGGCGGCGCGGCGGCGCGGCGCAGCACCGACTGGATGCGCAGCACCAGCTCGCGGGGCGAGAACGGTTTGGTGACGTAGTCGTCGGCGCCGACCTCGAGCCCGAGCACGCGGTCGGCCTCGTCGCCGAGCGCGGTGAGCATGATGACCGGCAGGTGCGGCAGCCGGTGCCGGATCCGGCGGCACACCTCGAGGCCGTCGACGCCGGGCATCATCAGGTCGAGGACCACGAGGTCCGGCTGCCGGGCGGCGACGGCCGCGAGCCCGTCGGCCCCGTCGGCGGCCAGCGTGACCTCGCAGCCGGCCTGTTCGAGGTAGCGGCGTACCACGTCGCTGACGGTCGGGTCGTCGTCGACGACCAGCACCCGGTGTCCCATTCCGGCCACGCTACCGAGCCGCGGTCCACCTGCGCCCGCGCCGGGTCTTTCGGATTCCTTACGGCGCCATCCACCGCTGACGGTCCGGGAGCGGATCGGGCCGCACGGTGGCGAGTTCTTACCGAACGATGACGTACCCGTCGCGCCTTGACCGTTCGGCTCGCGACGGCGCGTACCGGACGGCGACGTGAGATCACCAGAGCCTCGGCTCCGAGACATCGAGGAGATTGTCGTGAAACGCAGAAACGGCCGGCCCGCGTTCGCCCTGGCGGCGGCGGTGCTGGCGGCAACCGGCGCGCTGACCGTCACGTTCGTCTCCAGCGGCGGCCAGGGCACCGCGGACGCCGGGACCGCGGCCACCGCCCGGTTCGTGCCGATCCAGGACGTACGGCCGAACGTCCGTACCCCGAGACCCGGCGCGGCCGCGTCCACCGGCCGGTTCACGGTGGACTGCGGCACCAACGGCAACGGCAAGTTCAGCCCGGACAACCCGGTGGCGCAGCCCGGCATCAAGAACGGCGCCGAGCACGTGCACGACTTCGTCGGCAACCTGGCCATCACCGCCGACTCCTCCGACGCCGACCTGGACGCCTCCGGCACCACGTGCCGCAATGGCGACAGGTCGTCGTACTTCTGGCCGGTCGTGCGCATCGACCGCACCGCCCGCGACGACGGCCGGGTTCAGCGGGCCCTGGCGCAGACGCGCCCGATGGTCGTCTGCCCGTCGGTCGCGGAGCGGCTGCCCGCCGTCCCCGCCGCCGTCCGCGCGACCGTCGACCGTCTCCTGGCCGAACTCGACCGGCTGAACGCCGCCGCCAACGTGCGGATGGCCGCCGGCCGCGGCCGCATCGACAGCACCCTCGACAAGCAGGTCCTGGACGCGCTCCGGGACCGGCGCGCCACCACGATCCGCGGCATCAGCGCCACGATCACCGCTGCCGGCGGTGACCGTCCGAGCCTGGTCTCCCTGGTCGACTGCGACGTCAGCTACGACGGCATGCACGCCGGGATGCACGGCCCCGCCCACGCCGGCGCCGCCCGGGTCGCGAACCCGCGGATCCAATGTCCCACCGTCCGCGACAGACTGCCCGGCGTGCCGCGGCGAGCCGTCGCCGAGGTCGACCGGAGCCTCGACGAGCTCGACCGTCAGATCTCCGAGGCCGGCGAGCGCCTCGTCACCAGCCGTGGCCAGGGTGGTGCGGCGTTCGTCGACAACGCCATCCTCGGCCCACTGCGGGCCGAACGCGCCGCGGTGCTCGACCGGATCGCCGTCGCCATCGGCCGGCAGGGACCCCGCCCGCAGGGCCTGGAAGCACTCGCCACCTGCACCCTCGACCGCACGCCGGCGCCCAGCACACCGCCGGCCGCGCCCTCCGCCCCCGCCGCCCTGCCCGAGCCGCAGGGCCCGAACTTCGAACTTCCGGGCAACAACGGCGGCATCGTACGTCCGGCGAAGGTGCTCATCGAATATCGCGGCAACGCGGCCGGTCCGGTCGTACCGATGCCGAGGTTCTTGCGGGCTCTCACCGGTGACGCCAAACCCACCAGCCGCGGCCCGGCCAACGCCCGCGCCAGCTGGACCTGCTCCGGTTTCACCGACCGGATCTCCGACAGGTACCCCATCTGCCCGGCCGGCCGCCAGGTGCAGCGTGTGCACGACTTCCCCGGCTGCTGGGACGGCAAGAACATCGACAGCGACAACCACCGCAACCACGTCGCCTTCGCCGACCGGACCACCGGCGCCTGCCCGCGCGGCTTCGTCGCCATCCCGCAGCTGAGGATCACCATCTCCTACGACATCCCCCGCGAGGTGCAGATCAGGGGACAGTACGCCCTGGACAGCTTCCCCGAGGAGAACCACAACCCGTTCTCCGACCACGACGACTTCATCAACGTCAACTCCACGCGGACCATGAACCGCATCACCGCCTGCATCAACCGCGGCAGGAACTGCTCCTGAGCCGCCACGCGCCCGGTCCGACGTGACCGGGCGCGGTCAGGGCGCCGGTAGCGCGAGCACCGCCACGGCGGCGGCGGTGACGAACCGCTTCTCCGGTTCGGTGAGGCGGCGGTTGCCGTCGTCGCTGTCGTCCAGCCCCTGGTGCTGGGGCGGCCCGATGACGCTGGCGAAGATGAGGCCCATGGCGCAGCGCCCGCGCAGGGCGTCGCTGTCGTCGGTCCCGCTCAGGATCTGCGCCAGTTCGGTGAACGGGGCGCCCGCACCGCGTCCTTCCAGCTTGCTGCGGCTGACCGCGGGGTCGCTGGACAGCGACCGCACCAGGGGGGCGTTGGCGTCCAGCAGGTCGACGAGTTCCCGGACCAGTTCGGCGCGGACCGTGCCGGCGTCGCGGACGTCCTCGACGAAGGCGCGCAGCCCGTTCAGCAGCGGCGCCACGATCGCGTGCAGCAGGTCTTCTTTCGAGGTGAAGTGGTAGTACAGCGCCCCTTTGGTCATGCCCAGGCGCTCACTGATGTCCCGGATCGACGTGCCCGCGTAGCCCCGCTCGACGAACAGTGCGGTCGTTTCATCGAGGATGCGCCGGCGGGTCTGTTCCGCGTCGCTGCCGACGGTGCGAGCCAATGTCCGTCCCTCTCTTTCCTGTGACGTGCCCCATCGTCTCAGCCGGCTCTCAGGGGCCGGGACCTACTGTCGCCCTGAACAATACCGGCCGTTCAATTAAATCGAGGGCGTTGGAGGATCTTCCATGGCATCCCTGCTGTACCGGCTCGGCAAGACCGCCTACCGGCGATGGCCCCTGGTGCTGGTCGCCTGGCTGGTCGCCCTGATCGGGGTCGGCACGGTCGCCGCCACCATGTCGCAGCCGATGTCGGACCAGTTCTCCATCCCCGGCATCCCGTCGGAGAAGGCCACCGACCTGCAACAGCAGCTGTTCCCCGGCTCGGGCAGCGCCATCGACGAGGCAAGCGTCTCGATCGTCGTGGCCGCGCCCGAGGGCCGCAAGCTCGCCGACCAACCGTACGCGGGCCGGATCTCCGCCCTGCTCACCGAGCTGACGTCGGTGCCGCAGATGCCGGCCGAGCCGCCGGCCGGCCCGGTCGAGACGGCCGCCGGCATGAAGCAGCGGATCGTCGACATGGCCGTGCAGGGCGCGCAGGCCTCCGGCGGTGACGTCGCCGCCGCCCGCGCGGCCGCGGAGAAGAACGCCGCCGCCCTGTCGCCGCTGTCACCGGACGGCCGGGTCGGCACCATCGAGTTCGCGTTCGACGTCGCCACCCCCACCGACGTCGAAGCCGCGACGCGCGAGCGGGTCCTCGAGGTGATCGGGCACGCCCGCGGCGACGGCCTGCAGGTGGAGGTCTCCGGATCCGGCATGGAGGGCGGCGAACCCGGCGAGGAGGGTGGCGTCAGTGTCGAGCTGATCGGTGTCGGCGTCGCCCTGATCGTGCTGGCGTTCACCTTCGGATCACTGGTCGCCGCCGGGCTGCCCATCCTGACCGCCGGCGTCGGCGTCGCCCTCGGCGTCACCGGCATCACCGCCATGACCGCCTTCGCGGACCTGGACTCCAGCACCCCGCTGCTGGCCACCATGATCGGCCTGGGCGTCGGCATCGACTACGCCCTGTTCATCCTCGCCCGCTACCGCAACGAACTCGAACACACCGACGACCGCGTCGAGGCGATCGGCATCGCGGTCGGCACCGCCGGCTCCGCGGTCGTCTTCGCCGGCCTCACCGTCGTCATCGCGCTCGCCGCGCTCAGCCTCACCGGGGTGCCGTTCCTGGCCGCCATGGGCTGGGGCGCCGCCGCCACCGTCGTCATCGCCGTCCTGGTCGCGCTCACCCTGCTCCCGGCGGTGCTGGGCATCCTCAAGTCCAAGGCGTTCGCCGGCCGGTTCCGCCGCTACGCCCCGGCCCGCGACGCCTCCGGAAAGATCGACAACGCGGGCGTACGGTGGGCGCGTCTCGTCGGCCGCGCCCCGGCCGTGTTCGCCCTGCTGGTGGTCGTGGTCCTCGGGGCCGTCGCGATCCCGTCGTCCCGGCTGCACCTGGCCTTCCCGTCGGACTCCACCGCGCCGGCCGACACCACCCAGCGCAAGGCCGCCGACCTGATCAACGACGCCTTCGGTGCGGGCCGGCTCGCCCCGATGCTGACCGTCGTCGACGGCCGCGGCGTCGCCGAGCAGGACCGGCCCGCCGCCTACCAGCAGGTCGTCGCCTGGGCGGCCGGGCACGCCGAAGTCGCCAACGCTCAGCTCGCCGGCATGAACGAGACCGGCACCGGCGCGCTCATCCTGATCACCCCGAAACACGGGCCGGAGGACACCGCGACCGAGGGCCTGCTCGACGACCTGCGCGACACCCAGGCCGGCATCGAGAAGTCCACCGGCGCCAGCATCGGCATCACCGGCCTGACCGCGATCCAGACCGACGTGTCCCAGCGGCTCTCCGACGCCCTGCCGCTCTACCTCGGCGTCGTCATCGGCCTGGCGTTCCTGATCCTGATGGTCGTCTTCCGGTCCATCCTGGTGCCGCTGACCGCCACCCTCGGCTTCCTGCTGTCGGTCGGGGCCACCCTCGGCGCGACCGTCCTGTTCTTCCAGGAGGGCGTGTTCGGGCTCTTCCCCGGCCAGCCGATCATCAGCTTCATCCCGATCTTCCTGATCGGCCTGGTCTTCGGCCTCGCCATGGACTACCAGGTCTTCCTGGTCACCCGCATCCGTGAGGCGCACATCCACGGCGCCTCCTACCGGGAGGCCGTCGTCGACGGGTTCCGCAACAGCGCCCGCGTCGTCACCGCCGCCGCACTGATCATGACCGCGGTCTTCAGCGGGTTCATGTTCATGGGCGAGCCGATCATCCAGTCGATGGGCTTCGCCCTCTCCGCCGCCGTCCTGTTCGACGCCTTCGTCGTACGCATGTGCCTGATCCCCGCCCTGATGTATCTGATGGGCGAGCGGGCCTGGTGGATGCCGAAGTGGCTGGACCGCATCCTGCCGAACATCGACGTCGAGGGCGAGAGCCTCGACCGGCCGCACCTGGCCGGCCACTACCGCGACATCGAGCAGGAGATCGGCACCGAACCCGAGCCCGTCCGGGCCTCGTGAAAGGACCACGGCAGATGAGCGCGTTCACCATCGCCGCCCAGATGGGTGGGAAGATCACCGGGGCACGGCGTACCCGTGTCGAGGCTTCCCCGCAGTTCGCCGGCGGCCGGTTCCGCAACAGCGTGCCGACCAGCACCGCCATCAAGCTGGCCGACATCCCGAAAGCCGCCGCCGGAGCGCTGACCGGCCCGGCCCGGCGCCGTCCACACCAGCCGGTCCCGCTGGTCGCCGCGCCCGCCACCGGCGCCGACGGCCTGCACGTCACCTGGTACGGCCACTCCACCGTGCTGGTCGAGATCGAAGGGCACCGGATCCTGCTGGACCCGGTGTGGAGCGACCGCTGCTCACCGTCCGCGCTGGCCGGCCCCAAGCGGCTGCACCAGCCGCCGGTCCCGCTGCACGAGCTGCCCGCCGTGGACGCCGTGGTGATCTCCCACGACCACTACGACCATCTCGACATGGCGACCGTCCAGGCCCTCGCCGGCCGGCAGCCGGCGCTGGTGTTCGTGGTGCCGCTCGGGGTGGGCGCCCACCTGGAACGCTGGGGTGTTCCGGAGACCCGCGTCGTCGAACTGGACTGGCACGAGTCGACCCACGTCGGTGCCGTCGAGCTGATCGCCACCCCGGCACGGCACTTCTCCGGCCGCGGCTTCAGCCGCGACGAGACCCTCTGGGCCAGCTGGGTGATCAAGGGCCCGACCCGCCGGGCGTTCTACTCCGGCGACACCGGCTATTTCGACGGCTTCGCCGGGATCGGCGAGCGGCACGGCCCGTTCGACGTGACGATGGTGCAGATCGGCGCGTACGGCGACGCCTGGGCCGACATCCACATGGTGCCCGAGGACGGCGTCGCCACCCACCTCGACGTCCGCGGGCGCCTGATGATCCCGGTGCACTGGGCGACCTTCACCCTGGCGCCGCACCCCTGGGCGGAGCCCGCCGACCGCACCTGGCGTGAGGCCAAGGCCCGCGACGTCGCCCTGGCGGTCCCGCGGCCGGGGGAGCGGGTCGACGTGGACGACCCGCCGGAGATCGACGCCTGGTGGCAGCAGATCGCCTGACGCCGGCCAGGTCGCCACATCCTGAGAGTCACCTGTGGCGACCTGGCCGTACGCGAGCCGGCCCGCCTACCGTTGCGCGGCCGCCACGGGAAGGAACCGCGTGATCGTCTTCGTCCTCATCGCGTCCATGATCGCCGGATTGATCCACTTCTACCTGTGGCGGCGGCTGGTGCGCGACACCACCACGTCCCCCCGGTGGCGGCGGGCGGGAGCGGTGACGATCGGCGGCGCCCTGGCGATCCTGGTGGCCACCCTGTCCCTCGGCGACCGCCTGCCGGCCGGCCTGCGGTGGCTGACCCTGCCCGGCTTCGTGTGGCTGGCGCTGATGTTCTACCTGCTCATCATGCTGTGGCTGCTGGAGGTGCCGGTGCTCGTCGCCCGCCGGATCCGGGCGAAACGAGCAGTGCCCGTCCCGGCCGGCGACGCTCCCGGGCAGAAACCGGACGTCGATCACGACCCGGACCGGCGTCTGCTGCTGCGCCGGGGAGCCGCCATCACGGCCGGGGCCGTCGCCGTGAGCGTCACCGGGTTCGGCATGACCCGCGCCTACCGGCCGCCGTCCATCAAGCGGTACGACATCCCGATGGCCCGCCTGGCCCGCCGCGCCGACGGCTTGCGGGTCGCCGTGCTGGCCGACCTGCACGTCGGACCACTGCTCGGCACCGGCCAGGTGGAGCGGATGGTCGAGATCGTCAACGGTCTCGACGCCGACGTGGTCGCCGTGGTGGGTGACGTGGTCACCTCCGAACCCGGCCGGGTGCGCGACTCGTTGCTGCCGCTGACCGGGATGCGCGGCCGGCACGGGGTCTTCTACGTGACCGGCAACCACGAGTACTACGTCGGCGCCGAGAACTGGACGGAGGCGGCCGCCGAACTCGACCTGCGGGTGCTGCGCAACGAACGGGTCGAGATCGCCCACGGCGGCGGGGCCATCGATCTCGCCGGCGTCAACGACATCACCGGCGCCCAGTACGCCGATCCGCCGGACTACGCGAAGACGCTGGCCGGCCGGGACCCCGGCCGGCCGGTGGTGCTGATGGCACACCAGCCGGTCGCCGTGCACGACGCCGCCCCGTACGGGGTGGACCTGCAACTGTCCGGTCACACCCACGGCGGTCAGATGTTCCCGTTCGACTATCTAGTCGGGTTGCAGCAGCCGGTGGTGTCCGGGTTCGGCGAGGTGGACGGCACACCGGTCTACGTCACCAACGGCGCCGGCTTCTGGGGGCCGCCGGTGCGGGTGGGCGCCGACCCCGACATCACCCTGCTGACCCTCCGCTCCACCGCATAGACAACGGCTCGTGTGACGATCACAGGCGTGTGCCGTTGACGACCAGTGCCACCTCGATGTTCCCGCGGGTGGCACCCGAGTACGGGCACACCTGGTGTGCCGCCGCCACCAGGTCGGCCGCCTGCTGACCGGTGACCGACGGCAGCGAGATCCGGAGCTCGACCGCCAGGGTGAAACGGCCGCCGTCGCCCGGGATCAGGGAGACCGACGCGTCGATGCCCGCGTCGTCCGCCGTGAGCCCGCCACGCTGCCCGACCAGAGCGAGCGTCGTGGCGAAACAGGCGGCGTAGCCGATCGCGAAGAGCTGCTCCGGGTTGGCGCCCGCGCCGTCTCCGCCCAGTTCCTTGGGCTGCCGCAGGGTCAGTTCCAGCTGTCCGTCCGATGTGCGCCCGTGGCCGTTGCGGCCTCCCGCGACGTGCGCCTGAGCCGTGTACAACGCTGTGCTCATTCCCGATCCCTCCATCGTCGTTACCTGTTCCAGAAGCTGACACTTCAAAAACGAGAAGTCAAGGGATAAGGTCATCGGGTACGCCGCAGCCGCGCCGCCCAAGGAGGACCTCGATGGCCACGTTCGTCCTCGTTCACGGCGCCTGGCACGGCCCCTGGGCCTGGGAGCGGATCGTTCCGCTGCTGCACGCCGCCGGGATGCGCACGCTCACGCCGGATCTCAGCGCCGCCGGAGACCACGGACTCCACGATCACGCCGGGACGGTGGCCGCCGCTGTCGACGCCGTCACGGCGTACGGGAAGGAGATCGTCCTTGTCGGGCACAGCTATGCCGGCCTGGTCGTGCGGGAGGCCGCCGACGCGCGACCCGATGCGGTCGGCCACATCGTCCTCGTGGACGGCTGGGCCGGCCCCGACGGCTCCAGCCTGTTCAGCCTGGCCCCGGACACGTTCGTCGCGGCGGTCCGCGCGAGCGCCGAGACCCGGGGCGGCGGCGACCGGATCCCCGCACCGCCTCCGGCCGCCTTCGGCGTCGCGGACCCGGACACCGCCGCCGGCCTGGCCGCCCGCCTGCGCCCGCAGCCCCTGCGCACGTTCACCGAGCCGACCCGCCTGACCGGGGCCGTCGACCGCATCGCCGGGACAGCCGTCTACTGCCGGCCGCAGACCTACCCGTTCGACCGGTTCGGCGCGGCCGTCGGATACCGGACGCGGCCGCTCGACGGTCCGCACGACGTGATGCTCACCCACCCGGAGCCGCTCGCCCGGATGCTGCTGGACGCCTGTTCCTTCAAGAACGGGAAGCGTGAAGTTTAGAATCGTGAAGTGGAGCAGCGAACGTACAGCCAGTACTGCGCGACCGCGCGCACCCTGGACCTTGTCGGCGAACGCTGGACGCTGCTGCTGATCCGCGAGCTGCTGACCGGGCCCAAACGATTCGGCGATCTCCAGGCCGGCCTGCGCGGCCTCGGCACCGGACTGCTCGCCGCCCGGCTGAAACACCTCGAACGCGAAGGACTCGCCCACAAGATCACCCTGCCGCCGCCGGCCCGCACCCCGGCGTACGCGCTCACCGAAGCCGGCGCGGAACTCGCCGCACCGATCCTGGCGCTGGCCCGGTGGGGTATGAAGTGGGCCATGGGGGACCGGCTCGCGACCGAGACGTTCCATCCCGGCTGGGCGGTGCTCGGCCTGCGGGCCTGCTTCGACGCCGGCGCCGCCGCCGGACTCCACGCGGTCTACGAGTTCCGCATCGACGGCGAGCCCTTCCACGCCCGCGTCGCCGACGGAACCATCGAGGCGCTGCACGGGCCCGCGCAGAACCCGGACGCCGTCGTCACCATCACCGAGGACGCGTTCCTGCGCGTGACCGGGCAGGGTCTTCCCCTCGCCGGCGCCGTCGAGAGCGGCGCCGCGTCGGTGTCCGGCGACGGCGAGGCCCTGCGCCGGCTGCCCCGCCTGTTCCGGTTGCCGTCTCCGCGTAACCGTTCCCAGGAAGCGCCGGGGGCCCACCCGTAGCGGTTTCCGTGCACGTTCTTCGGGTACGCGTGACGGACCGAAAGCGCGATGCGTGATCCGAAACGCCACGGCCCGGGTGACGGCATTGTTAGCCTGAGGATGAATCGGGCATAGGCGACAAGGGAGTCTCATGGCCAGGTACCAGGTCGGCTACTTCATCGGCAGCCTCTCCTCCACCTCCGTCAACCGCGAACTGTCCCAGGCCCTGATCCGCCTGGCGCCCGGCGACCTGGACTTCGAGGAGATCCCGATCCGGGATCTGCCGCTCTACAGCCCCGACTACGACGCCGCCTACCCGCCCGAGGCGGTCGCGTTCAAGGACGCCATCCACCGCTCCCAGGCCATCCTGTTCATCACACCCGAATACAACCGCTCCATCCCCGGAGCGCTGAAGAACGCCATCGACTGGGCGTCGCGCCCCTGGGGCCAGAACGCCTTCGACCACGTTCCGACCGCGGTGATCGGCGCGTCCATCGGCGACATCCGCACCGCGCTCGCCCAGCAGAGCCTGCGCGCCGTGCTCAGCTTCTGCAACGCCCGGCAGATGACCGCACCCGAGGCGTACATCAAGTACAGCCCCGAACTCTTCCCCGGCGACGGCGTGGTCACCGACAAGTCCACCGAGGAGTTCCTCACCGCGTTCATGGCGGAGTTCCGCGAACACATCGCACGGGTGCTGACCGTGCTGCCCCGCGGCGCTTAGCCGTTCGGCAGCAGCGGGCGCATGAAGGTGCGATCGAAACGCAGCACACAGCCGGACTCCGCACGGATCCGGTCGGCGGCGACGAACTCGGGATCCACCCCGAAAAGAGCGCGATAACGCTCGTACGCGGCCAGGCTCTCGAAGCTGAACAGCGCCTCGGCCCGGTCGCTCGCCCCCTCGGCCGGCAGAAAGTATCCGTGATGAATGCCGCCGTGGGCGGCGACCAGCCGCATCCACTCACGGGCGAAGCGCTCGAACGCCTCGATCTTCGACGGGTCGATCGTGTAATGCAGAACGCAGGTGATCACCGCACCATCCTACGGAGACGCTCAGCACGAGGTGCCTACGCGTAGACGGACCAGCGGACGTCGTCGTGGATGCGGTCGAGTTGCCCGCTTGGATCATGATGAATGGATGAATCTGCGCCGTCCGGTCAGCTCCCGCGTGCTCGCGGCGGTTTTGGCGGCTTCGATGGCGGGATTCGCCGGCTATCTGGTGAGCCTGCAGTTCACCGTCGGCGGCTCGGTGTCCGGGCGGCTCTTCACCGGGGCGATGTCACTGGTCGGCCTGCTGATGGTGGTCGGCCTTCTCTCGTACGCGGTGCAGCGGTTCCAGGTCGGCGTCGACCGGGACGGCTGGCGGGTGCGGATCGGCCGGTACCGGCGTGACCTGCGGTGGGCCGAGATCTCGGCGGTGGTGATCGAAAACCGGGAGATCCAGGGGCGGGGCCGCCGGATGGTTGCCGCGCTTTACCTGGTGCCGGAAGCGGGCGTCAGCCTGGACGCTCCGGGCGACATGCGAGCCACCGTGGACGGACGGCCGGCGGTGCGGCTGTTCGACCTGATCGATCCGAAGATCGAGGAGCAGCAGTTCGTCCGCGACCTCGCGAGCCTGGCCGGTGACCGCCTGGAGGTCCGGGTTCCCCGCCTCAGCGTGGTGCTGCTGAGCGAGACCCTCCGGGAACGGCTGTACGGCGGGCGGGCTCTCCCCGCGTTCCCGCCCGGCGCGGAAGGCGTGCGGACCCAGCGCTGGCTGAACCGGCGGCGCCTCCTGCTGTTCGCCGGTTGGTACCTGTTCGCCGTCCTGCCCGTGTTGCTGCTCACCGCTGTCGCGGCCGGGTGGCACGAGTTGCTCGGCGCCGCGGCCGCCGTGCTGGGCCTGCTGGCGGTCGTTGCCGCGTACGCCGCATTCGTCACGATGTTCAGTCGTGCCGCCGATCTCGTCGACACCGCGTCGATGCTCTCCGGCACGGAAATGGTGCAGGTGATCGGCGACCGCACCCACCGCTACGACCTGCACGGCGGCACCGTGGTCGTGCTGCCGCCGGGGGCGAAACGGGGCTACGGCAAGGCGTCGCTGCTCGGTTTCCCGCACGTCGTGCTGCTGCTCGGCGATCCGCGGACCGGACGGCTCCGCGGCCACGACGACCTGCTCGCCCTGTCGGCGGTGCTGCGCGAGTCACCACATGAGGCCGACCGGGTCGCGGCGCGCGACATCGACAGCCTCGCCGTGCGGCCCCAGGTCGGCGACCCGATGGAGCCGGGCGACGCCGGCAACGCCCGCCTGTGGATGGCGCTGACCAAGGCCGGCCGCATCCTGGCCTGGGCCGTCGTCGTGGGCTCGGTCATGCTGACCGGTGGCTGGATGCTGGAGAGCACGCGGTATCTGGGCGGCGCGGTGCTCTTCATGAGCGTGCCTCTGGCCACGCTGTGGGCGGCCTACGCGCTGTACCGGACACTCGCGCTGCTCGGCGCGGCGTGGCAGGTGGTCCGGAGGAATCACTGATCGTCCGGGGCGTCACCCCCGCGTGGCGGGGGCTTCCGCGGCGAAGGTGACGATCCGTGCGGCGAGTTCGCCGGGATTCCGGAGGACGAGGTCGTGGCTGGCTTCGGGGATGATCTCGGCGATGACGCGCGGCATCCGGGCGGTGACCGTGGCCACGGTCTCGGCCGCGTCGTACAGCTGGCTGTGGCCACCGACCAGCAGCAGGGTGGGCGCCGTGATCCGTGCGAGCTCGTCGTCGGTGAGCGGAGTGGGCATGATGTGCTTGCGCCGGAAGCCGAAGGTGGCTTTGACCAGCGGCATCGCGTCGTCGTCGCGGAGGGCGAGGTTGCGCAGCGGCCGGGCCAGGGCGTGCCGGACCGGTCGGGGCGCGAAGCTGGCCAGCCCACATGCGATCACCCAGGCCAGGAACTTGGGGCTGACCTCGCCGAAGCCGCCCGGGTCGAGCAGCGCGAGACTCGCGACCGCGTCCGGCGATCGCAAGGCGTGACGCAGCGCGATCCATCCACCGTACGAGGTGGCGACCAGATGCGCCCGGTCGACGTCGAGCGCCGCGAGGACCTCGCCGAGCCACCGGGACCACTCGTCGCCGTTGTCGATGGCGCGGGTCTGAACGGACGGCCCGGGCTCACCGACGGGGTCGATGGCGATCACCGGGCGCGCGGTGGCGAACTGGTCCACGTAGGCATGCCACATCAGCGACGGCCCGCCCGAGCCCGGCAGCAGCACGAACGGGGTTTGCCCGCCGGAACCGAGACGGTGGACGCGGGTGGTGCCGAAGCTGGTGACCACATCGGCATCGACCGACGAGGACGGCCAGAGCCGGTCGACCAGATCGTCGTAGACGGTGAAGAACCGATCGCGGGCCTGCTCGCTGCGGAACTCGCCGACTGGCATCGTGGCCTCCATCCAACCCCTCGATTGTGATACGAGCGTATCATCAAGCGGTGCCGAAACGGGTGGACCACGAGCAGCGGCGGCGGCAGATCGGCGAGGCCCTGCTCCGGATAGCGAGCACCCGCGGCCTGCAGTCGGCCACCATGCGCGAGGTGGCCGCCGAGGCCGGCGTCTCGCTGCGGCTCGTGCAGTACTACTTCCACACCAAGGAACAGCTGCTGCTGGCCGCGCTCGCCTACCTCGCCGAGCAACTCACCGAACGGGTGTCGGCGAGCATCCGGGCGCTCGGGCCGGTCACCGCACGCACCATCGTCTACGGCACGCTCACGGCGGTCCTGCCGACCGACGAGGAGAGCGTACGGCTGACGCGGGCCTACACCGGCTTCTACACCCTGCTCTTCAGCAGCGAGGCGGAGATGGCCACCCGGCACGGCGCCACCTACCCCGACAAACTGGAATCGCTGCTGGCCACACACATCGCCGCAGCCCAGGAGGCGGGCGAGGTGGCAGCCGACGTGGACCCGGCGCTCACCGCGGCCGCGCTGCTCGCGTTGACCAACGGCCTGGGCTCCAGTGTGCTGGGCGGGCAGCGCGACGGCGCCACCGCACGGCGGATCCTCGACGACCAGCTCGGCCGGCTCTTCCACGTGAACGACGCGAACAGCGATGAAGGGCTGGTGAGGCGCGATGAGTGACGACCTCTACTCGTACGCGAAGCTTTATGACCTGATGTTTCCCGGCGGCGAGCCCGCGGTCGACTTCTATCGGGCCGGCGCCGATCGGCACGGCGGGCGCGTACTCGAGCTCGGCTGCGGCACCGGGCACAAGATGATCCCCATCGCGTCCGACGGGCATCCGTGCGTAGGCCTGGACTTATCGCCGGACATGCTGGCGGAGGCCCGGCGTAAGGCGGACCGGCGCGGTGTGACGGTGGAATGGGTGCGGGGCGACATGCGGGCCTTCGACCTCGGCCGCACCTTCGACTACGTGTTCATCGCGGCCAACTCCCTCCTTCACCTGCATGCGGCTGAGGATCTGGTGAGCTGCTTCCGGTCGGTTCGACGACACCTGGCGCCCGGAGCACGATTCGTCTTCGACGTGTTCAACCCGAGCGTGCGGCTACTCGCCGAAGCCGACGGCGTACGGCGTACCCGGGAATCGTTGTCGTTCATGGACCCGGACCGTGGCAGCGTCAGCGTCGACGTCGCCGAGATCTACGACCCGTCCGCGCAAGTCACCCGCGGGACGTGGTACCTCTCCACCGACTCCGAGCCCGACTTCGTCGTCGCGCCGCTCCACATCAGAAGCATCTTCCCGCAGGAGCTGCCGCTGCTGCTCTCGCTCGGTGGCCTTCGGCTCGTCGAGCGACTCGGCGACTGGTCCGGCCGGCCGTTCGCCGGGGACGCGCCACTTCAACTCTGCGTCTGCGAGCCCGCGTGAACGGCGTCGCGCTGCGGCCGCATCAGGGTCGACGGGTCCGGTCAGCGGAAGGCGATCATCATCGGCTGGAAGAACCCGGTCTCCGCGCCGGCCGCCCACCGGATGCCCGTCAACCCGGCGGCACCCGCCAGCCCGGACAACTCGGCCCGCGTCCACGCCCGGTAACGCGTCGTCCTCGAAGCCGCCACCCACCGGCCCGGCGCTGTCTCGCTGACCTGGAGGTGCGTCAGGTCGTACACCGAGGATGCCGCATGCCAGTCCCAGAGCTGGGTGGTCACCACCCGCAGACCCGCCGTCCCGCCACGCTGGACGGGCATGGTCACCGGCCGGTCAGCGAGGACGGCATCGTAGTCCCGGGTCGTCACCACCACCACGCCCCCGGGCCGAACGACCCGCCGCATCTCCCGCAACGCCCGCGTGACGTCCTCGCCCGTCAGCAGATGCGGCAGCGCGTTGTCCGCGCAGATCACCGCGTCGAAACCGGCGTCCGCGTGCGGCAGACCCCGCATGTCGCACGCCACGAGGTCGGCGCTCAAGCCGCGCGCCTCGCACTCGACGGCGGCGCGAGCCACCGCGGCCGCACTGAGATCACCACCCGACATCGAGTATCCGAGGGCGGCCAGGCCGATGAGCTGCGTGCCGATGCCGCAGGCGCAGTCGAGTGCCCGGATCGGGCCCGCGCCGACCACCTGCCGGATCACCCCGTCCAGAGCCTCCGCCTGGCGGGCCAGGGAACCCTCCCAGTCGGCGTAGATCAGGTCGTACGTCGAGGCCAGGTCGTCGTAGAAGGCCCGCGTGCTGTCGTCCGGCCGACTGGTGTCCATACGGTAGATGGTGCCGGTCGACGCGAGCGAGCTCCTCTCGATGCGGGTCTTGATCTCGTCGCGGCCGGATGGACGGCCGTCGTGCGAGCCTGGGGAAGCACTACCCTTCGGCACGAGACCTGGAGTCCGCCATGTCGCTAAATCTTCGCATCGCCGTCCGCGCGATCATCCTCGACGAGGATGACCAGGTCCTGTTGTGCCGGTTCGTCGCGCCGCACCCGGCGGTTCCGGACGGGGCGCAAGGCGTCTGGGCTGCTCCGGGTGGCGGCGTGGAGCCGGGGGAGGACGGGCTGTCCGCGTTGCGCCGTGAGCTGCTTGAGGAGACCGGCCTGGTCACCGGCGCCGACCCGGTGCACGTCTGGCGTCAGGTCATCGTCGCCCCGGATCATGCGCCCGGCTTCGACGGCATGGTCAACGACTACTTCCTCGTCCGCGCCGGCCGCTTCGAGCCTCGAGGGCGGTTCACCGACGAGCAGATCGCCGCCGAGCACATCGGTGCTTTTCGATGGTGGCGGCTTTCCGAGATCATCGATTACACCGGACCCGACCTGTTCTCGCCCCGCGACCTCGCCACACCGCTGGCCGGCCTGCTCACATCGGGGATACCCGCCGAGCCGGTCACCCTCGGCCTGTGAAGATCGAAACTGCGTTAGATTCGTACGATGCGGACGGAGCCACGCGGCACGATGCACGGCTGGATTCCGGGTTCGAACCTGCTGCCGTTCGTCGGGGCGATCGCCGGCATGGCCCGGAGCGAGGCCGACCTGACCGCGATCGCCGCCGGCGTGGACTCTTCGGATGCGGACAGCGAGGACTGGTTCGGTGTCGTCATCGAGGGCGACTCCCGCGTCGAGTTGTATTTCGCGAGGACCCCGGACGGTGACGTTCTGGTGGACGTGGAACTCGACGGTCTGGAGGAATCCGTCGAGCTGCGATGCTGCCAGCTCCTGGACATCTACGGCGTTCAGTGACCATCGGCCGCGATCAGGTCGAGCGACTCCTCAAGGAACGGGTCGACCAGCTCGTGTTTCCGCAGCGGGCCAGACCGGTTGCAGCACGTGCCAGTCGTGGGGATGCTGTCGGACGGCGCCGGTGAAGACGTCGGCCAGCTCCTGCGTCATCGCCGCCACCCGGGCCCGGGTGGCGCCGTCACGGCCCGGGACGATCTCCGGGTGGATCCGGACCCGGAGCCGCGGGCCGTCGTACCAGAGTGACACCGGCAGCAGCGCGGCCCCGGTGCGCAGCGCCAGCTGGGCGGGCCCGGCCGGGAAGGTCGTCGGCGCGCCGCAGAACCGCACGCCGATGCCGGCCGCGGACGTGTCCCGGTCGGCGACCAGGCACACCACCTCGCCGGCCCGCAGCCGCCGGGTGAGCGCGGTGACCGCCCGCCGGGTCTCGTCGGCGGGGAGCACCTCGATGCCGAGCGCCGCCCGGTGGCTCACGAACCGCTGGTAGAGCCCTTCCGGGCGCAGGCGCTGCGCGACCGTCGTGAACGGGTGCCCGCTCAGCACCAGCGCGGCCCCGGCCAGGTCCCAGTTGCCGCTGTGCGGCAGCGCCAGCACCACGCCGCGGCCGGCGTCACGGGCGGCGGCCACCCGGTCCAGCGACTCGAAGACCACGGTGTCGCGGATCCGGTCCCGGCTCCATCCGGTGAGGCCGAAGAACTCCCGCCAGTAACGCAGGTAGGAGTGCACGCCCCGAGCGGCGGTGGCGGTCACGGCGGGACTGTCCGCGGTCTGGCCGAGCACCTGGGCGAGGTTGACCCGCAGCTGCCGCACCCCGCCCAGGCCGGACCAGCGCATCCCGGCGGCGACGGAGCCGAAGACGGCCGCGGCGACCGGGTCCGGCAGCCGTGGCGTGACCCGCCAGGCGAGGCTGTAGAGCCGGCTGGTCAGGTCCTCTTCCACGCCGGGATGGTAACGGTCACCGGCCGGCTCCACAGTAGGGAGGTGATGAAGGGCATGCGGTTGCCGAACATTCCTCCGGGTATGCACCTGGTATCCACCCAACCACGGTGACCCGGAGGTGCCCGATGGCATTCGACGACAAGGTCGACAACAAGGCCGAGGAGATCGGCGGCAAGGTCAAGGAAGGCGTCGGCAAGGCCACCGACGACGAACGCCTGGAAGGTGAGGGCAAGGCCGACCAGGCCGGCGCGAACCTGAAGCAGGCCGGCGAGAAGATCAAGGACGCTTTCAAGTCCTGACCATTCACCGTACGGACGGGCTGTGGCGATGTCGGTCACGGCCCGTCCGCCGTTCCACGCGATAGGAAACCCGGAAGTGGGTAATCGGCGGACGTGGATGCGCTTATCTTCGGGATCATCGCCTCGAGCGCGCTGGTCCTCGGCGCCGTGCTCGGGGCGAGAGTCGAACTGCCCAAGCGGGTGCTGGCGACCATGCTCGCCTTCGCCGCCGGCGCCCTGATCACCGCCCTGTCGTTCGAGTTGTTCGCCGACGCCTACCAGCACGGCGGAATCTGGCGCGCCGCCGTCGGCCTGATCGTCGGCGCGGTGGTGTTCACCGTTCTGAGCACCTGGCTCGACCGCGCCGCCCGGGGACACCATCCCGAAGCCCACGGCAGCGAGAAGCTCGACGTCGACGCCGCCGCACGACAGCGGCCGCCGAGCACCGCCTCGACCTCGGGAGCGGCCGGGCTCGCCCTGCTCGCCGCGGTCACGCTCGACGGCGTACCGGAGAATGTCGCTCTGGGGGTCTCCCTGGGGGAGGGCAGTGGCGGGCTGGCCCTGCTGGCCGCGATCTTCGTCTCGAATTTTCCCGAGGCGCTGGTGGGCAGCGCCTCGATGCGGGCGCAGGGCCGGTCCCAGGCGTTCATCCTCGGCACCTGGCTGACCTGTGCCGCCCTGCTCACGCTCGCGGTGGTCCTGGGCGCCGGGCCGCTGTCGGCGACCTCGCCGGAGACGATCTCACTGCCGCTCGCGTTCGCCGCGGGGGCCGTCCTCGCCTCGCTGGCGGACACGTTGATGCCGGAGGCGTACGAGAAGGGTGGTCCGCTCGTCGCCCTCAGCACCACCGCCGGTTTCGTGTCGTCGTTCGTGCTCGCCACCCTCTGACCGAGCCGTGACCATGCGCCGGCCGGGGCGGGCGTCACGTGACGCGGTTGGTCCGGTAGGCCCAGATGGCGAGTTCGACCCGGTTCCGGGCGCCGAGTTTGGTCATCAGGCCGGTGAGGTGGAATTTGACCGTGCTCATGCTGATGTGCAGCTCCCGCGCGATCTCGGCGTTCGTCCGGCCCAGCGCGACCCGGCCCAGCACGTCCTCCTCCCGCTCGGTCAGGGCGTCGATCGGCTGGACCGCCGCGGTGGCGGGGCCGCGGGTGGCGAACGTGGCGAGCAGCCGGCCGGTGACGGCCGGGTCGATGAGCGCGTCACCCTGCACGGCGGCGTGGATCGCCTGGACCAGCTGGTCCGGTTCGGCGCCTTTGAGCAGGAAGCCGCGGGCGCCGGCCTGGAGGGCCCCGTAGATGTACTCGTCGGTGTCGAACGTGGTGATCACGATGACGGCGACCGGATCGGTGACGTCCGGCCCGGCGAGCAGACGGGTGGCCTCGATGCCGTCCAGCACGGGCATCCGGATGTCGAACAGGCACACGTCGGGCCGCAGGCGGCGGGCGAGCGCGACGGCCGTCCGCCCGTCGGCCGCTTCGCCGACCACGTCGATGCCGGGCCGGCCGTTGAGGATCGTCGACAGCCCCGCCCGTACGATGCCCTGGTCGTCGGCGATGAGAACGCGGATGGTCATGGCGTGGCGTCCCGGCGGGGGAGGACGGCCCGCACGGTCCAGCCGCGATCGGGCCGCGGTCCGGCGGTGAGTGTGCCACCCAGCAGCGTGATCCGCTCGGTCATGCCGACCAGCCCGTACCCGGGCCGATGGGCGGCGGACGCGACGCGGGCGCCGTCGTCGCTGACCGTCAGCCGGACCTCGGTGGCGCCGCCGGTCACCTCGACGTCGACCCGGGTCGCCTGCTGGGCGTGGCGGTGAGCGTTGGTGATCGATTCCTGCGTCACGCGGTAGAGGGCGCCTTCGACGGCCGGCGGGAGGTTCGTCAGGTCCCCGTGCAGCGCGACGCCGATGCGCGGCGCCTCGGTCCCGTCGGTGGCGAGGCGTTCGATGTCGGCGATCCGGTGCCGGGGGACCAGCGGCGGCCGCTGCTGATGATCGCGTAGGGCGCTGACCATCGTGCGCATCTCCGCGAGTGTCCGGGCCGCCTCGCGGTCGATGGTCTCGAGGGCCTCGGTCGCTCCGCTCAGCGACGACGACCGGGCCAGGAACAGGCCCGCCTGCGCCTGGATCGCGATCGCGGAGACGTGGTGGGCCACGGTGTCGTGCAGTTCCCGGGCCAGCTGTTCGCGTTCCTGTAGCCGGGCCCGCGCGATCAGCTGTTCACGGGCGATGCCCCGGTACCGTACGGACGCGCCGAGGGCCGCGGCGAACAGCAGGACGGCGATCCCGGCGATCGTCTCGGCGACCCCGGGGAAGTCGACGCCGACGATGGCGGCCACCGCCACCGCCATGACCGCCAGCCCGATGACCGCGTCGCGGCCGTCGCCCCACCGCAGCAGCGCATAGTCCAGCACCAGCACCACCCAGCCGGCGTGCAGCACCACCGGGTCGGCCCCGACGGCGAACGCGGCGACGTCGAGGACCGCGAACCCGCCGTACGCGAACACCACCGCCGCCAGCGGATGGGTCCGCCGGACCAGGACGGCGAGCGCCAGCCCGCATCCGAAGACGGCGGCCACCGGTCGCCAGGTCAGGTCCCGGAAGACCACCTCGATCACGAGCACGGCGAGCACCAGCGCGGCGAGGGTCCCGTCGCGCCGGGTGTACGGCAACCTTCCCGCCGCGGTCGGCACGCATGTCACGGTAGCGATCGGGCGCTCACCTGGCCGATAGGCCAGGGAAACGTCGGCCATCGGATCCGGGCGCCGCGCCGCCGGGCCGTTCGAGACTGAGAACCCGGCAACGGTACGGGCGACCGAAAGGGAATGACCGTGAACCGAACGAGCGACCTCGTCGACACCCGGGTCGACGTCAAGATCGTCCTCAGTGGCCTGTGGGTCACCACGCTGCTCGTCTTCGCCTACGTCGACATCTTCGGCTTCTTCCGCGCCGATGTGATCCACGGTGTGCTCGCCGGCGAGGTGTCCGGCGCCGGGTTCGCGATCGACCAGACGTTCCTGGTGCTCACGACGCTGTACATCGTGGTCGCCGCGTCGATGGTCGCCGTCTCGCTGCTCGCCCCGGCGCGGGTCAACCGGATCGCCAACATCGTGGTCAGCCTGTTCTACGCGGTGACCGCGGCGGCCTCGCTCATCGGGGAGAGCTGGATCTACTACATCGCCGGGATCCTGACGCAGACGGCGCTCCTGCTGGTTGTCACCCGGGTCGCGTGGACCTGGCCCACCGTGGAGTGATCATGACCGGCTGACGGATTCGACACACCATGTTGGGTATGCCTTTCCGCTCGCATCCATATATGGTGTCTCCCGCAGCTGGTTCGGTCATGCCCGTCAGGGCGTGGCCGAGGCAACAGGGAACCCGGTGTGAAACCGGGACTGCCCCGCAGCGGTGAGTGGGAACGACCGCCGTCATGAAGCACTGGACCTTCGGGTCTGGGAAGCGACGGCCAGTAGGAGCGTGTTCGGCGCCCACGAGTCCGAAGACCTGCCAGCGCGCCGTACGCCACCGGTGTGCGGCGGTCGAAGGCCGCGTGGGACGGCTGACGCCACCGGCCGTCGTCCCGTCGTGGGTCACGGCGGCGTCCCCCTGCGCGTTCGGCGATCTTGTCGAGTGGGCGTGAAGAGGGGACGGGACATGACAGCGACACAGGGTCCGCCGCTGGCCGGGCACGTGGTGCCGGAGCAGCGCCGGCACGTGATGCGGGTCCGGAAACGTGACGGCGACCTGGAACCGGTCGACGTCAACAAGATCGTCAAGGCGGTCGAGCTGTGGGTCACCGACCTCGGCGAGGTCGACCCGCTGCGGGTCGCCACCCGGACCATCAGTGGCCTCTACGACGGTGCCACCACCGCTGAGCTGGACAAACTGTCGATCCAGACGGCTGCCGAGTTGATCGGTGAGGAGCCGCAGTACTCGAAGCTCGCGGCCCGCCTGCTCGCCGCGTACGTCGACAAGGAGGTTCGCGGCCAGGGCGTCGCGAGTTTCTCCCAGTCCATCCGGTACGCCCACCAGCAGGGCCTGATCGGCGACGGGACCGCCGCGTTCGTGGCCGGCAACGCCCGCGAACTCGACGACGCCGTCGATGCCGCCGGCGACCTGCGGTTCGAGTACTTCGGGCTGCGTACCGTCGCCGACCGCTACCTGCTGCGCCACCCGCGGTCGCGCCTGGTCGTGGAGACCCCGCAGTACTGGCTGCTGCGGGTCGCCTGCGGCCTGTCGGAGGACGCCCGCGAGGCGATCGGCTTCTACCGGCTCATGTCGTCGCTGGCCTACCTGCCGTCCTCGCCGACGCTGTTCAACTCGGGCACCCGGCACACCCAGATGTCGTCGTGTTTCCTGGTCGACTCGCCGCGCGACGAGCTCGACTCGATCTACGAGCGCTACCACCAGGTGGCGAAACTGTCGAAGTTCTCCGGCGGCATCGGCATCTCCTGGACCCGGGTCCGTGGCCGGGGCGCGCTGATCCGCGGCACGAACGGCCGGTCCAACGGCATCGTCCCGTTCCTGAAGACCCTCGACGCCGGGGTGGCGGCGGTCAACCAGGGCGGCCGGCGCAAGGGCGCCGCCTGCGTCTACCTCGAACCGTGGCACCCGGACGTCGAGGAGTTCCTGGAGCTGCGGGACAACACCGGCGAGGAGTCCCGGCGCACCCACAACCTGAATCTGGCCAACTGGATCCCGGACGAGTTCATGCGCCGGGTGGAGGCCGACGAGGACTGGTCGCTGATCGACCCGTCCGACGCCCCCGAGTTGCCGGACCTCTTCGGCGAGGCGTTCGACGAGGCCTACCGCCGGGCCGAGAAGAAGGCGGTCAAAACCATCAAGGCCCGCGATCTGTACGGGCGGATGATGCGAACCCTGGCGCAGACCGGCAACGGCTGGATGACGTTCAAGGACCGGTCGAACGCGCTCTCCAACCAGACCGGCGAACCGGGCAACACCATCCACCTGTCCAACCTGTGCACCGAGATCCTCGAGGTCAACGACGACGACGAGACCGCCGTGTGCAATCTCGGCTCGATCAACCTGAGTGCACACGTCAATGCTGACGGTGTCGACTGGGTGAAGTTGAGGGACACCGTCCGCGCCGCGGTCGTCTACCTGGACCGGGTCATCGACATCAACTACTACCCGTCGCGGCAGGCCGCGGCGTCGAACCCGCGCTGGCGGCCGGTCGGCCTCGGCCTGATGGGCCTGCAGGACGCGTTCTTCATCCTCGGCCTGCCGTTCGACTCGGCCGAGGCCCGCGACCTGTCCACCCGGATCCAGGAGGAGATCTTCCTGACCGCGCTGGAGTCGTCGGTCGCGCTCGCCCAGCGGTTCGGCCCGCACCCGGCGTATCCGCAGACCCGCGCCGCCCGCGGCGACCTGCACCCGGACCTGTGGGGCGCCACCGTCTCGCAGACCGGGCGCTGGGATGCGCTGCGGGCGTCGATCGCCGAGCACGGCCTGCGCAACTCGCTGCTGATCGCGATCGCCCCGACGGCCACCATCGCGTCCATCGCCGGCTGCTACGAATGCATCGAGCCGCAGGTCAGCAACCTGTTCAAACGCGAGACCATGTCGGGCGAGTTCCTGCAGATCAACACCTATCTGGTACGCGAGCTCAAGGCCCGCGGACTCTGGACCGCCCCGATCCGTGAGGCGATCAAACGCGCCGAGGGATCGGTGCAGGGCATCGCCGAGATCCCCGCCGACGTGCGCGAGCTGTTCCGTACGGCGTGGGAGCTGCCGCAGAAGGCGCTGATCGAGCTGGCCGCGGCCCGGGCGCCGTACATCGACCAGTCACAGTCGCTGAACCTGTTCCTGGCGGCGCCGACCATCAACAAGCTGTCCTCGATGTACCTGTACGCCTGGAAGGCCGGCCTGAAGACCTCCTACTACCTGCGGTCGCGCCCGGCGACCCGGATTCAGCAGGCGACCGTCGCGGTCACCACCCCGGCGGCCGCCGTACCGGTCGCGCCGGTGTCGCTGATCCCGGCGCTGACCGAGGCCGAACTCTGCTCCCTGGAAAACCCCGAATCGTGTGAGGCGTGCCAGTAATGCTGCTCGACCCTGGAATGGACCTGACCCTGCGGCCGATGAAGTACCCGCACTTCTTCGACCGTTTCAAGGACGCCATCAAGAACACCTGGACGGTCGAGGAGGTCGACCTGCACGCCGACCTCGCCGACCTGGCCCGGCTGACCCCCGCGGAGCAGCACCTGGTGTCGCGGCTCGTCGCGTTCTTCGCCACCGGCGACACGATCGTGGCGAACAACCTGGTCCTCAACCTGTATCAGCACGTCAACTCCCCGGAGGGCCGGCTCTACCTGTCCCGGCAGCTGTTCGAGGAGGCCGTGCACGTCCAGTTCTATCTCAACCTGCTCGACACCTACGTGCCGGACGAGAAGGAACGGTTCGAGGCGTTCGCCGCGGTCGAGAACATCCCCTCGATCGCCCGCAAGGCCGAGTTCTGCTTCAAGTGGATCGACTCGGTCTTCGAACTGCGCGAACTCAAGACCCGCGACGACCGGCGGGCGTTCCTGCTCAACCTGATCTGCTTCGCCGCGTGCATCGAGGGCCTGTTCTTCTACGGCGCGTTCGCGTACGTCTACTTCCTGCGCTCCCGCGGCGTCCTGCAAGGTCTCGCGTCCGGCACCAACTGGGTGTTCCGCGACGAGAGCATGCACATGGCGTTCGCGTTCGACGTGGTCGACACGGTCCGCGCCGAGGAACCCGGCCTGTTCGACGCCGAGATGGCGCAGCAGGTCCGCGACATGCTCACCGAAGCCGTCGAATGCGAGGTCCAGTTCGCCGCCGACCTGCTGGAGCAGGGCGTCTCCGGCATGTCGCTGGCTGACATGCGCGAGTACCTGCAACACGTCGCCGACCGGCGGTTGCTGGCGCTCGGCATGGAACCGGTCTACGGCAGCGGGAACCCGTTCGCGTTCATGGAACTCCAGGACGTCCAGGAGCTGTCGAACTTCTTCGAGCGCCGCGTCTCGGCGTACCAGGTCGGCGTGACCGGAACGGTGACGTTCGACGACGACTTCTGACCCGCGCGGCCTTGTTGCATAAGTCTGGCAACTACAGCAGGATGGCGGCAGGAGCGTCAGTTGCTTGGCCGTGATCCGTCGTTCCGTCGTCAAGGGCGCTCCGGCGCGCGATGATCCAGCATCGCCGGGGCGCCCTTGCGCGTGAGAGGGTTCGAACAACCGCGGCCCGGGTGTCGGCGGGCCATCTCGTCCTCGCCGCCCACGGCTACGGCATCGGCGTGAGCCGGGGCGCTCGGATCCGCACCGGCTTCGAACCGCCGGCGCGGTGACCCTTTCACCGATGGGTGTCACCGCGGGTGGGGAGGTTGCGGGGCAGCTCGACGTGCGTGGTCGTGCCGGGACGGCCGTTCGAGGGTTTGATCGTGATGGTGCCGTGATGGCGGTCGGCGATCAGCTTCGCGATCGGCAGCCCCAACCCGGCCCCGGGGATGGCCAGTTCGGTGGCGACCGCGCCGCGATAGAAGCGGTCGAACACGTGCGGGCGTTCATGCTCCGGGATGCCGAGTCCGGAGTCGGTGACGTCGATGACGGCGGTCGTGTCGTCGCCGGAGACGGTCACACTGACGGCGCCACCCTTCGGGGTGTAGGTGATGGCGTTGTCCACGAGCGCGGTGACCATCTGGGTGAGCCGGCGCGGGTCGCCCTGCAGCGGCATGCGGGCCGGGGTGGTCTGGGTGAGCGAGATGCTCTTGGCCTGCGCGTTCGCCTCGTTGGCGCAGGTGGCGCCGTTGACGACGGTGACGAGGTCGATGTCGGTGACCGTGAGTTCGGTGCGGCCGGCGTCGAGGGCGGACAGGTCCAGGAGCGCTTCGACCAGGCGGCGCAGCCGTTCGCTGCCGCGCCGGGCCGCCTCGATCAGGGGGACCAGGTCGGCGGCGCGGGTGTCGGGTTCGGCCTCGGCCATCAGTTCGAGGTACGAGACGATGATCGTCACCGGGGTGCGCAGCTCGTGGCCGACCAGGTTGAGGTATTCGTCCTTGGCGCGGCTGAGCATCTCCTGCAGGTGTGCGGCGTGGTGGGCGTCGGTGATGTCGTGGTGGACGGAGACGGCGCCGAGCCGGTTGCCCTGGTGGTCGGTGATCGGGTGGGCGTTGATGCGCATCAGGCGGCGCCCGTCGCGGGTCTGCACCGCGAACTCGTTGCCGCGGACGTCGGTGCCGTGCAGCGCCCGTCCCAGCGGCATCTGAGCCGGGTCGACCGGTTCGCCGTCCGTCGTGGTGATCGGCAGCCACGTACTCCATCTGTCGAGGTCGGTGACGTCGGCCGGCAGGTTGAGGCGCTCGCGGAGCGAGCGGTTGACCAGCACCAGGTGGCCGTCGGCGGCGCACGCGGCGACGCCGGTGTCGAGGCTGTCCAGCATCGTGTCCAGGAAGCGGCGCTGCTGGTACTCGGCCTCGTGGGCGCGTTGCTCGGCGACGAACGCCGTGCACGCCTGGGCCCCGTTGTCGACGGCGGTCAGTTCGTCGGGTTGCCACTGCCGGGGCTGGTAGTCCATGACGGCGCAGACCCCGACGATGGCGCCGGCCGGGTCGCGGACGGGGAAGCCGGCGTAGGCGCGGATGCCCACGGCCCGGACCGGGGCGTCGGCCGGGACCCGGTCGTCGGCCTCCACGTCGCTGACCACCAGCGGGAAGCCGGTGCGCACGAGCACCCCGGCCAGCGTGGAGGACATCGGGACCTGCTGCATCGGCTCGAAGCCGGGTGGAAGGTTGTGCCCTCCGACCAGCCGCATGTGGCCGCCCTCCGCCAGGTGGATCATGGCGCAGGCCGCGCGGGCACCGCCCTCGGTCAGCGCGGCGAGCCGATCCGCGGCCGTTCGCGACATGCCCCCGGGGGCCATCTCCATGATCGGCGCAGCGGGGTTCGCCGGCACCAGCTTGTCGATCAGGACACCGGGGTCAGGAGCTGGACGGAGGTCCACCCCTCCAGTGTCGCGCCCCCTGTTGCGCTGTGCGCCGAAACGGTCGAGCCGAGCGTGGCCGGGCGGGATTCCCGGGTGTGCGGCCGAGCCCGGCATATCACAATAAGGTGGTATGAAGTGGGTGCGCGAGCGGGGAGCGGGTGAGACCTGCATGGCAAGGATCGTCGTCGCCGAGGACGAGAGCGACATTCTCGCCGTCATGCAGCGCCTGCTGGCTCGTGCGGGACACGAGGTCATCCAGGCCACCGACGGAGCCGCCGGCTGGGAAGCCGTGCAACGGCACCACCCCGACCTCGTGGTCAGCGACATCAACATGCCGGTCGTGTCCGGCACCGAGCTGTGCGCCCTGATCCGGAGCCATGCCGAGACCCGCGGGATCCCGGTGATCTTCGTCAGCGGCAACCTGATCCCCGGCGACACCCGGCCCCTGGAGCAGGCGACCGCCGTCCTGAGCAAGCCCTTCCTCCCGCGTGACCTGCTCGCGTGCGTCGAGAAGGTGCTGCAGACCGGCCACACCGAGGGCGGGGAACCGACGATCTGCCCCTGACGGAGTGTGAATCGGTGCACTTGTCCTTGATCGCCGGTGATGGGACGAGTGGACTCGGGGCATGGCCTTGATCGCGTACGACGGTGTGGATGCGGCGGCGTTCGAGGAGACTCGGCACCTGCGCGAGGACGACCTCGCCACCTGGCGGGCGGCGATCGGCCGGTATTTCCCGGCGGAACCCGGAACACGCCTGCTCGACCTGGGCAGCGGGACCGGCAGCTGGGCGCGGGCGTTCCGCGCGTGGTGGCCGGAGATCGAGGTGGTGGCGGTGGACCCCGCCGCGGCGATGCGCGAGCGCTCGGTGGTGCGGCCGGTGCTGCCCGGCTCCGCCGACGACATCCCGTGCGCGGACGCGAGCGCCGACGGGATCTGGCTCTCCACCGTGATCCATCACATCCCGGACCTGCCGGCGGCGGCCCGGGAGATCCGCCGGGTGCTGAAGCCGGGCGCGCCGGTGCTGATCCGGTCCGCCTTCGCCGGACGGCACGAGGCGATCAGCCTGTTCCGATGGTTCCCGGAAGCGGTCGCGGTGCTCGACCGTTACCCGAGCATCGCCGGCGTCGAGACCGCGTTCGCCGCCGCCGGGTTCACCCCCGCCGGCTGCGAGTCCGTTCCGCAGGTGACCGCCCGGTCGGTGGCGGAGGCGGCCGCCGGGCTCCGGCGGGCGGCGCACACGCCGTTGCAACTGATCAGCGACGAGGCGTACGAGGCCGGCGTCGCGCGGTTGACCGAGGCCGCACGCACGAGCTCCGGGCCGGTCGTCGATGCCCTGGACCTGCTGGTGCTGCGGTGAACCAGGCCGGCGGCGGCGACCGTGGTCACGTGGTGGACGGTCGATCGGAGGAGGTGAGGCAGTAGGGGGCTCCGGCCGGATCGAGCAGCACGGTTCCGTGCGGTCCCGCGCCGGCGGGCGCGCCACCGAGCCGCTCCTGCCAGGCCCGGGCGGCGGAGACCTCCGAGCCGGTGACGTCGAGGTGGGCGGCGGCCGGCCGTTCCCGATCGTGCCGGTGCAGGAGGATCCCGATCGGCATCGGGCCGGTGGGCCGCAGCCGGGCGCAGCAGGGCCGGCCGGCAACGTCGACCGGCCACCCGGTCAGCGCCGCCCAGAAGGTCAGCTCCGCGTCGTAGTCCGACGGTGACAGGTCCAGGCACACCTGATCCACATGGCTGAGCATCGTCGGCTCCCGGAACGGCGCCGGCCGGCGATGCTCGCCTTTCCAGGCGGCGACGCAGAACGCCCACCCGGACGGGGAGGCGAGCACATGCCAGGAGCCGTGATCCGCGGTCACCGTCGCGCCCGCCGCCGACGCCCGCCGGACGAACGCCTTCGGGTCGTCCACCGAGAGGTCCAGGTGGATGCCTCCCGGCCCGTCCAGCACACCCTGCACGAGCAACCAGTCATCAGCCGGCGCCTGCCGCAACTCGATGAACCTGTCGTGCTTCACCGGTCGGGCGGTGGTGCCGGACACCGTTGCCCAGAACCCGGCCGCCTCGTGCAGTTGCTGGACCGGGCGGTCGATCACCGCGACCACCCAGCGGATGTCGGTGCTCACATCCAACGCCTCCATGACATCGGCGGACGGAGAATGGCATTCCCGACGGGCACCTCGACCGCGGCCCTCCGCCGGATCGCCGACCGCGGTTCTCACGCGGCGAGCCTACGGCACGGGGCCGCCACCGCCCGGAGTCCACAGGGCACCGATGCACCCGGGGCCCGCCGGGCGGAGGCGGTCACGCCCGCTCCGCCGCGACAGGCCGGGCAGACGGACGCGCGGCGGAGCGGGTGATGGGCGCAGGTCGCGGCGATGCAGCGCGAACTCGGCACCCGCAACCGGGTCGGCATCGCCGTCTGGGCGTACGAGAACGGCCTCGTCACGCGGTAGCTTCGACAGGGTGGACGAGCTACTGGCGTCGATCCGGCGCAGAGTGACCCTCTACACGATCACCGGCAGCCCGGTCCATCTCATCGGCCGGCAGGCCACCGACGAGGGCGTCGCGTTGTGGGAGGCCGCCACCACGGTCGGCGAATCCGGCGAACGCACCATGAACGTCGAACCGCTCGCGGCACTGGCCTGGTTCTACTGGTGCCGGTACCTGTCACTTCCCGACGGCGTCGGCGACGCGGAGCGGGAGACCGCCGTACCACTGTTTCGCGTGCTCGCCCCCGAATGGCCGGAGCTGGTGCCGGAACATCTGATCGCCGACACCGGGCTCGACGACTGGTGCGACGAGGCCGACGACCTCGTCGACCGCTGCCTGCGACACGACGACCCGGCGGCACTCGACCGCGCGATCAGCCTGTACCGGCAGGTGCTGCAAATGATCGACATCGAACGGTCACCCCGCGGCGACGTCCTGAACAACCTCGGCATGGCACTCCGGATCCGTTTCGAACGCGGCGCCGACCGGCAGGACCTCGACGACGCCGTCCACGCCGGGCGGGTCGCCGTCGCCTGCACGCCGGCCGGATCGGAACAGTCCCGGTACGCGGCGAACCTCGCCGCGCGCCTGCAGACCCGCTTCCTGCGCGACGGCGACCCGGCGGACCTGACCGACGCGATCGAACTGACCCGGGGCGCGCTCGACGGGTTTTCGCCGCACGACCCCGAGCGGGTCACGCACCTCTCCAACCTCGGGCTGGCGCTTCGGCTGCGGTTCGAACGGTACGGCGAGCCCGCCGACATCGACGAGGCGGTCACCGTCGGCCGGGACGCGGTCGCGCGCTGCCCACGCCGGCACCCGAACCGTCACCAGTGCCTGGGCAATCTGGCCGGCTCCCTCCAGGTCAGATTCGGCAGGCGGGGCGATCCGGCCGATCTGGACGCGGCCATCACGGCGGTACGGGGGGCGTTGCGCGGCATCCCCGGCGACCGGCCCGACCTGGGCGGCCACCTGTCGAACCTCACCGTCATGCTGCAGACCCGCTACCACGATCGAGGCGACCGGGCCGACCTCGACGCCGCCGTCGACGCCGCCCGCAGCGCCGCGTCGACGATGCCGCACGGGCACGCGAACCGCGCGCAGGCACTGTCGAATCTCAGCACGGCACTGCTCGGGCGGTTCGACCGGCTCGGCGACCGCGACGACCTCGACGCGGCCGTCGACAACGGACGGGCGGCCGCCGACGCGGCGCCAGCTCCGGATCCGGGACGCCCGAGGTACCTGTCGAATCTGGCCAACGCGCTGCACACGCGGTTCACCGCCGCCGGCGATCCGGACGACCTCGCCGCGGCGATCAGCGTCGGCCAGGCGGCCGTCGACCTGACACCGGCCGGCCATCCGAACCACGCGCGCTACCGGTCCAACCTGGCCGGCGCGCTGCTGCGCCGGGCGGAACACACCGGCGACCCGGCCGATCTGGACACGGTCGTCGCCATCACCGAATCCGTCATCGGTGAGCTGCCCGCCGGACACCCCGACCGGCCGACCGTCCTCGGCAACCTGGGCACCGCACTGCGTACCCGTTTCGCCCGCTCCCAGTCCCGGGCCGACGCCGACCGGGCACTGTGGGCCTGCCGCGAGGGCGCGGCAGCCACCGCCGCGCCGGCAGCGGCCCGCCTGCGATGCGCCGACACGCTCGGCGACTTCGCCGCCTCACTCGGCCGATGGCCGGAGGCCGCCGGGGGATTCACCGCGGCGGTACGACTCCTGCCGCTGTTCGCCTGGCGCGGACTGGGCCGCGACAGCGCCGAGGACGCGCTCGCGACCTCGAACGGTATCGCCGGTGACGCCGGCGCCTGCTCGATCGCCGCCGGCGACCGGAACGCCGCCGTCGCCACGCTGGAACAGGGCCGCGGCGTCGGCTGGGCCCGACTGCTCGACACCCGTACCGATCTCACCGCGCTTCGCGCCGCGGCGCCGGACCTGGCCGGGCGCCTGGACGCCGTACGATCAGGTCTTGATCTGCCGGGGGCGTAGTTTCACCAGCCGCCCTCGAAGAAGGCCAGCAGGGCCGGGGCAGGATCGACGGCGGTCGTCGTGTTGGCCACCGCGACCACACCGGCGACCAGCGTCAACAGACCGGTCAGCACACCGAACGAGGCCAGCACCCGCCGGGTCCGCCGCTCGGCCGGCGCCGTGCCGGCGAACCGTCGCCACAGCACCACACCGAACGCGGCGAGACCGGCCGCCACCAGCGCGGCGATCACCGCCATCGCCACGTGATACCGGGCGAAGTCGTCGATCATCACCTGGAGCGGGGGAGAGGCCCGGCCGCCCGCCGCCAGCTGCTGCCGGACCTGCGCGAGCGTCACGTCGGCCGCACCGCTGCCGGGGCCGTCCACCAGCATCGGCAGCAGCGAGGCGAGCGGCGACACCGCACCCTGGACGTTCGCCATCACCAGGGCGAGCGAGAACACCGCCGACATCGTCACCACGACACCGGCCGCCGCGAGCGGGGAGGCGCCCCGGGCGAACGCCTTCCACAACCTCGTTCCGAGTACGGCGAGCGCGGCGAACAGCAGCGCGGCGGCCGTCGCCTTGACCAGGTGGTAGCGCAGCCAGTAGTCGACGACTCCCGCCATGCCGGCGGAGAGCGGCCCGTCACCGGACTGCCAGTAGTCGGCGAACGCCACCCGGAGCCGGCCGGCCAGATGCGCCTCGTCAGCGAATCCGCCGGCCGGCCGGAGCGCCGCCAGTGGCGCCGGGGCCACCACGAAGGCGACCGCGAACACCACGGCGAGGCCGGCCGGAACCACCGCTTTGGTTTTCACGGGAGGCACGGTAGCCGTACCGGTCCAGGCCTCTTCGATCACATCAGCCGGGTCACATCAGCCCGGTCACATCAGCCCGGTCACATCAGCCCGGGAGGTGCTCCTCGCGGGTGAACAGCATGCGGCAGGTGCGGCCGCCGGCGAACGTCACCGGCCGCACGAACCTCAGGTGATGCCGCGACGGATCGATGGCGTCGGCCCAGTTCAGGTCGAAACGGCACAGGATCGGCTGCAACTCGCCACGGCCGGTCGCGACCAGGACGTCGTGGAAGAAGCAGCGACGTACGTCCAGGACGTACGTGTCGTGATCGTCCACGGGACGCTCGAAGTGGAACGACGGGCCGAAGTAGGACTGCTCGCGTTCCTTGCTGGCGGCGACCAGGACACCGAACGGATCGCCGGCGTGGTCGAGCATGCCGCGCGTGCCCGCCAGGATGTCCTCGCGTAGCGGGCCGTTGAGGCAGTCCTCCACGATCGCGGCCGCCTCGGCGGGGCCGAGCGCCGGCTCGACGACGTCGTACGCCGCGACGGCCAGCGCCGTGAAACGGGCGTTGGCCGCGTCCATCGGGTTGGCGACCAGGGGTTCGATCCGCGGGTCGAGGGCGGCGAGCCGGTCCCGCACCAACTCGTCGACGGGCCGCGACCAGACGGCTGCGGCACGGGAATCGAGCAGCTCCAGCAGACGTACGAAGAACGCCCGCTCGATGATCGGGGTCCATTCCGCCGGATCGAACTGTGGCTCGTCCGGCTGCGGCGAGCCGGAAGAACGCGCCGTGATGGCGTCACTCATGGTGGTGGTCCCTTTCGGGTCAGGACCACGCGGGGTACGCCGAGCCATGGCTGGACGCCCCGTGCGGTCCGGGGTTGACCAGCGCGCTCCACCACCAACCGGCGCTGCAAGATGACGCCGCCATTAAAGAGGGGTCGTCCGCGCCGCGTCAAGCGGCCACGCGTTACGCCCTGATCGCGCCGGCCGCCCGGACGGCGGCTTCGCGGTCCGGGCGGCCTACCGCCACGTCGTGACGGCTATGTCAGTGAGCGGAATTCGCCGCCGGTGATGCCGTCGAGGAAGGCGTTCCACTCGTCGCGCGAGTACATCTGAACGGGACCCTGCGGATCTTTCGAGTCCCGGATCGCGATCGAGTCGCCGATCCTCGCCACCTCGATGCACGTGTTGCTGCCGCAGAATGTCGAGGTGCGCCAGTCCACATCGACTGATTGCACGTGCTGCATTTCGCTTCTCCCATGGGAATGCCGGATCGGGCCTCAGAGACCTGCGGCCGCGGTCCGGAGTAGTTCGATGGATTCTTCGGTGGTGAGCGCCTGCCGTCGTACCCGCTCGAAACGGGCCAGATGGTAGGCGACGTCGTCGGCCGAATCGAGGTATCGGTCTCCGTCACTCAGTTCGAGGAAGACGATGCCCGGGATGGGCGTCTCATCGGGGAGGGAAGTGAGATTCCCGAATTCGAGAATCGTGAAGCCGTTCGTGAGACCCGAGTGCGCACCCGCACTGAACGGGATGATCCGCACGTCACACTTCCCGCCCGAGGCCACCTCGCTGAGGTGGTGCAGTTGCTCGCGCATGACTTCCCGTCCGCCGACTGCCCGTCGCACGGCGGCCTCGTCGAGAACCACCCTGACGTCGGGTGGCTCATGCGCTCGAAGGATCTCCTGCCGTCTCATCCGGATGGTGACGAGTTCCGCGCGTTTCGCCGGTTCCGGCGCCCAGAGGCGCATGATCCCGTCAGCGTAGTCCGGTGTCTGCAGGAGGCCGGGGATTCCGGCGCCTTCATATTGACTGATCGACTGGGCTGATCCCTCCATTCCGATCAGGGTCTGCAGGGCGGGGCTGAGGCCCGTCACCTGCCACCACTGTCGTTCCCGGCTGCCACGGGCGAGATCCATCAACTGGTCCCGGACCGTGTCCGGCAGACGGTAGATCCTGGACAGGTCCGCGATGTCGCGGACACTCGCCAGGCGTTGGCCCTTCTCGATGCGAGTGATCTTCGAGGGCGCCTCGAACATCTGCTCGGCGACGTCCTTCGCGGACAGGCCCGACTTGACCCGGTAGTGGTGCAGAAGCGCGCTGAGTTGCCGTCGGCGGACCATGGGCCCGGGATCGCCGGCCATAGTTCACCTCCGTGCGGCGGCACTGCGGCGGCCGGCCGGTCGTTTCAGATGGCAGGAACCGCGGCAACGCCAAATTGGCACCAGCTGGTTGGCAATTGCCAACCTACACCGCACCATCGAGTTATCGGGGCTTTTCCGATCGTTCCCAAGGGTGAGGTCGTCACTCGCCTCGACAAGCGGGCGTTCGCCGCCCGGGAAACATTGCGCTGGGCCGATGCCGTCACATCGGCCCAGCCGAGACACCTTCGGCTCCTCGGCCTGGAAAGGCGTCACTATGCAGCAGATTATGAGCCGTCACGACCGTCTCCCGCGACCCGTGGCGGGTGCCAGATGAAGGTCTGGACCGACCTTTCCACACTGGCCAGGATGGCCGTGCTCTGTCTGGTGATCGGCTTCGTCCTCGGCGTGTTCGTCGCCTGCTCCGCCATGCCGGAGAGCGCGGCACCGGACGACCCCGGCCCGGCCACGCTCCGGCTGCGACCTCGACCGGCCCTTGCACGGGATCGGCGTACCCCCCGAGGTGATGGTGCGGCGTCGCGGTCCGCATGCTGAGCTCGTTGCGGAAATCGTCGCTGTTGAAGGGGTCGGCCATGAACTCCCGATCCGCATCGGACAGGTCCGCAACGGCCTGCGCCAACGCCGGATGCGCCCAGTCCGGCCCCGCCGCGATCACCTCGACGGCGAGCGGCACGGCCGGGGCGCGCCGGAGGTCGCCGGTCAGCCGATGATGGTGACGGACAGGGCCGTCATCTCGGCGGCGAGGCCGGCGGGCAACCGGATCACGATGTCGCCGCCGTCCATCCGTACGCCGTGACCGGTCACCGCGGCGCCCGTCGCCTCGTTCCAGACCGTGACGCTCGGGCGTCCACCCAGGGTCACCGGGTTCTTGAAGCGGAACTCGACGGAAGGCTGATCGCCGTCGGTCACGCGCAGGCCGTGGCTGAACGGGATCAGCGCCGAGAACCTCTGTACCGGCGCGGGCCCGATGATCTCGAATTCCTGGGACATGGCCCGAGTGTGCCCGCCCTCACCGTGCCGCGTGAAGAGAACCACCGGCTTTCGGCACCGGTTGAACCGACCTCTGCTGCACCAGCCGGGCGGAAGGTCACCGGCTGTCGTCCGGGTGGCGGTCGAGGATGATGTCGCCGGCCCGCCGCAGCACCTGCGAGCGGGTGTGGTCGCCGTGGTCGGCGGCCAGGAAGTGTTCGCCGATGAGCAGGCAGAACGCCAGGACGCTGCGGGCCTCGACCTCCTCCGGATCGTCGCAGAACGTGCCGATCAACTGCCGCAGCAGGTCCATCCGCTGGCCGTCGACCCGGCGCAGCCGGCCGGCGACCTCCGGATCCCGGCGGGCCCAGTCGCGGATCGCCAGGTCGATCGGCAGCAGCCGGTGGCTGGAGAAGGTCATCACGCCGGCCCGGGTAATCCGGGTCTTCGGGTCGCCGCCCTTGCGTTCGATGCGTTCGAGGACCTCGTCGGTGCTCTCCCGTTCCCAGGTGTCCAGCATGGCCGTGAGCAGGGCGTTCCGGTCGGCGAAGAAGCCGTAGAAGCCGCCCTTCGTGACGCCGAGCCGTTTGGCCAGCGCCTCGACGCGAACGGCGTCCGGGCCGCCGGCCGCGAGGGCCTCCAGTCCCGCTTCGATCCACCGGTCTCGTGGCGTCCGCGTCTCGAACCTGATGTGACCCACCCCACTTTCTCGTATACGCAGCCGTATATGAGGCGCTACCTTCGCCATATACGGCAGCGTATACGAGGGATCGAGTCAACAGGAGGCCGTCGTGGAAGTCCTCGGTTCGGTGAAGCGACCCGGCTACCCGGCCGAGGTGACCGCGTGAACCCCGTCCGGTTCCCCGTCGTCGCAGCCCAGGGCCTGTGGCTGCGCTCCACGCTCGGGCTCGCCTCGGCGCCGGGCGGCGGCGTCAGCGGCACCGCACCGGGGTCGGCGGGCACACCCCTGCGCCTGGCGGTACTCGGCGACTCCACTGCCGTGGGCTGCGGTGTCACCGGCGACGACGAGGCGTTCGCGGCCGCGTTCGCGCGGGAGATCGCCGCCCGCACCGGACAGCCGGTCGACTGGCAGGTGGTCGGCCAGTTCGGCGCCACGTCCCGGCGCATCCGCTACCGGCTCGTCCCGCGCCTCGGCGACGAGCTCGACGTGGTCGTGCTGCTCGCCGGCACCAACGACGTGATGGCCCGGCGCGGGCCGGCCCTGTGGCGCGAGGACCTGAGCGGCATCCTCACCGACCTCGCCGACCGCGCCGGCCGGGTGGCGGTCGCCGGGATCCCGCCGTTCGCCCGGTTCCCCGCCATCCCGGCCACGCTCGCCCGCTACCTGGGCGAACGCGCCGACGCTCTGAACGCGGTCTCCCAGCAGGTGTGCGAACGCGATCCGGAGCGAACCACCTACCTCGCTCCGCCGGACGGGACGCCGCCGCCGGAGTTCTTCGGCGCCGACCGCTTCCACCCGTCCGCCCTCGGATACCGGCTCTGGGCCCAGGACCTCGCCGCCCGCTTCGTCCCGGCCCCACGGCTGTCCGACTGACCGGCCGGCGCCTCCAGGGCCGGGGCCCGGGTCAGGTGCCGTTGGCGCAGGTGGAACCGTTGAGCGCGTACCCGGTCGGTGCTCCGCTGTCGCCGGTGTGCGTGGCCTGGAACCCGAAGCTGACGGAGGCGCCGGGCGCCAGGACCGCGTTGTAGCCGACGTTGCCCGCGGTCACCCGCCCGGACGTGGGCGCGTAGGTGGCGTTCCAGCCGCCGGTGATGGTCTGACCCGAGGGCAGGCTGAAGGTGACGGTCCAGCCGTTGATGCTGGAAGAGCCGGTGTTGGTGACGGTGAGGTTCGCGGTCAGCCCGTTGTTCCAGGCGTTGACGGTGGCCGTGGCCCGGCACGCCATGCCGCCCGGCGAGGACGGGGAGGACGGGGAGGGGCCCGGCGGTGAGCTCGACGGCGTGGTCGTGCCGCCGAACTGGCTGAAGAACTGCCACACCTCGCCGGACACCCAGGAGGTCGCGGCGTTGCGGTCGACCGGAAGGGGCACATGGTCGCCGTCGAACGCGGCCCACTGGACCGGATATCCGGGCCGGCATCCCGCGTACGCGGTGGTGATGTGTGTTCCGCTGCCCTGCGCCGGCTCCGGCGGGTTCTGCGCCGTGCAGCCGTTCGCGCGGACGAAGGAGTCCCGCAGGCTGCGGCCGTTCGAGATGTTCAGGACGCTGTCCCGGATGCCGTGGATGCCGAAGTAGGCGACCGGCTGGGAGGTCGAGGAGCATCCGCTGAGGTTGGCGCCGGCGATCGGCGCGACCGCCCGGAACACGGCCGGCCGGGCGCAGGCGAGGGCGTAGCTCATCGCGCCGCCATAGCTGAATCCCAGCGCGAACCGCTGCGACGTGTCGACACACAGGTCGTTCTCGACCACCCGCAGGATGTCGTCGACCAGCGTCACGTCACGGCCGCCGGTGTTGGCCCAGCCGGCGTCCAGGCCCTGAGGCGCCACGAAGATCGCGCTGTTGCCGGACCGTTGCTGCAGGCCGTAGAACCCGTTGGCGACCACGTCGCCGGCGCTGCCGTTGAGCCAGTGCAGCCCGACGACGAGGCGGTAGGACTGGCTACTGGTGTAGTTGCCCGGCAGTCGCAGGATGTACGTCCGGGCCTGGCCGCCGCTCTGGATCGTGTAGGTGCCGTCCCGTAGCGTCGGCGCCTTTCCGCATCCCGCCGTGGCGGCGCCGGCCGAGGGTGTCGCGCCGGCGAGGACTGCCGTCCCCGCGGCGATCAACAATGTCGCGGCGGCGACGGCGGTGCCGAGCACGCCGCGGTTCCTTGCTCTTCCCGGTGCCATGGAAGCCTCCGAAGGTCGCACCCGAGCATCCACTTGTGTCAATGCCACAGTGTTTCGGATGTTACGGATGACCTTCGAAATTTTCAACGAAGGCGATCCGCGACCATGTCGGGTACGTCGGCATAACAGATTTGCGGATAAAAGTTTGCCTGGCTCGTCCTGCTCTGAGAAGAGAGAGCGTCGGTGAGCGCGAGGCTTCGCCGATACTTTTGAAAGTTCGCCGAGAGTTGTTGTTTCAGGATCGTTACCGTGCCAGCATGGGCTCGCATTCAAGTCCGTCGCTTCGAGCGCGGCTCGTGCACTCACCGAAATCCTCGACCCGCATGCCGTCGCCCGCCGGGTGCGTGATGCCCGGCGGCCCGAGAAGGGAAGCTCCCGTGGAAATACGATCCCGATCGCTGTGGCTTCGAACGCTGATCGCCGGCACCGTCGCCGCCGTCGGAGCGTTCGGCGCCCTGACGGTGATGCCCGACGCCAACGCCGCGGCCAGCACCCTCGGCGCCGCGGCCGCGCAGTCCGGCCGCTATTTCGGCACCGCGATCGCCGCCGGCCGGCTGAGCAACTCCACCTACACCACGATCGCCGCCCGCGAGTTCAACATGGTGACCGCCGAGAACGAGATGAAGCCGGACGCCACGCAACCCAACCGGGGGCAGTTCAATTTCAGCGCCGGCGACCAGATCTACAACTGGGCGACCCAGCGCGGCATGAGAGTCCGCGGCCACACCCTCGCCTGGCACGCACAACAGCCAGGCTGGATGCAGAGCCTCAGCGGCAGCAGCCTGCGCCAGGCCATGATCGACCACATCAACGGCGTGATGGCCCACTACCGCGGCAAGCTGCACTCCTGGGACGTCGTCAACGAAGCCTTCAACGAGGACGGCAGCCGCCGCCAGTCGAACCTGCAGGGCACCGGCAACGACTGGATCGAGGTCGCGTTCCGTACCGCGCGCGCCGCCGACTCCTCGACCAAGCTCTGCTACAACGACTACAACATCGAGAACTGGACGTACGGCAAGACGCAGGGCGTCTACAACATGATCCGTGACTTCAAGTCCCGTGGGGTGCCGATCGACTGCGTGGGCCTGCAGACCCACTTCACCGGCGGCAGCTCGCTGCCCGGCAACTTCCAGACCACCCTGTCGAGCTTCGCGGCCCTGGGCGTCGACGTGGTCCTCACCGAGGTCGACGTCACCAACGCCTCGACCACCCAGTACGCCGGGCTGACCCAGGCCTGCCTCAACGTGCCCCGCTGCATCGGCATCACGGTGTGGGGCGTGCGCGACAGCGACTCCTGGCGTGCCAGCGAGAACCCGCTGCTGTTCGACGGCAACGGCAACAAGAAGTCCGCATACACCTCGGTGCTCAACGCCCTCAACGGCGCCGGCCCGACGCCGTCCTCGCCCGGCCCGTCGTCCTCGGCCACTCCGGGCACCGGCACGCGGATCGTCGGCGCCCAGTCCGGCCGGTGCGTCGACGTGCCGGGCGCGTCACAGACCAACGGCACCCGGGTGCAGCTCTACGACTGCAACGGCCAGGCCAACCAGACCTGGACCCTCACGTCGAGCAGGCAACTGACCGTGTACGGCACCAGGTGCCTGGACGCCGCCGGTTCCGGCAACGGCGCGGCCGTGCAGATCTACGCCTGCAACGGGCAGGCCAACCAGCAGTGGAACGTCAACACCAACGGCACCATCACCGGCGTGCAGTCCGGGCGCTGCCTGGACGTGTGGGGCACCGGCAACGGCCAGCAGGTCCAGCTCTACGACTGCAACGGCCAGGCCAACCAGCGATTCAGCCTGAGCTGAGCGGCCGGTGACGGTCCGGGCCGGGGGAGCCCCGGCCCGGACCGTCGACCGGTCAGTGGCGGCGACCGAACTCCTTGGCGAGGACCTCGCGCGTGACCTTCTCACCGAGACGGTCACCGTGCACGGTCGCGCCGCGGTAATGCACACCGGCCCAGATCCGGGCCTCGATCAGTTCGGCCCGGGCCGAGGAGAGGCTGCCGAAATGCCGGGTGGTGCCGGATTCGGCGCTGTAGGCGCTGAACGACAGATCGTCGCGGCCGAAGTACTTCCGCAGGGCGGTCATGATCGATGAGGTGTAGCAGGCGTGCCCGGACGGCCACTCCGGCGACGGCGCGGTGACCCGCAACGGCGTCCAGGCCGGGTCGGCGACGGTGGCCGGGTTGCCGTCGATGTCCGCCAGCGGGATCGCGGTCACCGGCCGCCAGAGGCTCCAGTGCCGCTTCTGCTGGTAGCAGGAGATCAGCGCGTCGGCGGTGGAGACGTCGACCATCGCCAGCATGCGCGCCGTCTCCAGCTGGCTCAGCCCGTGGTCGGTGGCGAGGTCGCGCTTGATGTACCACTCCACCTGCCGGAGGTCGTCCCACCACTTCGCCGCTTCGGTCTGGTCCGTCGTGCGGGTGGTGCTGGTGGCCGAGCCCAGCGCTTGGACCTCGTTCAGCTGGCGTGCGTAGTCCGCGCCGGCCAGCGGTGGCGGTCCGGGCACCCGGTAGACGGCCGGGTTCTCGACGGCGAACGGCTTGAGGAAGGCGTACCAGGCGCCGGCCTGGACGAATCCGGGCGGAGTCAGCCGGTACGCGCCGGGGGCGGTGCCGACCGGCCAGGTGACGTCGGAGAACGCGCCGTCGTCGCGACGGGCCGCGATCATGGCCGCGGCCGCCGCCTCGCCGACCCTGATCCCGCCGCGTTCGGCGCGGCCATCGGGGATCGCGGCGAGCGCCTCGTCGTACCGTGCGCGCAGCGCGTCGGCCTGGGCCGGGAAGAGGGAGAGGAGTACGCGGTGGGCCGCGGCGGCCACGGCGGCGGGAACCGAGTCGCGGCGGTGGGCGGGCGGAGCGACCAGATACGGCTCGTACGGCGTCCCGGCTATCGCGTTGACCGCGTCGTAGACGGCGCCCTGCACCATGGCGAAGCTGCGGGCCCCCGCGGTGGGTGACTGCCGGGCCACCTCGAAGATGGCGGTCTGGGCGTGGATGTTCCAGGTGAGGACGGCGTTCGGTGGGGCGGCCGGCCGTGCCGACGCCGCGGTCGGCGTCAGCGTGGTCAGGCCGAGCGCCGCCACCACCGCCGCGCCGAGAAGTCTGCCGAAACGAACACGATGTGCCATGGGATCCCCCGTCGGCTGAATCGGATGTCGGTCCACGACACCACGAAAATCGAAGCTTGCCGATGCAAAAGCAGCCTTCGGACAGAAATACCCCCACCGCGCAGAAGAGATCCCCTACGCCGGTTGGACCGCGCTGTTTGTGGGCACCGAGACACGTCGTGGAGAGCGGTGTGGTGATCGACGGGCGGTATCGGCTTCGTGAGCGACTGGGTCATGGCGGCATGTCCGTGGTGTGGCGCGCCGACGACGACCTGCTGGGCCGCGAGGTCGCCGTCAAGGTGCTGTCCGCGCGGCTGGCCGCCGACCCGGACGTGACGCACCGGATCCTCGCCGAGGCCCGGGCCGCGGCGGGCCTGCGGCATGCCACGGTCGTCGAGGTGTACGACTACGGCGAGGCGACGTACCGCGACACGGTCCTGCCCTATGTGGTGATGGAACTCGTCGAGGGCCGCACGATGGCCGACCTGCTCAGCGGCAATCGCATCCCGTGGCGGCTGGCCGTCCTGATCTGCGCCCAGGTCGCGGCCGCCCTGACCGCGGCACACGCGCGAGGCATCGTGCACCGCGACGTCAAACCGGGCAACGTGATGGTGAGCTCGTCGGGGGTGAAGCTGGTCGACTTCGGGATCTCGGCCGCGATCGGCGAGACGGACGGAGCAGACGGCCAACTGCTGGGAACCCCGGCCTACCTGGCGCCGGAACGTATCGACGGTGGCCCGGTGCGCCCGGCGGCCGACGTGTACGCCCTCGGCCTGCTGCTCTACCTCAGCCTGGCCGGGCGGATGCCGTGGGAGGCCGCCACCACCACCCAGATGCTCAAGGCCCACTACTACGCCGAGCCGGCCCCGCTGCCCCCGGTGCCCGGACTGCCGGCCGAGGTGTCCCGCCTGGTCCGGCGCTGCCTCGTGAAGGAACCGGGTGAACGTCCCAGCTCCGCCGAGGCGGCCGAGATCCTGGGCCGGGTCGCGGGGCTCCCACCGGCCCCTCCCGTCTTCGCCGTTGCCGCGGCGGGTACGGCCACCGTCCCCGGGAGACGCCGGATCCTCGTCGCGGCCGGCGCCGCCGCCGTCCTGGCCACCGGCGGTCTGGTGGCCTGGACAGCCGACTTCGATCACCCTCCGGCGCCGGCCGCCGCCGGGCGCCAGGTGAACGCCTGCCCCGCCGAGACACCGCACCGGGACGCCACCGCGGCGCCTGCCTCCTCCACGGTCGGCGGAACCGGCTGCCGGGCGACGCCGTCGACATCCCCGGAGGCGTCCACGCCATCGCAGCCGACCCCGCCGGCCGTCCGGCAGATCCGGGACGCCGGGCCACCGGTGAAGGCCGCGCCCGTACCGAAGGCCGGTGGACCGGGGGAGAAGGCCGAGGACAAACCCAAGAAGAAGGCCAAACCCAAGGCCAAGGTCAAGAACAAGACGTGAGAGCCGGCTTGACCTGGAGCGCGCTCCAGGTGGCACGGTCATCGACATGATCGAAGCGACGCAGTCCCCGCTCGTGCTCGGGGCGATGATGTTCGGAACCACCATCGATGAGCAGATGTCCTTCGCGCTGCTGGACCGGTTCGTCGAGCGTGGTGGAGTCTGGATCGACACCGCCGACTGCTACGCGTTCTGGGCCGCCGGCACCGGGCGCGGAGGCGACAGCGAGCGGGTCCTCGGCCGCTGGCTCGCCGCCCGCCCCGGGGTCCGCGACCGGGTTCGGATCGCCACCAAACTGGGCGCCGAGCCGCTGGACCCGGGCTCCTGGCCGCAAGGCCGTGCGGGACTCTCGCCGGCCGCGGTGCGGCAGGCGTTCGCCGGCAGCCTCGACCGGCTCGGCATCGACCGGGTCGACCTGTTGTGGCTGCACCAGGAGGACCGGTCGGTGCCCATCGAGGACACCGTCGACGCGCTCGCCGGCCTGGCCGCCGACCGGTTCGGCTTCTCCAACCACCCCACCTGGCGGGTCGAACGCGGCCGCGCACACGCCCGTACGATCGGATCGCGGCCCTTCGACGCCCTGCAACTCAACGCCACCTACCTGCGCCCGCGCCCCGGCACGCTGCCACCCGGTGTGGTGCACCGCTTCGGAGTGCTCAGTGACGAGCAGGCCGACTACGCCGCCGAGCACGACCTCGACCTGTGGGCGTACACCCCGCTGCTGACCGGCGCCTACGACAACCCGGCCAAGCCCATCCCCGAGGTGTACGACCACCCGGGCAACACCGCCCGCCTCAAGGTCCTCGACGAGGTGGCCACCGAGTCCGGCGCGACCCGCGGCCAGGTGGTCCTGGCCTGGCTGCTGAGCCGCGGCATCCGCCCCATGCTGGGCGGGAGCAAGATTCACCAGCTGGACAGCGCCTTCGACGGGGTGGCCCGGAAGCTGGACGCCGACCAGGTGCGCCGGCTCGACGAGGCGGACCACTCGGCCTGGGCCGACCCGTACGCACGGCGCTGACGGTCCCACCGGTTCGCGGCCGCGCGGTGGGCCGACGGTTACGGCAGCGGGAAGTGGGCGGCCGGTCCCCGGGGGTGCAGCGCGAGCTTGCCGACGGTGGCACGCCCTTCCAGCTCAGCGAGAACCTTCGGCCCGTCGGCCAGGTCATGACCGGTGGGCCGGCCGGGTTCGAGGACCCCGGCCGCGATGAGTGTGAACATCTCGCTCATGACCTCGCCGAAGACGTGCGGCGCGGCCTGGATGAGGACGCCGATGTTGAGGCCGATGACGTGGACCTGGTGCCGGTAGATCAGATCCCGGTTGCTGATCGACGCCTCGCCGCCGGCCAGGCCGAGGACGACGACCCGCCCGGTCACCCGCTTGGCGGCGGCGAGACTGGCGTGCAGCGTGTCGCCGCCGACGGACTCCAGGACCAGGTCGGCGCCGGTGCCGTCGGTCAACCGCAGGACCTCGGCGGCGAGGCCGGGGCTGCGGGAGTCGACGATGTGGTCGGCGCCGATCGTCCGTACGATCTCGTGTTTGCCGGGCGAAGCCGCGGCGATGACGGTGGCGCCGTAGTGTCTGGCCATCCTCACCGCGGCCTGACCCGTCGCGCCCGCGGCGGCGTGGATGAGCACGGTCTGGCCCGCGGTGATGCCGCCCAGTGGCTTGAGGGCGGCAAGGGCGGTCGGCCAGTTGACCATCATGCCCAGCGCCTGTTCGCCGGTCCAGCCATCCGGTACGGGGACCGCCGCGGCAGCCGGCAGCACCATGTACGCGGCGAAGGCGCCGCCGGTGACGTTCACGCCGACGACCGGTGTGCCGGGCGGCGGGGCGGTCACACCCGGGCCGAGGGCGGTCACTTCACCGGCGGCCTCGATACCGGCCACATACGGCGGTCGCGGTCCACCGGGGAACGTGCCGTGGGCCTGGAAGACGTCGGCGAAGTTGACGCCGGCGGCGGTGACACGAATGCTCTGGGACCGCGGCTACGAGGGGACCTCGCTCAGCGACCTCGCCCAGGCCATGGGCATCGCCTCGGCGAGCATCTACGCCTGCTTCGGCAGCAAGGAGAACCTGTTCCGGCAGGTCATGGCGCTCTACGGAACGACCTCGGGCGAGCCGCCGCGGCGAGCGCTGCGTGAGCAGCCGACCGCACGTGCGGCGATCCACGCCATGCTGCGGGCCACCGCCGACGAGATCACCCGTCCGGACGCCCCGCACTACTGCATGCTCGTCCTGGCCGCACCCACCGGCGCCGTGGAGAACCAGCCGGTCCGCGAGTTCCTGGCCGAACTCCGGCGCGACCAGCACGCTGCCATCAGGGGCCGGCTGACCCGCGGTGTCACCGACGGCGACCTCACCGAGCCGGCCGTCGGCCTCGACGCCGTCGCCCGCTACTACACGACCGTGGTGCAGGGACTGTCCGTCCAGGCCCGTGACGGGGCGACCCGCGCCGACCTGGAAACGGTGATCGACTGCTCGATGGCCGCCTGGGACACGCTCACCCGGTCATGACGGGGCCGTCGCGCTCCGCGGGCTCGCAGATGGTCGGCTCGAGATGGTCCCCTCAGGCCGCGCGCACGCCTGAACCCGGTGAACAGCGCCTGTGCCTTTCCGCGGCAGAGGTGCTCACCTGCTGACCCGAGTCGCGTGCAGTGACGCCAACAGCCGCAGCCGGTCCGCGTCGGCGCTGCCCGGCTCGGCGGTGAAGACCAGCATGACCGGGCCGGGGCTGCCGGGAAGTGGGTAGGTGTCCCAGTCCAGGACGATGTCGCCCACCTGGGGGACACGGAAGGTCTTGCGGCCGCTGACCGACTCGCGGACGTCGTGGCGTGCCCACAGCCGCCGGAACTCGGCGCTGCGGATGCTCAGCTCGCCGATGATCGCGGTGGCCCGGGGGTGGGTGGGATCGGTGGCCACGGCGGCGCGCATCATGCCGATGTAGTCCAGGGCCTGTCGCTCCCAGTCCGCGCACGTGCGCTCGCCGGTCAGCGTGTCGTCGAACATCAGCAGCAGCATGTTGAGCCGGGCGGGCGGGTAGCGGTCCGGGTCGCCGAGCAGTGCCTCGGCCATCGGATTCCCGTCGAGCAGATCCAGATGCCGGCCCAGGACGACCGCCGGGGTGTCCATCACCCGCAGCAGCCGCCGGGTGCTGTCGGGCACCCGCTCCGGCTCGTGCTCCTCCCGGGTGGGCACCGGCCGGCGGGCGGCGCGGGCCAGCGCGAACAGGTGCCGGCGCTCCTCGGCGTCCAGGCCGAGCGCGGCGGCGAGCGCGTCCAGGACATCGTCGGACGGGCGCACCTCCCGGCCCTGTTCCATCCGCTGGTAGTAGTCGGTGCTCAGCCCGGCCAGCAGGGACAATTCCTCGCGCCGCAGCCCGCTGACCTTGCGCCGGCCACCCGGCTCCAGGCCGACGTCGTGGGGGCGCAGCTGACCGCGCCGGGCGCGCAGGAAGTCGCCGAGCTCACGAGCGTACGGATGGTGGCTGCCCATGACCGCAAGTCTGCCCCGCTCCACGGCGCCGAAGGTAGGTCCGGCAGACCTAGGCAAACGGGAACGACCGTGCCGGCCCGGATCGCTCCTAGCGTCATCGGTCTACCGCACCGACTCCGAGGAGCAGCAGATGACAGGGTGGACCGCCGACCACATCCCCGACCAGCGCGGCCGGGTCGCCGTCGTGACCGGCGCGAATTCGGGTCTCGGCCTGGTCACCGCGACCGAGCTGGCCCGCCGTGGAGCCCGCGTCGTGCTGGCCGTCCGTGACACCGCCGCCGGCGAGCAGGCCGCCCGCGGGATCGCCGGTGACGTCGAGGTCCGCGAGTTGGACCTCGCCGACCTCGCCGCCGTGCGGGCCTTCGCGGCGAAGCTGTCCGCCGACCACCCGGCGATCGACCTGCTGGTCAACAATGCCGGTGTGGTGCTGCTCGGCCCGCGCCGCGTCTCCGCCGACGGCTTCGAGCTGCACCTGGCCACCAACATGCTGGGCCACTTCGCGCTGACCGGCCTGCTGCTCGACGCCCTGACCGCGGCGGGCCCGGCCCGGGTGGTCAGTCTCAGCTCGATCACCCACAAGACCGCGCGCCTGGACTTCGGTGACCTGATGGGCGAGCGCGGCTACCGGGCCACTGCCGCGTACGGCCGGTCCAAGCTGGCCACCACCATCTTCGGCATCGAACTCGACCGGCGGCTGCGCGCTGCCGGATCATCGGTCGTCAGCGTGCTCGCCCATCCCGGCCTGACCCGCACCAACCTCACTCCCCGTGCCTGGGAGCACCGTGGCCGGTTCGGCCGGCTGATCGCGAGGCTCGGCCTGCTGGCGACCCAGCCGGTGGAGCGGGGCGCGCTGCCGCAGCTGCGGGCGGCGACCGAGCCCGGCGTGCCGGGCGGCCGGTTCTTCGGCCCGGCCCGGCTCGGGGAGACGCGGGGCCGGGTCACCGAGGCCCGGCTCAGCCGGCGGGCCGCCGACCCGGCCGCCGGCAAGCGGCTCTGGGCCGCGGCCGAGGACCTGACCGGCGTGCGCTACCTCTGATCCGGCCACCGACCCGGAAGTCCCGGTCCCGGCGATGCGCCAAGATCAACCCCTCTCCGGCCGGGTCGTCGCCGGGCCGTAAGGTGTCACCTCGCGATGTAGGTCGAGGTGAGAGCAGGACATGGCCCGGAGTGGATCGGCAGTGCTCGCGGCCTTGGCCGTGGTCTCACTCTCCGCGTGCGGCAGCGGCGCGGACGAGCCGGTGGCCGCGTCGACGGTGATCTCGCCGTCCGTGCCGGTGCCCGTCGCGTCGGCGACGTCGGGGATCCGTGCCCGTCTCGTCGACCGCACCGGTCGATGGCAGGCGACCGTCGGCGAGCAGACCGATCAGGGCGACCTCACGATCCACTACCGGTGCGCCGGCGGTGGGACCATCACCGTCGGCACCTCGCTCGGGGCCCGTGCCGAGAGCCCCTGCGACGGTGTCACCCGGCTCTCCGCCGCATCGTCCGGAGTGCCGGCGGGGACGGTGGCCGTCACGGTGGAGCCCGACGGCGTCCAGCGGTGGTCGCTGCTGGTCGTCCGAGGTCCCGCGACGCAGGGTGACCACTGGCCGGCGGGCGCCTCGGAGATCGAACCCGGGCGGATCCGCACGGACGGCGGATAGCCGGTTCAGCGGTGCCGCTGTGCCTGACCACCGTGGGACGGTCACGTGGTGAGAGGGTCCCATCCCGTGCTCACGGCCGTGTAGGCGCGGTCGGCGGCTGCCTCCAGCGCCGCGCGTACGATCTCGGGGTCTTCGCCCAGTGTGATGCGGCGCCGGATCTCCGCGTGCAGCGCCCGGTCGACGCCGGAGATCACCGCCGCGAGGATGCGTGGGGTCGCCGGATCCGTGTCCGGCGGGCTCTGGTCGGCGAGTTCGCCGGCCAGGGCGGCCTCGGTCAGTTCGCTGAGCAGCCGCGCCCGTGCTTGTAGTGCCGGGCTGTCGTCGACGGCGCGCCAGAACGCGATCATGCCGGTGCTCATCCCCAGGGTGGGCTCGTCGCGGTGGATCGCGTCGAGGAAGGCCCGCCGGACCGCGGCGACGGCGGATTCGCCGGGGGAGCGGTCGGCGGCCGCGCGGGCGAGCCGCCGCACCACCTCGGTCTGCCGGTCGAAGAACAGGTCCTCCTTGGTGGGGAAGTAGTTGAACACCGTGTTCACCGACACGCGTGCCGCTTTCGCCACCTCGGCCACCGTGACCCGGTCGAACCCGTTCGCCAGGAACAGCGCCAGGGCCGCGTCCGCGATCGCGGTCCGTGTCGCCTGCTTCTTCTCGTCCCGTAACCCCACGCCACGATCATAGCGTCACCCCAAAATTGGTGTGACACCAAGTTTCGCGTACGGTGTCGGCATGGCACTCCTCTTCGGTATCTACCCCGGCGGCCTCAGTGGCGCCCCGGACGGATCGGTCACCGCCGGCCCCGCCGAACGACCCGATCGCATCACCGCCGCGCTCGACACCCTGCACGGCGACCACCCGTTCCTGGTCCGCGGCTACCTGCACTACAGCGACGCCGCCCCCGGCGTGGTGCAGGCCCCACCGGACCCCGCCCGGTACGCGACCGGCCGCCGGCGCCTGGACCTGGTGCTGTGCTTCCGGGAACCCGGAAGCGACCTCAGCGGCTGGCTCGACTTCGTCCGCGCCCAGGTCCGCCGGCACGCCGGGCGCCTCGCCACCCTCCAGATCACCGAGGAGGCCAACCACGCCGGCCCGGGCGGCGACGGCGGCTTCCCGGCCGTGCGCCGTGCGCTCGTCGAGGGCGTCATCGCCGCGAAACGCGAGGTCACCCGGCTCGGGCTGGACATCCGCGTCGGCTGCAACTCCACCGCGATCTTCGACCCGGCCCAGGAGTTCTGGACCGACCTCGGGCGGCGCGGCGGCGACGAGTTCCGCGCCGCCCTCGACTACGCCGGCCTCGACTTCTTCCCCGACGTGTTCCAGCCGATCCCCGCCGACCGCCTCGCCGAGACGGTCGGCGGTGTGCTCCGGCTCTTCCGCGACCAGAGCCTCGCCGCCGCCGGGATCGACCGCACGGTGCCGATCCACATCACCGAACACGGCTGGGGCACCGGAGCCGCGCGGCCGTACTCCCGGCAGGCCGAGGTGCTCGAGACCGTCGTGCGCGCCGTCGACGACCTGAGCGAAGAGCTCACCATCACCGCGTACGAGCACTTCGCGCTGCGCGACGCCGACAGCGACCACGACCACCCGCTGTTTCAGCTCGGCATCCTGGACTCCCACTACCGGCCCAAACCGGCCGCCGGCATCTACCGCAAGCTGATCGCCGAACTCAGCGTGCGGGCGACCGGCTGAACAGGATCACCTCACCACCTGATCGGCAGGCTCCGCAGGTGGGCGGTGAGCGCGCCGGCCAGCTGGCGATGGTCGTGGGCGGACGGATGCCAGTCGCAGCCGAGCAGGTCGAGCCCGAGCGCGTCGTTGTCGTAGTGCAGCGCGCTGATCCGGCGGTCGCCACCGGCCGTCCGCTGGGCGACGATCGTCTCGACCGAGATGGCCAGGGCGGTGGTGTTCCACATCGACGGGTAGGTCAGCACGAGCTGGGTGTGCGGACCGTACCGGTCCCGGAGCTCGTCGAGGAAGCCGTGGTAGGCGGCCTGGTAGCCGGCGGCCAGGGCGGCCTCGTCGGCCCAGCGCTCGCCCGGGTGCAGGGCGGTGGAGAAGTCGTTGATGCCGAGCCCGATCACCACGACCTGCGGCTTCCAGGTGCGCGGGCGCTGCCACCCGGCGGGGTCGGCGGCCTGGAGGACCCGGTCGTAGTAGGTGCGGTAGTCGACGTCCGGGTTGGAGCCGTCGTAGTTGCGCACCATGCCCATCCCGGACCACGCGTTGAGCTGATAGTCGGCGCGCAGGGTACGGGCGGTCAGCGCCCCGAAGGCCTGGTCGGCGTTGGAGTTGCGGTCGACGCCGCCGGTGGTGGAGCAGTCGCGCCCGGCCGAGGAGTTGCCGTAGCCGGCGGTCCAGGAGTCGCCGATGAACTCGATCTGCCGGTTGCGGGCGGCCGGTTCGCCGAGCAGCGCGCCGCCGGGTCCGGCCACGAAGCCGCCGAACTGTCCGGGCGTCCACGGGCTCTCGGTACGTTTGGCGATCCGTACGGTGTGTGTGCCGCGCGCGAGTCCGCGTACCCAATGGGTCGTTCTTCCCGGAGTGACCAGGGTGACCGGATCCCGGTCGTCGATCCGCAGCTCGTAGTCGTTGACCGTGTCGTCGAGGACGACGCCGACGGCGTCGCCGCGGAATCGTCCCTCGAAGTAGACGCCGGGCCAGGTGTGGCGCACGCCGGCGCCGCGGTCCTCGACGCGGCCGACGGTGTGCACGTGGTGCAGGGCGCGGGTGCCGGGCGCGACGGCGCGGCCGGTGACCGGGGAGATCGTGCCGGAGCAGAGGCCGCGGGCGCGCAGCGAGGCGGCGATGCCGGGGATGGCGGCGACCGTGTTCGGCGGCCAGTCGTGCATCAGGATGACGTCGCCGTCCTGGAGCTTGTCGACGCTGGCGAGGATCTGCTCGACCGAGGCGTTGTCCCAGTCGCGGGAGTCGACGTCGGTGTTGATCTCGGTGAGGCCGAGGCGGCGTTCGACCGCCCGCAGCGCGTCGTCGGTGTCCAGGTAGGGCGGCCGGAACAGGGTGGGCGTCACGCCGGTGACCTTGCGGATCGCGTCCTGGGTGCGGGTGATCTGGGAGACCTGGCCGGCTTCCGGGAGCTGGGTCATGAACGGGTGGTCCCAGCTGTGGTTGGCGAGCCACATGCCGGCGGCGACCTGGGCGCGGGCCAGTTCGGGGTGGGCCTCGACGTTCTGTCCGGTGTTGAACATGGTGGCCCGTAACCCGGCGCGTCGCAGGGCGCCGAGCAGGGCCGCGGTGTTGCCGGGGGTGGGGCCGTCGTCGAAGGTCAGGCCGACGTAGCCGGAGCACTGCGGTGTGGCGACGGCGGCGGGCGCGGGGACGGCTACAGCGGTGGTGAACAGCATGGCGGCGGCGAGTAATCTCATTTCGGGAGCGCTCCCAAATTGGGCACAGAAATCGACTTAGGTCGATGGGAGCTTAGCCTAGTCGCGGATCTGCAAGCCCAGGCTCATCGCGATCACCACCGCCTGGTCCACGGTGATCACCGCGTCACGCAGCTCCAGCGACCGCGGGTCGAACGCGTGCAGGTCCGTCCCGCGCAGGTCGCAGCCGGTGAAGTCGCCGCCACTCAGGGTCGCGGCGGACAGATCCAGCCCGCGCATCGTCCCGTTACGGCAGCGGACCCCGGTCAGATCCGCCTCCCGCATCCGCACGCCGGTGAAGGTGGCGCTGCCCAGATCGGCGCGGGGCAGCGTGACGAACGACCAGTCACCGCCGTCCACCGTGGTCAGATCGAACGAGCAGCCCTCGAAGGAACTGCCCACCGCCTTGCAGTTGGTGAACGTGGCGTCGAAGAAGTTGCAGTTGACGAACCGGCAGTTCAGAAAGGCGACGTCGGTGTGCTGGGAGCAGTTGAACCGGGCGTCGCGGAAGACGCACCCGGAGAACTCGACACCCTCCACGTCGGTCTCGCACAGATCCAGCGCGGAGAACTGGACGCCCTCGTGCCGGCGTTCCTTACCGGCGCCCGCGTCCCAGTCCCGGGTGGTGATCACCTTCACGAGTGCCGCCGCGGCGACCGGGCCAGGTAGGCGTGCGGGTACGGCAGCGGCAGGTCACCGGCCGCGGTGAGCTGATCCAGGTGCTTCTCGTCGAGCTGCCAGCCGACGGCGCCCAGATTGTCGTCGAGCTGGCCGACGTCACGGGCCCCGACGATCGGCGCGGTCACCCCGGGCCGCTGCGACAGCCAGCGCAGCGCCACCTGAGCGGGACTGCGCCCGACCGTCTCGGCCACCGAGATCAGCGTGTCGGTGACCCGCCAGACGCGCTCGTCGACGCTGTCCTCCCAGTTGCCGAGCCACGGCTGCCGGTCACCGTCCCAGCGGGCCCCGGCCGGCGCGGACGTCATGCCGCGCCGGTACTTGCCGGTCAGCCAGCCGCCGCGCATCGGCGACCACGGGATGATCCCGACGCCCTCGTTGCGGCACACCGGCACCAGCTCGGTCTCGATCTCCCGGTCGATCAGGTTGTACAGCGGCTGCGCCGCCACGAACGGCTCCCAGCCGCGGAACCGGGCCACGTCCACCGACTTCTGCAACTGCCACGCCGCATAGTTCGAGACGCCCAGATGCCGGACCTTCCCGGCGCGCACCAGCTGGTCCAGCGTCGACAGGGTCTCCTCGACCGGTGTCGACTCGTCGAAACAGTGCAGCTGGTAGAGGTCGATGTAGTCGGTGCCGAGCCGGCGCAGGCTGTCGTGCACCGCCTTGATCAGATGCTTGCGCCCGGCGCCGTGATCGTTCGCCGCCGGTCCGGTCGCCCAGAACCCCTTGGTGGCCACGACCAGCGACTCCCGGTCCCGTGTCGCCAGCCACCGGCCGATGATCTCCTCGGAGGCGCCGCCGCCGTACACGTCCGCGGTGTCGACGAAGTCGCCGCCCGCCTCGGCGAATCTGTCGAGGATCGCGTGCGAGGTGCTCTCGTCCGCCTCTTTGCCGAAGGTCATCGTCCCCAGGCACAGCTCGCTCACCCGAAGCCCGCTGCCCCCGACATTCCGGTACTCCATCCCCGGAATCCTTCCAGTACGTCCTGCGCACGGCAACCTCTGCCCCGGCGCGCCCGCCCTGCCGCTCGGGGACCTCTCGACGGATCACAGACGACAGGATTCGAGCAACGAGGCATGGGGCTCGGCCGCACCTGGGCGTGGTCCACGGGCTCAACCTCGGCATTCGCGCAAGGTCAGGGTGTAAACGGCTGATGGACCCTGTCCGTCGTCCAGCGTCGATACCGTGAGATGGCCTGTCGGGACGTCGATCTCATGGCCGCTGCCGCTTCCGGAGTCCACCCACACCCGAACCGTTCCGCTGTCCGGCAATTCGCGCGGACCAACCGCGAGGATCACACCCACCATCCCGCCTACCCCCATCAACCCTCGAGGGACGGTGGCCGGGCGGCCGCCGTCCCGTAGGCGGGACGCTACGGTCGGCGTTGGTGCCGGTGGTGCGACTACGCACCAAGGGGTTCAGCCGGTGACGCCCATCCGCTCGGCGAGGCCCTGGATGGACGAGGCGCGGCGGGCGTCGCGCAGCAGGATCCGGGCGGTCTCCCGGGCGGCGGCCGACGACCGGGCGTGCTGGGGCGCCACCCGCTCCGCGGTCGCCAGCATCCTGACCGCCTCATCGTTGCGCTTCACGTCGGCCAGCGCCCGAGCGAGGTCGGTGAACAGGTTCACCTGCCGGATCGGCGGAAGGGTCGCCACGTCCAGGCCGGTGGCGGTCTCCACGGCCGCACCCGGGCGCCCGGTGTCGATGTGGTGGGCGACCGTCCACAGCCGGACATTCCGTGCCCCCCACTGGAGATCCCACGCGTCGGTCTCACCGGTGCGCTCGGCCAGCCGGGCGGCCTCGACCAGGTGATCGGCGGCGGCGCTCTCGTTGCGCATCCCGGTGGCGTGGTGTGCGCGCGCCAGATGGGCGAAACCGAGCACATCCAGCGCGGCCGGAGAGCCGGTGTGCCGCTCCAGTTCCCCGGCGGCACGATCCACCGTGGAGAACGCGGGTCCGAACGCGCCAGTGTTGGCGCTGACGCGGCCTCGGTTGATCGCGGCAACGGCCAGGGCCGCTGGATCGCCTAGGCGCTGGGCGGCCTCGATGGACCGCTGAGCGGCCAGCCAGGCGTATGCGGGGTGCCCGAGGCTGAGAAGCGCACCCATGCCGACCCCGTAGACCTGGACGGAAGCCGTCAGCGCGGCGGCCGAGTCGGGGCCGTGGGCGGCGGTGTGAAGGACCGGCACCAGGCCGACCAGCCGCCCGAGCGCGCCCGCGTAGTCGGTGCGCGCATAAAGGTGACGAATCAGTTCGGACTCGCGCCAGAGGTCACCGGTCGGCTCGCTGCCGACCGATGGCGGCTCGTCCAAGGGAAGCGCCATCATGGTCTGCCACAGCCGTTCGGCCGCGATGTGCGCCGCCTCCAGCTGCCGGTCGGCGGGTGCGTACGGCTGGCCGGTCAGGTCGGTGATCGAGCATTCCAGCGCCGCCGCGATGTCCGCGATCATGTATCGGTCGGTGCGCAGTTCTCCGCGTTCGATCCTTGACCACGTCGTATGGGCGACCCCGGCCCGGCTGGCCGCATGGCGGATGCTCCAGCCGCGCAGCTCCCGGCGGGTCTGGACACGTTCGCCGATGGACGGGTCGATGGGTACGGCACGGCGCGGCATGTCGGGCTCCCCTGGTCGCCGGTCGCGGGCACCTTGCAGGCGCAACGGTAGCGTTGGAGCCAGCCGATCGACACTTGCCTCCAGCACGGCCGGTGCGCGGCGACCGTAGGGTGATCGTCGTGCTGCGGTTGATCGGGTATTGGGACGATGCGGACACGGTGGTGAAGGGCAGCCCGGCCGCCCTTCACCGGGAGGCCGAGCTGCGCCGGTACCTCTTCTACGGTGCGCCGGGGGAGCTGCTCGCCATCGACGTGGAGGACTGAGCCAGCCGGGTGCGCACCACGAGATCGTGCAGGGCCGCCACGGCGCTCGCGTCCGCGTACCCCGGAAGTGTGCTCTGGTCCCGGGCTTCTTCGAGCTCGGCGCGCAGCGCCGGGACGTCGGCGGCCAGATGGGCCGCCGCCCGCGCCGGGAGAGGCCCGTGTTCGGCCTCGCGCTTCACCGCGATCAGCTCCGGCACATATGCCAGCCGTTGACCGAGAATGCCCAGGTCGGTCTCCAGTTCGCCGGTGCGCATCAGGTGGATGCCGGTGAGCAGCACCCGCAGCGTGTAGAGCGCCGGCTTGAGATGCCCGGTCTTGTGGTAGAGCCGCTCCTGGGTGGCCGCGAAGCCCAGGTAGTGGTGTGCGTGATTTCTGGTGATCATGCCCGGGGCCAGGGTTTTCAGTTCGGCGTGCACGTCCGAGGTGAGCACCACGAGCGGCGACAGCAGCTGCTCCAGCACGTAGCCGTTACGGCTGTTCAGCAGCCGGGCGAACTTGAGCAGGTCATGGCTGACCACGTCGAGTTCCACGCCGTCGCGGATGCCGGCGTTCTGGAGCGTGTCCGGTCCTGTTCGCAGACCGACCACCTCGTCGGGCGGCAGCACGTGTGCGGCCCGCAGGTCCAGATCCGAGTCGACCGACGCGAAACCGTACAGGTGCGCCCCGCTCACGGTGGCGAAGAGCAGGGGATAGGGCAGGGTGGCGGCGGCCTCGGCGGCCCACGACGGGACATCGACGGTCACTGTCTACAAATTCCTTTCGCGTACGCCCACGAGCACCCGATCGATGCGGTCGCGGTCCGGCTTCTCCGGCAACACGGTGCCGGCCGCCGCATCGGTGAGGTCGGCCTGCAAGCGCTCGGCCCAGGCGGCCACCTCCGGCCACGGCACGTCACCGTTGCGTACCGCGAGCAGTTCGCCGCGCAGGTGGGTGACGTCGACCAGGACCTCACCGGTACGCAGCACGTGCGCCCCGGCGAGAAGCAGGCGGATCATATGCATCGCCTGCTTGAAGTTGATCTCCCCCGTTCGGGCGTGCCGGGACGCCACCTTGGCCAGCTGGTCGCGCGCATAGCTGCCGTAGGTGTCGGCCACCCTGGTGGAGAGGAAGGCCCGCCGGGCGTCGAGAAGCGCCCGGCCGTCCGCCGTCACGGTCTCCACCAGGGGTGACCACAGCACTTCCAGGACGGTCGGGTTCGCCTGTAGCGCGAGCGTGCAGAACCGCTCGATCTCCCACGAGAACTGTTCCTCGGCCGGCCCGTCCAGATGGGTGGGCGGCTTGCCGAGGGTCCAGAAGGCGCGGGTCGGCGCCACGAAGACACCCCGCCGGGCGTGGTCGGAGCCCGGCCGGTGCAGTCCAAAGGCACGGGAGCCGACCACCACCGCGAGGGCCGTGTGCCGTTGCACGAACTCGATCATGAGCCCGGAGCGTACGACTACAGGTCCAGCACCGTCGCGTCGATTTCGTCCAGCTCACTCTGGTCGAAGCCGAGCCGGCCGAGGGCGGCGACGTTGTTCTCCAGCTGCTCGACGCTGGACGCGCCGATGATCAGGCTGGTCATCCGTTCGTCGCGCAGCGCCCAGGCCAGCGCCATCTGGGCCAGCGACTGCCCGCGCCGCTTGGCGATGTCGTCGAGCGTGTGCAGCCGGGCCAGGGTCTGGTTGTCCAGGGCGCTCTCGTCGAGGAACACGCTGGTGCGGATCCGCGAGTCCTCCGGGATGCCGGTCAGGTAACGGTCGGTGAGCAGACCCTGCTGCAAGGGGCTGAACGCGATGCAGCCGGCGCCGGCCGCCTCGAGGGTGTCGAGCAGCCGGTCGTGCTCGATCCACCGGTTCAGCATCGAGTAGGACGGCTGGTGGATCAGCAGCGGCGTGCCCAGCTCGCGGAGTAGGTCGGCGGCCTGCGCGGCCTGCTCCGACCGGTAGTTGCTGATGCCGACGTAGAGCGCCTTGCCGGAGCGCACGATGGCGTCCAGGGCGGTCATCGTCTCCTCGAGCGGGGTCTCCGGGTCGGGCCGGTGGTGGTAGAAGACGTCGACGTAGTCCAGGCCCATCCGCCGCAGCGACTGGTCCAGTGACGCGACCAGGTACTTGCGGGAGCCCCAGTCGCCGTACGGGCCGTCCCACATGGTGTAGCCGGCCTTCGACGAGATGACCAGCTCGTCGCGGTGGTGCTTGAGGTCGGTGCCGAGGATGGCGCCGAAGTTGGTCTCCGCGCTGCCCGGCGGCGGCCCGTAGTTGTTGGCCAGGTCGAAGTGGGTGACGCCGAGGTCGAAGGCGCGGCGGACGATGGCGCGCTGACGGTCGGCGGGGCGGGAGTCACCGAAGTTGTGCCAGAGGCCGAGGCTGATGGCGGGGAGCTTGAGACCGCTGCGACCAGCACGACGGTAGATCATCTCGCGGTAGCGGTCGGCGGCAGGGAAGTACGTCACATCGCACACCCTAGGACTCCCGGTCGTACCCCGGTGCGCTGGTAGGTTGGGAGGCGCACGCGGGAGAGACCTTAGGGCGCCGAAGAGGCAAATCCTCCCCGGAAACTTTCAGGCAAAAGGACCGCGTGGGCAGGCGACTCTGAAATGCCCCGTGTGGGTATGACAGAGGGGGAGGTTGATCCTCGACCTTCTCACGTTCTGGAGTCGCCCATGCCGTCCCCGTTCGTTTCCCGGCACATCGGCCCGGATGCCGACGAGCAGACACAGATGCTCAAGGCGATCGGGTACGGGTCGGTCGAGCAGCTGATGGACGCCGCCATCCCGTCGTCGATCCGGTTCACCGGCACCCTCGACCTGCCGGCCGGGATCTCCGAGGAGCAGGCGATCGCCGAGCTGCGCGCCATCGCGGGGCGCAACGTGGTGGCCACCCCGATGATCGGGCTCGGCTACTACGGCACGGTCACCCCGGCGGTGATCAAGCGGAACGTGCTGGAGAACCCGGCGTGGTACACGGCCTACACGCCGTACCAGCCGGAGATCAGCCAGGGCCGCCTCGAGGCGCTGCTCAACTTCCAGACCATGGTCACCGACCTCACCGGGATGACCACGGCCAACGCGTCGATGCTCGACGAGGCCACGGCGGTCGCCGAGGCGATGACGCTCGCGCGCCGCGCGTCCAGGAGCAGGAGCAACGTGTACGCGGTGGACGCCGACACGTTCCCGCAGACCCTGTCGGTGCTGCGGACCCGCGCCGAACCGCTCGGCATCGACGTGCGGCTGGTCGACCTCGACGCCGGCGCCGGTCTGCCGGACGACTACTTCGGCCTGCACCTGCAGTACCCGGGCGCCTCCGGCCGGATCCGGGACCACGCCGCCCTGGTGGAGGCCGCCCACGCCAAGGGCGCCCTGGTCACGGTCGCCGCCGACCTGCTGGCGCTGACCCTGCTGCGCTCGCCCGGGGACATCGGCGCCGACATCGCCGCCGGGACCACGCAGCGCTTCGGCGTACCGCTGGGGTTCGGCGGCCCGCACGCCGGCTACCTGGCGGTGCGCGGCGGCCTGGAGCGGTCGCTTCCCGGGCGTCTGGTCGGCGTCTCGAAGGACGCCGACGGCGACCGGGCCTACCGGCTCGCCCTGCAGACCCGTGAGCAGCACATCCGCCGGGAGAAGGCGACCAGCAACATCTGCACCGCCCAGGTGCTGCTCGCCGTGATGGCCAGCATGTACGCGGTCTACCACGGCCCGGCCGGGTTGCGCGCCATCGCGGCCCGTACCCACGAGAACGCCGCCCGGGTGGCCGCCGGCCTGCGGCTCGTCGACGGCGTGACGGTGGTGCACGAGCACTTCTTCGACACCGTGCTCGCCCGCGTGCCCGGCAAGGCCGAGCAGGTCCTGGCGGCCGCCGCGAAGTACGGGATCGACCTGCGCCTGGTCGACGCCGACCACGTCGCGGTGTCCTGCGACGAGACCACCACCCGGTCGGAGGTGCAGCGGGTCTGGGACGCCTTCGGGGTGACCGTCGGCTACGGCTACGTGTGCGCCGAGGCCGACGCGCTGGAGACCGGCCGCCCGATCCCGGCCGGGCTGGAGCGCACCGGCGACTACCTGGCGCACCCGGTGTTCAACACCCACCACTCCGAGACGAGCATGCTGCGCTACCTGCGCAGGCTGTCGGACCGGGACTACGCGCTGGACCGCGGCATGATCCCGCTGGGCTCCTGCACGATGAAGCTGAACGCCACCACCGAGATGGAGGCGGTCACCTGGCCCGAGTTCGCCGACATCCACCCGTTCGCCCCCAAGACCCAGACCCGGGGGTACGAGGACCTCGTCGCCCAGCTGGAGAAGTGGCTCGCCGAGATCACCGGCTACGACGCGGTCAGCGTCCAGCCGAACGCCGGCTCCCAGGGTGAGCTGGCCGGCCTGCTCGCCATCCGCGGCTACCACCGCTCCCGCGGCGAGGCCCACCGTGACGTCTGCCTGATCCCGTCGAGCGCGCACGGCACCAACGCGGCCAGCGCCGTGATGGCCGGCATGCGGGTCGTCGTGGTCGCGTGCGACGCGGACGGCAACGTCGACCTGGCCGACCTGGACGCCAAGATCGAGAAGCACCGGGACGCGCTTTCGGCGATCATGGTGACCTACCCGTCCACCCACGGCGTCTACGAGACCGGCATCGCCGACCTGTGCGCCAAGGTGCACGAGGCGGGCGGCCAGGTGTACGTGGACGGCGCCAACCTGAACGCGCTCGTCGGTTTCGCCCGGCCCGGCCGGTTCGGGGCGGACGTGTCACACCTGAACCTGCACAAGACGTTCTGCATCCCGCACGGCGGCGGCGGCCCCGGCGTGGGCCCGGTCGCGGTCGGCGCGCACCTCGCCGAGTTCCTGCCGGGCGACCCCCTGGAACAGGGCGACCACCACGCCGTGTCGGCGGCGGCGCACGGTTCCGCGGGGATCCTGCCGATCTCGTGGGCGTACATCCGGATGATGGGCCCGGACGGCCTCGCGGCGGCGACCGCGTCGGCGGTGCTGGCGGCCAACTACGTGGCGGCGCGGCTGCGTGAGCACTACCCGGTGCTGTACGCGGGCGAGCACGGCCTGGTGGCGCACGAGTGCATCCTCGACCTGCGCCCGATCACCAAGGCGACCGGCGTCTCGGTCGACGACGTGGCCAAGCGGCTGATCGACTACGGCTTCCACGCGCCGACCATGTCGTTCCCGGTGGCCGGCACGCTCATGGTCGAGCCGACCGAGAGCGAGGATCTGGCGGAGCTGGACCGCTTCATCGCCGCGATGATCGCCATCAAGGGCGAGATCGACCAGGTGGCGGCCGGAGTGTGGCCGAAGGACGACAATCCGCTGGCCAACGCGCCGCACACGGCGTCGGCGGTGACGGCGGACGAGTGGAGTCACCCGTATTCACGCTCTGTCGCCGGTTTCCCGGAGGGCGTGGACCGGACGGCGAAGTACTGGCCGCCGGTGCGACGGATCGACGGGGCCTTCGGCGACCGGAATCTGGTCTGCTCGTGCCCGTCGCCCGAGGCGTTCGAGGACTGAGGCTCAGGCGCGCAGGTCGCGGTCGTCGCTGATCGCGGCCTGCGCCGCCTTCGTAGTCGTCGATTGACTACGCTGCGTCGCGTGTCGGTTGATGGGTCACGCCGCCAGGGCGTGCACCGCCGGGCCGCGGTGCGGCTCGATCATGGTGCCGTCCGGCAGCAGCTCGCCGGTGTCCTCGAAGATGATGACGCCGTTGCAGAGCAGGCTCCAGCCCTGCTCCCGGAAGGTCGCGATGATGAGCGCGGCCTCACGGTCGGTGGCGTCGGCGGGGGGACATGGGTTCAGGTGCTGACACATCGGTGGATCTCCGTTGGGGGCTGTGTGAAGGTTCACAAACGCGGTGACGAACGTTACCTCACATCGAACGACAGCGGTTCAACCCGGTGACGGCGTCCGTGTCCGCGTCCTCGGCTCCGATGTTCCACGGCGGCGGCGTCGTCGACCACTCTCCGCTACCTCCGTTCGGGCCGCCGCCGGGCGCTCCGGCGGACTGCGGTGCACGTCATGACGTGTTGAGCGCTTTTCGATGGCATCGGGGTGATCCCGGTGACCCTGCCGAGCTTCTTGCCGCGTTCCTCGACGGCAACGGACTACCGGTGCGGAATCTTGGCCGAACGGGTGACAAAAATAAGACGATCGGCGATGGTGCAATTTGCGGGGCAGCACTCTACGTGTCGGCGGATGCCGGATGCGTGATGGCCGGGGGAGCGGTCGGCGCTCCGTCGCCAGTGCCCAGCATTCCCGACATATACGCGGTTGTGTACCGACACTCCACCTTTGAGGCGGATTTTTCCCCTCATAAGGGCTGGTCACTCGGTCCGTGGCGGGACAGCTGGAGCCGCGCCGACCACGCCCACGCCATCGACGAGGTCCGGGCCGCCATCGCCCGCGGCGACGTCTATCAGGTCAACGTCGTCGGGCACGCGTCGGCGCCGTACACCGGGGACCCCGGGCCCGCCCTGCGCCGCGTCGCCGGACTGCCCGGCGCCCGCTACGGCGGCGTCCTGACCGGCGACGGCTGGGCCGTCGCCACCGCCTCCCCGGAGACCCTCGTCGAGGTCCGCGGCGGCCGGGTCATCACCCGCCCGATCAAGGGCACCCGTCCCGCCACCGACACCGGCCGCCGCGAACTGCTCGCCTCCACCAAGGAACGCGCCGAGCACGTCATGATCGTCGACCTGGAGCGCAACGACCTCGCCCGGCTGCCCGGGACCGGGCCGGTGCGGGTGGACGAGCTGTTCGCCGTACGCCGGTGGGTGGGTCTCTGGCAGGCCGAATCCGTCGTCTCCGCCCCGCTCGACGGCGACGTCGATCTCGCCGCCCTGCTGCGTGCCGTCTGCCCCGGCGGCAGCGTCACCGGAGCTCCCAAACTCGCCGCCCTCGCCCAGATCGCCGCCCTCGAACCGGTCGGCCGCGGCGTCAGCATGGGCGCCCTCGGCTGGCTCGGCCACGACCACCTCGACCTCGGTCTCAGCATCCGCACCGTCGCCGTCGACGGCCGCCGCGTGCACGCCTGGGCCGGCGGCGGCATCACCATCGACAGCGACCCGGCCGCCGAGGTCGCCGAAGCCGCTGCCAAAGCCGGACCGCTGCGGGCCGCCCTGCGCGGCGTGTGAGCCCCACAGCCTTCTCCAAGCTCTCTCCGAGCCGTCTCTACCTATTGCGTGCCACTGTCGGCATCCGCCCCCACAGAAGGGGGCTGAGCGCGTAATTTGACGCACGCGCGGCACCGAGGCGGTCCACAATGGCACAGGGGAGTGCCGTGGTGGCTGCAGAGAGGCGACATCGCGGTCATGCTCGACACCCTTGATCCACCGGTCTCCGGCATCCACCTCCGGGTGGACTTCGCGGGATTCGCCCACGCCAGCACGGCCCGGCTGCACAGCAGCGCCTTCCAGCTGTGCCGGGACTGGCACCTGGCCCAGGACCTCACCCAGACCACCCTCACCAAACTGTTCCTCAGCTGGGACCGGGCCGTCGACAGCGACAACCTCATCGCGTACGCCCAGCGGGTGCTCCTGCGCGTCTACCTCGACCACCGGCGCCGCCGCAGCTCCACCGAGGCGGTCCCCGGCGAACTGCGTGAACCCGCCTACTCGATCAGCCCCGAACTGCGGCTCACCATGCTCGACGCCCTCGCCCGGCTGCCCGCCCGCGACCGCGCCATCGTCATGCTGCGGTACTTCGCCGACCACAGCGTGGAACAGGTCGCCCAGGAACTCGGGGTGCCGGTCACCGTCGTCAAGAGCCAGACCCGGCGGTCCCTGATCAAACTCCGGCAGATGCTGGTCGACGACCGGCCCGTCCTTTTCACGTAACGACCAGATAGCCTCTGAGGCATGACAGTAAGGCCTATTCGGCTCTTCGGTGACCCGGTCCTGCGCACACCCGCCGACCACGTCACCACCTTCGACGCGGCACTGCGCGAGTTGGTCGGAGACCTGGAGGACACCGTCCGCGAGCCCGGCCGCGCCGGTGTCGCCGCCCCACAGATCGGCGTCGGCCTGCGGGTGTTCTCCTACAACGTCGGCGGCCGGGTCGGCCACGTGGTCAACCCGGTGCTCAGCGACTTCGCGGGCGAACAGAGCGACGAGGAGGGCTGCCTGTCGCTGCCCGGCATGGGCTTCGAGACCCGGCGCAGCGAATCGGTCGTCTGCCGCGGCTTCGACCAGCACGGCGAACCCCTGGTCATCGAGGGCACCGGCTTCCTCGCCCGGGCGCTGCAACACGAGACCGACCACCTCGACGGCCGCCTCTACATCGACACCCTCACCGGCGACGTGCGCCGCCAGGCCCTGCGCGAGCTGCGCCGGGTGGTGCCCCGATGACGGCCTCCGCCGCCGACGCCCGGCGCCTGGCCGCCGCCTCTCTCGCGGCCGGCGACCCCACCGGCTGGTTCGAGCAGCTGTACGCCCAAGCCCGTGACGGGCAGGCCGAAGTGCCCTGGGACGTGGCCGCCCCGAGCGCCCACCTGCGTGCCCTCGACCTGCCCGCCGGCGACGGCCGCCGCGCCCTCGTGGTCGGCTGCGGCCCCGGTCGGGACGCCGAGCATCTCGCGGCCCTCGGTTACGCGGTGACCGCTTTCGACATCTCGGCCACCGCGATCGACCTGGCCCGCGGCCGGCATCCGTCGAGCTCGGTCGACTATGTCGTCGCGGACCTGCTCGACCCGCCCGTGGCCTGGCGGCACGGATTCGACCTGGTCCTGGAAAGCAATAACGTCCAGGCGCTGCCGGCCGACATCCGGGCGCGGGCGATCACCGTGCCCGGCACGTTCGTCGCGCCCGGCGGACTGCTGATCGTCCTCGCGGCGGCCACCAGCCGGGTGGACAGCGACGGGTCCGGGCCGCCGTGGCCGCTCACCCGGGCCGAGGTCGACGCCTTCGCGAGCGACGGGCTACGTCCGATCTCGATCACTCAGGTGGACGCCGCCGGAACCACCCTGCCGACCCGCTGGCAGGCCCTCTTCACCCGGTGAGGCGGGCGCTGCCGGCGGCCTTCCCCGTCAGCCCGGGTAGGTGAGCCCGTCCCGGTCGGCCGTGGTGAGCCAGCCGCGTTCCACCATGGTGCCCAGGACCTCGTCCCAGCCGGCCCTCGGCTCGGGACGGCCGGGGTGGAGCCGCACGGCGAGCAGCGCCGCTTCGGCAAGGGTCAGCGAGGTGGCGGGTTTCTGGAAATACGTCTGGGCGGCGGCGACCAGGCCCACCGCTCCGCGCCCGTAGTCGGCCCGGTTGAGGTAGCGGTCCAGGATCTCTTCCTTGGCGTAGGCGCTCTCGGCCTTGTTCGCCATGATCCGTGTCCGTAGGCCGGACTGCTCGCCGGACGTGATCTACACGTATCGGCCGAAATCGCTGGAAGCGGATTCGCCTGAGGGCAGAGAAGCCTGGCCGTCGCCGTGCCGGCTGCCTAGCGTCGCGGCATGAAGGTCGTCCGACTGCTCCCTCAGCTGCACATGCTCGACTTCCCCATCGGCCACGCCTACCTGTGGACCAGTTCCGAGGGCGTCACCGTCATCGACACGAGCCTGCCCGGGTCCGGCCCGCTGATCGGCGCGGCGATCGAGGAACTGGGTCATCGCCGGTCCGACGTGCGGCGCCTGCTCCTGACCCACTGCCACCAGGACCACGCCGGCTCGGCGGCGGAGGTGGCCTCCTGGGCGGACGTCGTCGTCCACGCGCACGCGGCGGACGCCCCGGTGCTCCGCGGGGAGAGCCCGGGGCCGGAACCCGTGCTCGCCGAGTGGGAGCGGCCGTTGTTCGACCAGGTGCACGCACGGATCCCGCCCCGGGCGCCCGCGCCCGTACGCGTGGACGAGGAACTCGGCGACGGCGACCGGATCGACCTGGGTGACGGTGTGCAGGCCCTCGCCGTGGCCGTGCCGGGGCACACGCCCGGCAGCGTCGCCTTCCACCTTCCCGGGCCACGGGTGCTGTTCACCGGGGACACCATCGCGCGTGCTCCGGACGGCGAGGTGATCCTGGGTGTCTTCAACGTCGACACCGAACAGGCCGCCGCCTCGTTCCGGCGCCAGGCCCGGCTCGACGTCGACATCGTCTGCTTCGGCCATGGTCGGGCCCTCACCGAGAACGCCTCGGCTCGGCTCCAGGCCGCGCAACGGCACGTGACAGGGTGAGTGGATGGAGATCTGGATCAACCCCGAGTGCTCGAAATGCCGGTCCGCGCTGTCGATCCTCGACGCCGAACAGGCGCAGTACACCGTCCGGCACTACCTCGAGGACCCGCCGACGGCGCCCGAGCTGATCGACGTGCTCGCCCGGCTGGGGCTCGATCCCTGGCACATCGTCCGGTTCGGCGAGCCGGTGGCGGCGGAACTCGGTCTGGCGGACTGGCCCCGGGACGCGACGGCCCGGCCGCGGTGGATCGAGGCGCTGGCCGCGCATCCGGCGCTGATCCAGCGGCCGATCATCACGGCTGACGACGGTACGGCCACCGTCGCCCGTACCCCGGAGGCGGTCACGTCCACGCTGGGGCGCTCGGCTTAACGGGGCGGCAACTTCTTGCAGATTCTGGCAGATGATTCCGTACCATTTGGGCTGGTTTCTGGCTTTTGAAGGATCCTCATGGTCTGAACTCTCGTTAACATTTACGTCATCAGATGCTAGCGTCTGCGCAACATTGCAAGGCCTTGCATCGATCGCGGTCGGCAGAGGGGCGCCACTCACCGACTTCCTCGTCACCACCCCGCCCCCTCGCGAGGAGGTCTCCCCGCCATGCATCCCCGCTCGCGCCCGATGCCATCGACATCAGGACATCCGTCCCGGCGCCTCGCCCTCGCCCTGACCCTGCTCGTCGCCACCACCACGGCCCTGTCCGGCGGCGTCGTCACCGCGCCGCCGGCCCGCGCCGCGATCGACGCCCAGAGCCTGGGAGCGCGCTACGGCAGCTCCGGCAGCACCATCACCTTCCGGGTCCACTCGGCGTCGGCCACCCGGATCGCGGTCTACCTCTACAGCGCCGCCACCGGCGCGCAGGAGAAGGCCAGCTACGTCCTGACCGAGACCAGCGACACCTTCGCCACCACGGTCGGCGTGGCCGACCTGGCCGCCCGCGGCATCACCGGCACGGTCTACTACGGCTACCGCGCCTGGGGGCCCAACTGGCCGTACACCGCCGGCTGGACCAAAGGCTCGACCGCCGGATTCGGCTCCGACGTGGACGCCGCCGGCAACCGGTTCAACCCCAACAAACTGCTGATCGACCCGTACGCGAGGGAGATCAGCCACGACCCGCTCACGCCGAGCCGGACCAGCGCGAACGGATACGACTCCGGTGCCGAGCGCGCGACCGACACCGGCACCTTCGCCCCCAAGAGCATCGTTCTGCCGGCGGCGACCGGCGCGACCGGCACCAAACCCACCCGGGCGTTCAAGGACGACATCGTGTACGAGGTGCACCTGCGCGGCCTCACCAGGAACGACCCCTCGATCGCCGCGGCCTACCGGGGCACCTACCGCGGCGCCGGCCTCAAAGCCGCCTACCTCGCGTCGCTGGGTGTGACCGCGGTGGAGTTCCTGCCCGTTCAGGAGACCCAGAACGACACCATCGACGTCGACGCCACCGGCACCTCCGGCGACAACTACTGGGGGTACATGACCCTCAACTATTTCGCCCCCGACCGCCGCTACGCCTACGACAAGTCACCCGGCGGGCCGACCGCCGAGTTCCAGGCCATGGTCAAGGCCTACCACGACGCCGGCATCAAGGTCCTCGTCGACGTGGTCTACAACCACACCGGCGAGGACGGGCCCCAGGGCGACAAGAACACCTACCACCTGTTCTCCTGGCGCGGCCTCGACAACCCCACCTACTACTCACTGACCAGCGACCGGCAGAGCCCCTGGGACAACACCGGCGTCGGCGGCAACTACAACACCGCCAACCCGGTCGCGCAGAACCTCATCGTCGACTCCGTGGCCTACTGGAAGAACACCCTCGGCGTCGACGGCTTCCGGTTCGACCTGGCGTCCGTCCTCGGCAACACCTGCCAGCACGGATGCTTCAACTACCACCGCACCGACAGCGGCACGGCCCTCAACCGCCTCGTCGCCGAAATGCCCGCCCGCCCGGCGGGCGGCGGCTCCGGAGTCGACTGGATCGCCGAGCCGTGGGCCATCGGCGGCAACAGCTACCAGGTCGGCAACTTCCCGGCCGGCTGGTCGGAATGGAACGGCATCTACCGCGACACCGTGCGCCGCGACCAGAACAAACTGGGTGTCGACGCGGTCACCCCGGGCGAGCTCGCCAACCGCTTCGCCGGATCGTCCGACCTGTACGGCGACGACGGCCGCCGGCCATGGAACTCGGTCAACTTCATGGTCGCCCACGACGGTTTCACCCTCAAGGACCTCTACTCCTGCAACGCGAAGAACAACAACCAACCCTGGCCGTACGGGCCGTCCGACGGCGGCTCCGACGACAACATCTCCTGGGACCAGGGGGCGGTGGCAGCCGACCAGCGCAAGGCCGCCCGCAACGGTCACGCCCTGCTCCTGCTGTCGGGCGGCACGCCGATGATGACCGGCGGCGACGAGTACCTGCGGGGCGTCAACTGCAACAACAACCCGTACAACGTCGACTCCAGCGCCAACTGGCTCACCTGGGCGCCCGGCACCGACCAGACGAACTTCGCCACCTTCACCAGCCGGCTGCTCGCGTTCCGCAAGGCGCATCCCGCCCTGCGGCCGGTGAACTTCTACACCGCCGCCGACACCAACGGCAACGGACTCGGCCAACTGGCCTGGTTCACCCCGGCCGGCGCCACACCGGACGCCGCGTACTGGGCGGACGCGAACAACCACGCGCTCGCCTGGCGCATCGACGGCAGCGAGTTCGGCGACTCCGCGACGGGGATCTACGTCGCCTACAACGGCTGGTCCGGCGACGTCACCTTCACCCTGCCGGCACCACCCGCGGGCAAGCAGTGGTACCGGGTCACCGACACCTCCACCTGGGCCGAAGGACCCAACCAGGTGGCCGGCCCCGGCGCCGAGGCACTCATCGGCGGCGCGTCCACCACGTACCTGCTGCGTGCCCGGGCCGTGCTTCTGCTCGTCGCCAAGTAGGCCGGCATCCGGCGAATGTCGTACCCGGCCGGTAGGTTGCGCCGCGTGGAACACACCGGGACATCGAACACCGTGCCGCCGGAGGACGTCTTCGTCCTGCCCGACGCCTGGCTGAAGCACCTGCATCCGCGTCGCGGCGGCGCCGCGGGCCGGCCATACGTGGCCGACCCGCAGGCCCGTGCCAGGGTCGACTCGATCCTTGCCGAGCGACACCATGAGGTCGCCCGGATCCTCTCCGCGGCCTCCACTTCGGAGGCCGTCCGGGTGGCGGCCGCCCAGTGGCTCGCCGGGGCCGCCGATCCGCTGGGCGCGGCCGCCGTCGCCGTCGCCGTACCGGTGGACGGCGCCACGCTGGCGGACGCGTGGATCGACCAGCACGGGATGCGGTTCGCGGCGCTCGCCGCGGCCGAGATGCCGACCCTGCTGATCGTCGACGACAAGCTGCCACCCGGCTGGCACCACACCCCCATGGCCGAACCCGGGATCCGGCGCCGGCAGCCCGGCGACAGCCCTCACGAGGCGCCGGCGGGCGTGGGGCAGCTGTTGAGGGTCCGGGCCGCTCTCGCGTCCGCGTCGCAGGAGGAGTTCGACCAGGTCGTCGCCGCGCTGAGCGGCCACCGTGCGGGGCCGGCACACGCCCGGGCCGCATGTTCGGTGCTGGTTCCGCGAGCCGACTGGGTGGAGCAGGACGTCACCGACACGCTGTCCAGCGATGATCACGACAGGGCCGTGATGCTGCTCTACTCGGTGACGACCGCGGCGCAGGCCGGGGCGCTCGCCCGCATGGTCGACCTCATGCGAGTCGCCGCCGACGAGCTGGTGATCACCCTCGTCGACGGTGTGGGCCCGGCCATCGCGCCCGTCCTGCTCTACTGGATCGACGACGAATACACGAGTTACCTCTCCACCGGCGCCATGCCGCGTCTCCTGTCGACCCTGGCCGCCCTGCCCGGCGACGACGCCATGCGCGGCCTGCTGGCCCGCTCGGACCGTCGCAACGTCAAGGCTGCCCTGTTGAAGTCGGTCGAGCGATTCCCAGCACGGGCCATCCGCATCCTCGCCGAGGCCGGCGACGAGATGCTGCGCGTACACGTGATCAACCACCTCGGCCTGGTCGACCAGGTCCTTCCGCTGCTCGGCCCGGAGGCCGCCGACCGGGTCCGGGCCGCCGCGGCCCGGAACGACGTGGCGACCGCTCCGGCGTCCGCCGTGCCGCCCGTGCTGGCCGACCCACCCTGGCAGAACCGTCGGAAGGCCGCGAAGCCACCCGTCGTCTCCGGCCTCACCTGCGCCGACGCGGCGCAGGTGCACTGGCTTGCGGGCGAGCGGGAGGACTGGGCGGAGCGGGCCGACTGGTACCGCGACGAGCCCGTGACCGACTGGTCCGCCCTCGCCGAGACGGTGATCAACGGAACCGTCCGCTGGTCTCCCCATCCCGGCCAGTTCTTCACCCGGGCACCGGAAGACGTGGTGCGTGCGGCACTCACCCGGTGGAAACCGCGGGCGAGCTACGACTCGGACCGGTGGCTCGCGGTCACCGCGGCCCGGCTCGGCATCGACCTGCTGCCCGCGCTGCTGACCGTCGCCCGGGCGTCACCCGCCGACCACGGCCCGCTGCTCATGCCGTTCACCTCACCCGCGGTCGCGGCGCAGATGGCCGACTGGTCGGCGCGGCTCAAGTCGATGCGCCGCATCACCCGGCAGTGGCTGCTGCGGCATCCGGCGGCCGCCGCCCGGGCCCTCGTCCCAGCCGCCCTGGGCAAGGCCGGCAACGCCCGTCGCCAGGCCGAGCGAGCGCTGCTCATCCTGCACGACCACGGCCACACCGCAGTGATCCGGGAGGCCGCCGCCGGCTACGGTCCGCAGGCCGTCGCCGGAGTGGAAGCGCTGTTCACCGCCGACCCGCTGATGGCCCTTCCGAGCCGGATGCCCACGCCACCGCAGTGGGTCGCGCCCGGCGTGCTGCCGCCGGTACGGCTGCGCGACGGCTCCGGCGCCCTGCCCGCCGAAGCCGCCGCCACCATCGTCCTGATGCTGATGATCTCCCGCCCGGACGACCCGTACGCCGGCCTCGACCTGGTCCGGGAGGCCGTCGAACCGGCCGATCTCGCCGAGTTCGGCTGGGCCCTGTTCGAGCTGTGGCAGTCCGCCGGAGCCCCCGCCAAGGACGGCTGGGTCCTCGACGCGGTCGCGCTGACCGGCAACGACGAGGTCGCCGCCCGGCTCGCCCCGCTGATCGTCTCGTGGCCCAGCGAGGGACGCACCGCCGCCGCGGTCGCCGGGTTGTCCGTGCTGGTCGGCATGGGGACCGACGCAGCGCTCATGCACCTGCACCGCATCTCGCAGAAAGCCAAGTCCACGCCGCTGCGCCACGCCGCCGCCGACCGGATCACCGAGATCGCCGAGACGCTCGGGCTGACCGCCGAGCAGCTGGCCGACCGGCTGGTACCCGACTTCGGGCTGGACGCCGACGGCAGCCTGCGGCTGGACTACGGGCCGCGGCAGTTCGTGGTCGGTTTCGACGAGCAGCTGCGGCCGTTCGTGGTCGGCGCGGACGGCAAGCGGCTCAAGGCGCTGCCCAAACCGGGCGCCCGGGACGACGCGGAACTCGCCGAGGCCTCCTACCGGCGGTTCTCCGCCCTGAAGCGGGAGGTCCGCAAGATCTCCACCGAACAGGTCAAGCGGCTGGAACAGGCCATGGTCACCGGCCGGCGCTGGACCGGGGCGGAGTTCCGGCGGCTGTTCGTCGACCACCCGCTCATGTGGCACATCGGGCGGCGGCTCGTCTGGACCCGTTTCGACGACGACGGCGCCGTGGTGGGCGCGCTGCGGATCGCCGAGGACCGCAGCCTCGCCGACGTCGACGACGAACCCGTCGAGCTGGGCGAGGACGACGTGGTCGGCGTCGCGCATCCGGTCCACCTGGCCACGGACACCTCCCGATGGGCCGAGGTGTTCGCCGACTACCAGATCCTGCAACCGTTCGCCCAGCTCGGCCGTCCGGTGTACACGCTCACCGACCAGGAGACGGCCACCGGGCGGCTGGAGCGTTTCGAGGGCGTGACCGTGGCGACCACCAAGGTGATCATGCTGGACCGGCGCGGCTGGAGCCGGCAGGAAGCGGTGAACGCCGGAATCCAGCCGGGCTTCGACCGGCCGGCCGGCCCCGGGCGGGTCCTGTCCGTCCATCTCGATCCGGGCATCGTCGGCCAGGTCGGCTTCGACGCCGAGCAGAAACTGGTCGCGGTCTACCTGCACGACGGCAGCGCCCACGCCTGGGGCCTCACCGACGACCAGACACTGCCGCTGAGCGGCCTGGATCCCGTCACCGCGTCGGAGGTGCTGCGCGACCTGACGGACGTCACCACCTGACCGCGGCCGGCTCCTTGCCGATCTCGAAACTCGGGAGCGTGTTGTGGATGCCGTTCACCATGCTCGCCGCCACCCCGCCGGTCACGGCCAGGAGGACGTCCTGCTCGTCCTCCTGGCCGTCCCGGTCGGCCTGATCCCCGGTCGCGTCGTACCAGGGTTCGTGTCCCTTCGCCCCGCAGCCGGCCCGGTGTAGCTGCCCAGGCCCCGCCCCGTCAGGAGGCGACGGCCGTGGTCCGGGCGGTGGTGCGTTCGGGCGATGTCCGGCGACGCCAGTAGTGCACGGTGACGATCCACAACAGCGGGCCCCACAGGACGAGTGGCAGGTATGCGATCCAGAACACCACCGACTGCTCGCTGGTGAACTCCATCACGCCGGAGGAACCGTCCAACTTCCGGCCCGATGCCAACATGAGCAGGGCGTACGGCCACAGCAGGGTGCAGGCGGTGGCGCCGATCGAGGCCGGCACGACGGCGGCGAGCACCGGTACACGTCGCCCACCGAGCCCGGGGACCCATCGCGGGACGACCTCACCCCAGGTCGCCACCAGGCCTACCGCCAGGTACGCGAGTAGCTCGCTGACGACGGTGAGCAGGATGACGTACAGCGGTCCGTCCCACACCACGGGACCTCGGCCGTCGACGGGAGGCGGCTTGTCGATCAGGTGGGCATCCGCCACGACCAGCGCGATGCGCCAGACGCCGGAGGGCAGGACGGTGAGCGCGGCCCCGTAGGCGCACCAGACCGTCCATCGGGGCACCCCGTCGGCGATCCGGCCGTGCAGATTGATCATCCGCTCTTCTCCTCAACCGTCTGGAAATCGGAATATGGCTGAGAAACACCATTCCGTCGCGACTGTTTCGGCACGGCTCACGCATGTGCTCGGCGGGTACGCCGGAAATACGACCAGCCGGCGGCCGGGAGCGCCACCGTCCATGCCAGCAATATGGGCAGGCCGATGAGTGCGCCGGTGATGGTGAACGGATCGGCAGGGCTGGCATCGGCAATGGCCTGGGGGATCCGAACGGGAAGTGTGAGCGCGTAGACGACCATCAGGGCGGAGCCGAGCACGGTCGGGGTGAGCGGGAACCATGCCGGTACCCGGCGTCCGCCCAGCAACGGAATCCACCGCGGATACGTCAACCCCCATGGCCGGATGAGTCCGAGCGAGAGTATGCCGCCGAGGATGGCGAGCACGGTCAGCAGGCTGAGATAGAACGCTCCGGCGGGTATGCCCAGGATCCCGTCGGGATAGTCCTCTGTTCCGTTGCTGCGGCCGTGGTACCAGGCATCGAAGCTCTCCGCGTGGGCGAGGAAGGGGATGCCGAAGATCCAGGGCAGATGGAGGGGAACGAAGCCGAGGATGGGCGCGATCCAGCCCACCGTTCCAGCGATCCGCGCCCATCGGGGTGGATCGGGGACATCGACGGTATTCATAGGCGACAGTCTTCATATGCTCGGCTGTGAACAGCCTGAGAATGGTTCCGCAGCCGAAACCCGAGGATTCTGGCATCCGGCGGCTGTGATACCGCTGAGAGCCGCATCCGCCGGCGGCGAAATGGAAATCCGGGCTTCCGATAATGTGTCGGCCATGCCGCGTGCTGATGTGGACAAGAATCCTCGTGAAGTCGCCACCATGTTCGACGGAGTGGCTCGCCACTATGACCTGGCCAATACGGTGATGTGTTTCGGGCTCGACCGCTACTGGCGCCGGGAGACGCGTAGAGCGCTCGCTCCGAAACCCGGCGACCGCGTGCTCGATCTGGCCGGTGGGACCGGTGCGTCGACCGTCGAACTGGGCCGGTCGGGCGCCTTCTGCGTGTGCGTGGACTTCTCCCAGGAGATGCTCTGGCGTGGACGCCAACTGGGCCGGCACGTTCCGATGGTGGCCGGCGACGGCCTGCGCCTGCCGTTTCCGGACGGCGCCTTCGATGCCGTCACCGTGTCGTTCGGACTGCGCAACATGAACGACACGCGGGCGGCGCTCGCCGAGATGGCGCGCGTCACCCGGCCCGGCGGCCGGCTCGTCGTCGGTGAATTCTCGACGCCGCTGTTCGCTCCTTTCCGCGTGGTCTACCAGAACTACATCCCCCGGGCGCTGCCCAGCCTCGCCAAGATCGTCTCGTCCAACCCCGAGGCGTACGAATACCTCGCACAGTCCATCCGTGACTGGCCCGCCCAGCGCGAACTCGCCGCCACCGTCGCCGCCGCCGGATGGACGGAAGTGAGCTGGCGAAACCTCACCAACGGCATCGTCGCGCTGCACCGGGCCGTCAAGCCCACCTGAGCTTGCCGTTCAACCTCGGCGCCGGGCTCGGCCGCAAGCGTCCCGCGGCGAATCCGTGCCTCGCCGGCGGCGTTCCTTCACGCTGGCTGCGTGACATCACAGCATCCTCAGACTGCCGGCTGAGGCCGAGCCGGCTCGCGGCAGGCCTTGGGCGGGGTCTCTCCGACTATGGGGTCGCCGAGTTGCGATCGCTACGGGAAGATCCCGGCGTATATCGCATTCGACGTCGATCTCACTCCTCACGGATCCACGGCCGCGTGCGTCGAGACGCTGCGGGCCCTCGACCCATCTGGATGGTCGGACGACCTCTGGAACCACGCACCGAACGCTCCGGGCATGTTGCTCCCGGAGACTCGTTTCGTATGGCTGGTGGCAGACGAACGGCAGTGACCCGCGATCGGCCGGGCCGGCTGGCGCACCAGACTCGCCCGCCGGGGACGCCACGCGCCGTCAGCGGCCGTTCGGGACCCTCGTCGAGGGCCACCAGGCCGGCTGACCGGTAGTGATGATTCGGCGGGGTGTGGGCACCCGACCGGCCCGCTTCGTTCGCTTCGAGGGTTTCCGCCTTGGGATCCTGGCGTGGTGACCCGCATTCTTCTCGTCCGGCACGCGATGCCGGAGATCGATCCGGCTGTTCCGGCGCGACAGTGGCGGCTGAGCCCGGACGGCAGGGCCGCCGCCCGGGAACTGGCTCCGCTGATTCCGGCGGCCGCCCGGTTCGTGGCCAGCCCGGAACCGAAGGCCCGGGAAACGCTGGCCGAGATCGCCGGGCCCGCGCCGGTGGGCGTCGACGCCGGATTCGCCGAGGTGCGCCGGCCGTCCGGGTGGACCGGCGGCGGCGAATACCGGGCCGCCGCCCGCGCCTACCTCAACGGGGCCGAGCACGACGGCTGGGAGCCACGGGATCAGGTGGTGGCCCGCTTCGGCGCCGCCGTCGACCGGCACGTCGCCGAGGGCGGGACCCTGGTCATCGGCACGCACGGGCTGGCCGGCACGCTGTGGCTGAACAGCCGGTCGGCGTTCGGGTGGCCGGCCGAGCGCCTGTGGGCCGCGTTGCGGTTCCCGGACCTGATCGAAGCCGCGCCCGACGTACGTTTTCTGCTCGCTCCGAAAGGCTGAGCCCACAGCCGGACCGCGCCCCGGTCCGAGGCCGCACGCTGGGCGAAGGCATGATGTGGGCGTGTTGATCACCAGGCTCGTCACCGTTCCGCTGGTTCTGCTGCTCGCCGGTTGCACCGCGGAATCCGGGGTGTCGCCGCTCACGCCACCCCGTCGGGCGCGCCTGCCGCGTCGCCCCCGCTGGCGTCGGCCGAACCACCGGCGACGCCGCTGCCGACGATCCCGGGTGAGCTGGCACGCTTCGAGCTCGAAGGGGCCATCGCCAGCGGCAGGCACGGCGGGAGCAAGCCGGTGGCCGGCACCGAGTACGGGGTCAAGGCCGCCTGCGTGGGCCCGGGTGACGTCACCTTCACCGTGAGCGGGGCCGGGGCGGTCCGGATCGCCGAGTTCAGTCTTCCGTGCGACGGCGTCGCCACCTTGAACGGGCTGGGCGACCTACCACCCTCCTCGGCGATCCAGGTCGACGCGGCGGACACCGAGAACGTGTCCCGCGCCTGGGCCGTCGTCGCCCCGCTCGACGCCCTGCGCTGACGCCCGTTCCACCCTGAACCGCACCAGCCCGGTGTAGCAACGGAGAGACCGGCGAACGCGGGCCGGGTGCGGGTCGCCAGGGAACCACGGTTTCGCCGGGAACGGGACCATCGGCGCCGGCACGGCGGGCGGGCCGATCGGGCGCGGGGCCGCGTTGATCAAGCACACCGCGCCGCGCGGCTGGATCGGTGCGCAACGCGTGCCGCGGCTGCCCGATAGCCGTACCGGCCGCGGACCGCCGGCGTCCGTAGCCGCACCGACGCCTGCCTGGCGAGGACCGGGCCGGCGAGGGCGGGGAGCAGGAGCAGCGGTCCGCCGGTCAGGAGAGGTCGGTGGACTCTCCCAGGGCGATCCGGGCGTACGTGGTCTCGCCCTTGAACTCCATCCACGCGTCGAAGTTGGCGAAACCGACGTCGGTGGACAGCATCCGGTCATGGATCGGGAAGGCCCGGCGCGGGGCGATCGCCCGGGTCATCTCCAGGGCCTCGCGCAGCTTCGCCCACGGCGCGGCGGCCGGCACCAGCAGGGTGGTGACGGGCGTTTCCGGTACGAAGTACGAGTCGCCGGGGTGGTAGACGCCGTCCACCACGTACCCGAGATTGGCGCAGCCGGGCAGGCCGTCGATGATTTCGGCGTGCCGCCCGCCGACCGCGGTCACCCAGAATCCGGCCGCCTCGAACTCGTCGCCGGCGTTGACCACGGTGGCTGTCGGCAGCAGTGCCCGCACTGCCTCCGGCGCGAAGATCCGCAGCTCACGTGTTGACGTCAACTCATTGATGCGTTCGGCGTCAACATGGTCGTCATGTTCATGGGTGATCAATATGTCGGTGACCCCGTCGAACGCCTCCGCCTCGGTCCACACACCCGGATCGATCAGCAGGCGCCGGTCGTTGTCGGCGATCCGGACACAGGCGTGGGTGAATTTCGTCAGCCGCATCGGCTCACCCTAGCGAGATCACGTAGCAGCGCGCCGGCCCGTCGCTGCTCGGCCGGATCGCCGAACGGGGCGGCGGCGAACTCGGTGATGCCGGTGTCCTCGAGGCGGCGGACGGCGCGCGCCACCGACTCCTCGTCGCCGACGATCGCGACGTCGGCCGGGCCCGCCGCGCCCTCGCGGTCGAGAACCGCGCGGTACTCGGGAACCTGGCCCGCCATCCCGAACCGCTCCGCGATCCGGCGGCGCGCGCCGGCCTCGTCGCCGGTGACACAGACCGGCAGGGCCGCGACGATGCGCGGGGGCGCGGGGGCCGCTTCGCGGATCAGGGGTACGACGTGCGACTCCAGTGTCCGCGGACCGGTCATCCACGTGATCGCGCCATCGGTGCACGATCCGGCCAGGCGCAGCATCGCCGGGCCGAGGGCGGCCAGCAGGACCGGTGGGGGTGCGGTCGCCGGCAGTTCGACCGTACCGATGCTGGTCAGGAATCGACCGGTGTGGGTGACCGGCTCGCCGCGCAGGAGCGGCAGCAGGATGGATAGGTATTCGCGCAGGTAGCGGACGGGTTGTTCGGTGGGCAGGCCGAACATCGCGCTGGTCATCGCGCCGATGCCGGCGCCGATGCCGAGGGTGAGGCGGTTGCCGGTGGCGGCCTGGACGGACAGTGCCTGCCCGGCCAGGAGCAACGGATGTCGTTGCCGGACGGGGACGACCGCGGTGCCGAGGCGGATGCCGGGGGCGTGGGTGCCGGCGACGACGAGAGCCGTGAGGGCGTCCCAGCCGAGCGCCTGCGCCGCCCACACGCCGAGGCCGTCGGCGGCGGTGACCTGGTCTTTCAGGTCGGCGGCGGTCGCCGGTCCCCGCACGTCACCGATCATGATGCTGATGTCCATGGTGTTCGTCCTATCCGGAGTGGTTCTCCGGTACGATACGGAGAGGTTCTCCGGATGGGAAGAGTGGGATGAGAAGCGACGCACGGCAGAACCGCGACCGGGTGCTGGCCGCGGCGCGGGACGAGTTCACCGCGCACGGTGCGGCCGCCTCGCTCAACAAGATCGCGCAGCGGGCCGGGGTCGGTCCGGGCACCCTCTACCGGCACTTCCCGTCGGCGCAGGCACTGCTCGTCGCGATCATCACGGAGGACGTGGCGGCGCTCGTCGATCACGGGCGTGAGCTGCTCGGTCATCCGTCGCCGGGGGAGGCGCTGCGGATCTGGCTGCGAGCCGTCGCGGTGCACGCGACCGCGATGCGCGGGCTGGTGGCGACCGAGTTGCTGGGCGCGGATCCGGCACTGGCCGAGTGTCATGACCGGATCCGGGCGGTCGCCGGAGAGCTGTCGGAGCGTGCGGGGGTTCGTGACGATGTGGACGATCTGCTGGCCGTGGTGAGCGCGGTGGCGTGGGCGAGCGAGCGGCTTCCGGGAGATCCGGGGCGCCTCGACCGGCTGCTGACCCTCGTCACCCGGGGACTGCCATGATCCGATAGCGTGCCGGATCGTGAACCCCCTGCTGCGAAGGTTCGTCGATCTCCTCGAGGACGGGCTGGCGCCCGACGGCTTCGTGCGCCGCGGTCCGGTCTACCGGTACTTCGACGCCGACGGCAACGGCATCGCCCTCGACATCCAGCGGACCACCGCGATGGGCGGGGAGGTCGAGTTCTTCGTCAACGCCGGGGTGCTGCTCGCCCCGTACGTGCGGTATTTCCTGGACGACGAGGATCCGCGCCTGGACGTCATGCCGCATCACGGTGTCTGGGAGCACCGCCTGGTGGCGGGCGACGGTGACCACCGGTTCTCGCTGGCCGATCAGGCCGGGGCGGACCGCGCCGCCGAGGTCGTGCTGACCTGGACGAGGGCGAACGTCCCCCGGCTGAAGGGCTGGCTCGGCGACTACGACGCCATGCTCGCCGCCGTCGCCGAGGACGCGGAACGGGCCAGGCGGGCCCGCGCCGAGCAACTCGCCTCCGGGGAGTGGAAACCCGGCCGCTGGCCCGACGGTACGTGGCGCGAGAAGGTCATCCGGCTCTACCGGGATGCCGAGCGCGGCGACGTCGGCGCGGTCAGCGCGCAGATCGGGACAGGCAAGACCGTCGACCCGGACTCGGTCCACGCGGCCGCGCTGGCCTACGCCGAACAGCGCCGCACCGAACGGAAGGACTGACCGGCATGGGGTACTCGGGTCTGGTCGTCATCGCGCGTACCGGTGACACCCGCCTCGACGATCTGGCATGCATCGAGGACCTGCTGGTCGTCGCACGCGGTGATCTGCGGGTGGGTGGCTGGCGAATCGGTTTCCTCGGGCAGAACGACGACACGTCACCCGGGCGGCTCGCGGCGGATCTGGCGCTGGAGACGGCGGCGCCGGCCATCGCGATGTGGGTGGTGGACAGCGACTGCGCCTTCGCGGTGGCGGAACAGGTCTCCGGGGAGCGGGTCGAGTTCTACCTCAACGAGGAGATCGTCGAGGAGTTGGCGGGGGACGACTTCGAGCCACTCAACAGCGAGGCCGTCGCCGGGCTGATCCGCTGGGCCGGCGGCGGCGACCCCGATCGGCTGGCGGCCGCGCTGGAGGAGAGCCCCGGCCCGTTCGGCGACGGCATCTACGCGTTCGCCGAGGCGCTGGGGATCGGGCCGTTGCCACCGGCGTGATGCCGGGCGGGCCCGCTGCCCCAGCTCAAGCCGGGTGACCGCTGCCCCCAGCTTGCGTCGGGTGGGCCCGCTGCCCCAGCTGATGCGGGGGTGGCCCAGCTGCCCCCAGCTCGAGCCGGGGGCAGCGGTCACCTCAGCGGACCGCGCAGGTGGCGCCGTTGAGGGTGAAGGCGGCCGGGACCGGGTTGCTGCCGGTCCAGCTGCCGAGGAAACCGAACGTGGTCGAGCCGCCGGCCGGGACGTTGCCGTTCCAGGAGGCGTTCGTGACGGTCACCGCGGTACCGGTCTGAGCGGGCGTGCCGCCCCACAGCTGGGTGACTCTCTGGCCGCCGGTGAACTGCCAGTCGAGGGTCCAGCCGCTGTAGGCCGCTGTGCCGGTGTTGGCGATCTTGACCTCGCCCTGGAATCCGCCGGGCCAGCTGCCGGTGACCCGGTAGGTGACGGCGCACGACGAGGTGCCGGTCGACGGGCTGACGCTGGCCGACGGCGAGATGCTGACGCTGGCCGACGGCGAGATGCTGACGCTGGCCGACGGCGAGATGCTGACGCTGGCCGACGGCGAGACGCTGACGCTCGCCGAGGGCGAGACGCTGACGCTGGCCGACGGGGACGGCGAGCTGGGTGACGGCGACGTCTCGATCTTGCTGGGGTCGGCCACGCCCCAGTACGCCTGCTTCGCCTGCAACCGTGTGTCGAACAGCAGCGGTGCGTCCTTGCGGGTCACCGGGAACGTGTCCAGCCACGTGTTGTCGTCGGCCAGGCCCCACAGCGTCACCGAGGTGATCTCGCCCGGGTACTTGCGGAACAGGGCGAACATGTCGCGGTAGACGTACGCCTGCTTGAGTAGACGGTCCGCCGGCGGGGTCGTGAAGTTCTCACTGTTGCTCGTGTAGATGCTGACGTCCATCTCGGTGATCTGCTGATCAATGTTGAGCGGAACGAACTTCGTCAACATTGATTCAGTCTCGGCGATCGTCGGCCAGTTCACGTTGATGTGCATCTGGTGCCCGACGCAGTCGATCGGCACACCCTCCGCCTTGAGTGTGCTGACCAGGTTGAACAGATGGTCACGCTTGGCCGCCACGTTGGTGTTGTAGTCGTTGATGCACAGCACCGCGTGCGGGGCCACCTCGCGCGCCACCCGGAAGGCGGTCCGGATGTAGTCCAGTCCGGTCACGTTGTACCAGTTGCTGCGCCGGTTGCCGTCCGACTGGCTCTCGTCGATCACCTCGTTGACCACGTCCCACACACCGATGTCGGTGCCGTAGTGGGCGGCCACGTTGCGGATGTGGTTCTCCAGCCGGGCGAGCAACAGCGTCTTGTCCTCGGCGGTCGCGGTCATCGGTTGACCGTCGGCGCCGGTGAACACCCACGACGGCGTCTGGTTGTGCCAGACCAGCGTGTGACCGCGTACCTTGAGCCCGTTGGCCTTCGCGAACGCCATCAACGGGTCCGCTTGGGCGTACGTGAAAGTGTTCTCGGACGGCTCGGTGGCGTCCCACTTGAGCGCGTTGCCCGGGGTGACCGTGCTGAAGTGCTTGGTGAGCAACTGGCCGTGCTCGGTCACGATCTCCGCGCCGGTGATCGCCGCGCCCACCGGGAACTCGGTGACCACGTCCTTCACCGACGGGATGCCGGTCTGGATCGGCAGCGCCGGCACGTAGCTGGCGGTGACGTCGTCGATGTGGAACGAGTTGGTCGTCGACGCGGTCTCGACATAGACCCGCAGGAACTCGACGTCGGTCGCGAGCGTGTACCGCCCGGTCAGATTCACCCAGGATCCGCTGGTCACCGCGGTGTTGCCGACCACCTGGTCGTAGGCGGCGACGCCACCGGTGCGGCGTTCCACGCTCAGCCGGGCGTTGTCCGAGCCACTGTCCATCCGGACCCACACCGAGATCGTGTAGGCGGTGCCCTTCTCGAAGGTGTCCAGGACGTCGAGCGACGGCCCCTGCCAGGCCGCGGTCCGTCCGGAGATGAGCAGGCTTCCGGTGCCACCGTGTGCCTGGGCGGTGCTGTGCGCGACGGTCTCGGCCGACCGTCCGCCCCAGCCTTGGGCGGTGCCGTCCTCGAAGTCGCTGGTCAAGACGGTGATGGGGGTGGGGTCTTCGGCCGCGTGAGCGGACACGGTGACGGTTACGGCGGCCGCCGGGATCGCCACCAGGAGGGCGGCTATGGCCAGCCGGGGGAGAGCGCGCATGCGCGGCTCCTTCGGGGGGTCGTGACGGGGATAGAGCGACATCGTTGCATGGGAGCGCTCCCATTACAACGGCGTCAAATCCTGCATCGGTACGCCGTTCGCCGCCCCGCCGAACCCGCCCCGTTCCGCCGAGCCGCGCGACCTTTCTGCGCCGTTCCGGCCGCGACGCGCCCGCCGGGCTGACGCGTGCCGTTCCGCATTTCGCGGCGCCGGGAGATCACGGATCCGGGCCACGAGGTCACCCACTGTCGTCGACACTGACAGGGCCGCCGGTTCGATGTAGCTGGGTATCCGGGTGTTGCACACCGGGCGGTTCAGCTACGTCGGCCCGGCCGCGAGGGGCGACACGATCCCGGCAAGCATCGGGCACGTGCCGTCGCCGCCGCCCGCCAACCCGATGAACGCAGGTTGCGCAGCCGAACCCCCACCTCAGCTCGTGACCGGCCCGAACACCGCACCAGCCGCCCGAAAGCCGAAGGTGACATGAGCAACGTGGAACAGCTGTCGGTCACCGCACTGATCGACCGTCTCGACGACGCCGACCCGGAGGCCGTGCGGACATGTGGAACCGGCTGCACGACCGCGTCCAGGCCGCTCTGCTCACCGCCGACGACGCACAGCGGACGGAGGTCCTCGAACCACTGCTCGAGATGTTCGGGTAGTCGCCTCGCCTCCGTGAGCTCAACCCGTACGAAGACGGGATTTGGCTGGTGTTCTGGGGTTTTGGGCGAGAGACGCGGCGCTTCTCAACCGCGGGCGCAGTGCCCGCACACGCCGCGCCGCCGGAAGTAGTAGGCGAGCGCGGCGGCCGCCAGCGCGATGCCCCACACCGGCCACACCATCTCCGGGACCGTGGCGCCCCAGTCGTCCCTCTGGTTGTCGAAGGCCCCTTGGAAGTGCAGCCGGATGTACATGACTCCGGCGACCGTCACCATGATGGAGACCAGCGTGGCCGGGACGACGGCCAGCGAGATGGGCACTCGCCGGCCCCGGAGGCCGATCATCCACCGCGGGAAGACCTCGCCCCAGCGCTGCACCAGGCCCAGGGTGAGCAGCGAACCCAGTGCTCCCATGGTGGCAAGCGCGGCGCCGACGACCCAGAGGTGTTCCGTCTTGCCCTCCTCCCACAGCTCGTCGGAGATGCCGAGCGGGAAGCCCAGGGCCCAGGCCCACCGCGTGGAGGCATACAGCAGGGGAACGATGACCGCCGTGTACGCGGCTCTTCTGCCCCAGCGGGTGGCGGCCTCCGGTGAGGTCCAGCCGGCGCCCGCAGCGGTACGCCCGCAGCGGGTGCACGCGCCGGACACGCGGCGCTGGTAGACGACCGCCGACGCGACCATGAGGCTCACCGAGACCACCGCGAACAGCTGGTTGACGACGGTCCAGTTGATCGCACCGAACCTCAGCATGAGCACATAGGCGAGATTGCCGAGGAGCCGGAAGTCGGCGAGTGTGCAGAACACCGCGGCCGCCGAGAACACGGAGGCGCCCACGAGCAGGGGAGTGGGGATCCGTCGCCGGCCCGGCAGCGCCAGCAGGAACGCGACCGCTGCGCTGCCCAGGAACCAGCCCGCGAGCCACGGTGCCAGCCGGTCACGGCCCAGGTGCTGGAAGGCCGAATACTCCGGGTTGGCGTCGTCGGCGCCGAACGGGAAGCCGTTCCCGCCGAGAGCCCAGTAGGTGTGAGCGAGCCCGTACAGCAGGAGGGCGAGGAAGGCCGCGTGACCGATCAGCGCCGGCCGGTCCACCCGCCCGCGCGCCGAGTGGGGCAGATGTCGCTCCCTCGAGGTGCCACTGGTCATGCGTCGCAGTATCGGAATCGTCCACTGTGGCTGAGCTGAGGTGAGCTGACAACCGTCTCAGGAAAGCTGTCCCGTGGCACGCCGGGGCCGGCGGCGACGAACTCGGAAAAGCGCCGATTCGCCGGTGGCTAGGCTGCTCGACATGCTGGCGCGCTCCGTCGAGGCCACTTTCAGGCTAGAGTCCTAGGAAGCCTTAGCGGTGGTGCGGTGGGCCGCAACGATTGCCAGGGCTTCATCGACAGGGGAGGCGGCGCGGTGATCAGGCAGTTCGGGTGGCGTGACTACGACGCCGTGACGCGCGTGTGGGAGGCCGCCGGCCGGGAGGTCGTCCCACGCGCCGAACTCGAGGCCAAACTCGCCCGCGACCCCGAGCTGTTCCTCGTCGCCGAGACCGGTCGCCGGATCGCCGGAGTCGTGATGGGCGCCTACGACGGCCGTCGTGGCTGGATCCTGCGGCTCGCCGTCCACCCGGACCACCGCCGCCAGGGCATCGCCACCCGCCTCGTCGCGGAACTGGAGGCCCGGTTCGTGCGTTTGGGCTGCCCCCGGGTCAACCTGCTGGTGCTGCCGGACAACGAGTCCGGGCTGCGGTTCTGGCAGGAACTCGGCTACCTGCCGTGTCCCGACGTGCTGTGCACGAAACCGATGCGGGGCGCCGTCAGCGAGGGGTGAGCCCGCTCAGCAGCGCGGACAACCCCGCGCCGAACTCGGCCTCCGGCGTGACCGCGGCCGCGTCCCGGGCGGTGCTCGCCATCAGCGGGAAGTCGCTCTGCGCGGCGATCACCTTGGTGCCGGCACCGGCCAGCGGGCCGAGATGCTGCAACTGGAGCACGCCGACCATGTAGCCGGTGATCGCGCGCAGCGCCGTGACCCGGGCCGGTCCGTCGTAGCCCGCCGCGGTGAGGATCCCGAGTACGGTCTCCGACCAGCGCAGCAGATGCGGTGACCGGTGCCGGTGGGTCATCAGCAGCGGCACCACGGCCGGGTGTGCGCCGACCGCCACACGTACCCGTTCGGCGAGCGTGCCGATCGCGCCGCGCCACGGCGTGTCGCCGGCGGCCGGGGTGGTGTCCACGTCGGTCAGGACCAGTTCGACGACCAGTGCTTCCAGCTGGTCGCGGCCGTCGACGTACCGGTAGAGGCCCATCGTGCTGATGCCCAGCTCGGCGGCGACCGTGCGCATGGTGAGCGCGTCGAGGCCGTCGCGGTCGATGACGGCGAGCGCGGCGGCGGCCAGTTGGGCGGTGGTGAGGGAGCGCGGTCTCGGCATGGCGCGGATAGCGTACCGTCAGATTTTAAGCGTACGATGTACGCCTACGATGTCAGGAGGCCAGATGCTGTCGCTCACCGCCGTTCAGGACGGCACGCCCGTTGCGGTGCCGGACCCGGTCCGCATCGTCCATCTCCAACTGCGCCGCTTCGCCGGCTGTCCGATCTGCCACCTGCACCTGCGCTCCTTCGTCCGCCGCCACGACGACCTCGAGTCCGCCGGCATCCTCGAGGTGGTCGTCTTCCACTCCACCGCCGACGAACTGCGCCCCCACGTCACCGACCTGCCGTTCCCCGCGATCGCCGACCCCGAGCGCCACCTCTACCGACGGTTCGGCGCCGAACCGTCCGCCCGCTCGCTGCTCGACCCACGCGTCTACCCGTCGGTGGTGCGCGCCGTGACGGTCGGCACCGTCGCATTCCTGCGCGGCCGCGCCAAACTGCCGAGCCGCAAGCCGACCGGCGGCCGCCTGGGCCTGCCCGCCGACGTACTGTTCGCGCCCGGCGGCGACATCATGGCCCGCAAAACCGGCACGCACGCCGACGACCAGTGGTCCGTCGACGAGGTCCTGGAACTGGCCCGATGAAGAACCCCGACCGGTACGGGGTGGGAGCGCCGGTCGACCTGCGATCAGCGGGTGGGGCGCCTTTGCAGAATCCCGACCGGTACGAGGTGGGAGCGCCCGAGAACCTGCGATCAGCGGATGGGGCGCCATTACAGAAATCGCTGGCGACCTGCCGTCAGCGGGTGTGACCCTTCTGCGGCATTCCGACCCCGAACGCCACGGTCATGAGCGAATCCCCGCAGCGCTTCCACGGCGTTGCGGGTTCGGTCCGTGCAGCTCAGCGTGGTTTGTTATGGCCGCCTGGACGCGGCATTCATCCTAGGATGCCTTAGGCGGTGTGCGGCAAGCCGCACCCCATTCCGCCGACCACACGCTGTCTGCCGCGTCGGCCGGGGGTCGTGCGGACAGTGATCGACGATCATGGTGATGACCTGCGGGTATGGCCATAATGGGCGCCATGGGAATCGTCCGCTGGTTCGTCGGGACATGCGTCTCGCGGATCTACCTGGCGCTGGTCGCCACGATCACGACCTACGTCGTGGTGTCGGAATCGATCGAGGTGGCGGGATCGGGAGCCACCGACAGCATGCCGGAGATCATTTTGCTTCCGCTGTCCATGCCGGGGGTGCTTTTGACGCTGCCGGTGATCAACACGATGCAGGATCCCTGGTGGCTGTCGCTCGTACTGTGCGTCGCCGCAGGGGCCTTGATCAACGCTGCGGGCATCAACGGGCTAGCCGCACTGCTGCGACGGTTCCGGGCGCGTCGAGACGAGCCCCGTACGCCGGCGGTCAAGGTGATCCGCTGACTCGATCTTGCCGAGAGAGCGCTGTGTTGCGGCGGCGCGAGTCCTGGCCGTCCCTACGTCGGCAGGGAAGACGGGACCGTGGAGCAGGTGGCCGTGGCGTGCGGGCCGTGGGCGGTGTTCTCCGTGAGGACGACGTTGGCGCCGATGGTGACCCGGCAGCCGATCGTGGTGCCCGCGCCGGTGCCCTCCGCGCGGGCGGTGAGGCTGACGATCATGACAGGTTCGGTGAGGGACCGGGTGATGGTGGTGCGCCACGGTGCGGCGGCGCGGAGGTGAGTGGGGGACTGGCCGTACTCGTACGCGTAGGTGATGTCGGCATTGCCGTCGCCGGTCACCTCGAGCGCCACCTCGACCGGCATCTCGAGCAGCGGAACCCGGTCGGCGGGCGTCGACGTGGGGGCGGCGACGGGTGGTGGGGCCTGTTCGGACGATCCGCCGAAACCACAGGCCAGGGTGCCACCGGTGAGGGCTGCGATAGTGATGACGGTGATCGCGTTGCGGTGCACGGCGGTGATCATATGCAGTCGGTGAGGCGGCGGCACTCCCGCTGGTCGTGGGCGAGTCCAGGATCAGCCGCGGTCGGATCCGACCGGTCCGGCGGCGAGCCGGCCGGGGCGGGCATCGTCATCGACCTGCCCCGTGGGGTTGCCACGTGCTTGCGCTGGAGGCTTCACCGCACCGATGAACAACCTGGACAGCTCAGCACGGTCGTCAGGGCCTGATCCCGGTCACCGGGCGGCCGTCTTCCAGATAGTGGACCCGTTTGGACTCGAAGGCGGCGCGGACCCGGCGCCGGACCGGTCCGCTGAGCAGCGGCAGCGCCTCCTTGAGCGGCAGGACCCGGCTCTCGGCGATCTCCACGGGCTGGATGACCACGGTGTCCAGGACGGCGTCGTCGACGACACCGCAGTCGAAGAGGAAGCGCAAACCTCCGGGACGCCCGGGTCTGGGGCGCCGGAAGTCCAGGCACACGAGCCGGCCGGTGGTGACGTCGAGGCCGCACTCCTCCCTGGTTTCGCGGCGACAGGCCTCCCAGGGTGACTCGCCGACCTCGATGACACCGCCCGGGATCGTCCAGCCGCCTTTGTAGGTCGGCTTTAGGATGAGCAGACGGCCCTTGCGTGCACGTATCAGAGCTCCGGCGGAGGCCGGGACGGTCGGGAGCACGACCGGGACATCGAGGCGTGCACCGGTGACGACGTCGCGCATGCCTCTGATGCTAGGCACCTCTGCGGCGTCTGACCGGTGCTCGGCGCAACCGTGGCGACCACGGTCGAACCTGGCGGTGGTGAACTCCGTCCAGCTGGTCTGTGATGCTGTCTCAGCACTGCTGACCAGCACTGCGAGCCAGCCGGTCGGTTCCGGCTGATTGTGAGGGGCTGGTTCGAGCACGAGTCAGCACTGGGAGCCCGCTCGCCGGTTTCGGCTGGTGGTGGGGGCTGGTTCGAGTGCTCCGAGACCGCGCTGGGAGCCAGCTGGGTCAGGGTGCCGGCAGAGGGCACCGGCGGTGATGATGTTCAGCTGGCTATGTGGCGGCATTCGTGCTGGTCGTAGGGGAGTCCGGCGTCGCGGAAGCGGAGTGAGCAGCTGCCGTTGCGGGGTTGCCAGAGGCGATCGTTGTCGGCCAGGGCGTGCAGGAACGCTCGTTGTGCGGGAGTGAGGGTCACGTCGGGGCTGTACGGTTCGGGGAAGGCGTAGCTCAGTAGTGGCCCCCAGGTCATGTCGAAGGCGGTCCAGTTCTCCTCCGCGGCGATGCGGCAGGCGGGTTCGGCGATGTCGTCGAAGCCGTCGGTGAGGCGGATCGCGGCCTCGACCAGCTCGCATCGTTCCACTCCGGCCGGTGTGGGCTCGGCGAGCGCGTTCAGGATCAGTGCGCGGGCGTGGGGGTCGTCCTCGTGGATGAGGGCGGCGCGCAGCCGGACGGCCGGGTGGGGGTCGGTGAGCCGGTCGCGGACGTCGGCGCCGACCAGGCCCAGGTAGTAGAGCCACGGTTCCGGGTCGCCGTCGTCGCCGGACGACCAGCGGTGCAGACAGGCGATGACCTCGTCGCGCCGGTCGGCGAGCTGCGGGAGCTGGGCGATCCTGGCGAGGTTGTGCGCCCGCAGGTGGGTCGGATGGGCCTCGGTGAGGGCGAGCACGACCGGGTGGGCGGTGGCCGCGGCTTCGGCGAGGTCGTTCAGGTCGGCTGGGTGATAGCGGTGGTTGTCCAGCTGCGTGGCGCTGAACGCGGCATTGCCGAGGAACTCCACGACCGCGTCGATGTCGTCGGTGTGGATCCGGTCTTCGCTGAGCAGGATGGTGAGATGGCGGACCACGGGTGCGGTCGCCGTCTCGGGGAAGTTCCCGTGCAGGACGGTGTATTCGAAGTGGTCGAGGGCGGCGGCACGCGCGGAAGCGTCGCCGTGTTCGAGGGCATGCAGATGGCCGGGCGTGTCGGTGGCCGACCCGTTGGCGTGTCGCAGCCGGCTCCAGTCGACGGTCATCGCATCCGTCCGCGGTCCGGCTCGAAACTCATCGCCGGTGCCGGAAGGTGGGCGCGGCCGAGTGTGGCGCGGCGGCCGTGGCGGTTGTCCAGGCCCGCGACGGATTTCCGGTGCCGGAAGGGAGGCGTGGCCCGGCGTGGTGCAGCGGTCACCGCGATGTTCCTCAAGCTGTGATGGGCCGGGAGGCCGGGCATGGGCGGTCATTGGAATCCTGCCATCCCGTGCCGGGGCGGCAGGCCACGGGCCGTCATCGGGACCGTGCCGTGCCGTGCCGGGGCGGCTGGGTGGCGGTCATCGGGCCCGTGCCATCCCGTGCCGGGGTGGCTGGGTATGGGCGGTCATCGGGATCGTGCCGTGCCGTGCGCGGCGGGGTGGCTGGGTATGGGCGGTCATCGGGATCGTGCCGTGCCAGGCCACGCCTGGCCTGGCACGGCGGCGGGCGGTTATCGGTGGTTACCGTTGACGAGGACCCGGGCCAGGGCGACCGTGGTGAGGCCGGCGGCTACGACGGTGAGCAGGCCGACGCGCAGGCCGGCGTGGTCGGCGAGGTAGCCGACGAGCAGGGGGGAGAGCAGGAAGCCGCCGCGCAGCATCCAGCTGACGATCATGAGGCCGGTGCCGGGGGCGAGGCCGGGTAGTTCGTCGGCGGTGTGCATGGCGGCCGGAACGAGGGTGGCGACGCCGAGTCCGGCCAGGGCGAAGCCGCCGAGCGCGACCGGGATGGAGGCGACGGTGAGGGCGGCGCCCATGCCGACGGCGGCGAGGGCGGCGCCGGCGCGGACGACGGTGCGCTGGCCGAAGCGGTCGACGGCGCGGTCGCCGGTGAGGCGGCCGATGGTCATGGCGGTTTGCAGGGCGACGACGGCGAGTCCGGCGGTGGCGGCGCCGGCGTGCAGGTCGGTGAGGTAGATGGCGCCCCAGGAGGCGCCGGCGTCCTCGACGAGGGCACCGCAGGCGGCGAGGATGCCGAGGACGGCGAGCAGCGGTACGGCGCGTGAGGAAATGGAGGGGCCGGTCTGCACCGTGCGTTCGGTGTCGTCGGGGCCGGGCAGCGTGTAGCGGTAGGCGATCAGGGCGACGGTGCTGAACAGTGCCGCGGAGGTGGCCAGATGGAGGCCGAGGGGCAGGTTCAGGCCGGCGGCGGCGGAGCCCATGAGGCCGCCGAGGACGGCGCCGACGCTCCAGACGCCGTGCAGGGAGTTGACGATGGAGCGGCCGTAGAGGCGCTGGACGCGCAGGCCGTGCGAGTTCTGGGCGACGTCGACGATGGAGTCGAGGGCGCCGACGACGAACAGGACGGCGGCGAGGGTGTAGACGTTCGGGGCTACGGCGACGCCGAGGGTGGCGATCGTGGTGAGCAGGATGCCGAAAGCGCCGACGCGGGCGGATCCGAAGCGGCGGATGGCGGTGGCGGCGAGCAGCCCGGCGAGCAGGGCACCGATCGGGAAGGCGGCGATGGCGGTGCCGAGGGCGACGTTGGTGAGGGCCAGGTCGGCTTTGATCTGTGGGTAGCGGGGGACGACGTTGAAGAAGATCGCGCCGTTGGTGAGGAAGAGCGCGGCGACGGCGGCGCGGGCGTGGCGGGCCTGCCGGGTGGGGGCGGCCGTGGTGACGGTGGTCAAGGTGGACTCCGGGTATGGCTGATGGCGGTTTGTCGGTGGGGGGGGTGGGGGGCAGAAAGCGGCCACGCCGCGTGTGGCGATGGCGGTTCGTCGGTGGGGCGGCGGGAAACGGCCGCGCTCACGGCGTACCGAGGAAGGGGTGTTCGAAGAGTCAGCGCAGGTAGCGCTCGATGGCGTGGCGGATCTGGGCCGGTGTCATCGGGTCGGTGGAGAGCGCGCTGTGCAGGGTGAGGCCTTCGATGAGGGCGTCGACCTCGCGGGCGGTGGTGGGGTCGAAATGGCGTTCCAGGGCGTCGCGGCTGCGCTGCATCCACGCCTGGGTGACGGCTTTGAGGCGCGGGTTGCGGGCGGCGGCGACGTAGAGCTCGACGGTGAGGACCAGGTCGTGGCCGGGGCTGAGCAGGTCGTCGGTGACCAGGGTGATGACGGCTTCGACGGCTTCGTCGCGGGTGCGGGCGGCGGTGAGGCGTTCGTCGAAGACGCGGGCGATGCCGTCGGCGTGCCGGGTGAACGCTTCGGTGAGGATCTCGTCGAGGCCGGCGAAGTGGTAGGTCATCGAGCCGAGCGGCACGTCGGCGGCGCGGGCGATTTCCCGGTGGGTGGTGCCTGCCACGCCACGGTGCGCGATCACCTGCAAGGCGGCGTCGATGAGGCGGTCGCGCCGGTGCGGGTCGTGGCGCCGGGTTCGCCGGGCGGTTGCGGTGGGCGCGGGCTCGCTCATGGTCAGGAGATGGTACGGACGACGCGCGCCGGATTGCCGACGGCCACCACGTTGGCGGGCAGGTCCCGGGTGACGACCGAGCCGGCGCCGACGACGGTGTTGTCGCCGATGGTGACGCCGGGCAGGACGATGGCGCCGCTGCCGAGCCACACGTTGTCGCCGATGACGATGGGTTCGGCGGCCTCCCACTTGTCGCGGCGCGGTTGCGGGTCGACCGGGTGGGTGGGGGTGAGCAGTTGGACGTTGGTGCCGATCTGTACATCTTCGCCGATGGTGATCGGGGCGACGTCGAGGGCGATCAGGCCGTAGTTGGCGAAGGTGCGGGCGCCGATGCGGATGTGGCTGCCGTAGTCGACGCGCAGCGGTGGCCGGATGTCGACGTTGTCGCCGATCTCGCCGAGGAGTTCTTCGAGGATGCGGCGGCGTTCGGCCGGGTTGCGGGCGGAGGTGGCGTTGTAGGCGTCGGTGAGGTCCATGGCGCGCAGGCTGTTCTCGGCCAGTTCGGGGTCGTCGGCGATGTAGAGGTCGCCGGCGAGCATCCGGTCGCGCATGCTGCGGCTGTCGGTGTTCATATGTACGACGGTACACATCATGCGTACGTTCGTACATAGTGATTGATGCAGAATGCTCGAGTGACCTTGCACGAGGGTGAACTTGCCGTTGACGAGTCCGTGGTCCGGGCGCTGCTGGACGCACAGTGCCCCGAATGGGCCGGGTTATCCCTGGTCAGAGCGGGTGCCGGGACCGAGAATTCGATGTACCGGCTGGGGGACGAGCTGCTGGTGCGGCTGCCGCGGACCCCGGACCGGGCCGCGCCGTTGCGCAAGGAACGGCAGTGGCGAGCACTCGACGGTGTGGGATCTGCCGGCGGGTGCGCGTCACGCGTACCGGGAAGGTCTCGATCTGGACGACGCGACCTGGACACGCGCCCGCGCCTGGGCCGTCGCGGTGGCCGCGAGCGGCGTCGCCTACTACTGGGACACGTTTCCGGCGTTCGTGGCCGAGTGCCGGGCCCGCCTCGCGAACATCCTTTCTACCTAGAATCCTAGGATGGCTTAGCGGCAGTGCGGCAAGCCGCACCCAGACCAAAAACCCGAAGGACGGCTTCGCCGACAACACCTAAAGAGCAATCGGCCGGTACGAGAGGATGAAGTCGACCAGCTCGGTGACGCTCGCGTCCGTGAGGTGCGCCGGTGGGTGGTAGAAGACGGAGACGGCAGCCGGGCGGACCGTGTTGGTCTCGAACAGGTGCACGTAGAAGTCGGTGTCCGGGTCGACGGCGACGATCCGTTCGGCGATCTCCACCAGCTCGTCGCGGGTGATGTCCGGGATCTTCGGGTACGAGGGCCAGGCCGCCTCGTACGCGAACTCCTCCAGCGTCTGCGTGGAGTGGTAGCCGCGGAAGTCGTATTCGTCGTAGTTGTTGCCGGTGTCGGCGTTGAAAGCCTCGATCAGGAAAGTCGCGTCCTCGCCGTGCTCGAGGCGGTCCTCGACGGCGGTGATGGCGGCGGCGAGTTCGGCGAGGCGTGCGGCCGGGATGCGGGGTGGCAGGAGTTCGGGGCGCAGGTGCACGGCCGCATTCCATCACGGGCCGTCATCGAGTCACGCGTCGCCAGCGGCGGACCTGGGCCGTCACGGGCGTCGTCGGGTCAGGCGAGGTCGCGGCGGACCCGGGCCATAGCGGAGGCAGGATCGGGCTGAGCATGTAGGCGGTTTTCGGGCGGACGGGTTTCGGTGCGTCCCTCCGGGTCGGGGAACTGCCGGAGGGTAACCGTGCGCCTTGACCTTGACACTGTGGCAACGTCTTGACTGGGTGCATGAGCTTGGTTGACGGGTTGAGTGCGGCGGCGTCGTCGGTGCGGTTGCGGGCGGTGATGGCTGCGGGGACGAGTGCGGAGCCGGGGCTGTTGGAGGCGCTGGTGGGGCGGTGTGCGGTGGAGCCGGACTTCTTTGTGCGGGACATGCTGACGTGGGCGTTGACGCGGTTGCCGGTCGAGGTGACGGTGCCGCGGTTGCTGGTGGAGTTGGAGTCGCCGGTTGCGCAGGCGCGGAGTCAGGCTCTGCACACGTTGTCGAAGATCGGGGACCGGAGTGTGTATCCGGCGGTTTCGGGGGCGTTGCTGCATGACGGGGACGACGAGGTGGCGCGGGCGGCGTGGCGTGCGGCGGTGGCGCTCGTGCCCGAGGGGGAGGGTGAGCGGCTGGCCGGGGAGTTGGCCCGGGAGTTGGGGCGGGGGGACCGGGAGCGGCGGTTGAGTGTGAGCCGTGCGCTGGTGGGGCTCGGTTCGGTGGTGGAGCCGGTGTTGGAGGCGGCGATGGGGAGTGTGGAAGTGGCGGTGCGGGAGCATGCGGCGGCGACCGGGGTGTTGTTGCGGGATCCGGAGGTGGGTTTCGACGCGGCGGTGCATGAGGCGACGCGGATCATGGCTTTGGGGTAGCGGGTGTTGATCGGTGAGGTGGCGCGGCGTTCGGGGGTGAGTTCCCGGATGCTGCGCCATTACGAGTCTCTGGGGTTGGTGCGGCCGACCGGGCGGACGGTGGGTGGGTATCGGGAGTATCGGGCGGAGGACCTGCGGCGGATCTTCGAGGTGGAGGCGTTGCGGTCGTTGGGGTTGTCGTTGCGGCAGGTGGGACAGGCGCTCGAGGATCCGGGGTTCGAGCCGGCGGCGTTGATCGGTGAGTTGATTTTGTGGGCTGAGGATCGGGTGCGTCGGGAGCGGGAGTTGTTGGAGCGGCTTCGGGCGGTGGATGCGTCGTCGCCTGCGGGGTGGCCGGATGTGTTGCGGATCGTGGAGTTGATGCGGGGGTTGGGGTCGCCGGATGCGGCGCGGCGGCAGCAGGCGGTGCTGGCTGGTGAGGATGTGCCGGTGCCGGTGGAGTTGTTGGCGGGGGCGGTGCTGGCGGAGGCGGATCCGAATGTGGCGGGTGCGTTGCGGTGGGCGCTGGCGCGTTCCGGTGGTGGTGAGGGGGTTTCGAGTTTGGCGGTGGGGGTGTCGTCGGGGGATGCGGCGGTGCGGCGGCGGGCGGTGGTGGCGCTGGGTGAGATGCCGGGTGACGAGGTGGTGGCGGTGCTGGCGGATGCGCTCGGTGATGTGGAGGTGTCGGTGCGGGGGCCGGCGGCGTTGGCGTTGGGGTCGCGGGGTGTGGTGGGGGCGGTTCCGGTGCTGGTGGGCATGGTGGTCGATGGTGTGAATGATGTGGAGGCGGCTGAGGTTCTGGGTGAGTTGGCGGTGGATCCGGGGCGGGCGGATCTGATTGTGGGGGCGTTGGCCGGTGAGTTGGCCGCGCATGCCGGGGATCGGGCGGTGCGGTTTCGGTTGGTGCAGGCGTTGGCGGAGTTGCCGGGGGAGGTCGGCCGGGGTCTGTTGGTGGAGTTGGCGGGGGATGGTGATCGGGCGGTGGCGTTGTTCGCCGGGACGTTGTTGCGGCGTCCGGTCTAGTGCTTCGGGAAGCGGGGGGGGGGGGGGGGGGCCCGCGGGGGGGGTGGGGGGGGGGGGGGGGGGGGGAGGGGGGGGGGGGGGGGGGGGGGGGGGGGGGGGGGGGGGTGGGGGTGGCGGGCGGCGAGCATGAGCAGGCCGGTGATGGGGAGCAGGTTGAGGTCGGCCGCGGCGAGCAGGACGGCGGTGAGTAGGAGGACGGGGCTCCACCAGGGCAGGGTTTTGGTGAGGGCGGCGAGGATGACGATGCCGATGAAGAACAGTTGTGGGCCGATGTCGTAGATGGCGAGTTGGATGCCGGGCAGGTCGGTGAAGTCGTGTTGGAGTCGGGTCATGTCGGCGCGGTCGTCGGCCAGTGCGGCGGTGGTGATGTCGGCGGTGAACTGGACGATCGAGGTGGCGAGGCCGAGCAGGGTGGCGGTGGTGACGGTTTCGCGTAGTGGGCCGGGGCGGGTGTGGGCGCGCAGGTGTCGGATGATCGGGATGAACAGGAGCATGCCGGCGAGGCCGAAGAGGTGGGCGAGTTGCCAGTCGGGGCCGGGGCCGTAGCGGTCGTCGAGTTTGCCGATGATGCGGGTGATCCCGTAGGCGGTCATGGCGAGGGGGCCGAGCAGGAGGGCGGCGCGTGTCATGTGGACGATCCTGGTGGGCGGTGGCCCTGGTGTGCCTCCGGGCGGTGACCCGGAGAGTTCCCGGAGGTGGTGACCCTTAGACGGTCAGGAAGGTGGGTGGGTCGTGGCGTAGGAAGTCGTGGTGGGAGATGTCCCAGCCGTAGGCGCCGGCGCGGGCGAAGAGGAGGAGGTCGCCGGTGCGTAGGCGGGTGACGTGCTGGGCGCGGGTGAGGACGTCGCGGGGGGTGCAGAGTTCGCCGACGGCGTCTACTTCGGTGTCGGTGACTTCGAGGCGGGGGTATGGGTGGGGCCAGTCGTCGACGGGTAGGACGGTGAAGGGGTGGCTGTAGCCCCAGGCGGCGGGGAGGCGGAAGTGGTGGGTGCCGCCGCGTAGGACGGCGAAGGTGCGGCCGTGGGTGGTTTTGAGGTCGAGGACTTCGGTGGCGTACCAGCCGGCGTCGGCGGCCAGCCAGCGGCCGGGTTCGAGGATGAGTTCGAGGCTGTCGGGCACCTGCACTGAGGCGAGTGGGGTGAGGTCGATGGAGGTGTCGGACTGGTAGTCGACGCCGAGTCCGCCGCCGGCGTTGACGATGCGGATGCTCAGGTCGTACCTCTGGGCGGTTTTGAGGGACCAGCCGATCGCTTGGGTGAGGAAGGCGGCGTGCGCGTGTCCGTCGAGGTTGTTGGAGACGGCGTGCAGGTGGAAGCCGATGACCTGGATTCCGTCGGGCAGGTTTTCGAGGATGCCGGGGAGTTGGGTTTCGTCGATGCCGAACGGGGTGGGGGCGCCGGTCATGGTGTGGCTGCCGGAGAGGGTGGGGGCGGTCCGGTTGATGCGCAGGCAGATGTCGCCGTGGTAGCCGAGGGCGGCGAGGCGGCGTAGTTCGTGGGCGCTTTCGACGTTGATGAGGGCGCCGGCGGTGATGGCGGCGGCGAGTTCGGTGTCGGTTTTGGCGGGGCCGCCGAAGGCGATGCGGCGGGCGCCGGCGTCGAGGGCCAGGGCGAGTTCGCCTCCGGAGGCGACTTCCAGCCCGTCACAAGCGGCGGCGAGGGTACGGACGACGTGGGGGTGTCCGTTGGCTTTCACCGCGTACAGGAGGGTGGTGTTGGCGGGTAGCGCGGTGCGCAGTCGGGTGGCGCGGTCGCGGAGGGTCCGGGTGTCGTAGAGGTAGGCGCAGCGTGGGGTGGGCAGGCGGCGCAGCAGGTCGTGGTGGTCAGACATGGAGGGGGTTTTTCACGGGGATGTGGATGTCGCCGGTGCCGGCCAGGCGCATGCGGACGAGGGCTTTGTGGGGGATGGTGGGGGCGGTGAGCCAGGTGTGGTCGGCGGTGGCGTGGGGGTGGGTGCGGAGGGCGTCGTAGGTTTCGTCGACGACGGTGCGGATGAGGCGCCAGGCGTGGTTTTCGTCGAGGTTGTGGGTTTCGCCGAGGCGGATGACGAGTTCGCCGAGGTGGGCTTGCAGGGCGGTGTAGGCGAGTTTGGCGCGCAGGGTTTCGGTGTCGGTGGTGGTGATGACGCTGCCGGGCCACAGGTCGATGGTGTGGCCGGTTTGTTGGAGGCGGCCGGGGTGCAGGCGTAGGCCGGCGAAGTCGCGCAGGGCGAGGCGGTGGGGGTGTCCGCCGAGGAAGGTGGGCAGGCAGTTCTGGAGGTGGGCTTCGAGGGCGATGCCGTGGGTGGCGAGCCGTAGCAGTGGGGGCAGTAGGAGGCGGGTGTAGTCGGTGAGCCAGGTGGCGGGGTTGCCGCCGGTGGCGTCGACGAGGCCGGCGATCACGGTGGTGCGGGTGGTGGGGTCGTAGGCGGGTAGGGCGCCGCCGGGGATGGCGTGTTCGCCGGGTTGGAGGCGGCCGGTGAGGCCGGTGCGGGTGATGGCGGACAGGTCGCGGCCGGATCCGGCGGGTACGGCGGCGCCGGCGGGTTCGGTCATGAGGATGAGGCGGTGGCCGTCGGGGTCGTCGTCGACGAGTTGGTGTAGGAGGTGGGAGAGGGCGGGGCCGTTGCGGGTGGCGGCGATGCTGATGCTGCGGCGGGTGGAGGTGACTTGGATGTCGAGGCTGACTTTGAGGTAGGTGCCGCCGGGTAGGAGCAGGGTGCGCAGGGCGGCGGTGGGGATGGCGTCGAGGTGGCCGTCGACGCGGCGGAGGGTGCCGTCGGTGAACAGGTCGTGGTAGCGGTGCAGGACGGTGTCGTGTTGCCAGGCGTGGACGGGTTGGAGTCGGTAGCCGGGGGGTGCTGGGGGCAGGTCGAGGTAGGTGCCGATGTCGTCGCCGAGGTGGGCTTGGTCGTGGACGGCGATGAAGCGGATGGCGGTGTGGCCGGATTCGAGGTCGTGGGCGAGGACGTCGGCGGTGTCCCAGCCGAGGCGGGTGCGGCCGCAGGGGTGCAGGTTGTGTCCGGCGACGGCGAGGCGTTCGAGGTGGACGGCGGTGGTGTCGGGGTCGGTGCCGGTGGGGATGTGCGCGTCGTAGCGGGCCAGGGCGATGGCGAGGTTGAGGACGGCGTTGCGGATCTCGGCGGTCATGGTGCCGGTGGTGTCGATGCCGGTGAGGAGGTCGACGGGGTCGTCGACGCCGGCGTGGGGGTATTCGACGCGGTGGAAGGCGTGGGTGTGGCCGCCGGGGGTTTTCGGGGTGAGGTTTTCGCGGACGAGGGCGGCGCGCAGGCGGCGGCCGACGGTGTCGGCGGCGTGGGGTAGGTGGTTGAGGAAGCCGTCGACGAGGTGGGGTGCGTGGACGGTGAGGGCGGCTTCGGTGTGGGCCGCGGCGGTGGCGATGCGGATCATGGTGGTCCTTTTCGCGGGGTGGCTCAGGCGAACGCGGCCATCGGGTTGGGTAGGTGGGTCCATTGGTCGTGCAGGGGGTCGGTGGCCAGGCGCATGGCGGTGGTGGCTTTGACCGGCAGGGGGTCGGTGCGCAGTTTCGGGTCGGCGTGGCGCAGGGCGGTGGCGAGGAGTCGCCAGAGCTTGTCGGGTTCGGCGTGGTGGTGGTGGCTGAGTGCGGTGATGGTCTGGCGGGCGACGGTGGTGAGGGCGGCGGCGGCGAGTTTGGTGCGTAGTTCGGTGGGGTCGTCGGTGGGTAGGTCGCCGTGCAGGTGGGGGGCGCCGGCTCGGGTGTGGACGCGGATGCCGCCGAGGTCGCGGTAGAGGGTGCGGACGGGGCGGCCGCCGGTGAGCTGGATGAGGGTGTTCTGGCCGTGGGCTTCGAGGGCGACGCCGCGGTCGAGGAGGGTGGCGAGGGGGGCGAACAGGACGGTGCCGAGGTCTTCGAGGAAGGCGTACGGGTCGTCGATGGTGTCGAGGATCGCCGGGGTGGTGGCGAGGACGCCGAGGGGGATGGCGCCGGGTGGTGGGGCTTGGCGGATGAGGTGGGCGAGGTGCCGGTCGGGGCCGTGGTCGGTGATGGCGGCGCCGGCTTCGGTTTCGGTGAGTACGTCGAGTGGCAGGTCGGTGGTCAGTGTGGTGAGGAAGGCGGAGAGGCGGGGGCCGTTGTGGACGGCGGCGGGGGAGACGGTGCGGACTGCGGAGGTCATCTGGATGTCGACGGCGGTTTTGATGTGGGGGCCGCCGTCGATGGGGGCGACGGTGCGTAGCGACATGAGGGGGCGTACGGGGGTGGTGGGGCCGTCGTCGGTGAGCCACGGGTGGCGGTCGAGGAGGTGGGCGGCCTGCCAGGGGTGGGCGTAGAGGATCGGGGCGGCGGTGCCGTACCAGCGGTGTGGTGGGACGCGGAGGCGGCGCAGGGCGAAGGTGGGGTGGTGTTCGGGGGCGTAGGCGAGCAGGTCGGCGACGGTCATGCGGGTGCGGGTGCGGCAGCAGGGGTGCAGGGGGTGGCCGTCGACGAGTAGTTGTTCGGCGTGGCCGGGCTGGTCGATGCCGGTGAGGGTGGCGGGGGTGGGGTTGGCGGCGCGGGCGAGGGCGAGGTTGGCGACGCTGTTGGCGATTTCGGTGGTGAGGTCGGTGCCGGGCCACAGGTGGGCGGTGAGGGCGGCCGGGTCGGTGACGGGGGTGCCGTCGGTCAGGACGGTGAGGTGGGGTGGTGGTTCGGTGAAGGGGGTCGCGGCGGTGGTGGGGTAGGTGACGGTGGTGTGGGTGAAGTGGACGTGGGTGTGGCCGTGGTGGTGGTGGCGGGCGGTGAGGCCGGGTAGGGGTTCGTGTTCGAGGGCGTGCAGGAGGCGGGCCAGGATGGCGGCGTGGGCTGCGGGTAGGGCGGTGTCGTAGCCGGCCAGTAGGTCGGGGCGCAGGTCGGCGAGTTGTTTGCGGGTGCCGGCGGGGTCGGCGGTGTGGGTCGGCACAGGCTCATTGTCGCGGTCGGGGTGGTGGGTGTCGGGCGGGGACGGCGGGGCAGCGGTGGTGATCACAGTCGGGGATTTCCCCCACGCCACTAATCCGATAAATTCTCGTATTCATTGGTGAAGGGGTGTGTGTCGTGGACGTCGACGTCATCGTGGTGGGGGCCGGCCTGGCCGGATTGGCGGCGGCCCGCGAGCTCACCGCCGCCGGCAGGAGTGTGGCGCTGGTCGACCAGGAGAATCCGGCGAACCTGGGCGGGCAGGCCTGGTGGTCGTTCGGTGGCCTGTTCTTCGTCGGCAGCCCCGAACAGAAACGGGCCCGCATCACCGACAGCGTCGAGCTGGCCTGGCGGGACTGGAGCAACAGTGCCGGCTTCGACCGCCTCGGCCCGGGCGCCGAAGACGAATGGGCGGTCAAGTGGGCGCGGGCGTACGTCGAGTTCGCGGCCGGCGAGAAACGGTCCTGGCTGTCCGGGATGGGGTTGAGCTGGCTGCCGTTCGCCGGCTGGGCCGAACGCGGTGACCTGCGCGCTGACGGGCACGGCAACTCGGTGCCCCGGTTCCACGTCACCTGGGGTACCGGCACCGGTGTGGTCGCCCCGTTCGCCGCGGCCGCGCACGAGGCGGCCGGAACCGGCCGGCTGCGGTTGCACCACCGGCACCGGGTCGACGAGCTGATCGTCGAAGCGGGTGCGGTCACCGGCGTACGCGGGGTGCTGCTCGCCGCCGACGACGCCGCCCGCGGCGTGTCGTCCAACCGTGATGTGATCGGCGACTTCGAACTGCGGGCCCAGGCGGTGATCGTCACGACCGGCGGGATCGGCGCCAACCACGACCTGGTGCGCCAGTACTGGCCGGACCGGCTCGGTACCCCACCGGCCAGCATGATCACCGGTGTTCCGGCGTACGTCGACGGCCGGATGCTGGGCATCGCCGAAACCGCCGGGGTGCGGCTGGTCAACCGCGACCGCATGTGGCATTACGTCGAAGGTGTCCGCAACTGGAACCCGATCTGGCCCGGCCACGGCATCCGCATCCTGTCCGCGCCGTCGCCGATGTGGTTCGACGCGGTCGGCCGCCGCCTGCCCGCCCCCTACTTCCCCAGCTACGACACCCTCGGCACGCTCAAATACCTGCGGTCGACCGGCCACGACCACTCCTGGTTCGTGCTGTCGCAGCGGATCATCGAGAAGGAGTTCGCGCTGTCGGGCAGCGAACAGAACCCGGACCTCACCGCCGGTGACCGGCGTGCCTTCCTCAAACAGCGGATCGTGGGCAAGGGCGCGCCCGCCCCGGTCGAGGCGTTCAAGAAGCACGGCGCCGACTTCGTGGTCGCCGACACCCTCGACGAGCTGGTCGCCGGCATGAACAAGCTGACCGAGCAGCCGCTGCTGGACGCGGGCCTGCTGCGCACGCAGATCGAGGCGCGGGACGCGCAGATCGCCAACAAGGTCACCAAGGACGCGCAGGTGCAGGGCATCCACAACTCGCGCCGCTACCTCGGCGACCGGATCGGGCGTACGGCGGCGCCGCACCGCATCCTCGACCCGGCGGCCGGGCCGCTGATCGGCGTGAAACTGCACATCCTCACCCGCAAGACGCTCGGCGGCATCCAGACCGACCTGGACTCGCGGGCGCTCGGCGCCGACGGGGCGCCGATCCCCGGCCTGTACGCGGCCGGGGAGGTCGCCGGATTCGGTGGCGGCGGCGTGCACGGCTACAACGCCCTGGAAGGCACGTTCCTGGGTGGCTGCCTGTTCTCCGGTAGGGCGGCCGGACGGCACGCGGCCGCCAGCCTCTAAAGCCGCAGCCTCTCAAGCCCCAGGATGTCGGCCTCGATCCGCGGGTCGAGGCCCGGCACCGGCCGGGGGGGGGGGGGGGGGGGCCCCCCCCCGCCCGGGGGCCCCCCCCCCCCCCCGGGCGCCGCCCGGGGCCCGCCCG
>NZ_JAGFNS010000008.1:0-28451 GCF_017592555.1 Actinoplanes flavus | reverse complement strand
CCAGCAACTCCCCCCCCCCCCTCCCACGCCCCCGTTTGGCGGCCTCGACCGGCGGGGCGCGCCCCGGCACCGGCCGGTCGGTGCGCTGCGGCGCACCGCCCGGCAGGGTCCGCAGCCACGCCCACGTGTCGGCGACCGTGTCCCGGACCGGCCGGCACGACAGGCCCGCGGCCACGGCTTTGCTGACATCGCCCTGGTGCATGAACGCGTACCCGGTCGCCGGGGTCAGCCAGATCGGCAGCTGCGTCCACGGCTGCACGCCCGCGGCGGTGATGTCCTCGCCCGGCAGCCACCGCAGGTCGGCGTGACCGCCGGTGACCTCGTTGCCGATGTCCAGCAGTTCACCCATGGTGGTGTGCCCGGGTGGGCTGACCACGTTGAACGGGCCGTGCCGTCCGGCGGCGTCGAGCAGGAACGCGGCCAGGTCGCGGACGTCGACGTACTGCAACGCCAGATCGCGGGGGCCGGGCGCCAGGGTCGGGCCGCCGGTGTGCAGCCGTCCCAGCCACCAGGGGAGACGGCCGATGTCCTCGTACGGGCCGAGGATCAGCCCGGCGCGGGCCAGCAGGACCGGGCCGTCGAACGCGGCGGTAGCGATCTCGGCGCGCAGTTTGTCGCCGGCGTACCCGGGGTCGTCGACGTCGGCCAACGGTGAGTCCTCGGCCAGCGGCGGGCTGTCGAGATCCCACCGGTAGACCGAGCGGCTGGAGACGTACACGAAATGGGCCGCCCGGCCCGACAGCAGCGCCGCCGCCGCGCCCACCGCGCCGGCGCCGGCCGACCAGGTGTCGATCACCGTGTCCCAGGTGCCGTCGCGCAGCGCGTCCAGGCCGCCCTCGGCCAGCCGGTCACCGACCAGCGTGGTCACCCCGGCCACCGGGTCGCGTAGCCCGCGGTTGAACACCGTCACGTCGTGGCCGCGGGCCACCGCCAGTTCGGCGGCGGCCCGCCCGACGAAACCACTGCCACCCAGAATGAGAATCCGCATACCGGCGAGCCTGCCCCAGCGGCCGGCGACACGCCCAGCCGGCTCTGCCGACAGCAGAGGCGTCAGCCGGCGGCCAGGAACGTCTCGATCGCCTCCACCACCAGGGCGTGGTCGTCGGCCTGCGGCAACCCGGACACGGTGACCACCCCGATCACGCCGGCGTTCGCCAGCCGCACCGGGAACGCGCCGCCGTGTGCGGCGTACCGGGCCGGGTCGACACCCTGGGCGGCGTCGAGCTGGCGGCCCTTGGCGGCCAGCCGGCGGCCCACCAGGTAGGAGGAGGCGCCGAACCGGTAGACGACGCGGACCTTGCGCTCGATCCAGGCGTCGTTATCGGCGGTCGCGCCGGGCAGCGCGGCATGGAACAGCTGCTGCCGGCCGCGGCGGATGTCGACGGCCACCGGCAGCCGCCGCTCGGTGGCCAGGTTCACCAGCAGGCCGCCCAGCCGCCACGCGTCGGCCTCGGTGAAACCGGGGAACACCAGCCGCTGCTCCTGCTCCTCAACGGTTTTGATCAACTGGTCCAGGTCGTCGCTCATGCCGCCCATTCTCGCCGACTCAGTGTTCCTGCCAGTACAGGTATCCCAGGCGCACGATCAGCGCCAGCACCACCACCAGCAGCACGATCCGGACGAACCCGGCGCCGCGTCGCAACGCCATCCGGGCGCCGACCACCGAACCGAGCACGTTGCACACCGCCATGCCCAGACCCAGTTTCCAGGCCACATGCCCGGTCGCGGCGAACACCACCAGCGCGCCCAGGTTCGTCGCCGTGTTGACGATCTTCGCCATCGCCGAGGCGTGCACGAAGTCGGCGCCGACGATTCCGGTGAACGCCAGCACCAGGAACGTGCCGGTGCCCGGGCCGATCAGCCCGTCGTAGGTGGCGATGGCGCCGCCGGCCACGGCCACCGCGACACCGCGGCGCCACCGGGTGCGTTTCTGCGGGTGCTCCATCATCCCCATCTGCGGGCGTACGGTGACGAACACCGCCACCGCCACCAGCACCGCGATGATCAACGGCCGGAACGCGGCCGCCGGGATCCTCGCCGCCAGCAGCGCCCCGCAGCCGGAACAGAGCAACGCCAGCCCGGCCGACGGGCCCGCCACCCGCCAGTCGATCTTCGTGCGGCGGGCGTAGGTGACCGCCGCCGTACTCGTGCCGCAGATCGCCGTCAACTTGTTCGTGCCCAGCGCCGTCGCCGTCGGCAACTGCGGGGCGGCCAGCATCATCGCCGGCAGCAGCAGCAGCCCACCCCCGCCGACGACCGCGTCCACCCAGCCGGCCGCCGCGGCCGCCACCAGCAGTGTCGCGATCACCGGCGGCCCCGCTGCCGCTGCAGCCAGATCCCGAACGCCGCACCCGCGATGAACAACAACGCGAGGCACAACACTGCCTTGATAAACATCCCACTCACCCCGTTGGCTAGGGTCGGCTGGTGCGCCTGGCCACCTTCAACCTGCTGCACGGCAGATCACTGTCCGACGGCACCGTACACGCCGGCCGGATCCACACCGCGATCGCCGACCTCGACGCCGACGTCCTGGGACTGCAAGAGGTGGACCGGGCCCAGCCCCGCTCCGGGCTGCTCGACCTGACCGCGCTGGCCGCCGACGCCCTCGACGCCGCGACCCACCGGTTCGCCGCCGCCGTCGTCGGCACCCCCGGCCAGACGTGGGAACCCTGGCACTCCGGCGCCGACATCGCCCACCCGCAGTACGGCATCGCCCTGGTGTCGCGGTATCCGGTCGACCGGTGGCAGATCACCGAACTGCCCGGCGCGCCGGTGCGCTCCCCGGTCCTGGCGCCCGACGGCGGTCTGATGCTGCTGCGCGACGAACCGCGGGTGCTGCTGGCGGCCGTCGTGCAGACCCCCGCCGGGCCGATGACGGTCGCGACCACCCATCTGTCGTTCGTGCCCGGCTGGAACGTGCGCCAGCTGCGGCACGCCGTCCGCGCGCTGCGGGGCCTGCCGGCGCCGCGGGTGCTGCTCGGGGACCTGAACATGCCGGCCGGGCCGGTGCGTGCGTTCACCGGCTGGCGGCCGCTGGCGCGGGCCGCGACCTTCCCCAGCCCGGCGCCGAAAACCCAGCTCGATCATGTGCTGGCGGACCCGCGGGGGGTGGCGGCTCTGGGCCGGGTCGTGCAGGTGCGCACCCCACCACAGCCGATCTCCGATCACCGGCCGCTCGTCGTGCGCCTCGACCGCTGATCCTCCGGTTCCGCTTCTCTTCTTCGGTACGCGCGACGCCGTCCCGCCTCATTTGCGGGCCGTCCCGCCCTGCCGCGCGATCTCGCTGCCCACTCCCGCCTGTGCCGCGCCCGCCGGGCTCAGATCGCCGGTCCAGCCACCCGCCGTACCGCCCCAACCGCACCGGCCAAGCCCCCCCACTGCCCAGCTGGCTGCCAGGGCTGTCTCAGCCTTGTTGATCAAGCGCTGACGGCCAGCCCGGTCTTTCCGGCTGGCTGCCAGGGCTGTCTCCAGCGGGTTGATCAAGCGCTCACGGCCAGCTGAGGTCAGGAGGTCGGCACCCAGAACCGCCACTTGTCCTCGTGGCGGTTCTCGAGCACGCCGCCGTTGTGCTCGATCACCGTGCGGGAGGCCACGTTGTCGACGTCGCAGGTCAGCAGCGCCGACGTGATGCCGAGACCGCGGGCCACGGCCAGACCCTCGCGCAGCATCCGGGTGGCATGGCCGCGGCGGCGGGCCGAGGGCCGCACGTCATAGCCGATGTGCCCGCCGGCCAGCAGCAGCCGCTCGGTCAGCCGGTGACGGATCGCGAGACGCCCGATGTACTCGTCGCCGTCCGTCATCCACAGGTTCGTCGCCGGAACGTACCCTTCGGGCCGTGGGCTGTCCTCCCGCGCCTGGCCGATGAGCCACCGTACGTAGTCGGCGAAGCCCTCCGGCGCCGTCCAGACGGCACTGAACAGGCGCATCTCCCGGCCCGTCTCGGTCGCATCGTGGACAGTGCCACGCCCTTCGGCACCGAATTCGGCCATCGCGGCGAGGAAGGACGCATGGACACGGACCGTCGGGGCAGCGAGCTCAGCCATGCCGGCACAGATATCACCCGCCGGGCCGATGAGGCGAGATCCGTGCCGGATATCGGTCGCGACGGGATACACCGCAGCGCCGCCGTGCCGGTCACCGCTGTGCTGTTCGCCCACCCCCGTGGCGGCGACCAGCACAGCGGACACGCCTCAGGCGGTGCCGAAGCCGGGGACGATGCCGCGCCGGTCGTTGAGCTGGGTCTCCGCCGCCGTCGCGCGACGCCGCAGCCGCCGCACCTCGGCCGACAACGCGGCAGCACCCTGATCGGTCAACCGGTAATAACGGCGCAACCGGCCCTCGACCGCCTCCTCACGTTCCACCTCGACCAGACCCTGCTCAGCCAGCCGGTCCAAAGCCCCATAGAGGGTGCCGGGCCGCAACTTCACCTCACCCTCGGACAAGCCCAGAACCGACTGGACGATGCCGTAACCGTGCAACGGCGCAGCGGCCAAAGCGGTCAGAATCAGAAACGTCGGCTCCTGCATCAGCCCGCCACCTCCCGCATCGAAGGACCGGCCGGACGGGAGAACCGGGACACCACGACCGTGCCGACGGTCAGCGCCAGCCCCGCGACGGTCAGCGCCGGATTGAGCCACGGCGGGCCGGACTGCCAGTACGTGGACGTGACCAGCACGTGGTGCACGGTTGCTCCCAGGTGGGCGCGGTGAAAGACGTTCGTCAGGTTGTCGGCGATCGACACCACCGGCAGGGCCAGCGCCGCGAACGCGAACACGGCGGTCACCGCGGCCGGCCGGGACCGGCGCTGGGCGACCGCGGCCGCGGTCAGCCAGCCGGTGAGGGCGCCGGCCAGCAGACCGGCCACGACCAGCGGCCGCATCCATCCCGTGTCGACGGTCGACACGGTGGACCAGACGGCCGAACGGGTGAGGTCGGTGACCGCGTGGAGGCGCAGGCCGTCGCGTCGCATCGTGAGTTCGAAGTCACGGTCGGGTTCGGCCACCGGCAGGGCCCGCCAGCCGTCGGCGGCGAGCCGGTCCCGGGCCGGGGCGGTCTGCCAGCCGGACAGGTTGCTCTCGGCCATGATCATCGGTCCGGTGTCGGAGTGGCCGCGCAGCGTCCACACGTACGGAGAGACGTCGGGTACACCGGTGGTCAGCCGGTGGACGGCCGTGGCCGCACCGTTGCCGGGCAGCGGGGTGTAGGTCTGGAACGCCGCCCACGAACCGGCCGCCGCACCGAACGCCGCACCCGCCAGCAGCGCCAGGGCAGCGCCCAGCATCGCCAGCGGACGGCGGGGCAGCCGGAGACGTTGCCGCAGGCCGGAGACGATCAGATGCCAGGAGTCGGCGAGGCCGGGACGCTGCTGGCCGGGTTCGGCCATCTCCAGCAGGGTGGTGACGATCTCCGCACCGTGGCGGCGCCGGTAGTGGCTCGGGTAGGCGGTCAACAGGCGCCGGTAACGGCGTTCGAGCGTGGGGGCGGCGCTCGGCCAGTCGGAAGTAGACATGAACGGCAACTTTCGGTGGGTCGGGCGAGGCCGGGGATGATGCCTCGACGGTCTTCGAACCGGGCTCCGGTAGCGGCGGCCCGGCCAGCTCAAGGCGGTGCCGCGACGGTCCTGGAGCTGAGCTGCGCCATGGTGGGTCGGCCCAGCTCAGGCGGTGCCGCGACGGTCCTCTCCGCGGTGGTGGGTCGAGCCGGTTCAGGCGGTGCCGAGGCCGGGGACGATGCCGTGACGGTCGTTGAGCTGGGTCTCCGCCGCCGTCGCGCGACGCCGCAGCCGCCGCACCTCGGTCGACAACGCGGCAGCACCCTGATCGGTCAACCGGTAATAACGGCGCAACCGGCCCTCGACGGCCTCCTCACGTTCCACCTCGACCAGACCCTGCTCAGCCAGCCGGTCCAAAGCCCCATAGAGGGTGCCGGGCCGCAACTTCACCTCACCCTCGGACAAGCCCAGAACGGACTGGACGATGCCGTAACCGTGCAACGGCGCAGCGGCCAAAGCGGTCAGAATCAGAAACGTCGGCTCCTGCATCAGCCCGCCACCCGCCGGGAGACGGTCGTCGGGGGGCGCGGCCCCACCAGCGACAGGACCACCGTGACCGCGGCCAGGGCCAGACCGGCGACCGCCAGGGCGGTGTTCAGCCAGATCGGCTCGACCGGCCAGAAGTACGACGGCCACAGCACGGTGTGCGCCACGAATCCGCGTCCGGGGTGCAGGAGGGCGGCGACCGCGGAGTCGTACACGGCCCAGACCGGTGGGGTCAGCGCGGCGAAGGCGACCAGGGCGGCGACCGCGGCCGGGCGGGAGCGGCGCTGGGTGACGGCGGCCGCGGTCAGCCAGCCGGTGAGGGCACCGGCCAGCAGGCCGAGGAGGGTCAGCGGGCGCAGCCAGCCGTTGTCGACGGCGGTGACGGTGGTCATCACCGTCGTCCCGGAGGTGTCGGACGACCCGTACACCAGCATTTCCAGGCCGTCCCGGACGGCCTGGAACCGGCCGTTTCCCGGCTGGATGTCGCCGGCCTGCCAGCCGTCGGCGGCCAGCCGGGCCCGGGCCGCCCGGGCGTCCCAGGAGGCCGGGCCGGTGAAGGCCGTGACGGCGAACGCGTCGGGGCCGGAGATCGGGGCGCCCGACGTCGTGCTCAGGCTGATCCGGCCGCCGGTGGCGCCGGCGGCGAGCTGGTGCACGGCCAGGGTCCGGCCGGTGCCGGGCAGGTCGGCGCGGGTTTGCACGGCCGCCCACGAGCCGGCCGCCGCACCGAACGCGCCGCCGGCGAGCAGGGCCAGGGCCGCGGCCAGCCAGGCCAGGGGCCGGTGCGGGAGCCGGAAGCGCTGCCGCAGGCCGGAGGCGATCAGATGCCAGGAGTCGGCGAGGCGGGGGCGGCGCTGGCCGGGTTCGGCCATCTCCAGCAGGGTGGTGACGATCTCCGCGCCGTGGCGGCGCCGGTAGGGGCGGGGGTAGGCGTGCAGCAGACGGCGGTAGACGCGCTCCAGGGTGGGCTCGGCGCGCGGCCAGTCGGAAGCAGACATGCCACCAACCTACGGGCGACGTCATATAACGTCAACCGTACTATCCGAATGGGGTGAGAGCGGCGGCATCCTGGCCGAACGATCGCTGCACGGGAAAGGTCGTGGGAAGGGCGGGCGGCGTGCGAGGCGGCCGCGGCCGGTCGGGTCATGTATCGGCGGCCGTATTATTCGAAAAGGGTGAGTGGATATTCCGGTTGCGCGGGGCGGGAGCGGCGGGCAAGGTGGTAGCCGGACCTGCCGCCGAGAGAACCGGGAGCGCACCAGCGCGATGTGAGAGACAACCGACCCCCAGATCCCTGTCGGTGCACTCTCCCCTGGAGTAGATCTTGCAACAGTCCGCTCATCTCAAGACCGTCCGGCTGGGCCGCGCCCACGACGGTGACCTGCTGTTCTCCGGCCTCGACCTGGTGCTGCGCCCCGGCGACCGGATCGGCGTCGTCGGACCCAACGGCGCCGGCAAGACCACCCTGCTGCGGGTGCTGGCCGGTGAACTCGAGCCCACCGAAGGTCATCTCGGCCTCGCCGCGGGCACGCGCGTCGCGTACGTCCCGCAACGGATGCCGGACCCCGACGGCAGCGTCGGCGCGTTTCTCAGCGGCGGCCTCGGCGAGCTCGCGGACGTGACCGCACGGCTGCGGGAGCTGGAGAAACGGCTGGCCGAAGGCCAGGACGCGCTGGACGAGTTCGCGGCCGTGCAGGAACGCTGGACCGCCCTGGAAGGCTGGACCGCCGAGACGCGGCTCACCGAGATCCGGCAGCGCCTGGACATCGACCACCTCGACGACGACCTGCCGCTGCGGGCGGTCAGCGGCGGCGAGCAGGCGCGGCTGATGCTGGCCCGCGCCCTGCTCGACGAACCCGACCTGCTGCTGCTCGACGAACCGACGAACCATCTCGACGCCGAGGGCGCGGCCTGGCTGCGGCAGTGGCTCGGCGATTTCCCGGGCGGGGTGCTGGCGGTCAGCCACGACCGGGCGTTCCTGGACGAGGTCGTCACCCGCATCGTCGAGCTCGACGGCATCGACGAGCAGCCGCAGGACTATCCGGGCGGCGGCTACACCGCCTACCGCGCCGAGAAGCAGCGCCGCTGGGAGAAGCTGCTGCTCGACTACGAGGCGCAGGAGAAGAACCGGATCCGGTGGGAAGCCGACATCGAGAAGACCAAGGGGTACGCGCGTGGCGTCGAACTGAACACACCGGCCAGCGCCGCCGCCCCGCACATCAAACGTGTCGCCCGGCTGGTCGCCCGCAAGGCGAAGGTCCGGGAGCGGCGGCTGCGGCGGCAGATGGCGTCGGTGACGTGGATCGCCCGGCCGCGCAGCCGCCCGCCGCTGACGCTCGCCTTCCCGGGTGACGACGGCGACCCGGGCGAGATCGTTCTCAAGGTTCGCGACCTGAACGTGACGCACGGTGATCGGGTGCTGCTGCGCGACGTCGACCTGGACGTCACCCGCGGCGACCGGATCGTGATCACCGGCCGTAACGGGGCGGGCAAGACGACCCTGCTGCGGGCGATCGCGGACCGGCATCCGGAGGTGGCGGTGCTGCCGCAGACCGACGACGGGCTGCGTGACACCACCACGGTGATGGAGTTCTTCCGGGCGCGGGTGCCGGTCTACGTCGACGACGCGGAGAAACTGCTGGCCGGTCACCAGTTCGACGCCGACCAGTGGGACGCGCCGACGCGGGAGCTGTCGGCGGGGGAGTTGCGGCGGCTGCTGCTCGCGGTGCTGGTCAACAGCCCGTCGCGGATCCTGCTGCTGGACGAGCCGACCAACTTCCTCGACTTCGCCGCCCTCGACGTGGTGGAGGAGGCGCTGCGCCGCTACCGGGGGACGCTGCTGGTGGTCAGCCACGACCGGTATTTCGCCGATGCGATCGGTCACACCCGGCACTGGCATGTCGCGGACGGACAGTTGATCGAGAGCTGAGACGATGACGGGCATGTCGTTGCAGCCGCACCTGGGCCGGGTTCCCGTCACCGGCACGGCCGCCCGGGAGTTCACCGACGCGTGGCTGGCCAACCGGCGGCTGTCGGAGCACACCCGGGCGGCGTACCGGCGCGACGTCGACGGCTGGCTCACCTGGTGCGCCGGCCGTGACCTCGACCCGCTGCACGCCTCGTTCCTGGACGTCAACGCGTACGCCCGCGAGCTGGAGGCCCGGCCGCTGGCGCCCGCCTCGGTGGCCCGGAAACTGTCCGGCCTGTCCAGCTGGTACGACTTCCTGCTCAAACTGCGGGCGGTGCCGGCGAACCCGGTCGGCGGCGCGGACCGCCCGCACATCGACCGCGACCACTCGTCCACGGTCGGGCTCACCCCGGCCGAGGTCGACGCGCTGCTGGTGGCCGCCGGGCGGGCCGGGCGGCGCACCCACGCGATGGTCACCGTGCTGGCCGATCTGGGGTTGCGCGTCGGTGAGCTGGTCGGGCTGAACCTCGACGACCTCGGCCACGAACGCGGCCACCGGACCGTCCGGTTCACCGGCAAGGGCGGCAAGGCCCGCCGCCGGGCGGTGACCCCGGCGGTGTCCGCGGTCCTCGACGACTACCTGACCGAACGCGGCGGTGAGCCGGGGCCGCTGTTCGTCACGTCGACCGGCGCCCGCGTCGACCGGCACGCCGTCTTCCGGCTGATCCGCAGGCTGGCCGCGGACGCCGGTATCGCCTCGGCCGACCGGTTGTCGCCGCACTCGCTGCGGCATTCGTTCGCCACCACGGCCCGTGCCGAGGGCGTACCGCTGGAAGACGTGCAGGACGCCATGGGTCACGCCGATCCGCGCACCACACGCCGCTACGACCGTGACCGTTACAACTTGGACCGTGACCCCGCGTACACGATCGCGGCGGCCCGTGCCCGCCGCAACAGGGGGTGAAACGGCCCCCTATGCTCTGAACCCGGCTACGGAAAGCGGGCGGGTGTTTTGAGCACGGAAATGAGTCTCGTCGAGGCGATCATCCTCGGCGCGGTCGAAGGTGTCACCGAGTTCCTTCCGGTGTCCAGCACAGGGCACCTGACGATCCTGGAGAAGCTGTTCGGCCACACCATCGACGACCCGGACATCACCGCCTTCACGGTGATCATCCAGTCGGGTGCGGTGCTCGCCACCATCCTGTTCCTGCGCAAGGACATCGCCCGGGTGGTGCCCGCCTTCTTCAAGGGCCTGTTCAACGCGTCCCACCGCGAGCACGCCGACTTCAAGTTCGGGCTGGCGGTGCTGCTCGGCTCCATCCCGATCGTGATCGCGGCGCTGCTGTTCAAGGACGCCATCGAGGGCACCCTGCGCAGTCTGTGGTTCGTCGCCGGGGCGCTGATCCTGTGGAGCGGTGTGATGGCGTTCGCCGACCACGCCGCCACCCAGGTCCGCCACCAGGACGACGTCACGTGGAAGGACACGCTGATCATCGGCACCGTGCAGTGCATGGCGCTGATCCCCGGCATCTCCCGCTCCGGCGCGACCATGTCGGCCGGCCTGCTGCGTGACATCGACCGGGTCACCGTGACGAAACTGTCGTTCTTCCTGTCGATTCCGGCACTGACCGGCGCGTCGCTGTTGCAGGGCATCAGCGAGGCCGACCGGATCGCCAACGGTGTCGGCTGGACCAACACGATCGTCGCGACCGTGGTCAGTTTCGTGGTCGCCTACGCGTCGGTGACGTGGCTGCTCAAGTTCGTGTCCAAGCACTCGTACAGCATCTTCATCTTCTACCGGGTGGCGCTCGGCTCGCTGCTGTTGCTGCTGCTGGCCACCGGCACGATCGCCGCCAAGTAGCCGCCGTGACCACCGCCGGGCAACGAGCGCTCGCCCACGTGCGGGCGCTGTTCCCGGCCGCGGGGGCGGTGCCGGTCGCGCCGATCACGGTCAACTTCCACCCCGACCGGCCGCTCGCCGACGGCCGCACCGTGGCCGAACACCTCGCCGCCGACGGCGTCTACCGCACCCAGTACGAGACCGGCATCTCCAACGGCGGGCTCGGCGGCGACCGGCCCCGCTGGGAACAGCGCATGTTCGGCGACAGCGGCAGCCGGCCCGTCTACGGGGCGCTGAACCTGGCCGGGCATCCGGACGGGGCGGCGCCCCGGTTCGGCAGCTGCCACCTCGAACTGCGCTCGCATTGCCTCGACCGGGCGACGTTCAGCCTCGGCGACAGTCACACCGAACCGGAGATCCTGGGTACGGCGGGCACCTTCGCCGCCGTCTGGGAGGGGCTTCGCGCGCAGGTCACCCGTACCGGAAACGCTCTGGGGGTGAGCGCGAGCAGCGCGGACGCGTGGGTGGCCGCGCTCGGCGCGCCCCGCACGCGGGCCGGGCGGACCCTCGACGACTACGTCGAAGCGCAGGTCCACGACGGGCTCACCCTGAGCGTCGACGTCGCGGCCGTCGTCGCCGACCCCGCATTCCGCGGTACGCCGTACGAAGGTCACCTGCGTGCCCTCGGGGTGCCGCTGCGCTGGCACGGCGGATTCCGGTTGCCCGCCGGCGAATTGCCCGACGCGTTACGCGGCCCGGAGGCGGCGGCGCTGGGCCGGACGATCGCCGCCCGCTACGGCGAGCCGGTCCTGGACGCGGCCGTGCTCGGCCGGGCGGCCCGCGACGGCGAGCATCCGCAGCTGGTCAAATACCTGTGGCACGTTTTGGTGATCATGGGGCGGCCAGCCTAGCCACCAGCTTCTCGCCCTCCGGCCACGGCCCGAACCCGGAACGGGAATCCAGATGACCCACCGGGCCGGCGTCGTGGATCTCGGCGCCCCACTGCCGGGCCAGCTGCTCACCGTAGGCGAACGAGGCATGCGGATCGTTACGCGACAGCACCGCGATCGACGGGAACGGCAGCCGCTCCCGTGGCATGTCGTCCCGCTCCGGCGGCGTCACCAGCAGCGCGCCGACCACCGGGCCGCTGTGCCGCGCGGCCCACAACGCCACGGTGAGGCAACCCGCCGAGTGGGCGATCAGGACCGCCGCGGCGGTGTCGGCGGCGATGGCCGCATTCAGGGCGGCCACCCGGTCACCGGCCACATAGGGCGGGCCGGGCGGTTCCGGCGCCCACGTGTGGTCGCGGTGGGCCCGCGCCCACTGCCGTGACCAGTGATTCGGAAACGGCACCCCACGGCCGGGCACCAGCAGAAATCGTGTCACCCACGAGAGGGTAACGGCTAACGTCGATGCATGCCCGATGCGATCTTCGCCGATCCGCGGCTCGCCGTGCTGTACGACACGTTCGACGGTGACCGCGGCGACCTCGACGCCTACCAGGAGATCGTCGCCGAACTGGGCGCCCACCGGATCCTCGACGTGGGCTGCGGCACCGGCTGCCTGGCGCTGCGCCTGGCCGCCGCCGGGCACACCGTCACCGGCGTCGACCCGGCGCACGCCAGCCTCGACGTGGCCCGCGGCAAACCCGGCGCCGACCGGGTCACCTGGCTGCCGGCACTGCCGGACCAACGGTTCGACCTGGCGGTGATGACCGGCAACGTGGCGCAGGTCTTCGTCACCGACGACGGGTGGCACACCCTGCTGTCCGACCTGTACGACCGGCTGGATCCCGGCGGGCACCTGGTTTTCGAGACCCGGCGGCCCGAGTACCGGGTGTGGGACGAGTGGGCCCGCGACACCGCGCCGGTCGTGCGCCAGGTGCCCGGCGTCGGCGCGGTGCACCGGCGACGGCGGCTCACCGAGGTGCGGTTGCCGCTGGTCAGCTTCCGGTACACGTACACGTTCCCGAACGGCGACGTGCTCTCCTCCGATTCGACACTACGGTTCCGGGACCGCACCGAACTCGGCGACGCGCTCACCGCCGCCGGGTTCGAGATCGCCGACGTGCGCCAGGCTCCGGACCGGCCCGCCCGCGAACGGGTCTTCCTCTGCCGCCGGCCGGTTCACTCACTCTCACCCCGGTAGGGCAGCCACACGAATCCGCTGGCGAACGGCACGAACCCCGGCCCGTCGCCCGGTTCCGGCAGCACCAGCCCCGGCACGCGCCGGCGCGCGCGCAGCGGGCCGTGCGGATCCCAGCCGGCCAGCGCCGCCGTGTAGCCGGTCAGGTCGGCCAGCAGCCGGTACAGGCCGTGGCCCAGGTCGGTGAACCAGCGTGCCGTCCGCGGCCCGCCGACCACCGGCACCACCGACAGCAGCAGGGTCGCGTCACCGTCGCGGTCCAGGCGCGGCCAGTACAGGTCGATCGGCGTGTTCCCGGCGGCCACCACCCGGTCCGCCGCGGCCACCGCCGCCGACGGCGACCGGAACTCGGCCACCAGCTCGAAACGGACCGCCATCGCCGTCCTCCCGGTAGAGTGCGCCGGTGATCGTGCTCCGGCGTACCGTCCTGTTCGCCGACCATGCCCAGTTCTACCTGTCCGACCACGCCGCCGCCGACGCCGCCGAGGACCTCGGCGACTGGCCCGAACCGTGGTCCGGTGACGCCGTCGACGTGCACCACATCGGCCTGGACACCCCGCACAGCCTGGCCGTCGGCACCGCCCGCAGCGACCACGTCGCCGTCGTGGTGCGCCTCGCCGCGGGCGAGCCCCCATTGTCGGCCGACGCCGTCCACATCGTCGAGACCGATCTGGACGTGCCCACCGGGACGCTGTCGTTGCACGGCTGCGCGGAGATCCCCGGGCCGGCGCATGAGCTGCCGGTCGCCGCGGGACGCTACCGGGCGCGGGTGTCGTTCGTGCCGACTGGGGCGCCGCCGCACGCGAACCCGGTCGAACCCGGCCGCCACTTCCTGCACCTGATCGACCTGTGGCCCAGCGGGCACCCGCGCCCGCTCGGCCTGCCGCGGCCCGGCCCGCCGGGCTGGACCGGCTGACCGGCCCGGCGGGCGGTGGAAGGATGAAACGCATGGAATTCGATCTCGGGGCGGCGGTGACGTTCACCGCCGCGAACGCCCGCAACCTGGACCGGCGGCGGCTGCACCACCTGCTCGGTGACCTGCCCGCCGAGCAGGTGGTGCGGGCGCTGGACGGCTACCGCAACCCCGACGGCGGGTACGGGTGGGCGCTGGAGCCGGACCTGCGGTCGGTGACCAGCCAGCCGGTCGCCGCCATGCACGCCCTGGAGGTGATGGCCGAGATCCGCGACCCCGGGCCACGGCCCATCGCGCTGCTCGACTGGCTCGGGCGGCACAGCCTCGACGACGGGGGAGTGCCGTTCGCGCTGCCGTTCGGCGACACCACCGGCAGCGCCCCACACTGGATCGGCGCCGACCCGGGCGTGTCGTCGTTGCAGATGACCGCCCAGCTGGCGGGGCACGCGCACCGGCTGGCCCGGCACCGGCCCGACGTCGGCGGGCACCCGTGGCTGGCCGCCGCCACCGGCTACTGCCTTGCCACGCTGGAGCGGGTCGAGACGGCGCCGCCCGCGTACGAGCTGATGTTCGCGCTGCGGCTGCTCGACGCGATCGGCGCGCCGGCGCTGCTGGAGCGGCTCGCCGGGTTCGTGCGCATGGACGGGCCGACGCCGGTGGCCGGCGGCGCCGACGGTGAGGTGCTGTATCCGCTGGACTTCACCCCATACCCGGGTACGGCGTCGCGGCGGCTGTTCGACCCGGGCGCGGTGGCCGCCGACCGGCGGCGGCTCGCGGCCGGGCAGCAGGCGGACGGCGGCTGGGCGGTCACGTTTCCGGCGTACAGTCCGGCGGCCGCCGTCGAGTGGCGTGGCTACGCCACCGTGGCCGCCGTCGCCGTGCTGCGCGACACGCCCCGGTGACAGCGGCCGCTACCCTGAGCGCGTGACCGTCGTGAAAGGGCCCGACCTGCGTATCGGCTCGCCCGAACGGGAGCTGGCACGCGAGGCGCTGCAGGAGCACCTGGACGCTGAGCGCATCGACGCCGGCGAGTTCGAGCAGCGGCTGCTGGACTGTCAGGCCGCGCGTACCCGTACCGCGCTGGAGGAGGTCTTCGCCGATCTGCCGGACCCGCATCCGCGGCTGACGAAACCGGCCGACGACGAGGACGACGAGGCCGCCGGCGTGGTCTCCGGGATGGTGGCGCTGATGCTGGGCGTACCGGTGTCGATCGTCATGGGTGTGGTCTACGGCGCCTGGTGGTCGCTGGCCGTCACGGTCGGGATCACCGTGCTGCTGGTGTTCGTCGGGCAGACGTGGGGCCGCGGTAAATCCGCATGACGGGCGGCCCGCCGATCCGTCATGATCGGCGACTGTGACCGGTTTGTACGTCGCGCTCGGCGACTCGATGTCCATCGACGACTACGCGGGCGGTCCCGGCCGCGGCGCGGCGAGCCTGCTGCACCGCAACCACGACCGGGACTTCGCCGGTTGGGCCGGCCGGGACCTGCCCGGCTGGACGCTGCGGCTGCTGGCCCGCGACGGTGCCGTCGTCGCCGACGTGCTGAACCGGCAGCTGCCGCAGATCAGCGGCGTCCCGGATCTGGTGACCGTGACGATGGGCGGCAACGACCTGATGGGCGCCTACGGCGACGACACGGCGGCCGCGGCCGTCGTGGCCCGGGTCGCCGCGCAAGCCGAGGGCGTGCTGTCGCGGCTGCGGGCCCTGACCGGCCCGTCGTGTCCGATCGTGGTCACCACCGTCTACGACCCTAGCGACGGCACCGGCGTGATCGGCGGATCGGGGCTTGCGCCGTGGCCGGGCGGCCCGCGGTGGGTGGCGGCGCTCAACCGCGACCTGGCGGCGCTGGCGGCCCGGCACGGCGCGCTGCTCGCCGACGTGCACGCCCGCTTCCACGGCCACGGTGTGACGGCCGGTGACCCGGCCCGCCCGGACCCGCGCCCGGACCAGCGTGACCTGTGGTTCTGCGGAGTGATCGAACCCAACGCGTGGGGTGCGCACCAGATTCGTGCCGCCTGGTGGGAGGCGCTGCACCCGGGCGGCTGAGCCGGTCCGGCAGGCCGGCGGCGCTGTCGGATGTCCGTTACACCCGATCGATGCCCTGACGAGGCATCCGCGGAGCCCTATGGTCGGGCACAGATCCACGTCGCAGGGAGGATCCGTGCCTCGACCACGACCGTTTCTGGCCATCTGGACCGTGCTGGCGCTGACGCCCGTCACGGTCTGCCGACCCCAGCCGTCCGCCGCCGAACCCGTGCCGGTCCCCGTGGCGGTCACGGCGACGACCCGGCACGCCACACCCCCGAGCGCCGACTGCCCCCACCCGGCCGGCTCCCGGGTGAGCGCCACCGGAACCGCGCTGCGGACCGCCACCCGCGAATATCCGGCCGCCGACCATCCGCACGATGTCGCGCTGTCCGCCGAGACCCTGCGGACGCTGCCCGACGTGGCCGGCATGGGCGACCCGATCGACGTGCCCTACGTGCTGGGCCGGGGCGGGTTCGCGGCCGCGGGCGCCGTCGCCCAGGTCACCTTCGAGAACGTGAGCAGCCGGCTGATCAGCGTCACCGACATCCGCCCGGTCAACGTCGTCACCGAATGCGTCCCGCACGCCGCCCTGATCCCGCTGCACGGCACCGGCGCCGAACCGGCGCCGATGATGTTCGACCTGGCCGACGTCGACCCGCTGATGTGGTCGACCGACGAGGACGGCCGCGCCACCCGCCCGTACTTCGAGGAGTACCCGGGCATGCTCATCGAGGACGGCGAGAAACAGGACCTGCTGTTCAGTTTCCGCGCCGACACCGGCGCCTACACCTTCGACCTGCTCGTCACCTACGACATCGGCGGCCGGCGGGAACGGACCCTGCTGCGCAACGGCCGGGTCGGTTTCCGGGTCACCACCACCCCGGATCCGCCGCAAGCCTGACCACCGATCCACGCCCGGCGGGCGCGGCACCGGTCGGGCGCAACGGTCCCGGCGACGACGCGACGGGCTCACCCGTACAAGAAATCAGTCTTGATCGTCCAGGGCGGCCCTGACCAGCGACAGGGCCGTCTCGGTTGGCACGCCGAGGGCGCGGATCCGCGTCGCGTAGGCCGCGGCGGCCTGCTGGGCCTCGGCCGGCGTCGCGCCCGCCCGGGCGGTGACCACCGTGCCGTGCCGGCCCCGGGTCTCGACGAGGCCGGCCTGCTCGAGCTCCCGGTAGGCGCGGGCCACCGTGTTCACCGCCAGCCCCAGATCCTCGGCGAGCCGCCGGACCGGGGGCAGGCGGGTGCCGGCGGGCAGCACACCGTCGGCGGCCTGCGCGGCGATGCGCAGCCGCACCTGCTCGTACGGCGGGGTGGGCGACGCCGGGTCGATGGTGATGTCCATCAGATCAGCTTGGGCGGGGTGTTGCCGGCCGCGAGGATGGCACGCCGCAGCGGCACGAACGCCAGCAGCACGCCGCCGACCACGAAGAACAGCACCAGGGAGACGATACCGGCCCGGTAGCTGCTGGTGATCTGGAAGATCAGGCCGAAGAACAGCGGGCCCAGCCAGCTGGTGCCCTTGTCGCTGATCTCGTAGAAGCCGAAGTACTCGCCTTCCTTGCCGGCCGGGATGAGCTGGGAGAACAGGCTTCTCGACAGGGCCTGGCTGCCGCCCATCACCAGGCCGATGCCGGCGCCGAGCAGCATGAACGGCACCGGCTCGCCCTCCGGCAGCCAGTAGGCGGCGACCACCACCAGCAGCCACAGCGCCAGGGCGATCAGGATGGTCTTGCGGGCGCCGATCCGGGTGGCGAGCGCGCCGAGCAGCAGGGCGCCGCCGAACGCCAGGAACTGCACGATCAGGATGGTGAGGATCATCGTGGACTGTTCCAGTTTCAGTTCCTCGCTGCCGAACTGGCTGGCCAGAGAGATGACCGTCTGGATGCCGTCGTTGTAGATCAGGTAGGCGCCGAGGAAGAACAGCGTCAGCGGGTAGGCGCGCATGCCCTTGAGGGTGTGGCCGAGCTGTTTGAACCCGTCGGTGAGCACGTTGCCGCGGCCGGCGCCGCCGGTGACCGCGGAGACGCTGGGGTGCTCGCGCAGCCACAGCAGCGGCACGATGGTGAACAGCGCCCACCAGACGCCGGCCGACACGATCGACCAGCGGGCCAGATCGAGGGTGCGCTGCGGGTTGCCCTCCTGCGACAGCGACATCACGGCGATCAGGTTGAGCAGCAGCAGGACGCCGCCGCCCAGGTAGCCGATGGCCCAGCCGCGGCTGGAGATGCGGTCGCGGTCGTCGGGGCCGGCCAGCAGCGGCAGGAACGAGTGGTAGACGACGATCGCCGCGCCGAAGGCGATGTTGGCGATGATGAACAGGATCCCGCCGAGCAGATAGCGGTCGCCGGTCACGAACGCCATCGCCACGGTGGCGGCGGCGCCGGTGAACGCGGCCCCGGCCAGCAGCGGCTTCTTACGCGGGGCGCGGTCGGCGACAGCCCCCATGATCGGCAGGATGAAGACGGTCAGCAGAACCGACAGCGACACCAGGTAGGGGAAGTAGGAGCCGGTGGCGACCGGGATGCCGAGCGGGTACACCTTCGCGGTGCACTCGTCGGCGTCGATGGCGCAGCCGGCGGCCTGTTCGGTGACGCTGGTCAGGAACGGCCCGAGGAACACGGTGATGACGGTGGTGGAGAACGCCGAGTTCGCCCAGTCATACAGGTACCAGCCGGTGCGTTCCCGCTTGGGTGCGAGAGTGGTGGTGGTGCTGCCGTCGACGGCCATCTACGTCCGCTCCTGAAAATGGTCGGTGCGCGGACATGATGCCACCTGAGCGCGGTCAGCGGGAGATGTGGATCACTGTTCGCCCTGTGTCCACCACTGGGCCAGCGCCGCGGTGGCCGGATCGTCGGAGGAGGCCAGGAACGTCCACGGGTCGGCGCCGGGCGGGATCTCCACCCCGGCGTAGGCGGCGAGCTCGCCCGCGGTGACCGGCTCGACCGGCGGGGTGAAGCCGGCCGGGTCCGCCGCGCCGAGGGTGGCGGAGTCCACCCAGGGGAACCCGTCGACCGGTTCCGGCAGGTCACCGATGTCCAGGGTGGGCGGGAAGACGGCATCGTCGACCACGTCCGGCAGCTCCGGCAGCTCCGGCAGCTCGGTGCCCGGCAGGTCGATGTCCGGCAGCTCCGGCAGGTCCGCGGCGTCGTCGGGGAGATCCCACTCCGGTTGATCGTGGACCAGCGGATCCGGCTCCGGCACGTCGTCCGGCGTCAGATCGTCGAAATCGTCGTGGAAATCCCAGTGGTCGGTCATCGCGAACCTTCCTCGTCGATGGGGGTGGGGGTCAGGGAACGGGCCCGCAGCAGCGCCTCGTCGGCCTGCCGCAGCCGCGACGCCGCGGCGTCGCGGTCGGTGACGGCGGCGGCCCGCCGTTTGGCGCGGCCCGCGGCGTCCTCGGCGGCCGCCGCGTCGATCTCGGCGATCAGCGTGTCCAGCTCACGCAGCCGCCGTTCGATCGCCTCGTCCAGGGCCACCGACAGCGCGTACTGCAGGTCGGTGAACCGGCCGCTGATCTCGTCGGTGAGCGCGGCCCGGGCCTCGGCCAGCACGTCACGCAGCCAGGTGTGGGCGTGCCGGCGGTCGGTGTGCACCCGGCGCCGGTAGATGACGTAGCCGCCGGCGGCCAGGCCCAGCCCGATCCCGGCGACCGGCAGCAGCAGCCCGCCGGACACGCCGAGCGCGGCCGCCCCCAGCGCCGCGCCCCGGCCGGCGATCAGCGCCACCCCGCCCGCGGACAGGGCGATCAGCAGGTTCTCGCCGGAGCCGTCACGCGGCGGCCCGGCGATCAGGTGGTGGCGCAGGGTGGCGCTGACCCGGGCCGGGTCGAACGCGTCGGCCAGCACCTTCTCGGCCACCTCCCGGTAGGTGTCCTCCAGCCGGGCCGACAGGTGCGCCGCCACCGCCTGCAACTGGGTGTCCAGGTCGTCGGGCAGCGCGGCCAGCGCCTCCCCGCGGGCCTGGTCGATGCGGCGGGCGTAGTCGTGCTGCACCTCGGTGAGCCGGGTCCGCAGCTGCCCGACGACGGCGACCCGGGCGTGCTGGATCTCGGCGTTGAGTTTCAGCGTCCACTGCCGTGACTCGGTGCGTTTGCGGGCGGCCAGCGCGGCCCGCTCGGCGCGGGTGGCGGCCTGCCCGGCCGCGTCCGCCGACGTCGCCGTGACCCGTTCCTCGGCCGCGTCGCGTAGCCGGGTCAGGTCGCGGTGGGCGGCGCGCAGCACGTTGGCCAGCCGCAGCTGGTGGCCGCGGCCGGCCAGTTCGACCAGCGCGTGCTGCAGGGCCGGCACCCGGGACTCGGCCGCCAGCGCGTCGCGGGTGCCGGCGTCGCCGGCGGCCAGGGCCAATTCGGCCATCCGGGCCGACACCGGGTACCACGGTGCGGCCGCGAACCGGGGCGCGTGCGCCTGCAACAGCGACCGGTTGTCCTCGGCGATGGCCCGCCACTGACCGAACGCGTCGATCTTGGTGAGGGCGAAGACGACCGCGTCGACGCGTTCCGCGGCGGCGGCCAGGAAGTCGAGTTCCGGCTGCGACAGCGGGGCCGACGCGTCGGCGACGAACAGCAGCGCCGAGGCGCGGCGGACCGCGTCCAGGGCGATGGTGGCGTGCACCGGGTCGAGACCGCCCGCGCCCGGGGTGTCCAGCAGGGTCAGGTACTGCAGCATCGGCGCCGGATGGGTGACCTCGATACGGCGGGCCCGCTGCCGGCCGCGCGCCCACTCGTCGAGCGAGTCGATCTCGATCTCCTCGCCGCCGGGCAGCCACGCCCGCGCCGTGAACGCCGTCCCGGGCACGAAACTCAGGTAGGCGGCGGTGGTGACGGCGGCGTCGACCGGCGACAGGCCGGGCACCCCGAGCAGCGCGTTCACCAGCGAGCTCTTACCGCGTTTGGTCTCGCCGACGACCACCACACCGGGCCGGGTGAGGTGGGCGCGGCGCAGTTCGGCGAGGTCGGCGGCCGCGTCCGGGTCGGCGGTACGCAGGTACGACATGGTGTCGCGGACCGCGGTGTCCAGCAGGGTGGTCAGGTCGCGCACCGGCGCACCTCCTGGGCGAGCAGCTGGAAACCGCGGTGGGCGACCTGGGCGATGCGGGCCTGCGCGGGGCCGGCGCCGTCGACCGCGTACGCGCGCCATCGTCCGGCCGCCGCCACCGCGGCCGTGGCCAGTTCGCCGCCGCCGGCCTCGGGCAGCCGCAGGATCCAGCGCGGATCGTCGGAGGTGGCCAGCCGGATCAGCTCCTGCTCCCAGTCGCCGGGCAGCGGCACCGTGCCGGTGGCGGCCCGCTGGGCGGCGTCGAGCAGCCGCAGCCGGTGGTAGGCCGGGTCGCGCAGCGCCTGCTCCAGGGCGTCGCGGACGGTCTCCTGGTCGCGGCGCTGCAGCCCGTGCCGCGACAGCCGTTCCAGGCGGGTCAGCGCCCACCCGGCCTTGATCGCGTCCGAGCGCCAGCGGAACGTCTGGTCGACCGTCGCCGACAGCCGGGCCAGCCCGGACGCGGCGGCCAGCCGGCGCACCAGTTCGCCGGTGGACAGCCGTGGGTCGGCGGCCAGCTGGGCGCAGGCGAAGCCGATGCCGTACAGGTCGAGGCGGGTCAGCAGCCGTTCCCGCTGGTCGCGGCCGACCGGTGCGGGCCGGGACCGGAACAGGTCGGCCGAGGTCAGCAGCAGGGTCAGCTCGGCGGCCGGCAGCACCGCCAGTTTCGCCAGGGCGTCGCGGTCGCCGCCGGTCAGCCGGCCGGACTCGGCGGTCTCGGCGAGCAGCCCGGCGACCGGGACGACGTCGCCGACGGTCCGGGCGAGCAGGCCGGCCTGCTGGGCGGCCAGCGGGCCGGCCACCGGCCACGGGTCGTCCGGGCCGCCGACCAGGGTGTCGACCTTCGCCAGCACCCCGATCGCGTTGATCGGGCTGGTCGCCAGCCGCGCCGACGCGGTGTGAAAGGCCTCCAGCGCGCGGACGTCGTCGGCGCGTACCGCCTGGGTGAAGACGTACACCACGGCCTCGGCGGCGGCGACCTCCCCGGCCGAGTCGTCGTCGATGCCGACCGCGGCCTCCGCCCGGGCGCTGCCGGCGGTGTCGGTCGACGACAGGCCGGGTGTGTCCACGACGGTCAGGTCGCGCAGCCGGTCGCTGGTGAGGGCCACGTCGACGTACCCGATCCGGGCCGCCGGCACGCCGAGGCGGGCGGGCACCATGCCGTCCTCGTCCAGCGGCAGGCTGTGCCGGTCGCCGTCGCGGGTGACCACGTCGATGCGGTCGGCCGGACCGTAGCGGAAGCGGGTGACCACCCGGGTGCACTCGCCGGCCGCGGTGGGGGCGACGCGACGGCCGATGAGCGCGTTGACTAGTGTCGACTTTCCGGCTTTCAAGCGACCGGCGACCGCCACCCGTAACGGATCGTGAAGACGGTTACTGATTTGCTGTACGTGTTGACCAGCATCGGAGGAGACCCTCGTGACGATCTCGTTACAGAGAGTCGCGATGCCGGTGGTGAGTGGCCCGGTCACTTCGACTCGTCAGCGCAGCACACCGTCGGCGACAATGTGCGTATCGCGGATGTCGTCGGCACGAAGGGACCCTTCGATAGCGGGAACAGGAGTGGTCTACACCGTGCAGCCTACGGACGACGGCGCCGCGGCCGGGATCCCGTGTTCGTGCCAGTGAAGGGGGAGCGCAGGTGACGGACGACCCAGAGGAGGCCGCCCGTACCGCGCTGTGCCAAGGGCCCGCACTCGTCGTGATCGCCGGGCCACCCGGTTGTGGCCGCACCACCCTGCTGCGCCGCATCGCCGCAGGCGTGCCCGGCCCCGCCCACCTCGGCGGCGGCCTCGCCATGCTCGCCACCGTACCCGCCCTCGCCCTGTCACGGGCCGTGCGCGCCCGGCTGCCCGGCGACGACATCCCCCTGCTCGCCGAAGCCGTCCGCTCCCGGGTGCGGGGCGGGCTGCTCGTGCTCGACGACCTCCAGCACGTCGACGCGGCCACCCTCGCCGCACTGCCGCACCTCGCCCGCGGCTGCCGGGTGCTGGTCGCCCTGCGTACCCCGCATCGGCTGAGCGACACCGCGCACGCCGCGCTGCGGCAGGCCGCCACCGCCTGGATCGCGGTGCCACCCCTGACCGCCGACGCCGCACACACCCTGGCCCGGCAGACCGCCGGCGGCCTCGACGACCAGGCCGCGGCCGCCGTCGTGGCCCGCGCCGGCGGCAACCCCCTGGCGATCATCGCGCTGGCCCGGCAGGCGGCCGCCGGCCGCGCGCCGATCGGCGAGGACATCGACCAGGTGGCGTACGCGATAGCCACCGCCCTCGCCGACCTGCCCCGCCCCGCCCGCACCGCCCTGGCCGCGCTCGGGCTGCTCGGCCGGCCCGCCCCACCCGCCCTGCTCGGCACCGGCGCCGCCGACCTGCTCGCCGCCGGCCTGGTCACCGCCGAACCCGGCGGATCCCTGCTGCCGGTGTCCGCCTACGTGGCCGAAACCGCCGCCGGGCTGCTCGACGCGCCGGCCCGCGCCGAGATGCACGCCCGCCTCGCCGACCTGACACCGCCCGCCGAAGCCGCCCGGCACCTCGCGGCCGCCGGGGACCCGGCCGCCGCGTACCGGAAGGCTCTCGGCGCGGCCGACCGCCTGGCCGGCGCCGAACGCGCCGCGCTGCTGCTGTTCGCCTGCGCTTTACCGACCGGCGTCGACCCACGGGTGCGGCTCGCGGCCGCCGACGCCGCGCTGGCGGCCGGCCGGGCCGCCGACGCGGCCGACGTGCTACGGCCGATCGTGCCCGCCGTGTTCCTGTCCGCGGACCCCGGCACCCGCCCGTCCGCCACCACCGACCCGCTCGCCCTGGAAGCCGCCGTCCTGCGCGGCGAAGCGCTTCTCCAAGCCGGCGACCCGGTCACCGCCCGCGACACCGTCCGGGCCGTCCCGGACACCGCGGCCGCCCGGGTCGTCGCCGCCCGCGACCGGGTCATGCTGCTGTCCGTGCTGGCCACCGAACCGATGGCCGCCCTGGAACTCGCCGACAAGATCGCCGTCCGGCATCCGCAGCCACCAGCCGGCATCCGGGCCGCGCTGGCCGCCGTCCGCGCCACCCACCGGCAACCCGGCTGGGACGACACCCTCGCCGCCGTCGCCGACACCGGCGGCGACCCGCTGATCACCCGCTGGTCGGCGTGGCTGCTCGTCGAACACCTCGCCGCCGAGGGCCGGCTCGTCGACGCCGCCACCGCCGCCCTGCGCGCCGCCGCCACCGCCGGCGACGACCTCGCCTACGGCTGGCAGACCCGCTTCCTGGCCGCCGCCGACTGGGCACTCGCCCTGCACGGCCCCGGCTTCCCGGCCACCCTCGCCTGGGACGGCACCGAAGGCGTGCTGCGCCGGGCCGCGAACCTCACCGACCGGGCCCTGCCCGAGCAGGCCCGCGCGTACGCGATCGCCGCGACCGCCCTCATCGAAGCCGACACCGGGCTGCTCGCCGCCGCCCGCGCCCGCCTCGACACCGCCGGCATCCACCCGGCCGTCGCCTGGGTGGCCCGCGAGGCGGCCTGGCTCGACGGGCAACCCGACCGGGCCGTCCGCGCCCCCGCCGAAACCGGCACCGGCCTGCTCGCCGGCCTGCACGCGATCACCGCCCGGTGGGCCGCCTACGACCTGGGCACGCAGGCGGCCACCGCCATCCCGGTCGACCTGCCCGCACCCGCCCGCCGCACCCTGACCGCCTGGGCCGTCGGCTCCGGCCTCGACGACGCCGCCGACAGCTGGCAGCCGGTCGCCCTGCGCGAACAGGTCCGCTGCCTCATCGCCGCCGGCCTGACCAGCGCCGACCGCGACCGTGCCGTGGCCGCCCTGCTGCGCGCCGAACACCTCGCCGACAGCGCCGGGCTCACCGTGCTGGCCGGCCGGGCCCGCCGCGGGCTGCGCCGCCACCAGATCCACCGCGACACCCGCAGCCCCCGCTCCGAAGGCCGGCTCACCCAGCGCGAACGCGACGTGCTGCGGCTGGTCGCCGCCGGGGAACCGACCCGCCGCATCGCCGGGCAACTCGGCATCTCCGCCGAGACCGTGGACACCCACATCCGGGCCAGCATGCGCAAACTCGGTGCGCGGACCCGTACCGAGGCCGCCGCCCTGGCCTTCGCCACCCATCCCTTCGACATCAGCGAGGACGGCCGGTGATAAGACAGCCCGACGACGCCCCCCGCCACGTGGTAGCCACCTCCGCCGAAGCCGACACCGTACTGCGGCGCCTCAGCCGCGACGGCTGGACCGCCCGCGCCGGGTTCGCCCTGCCCGACCCGTCCTGGGACGTCGGCGCCGCCCACCTGGTTCTGCACGGCCGGATCGCCGACGACGACCTGGAAACCGCCAAACTCGCCGTCCTGGCCGCCGCCCGTGGCGCCGCCGTCGTCGCCGTCTGCGACACCGAATCCCCGGCCGGGCGCGCCCTGGTCGACGACCTGTCCCGCCTCGGCCCGGTCCACCGCGGCATCGACGGATCCGACGTCATCGCCAACCTCATCCCCGAACAGCGCGCCCTGCTCGACCGCCTCGCCGCCGGCGACACCATCGCCGCCGCAGCGGCCGCCGAATTCCTCTCCCTGCGTACCGCCAACCGCCGTATCGCCGAAGCCCGCGCCCTGTTCGGCGTCCGCACGACCCGCGAGGCCGTCCTGGCCTATCTGCGTCAGCGGCAGCGCGCTCCCGAATAGACCTTCCACCGGTACGCCCACAGCGGTCCTTCTCGCCTTCCGATTGCCCGGCCGGTGCGGGTCAGCGAAGGTAACGCTGCCAGCCCTCGTCGAGCAGCCGGAACCCCGCGTCGATGGTGGACTCCGGGTCGGCGTCGCGGGTCGCGCTGAGCTGAATCTGCAGGGCGAAGCGCACGTAGAAGCGGATCTCGTCGCTCGGCTCGGGCAGCCCCATCTCGTCGGTGATCGCCGCGATCAGGGCGTCTTCGTGGCGGAACCACATACGTTCGGCGTACGCGACCAGGGCCGGTGTCTGGTCCATGAGGGCGAGCAGCGACCGTTCGGGTTCGGATCCGAGCGCGGTGATCTCCGCGAGGTAGTGCGCCTTGAGCGCGGCGGAGATCGAGGTCCCCGGCGGCCGGCCGGCGACCGCCGCGACGAGCCGCTCGTGTCGCACGTCCTCGTCACCGAACGCGAGGGCCTCCTTCTGCGGGAAGTGCGTGAACACGGTGGTCGGCGACACATCCGCCCGGTCGGCGATCTCGCGGACGCTGACCGCGTCGAAGCCTCGTTCGAGGAACAGCTCGTGGGCGGCCCGCACGATCGACGCCCGGGTCGCCGCCTTCTTCCGTTCCCGTCGTCCGGTGGTGTGCCCGTCGGTCATGGCGACAGCGTACTGGGCCCGCTTGCTATCCGGGTTGACTCCAAAACTGGTCTCGATACAGTATTGGTGTTAGTTCGGAAATTCGGCACGTCATCGGCGCCCGCGACGGGACGCCGGGAGAGAAGGAGTTATGACCGCGACACTGGTGCACACGCAGCCCCCGCGACGACGCCGCACCGCCGGCATCGTGCTCATCGCAGGCGGGCTGATCTTCTTCATCGCCGAGTTCATCGCCGCGGCGGCCTGGACCGACCCGCCCTACAGCTACACCTACCACTACATCAGCAACCTCGGCGTGCACGGCCCCACCCAGGGATTCGGGCAGCTCATGTACTCGCCGCTGGCGTGGGTCATGAACCTCGGATTCCTCCTGTTCGGCATCACCCTGTTCGGCGGCACCGCCATGCTCGCGGGCCTCCGCGGCCCGCGCCGCTGGGCAGTGAACACGCTGGCGTTCCTGCTGGCTGCCGGAGGGGTCCTGCTGGCCCTCTTCCCCGGATCCGGCGAAACCCCCGACAGCGGCGCCATCGACTTGCACTCCGTGGGCGCCCTGGCCGCCATCGTCGGCGGCAACACGCTGATCATCATTCTCGGCCGCGCGCACCGGCACACCGCCCTCGCCGCCGGCACCGGCCGGACCATGGTCGCCCTCGGTGTCGTCGGGCTGCTGTCGCTGGCCGGCTTCCTGGCCATCGCCGGCACCTCGGCCGGCCTGATCGGCCTGGTCGAACGCTGCGCTGTCTATCCCATCCTGATCGGCTTCATCTGCGCCGGCACGTCCCTGTCGAGAAACGACCGGGGCGCCACTGCCGCAGACGCGTGATACGGCCCGGTCAGGCGCCGCGACGGCGGGTGGCGTCGATGAGGACCGTGACCAGGCGCACCAGATCCACCGCTCCCGGCAGATCGTCCGCACGCCGGCGGACGCGCACCACGGGCGCCGCCACATCGAGAACGATGCGGTCGCGGGCCAGCACGAAGGACAGGCACAGCATCGCCGCGCGGGCGTTGCCGTCCGGGAACGGGTGCACGAACGCCACATCCAGATAGACCCGGGCGGCCCGCGCCGCCACCGGAACCCGCGGATCGGTGGCTTCGGCCAGGCAGGCCGCGAATCGCCGCGACGTGCCCGGCCCTGTTCGGCGTACGCGTCCCCGAGCCGCCATGCCGCCGGTACGCCGTCACCGGTGTTCTCAGGTGAGCCCCGGTACGGTCGATGAGAGCGTCGCTTTGCCGCACCCGTCGACCTCGGACCGGTGCCACACCGATCTCTCCAGGCAGGGGCTGTATGCGAAGAAGTACTGTGATCGGTCTGCTGTTGCTGACGGCGCTGGGTCCGCTGTTTCACGTCTTCGCCGGGTTCGTGGCACCGGACGCCTCGATGACGGGGTCGGGTCGCTGATCCTCGCTGTCGCCCCCGCCGTGTGGCTGCTGTCCCGGCTGCCCCGCACGGGCCGATCGGCCAGCCGGGTGTTCACCCGGCAGGCCGGGGCCGGCCGCTGGTCCACCGGCGCCGGGCTGGGACAGGGCGAGCAGGTCGCGTGGGCAGCGGAACGCGACGCGGTCACCGGCACGGTGTTCCTGCAGACCGGGCGGGGCACGCTGGAACTGTCGAAGCAGGATGCCGAATGTCTGCGGGCTGTCTTGTAGCGTCCGGACGCGGCCGCCCGGCTCCGCCGTCCGGAACCGCTTAGGCTTCGCGAGTGACCGAGGGTGTGCCGCCGCGGGCGGGGATGACGATCAGCATCCGCAGCAGGCGTGACGTCGTCGTGGTCGATCCGCGGCGGCTCCTGGCGGCGGCCCGTCGAGCGTTACGCGACAGCGACCCCGCGCTGAGCGAGGCGGAGGCCGCGGCGGCGATCGCCGACGTGTACGACGCGGTGCACGCGCTGCTCGACCGGGACGGCCAACTGGCCGCCGACGCCGTCGACGACCCGGTGGGCCGCGGCGGACGCCGGCCCGGCGACCGGGTCACCGACCGCCGGGACGGCCTGTCACCGGCCGGGCACCTTCAGGAGATCGTCATCGATCAGGGCCCGCCACTACAGGACTACGGCTGCTTCCTGCCGCCGGACCTGTTCAGCAGTTCATAAGGCGGGAACCCCGGCCGTTCACGGCCGGGAGGAACGCCGTCACCCACCTGGACGTTTCTGGTTTTCGATGTATTCGCGGACGACCGCGAGTGGTGCGCCGCCGCACGATCCGGCGAAGTATGACGGCGACCAGAGG
>NZ_JAGFNS010000079.1 GCF_017592555.1 Actinoplanes flavus | reverse complement strand
GGGGGGTGTCCCTATGGTTTCTGTCAAGCGGCGAGGGCGAGTCTTTCTGCCGGTTTGTGCTGGTACGGCGTATGCGTGCGGAGCATGGCGTGCAGGACGTCGACCCGGCGGCGGGCGAGGCAGATGAGGGCGGCGTTGTGCTTCTTGCCCTCAGCACGCTTGCGGTCGTAGTAGGCCCGGCTGAGTGGATCGGACAGGGCCGCGAACGCGGACAGGAAGAACGCGCGTTTGAGCTGCTTGTTGCCGCCTTTGGGCGGGTGCTCGCCGCGGATGCTGGTGCCCGAACGGCGGGTCACCGGGGCGAGCCCGGCGTAGGCGGCCAGGTGGCCGGAGGTCGGGAACGAGCTGCCGTCGCCGACTTCGAGCAGAATCCGGGCTGCGGTCCTGACGCCGATGCCGGGCATCGAGGTCAGGACCGAGGAAAGAGGGTGTGCATCGAGCATCTCCTCGACCTGTGTCGCGACCTGGTCACGTTGTCTCAGCAGGTCGCGCAGGCTGTCGGCCAACCTCGGGAGGATGGTCTCGGCTGCGGTGCTGCCCGGGACGACGACCGTTTGGGCGTCGAGAGCGGTGAAGATCTGCTCGACCAGGCGGGCACCCATGCGCGGTGCCCGGGGTTTGACGACCTCGGTGAGTTTCGACCGGCCGGCCTTGCGCAGCCCGGCGGGGCCGCCGCACCGCGACAGCGCTTCGAGGACGGCGGGGTGCTGCACTTTCGGGCCGAGCACTCGTTCCAGGGGCGGGTGGATCTGGGTGAGCAGGCCGCGGATGCGGTTGGCGATGCGGGTGACCTCGCCGGCGAGGTCGTCGTCGTAGCCGACCAGCATCTCCAGCTCGGCGAGGGTGTCGTCGCCGGTGTCGACCCGGCGCAGCGTGTGCGGCAGCGTGCGGGCCGCGTCGGCGATCACGTAGGCGTCGCGGGCGTCGGTCTTCGCCGTGCCGGGGTGCAGGTCAGCGAGCCGCCGCATGATCAGGCCGGGCAGGTAGCCGACCTGGTGCCCGCAGGCCCGGGCGACCGCGACGGGCAGGGCACCGATCGAGGCGGGCTGGTCGACCACCGCCAGGATCCGGCCGTGCCGGCCAAGTTTGTCGAACAGTTTCCGCAGCCCAGCCTCAGTGTTAGGCAGGGCCGCGTCGTGCAGCCGCTTGCCTGCCGGGTCGAGGGCGACCGCATGGTGGTCTTGCTTACCGACGTCGAGTCCCAGAAACACGCCGTACTCGTTGTGCACGCCTCGCCTCCCCACGGTCCACATGAGCTCGGCCGCTGGTCAGAGCGTCGGACTGCCGGCAGCCACGTTACGGAGAGACCTACCCGAGGGGTGGCCGGGTCCCTATCAGCGGTCCGCCGACGCCACCCGGCCCGGCGACAACACCCCCCGGATCATGCGTACGACAGGGGCGATAAGTCATACCGGACCGAGCGACCGAGCAGTCCCCGGTGGGGACGATCAAAAAGGTAACGGG
>NZ_JAGFNS010000078.1 GCF_017592555.1 Actinoplanes flavus | reverse complement strand
CTAGGGAAGAGAACCGAATCAAGGGCTGTCTGATGATCAGTGTGCCTGACGTCGATCCGGCTGGTGCTCTCGGGCGTCTGGCGGGGTTCCGGGCCGGAGTTCCACCGCTGTCTGACCGCTCGCGCGGACGCGTTGTTCGAGCTGGTGGATGCGGTTTTGTGCGGGGACACGGCAGTACGTTCGCTGGCGGAGCTGTCGCTGACCGGCCAGCATCGCCGGGGTCACGGCTCGCTGTATGCCGGGCTGAACCGCGGTTGCATCGACGTCGACCGACTACGCACCGCTCTGACCACGGTGCCGGTGTCACGAGCCGCCGACGGCCGGATCGTGCTCGCGGTGGATGTCACATGCTGGCTGCGCCCCGAAGCCCACACGTCACCGCAGCGGGTGCTGTGCCACACCTACGGCCGTACCAAGGACACTCACATCGGTGTCCCGGGCTGGCCCTATTCGATGGTGGTCGCCCTGGAATCGGGCCGCCACTCGTGGACCGCACCCTTGGACGCCGGCCGGCTGCAACCCGGGGACGACGCCGCCACGGTCACCGCCGAGCAGCTACGCGATGTCGTACAACGCCTCATCGCCGCCAGGCAGTGGCAACCCGGCGACCCGGACATGTGGATCGTCGCCGCCGCCGGCTACGACGGCCCCCGACTGGCCCTACTTTTAGCCGACCTGCCGGTGAAAGTCCTGGTCCGGATGCGATCGGACCGGGTCCTGCGCCGCCCGGCACCACCCCGCGCCCCCGACACGATCGGCCGTCCGAAACGACACGGCGGTGAGTTCATCTTCGGCGACCCCGCCAGCTGGGGCGCCCCGGACACCGCCATCACCACCGAAACCCGGCTCTACGGCGACGCTACCGTGCTGGCCTGGAACAGACTGCACCCCCGGCTCACCCACCGCACCGCCTGGACCGGCCACGACGGTATCCTCCCGATCATCGAGGGCACCATCATCCTGCTACGCGTGCAACGTCTGCCCTCCGGCGCGACCGCGAAACCGGTCTGGCCGTGGTCATCGATCCCCGACGCCGACACCACCACCGTCAACCTGCTCTGGCAGACGTTCCTGCGCCGTTTCGACATCGAGCACACCTTCCGCATGCTCAAGCAAACTCTCGGCTGGACCAGCCCGAAACTGCGCGACCCGGCAGCCGCCGACCGCTGGACCTGGCTACTGCTGGCCGCCTACACCCAACTGCGTCTCGCCCGGACCCTCGTCACCGACCTACGGCGACCCTGGGAACGCCCCGCACCACCGCAACGACTGACCCCAGCCCGAGTCCGGCGAGGGTTTCGGCACCTGCACACACGAACAGGCACTCCCACCAGTGCACCGAAACCCTCCCGGCCAGGCCCTGGACGACCACCCGGCCACCGCAACAACCAGCCGGCCACCCGCCACGACGTCCACATCGTCACCAGGACAAAACCACCGAACGGCACAGTCAGAAAGAAGACCTCCACCACACCACGACCCCGCCGCACAGGTTAAAACTCAAGTTAG
>NZ_JAGFNS010000076.1 GCF_017592555.1 Actinoplanes flavus | reverse complement strand
CCGCGCGAGCGGTCAGACAGCGGTGGAACTCCGGCCCGGAACCCCGCCAGACGCCCGAGAGCACCAGCCGGATCGACGTCAGGCACACTGATCATCAGACAGCCCTTGATTCGGTTCTCTTCCCTAGTGCGTTGACCACGAACGTTCACCGGGTCGGCGACACGCCGGGACGGCTCCGTGGGTAGCTGCTCGTGACACCCCACTCTCAACGGCGGTGATGTCGGTCGTTGAGAGTGGGTGGCGGGTTGGCCGAGCCGGTACGGGCGCGACGGTTGACGCAGGACGAGGGCCGCAAGCTGCAACAACTCGTCCGCCGAGGAAAACACGATTCGATACGGGTACGCCGGGCGCTGATCATCCTGGCCTCGGCGTCCGGGACACCGGTCTCGGCGATCGCGAACCTGATCGCCGGTCATGAGGACACCATCCGCGACGTGATCCACGCGTTCAACGCGATCGGTCTTCGCTGCCTGGACCCTCAGTGGGCGGGAGGCCGTCCCCGCCTGATCAGTGACGACGACATCGCGTTCATCGTCGCGACGGCCACCGCCCGCCCGAGCACGCTCGGGCGGCCCTTCACCCGCTGGAGCCTGCGCAAACTCGCCGACTACCTCGCCACCGACGCCGCCCGGACGGTCACCATCGGCCGGGAACGGCTCCGGCAGATCCTGGCCGACAACGAGATCAGCTGGCAACGGACCCGGACCTGGAAGGAATCCAAGGACCCGGACTTCGACGCCAAGCTCGACCGGATCGAGCACGTCACGACCCACATCCCGCAGCGCTGTTTCGCGTTCGACCAGTTCGGGCCACTGTCGATCCGCCCACACCACGGATCGTCCTGGTCACCCCTGACACATCCCGACCGGCTGCCGGCGACCTACCACCGCACGCACGGGATCCGCTACTTCCACGGCTGTTACAGCCTCGGCGACGACCAGCTCTGGGGTGTGATCCGCCGCCGCAAAGGCGCTGATCACACCCTGTCGGCGTTGAAGTCGATCCGCCAGCGGCTGCCGGACGGTGGCCCGATCTACGTCATCATGGACAACCTGTCGGCCAACAAGACCCCGGCCATCCGGGCCTGGGCGGCCCGTAACAAGGTCGAACTGTGCTTGACGCCGACCAGCGCGTCCTGGGCGAATCCGATCGAGGCGCAGTTCGGGCCGTTACGCATGTTCACCATGGCGAACTCGAACCACCCGAACCACACCGTCCTTGCCCGCAAGATGCACCACTATCTGCGCTGGCGCAACGCCAACGCCCGCCACCCCGACGTCCTGACCGCGCAACGCCGCGAACGGTCCCGTATCCGCAGCGAACGACAACAACGCTGGGGCCGACCTCGACTCAAGGCCGCCTGAGCCTCAGACCCGGCGAACGTTCGTGGTCAACGCACTAGACAAGAAGATCATCGATCAAGGGCTGTCTCCATGATCAGCCAGGGTCGATGCCGCCCGGCCGTACGTTACTGTAAAACTCAAGCTAAGGCGTGTTTCATAAGCCGGTCAGAGCCACTCGCAGATGACCGTGATGGTTAGGACGGCCTGGAATCGGACGGCCAACTTGTCGTAGCGGGTGGCCACGCCGCGGTGGCGCTTGAGCCGGGCGA
>NZ_JAGFNS010000075.1 GCF_017592555.1 Actinoplanes flavus | reverse complement strand
CCCCCCGAACTCGATCTATGTGTTCCTCGATCAGCACCGGGACAGACTGTTCCCCGATGATTTGTTCAGCGACCTGTTCGCGCTGGTAGGACGCCGGTCCGTGCCGCCGTCATTGGTCGCGACGGTGATGGTCCTGCAACGCCTGGAAGGACTGTCGGACCGCGAGGCCGTCGACCGGTTCACCTTCGATGTCCGCTGGCGGTACGCGGCCGGGGCCGGTGGCTTTGACGGCACCGGCCGGGCCGGGTTCGCCCACACGGTGCTGGTCGACATGCGCGAACGACTGCGCCGTTCCGACCGCCCGGACCGGATCTTCGAGGTCGCGCTTGCTGCGGCCCGTGAGGCCGGGCTGCTGGGCCACCGCCGGGTCCTGGACTCCACACCCCTGTACGACGCGGTCGCCACCATGGACACGGTCACCCTGATCCGCTCCACGGTCCGCGGCCTGCTCACTGCCGCCGACGCCGACCTTGCCACCAGCCTGCGAACGGTTTTGACCAGCGGTGACGACTACACCAGCACCGCCAAACCAGTCCTGGACTGGGACGAAAAGACCGCCCGCGAAGCGTTGATCGACTCCCGGGCCCGTGACGGCTACGCCCTCCTCGCCGCCCTCGACGGGCGTGAGGACCTGCCTGAACCCGTCACACAGGCGATGAGACTGCTGGCCACCGTGCTCGGTCAAGACCTGGAGACAGGCGACGACGGGATACTGCGGATCGCCCGGAAAGTCGCCGCCGACCGGGTGATCTCCACCGTCGACCCGCAGGCCCGGCACGGCCACAAAACTCAGCACCGTGGCTTCGACGGCTACAAAGGCCATCTCGCCCTCGACCCGGACAGCGAGATCATCACCGACACCCAGGTCACTCCGGGCAACACCGGCGACGCAGAACCCGCTGCGAATCTGATCAGCGACCTCACCGAACCACCCGCAGACAGCCCCGGCACCACACCGGCCGCCGGCCCAGCGGTCTACGGCGACTCCGCTTACGGCGCCGGCGAAGTCCTGCAACTGCTGCACGACGCCGGGATCGACATCAAAACCAAGGTCCAAACCGCGGTCGCACCCGGCGGCAGGTTCACCAAGGACGAATTCACCATCGACCTCGACACCGGCACGGTGACCTGCCCGAACCAGGTCACCATCACGATCCGCCCGATCACCGGCCACGCCCGGCACGCGGGCAAGGCCGACTTCGGCACCACCTGCACCGACTGCCCACTCCGCGCCCAGTGCACCACCTCTGAGACCGGCCGACACATCACCATCAGCCACTGGGAAACCCACCTGGTCACCGCCCGCACCCGACAGGCCGACCCCGGCTGGAAAGCCGACTACCGGGCCACCCGACCCAAAATCGAACGCAAGATCGCCCACCTGATGCGCCGCCGCCACGGCGGACGCCGTGCCCGCATGCGCGGTCTGCAACGCGTGGCCGCCGACTTCAAACTCCTGGCAGCCGCCACCAACCTCGCCCGGCTCGCCACCCTCGGACTCACCCACCAACCCCGAGGATGGGCCCTCACCTGACCGACCGAAAACGCCTCCACCACGCGCTATCCAATCGCCGACAGCCTCCGTCCCTCACCTGCAACAGCCCACAAAAGACCAACGCGGGTTGATCAGAACTCTGATCAACCCGCGTTTAACACCAGTCACCTAG
>NZ_JAGFNS010000074.1 GCF_017592555.1 Actinoplanes flavus | reverse complement strand
CCCGGCCGTTCACGGCCGGGAGGAACGCCGTCACCCACCTGGACGTTTCTGGTTTTCGATGTATTCGCGGACGACCGCGAGTGGTGCGCCGCCGCACGATCCGGCGAAGTATGACGGCGACCAGAGGTGGCCACCCCATAGGTACCGGCGCAGGTGCGCGCCGTGCTCCTGCCGGAGCCTGCGTGCCGAGACGCCCTTGAGGCTGTTGACCAGCCGGGACAGCGCGACCGACGGCGGGTAGTGCACTAGCAGGTGGACGTGGTCGTCTTCGCCGTTGAACTCACGCAGCTCCGCGCCGAAGTCGGCGCAGACGTCCCGCATGATCTCTTCGCAGCGGGTGAGGATCGTGTCGGTGAGCGCGTCGCGCCGGTACTTGGTGGTGAAGACCAAGTGCGCGTGCAGGTGGTAGACGACACTTCTTCCACGCCGCACGTCGGGGTCGGGCGTCCATCTGGGTGACATAGACCAACGCTACAATGATCAACGTGAAGCTGGTCGTGCAGGTGAAGCTCCTGCCGACGCCGGAACAGGTGTCGGCTCTGGAGTCCACGCTGCGCGCCTGCAACGCTGCCGCCTCCGAGGTCGCCGAGGTAGCCCGCAACATCGACTGCTACCGCAACTACGACCTTCGTCGGCACACCTACGACGGCATCAAGGCCGATCACGGGCTCGGCGCGCAAGCCGCCCAGCACGTGATCAAGAAGGTCTGCGACGCCTACCGGACCCTCAAGACGAACCTGCGTAACGGCCGGTGCGGCAAGCCCGGCAGCAAACGCCGCCGCAAGGTCGAGACCAACCCGATCGCCTTCCGCTGGGACGCCGCCCAGCCGTATGACGCCCGGATGCTGTCGTGGCAGCACGACGCCCGCACCGTGTCGATCTGGACCACCGCAGGCCGGGTCAAGAACGTGGCGTTCACCGGCTCCCCCGACCAGCTCAAGGCCGTAGCCACGCTGCCGGTCGGCGAGTCCGACCTCGTGCACCGCGACGGCATGTGGTTGCTGTACGCCACCGTTGAGGTCGCCGAACCCGAGCTGATCGACCCGGCCGGGTTCCTCGGCGTCGACATGGGCATCGCCAACATCGCCTACGACTCCGACGGCAACCGGTACGCCGGAACCAAACTCAACGGCTACCGCCGCCGCCAGGCCCGGCTGCGGCAACGCTTGCAGGCCAAAGCCACCCAGTCCGCGAAACGGCTGCTGGCCCGGCGCAGCAAGAAAGAAGCACGGCACGCCGCGAACGTCAACCACATCATCGCCAAGACCATCGTGACCGAGGCTGCACGCACCGGACGTGGGATCGCCGTCGAAGAACTGACGGGTATCCGCGACCGGGTCCGGCTGAGAAAGCCCCAACGGGTCACACTCTCCTCGTGGTCGTTCCACCAGCTCGGCGAGTACCTGAAATACAAGGCCCGCCGGGTTGGTGTACCGGTGGTCGAAGTCGACCCCCGGTACACCTCCCAGACCTGTAACCGGTGCGGTCACCGCGACAAGCGGAACCGGCCTGACCAGGAAACCTTCACCTGTCGATCGTGCGGGGTCGTTGCCCACGCCGATCACAATGCGGCCCTCAACATCGCCTCGCGCGGCGTCGAGGGCTGGGCGGCAGTCAATCCGCCATACGTGGCCTGACCTCGCAGCCAGCGGGGAAGAGATCCGCAAGCCCGCCCATTCATGGGCGGGTAGTTGAC
>NZ_JAGFNS010000073.1 GCF_017592555.1 Actinoplanes flavus | reverse complement strand
GCCTCGATGATCATTCCGGCGCCGACCGTGCGGTTGGTGCTCTCGTCGATCAGGATGAAGCCACCGGTGGTCCGGTTGCGGCGGTACTCGTCGGCCAGCAGCGGCACGGTGGTGCGCAGCTTGACCCGGCCGATCTCGTTGAGTTTCAGCTCGCCGGCCGCCTCGTCGCGGTGCAGCGTGTTCACGTCCAGCCGGTACTGCAGACCGCGGACCACGGCACGCGCCGACCGGGTGGTGTGCTTGATCGCGTACTTGCCGCCGACGCGCAGCGGGGCCGACTCGTCCATCCAGCAGATCATCGCCTCGACGTCCTGAGCGGGCGTCGGAGCGTTGTGCGGGCGGCAGATCATGTCACCGCGCGAGATGTCGATCTCGTCGGCCAGGCGGACCGTCACCGACATCGGCGGGAACGCCTCGTCCACCGGCCCGTCGGCGGTCTCGATCGAGGAGATCGTGCTGGTCAAACCGGACGGCAGGACCATCACGTCGTCGCCCGGCTTGAGGATGCCGGAGGCCACCTGCCCGGCGTACCCGCGGTAGTCGGTGACCGTGGTCGACTGCGGACGGATCACGTACTGCACCGGGAAACGCACGTCGACCAGGTTGCGGTCGCTGGCGATGTGCACGTGCTCCAGGTGATGCAGCAGGGACGGGCCCTCGTACCACGGGGTGTTCTCCGACCGGCTGGCGATGTTGTCGCCGTTGAGCGCGGAGATCGGAATGATGGTCAGGTCCGGCGCGTCGAGCTTGGCCGCGAACGAGGTGAACTCGTCGGCGATGCGCTCGAAGACCTCCTGGCTCCAGTCCACCAGGTCCATCTTGTTGACGCACAGCACCAGGTGCGGCACCCGCAGCAGACTGGTCAGGAACGCGTGCCGCCGGGACTGCTCGACCAGGCCCTTGCGCGCGTCCACCAGGATCAGCGCCAGGTCCGCGGTCGACGCGCCGGTCACCATGTTCCGGGTGTACTGAATGTGCCCCGGGGTGTCGGCGATGATGAACTTGCGCCGCGGCGTGGCGAAATAGCGGTACGCCACGTCGATCGTGATGCCCTGCTCCCGCTCGGCGCGCAGGCCGTCGGTGAGCAGGGCCAGGTTTGTGTACTCGTCACCACGGGACGCGCTGGCGCTCTCCACCGCCTCGAGCTGATCCTCGAAGATCGTCTTGGTGTCGTACAGCAGCCGGCCGATGAGCGTGGACTTGCCGTCGTCGACGCTGCCCGCCGTGGCGAACCGGAGCAGGTCCATGCCCCGGGAAGCGGCGGCCTCAGGCTCGAGAACTGCCTGGCTCATCAGAAGTAACCCTCTCGCTTGCGGTCTTCCATCGCGGCCTCGCTGACCTTGTCGTCGCCACGGGTCGCGCCGCGCTCGGTGATCCGGGTCGCCGCGACCTCGTCGATCACCTTCTCCACCGTGTCGGCGTCGGAGAGCACCGCGGCGGTCTGCGACGCGTCGCCGACCGTCCGGTACCGCACCCGGCGGACCTCCGAGGTCTCACCGTCACGCAGCCGGATGAACTCGTTGACCGCGTAGAACATCCCGTTACGCTCGACGACCTCCCGGTCGTGGGCGTAGTAGATGCCCGGGAGCGGAATGTTCTCCTTGGCGATGTAGTGCCAGACGTCCAGCTCGGTCCAGTTGGACAGCGGGAAGACCCGGATCGACTCGCCCGGATGATGCCGGCCGTTGTAGAGCGCCCACAACTCGGGCCGCTGGTTCTTCGGATCCCACTGGCCGAACTCGTCACGGAAGCTGAACATCCGCTCCTTGGCGCGAGCCTTCTCCTCGTCACGGCGAGCACCGCCGAAGAGAGCGTCGAACCGGTACTTCTCCACCGCGGCGAGCAGCACCGGCGTCTGGATCCGGTTACGGGTACCGTCCGGCAACTCCCGGACCAGGCCGGTGTCGATCGCCTCCTGCACACTGGCCACCACCAGGTTCAGGCCGAGCGAGGC
>NZ_JAGFNS010000072.1 GCF_017592555.1 Actinoplanes flavus | reverse complement strand
TCGCCGCTCGAGTACCCCGAAGGGCCTTTCCGCTCGACTTGCATGTGTTAAGCACGCCGCCAGCGTTCGTCCTGAGCCAGGATCAAACTCTCCAACAAAATCTGTTGAACAATCGTCCCGGCAACATGAATGTTGCCAAAGGAATCCTCAACCTGTCCGTAGACAGGCCGGGGTATTGCCATAATTGGCACTGGCTTATCAAGCACCCTGTTGAGTTCTCAAAGAACAACCGCACACCATCAAACCGTTCCGCATTCCGCGGCCCGTTCTCCGGGGCACTCGCTCTACTTTACCCTCGCTATTCCGTCGCGCCAAATCCGGGGTGTTCCCCGTTTTGGTGAGCTAGGAATTCGCTCGAGTCCCGCGGAAGCTTACACGATCGCTCGTGGCGCTTGATCCTTGGGGTTTGGCAGGACGGCCGGTGCGCGGATCTCTCAGTGCTGAGTGACCCGGTTTACCTCGCCCGTTTCCCTGCCGGCTCGGAGAACATTACCCGGTCCTCCCAGCAACGCCAAATCGGCCCCCACACTCGATCGCACTCCCGTGGTCACTGATGCCGGCGAGCCGAAAGAGTTCCATGATCTTGCGAGGCGACGCCGATACCCAATGACCATCCCTCTCGCTGGTCCCACCGACAACAGAAATGGCGCCCGGCAGCATCCGCGCAGTTCAGCGCACTCCCGCAGACCGGCCGTCAGCGCTGCACCAGTGGCGGCGCAGCAGTCCCCAAGGCGATCAGATCGGTTCCGGCTGCCCCCGAGCGCTGTCTCGAACGCTCCGAAACAGCGCCGAGGACCAGCCGCACAAGATCAACAACGACGCAGCGCGACCGGCGGCCTACCCGTGGGCGCGGGCAGGTGCTTGGCGGGACGGTTCGCGGGCCACGGGGAGGTGAGCGCCGGGCACGAACATGCGGGGGCGAAGTGAACGCCGGGCACAAACATGCGATGGGCACGTGCGCACCGCGTACAAGAAGGGGAAGTGCGAGAGAGTCGCCTGGATGGAGAAAACTCGGCGCTTCGCGCCGCTTTCCATGAGCGTCGCGGTCCGCGTGCGGCCAGATCCGGAAGTACGAACCCACTCCGCCTACGCCCAGGCCCGAAAGCACGAACCCACTCCGCCTACACCCAGATCCGGACGCGCGTCGGGTGGGAGGTGAAAGGAAAGGAGGGAGGGAGGGAGGGAGGGAGTCGGCCACGGTAGCGGCGAGCCCGGCGTCGTAGGCGGAAGGCGACTCGCCCGGCGCTCCCAGGCCGAAGCGGGGCACCTGGCGCTGCAAGCGGAAGCCGCGTGCCCGGCGCATCAGGCTTAAGCCCCGAGACCGGCGGCGCATCAGGCCGAAGCGACGGAACCGGCGGCGCACACGACGAAGCCACGGAACCGGCAGTGCATCCGGCCGAAGCGGCGGGAACTGCGGCGCATACGGCGAAGCCGCCAAACCGAAACGCATCGGCCGAAGCGACGGGAACATCGGCACATCAGGCACGAGCAACGAGACCAGCAGTACATCAGGCCCAAGCGACGGGAACGGCGGAGCATCCGGCCCAAGCGACGGGAACGGCGGAGCATCCGGCCTAAGTGGCGGGAACGACAGCGCATCGGGCCCAAGCAACGAGACCGACAGCGCATCCAGCCTAAGCAACGAGACCGGCGGGGCATCCGGCCCAAGTGGCGGGAAACGACAGCGCATCCGGCCCAAGTGGCGACCCGGCGGGGCGTCAGGCCCAAGTGGCGGGCGGCGGGCATTTGGCGGAGTGGCGGGAACGGTGTTTCAGAGGGTGAAGACGGCCCAGACGTGTTTGGTGGTGGGGGTTCGGTACCAGCCGAGGTCGGTGGCGAACGTGCGGGCCAGGTGGAGGCCCAGGCCGCCGGAGCCGATCGGGCGGGACTGGTTGAAGAGGGGTTCGCCGGCCAGGTCGTGGTCGGCGACGTCGAGGATGAGGTGGCCGGGTTCCTCCAGGAGGCGGATCACCGTGGGTCCGCGGCCGTGGCGGAGGGCGTTGGTGGCCAGTTCGGTGGCGACCACCGCGATGCGGTCGAGGCCGTCGTCGTCGATCAGGGTGCCGGTGACCGCCTCGCGCAGCTCGGCTCGCAGTCGCCGTAGGTCCTGGACGCTGTCGAGGGTCCAGCGGCGTTGTTCGGTCGCCGCCGGGTGCGGAACCGGGGCAGGCAGCGACGTCATGTGCCTATCTTGCCCACTCGAGGGGGAATCGCGGTGGCCCGTGCGGGTCGGTGTGATCGCTGTTCGGAGGTGCTTGTGTGCCGGAGCGCCAGGGGATATCGGCCCTCGTTCGAGCGAAAAACCCGGTGGATGTGGAGGTTTAAGACCGTTTTGTCACGGTAACACCCTCACACTTTCGGCTAGTCTTCCCTCGACCTGTCGTATAGAGTCGGCGTAACCGAACGGCCAAGTGTGCCTGGGCGGCGAACGCCGTCCACAGATATGGATGCCCTACCGACCGGGTCCCGAACAGGGCCGGCTCTCCAGGAATGGCGCCAGGGAGGACCAGGACATGACCGTCACCGAGACCTCGACGGCGGTGTCGCCGTCGACCACGGCCAGCGCCACGGCTCCGGTCGACAGCGCTGCCGAGTTGCTCGCCGCGATGGCCGCGATGCCGGTGGGACACCCGTCCCGGGCTTCGCTGCGGGACCGGGCGATCGAGGCCTGGCTGCCGCTCGCCCGGCACCTCGCCCACCGCTACTCCGGCCGCGGCGAACCCACCGACGACCTCATCCAGACCGCCACCGTCGGCCTCATCAAAGCCGTCGACAAATTCGAC
>NZ_JAGFNS010000071.1 GCF_017592555.1 Actinoplanes flavus | reverse complement strand
TCGGCCAGCATGATCACCCTGGCGATGATCGACAACCTCGCCAAACGCCTCACCGCCGAAACCACCCCAACCTGGCGAGACGACTAAACCCTCATAACTCACAAACTACGTGAATCAGACGTCCTCTCAGGACGGGTGGGTGACTCCGGCGTAGGCGGCCTCGATGTCCGGTGGCAGTGGGCGGCGGTGACGCAGCGCCCACGGCAGACCGCGGGCCACATCCCATAGGGAGGGCAGGGATTCCCGGTATGTGGCGGCCAGGGTGCGCGCGACGACCGCCGGTGGGCGGCGCAGCAGCGCGGTGAGCAGCCTGTTGCGGGCCTCGATGCGGCGGCGGGCGGAGCGGTCACGGCCCTCCGGCAGCGGGAAGTGCCGCACCACCAGCGACGGCTCGTAGCAGAGCCACCACCCGTCGGCGGCCAGGTCCATGGCGAGCAGCTCCTCCTCGCCGTACACGAACAGCCGTGGTTCGAAGCCGCCCACCCGCAGGAACGCCTCCCGCCGGACGACCACCGCACACGACAGGAACCCGAGCACGGTGGGGCCGGGCGCACCGGGCGCGGTGCCGAGCGGGGCGGCCGCCTGCGCCGTGGAGACCGGATCCGGGCGGCCGCCGGGTCCGATCAGCACCCGGGCGGTGAGCAGGCCGAGCCGCGGGTGGGCGTCGAGGAGGGCGGCGGCGCGGGCCAGCGACCCGTCGGTCCAGTACGAGTCGTCGTCGGCGAACGCGACGTACGGCGTTCCGGCCCGGCGTACCCCCTCGTTGCGGGCCGCGGCACCGCGGTTCTCGCCGAGCCGGACCACCTCGACGGCGGGGAAGGCGCTGCTGATCGCGTCGGGACCGCCGTCGGTGGAGGCGTTGTCGACCAGGATGACCGGCGCCCGGTGTTCGGGCAGCGTCTCGAAGAGGCGGTCGCGCCGGTTGCGGGTGGCGACCACCACGGTGACCCTGTCGTTCACCGGCCGATCAGTTCCTTGCCGGCGAAGTCGAGGAACCCGTCCGGGTCGGGGCCGGCGTTCATCAGGACGACGTGGTCGTAGCCGGCGGCGGTGTACTCGCGGATGCGGGCCAGGTAGCGGGCCGGGTCGGGTCCGGCGGTGACGAGGGAGCGGACGTCGTCCTCGGTGACGGTGGCGGAGGCGGCCTCGAAGTTGACCGGGTTGGGCAGTTCGGCCATCACCTTCCAGCCGGTGACCGCCCAGCGGGTGGTGCGGTGGGCCTCTTTGACGGCGGCCTCCTCGGTGGGCGCCCAGGCGACCGGTACCTCGGCATATTTCGGTCCGCTGCCGCCTTTTTCGGTGAAAGTGGAGACCAGGTCGGCGCGCGGCTCGGTGGCGAACAGCCCGCTGCCGTGGGTGGCGGCCAGTTCGGCGGCGGCGGGACCGCCCGCGGCCACGGCGATCGCCGGGAGCGTGTCGGGCAGGTCGAACACGCGCGCGTCCTCCAACTGAAGGTATCGGCCCGGATAGGACTGGTAGCCGCCCCGCCAGAGCAGGTTGATGATGTCGAGCGCCTCACGCAGCCGTTCGTGCCGCTCGCGGACGCTGCCGAATCCCTGCCCGACGACGTGCTCGTTGAGCCGCTCCCCGGAGCCGACGCCGAGGGTGAACCGCCCGCCGGAGAGGATCGCCAGGGTGGCCGCGGCCTGCGCGATGATCGCCGGGTGGTAGCGCACGCTCGGGCAGGTCACGCCGGTCGCCAGACCCAGCGTGGTGGTGCGGGCCGCGATGGCGCCGAGAACGCTCCACGCGTACGGGGAATGGCCTTGAACGTCGAGCCAGGGGTGGAAGTGGTCGCTGATCTCGACGAAGTCGAAGCCCACCTCCTCCGCCCGGACGGCCTGGCGGACGAGTTCCGCGGGCCCGAACGCCTCGGCGGCGAGCTTGTATCCCAGTCTCATGGTGCTGCCGATTCCCGGATCGGGAGGGGACAAACGTCGTAGCGCCCGTCCCCTCCCGTCGCTTTATGAGGTGGCCGTGTTCCGGACGTCGTGCGCGCCCGAGCGGGCCGTCCCGGCGGTGGTCCGGGCCGCGTCCTCGGCGGTCTCGCGCACCTCGCCGGCGGCGTGCCGGACGGTGCCGCCGAGGTCGTCCTTCAGGTCGCTCGCCACGTCCTTGACCTTGTCGGTGAGGTCGCCGCCGTGCTCCTTGAGCTGCTGTCCGGCCCGGCGTTCGGCGTCGGTGACGGGCATCAGCGAGGCGGTGAGCATGCCGACGCCGAAGGCGATGATGCCGGCGGCGAGCGGGTTGCCCTGGGCCTGCCGGGCGACGGCCTGCGGCGCCTCCCGAACCTTGTCGGCGGCGGCGTGCGCCTTCTCGCCGGCGGTGTCGGTGAGTTCCGAGGCGGTGTGCCGGGTGTGTTCGGTGGTGCCCATGACCTTCTCCTTCACCGCGGTCCAGCGCCGCTTGGCGACCTGGCGTGGGCTCGTCTTCTCCGCCAGCCGGTCGACGTCGTGGGTCAGCGTGGCCCGCGTGGTCTCGATCTCCCGCTTCAGCCGGTCGGGTTCTTCAGCCATTGGGCGTCCTCCTTCAGGGTCTCGGTGGTGCGGCGCGGCACCGGGTCCACGGTCTTGAGCTTCTTGCGGCCGCCGCTGTAGAGCACCGCGCCGATGACCGCCCAGACGAACGCGACGATCAGTGCCGCCCAGCCGGCGTCGATGACGTTGGCGAGGCCGAAGACGAGCGCGAAGCTGAGCAGGACGACGGCCAGGTAGCCGGCGAACGCGGCGCCGCCGAGCATCCCGCCGGCCTTGCCCGCCTTGACGGCCTCCTGCCGGATCTCCGCCTTGGCGAGCGCCACCTCCTGCCGGAACAGTTGCGAGAGGTCGTCGCTGATGTTGCCGATGATCTCCCCGATCGAGGTCTGCGACGGGGTGGTCATGCCCGGTACCCCGGTTCGTCCTCGACCACGGCCGGCGTTCCGGTGCCGGTCGCGGTGTACTGCGTAGTCGCCGGGGTGAGGTGGCCGGAGCCGGTGGCCGCCGGCGGGTAGGCGACGGTTTCCGTCTCCCGGGTCTCGTCCGGGAAGCTCACGTAGGTGTCGTCGGCCGGCTTCGCCGTGCCGGCGCCGGGGTCGGCCGTCAGGACGCCCTTGCCGAGGCGGCCCACCACGAAGCCGGCTGCCAGGGCGGTGGCCAGGAAGGCGCCGGGGCGGCGGCGGGCGAAGTCCTCGACCTCGCGCAGCACCCCGTCGGGGCCGTTGCGGTCGAGGTAGTCGGCGAACTGGCGGCCGCCCTCGGCGACCCGGGCGACCACGGCGGCGGCCGGCGAGTCCTGCCGGGCGCCCCGCATCTCGTCCAGGTGGTCGGCGGTCTCGCGGATGCCGCCGACGAGGCGGCTGTTCTGGGTGCGGGCCTGCTCGCCGAGCTTGTCGCGAACCTCGGAGGCGACGGTACGGGCCTGGTCGCGGGCCTCGGCGCCGACCCGCTGGGCCTGCTCGCGGGCGGTGTCCTTGACCTCACCGGCGGCCTGCCTGGTCTGCTCGGTGGCTCGCCGGGGCAGCGACTGCTCCTCGGTGTGGGCGGGGGTGGTGGCCGGCGGCGTCAGATCGTATTCCGGCGCGCGGCCGGGCGAGACGTCACTCATGGGTCCTCCATAAGGTTGTTGATTGTCTGGGGTTGATGCCCCGGATGCCCGGGACGGTGGGGTGTGGCTGATGGTTTCTTGCCGTTGGGTGGTTCCGAAGGAGTGGCCGCCCTGCCGTTCCCGATGGCCTGG
>NZ_JAGFNS010000070.1 GCF_017592555.1 Actinoplanes flavus | reverse complement strand
ACAACGCCACCGCGTCGGCCTTGACCTGGGCGGGATAGTGCTTGTTCGCCATGGTGTTCCAGGACTCCTGATCTCCCCAGACCTCACGATCCAAGGTTCAAGTGTCCAAGATCAAGGGGGAAGGCCCGAGGAGGATCAGGGAACAGGCTTGGCTGTGGAGTCCCAGCGCCAGGCTTGTCCTCGACTTTCAGGAGTACGCCCGGTGGCGGCCAACAGGTCTTGCCAGGGGTCATCGGAACGTTCGGCGTGGGCGAAGATACGATCGAGGCACGGTGCCACGAGCTGCGCCGGCGCCCGGTAGTCGATGTGGTGCGCGCCCACGATGTCGCGGGTGTGCAGGACCAGTTCGACGATGCCCATCGCAGCCAGAGCCGAGCGGTCGGGATTTCCGTACGGATGCCAGCCGATGCGGTCGGCCGGCGCGCTGGCGATCACCGCGACCAGAAGACCCCGACAGCGTCCAGGCAGTCGAGCACCGCTTGTGTTCCGCCCTCTTCCTCTGGCCAGAACATGCACGGAGGGCGTCCGGGGGCCAGCGAGAATTCCATCAGCGGGGTCCAGCCCTCATGGCGGTGTTTCCCGGACAGCTGCATCGCATAGGCGCCCAGGTCATCCAGGATGTGCGCGATCGTCTCGCGGCAGGTCCATTCCAGGCCGGACGCCTGCACTCCCCACCCGTCGTCGGGGATCTGCCGGAGGCTCGCGCGTGCATGCTCCAGCGCCGCCGAGACGAGATCGCTGTCGGGACTGCCGATCAAGGTCACCATGAGAGAAGCCTCTCAACCTTCACGGCTTCCGGCTAACGGAAATCACGGCCGGCGACGGCGTCTACGCAGGGTGACGTAGCGGCCCTGTTTCGATCTCGCCGCCGGCTCCCGGTGGTCAACAAGTGGCGCTCGTTATGGCGAACGTCCGCCGGGGATCGAGAGCAGGAGGTGGCGCCGAAAGTGGCGAACATCTGGCTCCGTTTCTCGGCCCTGTCACACGAAGAGTGATTGATCTTCGGCGTGGGCTGGTCATGTCCTTTGCCAACGAAGTTTGTCCGCGCCAATGAAGAGCGTGCGACGTGGGGTTCTTGCCAGTGAACTCTGTCCGTCGAGGCGCCCTGCCGCGCACGTCGAGGGCGTCTCGGACTTACTCTGAGCAACGTTCCGGCCGTACTAATGGTGTCCGGACATGCCGAGGATCGTGTATAGCCTCGGATCGCCGAAGGGACCAGGGTATGAGGATGATGCGCCCGCCGACCCTGGATGGGGGTGGACAGCCGCAAAGAGCGATAAACCCTTCATTCCCACGTCGGAGTCCACGACCACGGCAGGTCAGGCGAGCGCACCGCGCACCAGCGACTCAGCGAGCAACGGCGTGACGGCGATAACGGCGAGCAGGGCCACCTTGACAGCTGCACGACGGCGTAGCCCGATCACGAGCGCCGCGGCCCAAAAGCCAATGGACCCGACCAACACCAGCATGACCAGCGGCGGGGGCGGGTTGGCCATGGGTGTCCTCTGGCCCCAGACCAGACCGCCCATGAGGTAGGACCACGAGGCTCCGAGCAGCAGGCCGGCCACGGCGACGACGCTGGCCCGTGGCACTCGGGCGAGCCGGCAGCCCAGCCAAGCAGCCAGACCCGCACCAACGGCCAAGAGCAACCCGCCACCGAGAACCTCGATGATGCAAAGCCCCGGACAGTCCTCGGTGAACAACCAGAACCGGTGCACAGGAACAGACAGAACTCCACCGACGGCAGCCGCTCGCAGCTCCACGTGCCGCGCATCGGAAGGGATCCGGGGCTCCCTGATCGGCGGGCCACCACCCTCGTCCGTCAATCCGGACATATCAACGACACTACCGGTCCGGCCGACGAGGGCCGCCATTAACGCCGCAACACGCTGGACACTCGGGTACCGGTAGTCGACCCGGTGTCGCGCTCCGCTGCCACCTGAACACTCACACGAGTCGGCACCCTCATAGCCGCAACCGCGCCTTGCGGAGGGTTGCCCCCGCTCGCGGAGAGGTATCCGGACATGCCGCGATCCCCTCCGCGCGTCAGAAAATTCTCCAGCCCGTCACTAAGCGTAGCCATCCAAGGCTCGTAGCCCCTGACGTTGATCCACGGAGTCACAACGTCGCTCGTTACTGGGAGCGGCCTCGTTTCGCCAGCAGCCGTGGGTGAAGTCGTCACTCGTTCGGCGTACTGGGAGACGGAGTTCAGCGGCACGCGGACAGACTTCGTTGGCAACGGACAGGTCAGGACACCAGTGCAAAGAAGATGGGTGGCGCCACTGCGAGCAGCGCAGCGGTGATGACCACGGGCCACGGATGCCTTGCCATCGGCAGTGTTGTGGTAGCGAGCAGCAGGGGCAGCACGGCCGGATAGAGGAGGAAGAGACCACCGATGGCCAACCAACAGCCGACCACCAGGACCAGCGCCGCCATCGCGTAGCAGGCGCCGTTGAATCTGGTAGGGCGAGCGAGCGCGGCGGGGAGCGCCAGGATGACGGCGCTGACCGCGAAGACGCTCAGCAGAAGGGGATCGAACGTATGGAATCCCCAGCAGACCACCACGCCGACATAGGCGCCATAGACGGCCGCCAGGCCGGCCATTACCCGGCGCGGGCCGGCCACGACGACCGGCGCATTCCTGTTCCGAACGACCATGGGCGGGGATCGTAGGAACGACACGGAGCCCTCGTCAATGATCTTGAACATACGCGTCCGGATCAGTTGGCCAGCAGGACTCGCTCGCGGAGTAGGTCGAAGCCGGCTCGACCGCACAACTGTCGCTTGATCATTTTGATGCGGTTGACGTTGCCCTCGACCGGTCCGGAGCTGCAGGACAGGCTCAGGCCGGCGGTGACGGCAGCGAGGTAGCTGGTCAGACTTCTCGATGCAAAGCGCATCAAGATGGGGCAGGACCTGCTGAATCGAAGCATCGCACAGTGACCCAACGATTCATCAGCGAACTTCAATCACACGTTGTGAGACCGAACCCGTTCTTGCGGACAGAATCACTGCCCGTGACGGCCGACGACCCGCAGCGCGGTCGGCCGGCAAGTGCCTTCCGGGCTCGGCCGTCAGCAAGCGTAGTAGCCGGCCCTTTTCGCGGCCTGGTCGTTGAAGGCGGCGAACCGGTCAACCCACGCCGTAACCTGATCGGTGCCGGGATGCTCGTCGAAGAACGACAGGAGCTCCGCAACGACCTTCGCGTCCAAGGCGGCACGCAGTCGGCGAGCGATGAACGCCGCCTCCGCCGCCGTAGTGTGACCTTCGCTGTGCAGGAAGCGTCGGGTCGGCAGCGATTCTTCGGAAACCTCCAGTCCGGGTGTCTCCAATGCTTGTGCGAAGCCGTCCCCGCTCAGCACGCCTGCCTCAATCATGATCAGCCGGACGTAGTTCATCTGCTCGTTGCTGAACGCGCACGGAGTAGCGGCGAAGCCGTCCTCGGTCGGAGGGTCGAAACTAAACGCGTATCCCATGATCGGGAAGAATAGTCCTGCCCCGTGTCGGGCCCTTCACCGAAGGCTCGGCACGAGCGCGCCTTGATCATGACCACGTACCGGAGGCGATGAAGGCGGCGAGGATGTAGGCGGCGCCGTCGATCGCCCGGGCCGCCACGCACCTTCGTGGTCGCCGGCTCGAACCACCCGAAGCACACCGTCCTGGCCCGGAAACCGCACGCCTGCCTGTGCTGGCCCGACGCCCGCGCCTGTCACTCCGACGTCCTGGCCGCCCACCGCCGCCGCGGTCGATCAGGAACCACGGAAGCCGTTGTCGTAGCCAGGTCCGCCATCGATACCGGCCCGCGCCGTGATGATGGCTTAGTCGCCGTCACGGGTCTGCACGCTGTCGTGCGTGATCGTTCCTTCGCGGAGACCGGCGTCGTGAGCAGCCGCCGAGACTTCGGGATCCACCTTCGTGAGGGTCACGTGGGTACCGCTTCAATTGGCTGCGATGAGCCGTTCTGACGGTGCGTATCGCCGAGGGGTTCCGGCAGGTCGAGATCGATGACCGTTCCATCGACGCGCCTCCCGGCACCGCTCCACGAATTCATGGCCCAGCGAGGTTCAGCTTCGGATCAGCCCTCGTCGTTCGGGAACCCAGGTCACCGATGTGACTGTCGACGGGTCAGTGAATACGAGGACGGACTCGTCACGGCGAGTGAACACCAGTGATCCCTGCATCGACTCGCGTAGTTCACCCGCCATCAACAGCAGAGGCCGGCCCTGAATTTGCAGAACCACCTCGACCAAGACTCCGTTGTCGAGAAACGTCGATACGTCGTCGATAGTGCCGGTGGGCAACTCTGGGAGTGCCCGCGTGCGATAGATACCTCCATCCCCAGCCTCCCCATTCGAAGATTGGTCGGTATCTGCTCGGCGCAGCCAAAGGCCGCAGGCCGTGTCACTCTCGTAGGTACCGACGGTCACGAAGCTTCCGTCGTCGAACAAGGCACCGAGGGTATCTAAGGCGTGTTTCAGAAGTCGTGGTGGCCGGTGAAGGTCACGGCGCGGCGGTGATCGATATTTGAAGAGGTCTCCGGTAAACGGTTCAGCGACCAAGCTCGAACTTCATACCGGAGACCTCGTGGCCACCTTAGCGGTGACGAGGCGGCATGACCTCACCGACGCCCAGTGGC
>NZ_JAGFNS010000007.1:146390-333227 GCF_017592555.1 Actinoplanes flavus | reverse complement strand
CGGCCTGCGCGGCCGCCTCCCGGGCGTCGGCCGCGCTGGCCGCACCCCACGGGTCGGCGGCCGTGTCCGGTGCGGGCGGCTCCTCCTCGCCCTGCGCCCGGGTCGCCGCGGACCAGGCCCGGTCCGGGTCGGGCGCCGGCTTGGCGCGTGGGGCCGGTGGGCGGGGCGGCTCGGCGGCCAGCGAGGAGAACGCGCGCATCAGGCCGGCCACGCCGCTGGCGATGTCGCCCGCGCTGGCGGCGATCCGCGCGGCGGTCTCCGGGTTCGGGTCGCGCACCGCCGCGATCGCCCGGCAGACCGGGCAGACGCAGCACTCGGCGCTGCCGGTGGCCAGGTCGTCGCGGGACAGCACGCCGATCAGGCCCGCGACGGAGTCACCCAGGAGGCCGAAACCGTCCCCGGACGGGTGGCCGCCCGCCGACGACGCCGAGGCCCGGGCGAGGATCGCCGCGACCAGCCGTTCGGCCTCCTCCCGCGCTGACCCGGGCATCCCTGCTCCCCTCGGCCCGCGCTCAGGTCGCGGGCAGGCTCTCGACACGGCGCTTGAGCTCCTTCAGCGCCGTATCCATGATCATTTTCTCCGCCTTCCGGCGGAACATCCCGAGCATCCCGATCGCGAGATCCACCGCAAGGGTGTACGTCACGGTGGTGCTGCCGTCCGCGTTCTCCACCAGGTCGTACGACCCGTCCTGGGAACGCTGCGTCTTCGACGGCTCGACCAGGTGCCACTCGATCCGGGAGAGGTCGTCGGCGTACGCGTACTCCAGCGTGTACTCGTCGACCAGCACGGTGGCGTCGATCTGGAAACGCACCTGCGCCGCGTAGCCGTCCTCGTACTCCTCGAGAACCTCCACCTTCTTGATCGACTCGGCCCATTCCGGATACCGGGGGAAGTCGCAGATCACCGCGGCCACCCGGGCGAGCGGCGCATGGACCTGAATCGACTGTGTCGAGGTGTCCGCCATGCAGGGAGGCTACCCGTTGCGCGGCCCCCGGCGCGCCACCGGGGCGTCGTGCTGACGAGCCGATCCCGGACCGGGCCGATACCATCCGTCACGTGCCAGCCCTCGTCAGTGGTCCCGCGCGCATCCGCCCGGCCGAAGCCGCCGCCCGCGTCGTCATGCTCCTGCTGGTCGCCGCGCTGACCTTGACCGCCACGGGCGATCCGGCCCAGCTCGGGTGGATCGGCCTGCTGGCGATCGCCGCGGTGCCCAGCTTCGTGGCCCGGGGGCATGCCGTCCTGGCCCCGCTGGGCCGCCTCGCCGAGGTGGTGGTGACCTGTCTGGCGGCCGGCTGGATCGCGGCCGCCGCGCACGCCGCCGACCGGGTCGACGCCGGGTTCGGCGCCGAGGCCGTGCTGCCGTACCTGGCGGTCCCGCTGCTCACCGCGGCCCTGCGCCGCCGCCCGGCCGAGGGGATCACGCTGCTCGGGGTGGCCGCGGCCACCATGGTGGTGGGCGGCGTGCTGGCCGAGCCGGGCGACCCGCTGCGCCAGCCGGGCTACCTGGCCGCCTGCGGGCAGTGGCTGGTGCTCGGCGCGATCATCACGTTCGCCGCCGAGACGATGCGCCAGCTGCTCCAGCCGCCCGAGCCGACGCCGCAGCCGTACGCCGAGGCGACCCGCCTGCTCACCCAGCTGCGCAGCGTGGCCCGGTCCCTGCCGGGCGCCACGCTGGACCCGGGCGGCATCTCCGAGCATCTGCTGGAGGAGCTGCGCGCGGTGGCGCCCGGCCACCGGGCGGCGGTGCTGTCGGCGAGCGGGGGCGGCCGGCTCGTGGTGCTGGCGCAGACCGGCGCCGAGCGGGTGGACTGGGAGACCACCCTCGACGCGGACTCGGCCATCGCCGACGCGTGGGCCACCCAGCAGCCGCAGCCGGCCAGCCGCTCGCAGGCGCGCAGCCACCCGGGCGGTGACGTGTCGTCGCTGGTGGTGCCGCTGGTCGCCGGGGTCCGGACGATCGGGCTGGTCATTCTGGAGACGGACGCCTCCGGGGCGTACCCGTCGCCGGTGATCCAGGCGGTGACCGAGGTGACCGGCCCGGCCTCGCTGCGGCTGGAGGCCGCCCTGCTCTTCGACGACGTGCGCTCGCTGGCCACCAACGAGGAACGGCAGCGGCTGGCCCGGGAGATCCACGACGGGGTGGCGCAGGAGCTGGTGATGGTCGGCTACGGCATCGACAACGCCCAGGCCACCCTGCCGGAGGGCGCCGAGGAGACGGCCGAGGAGCTGCGGGTGCTGCGGGCCGAGGTGACCCGGGTGATCACCGAGCTGCGGCTGAGCCTGTTCGAGCTGCGCTCGGAGGTCGACCGCAACGGCGGGCTGGCCGCCGCCATCGCGGAGTACGCGCGGACCCTCGGCACCAGCGCGGGCCTGCGGGTGCACTTCACCTTCGACGAGTCGACGGCCCGGCTGCCGGCCGCCACCGAGGCGGAATTGCTGCGCATCGCCCAGGAGGCGATCACCAACGCCCGCAAGCACGCGGGGGCCGCGAACCTCTGGGTCACGTGCACGGTCGACCCGCCCTACGCGGAGATCGAAGTGTCCGATGACGGCAAGGGGTTCGCGGACACCCGCCCGGACGGCCGTTACGGACTTACCATCATGGCCGAGCGCGCGGAACGTATCCGAGGCCGTCTCAAGATCACGCCGCGACACCCCAGCGGGACAACCGTCGCCGTAGTGCTCGGAACCCCGCCTCGGCGCGATAGCGTGCGAGATAGCGTTTCAGCTCCAGAAGGGGAGTAACCCGAGCATGTCGACCAGTCCGGCGCCGACGACGCGCACCAAGGTCCTCCTTGTCGACGATCACGACCTGATTCGTAAGGGGCTGCGACACGCATTCGAGCGCGACCGCCAGTTCGAGGTCGTCGGCGAGGCCGCCACGGCGGCGGAGGCGGTGCGCCAGGCCGGCGCACTTCAGCCCGATGTCGTGATCATGGACCTCCGCCTGCCCGACGGCAGTGGCCTGGAGGCCACCCGAGCCCTGCGCAAGAACAACGCGAACATGGGCATCGTCGTCCTGACCATGTATGCGGGCGATGACCAGCTCTTCGGCGCTCTCGAGGCCGGGGCCAGCGCGTTCGTGCCCAAGACCGCTCCGGCGGACGAGGTGGTGGCCGCCGCCCGGCACGCCGCGTCGGCGCCCAGCGCGTTCACCGCGGCCGATCTGGCCGAGGCCATGAAGCGGCGGCTCGCGCCGTCCGGCCCGCAGCTGTCCCCACGTGAGGGTCAGGTGCTGCGGCTGCTCGCCGACGGCATGAGCGTGGCGGGGATCGCCAAGCAGCTGTTCGTGTCGGAGTCGACCGCGAAGACCCACATCTCGAAGCTCTACGAGAAGCTGGGCGCGGCGAACCGGGCGCAGGCGCTCATGACCGCGCTGCGCCTGGGCCTCCTCGAGGCGCCCGACGCCCCGAAGTTCTAGACGTTTCGGACGGATTCGGCGTTTCTGCCATCGAGGCGCCGAATCAACAGGTAAGCCTCGCGCCCAGCCTGGGCAGGGCAGCGCGCGGCAGCTCAGGGGAGCAGGGGGCGCCCTGTCATTCCTCCAGGGAAAGCAGGACTTTCCGCAGCAGGCCGTTGAGCTGGACCAGCTCCTCGTGGCGAAGCGCCGCGAGGGCCCGTTGATCCCGGGCGATGCCCTCGAAGATGTATTTGTTCCACATGTCCCGGCCCTTGGCCGTGGGCCGGACCAGCACCCGCCGCCGGTCGGCGCCGTCCATCTGCCGCGTGATCAGGCCGGCCTCCTCCAGCCGGTCCAAGCGGCTGGTCATGGCGGCCCTCGTCACGTTCGCCGCCTCGGCCAGCTGCGCCGGCGTAGCCTCGGTCGGCCACGGCTGCACCATCAGCACGTGCAGGGTCTTGTAATCCTGCAACGTGAAGTCGTCGCCGGAGGCGGCGAACGCCGCGGCGTCCGCCCGCTCGATCCACTTCTTGATGTACATCATCCGGACCAGCACGCCCTCGACCTCGGGCACGAACGCGGGCTCGTCCTTCCAGAAGGCCGCCCACCTGGCCACATGCCGGTCCACGCTGTCTTCCATGTGAGAAGTCTGCCACGAATCTGATTATTAGATTGCTAATAGTTAGACGCTGAACTACCGTCTCGCGGCATGACCCGTGACTTCCGGCTGCTCGCCGTCGGCCAGGGCCTCTCCTGGCTGGGCAACGCGTTCCAGACCGTCGCTCTCGCCGTCGCGATCGTCACCACCGGCGGCGGCGCCCGCGACCTCGGCCTGGTCATGGCCGCCAACGTGCTCACCCTGCTGACCGGCACCCTGTTCGGCGGCGTCTGGGCCGACCGGCTCCAGCCGCAACGTGTCATGGTCGGCTCCGACCTGATCCGGTTCGGCGCCACCGCCGCGATCGCCGCCATGTTCGCCACCGGCGGCTACCACCTGGCCATGCTCTGCGCCCTCACCGTCGTGTCAGCCGGCGCCGGCAGCTTCTTCAGCCCGGCGATGAGCGCGCTCAAACCCCTGCTCGTGCCGGCCGAGGACCGGCAGAAGGCCAACGCCACGCTCAGCCTGCTGCAATCGGCGTGCGGCGTGGCCGGTCCGGTCACCGCCGGCATCACCGTCGCCGCCTTCGGCGCGCCGGCCGGTTTCACCATCAACGCGGTCAGCTTCCTCGCCTCGATGGTCGCGGCCGCCCTCATCCGGGTACGGGCTCCGCGCGGCCCCCGCTCCTCGGTCCGCCGGGAACTGTCCGCCGGATGGCAGGAGATCCGCAGCCGGGACTGGCTGCTCACCAACCTGATCGGCGCGAGCGTCTACCACATCGGCAACGGCGTCATCCTCGTCCTGGTGCAGGTGATCGCGGTGCAGCGGCTCGGCGGGGCGCACGCGATCGGCTGGATCGCCGCGGCCGAGGGCCTGGGCGGGGTGATCGGCTCCGCGATCGGCATGCGGTTGCGGCCCCGGCGCCTGCTCTTCGCCGGGCTACTGGCCCTGCCGCTGATGTCGGTCTGGGCCTTCGCCTACGTGTGGCCCGGCACGCTCGCCGCCGTCATGATCGGCGCCGTGATCGGGTACGCCGGACTGCTCTTCTACGACGTCGCCTGGGACACCTCGCTCCAGGAGAACGTGCCGCACCGGGCGCTCGGCCGGGTCAGCTCCTGGGACTACCTGACCTCGTTCCTGGCCATGCCGGTGGGCAACGCCCTGGCCGGACCGCTGGCCGGCCGGTTCGGCATCGATCGGGTGCTGACGGTGTGCGCCGTCGTCCTGTTCACGGCGAGCGTCTCGATGCTGCTGGCCCCGGGCTGCCGCCGGCTCCTCCGCACCGGCGTCCCCGCCCCGAACGACGATCACGCTGCGAAAACCGTGGCCCCCCACCGGCTCGGGCGCTCCCGCTCCTCCCGTCTGAGCGACCCCGCTCGAGCAGGCCGCCCCACTCGGAACAGGCCCACTCCGCTCAGGTCGGAACGCCTCACTCAGGACTGAGCGGGAAGCAGCTCGGCGAGCGCCGCGATCAGATGCGGCTTCGTCGGGACACCGGTGGCCCGCCGAACCTCACGCCCCTCGGCATCCAGGATCAACAACGTCGGGGTACGCCGGATGCCCAGCTCCCGAACCTCATCGAGATGGCTCTCGGCGTCCACCTCGACGTGGCGCACCGCCGGCAGAAGGGCGGCGACCTCGGCACTCACCCGGCGCACGGCCCGGCATGGCGCACAGAACGCGGTGGAGAACTGGAGCAGCGTGGCGGACGCCGGCCCCACCCCGAGGCGCCGCAGCAGGGCGGGGTCGATCCGCACACCGGAGTCGCTCATGATCCCATCCTCCCGCGCCGGCCCCGGACCCCCGAAAGGCGGCGGCGGGTGAGGGAAAAGGGCGAAGCCGCGGACCACCCGGTGCGGTGGGTGGCGAGGGGGTGACGCCGCCGCGGACGGGCTGGGGGGCGGCCCGGGTCAGGCGGATTGATAGGCGCTCGCCTGCAACGTGAACAGCTGCGCATACAGCCCCTCCGCCGCGATCAGCTCCTCGTGGTCGCCCTCCTCGACGACCGTCCCGTGGTCGAGCACGTAGATCCGGTCCGCCTCCCGGACGCTCGCCATCCGGTGGGTGATCAGCACCACGGTCCGCCCCTCGGCCAGGTCCCGCAGCCGCCGGTAGACCTCGTGCTCGGCCCGGGCGTCCAGGTTGGCGGTCGGTTCGTCGCAGATCAGCAGCGGCGCGTCCCGGTGGAAGGCCCGGCTCACGGCGAGCCGCTGCCACTGCCCGCCGGACAGGTCGGCGCCGTCGGTGAAGTGCCGGGACAGCAGGGTCTCGTACTCCCGGGGAAGTTCCATCACGAACTCGTGCGCGTCTCCGGCCCGCGCCGACGCCTGTACGTGGTCGAGGGTCGCCGGCCGGTCGTGCCGCCCGATCGCGATGTTGAGCCGCGCCGACAGCGGCCACCGGATCGGTTCCTGCATCACCACGGCGACCCGGTCGCGTACCGAGTCCGGGTCGAGCCGGGCCACGTCGACACCGTCCCAGGTGACCGTGCCGTGCTGCGGCCGGTGCAGCCCGGCCAGGACGGCGGCCAGCGTCGTCTTGCCCGAGCCGTTCTCCCCGACCAGCGCGATGACCTGTCCCCGCCGGATCGCCATGCTGACCTCCTTGACGGCGGGCCGGTCGGCGTCCGGATAGCTGAACGTCACCCGGTCCAGCCGGATCTCCTGGAAGTCCTCGGGCGCGCTGCGGCCCGGCTCGGGTTCGGCGTGTGCCAGTGACATCTCGCAGAAGCCCTGGAAGTCGGCGAAGTAGAGGCCCTGCTCGTACACCCGGTTGGCGGTGAAGGCCAGTTCACGCAGCTTGTCGATGCCGATGTTGATGGCGTAGGCGGCGGCTCCGCCGGCGGCCAGTTCCATCCGGCCGGTCCAGAGCAGCCAGCAGAGCATCGCGTACGCCGCCCCGGTCGCCAGTCCGCTCAGCGCCTGCCCCACCAGGTTGGTCCGGACCACCCGGCCGATCATCCGGATCTCCTCCAGTGTGGAGACCCGCAGCAGCCGGCCCACCTCGGTGAGCAGGAACCGCCGGATCGTGAAGGCCCGCAGTTCGGCGGCCGGTTCCCGCGCCGCGAGCAGGTAGGCGAGCATCCGCTGCCGCCGCCAGACCGCGATCAGCCGCAGCTTGCTGCGGTAGCCGAGCCGGGCCGCCCGGACCGCCGCCCAGGCGGTCGGCACCACCGCCAGCACCAGCATCGGCAGCAGCGCCGGGTGCAGCACGGCCAGCACGCCCGCGGCCGCGACCAGCCCGACGAGGTGGGTGAGCACTTCGATGCCGTGGTCGACGACCTGCTGGGCCGCGAAGATTCCCCGGTCCCGGGCCCGTTCCATGGCGTCGCGCCATTCCGGGTCGTCGAAGGTGACCAGGTCGACGCGGGTGGTCAGATCGAGCAGCCGCATCTCGGCGGCCTCGTACACCATCGGGGAGAGCCGTCCGTGCGCCGCCGTCGCGGCCGAGGTGAGCAGGCCACGCACGGCCAAAGCCAGGATCAAGAGCACCAGCGAGGGTACGGCGGCCCGCACCCGTTCCGGCGTCGGTCCCGCCTGGAGCAGCCCGTCCAGCACCCCGACCACGCTGATCAGCCCGAAGGCGGCGGCCAGCCCGGCGGCCAGTTGCAGGGTCAGCACCGCGACGGTGGTCCGGCGGCTGGCCCGCCACCCGAGCAGCCACGCCTCCCGCAGCAGTCTCGGCAGCCGCCGCGTCATCTGCGGGAACGTGGTGTTGGCGGCCTCCTCGGTGCTGGTCAGCCAGTAGGGCAGCTCCAGCTCCCCGTCGTCCGGGGTGGTGAACACCGTCTCCGTGGAGTGCTCGTCCGGGGTGGTCTCGCCGGCGGGGGCGGATTCCGGTGCAGCGGCGCCGTCCGGCATCGATGGCCTCCGTCGAGGTTGGACTCCCCCTCGTTCCTACGCCGTACGCCCGGGAGGCGTCCACCGGCTTCTCCGGGATTCGGCATTCACTCACGCCGTCCCGGTCCGCTTTGCCCGGCCGGCTGTCAGGGCTGTCCCGGACGGCCCGTTGCGTGTGTTGATACCTTCCCGGCCATGAGCATCGACAGCTCGGGGGCGGTCCGGCCGTCGCCCGCCGACGAGGCCCGGTTCTGGGCTCTCCTCGAAGCCGCCTGGGCGGAACTGGGCGACGAACCGGCCGCCGTCCGGCAGCGGCTGGTCCAGCGCGCGCCGAGCACGTACCCGGAATGGCTCTATGACCTTGATCTTTGGATGGATCCGTTCCTGGAGCGCCTGCGCGGGCTGAGCGACGGCCTGGGCAGCGGCGAGCTGACCGAGCTGGATCGTGTTCTCGAGCGCAAGCTCTACGACCTCGACCGGCGCGACGTCTACGACGCGACCCCCGCCACCGACGAGGGCTTCCTGCACGCCCGCGGCTACATCGTGGCCGCCGGGCGGGAGTTCTACCAGGCGGTCCAGGCGGAACCGCGGCTGGCCGTCGAGGACGCCTGGTGCGAGGGGATGGGGTATTTCTTCGCGCACCTGCACCGGGAACGGTTCGGCAGCGACCCGGAGACGGGCTCCGGGATCAGCCGCGAGTCCTACAGCAACGAGGCGGGCTGGCGGTAGTCAGGATCCCGCGAGCAGGCCGGTGAGGCGGGCGGCCTGCGTCTCCCAGCGCCACTCGCTCTCCACCCAGGCCCGGCCGGCCTCACCCATCGCCTTCGCCCGCACCGGGTCACCGAGCAGCTCGGCGACCCGGGCCGCGATGGCCGGGACGTCGGCGCCGCCGACCACGTAGCCGGTCTCGCCCTCGCGGACCGCGTCGGGGGCGCCGCCCGAGTCGCCGCCGACGACCGGCAGGCCGGTGGCGGAGGCCTCCAGGTAGACGATGCCGAGGCCCTCCACGTCGAGACCGGCGGCACGGGTCCGGCAGGGCATGGCGTAGACGTCGCCGGCCGCGTAGTGGTCGGGCAGCTCGGCCCAGGGCACCGAGCCGGTGAACACCACGTCGGCCTCGACGTCGTTCTCCCGGGCCAGCCGCTCCAGCGTCTTGCGGTAGGGGCCGCCGCTGACCAGCAGCAGCGCGGCGCCCGGCACCCGGCGGCGGATCTCCGGGAGGGCGCGGATCAGCATGTCCTGGCCCTTGCGCGGGACCAGCCGGGAGACGCAGACCACCACCGGGCGGCCGGTCAGCCCGTGCCGCCTGCGGACGGCCTCGCCGTCCACACCGGGATGGAACTTCTCCACGTCCACGCCGGGGGCGAGGCGCCGCAGCTCGGTGCGGCCGTGCAGGGCCCGGTCGAGGCGGGTGCGCTGGTACTCCCCCAGGTAGGTGATCACGTCGTTGCCCCGGGCGATGCGGCGCAGCAGGCCGCGGGCGCCGGGCAGGGCCGCCCAGCCGATCTCGTGCCCGTGGGTGATGCCGACCGCCCGCTCGACGCCCGCGGCGCGGCGCAGGCCGTGTGCCAGCAGGCCGAGCGGCGCGGCCGCCCCGAACAGGACCCGGTCGCAGCCGTGCGCGCGGGCCAGCTCGGCCGCCCGGCGGGCCACCGACGGGGTGGGCAACAGGATGCCGGTGTCCTCGCGGACCACCTCGAACGGCTGCTCGGCGTCGAACGCCGCGGCCCCGCGCCAGGTGGACGAGTAGACCACGATCGACCCGGCCGGCTGCCGGACCGCCAGGTTGTGCACGAACTGCTGAATCCCGCCGGGCCGGGGCGGGAAGTCGTTGGTGACCAGGAGCGTGCGCATCAGCGGGCGCCCTGGGCCCAGGCGCGGGCGGCGGCCATGCGCTGCACGGTGGACGGGTGCGAGGCGAACATGGCGTGCTCCCAGGACGGTGGGTCGGGGTCGGCGAGGTTGACGGTGCCGAGGCGGCGCTGCATCGCCTCGAAGGTAGCCGGGTCGCCGGTCAGCTCGAGCGCGTGGCTGTCGGCGCGGGCCTCGACCCGGCGGGAGACGAACGACTGGGCCGGGCCGGCGACCAGGCCGGCGACCGTGGTGACGGCCAGGAGCAGGCCGATCGCGCGGGGCTCGGCGATCGACTCCACCCCGGCCAGGCGCAGCAGCCCGGTCCACGAGCCGAGCAGGTAGAGGACGATCACCGCGACGGCGGACCCGAGCGCGCCCATGATCGTGCCGGTGAGCACGTCGTCGTCCTTGGCGTGGCCCAGCTCGTGCGCGGTCACCGAGACCACCTCGCCGGGCGTGGCCTCGGCCAGCATGGTGTCGTAGACGACGATCCGGCGGGTCGGGCCGAGCCCGGAGACGTAGGCGTTCACCGCGCGGGTGCGGCGGGAGGCGTCCGCCACCAGGACGTCCTTCACCGGGACGCCGTCGCGCTCGGCGAGGGCGAGCAGCTCGGTGCGCAACGGGCCGTCCGCCATCGGGGTGAACCGGTTGAAGATCGGCTCGACCACCACCGGGAGCACGAAGGAGAGCAGCACCACGAGCCCGGCCGCTCCGGCCGCCCCGAAGGCCCACCACCAGCGCGGCGCGAAGTGGGTGACGGTGAAGAAGGCGGCCAGCACCGCCCCGCCGAGGACCGCGCCCACCCCGAACGACTTGAGCAGGTCGACCGACCAGCCGCCCCAGGTCTGGGTGGAGATGCCGTAGCGCACCACAATGGTGTGCCGCCAGATCGCCAGCGGCAGGGTGACCAGCTCGGCGACGAACACCACGGCCAGCCCGCCGAGGACGGCCCGGGCCAGCCAGTGGTCGCCGAACGGGCGGCCGGCCAGCTCGACCAGCCGGGCGCCGAGCGGGGTGAGGCCGAGCACGAGGGCGATCAGCAGGCCGAGGAGCATCCCCGCGTACGACAGCGGGCGCAGCTCGGCGTGGAAGGCGCGGGAGCGGGCCACCTGGTCGGCCGGGAACTCGCCGAGGGCGGCGAGCTGGTCGGCGCGCGGGGCCGGAGCACGATGCCAGGGCACGGCCACGGCGGCGAACCCGATCAGGGCCACCAGCAGCACGATCAGGGCGCCGCCCGCCCAGAGCCGGGGTGTCATCACACCGCTCACCTGCTTCTCTCCACCCTGACGAACGCGCCGTGTGATCGCCCATCCTAAAGAGGCCGGCGCGATCCGGCCGCCCGCCCGTCATGATCACGCCACGTCACGGCCGGGCGGGAGCAACCGCACCACCACCGGCGGGGGTGGTGTCCGCAACAGCTCCACCTCGAACCCGGCCAGCTCGAACGTCTCGATCGCCCGCAACTCGCCCGGCGTCAGGTCGGCGATCCCGTCAGGGGTGTCCATCAGCACGCTGACCAGGCAACCGGCGCAGTCGACAGTCCGCTCGGCGCAGCGCCCGCAATCGATGATCATGACCCTTCCCTCCATCCGGAGAGACGGCCCGCCAGCGGACCGCCACCATGGGTGACAGTCACGCTAAGCGAGGGGTACGACAGTTTTACGAGCGCGACAGCCGGCGCAGCAACGAATCGGCGCCCATCGGGTAGGCGCCGTGCCGCCGCACCCCGTCGGCCACCTCCCGGTCGGAGGAGACCACCACGACCGGGCGGCCCGGTGGCTCGGCCCGGACCAGCTGGCGGATCAGGTCGTCGGCGGTGGTGCCCTTGCGGGAGAAGAGCACCCGCACACCGCGCGGCGCGGGTGGCAGACCGTGCACCCGCTCGGCCCCGTCGAAGACGACGGTGACCTCGTCGCCGGTCTGCGCGGCGATCCCGCCGAGCCCGGTGATCAGGCGTTTGCGCTGCTGTTCGAGCGACATGTCGGCGAAGCCGCGCTTGGTCACGTTGTAACCGTCGACGACCAGGTGCGCCCGGGGCAGGGCGAGCAGCTGGTCGAGGCGGCCCGGGTCGTCGGTGTCCTGGGCGCGGGCGCGGGACCGCTCGGGCGCGCCGGGGCGGTCGGCGGAGACGTCGGCCACGAAGTCGGCGGGCAGCTTGTCGGCCGGGCCGAGGGCCAGCTCCCGCCGCAGGCCGGTGGCGGCCTGGCCGATCGTCTCGAGCAGCAGCCAGAGGCGGGCGTCGTCGACCGCCCGGGCGTCCTTGGCGGCCTGCTTGCCGGTGGCCGCGGCGGCCTCGGCGTCGGCCAGGCGCGACCGCATGCGGCGCAGCTCCGCCTCGTGGTCGAGGGCCACCCGCGCGGCCCGGCCCTTCTCGGTGGCGAGCAGGTCGGCGGCGCGCTTCTGCGCCGCCTGCGCCTCACGCAGCGCCTTGGCCGTGGCCCGCGACTCCTCGCGCAGCTGGTTCAGCTCCTCGCGGACCCGGGCCAGCTCGTCGCGCAGCTTGTCGGCCTCGACCCGGGCGACCGCCCGGTCGTGCTCGGCGCGGGTGGCGCGCTGCTCGGCGGCGCGCACCTGGGCGGCCACCGCGGCGCTGTCCGCCTCGGCCCGGACGGCGTCGCCGGCCGCGCCGATCAGCTCCCGCCAGCCCTCGGGACGGGCCAGGTAGGCCAGCGCCGCCACCTCGACCGGATCGGCCGCCGCCGGTGCGACGCCGCTGGTCACGGCCGTTCCGAGATCACCGGCCTCGGCCATGATGCGGCCGCCGATGCGCTGCCGGAAGACCGGGTCGGAGACCAGTTGGGCGGCGATGTCGCGGCCGCCGAGGCGGGCTCTGCGGTTGGGCGCGAAGCGGGCCACCCGGCGCAGCGCCACCGGTATCTCGTCGGCGGGCAGACCGGGCAGCGCGGCGGCGGCCAGGACGGTGATCCGCTGACGGACCGCCTCGGGCAGGACCGGCTCGGGGGCGTAGTCCGCAGCCTCCGGCGCCGCCTCCTCCTCGGGGCGGTCGTCGGGGTCGAACAGCACGGACATCCACCCATTCTCACACCGCTCACGACCTATTGGCCCAGCGGAGCAGGTGATCTTTTCTCACCCCGGCCCCGGTTTCTGTCGTACCCGGGCTCTAAAGTTCCGGCCCGTGACACAACCGGCGTACGTGCAGGGCACTCTGGACACGCTGCTGTCCGCTGACGGGTCGGTGGATCCGGCGGCGCTGTCCCTGGCGGACACCACTTTCGTGGTGCTCGACCTGGAGACCACCGGCGGTGCTCCGGACGGCGCCGGGATCACCGAGATCGGCGCGGTCAAGGTGCGTGCCGGCGAGCGCCTGGGCGAGTTCGCGACGCTGGTCAACCCGGGTGCGGCGCTGCCGCCGTTCATCACCGTCCTGACCGGCATCACCGAGGCGATGCTGCGGCCGGCGCCGCCGATCGAGACGGTGCTGCCGTCGCTGCTGGAGTTCCTGCGCGGGGCGGTCCTGGTCGCGCACAACGCACCGTACGACGTGGGTTTCCTGAAGGCCGCCTGCGCCCGGCACGGCTACCCCTGGCCGAACCCACGGGTGCTGGACACCGCGGCGCTGGCCCGGCGCGCCCTGACCCGCGACGAGGTGCCCAACCGCAAGCTGGGCACGCTGGCCCACTTCTTCCGGTCCACGGTGCAGCCGAACCACCGTGCGCTCGACGACGCGAAGGCCACCGTCGACGTGCTGCACGGCCTGATCGAGCGGCTGGGCAGCTTCCAGGTGCACACGCTGGGCGACGCCGTCGAGTTCGCCCGGGCGGTCACCCCGGCCCAGCGCCGGCAGCGGCACCTGGCCGACGGGCTGCCGCACGTCCCGGGGGTCTACCTGTTCCGGGCCGCCGACGACCGGCCGCTCTACGTGGGCACGTCGAAGGACATCGCGACCCGGGTGCGCAGCTATTTCACGGCCGGCGAGAAGCGGGCGCGGATCTCCGAGATGCTCACCGCGGCGGTCCGGGTGGAGGCGGTGGAGTGCGCCCACCCGCTCGAGGCGGAGGTCCGTGAGCTGCGGTTGATCGCCGCGCACGCGCCGCCGTACAACCGCCGGTCGAAGTTCCCGGAGCGGGTGGTGTGGCTGAAACTGACCGCCGAGGCGTTCCCACGGCTGTCCGTGGTCCGCAAGCTGACCGAGGACGGCGCCACCTATCTGGGCCCGTTCTCGTCCCGGCGGACGGCGGAGCTGGCCGCCGCCGGGGTCTACGACGCGGTGCCGCTGCGGCAGTGCAACCACAAGCTCTCGCTGCGCTCGCGGACGCCGGCGTGCGCGCTGGCCGAGCTGGGCCGGTGCCCGGCGCCCTGCGAGCACGAAATCACCCCGGAGGAGTACGAAACCCGTGCCGCCCTGCCCTTCCGGACCGCCACCTCGGGCGACCCGGGCCCGGTGGTGGACGCCATCCTGGCCCGGATCGACACGCTGGCCGACCGCCAACGGTACGAGGAGGCGGCGGTCGTCCGGTCCCGGCTGATCGCCCTGCTCCGGGCCCTGGTGCGGATGCAGCGGCTGGAGGCGCTGACCCGGCTGGAGGAGATCGTGGCGGCCCGCCGGGACGACAGGGGCGGCTGGGAGATCTCGGTGATCCGGCACGGCCGGCTGGCGGCGGCGGCCACCTCCCCGCCGCGCGAGCATCCCCGCCCGACGCTGGACGCGGCGAGGCTGACGGCGGAGACGGTGCTGCCCGGTCCGGGCCCGGCGCCGGCCGCGACCGCCGAGGAGAGCGAGCGGATCCTGGCATGGCTGGAGCGGCCGGACACCCGCTTGGTGGAAACCTCGGGCGACTGGGTGTCACCGGTTCGTGGCGCCGCGCGTTTCACCGCCCTTCTCACCAGGGCGGAAGCCGCCGCTTCGCATCAAGACTCATCCGTTCGCCTATCGGTAAGTGACCGTTCGGATGACGCTCGCTCGCATAGGCTGTAAAGCACGCGCAACTGAAGCAAAAGAATCTCGGTAATAGTTCGTCACATTTGCGGGCCGGTGCCTTGGCGAGCGGACCCTTCCGATGATTCTCTTGCGGCAGCGAAACGCGAGGCGACTCCGCGCATCGGTTGATGCGCGGGCGATCGGTGAGGGGGTGTCCGGGTGGACGTCGACGCCGGCCACGGCGCCGCTTTCGGTCGTGCTCTGCCGACCACCTCCCAGGACCTCTCCTTCACGCGACGGCTGCGCTCGCTGTTCAGCTTTCAGGGCGACGACGACGATCCGGTCGCGACACTCGCCCGCACGCATCGCAGCATCCACTCCTCCGCCGACGTCGCCGTGCTGCGCCGCAGCTACGCGATCGCGGAGAGCATGCACCGCGGCCAGTTCCGCAAGAGCGGCGATCCGTACATCACGCATCCGCTGGCGGTCGCGCAGATCTGCGCCGAGCTCGGTATGGACACCACCACCCTGGTCGCCGCGCTGCTGCACGACACGGTGGAGGACACCAGTTACACGCTGGAGGCGCTCCAGGGCGACTTCGGCCCCGAGGTGGCCCACCTGGTCGACGGCGTGACCAAGTTCGACAAGGCGTACTACGGCAAGGCCGCCGAGGGCGAGACGATCCGCAAGATGATCGTCGCGGCCGGCAAGGACGTCCGTGTCCTGATCATCAAGCTGGCCGACCGGTTGCACAACATGCGCACGCTGGGCGCCCGCTCCACCGCCTCCCGGGCCCGGATCGCCACCGCCACGCTGGACGTGCTCGTCCCGCTCTGCGACCGGCTCGGCATCCAGGCCCTCAAGCGCGACCTCGACGACGTGGTGCTCTTCCACCTCGAACCGGACGCGTTCGCCCGCATCGACGAGCACGTGAAGAACCGTCCCGGGTGGGACGACTACCTCGCCGACGTCTCGCATCACGCCCGGTCCGCGCTGCGCCGCTCCCGGGTGACCGCCGAGGTGACCCCGCGTCCCCGGCACTACTACTCGATCTGGAAGGACACGGTCGCGGGCGGGCACACCGTACCCCTCGATCTTCCCCGGATCGCCGTGGTGGTGGACGGCCCGGACACCGACTGCTACGCCGCTCTCGGCGCCATCCACGGGCGCTGGCGCCCGGTGGCCGGCCGGTTCAAGGACTTCATCGCCTCGCCGAAGAACAATCTGTACCGATCTCTGCACACCACCGTGGTGGGCCCGGAGGGCAAGCTGGTCGAGGTGCTGATCCGCACCAAGACCATGCACCGCTACTCGGAGTACGGCGTCGCCACCAGCTACCGATATCCCAAGGTGGCCGACGAGCCACCCGGCGCCGATCAGCTGACCTGGCTGAAACGAGTACTCGACTGGCAACAGGACACGACGGACGCGACACAGTTCCTCGACTCGCTCCGATGTGACCTCGCCGAGGGCCAGATCACGGTCTTCGCTCACGGCAACGCCTACGAACTCCCCAGTCAGTCCACCCCGGTCGACCTGGCGTACGAGTTGGGCCCCCGACAGGGCGACCAGTGCCTCGCCGCCACCATCAACGGACGTCTCGCCCCCCTCAGCTCCCCCCTCCGCGACGGTGACGTCGTCGAGATCTTCTCCGAGACCGACGGCCACGTCGAAGCCGAGCCCAACGCCCCACGTGGCCCCCGCAAGGAATGGCTCGGTTTCGTCAAGTCCAGCCAGGCGCAGATGCAGATCAACCGCTTCTTCGACGAGAAGAACGAGCCGGGCATCAGCATCGCCGACAAGGTCCGCCTGGGCCGGGCCACCATCGGGCTCACCCTCCGCAAGCACGACCGGGGCCTGGCCAGCGAGGTTCCGCTGCGCCGGCTCGCCGAGGAACTCGGCTACCCCGACCTGGAAACGCTGCTGGTCGCCGTCTGCGAGCGCAACCTCGAACCGGACGCGGTCGTCGAGCAGCTCATCGCGCTCGTCGACCACCCGGACTGAGCCGCACAGCCTCCCCCGTTAGCCTTACGCCGTGAACATTCCCCGGCAGATCCGCGGCCTCGCGTATCAGGCCTTCTACGGGCTGCCCCTCCCGGTCCGCCGGCAGGTGGCCCGGATGGTCTCGCCCAAGTACCTGGTCGGCGCGGTGACGATCATCAGCGACGCGGAGACCGGCACCCCCCGGCGCATCCTCCTGCTGCGCCAGCCGCCGGGCCGCGGCTGGGGCCTTCCGGCCGGCCTCCTCAAGCGCCGCGAACTGCCCGCGGTGGGTGCCGCCCGCGAGCTTTTCGAAGAAGCGGGGGTACGCGTGGAGCCCGGTGACCTGACGCCCGGCAACCCGAACGCGATCATCCATCCGAACGGTGGCGTGGTCGACACCGTCTGGTTCGGCTCGGTGCCGGCGTCGAGCACCCCACTGGCGGTCGACGGTGGCGAGGTCCTGGAGGCCCGCTGGTTCCCGGTCGACGACCTGCCGGACCTGACCTGGCCCACCGCCCGGCTGCTCGGCATCTACGGTCTCGGGCCGCGCGCCGGCGAGCTGCCGCCGTCGATCCCGGCCGGCCGTTACCACGTCCCGTTCCCGGCCTCCGGCGAGTGACGTGACGATTCTCCCCACCCCGGTGCCGGTGTGCGGCGCGGTGCTGGCCGCCGGTGAGGGCCGCCGGCTGCGGCCGATCACCGAGACGCTGCCGAAGGCGCTCTGCCCGGTCGGCAACCTGCCCCTGCTCGACCACGCCCTGCGCCGTCTGGCCGGTCTCGGCCTGTCCGGCCCGGCCGACGTCGCCGTGAACGCCGCCTACCTGGCCGCGCAGGTGGTGGCCCACGTCGGCGGCCGCGCCCACCTGTCGGTGGAGCCGGACGGCCCGATCGGCACCTCCGGCGGCATCGGCCGGCTGCGCCCGTGGATCGACGGCCGCGCGATCCTGGCCGGGAACGCCGACGCCTACCTGCACGATCCGGCCCGCCACCCGGGCAAGGACATCGCGGCCCTGCTGGAGGGCTGGTCCGGCGAGACCGTGCGGATGCTGACCATGCCGTGCCGCCCCGGCGAGACCGGCGGATTCAGCGGGCACCGGTTCGCCGGCTTCTCGCTCATCCCGTGGCGCTACGCCAAGGATCTGGCCGACGTGGACAGCAGCCTGGTCCGGACCGTGTGGCGCCCGGCCGAGGCGGCCGGCGAGCTGGAGCTGATCGGCTACCAGGGCTTCTACCTGGACACCGGCACCCCGGCCGACTACCTGGCCGCCAACCTGCACGCGGCCGGCGGCGCCACCCTGGCCGACCCCTCGGCCCGGGTCACCGGCGAGGCCGTCGCGTCGGTGCTCGGCGCGGGCTCGGTCGTCGAGGGCACGGTCCACCGGTCGGTGCTCCTGCCGGGCGCCCACGTCGCGGCGGGCGAGCACCTCAGCGACGCCGTCCGGACCGACACCGGCCTGACCGTCGAGGTCTGAGGGCGTATGCGGGGCGGGGCCGGGTGGGCATAGCATGAGCGCGACCCACTTTTGTCCTCAGAGACGAGGAGTGCGCTGGTGAACACCGCGATCGTCCACATCGACTGCGCGACCGACTCGATTCCGGAGGTGGCCGGGGCGCTGGCCGCGCTGGACGGGGTCAGTGAGGTCTACTCCGTGGCCGGAGGCGTGGATCTGATCGCGATCGTCCGGGTGCCGCACTTCGACGACATCGCCGAGGTGATCGCGGGCCGGATCTCCAAGACGCCCGGCGTGATCAACAGCGAGACGTTCGTGGCCTTCCGCGCCTACTCGAAGCACGACCTCGAGGACGCCTTCGCCATCGGCCTGCCGGACGCCGACTGACGTTGCGCCCGCTCTGGCTGCTGACCGACGAGTACAGCGACGATCTACCCGAGCCGGAGCTGTCCCGGCCGGTCGGGACGTGCGCCGAGATCGACGGCCTGTTCGCCGATCTGCCCGAGCCCGGCCTGGAGCGGTTCGCGCTGGTGGACTGCGATCCCGGGCCGGGGTTGCGGGGCCGCCTCGGTGAGGTGTGCCTGGAGGCGCCGCCGCACGACACGTGGCTGCGGGACGTGACCGTGGTGGGCGCCGGCGACGGCCGGGTCGAGCTGACCGGGCGGGTGCACACCGAGCACCATCTGCGGCCGGACCCCGAGGGGCCGGCCGCCCCCGGCGACGGGTTCCGGCTCTGCCTGCCGGACGACACCACGCTGGCCCGCTGCCGTGCGGTCGAGGGCGTCTTCCGCCCCCGGCCGGAGCTGGAGCCGCCCAGCGTGCGCCTGATCGGTTTCCGGCCGGAGCCGTGGTTCCGGGAGCGCCTGGCGCGATGGCGCCCGGGCCGGCCGCGGATCACCGCCTCGATCTCCGGCCGGACCGCCGATGGGCGGGAGCTGCGCACCCTCGAACCGGGAGTGTTCGCGGACGTGGCGGCGGTCCGGCCGTCGTCACTGGGCCCGGACCTGTTCGACGTCGACCTGGACGCCGGGATGATCGATCCGATCCCGGCGCGGGCCCGGGCGCTCTGGGACGGCTGGCTGGAGCGGCGGCCCAGCGCGCCGGGCAGCTGGCGCCCGCTGGACACGGCGATGCGTCACGAGTGGCTCCGGCTGGCCCTGGGCGACCACCGGCACGAGGTCCCGGACCGGCCCGCCGGGGCCGTCTACCGGCTGGACGGCCGGTCCGTCACCGATGTGAACGGCTTCTACTGCGCGCTCGGTGAGGCGATCAACGGCCCCGGCGGCTACTTCGGCTGGAACCTGGACGCCGTCGACGACTGCCTCCGCGGCCGGTGGGGCGCCACCACCCCGTTCCGCCTGGAGTGGAGCCACTTCGCGGTGGCCCGGACCAGCCTCGGCGGCGACGAGGTCGACTACCTCGTCGGCCTTCTCACCGAGGGTGACCGGGTGACGGTCGTACCGGGCGGGTGACCACCCACTCCGGCCCGGCGGGCGCGCCGCGGCCGGAAGTGGGCAGCGCCTCGCGTGGCCCGGCGGGACGGGGTGATGTCGTGCGGGGCGGGCATCGCCCGTACCGGAAAGGGAGAGGCCCGCCAGGCAGATGCCTGACGGGCCTTCCGGAGAGTGACACCCGGCCTAGCTGCCGGACTTGATCTCCTCGCGCTTCGCGGGGCCGCCCACGGCCGGGGAGACCGGGATGTCGGCCGGCTTCTCGACCGGGTAGAAGAAGCCCTTGATCGCCGGAGCCAGGGCGCCGATGCGGTTCATCTTCTTCGGGACGACCCAGCCGGCGTACTCCAGCGGGACCGGGTGGCCGTGGTCGTCGACCGGGCCGAGCGGCTGGTGGATCTCGACGAACTGGCCGTTCGGGAGACGCTTGATGATGCCGGTCTCGACGCCGTGTGCCAGCACCTGACGGTCGTGCTGTTGCAGACCGAGGCAGATGCGGACCGCGATGTAGTAGGCCAGCGGCGGCAGCAGCACCAGGCCGATCCGGCCCGCCCAGGTCATCGCGTTCAGGCTGATGTGGAACTTGTCGGCGATCACGTCGTTGGCGCCGGAGAGCGTGGCGACCAGGAAGAACGTCAGCGACATCATGCCGATGCCGACGCGCTCCGGGTTGTCCCGCGGACGCTCCAGCAGGTGGTGGGTGCGCTTGTCCTTGAGCTTGCGCGCTTCCAGCCACGGGTACGCCATGGGCAGGGTGAACAGCGCGCCCAGGCCCACCACGGCCGGCCAGAACATCGGCGGGATGCTGTAGTCGAAGATGTAGATCTGCCAGTTCGGCATGAGCCGGACGAGACCGTCCATGAACATGACGTAGAAGTCGGGCTGCGAGGCCGACGACACCTCGGCCGCGCGGTACGGGCCGAACAGCCAGATCGGGTTGATCTGGAACACGCCGGCCATCAGCGCGATGACACCGAAGACGGCCATGAAGAAGCCGCCCTGCTTCATCGCGTAGCGGGGGAACATCCGCTCGCCGACCACGTTCTCGTTGGTGCGCAGCGGGCCCGGCCACTGGGTGTGCTTCTGCTTGAACACGATGCCCAGGTGGGCCGCGATCAGCGCGAGCAGCAGGCCCGGGATGAGCAGCACGTGCGCGATGTAGAACCGGCCGATGATCAGCTCGCCGGGGAACTCGCCGCCGAAGACCGCCGCCGAGAGCCAGGTGCCGATGACCGGGATGGTCAGCATGATCGCCGAGGCGATGCGGAGACCGGTGCCGGAGAGGCCGTCGTCGGGGAGCGAGTAACCGGTGAAGCCGGCGAAGAAGCCCAGCAGGAAGAGCACCACGCCGATGACCCAGTTGATCTCACGCGGCTTGCGGAACGCGCCGGTGAAGAAGATGCGGGCCATGTGCACGATGATCGACGCCATGAACAGCAGCGCCGCCCAGTGGTGCATCTGCCGCATGAAGAGGCCGCCGCGGACCTCGAACGACAGGTGCAGCGAGGACTCGTAGGCCGCCGACATCTCGACGCCGCGCAGGCCCAGGTAGGAGCCGTTGTACGCCACCTCCTTCATCGACGGGTCGAAGAAGAGGGTGAGGAACACGCCGCTGAGCAGCAGCACGATGAACGAGAACAGGGCGATCTCGCCGAGCAGGAAGGACCAGTGGTCCGGGAAGACCTTGTTCAGCAGGCCGCGCAGCGGGGTGGCAGCCTGGAACCGGTCGTCCACCCCCTTGGCGAAGTTGGTCGGGGCCTCGGAGAGGTCCATCTTTCGGCGCTTCACGGCCGCTCCCAGAAGTCAGGTCCGACGGTGTCCTTGTAGTCGGACGCTGCCACGAAGAAACCTTCCTCGTCCACTGTAAGCGGCAGCATCGGCAGACGCCGGGTCGCGGGTCCGAAGACCGGCTGCGCGTTGTTGGTGATGAGGAACTGCGACTGGTGGCACGGGCAGAGAAGACGGTTGGTCTGCTGCTCGTAGAGGCTGGCGGGGCAGCCCGCGTGCGTGCAGATCTTGGAGTACGCGACGTAGTTGCCGTACATCGAGCCCTTGTTCCGCCCGTTGGCGTCGGCCTCGGCGTTCCGGCGGGTCTCGGCCGCGTCCTCCGGCCGGAGGTGGATGAGCAGCGTCGGCGAGTCGGCGTGCTGGTTGGTGGCGCCGTGCGGGATGCCCGGGAAGACGGTCATCTGGCCGCCGGTGCTGACGTCCTCGGGCCGGATCGGGGTGCCGTCCTCACGGGTGAGGCGGACCAGCTTGTCCCCGTTCGCGACCGGGTTGAAGCCGGTGCGGAACATCATCGGCTCGGCGTCGCCGTGCGGGTTCTTGATCATGCCGCCGACCAGCGGCGCCGCGGCCGCCAGACCGAGCGGCAGCATGCCGAGGCCGATCGCGCCCTTGAGCAGCGGCCGGCGCTGGACGCCCAGCTCGTCCGCCACGTAGAGCATGGTCTGCCCGGTGATCAGGCGCTCGTCGTCCGAGGACGGGTCGCCGTGCCGCTGCTGGATGGACAGCTCGTGCGGCAGCAGCTTCTTGGCCCAGGCGAGGATCGCGAAGCCGAGCGCCAGCAGGCCGAGGCCGAGCGTGACGCCCAGGATCGGCGTGTAGTAGTCGCTCATCGTGTGGCCGAGCTCGAAGTGCCACGGCCACACGATGTAGAAGACCACGAACGCCGCGGTGAACAGGCCGGAGAGCAGGAACAGCAGGGCGATGTTGCGGACGACCCGCTTCTCCGCCTTGGAGTTCTGCCCGTGGAAGTGCGACTCGTACGTGACGATCTCGATGTCGTCGCGCCGGAGGCCTTCCTTGACGATGTCGAACCGCGTCATGTGCGGGTCGTTGACGTCGGCCGGCGTACCGGCCTCGCCGGAGTGATGGACCGCCGTCATGACTTCCCCGCAATCCAGAGAGACGTGAAGACCAGCAGGGTGATGCCGACCAGGAAGATGGCCATGCCCTCGGTCGACGGCCCGTAACGGCCCAGGTTGAACAGACCGCCCGGGTCCTTGTCCTCCTGGAGCTGGACCTGGATGTAGGTGATGATCTGCTTCTTCTGGTCCGGCGTGAGCTGGTTGTCACCGAAGACCGGCATGTTCTGCGGGCCGGTGAGCATGGCGGCGTAGATCTGCTCGGCCGTGGCGTCGTGCAGGCCCGGGGCGAACTTGCCCGAGGAGAGCGCGCCACCGCCGCCACCGAAGCCGTGGCAGGAGGTGCAGTTGATCCGGAACAGCTTGCCGCCCTCGGCCAGCGCGTCCGGGTTGGTCTCCAGGTTCTCGACGAGCTCGCCCTTCGGGAGCTCCGGACCGCCGCCGAGCTCCTGGATGTACTGCCCGAGCTGCTCGGTCTGGGTCTCGTCGAACTGCGGCGGCTTCTGCTCGGCCTGGGCCTCCTGGCGGGTCATCGGCATACGGCCGGTGCCGACCTGGAACTCCACCGACGCGGAGCCGACGCCGATCAGGCTCGGTCCACGCCCCTGGACACCCTGGCCGTCCCGCCCGTGACAGGTGATGCAGCTGGTGTCGTAGAGCGCCTTGCCCTCCTGCGCGGCAGCGGAGAGCGGGACGTTGTCCTCGGCGAACGCGCCCGGGGTGAACGCGGTGTAGACGCCGCCGGCCAGCGCCAGCGCGGCGAACATGCGCGCCGCGGCGCCGAGCCTCCGGCGCACCCGGCTGGGCGCGCCGCGCCGCCGGGAGAACACCCGGGCACGCCTGCGGGCGGGGGTGTCAGAAGTCATGGGTTATGTCCCTCTGGTTTGTTGTTGCGATCCTCGCCGTCGGCGCTGCTACTGAAGCCAATAGATCATGGCGAACAGGGCGATCCACACCACGTCGACGAAGTGCCAGTAGTAGGACACGACGATGGCCGAGGTGGCCTGAGCCGGCGTGAAGCGGCCCATGGTCGTCCGGATCATGTAGACGATGAAGGCGATCAGGCCGCCGGTCACGTGCAGACCGTGGAACCCGGTCGTCAGGTAGAACATCGAGCCGTACCCGTCACCGTTGATCTTCACGCCCTCGCCGACCAGCGTGGCGTACTCGTTGACCTGGCCGAGCACGAAGATCAGGCCCATCACGAAGGTGATCGTGAACCAGCGCCGCAGCGCGAACACGTCGCCCTTCTCCGCGGCGAAGACGCCGAGCTGGCAGGTCACCGACGAGAGGACCAGGATCACCGTGAACGTCGTGGCGTACGGGATGTTCAGGTGTTGGGTGTGCTCCTCCCACAGCTCGGGCGCCGCCGCGCGGATGGAGAAGTACATCGCGAACAACGCCGCGAAGAACATGAGCTCGCTGGAGAGCCACACGATGGTCCCGACGCTGACCATGTTGGGTCGGGTCAGCGAGTGGATCCGGCTCTTGTCGATGGCTGCCGCTGTCACGGCCTCATTATTCATCCGAGATAGGCCCAAGGTCCTCCGGGGTCCCCGATCTGGTCGCATGGGCGCCCCGGAATAATCCGTGAGCAGCGGGTAGGCCTAGCCTCGAGTGGTGCGTCTTCACGTTTTGCCCACACTCGCGGCCGATGCCGGGGATACTGGTCTTCCGCCGTTCACCCCGGCGGCCGTCTTCACCGAAGTGAACGTCTTCAGCCTGATCGCGCTGGGTCTGCTGGTGTCGGCGGCGCTCTACGGGTACGGCGTTTGGCGCCTACGACAGCGTGGCGACCACTGGCCGGCCGGGCGCACGGCGGCGTTCGTCGCGGGTGGACTCGGCTCGATCGCGGCGGTGACGGTCACCGGCATCGAGGCGTACGACACCACCCTGATCTCGGTGCACATGGTCCAGCACATGGTGCTGTCCATGGTGGGCCCGATCTTCCTGGCCCTGGGCGCGCCGACCACCCTGGCGCTGCGGGTCCTGCACGGACCGCCGCGCAAGACGCTGCTGGCGGTGCTGCACAGCCGCTACGTCCGGGTCCTGACGTTCCCGCTGGTCGCGTTCGGGCTGTTCATCGCGAACCCGTTCGTCCTCTACTTCACCGGGGCGTACCGGCAGACCCTGGAGCACGTCTGGGTGCACGAGTTCGTCCACCTGCACTTCATCGTCACCGGCTGCCTCTTCTTCTGGCCGCTGCTGGGCCTGGACCCGCTGCCGAACCGCTGGCCGTACCCGGGCCGCGCCCTGCTCATGGTGCTGAGCGTGCCGTTCCACACGGTGCTGGGGCTGACGATCATGCAGAGCACCGAACTGCTCGGCGGCGACTGGTACCCGAGCCTGGGCCTGAGCTGGCTGGATCCCAAGGCCGACCAGGTCACCGCGGGCGGGATCCTGTGGGCCGGCGGCGAGATCGTCAGCGTCACGATGCTCGGCATCCTGGTGGTCCAGTGGGTCCGTCAGTCGGAGCGCGAGGCCCGCCGGATCGACCGGGCCCTGGACCGTGCCGAGGCGGCCGAGAACGCGGGCCGCCCGGCACCCGATGCCGGATAACAAGTTCGGTACGATCGGCGGGACCTAGGACGTGAGGTGGGGCACAAGATGAGCGAGTACACCGTTCTGCTCTACAGCGACGACGCCGCCGTGCGAGACCGGATCCGGCTCGCCATCGGCACGCGTCCCGCCGCTGATCTCGAGGTCGAGTTCTGCGAGGCGGCCTCCTGGGAGGAGTGCCGCCGGCTGCTCGACGAGTACGAGATCGACCTGATGATGCTGGACGGCGAGGCGACCCCCGCCGGCGGCATCGGGATCGCCCGTCAGACCAAGGACGAGTACCTCAACCCCCCGCCCACCTGCGTCGTCATCGCCCGTGCCGCGGATCGCTGGCTCGCCGCGTACGCGCAGGTCGACGCCACGCTGGTGGCCCCGCTCGACCCGGTGACCACCGGTCAGACGGTGGCCGGCATGCTCCGCGCCCGCCGCGACGGAGCCGTCCCCCTCGGCACCCTGGGCACCGTTCCCCGCTGACTTCTCTGACGACACCCAATACGGGAGGCCCCGCCATGGGCGCACGTACCTGGCCCAATCTGACCAGCGCACTGCTCCGTGGCGAGGAACTCGCCACCGCGGACACCGCGTGGGCGATGGGCGAGATCATGGCCGGCAACGCGACGCCGGTGCAGATCGCCGGGTTCGCGATAGCGCTGCGCTCCAAGGGTGAGACTCCGGCCGAGCTGGCCGGCCTGGTGCAGGCGATGCTGTCCAGCGCCACGCTGGTCGAGCTCCCGGAGGACACCCGGACCCGGGCGGTGGACGTGGTCGGCACCGGCGGCGACCGGGCCAACACGGTGAACATCTCCACCATGGCGGCGATCGTCACGGCCTCCGCCGGGGTGACCGTGGTCAAGCACGGCAACCGGTCGGCGTCCTCCACCACCGGCACGGCCGATCTGCTGGAGCATTTCGGCCTGCCGCTGGACCTGGGCCCGGCCGGGGTGGCCCGCACGGTCGAGGAGGCGGGCATCGGCTTCTGCTTCGCGGCCCGCTACCACCCGGGCATGCGGCACGCCGCGGTGACCCGGCGTGAGCTGGGTGTGCCGACCTTCTTCAACGTGCTGGGCCCGCTGACCAACCCGGCCCGCCCGACGGCGGCCATGGTCGGCTGCTTCGACCCGCGGATGGCCCCGGTGATGGCCGAGGTGTTCGCCGGGCGCGGCGACTCGGCGCTGGTGGTGCGCGGCGAGGACGGGCTGGACGAGTTCACCACGGCGGCGCCCACCCGGGTCTGGATGGCCCGGGACGGCAAGGTGGAGGAGCTGCTGGTCGACGCCGCCGACCTGGGCCTGGCGCGCAGCCGGCCGGCCGATCTGCGGGGCGGTGACGCGGCGTTCAACGCCGACGTGGCCCGCCGCACGTTCGCCGGCGAGCAGGGCCCGGTGCGCGACGCCGTGATCCTCAACGCGGCGGCCGCGTTCGCGGCGCAGAGCGGCTTCCCGGGCGACTTCCACGAGACACTGCGGGACGGCATCGAGCGGGCCGCCGCGGCGATCGACTCCGGCGCCACGACCGCCCGGCTGGACCGTTGGGTGGCGGCCGCGCAGGCGGCCAAGAGCGCCGAGTAGCCGCAAGAATCCGGCAACACGCCGTGGAGAATGCCCAGGGATGTCCGATATACGTGACACCGTCTGAATGACATTCGGGTAATCCGGCTTCCCGTGAAGGGAGAACCCTGTGCAGGAGCGCGAACTCCGGTGCGCCATCTGCGACGGCGACATGCTGTTCGAGGTGCCGCCGTGCGAGGACGGCCACGACGACTGCCCCGAGCTGGTCTGCACCCGCTGTGGAGCCGCTGAGGTGGTCGCCCCGATCGTCGTACACCTGTGGCTGCCCGGCGGCGAGAAAAGGCGCGTAGCGCCCGCTCAGCGGTCTGCCGCGGCCTGACAGCCCAACGCGAAAGCCCGCCTCCCCCTCTGGGGGCAGGCGGGCTTTCGCTCAGCTGGAGAGGCTCAGAGGTGAGCTTCCGGGTGCCGGGTGCCCGAGTAGTACTCGAACAGCAGGCCGCACGAGGCGAAGATGACGCAGACCAGGCCGAAGGCCAGCAGCCACCACATCCAGAACACCAGGCCGATGCCGGCCACCGCCGCCGCCAGCGCGATGCCGAACGGCCAGTAGCTGCCCGGGCTGAAGAAGCCGACCTCGCCGGCGCCCTCGGCGATCTCGCCGTCCTCCCGGTCCTCCGGGCGCAGATCGATACGCCGGGCGACGAACCAGAAGAAGCCCGCGCACATCGAGCACAGCAGTCCGGAGAGGATCAGCGCGACCACGCCGACCCACTCGGTGCCGCCCGCGTACCCGCTGTCGGTGCCGGAGGCGTTCCCGGTGTTGTACGTGTAGACCCCGTACACGGCGGCCGCGCCGAACAGGAACACGGCGACCGCGGCGAAGATCTTGTATTCGGTCCTCATCGAGAGTCCCCTACTTCCCTGCGGCTACGGTCTCGGGCTGGTTCCAGGAGTGCTGCTGACGACGCGTGTTGAACGGCGACGTCTTCGTGGCGAACGGCTCCTCGCCGATCACGATGAGCGCCTCCGGCGTCGACTGCCCGGCCTTCTTGGCCGCGAGGAACCGCTCGAACTTCTCCGGGGAGACCGTCACCAGCTCGAAGTTCATGAAAGCGTGGTACGTGCCGCACAGCTCGGCGCACCGGCCGACGTAGCGGCCCTCCGTGTCGAGGGTCACCTCGAAGACGTTGCGCACGCTGCCCGGGAAGACGTCCCGCTTGAACAGCATCTCCGGCACCCAGAACGAGTGGATGACGTCCTTGCTGGTCTCCTCGAACCGGATCTTCTGACCGACCGGGAGGACCAGGATCGGGATCACGTCGGACGAACCGACGGTCGAGGCGACCGTGTTGGCGTCCTTACCCATCCCGTCGCGGTAGTTGAACTGCCAGTTCCACTTGAACGCCACGACCTCGACGACCTGGTCCGGGTTCTTGGACAGCTTGTCGACATTGGTCTGCACGACCGCGGTGTAGAAGAACAGCACCGCGACGATCAGAATCGGCGTGACCGTGTAGAGGATCTCCATCGGCATGTTGAACCGGGTCTGCACGGGCAGCTCGTCGCCGCGCTTGCGGTACCGGATCACACACCAGAAGATCAGACCCCACACGCCGATGCCGACCGCCAGAGCGGCGATCGTCGACGCGATCCACAGGTCGTACATCTCGTGGGCCTGCAGACTGATACCCCGGCTCGGCCAGCCGAAGTTACCGAATGCGGATCCCCACTGTTCGATCGAACAGCCCGAGAGCAGCGTCAGCAGCGTCGCGCCGCCGAGAACCAGCCCGGCCGCCCGGCCTACTGCCCGCGGCCGTGTGGCCGAACTCCTTGCGCCCACCTGCTTCTGCCTCCTTAGCAGCGCCGCCTGCCGAAACCGGACACCTGGCGGCAAGGCTCACTGACGGTCGCACACTACTCGACCAGGCCACGGCGACCAGCCACCGGGGGGCTGGGGGCCCTGGCGTGGGAGCGACCCGTCCCGGAAAACACCCGGACAACCGGACGATACCGTTCCCTGTGTGGATTACACAGGCGATCCGGCCGGGGCGCCCGCTTACCTGGACGCCGCCACCGCGGCGCCGCCGCATCCGGTGACACGTGAGGCGCTTCTCGCCGCCCTCGCCGACGGCTGGGCCGACCCGTCCCGGCTCTACGCGGCCGGGCGGCGGGGCCAGCAGCTGCACGAGGCGGCCACCGCGGTGGTCGCCGAGATCCTGGGCGTACGGGCGGACGAGGTGAGTTTCCAGCCCTCCGGCACGGCGGCGGCCCAGGCGGCGGTCCTCGGCGGGCTGCGCGGGCGCGAGCGGGTGGGCCGGGTGCTGGTGCATTCGGCGATCGAGCACTCGGCGGTGCTGCACGCCGCACGTACGGCCGAGGCGGTGGAGGTCGGCGTGGACCGGCTGGGCCGGCTCGACCTGGACGCGTGGGCCACCGCGGTCCGGGCCGGTGGGGTGGCCCTGGCCGGCCTGATCAGTGCCAGTCACGAGGTGGGCACGGTGCAGCCGGTGGCCGCCGCCGCGGAGCTGTGCGCCGAGGCCGGGGTGCCGCTGTTCGTGGACGCGGCGCAGACCGTGGGCCGGGCGCCGGTGCCGCCCGGCTGGTCACTGCTGAGCGCCTCGGCACACAAGTGGGGCGGTCCGGCGGGGGTCGGCGTGCTGGTGGTGCGCAAGGGTGTGCGGTGGCTCTCCCCGTACCCTCAGGATGATCTTTATCGCCCCCGCCACCCAGGCGCGCTCTCGCTGCCGGCCGTGGTCGCGGCGGCCGCGAGCCTTCGTGCCGTGACCGCCGAGGCGCGGAGCGAGGCGGTCCGGCTGAGCGCCCTGGTCGACCGGATCCGGGAGCGGGTGGCCGCCACCGTGCCGGACGTGGAGATCGTCGGCGACCCGGTCGAGCGGCTGCCGCACCTGGTCACGTTCAGCTGCCTGTACGTCGACGGCGAGGCCCTGCTGCACGCCCTGGATCGGCACGGTTTCGCCGTCTCCTCCGGTTCCTCGTGCACCTCGTCGACGCTGCGCCCGAGTCACGTGCTGGAGGCGATGGGGGTGCTCAGCCACGGCAACGTCCGGGTGTCGCTGCACCGGGACACCACCGAGGCGGACGTCGAGAGGTTCCTCACCGTGCTGCCGGGCGTGGTGGCCGCCATCCGGAAGGAGGCCGGGATCTGATCACCCTGGACTGCCGGGGCCTGCGCTGCCCGATCCCGGTGATCCGGCTGGCCAGGGCCATTCCGGGCGTGGCGGTCGGCGAGATCGTGCGGGTGCTCGCCGACGACCCGGCCGCGGCCAACGACATCCCCGCCTGGTGCCGGATGAAGGGCCAGGAGTTCGTCGCCGCCGACGGCCAGGCCTTCGACGTGCGCAGGCTGAGCTGAACGGCTCCGCTTCGCTCCGCGGACTATCGCCTGGTCACCGGCGGCGATCGTCGAGATAGCCGACCACGGACGGCACCGGATCCTTGGCCAGGTGGGTGTCGACGACCAGGCGCGGACCCAGATAGGGCTCGTACTCCGCCTGTCGTTCCAGGACCCGCACCCAGTCCGGGATGCCCTCGTGGTCGCGCGCCTTGAAGCGCTCCTCGACCCGGCGCCGGTGCTCCACGTCGTCGCCGCAGATCACCTCGACGACCCGCAGCGGCACCTCCATCCGCTCGGCCAGGTCCACCCAGAGCTGCCGCGCCGACCGGACCGGGTTCACCGCGTCGATGATCACGTGGTGGCCGATCCGGAGCTGCTCCTCGGCCAGCGCGGCCACCACTCCGTAGGCGGCGTAGCCGGGCCGCGGCTCCTGCACCCCGTACCGCCGCATCGTGAAGTCGACCGTGTCGACGGCCAGGACCGTCGCGGGCAGCTCGGCGGCCACCGCGGCGGCCAGGGTGCTCTTACCGACGCCGGGGAGCCCGGCGAAGACCGCTAACACCATGTCGTGGTCACGCCGGCAGCAGCGGCGCGATCTCCGCCGCGGCCTCGTCCCCGTACGCCGACGCGAACCGCTTCGTGAACTCGGGAGTCTTGATGTCGTACTCCTGGGTGCCGACCGTCTCCAGCACCAGCGCCGCGACCAGCGAGCCGACCTGGGCGGACCGCTCCAGGCCGAGCCCCCACGAGACGCCGGCGAAGAAGCCGGCCCGGAAGCCGTCGCCCACCCCGGTCGGGTCCTCGCCGATGACGTCCGGGACGACCGGGACGTGGATCCGCTCGATCTCCCGGCCGGTGATCTCCACGCCGTCCTTGCCGAGGGTGGTGACCCGGATCTTCACCTGCTCCAGCACCTGCTCGCTGGTGAGGCCGGCCTTGGTCTCCAGCAGAGACCGCTCGTACTCGTTGGTCAGCAGGTACTCAGCGCCGCTGATCAGGCCCAGCACGTCCGACCCGCCCATCCGGGCGAGCTGCTGCGACGGGTCGGCGGCGAACGCGTAACCCCGCTCGCGGCACTCCGCGGAGTGCCGGATCATCGCGGCCGGGTCGTTGGCGCTGATCAGCACCAGGTCGAGGCCGCCGGCCCGGTCGTGCACCGGCCGCAGCTCGATGTTGCGCGCCTCGGCCATCGCCCCGGCGTAGAAGGAGGCGATCTGGTTGAGGTCGTCGTCGGTGGTGCAGACGAACCGGGCGGTGTGCGCGGTGTCGCTGATGTGCACGGAGTCGCAGTCCACCCCGTGCCGCTCCAGCCAGGAGCGGTAGTCGCCGAAGTCGGCGCCGACCGCGCCGACCAGGAGCGGGCGCAGGCCCAGCTTGCCCATCCCGAAGGCGATGTTGGGGGCGACGCCGCCGCGACGGACCACGAGGTCGTCGACGAGGAAGGAGAGCGAGACCTTGTGCAGCTGGTCCGCGATGAGCTGCTCGGCGAACCTGCCGGGGAAGTGCATCAGGTGGTCGGTGGCGATCGAGCCGGTGACGGCGATCTTCATTTCGGCCCTCGGGGTAGGGAACAGGGGGCGTTACGCGTCGAGACTACCGGCCCGAAGCAGCGAACAGGCCGCCCCGTACAACGGGACGGCCTGTTCAAAGGTTGTCTCAGTGGAACGAGTCACCACAGGCGCAGGAGTTCTGCGCGTTCGGGTTGTCGATGGTGAAACCCTGAGCGTCGATCCGGTCGGCGAAGTCGATGGTCGCGCCCGCGAGGTACGGAGCGCTCATCCGGTCCACCACGACCTCGACGCCGTCGAAGTCGCTGACGACGTCACCGTCGAGCGAGCGCTCGTCGAAGAAGAGCTGGTAGCGCAGGCCGGAGCAGCCACCGGGCTGTACGGCGATGCGCAGGCGCAGGTCGTCGCGCCCCTCCTGCTCGATCAGGGCCTTGACCTTCACCGCGGCGACGTCGGTGAGGATGACGCCGGTCGGGGCGGTCGCCTCGGTCGACTCGGTGTGCGCTTCAGTGGTCACTAGGTATCTCCCTGCCAGGTGCGGTCATGTGCCGTACCAGGCAACGCTAACCCCAATCCCCCGGATTCCCAATCCGGGGCCGATCAGATCACCTGCTCCACTGCCCGGCCAGGCGGCCCGCGAGTTCCCGCAGGCCACGGGCCGGTTCGGTGAGAGCCGTCTCGACGTCGCCGAAATGCTCCACCAGGGTGTGCGTCTCGGTGACCCCGGCGGCCGCGGCCTCCCGCTGCCCGGTCTCGTTGCGGCCGGCCAGCACCACGCACGGCAGGCCCCGGTCGCGGGCCCCGGCGGCGATCCCGGCGACCACCTTGCCGCGCAGCGACTGGTGGTCGAAGGAACCCTCGCCGGTGATCACCAGGTCGGCGGCGTCCAGTTCGCGATCCAGGCCGATCAGGTTCGTGACCAGGTTGATGCCGGAGGTGACCGTGCCGCCGAGGGCGATCAGCGCGGCGCCCAGACCGCCGGCCGCGCCGCCGCCCGGGCGGGTGGCCAGGTCCTCGATCCCGAACGCCTTCTCCAGCACACCGGCGAAGTGCTCCAGGGCGGCGTCCAGGCGCAGCACGTCCTCCCGGCCGGCGCCCTTCTGCGGGCCGAAGACGTTGCTGGCGCCGTGTAGGCCGGTCAGCGGGTTGTCCACGTCGGTGGCGGCGACCAGGCGCACCTGCCGCAGCCGGGGGACACCGCCCAGGGCGGCCGCGGTGATCAGCGGGATCCCGCCGTACGGCAGGGCCTGGCCGGCGGCGTCGACCGGGGCGGCGCCCAGCGCGGCCAGCATGCCGGCGCCGGCGTCGTTGACCGCGGAGCCGCCCAGTCCGACGACCACCTCGGCCGCTCCGGTCTCGACGGCGGCGGCCAGCAGCAGGCCCAGGCCGTACGAGGTGGTCACCCGGGGGTCGCGTTCGGCGGCGGTGAGCAGGTGCAGGCCGCAGGCCTGGGCACTCTCCACGTAGGCGACGCCGTTCGCGTACAGGATCTCGCCCCGGGCCGGGCGGCCGAGCGGGTCGACGGTGTCCACCGGGATCCGCCGGCCGTCCAGCGCGGCGGCCAGGACCTCGACGAATCCGGGGCCGCCGTCGGCGAGCGGCCGTTGCACGAGGACGTCACCCGGGACGGACCAGCCGTCGGCGACGGCTTGGGCGACTTCGGGGGCGGAAAGGGTACCGGCGAACTTGTCCGGACAGATCAGTACGCGCACATCGCGAGTGTGGCAGCACACCCTCCGGGGCGCAGCTACCGTCTCATCCGCTGTGCGAACATGGCTGGCGTGACGTCGACCTGGACCGAACCCGCGAACACCCCTGTGGCTCTGCTCCTGCTCGGGCGGGGCACCGACCCGGCCAGCGAGCGGGGCGTGGACTGCCCCGGCGAGCTGCCCGCCCCGAGCGACCCGGACCTGGTGGCCCGGGCCGAGGCGGCGAAGGCGGCGCTCGGCGACCGGGTGTTCGTGCTGGGGCATCACTACCAGCGCGACGAGGTGATCCGGTTCGCCGATGTGACGGGCGACTCGTTCAAGCTGGCCCAGCAGGCGGCGGCCCGTCCCGAGGCGGAGTTCATCGTCTTCTGCGGCGTGCACTTCATGGCCGAGAGCGCGGACATCCTGACCAAGCCGTCGCAGCGGGTCATCCTGCCCGACCTCGCGGCCGGCTGCTCGATGGCCGACATGGCGGTGCTCGGCCAGGTCGAGACGGCGTGGGAGCACTTCGAGGACCTCGGCATCGCCGGTGACATCGTCCCGGTGACGTACATGAACTCGTCCGCCGACATCAAGGGGTTCGTCGGCCGCAACAACGGCGTGGTGTGCACGTCGTCGAACGCGAAGCGGGCCCTGACCTGGTCGTTCGAGCAGGGGTCGAAGGTGTTCTTCCTGCCCGACCAGCACCTGGGCCGCAACACCGCCGTGCTGGAGATGGGTTTCGATCTGGACGACTGCGTCCTCTACGACCCGCACAAGCCGCAGGGCGGCCTGACCGCCGAGCAGCTGCGCAACGCCCGGATGATCCTGTGGCGGGGGCACTGCTCGGTGCACGGCCGGTTCACCCTGGACAGCGTCCGTGAGGTGCGGGAGCGGGTGCCGGGCGTCAACGTCCTGGTGCACCCGGAGTGCCGCCACGACGTGGTCCGGGCGGCCGACCACGTGGGCTCCACGGAGTACATCATCAAGGCTCTGGAGGCGGCCGAGCCCGGTTCGGCCTGGGCGGTCGGCACCGAGCTGAACCTGGTCCGCCGTCTCGCGCTGGCCCACCCGGACAAACAGATCATGTTCCTCGACCGGACGGTCTGCTACTGCTCCACCATGAACCGGATCGATCTCCCCCACCTGGTGTGGGCGCTGGAGGAACTGGTCGCCGGACGGGTGCCGAACGTCATCACGGTGGACGAAAAGACCGCCCATGAGGCCCGGATCGCCCTCGACCAGATGCTCGCCTTGCCATAACTCTCCGTAGCCGATTGAATCCACCCGCACGGTGGATTCTCTTGGCGCGCCTCATCCATCAGCATTTAACGGCGTTTCACGCATCGCCACGGCTGCCGTGGTTGTCACTCAGCGCTATGCTTCCCCGGTTGCAGAATCGGGTACCCCCGCCCGCGCTCTGCTTACTCGATCATCGGGCGCGACACGCCCGCCGGCTGGAGGTTACGTTGACCGAAGATGTCCTGGTCGTGCACGGTGGCACGCCGCTGCAGGGGCAGATCCGGGTTCGTGGCGCCAAGAACCTCGTCTCCAAGGCCATGGTGGCCGCCCTGCTGGGCGAGTCCCCGAGCCGCCTCTTCGACGTACCGCGGATCCGCGACGTCGAGGTGGTCAGCGGGCTGCTCGAGCTGCACGGCGTGAAGGTCTCCGCCGGAGCCGAGGACGGCGAACTGGTGATGGACCCCACCAACGTGGAGAGCGCCAGCACCGATGAGATCAACGTCCACGCCGGCTCCAGCCGGATCCCGATCCTGCTGTGCGGGCCGCTGCTGCACCGCCTCGGTCACGCGTTCATCCCGGACCTGGGCGGCTGCCACATCGGCCCGCGCCCGATCGACTTCCACATCGGGGCGCTGCGCGAGTTCGGCGCGGTCGTCGACAAGACCCCCGAGGGCATGCACCTGAGCGCCCCGAACGGTCTGCACGGCGCCAAGCTGGAGCTGCCCTACCCGAGCGTCGGCGCCACCGAGCAGGTGCTGCTCACTGCGGTCCGCGCCGAGGGCGTCACCGAGCTGCGCAACGCCGCGATCGAGCCGGAGATCATCGACCTGATCTGCATCCTGCAGAAGATGGGCGCGATCATCAAAGTGCACACCGACCGGGTCATCGAGATCCAGGGTGTGCCCCGGCTGTACGGCTACGAGCACAAGCCGATCCCGGACCGGATCGAGGCGGCCAGCTGGGCCGCGGCGGCGCTCGCCACCCGTGGCGAGATCGAGGTCCTCGGCGCCCGCCAGCAGGACATGATGACGTTCCTGAACGTCTACCGCTCGATCGGCGGCGAGCTGAAGATCACCGACGACCGGGTGGCCCGCGCGGGCGTGGCCGGCTCCGAGGGCGGCATCAAATTCTGGCACCCGGGCGGCGAGCTGAAGGCCGTCGCGCTGGAGACCGACGTGCACCCCGGCTTCATGACCGACTGGCAGCAGCCGCTGGTGGTGGCGCTGACCCAGGCCCGGGGCATCTCGATCATGCACGAGACGGTGTACGAGCAGCGGCTCGGCTACACCGAGGCGCTGAACTCGATGGGCGCCACCATCCAGGTCTACCGGGACTGCCTGGGTGGCACCCCGTGCCGGTTCGGCCGCCGCAACTTCATGCACTCCGCGGTGATCGCCGGCCCGTCCAAGCTGCACGCCGCCGATCTGCGCATCCCCGACCTGCGGGCCGGGTTCGCGCACCTGATCGCGGCACTGGCCGCCGAGGGCACCTCGCGGGTCTACGGCGTCAACCTGATCAAGCGCGGCTACGAGGACTTCGAAGCCAAGCTGGCCGCTCTCGGCGCCCACGTCGAGCGGCTCTGAGCCGCGAGTTCGTCACGATCAACGGCGCGGTGTGCGACACACCGCGCCGTTTGGCTACGCTTCCTACGTGCCGCTGTTTCGCCGTAAGCCAGCCGATGCCGACGCCTCCCCCGCCGGGCAGGAGGTGGTCGCCGCCGAGCCGCGACCCAAGGGCTACACGCCCAGCAAGAAGGAGCTCGGGGTGGTCACGCCGAAGCGGGCCGCCCAGGGCCGCCGCGTGCAGGACCCGGCGCCCGCCAGCCGCAAAGAGGCGTACAAGCAGATGCGCGAACGGCAGCGGGCCGAGCGCGCCGAGGCCGCCGAGGGCATGCGCAACGGCGACGAGCGCTACCTGCTCGCCCGGGATCGCGGCCCCGAGCGTTCGCTGGTCCGCGACATCGTCGACTCACGGCGTACCGTCGGGTCGTTCTTCATCGCCGGCGCGGTGGTCGTGCTGATCGGCTCGTCGATCAACATCCGGGCGGTCTACCTGGCCAGCAACGTGCTCTGGGCCGGTCTGGCGCTGGCCGTCTTCGTCGACAGCGTCCTCATCGCCCGCCGGATCAAGAAGCAGGTCCGGGCGCGTTTCCCGCAGACCACGCAGAAGCTGGGCGGCCTCTACTTCTACGGGATCATGCGCGGCCTGACCTTCCGGCGGATGCGCGTGCCGAAGCCGAAGGTCCAACTCGGCGCGACCGTCTGACGTCCCGCACGCGACGCGGAGACCACCCGGTCTCCGCGTTCGTCTTTTTCGACCCTTTCCGGTACGGGCATGGCCGCCCCCATCGAGAACCGGCCGTTCCGCCGGTTCGGCGCGAGCCGCTGCCGGGTCACGCCGGTGCCGCGCCCGCCGGGCTGTGCTGCCCACTCACCCACCCCGCTGCCGGATCACGCCAGTGCCGCGCCCGCCGGGCCGTGCTGCCCACTCACCCACCCCGCTGCCGAATCACGCCAGTGCCGCGCCCACCGGGCCGTGCTGCCCACTCACCCGCCCGGCTCGGGGAAGGCTCTCGGCCAGGCGCGGGACGACGGTGCCCTACTCGACGCCGGCCAGGCGCAGCAGGGCAGTGACGGCGGCGGCCGCCACGACGACCACCACGAACGGCGCTTTCCGCCAGGCCAGCAGACCGCCGACCAGGACCCCGGCCGGGCGGGCGAATCCGGCGAACTCGCTACCCGCCATCAGCGCGGCCGTCCCGGCCAGGGCGGCCAGCAGCGCGGCGGCCGACATCGGCAGCAGCCGTTGCAGGGGCTCGGACAGTTCCAGGCGATCGCGCAGCACCACGCCGCTGAGGCGGATCGCATAGGTCCCGACCGCGAGCACCACGATCGCGGTGATCAACATAGCTCCTCCAAGATCATGTTCAGCCGGCTCTCAGGGCTCTCGCACGCGGCCCGCAACAGCGCCGAGAACCAGTCGGGGTTGGTGGCTGGCCGCCAGCACTGTTCCGCGCGCCCGAAGAGAGCACTGGCAGCCAGCCGAGGCAGGTGAGCGGCTGGCTGTCGGCGCTGTCTCGCTGGGCCGAGACAGCGCGGGGAGCCAGCTGAGGTTGGTGGCTGTCGGGGAGGGCGCGGGGCTGAGGCGGCGGTGAGGGCCGGGTGCGGTTGGTGACTGTCGGGGAGAGTGCGGGGCTGAGGCGGCGGTGAGGGCCGGGTGCGGTTGGTGACTGTCCGGGAGAGTGCGGGGCTGAGGCAGCGGTGAGGGCCGGCTGAGGTTGGTGACTGTCGGGGAGAGTGCGGGGCTGAGGCGGCGGTGAGGGCCGGCTGAGGTTGGTGACTGTCGGGGAGAGTGCGGGGCTGAGGCGGCGGTGAGGGCCCGCTGAGGTTGGTGACTGTCGGGGAGAGTGCGGGGCTGAGGCGGCGGTGAGGGCCCGCTGAGGTTGGTGACTGTCGGGGAGGGCGCGGGGCTGAGGCGGCGGTGAGGGCCCGCTGAGGTTGGTGACTGTCGGGGAGGGCGCGGGGCTGAGGCGGCGGTGAGGGCCGGGTGAGGGGTGTCAAGGGTGCTCGGTGCGGGTGGAGACGGCGCTGGGAGTGGGCCGGGTGGGTGGGCGGCGGAACAGGACGAGCAGGCCGAGCAGCGCGCACAGGACCGGCAGGCCGGCCGGGAGCACCGGGGTGAGCAGCACCGCGACGGCCGCGCCGGCGATCGCCACGAGGCGGGTGTCGCGGTCCCGTAGCGAGGGCAGGATCAGCGCGATCAGGCCGGCCGGGAAGGCGGCGTCCAGGCCGAGAGCGTTCGGGTCGCCGGTGGCGCCGCCGAGCAGGACACCGAGCACGACCCCGGTGTTCCAGACCACGAACAGGGTGGCCCCGACCAGCCAGTAGATCCGGCGGCGGGCCTGTGGGGTGGATTCGGCCAGGGCGAAGGCGACGGTCTCGTCGGTCATGATGTGCGCGCCGACCAGCCGGTCGCGCCAGCGGGTGCCGAGCACGTCGGCGACGGCCAGGCCGAACGGCAGGTGCCGGGCGTTGAGCAGCAGGCCGGCCAGGACGGCGGCGACCGGGTTGCCGGCGGCCAGCAGGCCGACGGCGAGGAACTGGGAGCCACCGGCGAAGATCAGCACCGACATGACGACCGGAACCCAGGCGGGTAGCCCGTACGCGATCGTGATGGCGCCGAAGGACGCGCCCACCGCGAGCGTGGCCGCGGCCAGAGCGCCGATGTCCCGGAGCCGCGCCCGCGTTCGATATAACGTACCCATAGTTCGAAATAGTGAACGAGCCGCGAGCGTTCGTCAAACCGAACGATGAGACCGATGGAGCGAACATGCAGCAGCCGGCACCCCCGCTCGCCCTCATCGCGGCGAACCTGCGCCGGGAACGCGACCGGGCCGGGATCTCCCTGGCCGAGCTGGCCCGGCGAGCCGGGCTGGCCAAGTCCACGCTGTCCCAACTGGAGGCCGGTTCCGGAAATCCGAGCATCGAGACGCTGTGGGCGCTGGGAGTGGCGCTCGGCGTCCCGTTCAGCCGGCTGATCGAACCGCCGGCCTCACCGGTACGGGTCGTCCGGGCCGGCGAGGGCCCCCGGGTGCGCTCCGACAATGCCGACTTCTACGGCACCCTGCTCGCCACCGGCGCGCCGAACGCACGGCGCGACATCTACGTCCTGGAGCTCGAGCCGGGCGCCCGGCGCGACGCCGAGCCGCACATCCCGGGCAGCGTCGAACACATCGTGGTGTCCGCCGGGCGGATCCGGGTCGGCCCGGTCGCCGAACTGGTCGAGGTCGGACCCGGTGACTACGTGACCTTCCCGGGCGACGTGCCGCACAGCTACGAGGCGCTGGAGCCGAACTCCTGGGCCATCCTCGTCATGGAGCATCGGTAGCCGAGTAGAGACGGGCGACCACGTCCTCGATGTCCGGCTCCAGCAGGGACAGATCCCGGACGTCGACCGCCGCGACCAGACCGGCCACCGCGGCGCCGGCCGTCGACGACTCCAGGACGAAGGTGACCCGGTGACCGTTCGCGGTCACCCCCGCCAGCTTCGTGCCGGGCAGCTCGAACCCGTCCGGCAGCGGCTCGGCCAGGTCGGCGACGATGCTGCGGCGGGACCCGTACCGCTCGTGCAGGGCCTCGATGCTGCCGTCGTGCACCACCCGGCCGTGATCGATCACCACGAGACGCTCGCAGAGCCGCTCGATGTCGGCCAGGTCGTGCGTGGTCAGCACCAGCGTCACGTCACCGGACCCGCCCAGCTCGGCCAGGAACGAGCGGACCGCCTGCTTGCTCACCACGTCAAGGCCGATCGTCGGCTCATCGAGGAACAGCACCTCCGGACCGTGCAGCAGGGCCGCGGTCAGCTCGCCCCGCATCCGCTGGCCCAGCGACAACTGGCGGACCGGGGTGTCCAGGAACGCGTCCAGGTCGAGCAGCGACCGGCAGCGGCGCAGCCGGGCCGCGTGCTCGGCGGCCGGCACCCGGTAGATGTGCCGCAGCAGCCGGAACGACTCACGCAACGGCAGATCCCACCAGAGCTGCGACCGCTGACCGAACACCACGCCGATCCGCAGCGCCAGCCGGGTCCGCTGCGGCACCGGGGTCAGGCCGCACACCGACACGTGGCCCGAGGACGGGGTCAGCACGCCGGTGAGCATCTTCAGGGTCGTCGACTTGCCGGCGCCGTTCGGTCCGATGTAGCCGACCATCTCGCCACGGCCGATACTCAGGGACACTCCGTCCACGGCGGAGACGGTCCGTTTCGCCCTTCGGAGGCGGCCGGCTTTCACCCGTACAGTGAAATCTTTGCGAAGCTCGCGCATCTCGATCATGATCCGGTGCTCCGGTAGTGACGGATTCCGGCGCGCCAGACGCCGGCGGCGAAAGCCGCCGCGGCGAACGCGACCAGCGGGGAGAGGAAGCCGGACCAGGCCGGCAGACCGAGCGGATCGGGCACGCCGAGTAACGCCAGCGCCGGCTGATAGGCCACGAAGGCGAACCCCAGGGCGTACGCGAAAAGGCCGCGGAACCAACCGCCGAAGACCGACATCGGGTACGAGGTGAAGTCCCGCCCGCCGTAGGTGAACGCCGCACCCACCTCGCCCGAATCCACCCACCAGAACGCCAGGCTCGCGCTCGACACGAAGATCGACCCGAAGAAGACCGCCGCCGCGACCGGGGCCACCACCAGCAGCAACGCCCGGGCCGGTGTCCAGTCGATGTCGTTGGCGGCGACCGCCAGGACCAGCACCGTGAACCCGAACACCACCCGCAGCGCCTTGCGGACCGGCAGATCCATGAGCAGCAGCTGGGGCAGCGCGCCCAGCGGCCGGACCAGCACGGCGTCCAGCGTCCCGGCCCGGACCAGCGACTTGAGGTGGTCCACGTTCCCCACCGTGAAATCGGCCAGCGTGAACCCGGCCGCACTCAAACCGGCGATCAACATGGCCTCGGCCAGCGAGAATCCGCCGAGCGCCGGAGTGGCCCGGAACAGCACCAGCACGGTGAGCACATCGAAGACCGTGGCGCCCATGTTGCCGAACAGCTCGATCAGGAACGACGTACGGTACGCGGTCGCCGACCGGATCTGCGCCGCCCCGAGAGCGGCATAGGCACGCAGCTCACCCACCCTGCACCACCAGCCGCCGTTCGGCCCGCCGCTGCACCAGCGCGCCCAGCGCCAGGATCAGCACCGCCCACACCACCTGCAACGCCACCAGCCCGGCCTGCAACGCCGGGCCGTCCCGCTCCGCGATCACGTCGAGCGGCGTCTGCAACAGGCTGGGCAGCGGCGTCGCCACCCACAGCGCCACCGTCAACTCGGCCGGCAGCAGCCGCAACGGGAAGTAGAGCCCGCCGAGCACACCGGCGCCCAGCGTCCACAGGGTGATCGGCCCGCGGGCGTCCTGCAGCCAGTAGGCCGTCGCGTTCACCACGAACCGGCAGCCGAAACAGATCACCACGGCCAGCACCACCGACACCGCGAACAGCGGCACCGTCTGCCACCGGGACGGCGTGTGCAGCGGAAAGAAGACCGCCCCCGCGAGCAGCGGCGGAACGAACCGGGTGAGCATCCCGTGCAGCGCCCGGCCCAGATCGGCGGCGAGGAAACCGGTCAGCGGGGGCACCGGACGTAACAGGTCGGCCGCGATGTCGCCGCTGCGGATCCGGTCGGCCAGCTCCGTCCAGCCCCAGAGGCCGATGACAGCGAGTAAACCCTGGCCCACCCAGACATAGGTGGCGAGTTGCTCGGCGGTGTACCCGGCGGGACGCTGCCCGGCGGCGGTCGCGGCCACCGCGAGCAGTACGTAACAGCGGAGGAAGCCGAACACGATGTTGGTGAACGTTCCGGCTATGGTGGCTTGCCGGTAGGTCGCGTACCGCCGGAAACCCGACCCGATCAGCGCACCGAAAGTAGCAATGGAGGCGCGGAACGGACCTATTCGAGAGATCGTCGGCACGCTGGCGTCTCGCTGGTCCACGCCGTTAATCTCCTCTCGAAACCCCCACGACGAGCCGGGTGACTCTACGCAGGTCCTCGGCCGGACGCGGCCCTTTTTCTTGACAGGTGGAGTTCGCCGTGACGGAGCGTTGCCATTCGACGGGTCACCCGCTGGGCGCCCGATGAACGGCTGGAGCTCCCGGCCGAGCGCCGACGGCTGGGATGACGAACCCGCCTGGGTCTACGAGATCACCTGGGAGTGGGAACCTCTGCCCGGCCAGCGCTACCCCGGCGACCCGGGACGCCGCAAGGCCGTGCACACGCCCGTCTACGAGGCGTCCCGCGGCGGTTCCGGTCCGGCCAGCTCGGCGCCGGTCAGCGGTGCGGGCCGCGGCCGCGCATCGGTCACCCCCCGATCCGAGGACCCGCGCCCGGCCGCGCCCACGGCCCCGCGCGATGAGCCCTCCTGGAACCGGCCCATCCACATGCACGATCGCGTCGACCAGGGGCGCGGTCCCGCCGCGCCGGGCGGCCCCGATCAGCGGCGCGGGGCGGCGCCGGTCTACGGCCGTGCGCCCGGCGCCGGCCCGGCCCCTTCCGGCGCTCCCGGCGGCCCCGGCGGCCCTGGCGCTCCCGGCGGCCCCGGCGGTCCTGGCGCTCCCGGGGGCCCCGGCGGTCCTGGCGCTCCCGGCGGTCCTGGCGGCCGCGGCGGTTTCGGTGGCCCCGGCCATTCCGGCGCGCCCGGCCGGCCCTCGGTCCCGGTGAATCCCGGGCATCCGATGCCGGCCGCGCCGGTCTCCCCCGGGCGGGCGCCGGCTGCCCGTGGTCCGCAGCAGCCCGCGCCGTCCGACGCGCCCGGCGGCAGCGGATGGGCCCGCGGGCCGCAACAGCCCGGCGGTTACGGCAACCGCCCGGTGTCCCCGGCCGCGTCCCAGCGCGCTCCCTTCCACCCCGGCCAGGCGCCGCAGGGTGCCCACAACGTTTCGGGACAGCCCGGCGGCCCGGCCGCGCACGGCATTCCGGTCTCGCCGGGTGGCCCCGGCCAGCACGGTGGGCCTGTTCCGCCCCTTGGGGCCGGCCAGCACGGTGGGCCCGTCCCGCCCGGTGGCCCCGGCCAGCACGGCGGGCCTGTTCCACCCGGTGGCCCCGGCCAGCACGGCGGGCCTGTTCCACCCGGTGGCCCCGGCCAGCACGGTGGGCCCGGTTCGCGCGGTTCCGCGTCTCCGGGTGGCGCGGCGCCTCGTGGTGGCCCGCACTCGTTCGCCGGTCCGTCCTCTTCGGGCGGCCCGTCCTCTTCGGGCGGCCCGATGCCGCAGGGGCGGCCCGTAGCCGCGGGCGGCCCCGGCCCCCAGGGGCGCCCGGGTGCCCCCGGTCATGGTGGTTCCATTCCGCCCGGGCACGGCGGGCCCGTCGTGGCCGGTCGTGGTGGCGAGGTCCCGCCGGGGCAGCACGGTCCGCACTCCGGCGGCCCGGCGCCGTCCGGTTCGGGTGGACCCGGGCAGCTCGAGCACCCCGGACGTCCCGGTGGGCCGGTCGCGCCGGCCGCCCGCCATGCGCCCGGTCCGGTACGACCGGACCAGGAGCCGGGTCACCCGGGCCGTCGCCCGTCGCCCGAGCAGATCGTGCCCGCGCGGAGCGGTGAGGCCCGCCCGGTCTCCCCGGCCGGTCCGTCCTACGGCGCCGCTCGCCCGGTGCCCGCCGAGACGTTCCCGGCATACGCCGACGAGCGCCGGTCACCGCGACCCGGCCGTACCCCGGAGGCGCCGTTCGACCTCCGCCCCGCGCCGCAGGACCGGAACTCGCCGGCTCCGTCGCGCCCGGCTCCTCAACCGACCCGGGTCACCCCGGCGTCCGCGGTGCCTCCGGCCGCCGTCTATCCGACGGTTCCCGGCCAGACGCCCGGGCTCTCGGTACCCACCGGTCCCGGCGGGGTCGCACCCGCCTCCGGGCCGGTGGCACCCGCCTCCGGGCCGGTCGCACCGTTCGGTCCGGACAGCCGCACCGGCATGCCCGGGCACACCGCACCGGCCGCGCCCGTCGTCCCCGGATCGCCCACCACGCCCGGCGGCGTCGCGCCGGTCTCCGGGCCGGTGGCGTTCCAGGCCGGCGCGCCGGTCGCCGGTGCCGCACCCGGTGTGTCGTTCCCGGCTACCCGGGAAGACGCACAGCAGGGGCAGGACCCGACCCGGCCGCTCGACCCACGGCGTTCGGGCCGGGCTCCCGACACGGCCGGACACCACGATCCCGGATCGCATCCCGAGGATCCGACCCGGCCGTTCGACCCGCGGCGAACCGGAGCCGAAGGATTCGGGCCGGGTGCGGACCGCACTCAGGCCATCGACCCTCGGGCGCTGGCCCCGTTCGCGGCACCGGGTCAGGCGCCGAAGCCGGAAGAGCACACCGCCGTCGCGGGTCCCCGGCACGGCGGGGACGAGACCCAGGCCCCCGTCGGCCGTCATGGCGTGAGCGCCGACCCGCGGCACGCGGCGGTCGCACCGTCCGAGGACGTCGCCCAGGCCGTGGAAGCACCGACGGCACGGCCGTTCGCAACAGATTCGGCGGTCCAGCCGGCGTCCAGCGCGCCGTTCGCCACCGAACCGGCTGCCCCGCCGTCGACCGGCGCACCGTCCGCGGCCGAACCGTCGACCGGCGGGCCGGGCGCGGCCTCCCCGGTGACCGGCGTGCCGTTCGCGACCGACCCGTCGACCGGCGGGCCAGGCACGGCCTCCCCGGTGACCGGCGTGCCGTTCGCGACCGACCCGTCGACCGGCGGGCCAGGCACGGCCTCCCCGGTGACCGGCGTGCCGTTCGTAGCCGAGCCGTCGGCCGGTGGCCCGAGCGGGGCCGAGGCGTCCGGAGAGGAATCGGAGACGCACGGTCTCGGCTGGTTGCTGTCGATGAGTGGGCTCGGGGCCACCACGCCGGTTCCTGACGCTGAACCCGCTGTCGTGGCCGAGGAGGTGCCCGACACCCCTCAGCCGCTGGGCTGGTTCGCTCCTGGCGAGCTCGACGACGACACCCGACGGGAAGAGGCGGAGAGCACGGCCGCCGAAGCGGAAGGCGTCCCCGCCGGGGACGGCGAAGCGCTGCGCGACGTCGACGACTCGGCGGCCGAAGCCGGCGACGAGCCGCAGCGGCTCTACGCCGACTACCTCACCGACGTGGAGGAACCAGCAGAGGCTGACCTCTCCGTCGATGCCGAATCCATCGACGAAGCGGACGGCTCGGGCGAGCATGCCGACGTGGCGGGTTCCGCCGATCCGGGGGAGCCCTTCCCGACGGATGAGCCCGCCGGGGCCGACGAGTCCGCTTCGCAGACCGATGCCACCGCTCGCCCGGATGCCGCCGTGGCCCAGGACGACGCTGCCGAACAGGCGGCGGTGACCTCGGTTCCTGCCGCACGGGAAACCGATGCCACCGCTCACCCGGAAGCCGCCGTGGCCCAGGACGACGCTGCCGAACAGGCGGCGGTGACCTCGGTTCCTGCCGCACGGGAAACGGACGCCACCGCTCGCCCGGAAGCCGCCGTGGCCCAGGACGACGCTGCCGAACAGGCGGCGGGGGCCTCGGTTCCTGCCGCACGGGAAACGGACGCCACCGCTCATTCGGAAGCCACTGTGGCCCAGGACGACGCTGCCGAACAGGCGGCGGTGACCTCCGTTTCTGCCGCACGGGAACATGACGACGCCGGGCCGGAGGGCTTCGCTGGCGAGGAGACGCCGTCACCCGCGGAGGAGGGGCTTCTTCCTGACGGCCCCGGGCCTGAGAGCGCCGTCTCTCACGGTGGTGTGGAGGAGATCTCCACGGAGACCACGGTGGACGCCTCGGAGGCGGTGCGCGACGAGAACGCCGCGCGCGACGTCGAGGTTTCGCACGGCGATTCCGAGCAGGTCACGACGACGGTGGTGCCGTCCTCCGAGGATCTGCCCCCGGTGGTCTCCTACCTGCTCGCGGGAAGCGCCGACGAACGCACTGACGAGTCCACGGAAGAGCCTCACGAGACGGGCGACGCACCGGCGGGGCAGCCGACCGAGTCCGTCCCGGCCGTAGACAGCGCCTCACCGGTCGACGAGTCCGTTTTGCCGGAGACCGAGGGTGCCGTCAGCGAGGCCCCGGGTGTGGACGAGAGCCCGGAGACCGACGACGCCGTCAGCGACGCCTTGGGCGTGCAAGAAGGCCCGGAGACCGACGACGCCGTCAGCCAGGCCCCGGGCATGCAAGAAAGCCCGGAGACCGACGACGCCATCAGCCAGGCCCCGGACGTGGACGAGAGCCCGGAGACCTACGACGCCGTCAGCGACGCCTTGGCTGTGCAAGAGAGCCCGGAGACCGAGGGTGCCGTCAGCGACGCCCCGGGTGTGGAGGAGAGCGAGGCTCCGGACGAGCCGGACGTCGTCACCGAGACCGGCGCGACGTTCGACGGTGACGCGATGGAGGACTCGGACGTTCTGGGAGAGGGTCCTTCCGGTGTCGTGTCTTCCGCGACCGGTGACAGCCCGGAGGTCGATGAGGCCGGGCCTTCGGCCGATGTGGAGGAGGTGGGGCATTTCTCCGAGGCGGAGGAGGCCAGGCCCTCTTCGGCGGCGGGGAACGCGGCTGACGGCGGGAATCCCGACGATGCCGAGGGTGAGCCGGGGACGACCCACGAGGGCGACCCGGCCACGGCGGCCGTGGACGACGGTCCCCGGCAGGACGAGGCCGAGGGCGACGAGCCCGGCACGGTGGCCGCGGCTGTGGAGGCTCCCGAGGGTGACGCCACGGTGGGGGACGAGCCGGATTCGGGTGCTCACGTCGTACCGCTGAATGGGGTGACGCCGGCGGACGAGGAAGCCGGTGGCGCGGCAGCCGACGGCGTGGCGGAGAGGTCGCGGGAAGCGCCGCCGGAGGCCCGGACCGAGCCGGTACGGCAGCGGCGTGACCAGCGTGCCCCGGCCGACCGGCGGCGGGCCGATCCGGAGCAGATCCTGGCGTCGTACACGTGGGAGTTCGATCCGCGGACGCTGCGCGAGCAGGTGGACGAGCCGGACCGGCTGTGGGATCTGGTGGACCGGCTGACCGACCGGCTGGAGTACGCGGAACGGGACAACGTGCGCGCCGGGCTGCTCGGGCTGCGTGCCGTGGTGTCGCGGGTGCTCGGTGAGCTGGACGACGCTCTCGCCGACGGACGGGAGGCGGTGCGGCACGCGGAGGCCAGCGGTGAGCTGCGGCCGGTGTCGATCGCGCAGGCGCGGCTGGCGCACGTGTTGCAGTGGCGGGGCGAGTTCGCCGAGGCGGACCGGCTGTTCGCGCAGGCCGATTCGCCGGAGTTGCCGGGGCGGATCCGGGCGGAGATCAGTGAGCTGGCCGGGCGGTCGGCGTTCGAGCAGGGGCGCTATCTGGAGGCGGTGAACCACTTCGAGCGGGCGCTGAACGTGCGCCGGAGTGACGATCCGGAGCTGGTGGAGCGGGTCGAGCTGGCGCTGGACGCGATCACCCGGCGGACCGGGGACGGGTGGGGTCCCTACCCGCGGACCCGGGACGAGCTGCTGGGTCTGCCGGAGGCGCCGATGCCGCTGCTCGACGACGGGGCCGGGCTGTGGGGTTACGCGGCCGCCGTGGAACCCCGGTACGCCGAGGCGCAGCCGTTCGCCGAGGGTGTCGCCTGGGTGCGCCGCCCGGACTCGCACGCCTGGGAGCTGATCGACTCGGGCGGTGAGCTGGTGATCCCGGCCGCGCACGGCTATCTGGCGGTCGGCCGGTTCGCCGATGGCCTGGCCTGGGTGACCCGGGGTGACACGACCGGCTGGTTCGCGATCGACCGGCAGAACCGGCTGGTGGTGGCGCCGGCCGGGTTCGAGGACGCGCGGCCGTTCCGGGGTGGGCTGGCGGCGGTCCGGCAGGGTGGCCTCTGGGGTGCGGTGGACCGGCACGGGCGGATCGCGGTGCGGCCGCGGTTCCGGCGGTTCGCGACGGTGCTGCACGTGGGCGGGCCGGTGGACGGGTTCACCGACGAGGGCCTGGCCGTGGTGGACGCCGGCGAGCGGCTCGGGGTGCTCGACCGGACCGGGCAGCTGGTGGTGGCGGCGGTGCACGCGGCCGTGGTGATCCATCCGTCGGCGTTCCTGGTGCGCAACGCGGCGGGGCTGTGGGGCGCGCTGGACCGGGAGGGCGAGCCGCTGGTGGACGTCGGGCACCGGGATCCGGAGTCGGTGGTGGAGCTGCTGCCGGACGAGGTGCGGCCCGTTCTGTAGGGGATACGGTCGGGGGATGGAATTCCGTCATCTCGGCCGTTCCGGCCTGCTGGTCAGCGAAATCGCCTACGGCAACTGGATCACCCACGGCTCACAGGTCGAGGAGGAGGCCGCCGCCGCGTGCGTGCGGGCGGCCCTCGACTGCGGCATCACCACGTTCGACACCGCGGACGTCTACGCCGGGACCCGGGCCGAGGAGGTGCTGGGCCGGGCGCTGAAGGGTGAGCGCCGGGAGGGTCTGGAGATCTTCACGAAGGTGTTCTGGCGGACCGGGCCGGGCCGGAACGACAGCGGCCTGTCCCGCAAGCACATCCTGGAGTCGATCGACGGCTCGCTGCGCCGGCTCGGCACCGATTACGTCGATCTCTACCAGGCCCATCGGTACGACCACCACACGCCGCTCGACGAGACCATGGAGGCGTTCGCCGACGTGGTACGCCAGGGCAAGGCGCACTACATCGGGGTGTCCGAGTGGACCGCCGAGCAGATCCGGGCCGCCGCGCCGCTCGCCCGTGAGCTGCGGATCCGTCTCGTGTCGAACCAGCCGCAGTACTCGATGCTGTGGCGGGTGATCGAGGCCGAGGTGGTGCCGGCGTCGCGGGAGCTGGGGCTCGGGCAGATCGTCTGGTCGCCGCTGGCGCAGGGGGTGCTGACCGGGAAGTACCGGGCCGGGGAGCAGCCGCCGGCCGGGTCGCGGGCCACCGACGAGAAGTCCGGCGCCGGGTTCATCGCCCGCTGGCTGGAGGACGACGTGCTGAACGCGGTGGCCCGGCTGAGGCCGCTCGCCGAGGAGGCGGGGCTGACGACGGCGCAGCTGGCGGTGGCGTGGGTGCTCCAGAACCCGAACGTCTCGGCGGCGATCATCGGCGCGTCCCGGCCCGAGCAGGTCCGGGACAACGTCAAGGCGTCCGGGGTCCGGCTGGACGACGGCCTGCTGAAGGCGATCGACGAGATCGTGGAGCCGGTCGTGACCCGCGACCCGTCGCTCACCTCCAGCCCGGCCGAGCGCCCCTAGTCACTCCAGAATCGGAGCAGATCGAAGCCGTAGGCGTAGAGCCAGGTGGGCACGCTGATCAGCTCGGCGATCCCGTTGACGATGGTGAAGAACCAGTCGCCGACCTGTGTCTGCCAGAGCAGCAGGAACAGGATGAGGAAGCCCCAGGGCGCGACCAGGTTCCACGCCCGCTGGTAGGCCGGGCTGAACCACGGGGCGATGATGTTGCCCCCGTCCAGGCCCGGCACCGGCAGGAGGTTCAGCACGCTCGCGGTCACCTGGAGGAAGGCCAGCAGGGCCAGCGCGGCCCAGAACTCCAGGTGCTCGGCGGAGCCGGACACCGTGTAGCGGCCGGTCACGTCCTGGGTCAGCTCCGGCGCCAGCCCGGCCAGGAACGGCACCGCCACCACCAGCCCGAGCGCCACGTTGACGAGCGGGCCGGCCGCGCTGATCAGTGACGCCTTGGCCCGGCTGCGGATGTGCTGGTGGTCGATCCAGACGGCGCCGCCGGGCAGGCCGATGCCGCCGAGGATCACCACGACCAGCGGCAGCACGATGGACAGCAGCGGATGCGTGTACTTCAGCGGGTTGAGCTTCAGGTAGCCGCGGTCGGCGACGGTCAGGTCACCGGAGAAGTAGCCGGTCACGGCGTGCGCGTACTCGTGCAGGCAGAGTGAGATCAGCCAGCCGGAGAGGACGAACAGGAAGACGTCGATCCCGACGTTGCCGAACCGGGTCCAGGTCATCACGCCGCTGACCACGAAGATCGCGACGATGCCGACGAAGACCGGACTCGGTATGAAGGCGCTGCGCGGTGTACGGGCGTACACCGGTTCGTAGGTCACGTCAGTCCGCCGGCTGAAGGCTCATCTGATAGTCGACCCGGTCGTCCTCGACCAGCGTGACCGTGCTGACCCCGGCGGACTGGAGGGCCCGCCACTCCTGCCCGATCCAGGACTCGGCGTCCGCCTGGCTGCTGAACGTCTCGGCCGGACCCTCGACCGGCTTACCGTCGACGTCCTCGTACCGCCAACTCCACGGCATTGAGCCGCCCCCTCACGTCGCGTGACTCGCTGGGCCTCCACCCTACGGCGTCCGCGCGTGGGTCTCGGCTCTAAGGTACGGAGCATGTCCGAAGATCGGTGGAACACGGTTCTGGTGCTCGGCGGAATCCGCTCCGGCAAATCGGGGTTCGCCGAATCGCTCGTCTCCTCGGCGCCGTCGGTACGGTACGTGGCCACCGCGGTCGGCGGTGAGGACGATCCGGAGTGGCGCGCACGCATCGAAGCTCATCAGCGTCGGCGGCCGCAGTCCTGGACGACCGAGGAGACCGGCGGCGACCCGGCCCGGCTCACCGAGCTGATCGCGCAGGCCGGTCCCGACGAGACGCTGCTCGTCGACGACCTGGGCGGCTGGGTGGCCGCGGTGCTCGACCCGGCCCGGCAGCCCAAGGACGACGAGGCCGACGTGGCGGCGCTCGCCGAGGCGGTGCGCGGCGCGGTGGCGCGGGTGGTGCTGGTCAGCCCGGAGGTCGGGTTGTCGCTGGTGCCGGTGACGCCGGTCGGGCGGGCGTTCGCGGACGCGCTGGGCACCACCAACCAGGCGCTGGCCGCGGTCTGTGACGGGGTGGCGCTGGTGGTGGCCGGTCAGCCGACCTGGATTCGCAACGGCCCCCTGGCCCCCGTCGAGACCCCCGCCGAGACCCCCGCCGAAGCCCCGACCGTGGTCTCCCGGCCGGTGCCGGTCACCACCCCGGTCATCGCCACTCCCCCGCCGCCGGCCACCGTGGTCGAGCCGGCCGTGGCCGCCGAGCCGAAGCCGGACCCCACCGCCGCGCTGAGCGGGTCCACCATGACGCTGCCGCTGGTCGCGTCCGGGCTCACCGAGATCAAGCCCGGCATGGACCTGCCGCTGCCCAGCAGCGACTCCGGCCCCGACGCGCGGGACCGCCTGGCCACCATCGACCTGCCCGGCGGTGGGCTGGGCGCGCTCGGCGAGGCGGTCGAGTTCGCGGCGGCCACGCAGAGCACGGTCGTCCCGCGGACGTGGGGTGGCGTACGGGTCGTGGTGATCGCGGGCCGGCACACCGGTGGCGCGGTCGCCGGGGTGGACGCCGCCGACGTGGAGCGCCGGGTCGCCGAGGCCGAGGCCGGAACGGGTCTGCTGGGCCGGCTGGCCGGGCAGGCCGGCGCCGACATCGCGGTGCTGCGCACGGCCGAGACCGGCGCCATGGAGGACGGCCCGGCCGCGAGCGAGGAGGCGGTCGAGGCCGCGCTGCGCGACGGCTGGCAACTGGCCGACGGCGCCGCCGACGCGGGCCGGGACGCGATCCTGCTGGCCGGGATCGGCGCCGGGACGGAGGCGGCGGCGACCGCGGTGCTGGCCGCCACGACCGGGGCCGAGCCGGTCGCGACCCTGCCCCGGGTGCTGCTGCCGGGCGGCCGTTTCGACGACGCCGCGTGGATGATGCGCTGCGCCGCGATCCGGGACGCGCTGCACCGGATCCGGCAGGAGCCGCGCGGGGCCACCGACATCCTGCGCCAGATCGGCGGCCTGGACGTGGCCGTCGCCACCGGTGTGCTGCTCGGTGCGGCGGCCCGCCGGATCCCGGTGCTGCTGGACGGTCCGCTGGGCATCGCGGCCGGGCTGGTGGCGCGGGATCTGGCCAGCCAGACCCGGCACTGGTGCCTGCTGCCCGAGGCGGGCACGCTCGCGCTGGTGAAGCAGGGCGCCGACGTACTGGGGCTGACCCCGGTGCTCCAGGTGGGCCTCGACCTGGGTGAGGGGGCCAATGCTCTGGCGGTGCTGCCGCTGATCCGTACGGCGGTGGGCCTGGCCTCGGCGTCCCCGGTGCATCCGGCCCTGCTGGACGAGGTCGGCGACGACGGCCTGGACGAACTCTCCGACGACGATGACGACCTCACCGAGTTCGCCGAGCCGGAGCCGCACGGGCCGGGGCCGGCCACCACCGCGAGTGCTTGACGGGGTACGGCTGGCGGTCACCACGCTGACCGTGCTGCCGGTGCGGGCCGGCCGGGTGGACCGGTCCGCGGCGGCGGTGGCGATGGCGGTGGCGCCGGCCGTGGGCGCGCTGCTCGGGCTGATCCTGGCCGGCGTGCACGAGGGTCTGCGGGCGCTGGGGTCGCCGGCGCTGGTCGCGGCCGGGGTCACGGTGGCGGCGGGTGCGCTGCTCAGCCGGGGGCTGCATCTGGACGGGCTGGCGGACACGATCGACGCGCTCGGGTCGTACCGGTCCGGCCCCGCCGCCCTAGAAATCATGAAAAAGCCGGACATCGGCCCGTTCGGGGTGGCGGCGATCGCCGCGACGCTGCTGATCCAGACCGGGGCGCTGACCGCGGCCGGCCCGTGGGCCGTGGTGACCGCCTGGGCGACCGGGCGTCTCGCGGTGACCGTCGCCTGCCGCCGCGGTGTGCCCGCCGCCCGCCCGGAAGGGCTCGGCGCGCTGGTCGCCTCCAGCGTCCCGCTGCCGGCGGTGCTGGTCTCCGCGGCCTGCGTCGCGGGTCTCGCGCTTGCCGCCGTGCCGGGCCGTCCGTGGCAGGGCCCGGCCGCCGTCGCCGTCGCGATGTCAGCGGTGGTCCTTCTCCTCCATCACACGGTACGGCGATTCGGCGGCATCACCGGCGACGTCCTGGGCGCGGCCGTGGAGTGCGCGGTGACGGCGACACTGGTGGTCGTCACCCTCGCTCTCGCCTGACCCCCCGCCGTCCCGCCGCCCCCCGCCGTCCCGCCGCCCCCGACCTCCGACGCCCCCGCCGTCCCGACGCTCCGACGCCCCCGCCGTCCCGATGTCCCCGACCTCCCGACGCCCCGCCGTCCCGACGCTCCGACGCCCCCGTCGTCCCGATGTCCCGACGCCCCGACGTCCTCGCCGCGATCTTGGACGCCGGACCACCCCATCCGGTGGCAAAACGTCCAAGGTCGCGGGAGGGCCAGCGATGACCACAAGGGGGCCAGCGATCTTGAACGTTGGACCACCGGATGCGGTGGCAAAACGTCCAAGATCGCGGGTAAGAGGGCGGGAGGGGCCGGAAGGCCGGAAGGCCGGAAGGCGGGGTCAGCGCACCTGCGGGGTGACGAACGGGGGCTTCGTCAGGCGGGCCTCGGTGCGGCGGCCGCGGATGTCGATCTCGACCAGGTCGCCGTCGGCCAGGGCGGGTTCGGTGTCGATCAGGGCCAGGGCGATGCCGGTCTTCCTGGTCGGGGAGAAGGTGCCGCTGGTGGTCTCGCCGACGAGCTTGTCCCCGGCGTACACCTGCATGTGACCACGGGGAATGCCGCGGCCGGTGAGCTCGAGCCCGCGCAGCCGGCGCCGGGGACCGGCGGCCTTCTCGGCGGTGAGGGCGTCGCGGCCCCAGAACGCCGGCTTGGACCAGCCGACCGCCCAGCCGGCGCCGGCCTGCACCGGGCTGATGTCGAGGCTCAGATCCTGGCCGTGCAGCGGGTAACCCATCTCGGTGCGCAGCGTGTCGCGGGCGCCGAGGCCGCACGGGCGGACCCCGGCGGCGATCACCGCGTCCCAGACGGCGGGCGCGCCGTCCCACGGTACGACCAGCTCGTAGCCGTGCTCGCCGGTGTACCCGGTACGGCAGACGACCAGCTCACCCCCGGCGAAGGCGGCCGTGGCGAACGACATGTAGCCGTGGTCGGCGGGCAGTCCCAGCTCACCGAGGACGTCGGCGGAGCGGGGGCCCTGGACGGCCAGGACGGCGTAGGACCGGTGCTCGCCGGTCACCGTGACGCCGTCCGGGGCGGCCGCGGCGAGGCGGCGGACCACCTCGGCGGTGTTGGCCGCGTTCGGGATGAGGAAGACGTGGTCGTCGTCGTACAGGTAGGCGATCAGGTCGTCGACCACGCCGCCGGTCTCGTCGCAGCAGAGCGTGTACTGCGCCTTGCCGGGGGCGATCCGGCCGAGGTCGTTGGTGAGGCACGCGTCGACGAAGGCGGCCGCTCCGGGCCCACGGACGGTGGCCTTGCCGAGGTGCGACACGTCGAACACGCCGGCCGACTCGCGGACCGCCGCGTGCTCCTTCAGGACGCCTCCTCCGGCGTACTCCAGAGGCATGTCCCAACCGCCGAAGGCGGCGAACTTCGCGCCGAGGGCGACATGGCGTGCATGCAGGGGAGACTGAAGAAGCTCGGCAGACATGAGACTCAACTTACCGGTGACCTTGGGCCGGTTTAGAGTCGCTGGGACAACACCGCTTTCCCAATAGCCGGGAGCGCGCCTACCGGCGCCGTACCGGCCCCGACGTCCCGGAGTGTCCGAGTGACCCAGCCCACCCTCAGCCTGGTCGACACCGACCCGGCCGAATCGGCGGTCGATGCCATCGTCATCGGCCTGCACAGCCAGCCCGACGAGGACGGCAGCCTGTTGCCGGCCGCCGGCGCCGAGAGCATCGCCGCGGCCTTCGACGGCAAGCTGATCTCGACGCTGGCTCTGCTCGGCGCGACCGGCGCCCCCGGCGAGGTGACCAAACTGGCCACCCTCGGCACGATCGCCGCGCCGCTGCTGGTGGCGGTGGGCCTCGGCACCGAGCCGGACGGTCCGGCGCCCGACCTGGAGACGCTGCGCCGGGGCGCCGGCGCGGCGGTCCGCGCGCTGGCCGGCAGCAACACCGTGGTGCTGGCCCTGCCGGTGCCGGACGACGCGGGCGCCACGCCGGTGCTGCGCGCCACGCTGGAGGGGGCGCTGCTCGGCGGCTACCGCTTCGCGGGGTACAAGTCGAAGCCGGCGAAGGGCCGCCGTGACCCGGTGGCCGAGCTGCGCCTGCAGGTGCCGGACGCGTCCGACGAGGCGGCGGCGGCCGAGCTGCGCCGGGCCGGGATCGTCGCCCGGGCGGTGCGCCTGACCCGGGACTGGGTGAACACCCCGCCGAACGCGCTGCGCCCGGCGGACCTCGCCGACCAGGTGGCGGCGGCCGCGACCGAGGCCGGGCTGGAGGTCGAGGTGCTCGACTTCGAGCAGCTCAAGGCCGGCGGGTACGGCGGCATCGTGGCGGTCGGCCAGGGTTCCGAGGCGCCGCCGCGGCTGGTGAAGCTGACCTACACGCCGTCCGGGGTGACCGACCCGAAGCGGATCGCGCTCGTCGGCAAGGGCATCACCTTCGACACCGGTGGGGTGAGCATCAAGCCGGCCGCCGGCATGTGGGAGATGAAGTCGGACATGGCGGGCGCCGCCGCGGTGGCCGCCACGCTGATCGCGGTGGCCGAGCTCGAGCCGGGTGTGGCGGTCTCCGGGTACCTGGCGATCGCGGAGAACATGCCGTCCGGGTCGGCGTACCGGCCGGGCGACGTGGTCACCATGTTCAACGGCAAGCGGGTCGAGGTGTTCAACACCGACGCCGAGGGCCGGATGGTGCTGGGCGACGCGATGGCCCGGGCCTGCGCGGACGGCACCGACTACCTGTTCGAGACCTCGACGCTGACCGGCGGCCAGGTGATCGCGCTGGGCAAGCGGATCTCCGGGCTGATGGGCTCGGACGAGGCGACCCGGCTGGTCGAGGCGGCCGGCACCACGGTCGGCGAGCCGGCCTGGCGGATGCCGCTGCCGGACGACGTGCGCAAGGGCATGGAGTCGGAGATCGCCGACATCTGCCAGACCAACGCCAGCCTGGACCGGGCCGGGCACATGCTCCAGGGCGGCGTCTTCCTGCGGGAGTTCGTCACCGAGGGCGTCGAGTGGGCGCACATCGACATCGCGGGCCCCAGCTACCACACCGGTGAGGCGAACGGTTACTGGACCAAGGGCGGGACGGGCGTGCCGGTCCGCACGCTGCTCCAGGTGATCGACGACCTCGCCTGACGACGGCCGCGCGCCGCCCGGTGATCAGGCCGGGCGGCGCCGCTGCCGCTCGTTGTAGTCCCGCATCCGCTGTGGATAGCCCAGCAGCCGGACATCGTAGACCGGCATCGCCAGCTGGTGGGCGAAACGGCGCGCGACCTCAGGTGACTCGATCCGTCGCCGGGTCCACTCGCCGTCGTGTGCGACAAGCAACAGCGTGGTCTCGGTCACCGTCGTCTGTGGCTCGATGAAGGCCTCGACTCCCCGCCGGGAACGGACGAATTGCGTAAGATGCTCGAGATCGGCGCGGTCGACCGGCCGTCCGCCGGGTCCACCCGGCCGCGGACGCCGCCGAAACCATGCCACCGTTCCCTCCTCGCGTTCGATCCCGCAAGGGTACGTCGGGGCAACGTGTCGTAGGGCACCTGGCTGCATTGACCGGGCCGAGAAGTGACAAGATGTCGGTGACGGGACTGTGACCGTTTCCATTGTGTGACCCACACCGGAGACGATGCGACCACTGGAGTCAACGTGAGCCAGCCCAACGGCGGAACCTTCGACATCGTCATTCTCGGCGCAGGAAGCGGTGGCTATGCGGCCGCGCTCCGGGCCGCCCAGTTCGATCTTTCGGTCGCTCTGATCGACAAGGCCGAGCTCGGTGGCACCTGCCTGCACCGCGGCTGCATCCCCACGAAGGCGCTGCTGCACGCCGCGGAGATCGCCGACCAGACTCGCGAGAGCGAGCAGTTCGGGGTGAAGGCCGACCTCGTCGGCATCGACATGGCGGGGGTGAACGCCTACAAGGACGGCGTGGTCAGCCGGCTCTTCAAGGGCCTGAGCGGCATGCTCACGCACAACAAGAACATCACGGTGGTCCAGGGGGCGGGCAAGCTCGTCAGCAAGGACACCGTGGAGGTGGACGGCAAGCGCTACACCGGCCGCAACATCATCCTGGCCACCGGCTCCTACTCGCGCTCGCTGCCCGGCCTGGAGGTCGACGGCAAGCGGGTGCTGACCAGTGAGCACGCCCTCAAGCTGGACCGGGTGCCGCAGTCGGCGATCGTGCTGGGCGGCGGCGTCATCGGCGTCGAGTTCGCCAGCGTGTGGAAGTCGTTCGGCGCCGACGTGACCATCGTGGAGGCGCTGCCCCGCCTGGTCGCCGCCGAGGACGCCGACATCTCGAAGCAGGTCGAGCGCGCCTTCCGCAAGCGGAAGATCGACTTCAAGGTGGGCAAGCCGTTCGAGAAGGTGGAGCACACCGACAGCGGCGTGCGGGTCACCATCGCCGGCGGCGAGACCCTCGAGGCCGAGGTGCTGCTGGTCGCGGTCGGCCGTGGCCCGACGACCGCCAACCTGGGGTACGAGCAGCAGGGCATCACCCTGGACCGGGGCTTCGTGATCGTCGACGAGCGCCTGCGCACCGGTGTCGGCAACATCTACGCCGTCGGTGACATCGTCCCCGGCCTCCAGCTCGCGCACCGCGGTTTCCAGCAGGGCATCTTCGTCGCCGAGGAGATCGCCGGAAAGAACCCGGCCGTCATCGACGAGGCCGGCATCCCGCGGGTCACCTACTCCGACCCCGAGGTCGCGTCGGTCGGCATCACCGAGGCCAAGGCCAAGGAACAGTACGGCGACGACAAGGTCTCGACGTACAACTACAACCTCGGTGGCAACGGCAAGAGCCAGATCCTCAAGACCGCGGGCTTCATCAAGCTGGTCCGGGTCAACGACGGGCCGGTCGTCGGCGTCCACATGGTGGGCGCGCGGGTCGGCGAGCTCGTCGGCGAGGCCCAGCTGATCACCAACTGGGAGGCCTTCCCCGAGGAGGTCGCTCAGCTCGTACACGCCCACCCGACGCAGAACGAGGCGCTGGGCGAGGCCTTCCTCGCGCTCGCGGGCAAGCCGCTGCACGCGCACAGCTGAAGCTGAATCGATCGTTCACCGCGTTAAGGAGTTTGGGAAAAGATGCCGGTATCGGTAACCATGCCGCGGCTGGGTGAGAGCGTCACCGAGGGAACGGTGACCCGCTGGCTCAAGCAGGAGGGCGAGCGCGTCGAGGCCGACGAGCCGCTGCTCGAGGTCTCCACCGACAAGGTCGACACGGAGATCCCGTCGCCCGCCGCGGGTGTGCTCACCCGGATCGTGGTCGGCGAGGACGAGACCGCGGAGGTCGGCAGCGAGCTGGCCGTCATCGCCGGGGAGGGTGAGGACGCCGGTTCGGCCGCGCCCGCACCGGCCCAGCAGGCGGCCGCGGAGCCGGAGCCCGCCGCTCCGGTCACCCCGTCGACGGAGAAGCCGGTCGAGGCGGAGGCCCCCGCGCCGCAGACCGCCGCCCCGGCGGGCAACGCCGAGGGCACCGAGATCAAGCTTCCGGCGCTCGGTGAGAGCGTCACCGAGGGCACCATCACCCGCTGGCTGAAGCAGGTCGGCGAGGAGGTGGAGGCGGACGAGCCGCTGGTCGAGGTCTCCACCGACAAGGTCGACACGGAGATCCCGTCGCCGGTCGCCGGCACCCTGCTGGAGATCCGGGTCGGCGAGGACGAGACCGCGAACGTCGGCGCGGTGCTGGCCGTCATCGGCGCCGCGGGCAGCGCCCCGGCCGCCGCTCCGGCCCCGGAGAAGCCGGCTCCGGCGCCCGCGCCCGCCCAGGCGCCCGCGCCGAAGGTGGAGAGCGCTCCGGCTCCGAAGATCGAGTCGGCTCCGGCCCCGCAGGTGGCCCCGGAGCCCGCGAAGGCCCCGGCGCCCGCCGCGGTCGAGTCGAACGGCGCCGGCGACGCCGGCTACGTCACCCCGCTGGTCCGCAAGCTGGCCGCCGAGAAGGGCGTGGACCTGTCCACCCTGACCGGCACCGGCGTGGGTGGCCGCATCCGCAAGCAGGACGTGATCGACGCGGCCGAGAAGGCCACCGCCGCGAAGGCCGCCCCGGCCCCGGCAGCCCAGGCCGAGAGGGCTGCCGCACCGGTCGAGAAGGCCGCCGCCAAGGCGGAGCCGAGCCCGCTGCGTGGCCGGACCGAGAAGCTGACCCGGATCCGCGCCACGATCGCCCGCCGCATGGTGGAGTCGCTCCAGGTCTCCGCGCAGCTCACCACGGTCGTCGAGGTGGACGTCACCAAGATCGCCAACCTGCGGAACAAGGCGAAGGCCGACTTCCAGGCCAAGCACGGCGTGAAGCTCACCTTCCTGCCGTTCTTCGCGCTGGCCACGGTCGAGGCGCTGCAGCAGCACCCGGTGGTCAACTCCTCGATCGACGTCGAGGCGGGCACCGTGACCTACCACGGTTCCGAGCACCTGGGCATCGCGGTGGACGCGCCGAAGGGCCTGGTCGTCCCGGTCATCAAGGACGCCGGCGACCTGAACCTGGCCGGCCTGTCCAAGCGGATCGCGGACCTGGCGGACCGGACCCGCAACAACAAGATCGGGCCGGACGAGATCGGCGGCGGCACGTTCACGCTGACCAACACCGGCAGCCGGGGCGCGCTCTTCGACACGCCGATCATCAACCAGCCGCAGGTCGGCATCCTCGGTCTCGGCGCGGTCGTCAAGCGCCCGGTGATCGTGAACGACCCGGACCTGGGCGAGATCATCGCGCCGCGGTCGATGGTCTACCTGGCGCTGAGCTACGACCACCGGATCGTGGACGGCGCCGACGCGGCCCGCTTCCTGGGCACGCTGAAGGAACGGCTGGAGGGCGGCCACTTCGAGGCCGACCTGGGCCTCTAAGGACGACATGGACCGGGGGGTGCGCCGTTGCGGCGTACCCCCCGGTCTGTTTTGAACCAACCGATCTTCGGGAAAGGGTCAGGTATGCGGATCGTCATGGCCGGAGCGTCCGGATTCCTCGGCACCCGGCTCGCCGAACGGCTGCGGCAGAGCGGCCACGACATCGTCCGGCTGGTCCGGCGCCCCTCCGAACAGCCGGACGAGTCCTCCTGGGATCCGGCGCAGGGCCGGCTCGATCAGGCCGTGCTGGCCGGTGCGGACGCGGTGATCAACCTGTCCGGAGCCAATGTCGGCGACCATCGGTGGACCGAGGCGTACAAGCGGGTGCTGCGGTCCAGCCGGATCGACACCACCGACACCATCGCCCAGACGATCGGCCGGCTGCCGGCGGACGAGCGTCCCCGGGTGCTGCTCCAGAGCTCCGCCGTCGGGTGGTACGGCGACACCGGCGATCAGGCGGTCACCGAGGAGGCCCCGGCCGGCACCACGTTCCTGGCCGACCTGTGCCGGGTGTGGGAGGCCGCGGCCCGGCCGGCCGAGGACGCCGGCGTCCGGGTGGTGCTGCTGCGCACCGCTCCGGCGATCGACGCCGGCGGCTCGCTGATCAAGCCGCTTCTGCTGCCGTTCAAGCTGGGGGCGGGCGCCCGGATCGGTGGCGGGCGGCAGTGGATGTCCTGGATCGCCCTGGCCGATTGGCTGGCCGCCGCCGAGTTCCTGCTGGACCGCGACGACCTGGCCGGCCCGGTGAACCTCGTCTCACCCCGGCCGGTGACCAACGCCGAGTTCACCCGGGAGCTGGCCCGGGTGCTGCGCCGGCCGGCCCTGTTCTCGGTGCCCGGCCCGGTGCTCGACCTGGCGATCGGCGGGCTGGCCGGGGAGGCGCAGCGCAGCCAGCGGGTGCTGCCGGGGGTGTTGTCGCAGGCCGGGTTCGCGTGGGCGTACCCCGGAATCGGCGCGGCGCTGGCGGCGACGCTCGGCGCCCGGCCGGTGATGGCTCCCTAGAAGAACAGGCTTTCTTGCTAACCTGCGGCTGATGTCCGTCGTCACCCCCGCCCCCGCCGCGTCCGCAGATCCGCCCGCCGATCCCGCGCAGCCACCTCGTGGCCGTCGTTGGCGTGCCCATCTGACCGTCGCTCTGACAGCGCTCGCGCTGGCCGTCTACGTGACCAACGGCCTGTGGCAGGACCCGTACCGTCACGGCCTCTCCGACAACATCGGGGACCAGGCGTTCTTCGAGTGGCTGCTGGGGTACGGGGTGTACACGCTGGGCCACGGCTCGGACCCGTTCTTCAGCGACCTGCTGAACGTGCCGTGGGGCGTCAACCTGGCGGCGAACACGTCGATCTCGGTGTACACGGTGCTGTTCGCGCCGTTGACCCATTTCGCCGGCCCGCAGGTCAGCTACGTGACGATCCTCACCCTGAATCTCGCCGGGTCCGCCTTCGCGTGGTATCTGTTCCTGCGCCGCTGGCTGGTCCGCAGCCCGCTCGCGGCCGGGCTGGGCGGCATGTTCTGCGGGTTCGCCCCCGGTTTCATCTCGCACGCCAACGGCCACCTGAACTGGACGGCCGGGTGGGTGGCCCCGGTCGTCATCTGGCAGGTGCTGCGGCTGCGGCAGCCGGGCCGCTGGCTGCGCAACGGGCTGATCCTCGGCGTCATGCTGGCCGGCTGCTTCACCATCGCCGCCGAGGGCCTCTTCTACACCGCCCTGGCCAGCGGCATCTTCATCGTGACCTGGTCGCTGGCCGGGCCGGTCCGGACCGAGGCGAAGGCCGCGGCGGGCACCGTGCTGCGGGCGCTCGGGGTCACCGCCGTGGTGGCCGGGGCGCTGCTGGCCTACCCGCTGTACATGCACTTCGCCGGCCCGCAGACGTTCTCCGGGACCGGGTTCAACCAGCGCTACTTCGCCGAGGACGTGGCGGCGTACCTGTCGTTCCCGAGCCGGTCGGTGGCCGCGCTGTTCGGGCTGGGCTCCACCCTGGCGCCCAACCGCACCGAGGAGTCGTCCTTCTTCGGCGTACCCCTGATCTTCCTGATGGTGGTCTCCGCGGTCGTGCTGTGGCGGCGCGCCGCGCCGGCCCGCCGGGCCACGCTGCGGGCGATCCTGGTGGTCGGCGGCGTCTTCCTGGTGCTGTCCTGGGGCCCGCGGATGAACTGGATGGACGACGAGCTGCCCATCCCGCTGCCCTACGCGGCGCTCGCCCACCTGCCGCTGTTCGACTCGGCGCTGCCGCTGCGGCTGGCGCTGGTCGTGGTGGGCGTCTTCGGCGTCCTGCTGGCCCTGATCACCCAGGAGCTGGTGGACCAGCGGCTGTCGGCCAACCTGCAGACCGGGCTGACCGCGGCGATCGTGGCCGCGCTCCTGCCGATCTTCCCGCTGCCGGTGCGCCACCAGGAGCGGGCCCCGGAGCCGGACTTCATCGCGAACGGCACCTGGCAGCGGTACGTGTCGGAGAACGGGGTGATGTCCGCCCTGCCGTTCGCGCTCAACGTGACGGCCGACGGGCAGCGCTGGCAGGCGTACACGATGGCGCGCGGCGGACCGCAGTTCCGGATCCCGGACGGCTACTTCCTCGGCCCGATGGTCAACGGCGAGGAGGGCGCCGGGCAGATCGGCCGGATCGGCGCGCCGCCCGGACCGACCGACTGGCTGTTCACCCGCGCCGCCCTGTACGGCTACGCCGCCCAGCTGAGCAACGCCGACCGCGAGCAGGCCCGGCGTGACTTCGCGTACTGGAACGTGGAGCTGCTCTTCCTGCCCGAGCAGATCACCGGTTCCGACCACATGACACTGTTCCGTAGCGCGGTGGAGACGACCGCGACCGATCTGCTCGGTCCGCCGGAAAAAGTGGACGATGTTCTGGTGTGGCGCATTCGTCCCGGCGTGGACCCGATCGAGCGATGAATTCGGGGCTGGATAATCTCCGCGACGTGACGATCGCCGCGCCCGCCCCGACGACGGACCCGACGACCCCGGATGCCGAGGATCCGGGCGACCCGACGACGGTCGCACCCACCGCCCGGCCCGCCTCGATGTGGCGGTCCTGGAAGTCGCATCTCGCGATGGCGCTCGTGTCGCTGGCCGCGGCCGTCTACGTGTGCCAGGGGCTGTGGCGGGCGCCGTACCGGCACGTGGTCGCCGACAACGTGAGCGACCAGGGCCAGTTCGAGTGGATGATGTCGTACGGCGTCTACCTGCTCCAGCACATGAGCAACCCGTTCTTCACCACGCTGCTGAACGCGCCGCGCGGTGTGAACCTGGCGATGAACACGTCCAGCACGTTCTACGCGGTGCTGTTCGCGCCGCTGACCCATTTCGCGGGCCCGCAGGTCACCTTCGTCACCATCCTGACGCTGAACCTGGCCGGCTCCGCCTTCGTGTGGTACCTGTTCCTGCGCCGCTGGCTGGTCCGCAGCGGGCTCGCCGCGGCGGTCGGCGGCCTGCTCTTCGGGTTCTCCCCCGGTCTCGTCTCGCACGCCAACGGCCACCTCAACTGGACGTCCGGCTGGATGGTCGGCATCGTCGCGTGGTGGGTGCTGAAGCTGCCGGAGAAGGGCCACCGGGTCCGCAACGGCGTGGTCCTCGGCCTGCTCTGCACCATGGGCTTCTCGGTGGCCGCCGAGGCGCTGTTCTTCTGCGCTCTGGCCTGCGCGCTCTTCCTCGCGGTGTGGGCGCTGTCCAAGCCGGGCCTGCGCGCGGCGAAGGAGTCGGCGGGCCGGGTCCTGGTGTCGCTGGGCGTGACCGCGGCGGTCGCCGGGGCGCTGCTGTCCTGGCCGCTCTACATGCACTTCAACGGGCCGCTCAAGTTCACCGGCACCGGCTTCAAGATGCGGTTCTACTCCGAGGACCTGGTGTCGTACGTGGCGTTCCCGCTGCGGTCGGTCGCCGGTCTGTTCGGCTGGGGCGCCGACCTGGCGCCCAACGCGACCGAGGCCACCTCGTTCCTGGGCGCCCCGCTCGTGCTGCTCTTCGCCGTGGCGCTGGGCCTGCTGTGGCGGCGGTCGTCGCCGGAGCGCCGGGTCACGCTGCGCGCGCTGTCCGTCGTGGGGCTCTTCTTCTTCCTGCTCTCGCTCGGCCCGCGGCTGCGGTTCATGGGCGAGGAGCACAGCGACACCCCGCTGCTGTACGCGCTGTTCGTCGACGTCCCGCTGTTCGACTCGGCGCTGCCGGTCCGGTACACGCTGGTCGTGGTGGTGATCTTCGCGATCGTGCTGGCGCTGCTGGTCGACGAGTTCGTCACCCGCGGGCTGCTGGCCAAGCTCACCGTCGGCGTGCTGGTCGTGGCGGCGCTCGCCCCGATCGCCCCGCTGCCGCTGCGCACCCTGGAGCGGGCGCCGGAGCCGGAGTTCATCGCGAGCGGGACATGGCAGGACTACGTCACCGGTGACGGTGTGATGACCTCGCTGCCGCTCTCCATCGACGTGGCCGTGGACAGCATGCGCTGGCAGGCGTACACGATGGCGCGCGGTGGCGACGCCCAGTTCCGGATCCCGGCCGGGTATTTCCTCGGTCCGCAGGACTACCTGGAGACCGGCCGGCACCTGGTGGGCCGGGTCGGCGCACCGGACCGGCCGACCGACAAGCTGTTCTACAAGGCCGCCCGCTGGGGCCAGGTGCCGCGGATCACGAACCTGGACCGGGCCCAGGCACGGATCGACTTCCGCTACTGGAAGCTCCAGGCGATCTTCCTGCCCGCCGAGGTGACCGGCCCGAAGGGCCCGCTGAACCGGGACGCGCTGCTGCGGCTCACCACCGAGCTGCTGGGCGAGCCGGAGCAGGTGCAGGACGTGCTGGTGTGGCGGATCACGCCGGGAGTGGACCCGGTCGACCAGACGGAAGAGGGCTAGGCTGGCGGCGTGACGTCTTCCGTCTTGACCGTCCTGCGTCCCGGCCTGGTCGACTACCTGGCAGCCTGGGAAGAGCAGAAACGCCTGCACGAGGCGGTGGTCGCCGGTTCCCAGCCGGACACGATCCTGCTGCTGGAGCACCCGAGCGTCTTCACCGCCGGAAAGCGCACCGAGCCGGCCGACCGCCCGTTCGACGGCACCCCGGTCGTCGACGTCGACCGCGGCGGCAAGATCACTTGGCACGGGCCGGGGCAGCTCGTCGGGTACCCGATCCTGCGCCTGCCCGACCCGGTCGACGTGGTCGCCTACGTCCGCCGCACCGAGCAGCTGCTGATCGACGTCTGCGCCGAGTTCGGCGTGGTGGCCGAGCGGATCGAGGGGCGCAGCGGCGCGTGGGTCCGGGCCACCGACGGCGGCCTGGACCGCAAGATCGCCCAGATCGGCATCCGGGTGTCGCGCGGCGTCACGCTGCACGGTTTCGCCCTGAACTGCGACTGCGACCTGTCGAATTTCGACCGCTTCATCCCGTGCGGCATCCGCGACGCCGCCGTCACCTCGCTCAGCGCCGAGGTCGGCCGCCCGGTCCCGGTCACCGAGGTCATGCCGATCGTCGAACGCCACCTGGCCACGCTGATCTGATGGCTCTCTACCGCAACCCACAGGACAAGCGGGTCTTCGTTCCCAAACCGGACGGCGGCCTGGTGCTCAATTTCGGACACCCGATCGCCTGGGCCATCCTCGTCAGCACGACGATCATCCCCTTCGTGATCGTCGCGGTGGTCACCCTGGCCGTCCTTCTCTAGCCTGACTGGGCGGCTGGCGCCGCACAGTCCGACCCGGGCGGCTGGCGCCGCACGGGTCTCCGGGTCCGGCTTTTGTTCAAGCAGCCTGACTGGGCGGCTGGCGCCGCACGGGTCCCCGGGTCCGGCTTTTGTTCAAGCAGCCTGACTGGGCGGCTGGCGCCGCACGGGTCCCCGGGTCCGGCTTTTTGATCAAGCGCTGGCGGCCGGCGGGAGCGGCTCTACGGCCGGGAGTAGGTGGGTGAGGGTGAGTGGGCAGCTCCGCCCGGCGCGGGCGGCAAAGGCGCGACCCGGCAGGGAGATCGCCGTCTGCCCACGGCGGCACACGTAGCCCGTACGAAAGGAAATGGTTTCAAGGGAGGCGCCACACCTGGATCAAGCCGTCGGACTGCTGGCAGGCCAGGTGGACGCCGGTGCGGCGGCAGGCGGTCGAGAGCGTCCCGGAGATCGCGCCGCGGGTCTGGCCGGTACGCCAGTCGATCAGGCGCAGGCCGTCACCGGCCGGGCGCAGCAGCAGGTCGCCGAAGGGCAGGCCGGGGCCGAGGCCGGTACCGGCGGCGCCGGTCTCCGGGTCGAGGAGGGTGACCTGCCCGTCGATGGTCAGCGCGAAGCCGTCGGTCCAGCTCTTCCAGTGGACGTCGGTCCAGGCCACCGAACCGTCCCCGGGGTGGATGGCTTGCAGGCCGCCACCGCCGGAGACACAGATGCGGGTGCCGCAGGGTTCGACGGACTTCGGGATGGCGGCGCGGACCGTCCACATCTGGCGCAGATCGGGCAGACGCAGGGCGGTCAGGGAGTACTCGCCGAGGACATAGGCCTGGTCACCGACGATCCGGATCTCGGACGGCCCGCCGTAGGGGGACGCCTGATCGGTGCGGCCGGCCACCCGGCCGTCGGAGCGCCGCAGGGTGACCGCACCGCCGGTCTCCTCGAGGACGACCAGGTACCGCCGGTCGGCGGCGGCCGACGCCGGAGCCTGATGGAACGGCCGCCACCAGGCGACCTCGTTGGTCGCCGGGTCGCGGAGACCGAGACGTGACTCGTCGTCCCAGAGCGCGAGCGCGTCGCCCGCGGGCAGTGCCGTCTGGAGCGCGGTGGCCGCGTCCGCACCGGTACGCGTGTCGGCCACCACCGGCGCACTGCCGATGTTGCCACCGACCAGCACGGCCGAACCGGACACCGACAGCGCCGGCATCCCACCGAACCAGTCGGTCCGCCGGTGCCAGCGGAGCCGGTTCGTGGCCAGATCGTGAGCCAGCACGTCGACCCGGCCGTTCGCCAGGGTCCGGGTGCTGTAGACGGTGTCCTCGGTGAGCAGCCAGGCGCCGCTGGCGTTCTCGGTGGTGGCCACCCGTTCCAGCGGCGGGACCGGCCGTTCGGGGTGGTCCGGGCCGAACAGCAGCGCCAGCGCCAGCACCAGGGCCGATGCGGGGCGCCAGAGCCGGGGCCGTCGCGCGGTTTCGGGCGGCGGCCCCGGCACATCGAGGTCGATGATCACGATGGCATTGAACTACTACGGCGCGACCCGGTGCAGGTCCCGCGGGAACGCCGTCACCTCCCGGACGTTGGCGGCGCCGGTCAGCCGGGCCACGAAGCGTTCCAGGCCGATCGCCCAGCCGCCGTGCGCGGGCATGCCGTAGCGGAACGCGTCCAGGTAGCCCTGCTCACCGGACTCTCCCAGGACGGCGACGTAGTCCTCGTACCGGTGCAGCCGCTGGCCGCCGGTGACGATCTCCAGACCGCGGAACAGCAGGTCGAAGCTGTTCGACCAGGTCGGGTCGGCCGGGTCCGGGTGGGTGTAGAAGGGCCGCTTGCGCATCGGGTAGCCGGTCACGAAGACGAACTCCGACCCGTGCTCGCGCAGCGCCCACTCGCCCACCGCCCGCTCGTGCGCGGGGGCGAGGTCGGGCTCGTCCTCCGGCGCCCCGGCGATCCGCAGGGCCTCGCTGAAGTGCACGGCGGGGATCTCGTCCGGCACGCCCGGCGTCGCGACGTCGGTGACCTCGCCGAGCATCCCGGCGATCGTCCCGGTCAGCGTCGCCATCACGTCCCGGTGGTCGCGGATGAAGCCCATCTCGGCGTCCAGCGACGTGTACTGGGCGAGATGCCGGGCCGTGTCGCTCGGCTCGGCGCGGAACACCGGCCCCACCTCGAAGACCCGCTCGAAGACGCCGACCATCATCTGCTTGTAGAACTGCGGCGACTGCGCCAGATAGGCGGGTCGCCCGAAGTAGTCGAGCTCGAAGACGTTCGCACCCGACTCGGTCGCCGAGGCGACGATCTTCGGTGTATGGATCTCGACGAACCGCCGCTCCTCCAGCGCCCGCCGGAAACCCCTGGTCACGGCGGCCGCGATGCGCAGGCTCACGGCCCGCGACGGATGCCGCAGCGCCAGCGCCGCGTGGTCCAGTTGGGTGGGCAGGCTCGCGCTCAGCGCGGGCCGATGCAGTTCGAACGGCAGGGGTACGGCCACCCGGCTCGTTTCCTGAACGGCCGGGGAGACCAGCTCGACACCCTGCGGAGCCTGCTCGTTGGCGGCGACCACGGCGGTCACCTCGACGACGGTCTCCTCGGTGAGCTGTTCCAGCTGTGCACGGGTGGCCGGGTCGGTGACGACCACCTGGCTGAGCCCGGCGGCGTCCCGGACGATCAGGAAGGCCACCGACTTGAGCAGCCGCCTGCGGTGGATCCAGCCGGCGATGGTGACCTTCGTGCCGGGTTCCGTGGTCGCCAGCTGGGTGGAGAGGATGCGTTGCATGGCGGGTTACCTCCTCTGGTGCTGCAACGCGGCCCCAGGGAGGTGCGGGCGAGCGGGATCCTCGCGGTACCACCGCACCTTCGCGCCCTCGACGAGGGCGCCTCTTTGTCGTGCTGCGGCTCCGGGGTGTCTTCACGCTCCGGCGCGCGGGCCACCCTTCCCAGCTGCCGGGTGGCTCTCTCGGCCGGCGGATCGAAGCGCTACTCGGTCCCATCAACGCCGTGCAGGCACGTTAACAGTCCGCGATGTGCCGATCGCCGGAATATCGAGTGACAGCCGTCACAACTCCGGCCACGTGAGCCTCGTCGCCCCCGCATCGCGCCCGGCGGCGGCGGGCGTATCTTCGGATGGTGACTATTGCTCCCGAGGGCCGCCGCATGCTGCGCATCGAGGCGCGCAACGCCGAGACTCCCATCGAGCGGAAACCGCCGTGGATCAAGGTCAAGGCGAAGATGGGCCCTGAGTACACGGAGATGCGCGGCCTGGTGCAGAAAGAGGGTCTGCACACGGTCTGCCAGGAGGCCGGCTGCCCCAACATCTACGAGTGCTGGGAAGACCGCGAGGCCACCTTCCTCATCGGCGGCGACCAGTGCACCCGTCGCTGCGACTTCTGCCAGATCGACACCGGCAAGCCGGCCGAGTTCGACGCCGACGAGCCACGCCGGGTCGGCGAGTCCGTCGCCACCATGGGCCTGCGCTACGCCACCGTCACCGGCGTCGCGCGTGACGACCTGCCCGACGGCGGCGCCTGGCTCTACGCGGAGACCGTCCGCCAGATCCACAAGCTCCAGCCCGGCTGTGGCGTCGAGCTGCTGATCCCCGACTTCAACGCCGACCCGGCCCAGCTCGCCGAGGTCTTCGGCGCCGCGCCCGAGGTGCTGGCACACAACGTGGAGACCGTCCCGCGGATCTTCAAGCGCATCCGCCCCGGCTTCCGCTACGAGCGCTCCCTCGACGTGATCACCCAGGCCCGCGCGGCCGGCCTCGTCACCAAGAGCAACCTGATCCTCGGCATGGGCGAGGAGCGCGCCGAGATCTCCGCCGCCCTCCGCGACCTGCACGCCGCCGGGTGCGAGCTGATCACCATCACGCAGTATCTCCGGCCCACCCCGCGCCACCACCCGGTCGAGCGCTGGGTCAAGCCGGAGGAGTTCGTCGAGCTCCGCGAGGAGGCCGAGCAGATCGGCTTCGCCGGCGTGATGAGCGGGCCACTGGTCCGCTCGTCGTACCGGGCCGGCCGTCTGTACCGTCAGGCCCTCGAAGCCCGGGGCTGAGCCTCCCGCCAGGCCCTCGAAGCCCCGGGTTGGGCCTCCCGCCAGGCCCTCGAAGCCCCGGGCTGAGCCCCCGCCAGGCACGAAAGAAGCCCCGCACCACCCGGTGCGGGGCTTCGGCGTGTGACCGGCTACTTCTTCCGGGACTTCACGGGCTTCCTGATCTTCTCCTCGGCCCTCTCGGAAGCCGCGTGGTCCCTCACGACCTCCGGGAACAGGAACGGCGAGAACAGCTTCAGAAAGACCATGCCGAACGGGGCCAGCCAGGCCCACCACGGCACCAGCGCGTTCGGCCCGAAGAGCATCTCGGCCACGCTGTGACTCACCTCGACAGCGGCATCCATCACTTGACTCCGGGGGAAGGGCTCGGTGGGCTGACGTCCACCTCAGGGAGAGCGGGCCCTCAATATCGGGCCCCGGCGACGCGTCCTTAGCGTTTCCCAACCGGTTGACAGGAACGCCGGCCGTCGCCCGCGGCGCACGGGAGCCGGGCGGGTCAGCCGTCGAGCAGGCCCAGGCGGTGGGCCACGGCGGCGGCCTCGACCCGGTTGGTGACCTCCAGCTTGGCGATGATCCGGGAGACGTGGACGCTCGCCGTCTTCGGGGAGATGAACAGGCGCTGGGCGATCCGGCTGTTGCTCTGCCCCTCGGCGACCAGGCGCAGGACCTCGCGCTCCCGGGCGGTCAGCACCTCGGTCCCGGCGGCGGGGGCCGGGCCACCGCCCACACCGAGCCGGCGGGCCAGGGTGTCGGCGGCGGCGGCCAGCGGCCGGGCGCCCAGCACGGTGGCGATCGCGCCGGCCTCGGTGATCGCCTCGGTCGCCGCCGGACGGTCGGCGGCGACCGCCTCCGCGTAGTCGAGCAGCACCGTGGCCAGTGGGAACGGCTGACCATCCGCCCGCCAGGCCGTGACCGCCGCCCGCCACCGGTCGGTGCCGCCGTCGAGCAGCGCGGACACCTGCGCGGCGTAGGCCGTCTCGGCCGGATGACGCCGGGGCAGGCGGTCCGCCGCCGCGCGGATCAGACCGGCCAGGTCCTGGGTCGGGGCCGCCGGGCGGGCTTCGTCGGTCAGCACGTGGACGTGGCCCGCGGTCAGCGGCCCTGGCTGCCCCCAGCCCGGCGCCGGCCCGGCGCCCGTTTGGCCCCACCCCGGCGCTGGGCCGGCGCCCGGCTGGCTCCATCCCGGCGCGGGGCCGTCGGGGACGGCCTGGTTCACCACGACCCAGCTCGCCGTGGTTGTCACCCCGGGGGCGGCGAACGGGCCGGCGGTGGGAGGCGCGGGAAGTGGGGACGCCGGCAGGGCGCGGGCCGCGGCCGCCAGCAACGGCCACGAGTAGCGGGGCAGGTGGTGGAAATAGCGGTCCCGCAGGGCGAGCCGGGCGGCGCCCCGGGCCGTGGCCGGGTCGCCCGCCGCGAGCGCCGCGTGGATGCGCAGCTCCAGCAGGCCCAACCGCAGGTCGGGGTTGAGGAACGGCTTGGCCAGATAGGCGGCCGCCTGTGCGACCAGGGCCTCCGCGCCGTCGTGGCCGCGGGCCAGGCGCAGCCGGGCACGCAATCGCAGCCACGGCACGGCCAGGGTGCCGGGCGGGTCGTGGCGGGCGGCCTCGGCGAGGCGGGCGTCGGCCTCGTCCCACCGGCCCAGGGCCATCAGCGCCTCGGCGTGGTTGGCCAGCAGGTAGACGCCGGTGGTGCGGCTGACCCCGACCCGGTCGGCGTGCGGGACGCCCTCGGCGGCCGCGGCGGCGGACTCCTCATACGCCCCCATCTCATACAGCGTGTCGGAGATGTTGACCAGGCCGTGCGCGAGGTTCGGGATGTCGCCGGAGGCGCGGGCGCGTTCGATCGCCCGGCGCACGGCGGGCAGGCTCTGCTCGGCCGGCAGGTGGCCGCCGCACACCTTGCCGAAGGTGATCTCGGCGGCGATCCGGGCGGCCTCGTCACCGAACTCACCGGCGCACGCCATCACCTGCGCCGCGATCCGGCCGGCCTCGTCGCCGTCGATGCCGGAGAACACATACGCCACGTCGCCGAGCAGTTTCAGCCAGGCCAGGTCGGGCGGGGCGAGCTGGAGCAACCGGTACGCCTCGCGGGCCTCCGCCGCCCCGTCGCTCTTCCCCGCGTTGCGCAGCAGCTTGGCCCGCCGGATGAGCAGCCGGGCGGCCCGGGTCGGCTCGGCCTCGCCGTCCAGGTCGGCGAGCGCGGCCCGGGTGAGCCGGCCGGCCCGCCCGTGGTCACCGGCGTCGATGGCCGCGAGCGCCGCCTCCTCCAGCAGGTCGAGGTGGCACTTGCCGAGCAGCTCGGCGGCGTCGGGCACCTGCTCCCACAGCTCCAGGGCCCGCTCCAGCAGCCGGGCCTGCTCGGCGAACGCGTAACGGCAACCGGCCGCGTCGGCGGCCCGGCCGGCGGCGACGAGCGCCCGGGCGTGGTCGCGGGCGCTGAACCAGTGGTGGGCGATCTCGGCGGGCGCCCGGTCGGCCGCCACCAGCCGTGGCTCGGCCTCGATGGCCTGGGCGTAGCGGGCGTGCAGGCGGGCCCGCTCGCCGGGCAGCAGGTCGTCGTGGACCGCCTCACGGACCAGCGCGTGCCGGAACTCGTAGCCCCCGTCGGGGTCGAAGACGATCATCTGGGCGGCGACGGCGGCCCGCAGCGCCGACTCCAGGACGGCGTCGTCGACGTCGGCGACCCGGGCGAGCAGCTCGTGGCCGAACCGGATGCCGCCGACCGCGGCCACCCGCAGCACCCGCTGGGCCGCCTCGGGCAGCTGGTCGACCCGGGCGAGCAGCAGGTCGCGCAGCGTCTCCGGGATGTCGCCGCAGCGCGGGTCGGCGGAGGCGGCGAACTGCTCGATGAAGAACGGGATGCCCTGGGCGCGCTGGCAGACGGCATCGACGGTGGGCCGGTCGGGCTCGGCGCCGAGCAGGTGGCCGAGCAGCTCGGCGGTGCCGTCGCGGTCCAGCCGGTCGAGGTCGTGACGCCGCACCCCGCGGACCCGCTCCAGCTCGGCCAGGAACGGCCGCAGCGGGTGGCCGCGGTGCAGCTCGTCCGTCCTGAAGGTGGCGACGAGCAGCAGGCGCGGCACCCGGGCCGAGCGGACCAGGAACCCGATCAGATCACGGGTGGACCGGTCGGCCCAGTGCAGGTCCTCCACCACGAGGACCACCGGGCGCTGCTCGCCGAGCCGGGCGAACAGCGACCCGACCAGCTCGAACAGATGGCCCCGGTGGCTGCCGCCGAGCTCCGGCGGCGACCCCAGCTCGGGCAGCAGCCGGGCGAACTCGGCCTCCCGCCCGGCGAACACGGCGCCGCCCTCGTGCCGGGCCAGGTCGCGCAGGGCTGCCGCGAACGGGGCGAAGGGCAGGCCCTCCTCCCCCAGCTCGAGGCACTGGCCGACGAGGACCCGCGCGTCCAGCCCGCGGGCGAACTCCTCGACCAGCCGGGTCTTGCCGACGCCGGCCTCGCCCCCGATCAGCAGGGCCGGCGCCTCACCGCCGCCGGCCCGCTCGAACGCGTCGTGCAGGATCGCGAGGTCGGCCTCCCGTCCGACCAGGACCGTGCTGTGCGCGCTCACCGCCATGAGGTCGAGCATGCCACGCCCGTACGACAGGACCTCCGGTCCGATCACGATGCGAGAGGCCGCCGATCGTCTCGCCGCCACCTGGGCCATCGGCCGGCACGGCGTGCCCGTCCGGTCGCGGCCTCCCGGACGAGACGGTGGTCCTGGGCGTCCCGGAGGAGGTCGTCGAGGTGATCGCGGACCAGGCGGAACTGAGTGTCGGGGTCGCTGAAGGGAATCATCTGTGGGGCTCCTGTCGGTCGGTGTGACACCGACTCTTCGCCCGAAGGCGGTCGCGGGGCATGGGGCGGCCGCCTCATCCGCGACGTCGCCCCCTCCTTACCCACGGCCGTCCAGGTCCCCGGGACGCCGTAAGGTACCTGAGCCCCACTACACTTTGCGGCTATGGCAAAACCCCAGGAGAAGGTGTCGTTCCGCGAGCGGCTGAAGCAGATCGGCCAGGTGTTCGCGTTCACGGCGAAGCAGGACAAATGGTTCGTCCCGCTGGTCGTCGCGGCGGTGGCGATCCCGGTGGCGATCACCGTCGTCGTCGTGCTCCTGACGGATGGCTTCCTCTGGATCCCGGTCGGCATCCTGTTCACGCTGCTGGCCGTGCTGATCGTGCTCAACCTGCGGTCGAACACCGCGATGATGAACGTCGCCGAGGGCCAGCCCGGCGCCGCCGCCTCGCTGATGGAGAACATGCGCGGTGACTGGCGGGTCCGCCCGGCGGCCAGCTCCACCACACAGTTCGACATGGTGCACGTGGTGATCGGCCGGCCCGGCGTCATCCTGCTCGGCGAGGGCGACCCGGCGCGCGTCCGCGGCCTCATCGGCCAGGAACGCAAGCGGCTGGTCAAGGTGATCGGCAACGCTCCGCTCTACGACTACGTGATCGGCACCGAGGAGGGCCAGCTCCCGGTCCGCAAGCTGCGTTCGACCATGCTGCGCCTGCCGCGCAACCTCACCGGCAAGGACGTGAACGCGCTGGACAAGCGGCTCGGCGCGCTCATGGCCCGCCCGCAGATGCCGAAGGGCGCGATCCCGAAGAACATGCGGCCGAGCAAGGGCGCGTTCCGCCAGCAGCGCCCCCGATAACCCCTTTCCGGTACGCGGTGGAGCGCCCACAGAAGCACGTGGATCGCCCCACCGAGCCCCGCGAGCCGCTGCCGGGTCAGGCCTGTGCCGCGCCCGCCGGGCTGAGCCTGATTGCTTCGCTTCGCTCCGCGGCAAAAGCTGAGCTCGATTGCTCCGCTTCGCTCCGCGGCAAAAAGCCTTGTAACCGGTGTCGAGGCAGGTGATTTGCCGCCGCCAGCAAACCCCGCTGGCGTCGGCAAATCGCTTGCCTCGACACCGGCGGCTTTTTGCGGGGGAGGGTGAGTGCACCGCCGCTCAGGTGAGGTTGGCCGTTTTGGGGGTGGGGGCTGTCTGGCGTACCGAAAAGGGGGTTGATTCATCGACGGGGGCCTTCATGATTCGTTCGGGGCGCTAGCCTCGGGTCTACGCCGCTTTCCGGCGGTCCACGCCGGACGGTGACGCAGACTCGCACGAAGGAGCTCCGCTCGTGGTCAGCACCCTGGCGGTCCCCGGCACGTACCCGACTCTCCGCGACGCTCTCGAGGTCGCCCCGGACGGGGCCACCGTCGTCCTGGCTCCCGGCACCTACCGGGAGCGCATCGATCTGACCGGGCGCCGCCTCACCGTGCGCGCCTCCGGCGATCCCGGCTCCGCCGTCGTGGACGCGTCCGGTCTGGACGGTCCGGCGCTGGCCGTGTCGTCGGGCGACGTCGAGGTGGAAGGGCTGGCCCTCACCTCGGACGACTATCCGGCCGTGGCGATCGGCGGCGGCCGGGTGCGGCTGCGGCGCTGCGAGCTGTCCGCGGGCTACGGCTCGGCCCTGCACGCCGACGGCGGATCCCTGGTCGACGCCACCGAGGTGCGGGTGGTGCGCGGTCAGCACGGGTTCGTCTACTCCGACGCGGGCGGCACGGTCGACTCGTGCGAGATCCGCGGCGTCTCCGACGACGGGGTGATCGTGCGGCTGGGCGCCGACCCGGAGATCCGCGGCACCAAGGTGAGCGACTGCGGCTACCGGGGGGTCTACGTCTACCAGTCGGCCCGCCCGGTGATCGAGCGCTGCGAGGTCTCCGGCACCGGTGACGCGGGCATCGTGGTGGCCTACGCGAGCGTGACCCGGATCGTGGAGACCTGGGTGCATCAGACGCACGGTTCCGGGATCGTGATCGGGCCGGGCTGCACGGCGGTCGTCGAGCAGTGCCGGGTCGAGCAGACCGCGGAGCCACCGGTCGCCGTCGACCCGGGCGCGCGGGCCACGGTGACGCTGACCGACACCGGCGGGCTGCCGCGGGCCGGCGTGGTCGCGGCCGGCGCCGCACAGGACGCCGCCGAGGTGGACCGGCTGCTCACCGAACTCGACTCGATGATCGGCCTGGCCGGGGTGAAGAACGAGGTCCGGGCCCTGATCGACGAGATCCAGGTGAACGAGTGGCGGCGCGGTGCGGGCCTGTCGGTGGGCGCGGTCAGCCACCACCTGATCTTCACGGGCGCTCCCGGCACCGGGAAGACGACCGTGGCCCGGATCTACGGCCAGCTGCTGAAAGCGCTGGGGGTGCTGCCGAACGGGCGGTTCCGTGAGGTGTCCCGCCGCGATCTGGTCGGGCAGTACATCGGGCACACCGCGGAGAAGGCCACCAAGGTGTTCGAGGACGCGATGGGCGGCGTGCTGTTCATCGACGAGGCGTACACGCTGGCCCGCGCCGGTGGGGCGGCCGCCGACTTCGGTCAGGAGGCGATCGACACCCTGGTGAAGTTGATGGAGGACCACCGGGACCAGGTCGCGGTGATCGTCGCCGGCTACACCCGGGAGATGTCGGACTTCCTGGACGCCAACTCCGGTCTGGCGTCCCGGTTCGCCAAGACCCTGGAGTTCGAGAACTACGGGCCGGACGAACTCGTGCGGATCGCCGACCGGATCGCCCGCAACGACGACTACGTCTTCGACGAGGGCCTGCCGGAGGCGCTGTGGGAGCACTTCGGACAGCTGGAGCGGGACCGGAACTTCGGCAACGCCCGGGAGGCCCGCAAACTGCTGGAGGGCATGCGGAAGGCGCAGTCCGGCCGGCTGCGGGCGATGGGCCGGATGCCCAGCCGCGACGATCTGCGGACGTTGATGCTCGCGGATCTGCGGGTGGCGATCCGCTGAACTACGGTGAGGCGGCAGACCGATACCGACGGTACGGGGAGGCGGACGGGTGCACCGGGGTGAGGGACCGACGTACGGCGCCGCCGCGCCGCTGCGGCCGCCGGGCACACCGGTTCGCGGCAGCGCCGTTCCACCTCCTCCCCCGGGCACACCGGTTCGCGGTAACGCCGGGGCACCTCTTCCCCCGCCACGGCCGGTGTCGCGGCCCGCGCCGCAGTCCCGGCCGCCGGAGGGCGTGGTCCGGGCCGTGCCCCGGCGCGGTCATCTGGGCCCGTTCAGCCTGGCGCAGATCGTGGCGGCCGAGGCGGCGGCGCTGGCCCTCGTCTTCGCCGTCACACAGGACGTCGCCACCCTGCTGGTCACCGTGGCCGGCGCGGCCGCGGTGATGCTGGTCTTCTTCTCCCGCCGGCAGCACCGCTGGTGGCTGGAGCACCGGCGGGTCGCCGCCGAGCACCGCCGCCGCCGGGCCGCCCGGCGGGATCCGCGGTCCGGGCCGGTGCTGGCCGCGCTGCGTTCGGTGGCGCCCGGCCTGACCGTACGGGACGTGACCGCGGCGGACGGCACCGTCGGTGTGGCCCGGGACGAGGCCGGCTGGTACAGCGTCGTCGCCGTCGGCCCGGCCGTCACCGAGATGCCACTCGACGCACTGGCCGGAACGCTCGCCGGCACCGGGCAGCCGGGCCTCGTGATGGAGCTGGTCACGCACACGGTGCCGGCCCCCAGCCCGGACGTGCCGGCCGCCTCGCCGTCCGGGGCGTCGTACCGGCAGTTGGTGGAGTCGGTGAGCGCCGGGCCGGTGCCGGCGTACCGGGAGACGTCGATCAGCGTCCGGATCGACGCGCAGGCGCTGGCCGAGGCGCTGCTCGACCACACCGCCGACCCGGAGGCGGCCGCCACGCTGGTCGCCGGGCTGGGCCGGAAGGTGGCGGCCAACCTCCGGCGGCTCGGGATCGCCGGCAAGCCGCTGGACGCCGATCAGCTGCTGGCCCTGCTGGCCCGGTCGTGCGATGTGGAGCCGTGGGCGCTGGCCGACGGCCCGGGCGTGGACGAGGCGTGGACGCACTGGCGGTCGGCGCGGCTGATCCACCGGACGTACTGGCTGCAGACCTGGCCGGCGTCGGCCGCCGAGATCGGGTCGCTGTTCGCCTGGGCGGCGACCGCCCCGGCCGCGCAGACCAGTGTGGCGCTGCTGCTGCGGGCCGGAGACGGGGACGAGGTGGCGGTGCGCGCGTTCATCCGGATGGCGACCCGCCCGGACGCGGACCTGGCCGCCCTGGACCGGGTTCTCCAGGAGGGCGTCCGGCGGGCCGGCGGCGCGCTGCTCCCCCTCGACGGCGAGCAGGGCCCGGCCGCCTACGCGACCGCCCCGACCGGAGGTGGCGCGGGATGAGCAACGGACACGGACCGGGTCATCGGCTGAGCGGGGGTGGCCGGCGATGAGCCAGCCGTGGCCGCAGGAGGGTGGGGCCGCCTATCAGCAGCCGGCACCCGCTCCCCGGCAGCCGGGGCAGGTGACGTCGGGGCGGGCCTCGGTGCCGGCGCAGCGGCCGGCGCCCGCCGACCCGTCCGTCCATCAGCAGGCGGTGGCCGAGCCGGTGGCCCGGGGCCTTGCCGCTCCGGCGGTGACGGCGGCGCCGCTGGCCCGGCCGGGGACGTTCGCGCCGGAGCGCCCGCCGGACGGGCCGCCGACGGGTCCGGGCGACGGTGCCGGCGGGCCGGAGCGGACCGGGCCGTCGGGGCGGGTCAGCCGGCTGCGGATCGGCTGGCACGCGGTCCCGCGGGCCGGGTTGCGCCGGGTGACGGTCACCCCGGCCGCGCCGCCGGGGCTGCTGCTCGGGCGGGACCAGCGGCAGACGCCGGTGCCGTTGCGGTTGTTCGCCCCCGAGCCGGTCCGGGTCACGCTGGTCGGCGGTGTGTGGGCGGCCCAACTGTTGATCTTCCGGGCGTTCTCGGTCGGGGTGCGGGTGGTCGTGGTGACGACCGAGCCACGGGCGTGGACCGGGTTCGGGGAGCGGGCCACCGGGCAGCAGCATCGGCTCACCGTGATCGGGCAGGAGCCGGCCGGGCCGTACGGCGGGACCGCCCAGACACCGCTGATGACCGTCTTCGACCTGGGGATGACCGGCCCGGCGGCGAGCCCGCCACTGGGCCCGTGGCACACCCAGCTCACCATCCTGCGGCAACTGGACCGGCCCGGGGTGGCGGCCGTGCAGGAGGCCGGGCTGGTGGTCCTCCAGCGGCTCGGTGGCGACGAGGCGACCCTGGCGGCGGCCGCCCTCAAGCTGCGCCCGCAGAGCGGCCGGCTCCTCCAGTCGATGAACGACGACATGATGGCGCTGATCGGCGACGGCGACGACCGTTACCTGTTCCTGAACCAGACTTCGATCGAGCAGCAGTACATCGGCCTCCCCCGCCGCTGACCCCACCCCAGGCGGACCACCCACTCACGCCCGGCGGGCGCGGCACGGCCCGGACCGGGCAGATGCTCGCGTGGACTCACGGGGACGACCGGAATACGGCGGGGCGGGGACACGCGTACCGGAAAGGAGATCAACGGGCCGGAGGGGACCACGCCAGCTGGACCAACCGCGCGCCGTGCCGTCGGGTGATCATCCACGCGCGGCCCGGCGGCAGCGGCTGGGGTTTGATGGTGCCGAAGAGCGGGCCCTCCTCGCGGGATCCGGACATCATGATCCCGGGTGAGGCGAGTTCCCGGATACGGCCGATGACCGGGTCGAACATGGCCCGCGCGGCGCCGCCGATCCGGCGGGTGATCACCACGTGCAGGCCGATGTCGCGGGCCTGGGGCAGGAATTCGAGCAGTGGGGTGAGCGGGTTCGGGCTGGCCGATGCGATCAGGTCGAAGTCGTCGACGAGGACGTAGAGCTCGGGTCCCTTCCACCAGCCGCGGTTGCTGAGCATCTCGGGGGTGACGTCCGGGCCGGGCAGGCGTTCCCGCATGGCTACCGCCACCTGGTTGATCAGGTCGGCGGTGACCTGGTGTGAGGTGCCGTAGCCGATGGTGTGCTCGGGGGCGACGCAGCCGAGCAGGCTGCGCCGCAGGTCGACGAGGAGCAGCCGGGCCTCGGCGGGGGTGTGCGACGCGGCGATGGACCGGGCCAGGCTGCGCAGGAAGGAGCTCTTGCCGCTCTCCACGTCACCGAAGAGCAGCGCGTGCGGTTCGGCGTCGAAGTCGAGGTGGACGGGTTGCAGGTCGACCTCGGCGATGCCGATCGGGACGGCGCCGCCGCGGGCCGGGGGCAGCGCCTCGAACGGCAGCTCGGCCGGCAGCAGGCGCACCGGCGGGGCGGGTGTGGTGGTCCAGTGGCCGGCGACGTGCCGGACCAGGTCGGCGACCGCGTCGGCCAGGTCGTCGACGCGCTGCTCCCGGTCGATGCGGGGCAGGGCGGCGAGGAAGTGGTAGCCGTCCGGGGTGAGGCCGCGGCCGGGCGCGGCCTCCGGCACGTTGACCGCCTCCCGCCGGTTGATCACCGAGTCGCTGGCCTCGCCGAGGCGCAGCTCGACGCGGGTGCCGAAGACGTCGCGGATCTGCGGCCGCACGTCCATCCACCGGTTCGTGGCGGCCAGGATGTGGATGCCGAAACCGAGCCCGCGGTTGGCCAGCTCGTGCACGGTGCCTTCCAGGTCCTCGAACTCGGTGCGCAAGGTGGACCAGCCGTCCACCACCAGGAAGACGTCACCGAACGCGTCCTCGGCGTACCGGCCCTGCGCCTTGGCCCGCCGGTACGCCGCGACGCCCTCCACGTTCTCCCGCGCGAACATCTCCTCCCGGGCCCGCATCAGCCCGTGCAGCTCGGCGATGGTGCGGCGGACCTTGTCCACGTCCCGCCGGGTGGCCACGCCGCCGACGTGCGGCAGGTCGGCGAGCGCGCTGAGCGGGCCGCCGCCGAAGTCGAGCCCGTAGAACTGCGCCTCACGCGGGGTGTGGGTGAGCGCCAGGCTGACCACCAGGGTGCGCAGCAGGTTGGACTTGCCGGACTGGGCGGACCCGACCACCATCACGTTGCCGGCCGCCCCGGACAGGTCCAGCCACATCGGGTCGCGGCGCTGCTCGTACGGCTTGTCGATGATCCCGCCGAGCGCGTGCAGGGCCCCGAACCGTTCCTCGGTGTCGACGGTGAGCCCGCGCTCCGGCACGGTGACCACCGGCGGCAGCATCTGGCCCAGGGTGGGCGCCTTGTCCAGCGGCGGCAGCCACACCTCGTGGGCCGGCGCGCCCTTGCCCTCCATCTGCCGGACCAGCACCTCGATCAGGGTGTCGCCGACGGTCGTCTCCTCCTGGGGTGTGTCGTCCTCCGGCGGCAGGTCGTCGCGCAACGGCGCCACGTAGAAGGTGGAGAAGTCGCGGATCGGGTTGCCGCCCCGGCCGCCGGCGCCGGGCAGGTCGCCGTTCTGCCGGACGACCCCGGAGACATAGGCGGCCTTCACCCGGATCAAACCCTCGGTTCCGGTACGCAGATAGCCGTGTCCCGGCGATCGGGGCAGTTCATAGGCGTCCGGCACGCCGAGCACGGCCCGGCTCTCCATCGACGAGAAGGTGCGCAACCCGATCCGGTACGACAGGTGCGACTCGAGCCCGCGCAGCCGCCCCTCCTCGAGTTTCTGCGAGGCCAGCAGCAGGTGGATGCCGAGTGACCGGCCGACCCGTCCGATCTGGACGAACATGTCGATGAAGTCGGGCCGGGCGCTGAGCAGCTCGGAGAACTCGTCGACGATGAACAGCAGGCTGGGCAGCGGGGCCAGCGGCACCCCGGCCGAGCGGGCCCGCTCGTAGTCGCGCTGGGACGCGTAGTTGCCGGCCTTGCGCAGCAGCTCCTGCCGCCGGGTCAGCTCGCCCTGGATGGCGCCGAGCATCCGGTCGACCAGGGGCAGCTCGTCCTCCAGGTTGGTGATCATCGCGGCGGTGTGCGGCAGCCGGTCCAGCGAGGCGAACGTGGCGCCGCCCTTGAAGTCGACCAGCAGCAGGTTGAGGATCTCCGGGCTGTGCGTCATGGCGAGCGCCAGAACCAGGGTGCGCAGCAGCTCGGACTTGCCGGAGCCGGTGGCGCCGACGAGCAGGCCGTGGGGGCCCATGCCGTCCTGCGCGGACTCCTTCAGGTCCAGCTCGACCGGGCGGCCGTCGAGACCGACCCCGATCGGGACGCGCAGGCGGTCCCGGTTGGGGCGGCTGGCCCACAGCTCGTTGAGATCGATGCCGTACGGGTCGGCTTGTTCCAGCAGCTCGGCCAGCCCGGTGTCCTGGGAGATGGCCGGCTGGTCGGCGAACGAGGCGGCCGACAGCCGCAGCGGCGCCAGCTCCCGGGCCAGCACCTCGGCCTCCGGCAGGCTGAGCACGTCGGCCCGGCCAACCTCGGTGGGACCGTCCATCGTGGTGCCGGTGACCGTGCCGTCGGCGGCGATCTCCAGGACCACCGAGCTGTCGTCGAGCAGCCGGGGCGGCGGCACCGACAGGTCGACGATGGTGACCCCGGCGACGCCGCCCTCGGTCATCAGGTGGTCGGAGCCGGCCGTCGAACCGCCGTCGATGATCACCATGACGTGCGGGCCGCCGCCGGGCGCGCCGGCCGGGTCGAACCGGGGCCGGTTGACCAGCACGTCGTCGAGCATCGCCTCGAGCGCCGGGACGCTCGGCGCGACCAGCCGGACCGGGCCGATGGCGTCGGTCTTGCCCGGATGCTGGCCGTGCGGCAGCCACTTCACCCACTCCCAGCGGGGGCGGTCGTGGTCCGGCACGCAGACGCCGATCCGCAGGTCGTCGGGGGCGTGGAAGGTGGCCATCTGGGCGATCAGGGCCCGGCTGAAGTCGTGCACCGGCTGGTCGGCGCCGCGCACGTAGATGTGCGAGAAGTCGCGCAGCGCCACCGAGACCGGCAGATCCGGCACCACCGAGTAGGTGCTCACGAACCGGCGCAGGGCCATGGCGCAGAGCGGCTCCAGCTCGTCGACCGGCCGGGTCTGCGGCGGGACGAGACGGGTGGCCACCTCCTGCGGGCCGACCGCGATCCGGACCACGGTGAAGTCGGCGTCGCCGCGGCGGCGCTCCCAGAGGCGGCCGCTCTCGGTGAACGTCCAGAGTGTCCCCGGATCCGGGTTGCGGTAGTAGAGCGCCTCCCGCTGGCGGCGGATGGTGTCCCGCAGCTGGGCCCGGAGCTGGGAGAGATGCCGCAGGTACTGCCGCCGCGCCTCGATCATCTCGCGTTTGCCGGGGCCGCTCTGGTTGCCCGCCATCATCGCGATCATGCCGAGGATGGAGACGCCGTACATCGCGCCGGCCACGTAGGCGATCGGGCCGCTGCGCTGGGTGCCCATCATCAGGCCCATGGCGGCCGCCCCGGCGCCCATCGGCAGGATCATCAGCATCCGCTGCCAGCCCTTACCTTGCGGCGGCGGCACCTCGGGCGGCGGGTCGAGCGGAACCTCGCCGGACGGCATCACGGGCGCGGGCCGGCGCGGCGGTCGCTTGATGATCGTTACTGTCACACTGGGCTCCCCGTGAGTGACGTAGCGACGACCATCCTATCCGTCATTCGTGCACGTGAATGGATCTTCGCAGCTTGCTACGTTGTCCACTGTGAGCGCACCCGCATCCGGCGGGCCCTCGCTGGCCCGGGTCACCATCGCGGCGCCGACCCGCCGCCTCGACCTCGCGCTGCCCGACAACATGCTCGTCGCCGAACTGCTGCCGCACCTGCTCCGGCACGCCGAGGGCGCGCTGGGCGAACCGGCCGAACGGTACGGCGGATGGGTGCTGCGCCGCGCCACCGGCACCGCCCTCGAACCCGGGCGCAACCTGGCCGCGCAGGGCGTCCGCGACGGGGAGCTGCTGCACCTCGACCCGGCCCGGGAGGACTGGCCGGAGCTGGCGTACGACGACGTGGTCGAGGTGATCGCCAGCGGCTCCCGCCGGGCCGCCCGGTCGTGGGGCCCGGCCGCCACCCGGCGCTGCGGGCTCGCGGTCACCGCCGCCGCCCTGCTGCTCGGCCTGGCCGGGCTGGCCGCCACCGGCCCCGCCTGGGTGCTGCCCGGCGTGGTCGCCCTGGTCGTGTCGCTGGCCTGCGCGGTCCTGGGGATCCTGCTGTCCCGGGCGTTCGGGGACGCCGGCGCCGGTGGCGTGGTCGCCGCGAGCGGGCTGCCGTACGCGTTCTTCGGTGGCGCCTGGCTGCTCACCGAACCCGGCGGCGGGTTCCTCGGCATCGGCGCGCCCGGCCTGGTCCTCGGCTCGTCCGCGCTGCTGGTGGTCAGCGTGATCGGGCACGCCGGGGTGGCCGGGCCGGCCCGTCTCTTCGTGGCCGGCATGGCGGCCGCCCTGACCGGTCTGCTGGCCGCCACGCTGGCGCTCGCCGGGATGTCCGCGGAGGGCGCCGCCGCGGTGGCGCTGACCGCCGCGATCGGGCTGCTCCCGGCGTACCCGGTGCTGGCCGGCTGGCTGGGCCGGCTGCCGTTCCCGGAACTGCCGAACCGGGCCGAGGAGATCCTGGCGGACAAGCCGATGCCGCGCCGGGCGGACGTGTTCGCCGCCGTGGTCCGGGCCGCCGAGATGCTGACCGGGTTCATCCTGTCGGCGGCGATCTGCAGTGTGGTGGCGATGACCTGGCTGGCGCTGTCCGGTCCGGACACCGCGGCCGTGCTGCTGATGGTCGCCGCGATCGCCGCGCTGCTGCTGCGGGCCCGGCTGCTGCCCACCCCGCAGCAGCGGGTGCCGCTGCTCACCGCCGGGCTGGCCGGGCTGGCCGGAATCGGTGTCGGCCCGGTCGTCACCGGCGCCGTCTCCGGGGTGGTGCTGGTCGCCGGCGCGGCCGTGGTGGTCGCGGTGGCCCTGCCGTCGGCGCTGATCTACAGCCGCAAGGCGCCGTCGCCGTACCTGGGACGCGCCGCCGACATCCTGGACATCGTCGCGATCATGGCGCTGATCCCGCTCGCCTGCGCGGTGATCGGCGTCTTCGACGACATCCGCGGCCTGTTCGCGTCGTTCGGCGGGTGACCGGCGGTGATCTCGCGCCGCGACCAGTTGCAGTCGTACCAGTTCATGAACCAGCGGGTGATCTCGGCGCTGGTGATGCGCGAGACCGACCCGGCCCAGTCGCCGCTGCGCCGCGGCATCGGCGCCCTCTTCGGCGGTGTCATGGTGGCGATCCTGGTCGCCGCCGGGTTCGGCATCTACGGCCTGCTCACCCGGACCGGCGCGAACCAGTGGCAGCGGGAAGGCTCGGTGGTGGTCGAACGCGAGACCGGCGCCAGCTTCGTCTACCTGCGCGGCCGGCTCAACCCCACACTCAACTTCACCTCCGCGAAACTGGCCGCCGGCCGTCCCGACCCACCGGTCTTCCGGATCGCCGCCAAGTCCCTGACCGGCACCCCGCGCGGCGTCACCATCGGCATCGCCGGCGCCCCCGCCTCCCTGCCCGAGGCGGCCCGCCAGGCCCGCCTGCCATGGACCGTGTGCGCGGTCCCCGGCAACCGCCCCAGCACCGTCCTGCTGGTCGGCGCGGGCGCCCCCGCGGCCACTCCGGCCGGCGACCGCGCCCTGCTCACCACAGACGTCATCACCGGCGACGTGCACCTGATCTGGCAGGGCCGCAAACATGAGATCAAAGACGCGCGTACGACGGTGCAGGCCCTGTTCGGAGCCGCCCAGCCCACCCGGACGGGCACCGCCTGGCTCGACGCCCTCCCGTCCGGCGCCGACATCGCCCCCGTCGACGTCAACGGCCGCGGCAACCGGTCCCCGGCCGCGCCCGGCTTCGACAACGGCGACATCCTGGTCACCCCGACCGGCAGCGGCCAGCAGTTCTACCTGATCCTGAACGACGGCCGCGCCGCCATCACCCCGCTCCAGCAGGCGGTCCTCAACGCCGGCTTCCCGGACCGCCCCCGGCAGATCTCGGTCAACGACCTGACCGCCATCCCGGAGAGCCGCGCCCTGCCGAACGACGACCCGTCCGTCCGCGGCCCGCAGGTCGTGCCCCCGCTGGCCACCATCGACCCGGGCGCATCGGCCTGCGCGGTGACCACGGCCGCGGACAAGCCCCCGGCGATCTCGATGGGCGCTCCCGCCACCGCGTTCGGCGCCACCATCCCGACCGGCGGCGCCACCGGCAACGGCCGCCCGATCGCCGACGCGGTCCAGGTCCCGGCGGGACGGTTCGAGCTGGTCCGCGTACCGGGGTCCGGTGGCTTCACGCTGATCACCGACATCGGCTTGCGCCACGCGCTCCCCGACGCCGACACGGTGGCCCGCCTCGGCTACTCCGCCGCGAACGCCATCGAGATCCCCACCGCCTTGATCAACTCCCTCCCGGCGGGCGTCACCCTCGATCCGGCGGCCGCCACCCAGCCGGCCGCCAACCCCGATTAGGCGCCGGCGTCGGCAGATGGTCGCGCTCGGCCCTGCCAGAGGACCGTCACACCACCTTCACCAACGCCGATCACCAGGCGGCCATCGACGAGCAGCCATCAACCGTTGCCCGTGGGCCATCACTCAGCGTCCCGGCCATCACCCATCACCCGTAGGCCACCGCCCCACCCCGTCGGCCAGCGACCATCGCATCGCCCCTCGGCCATCGGCCATCGGCCGCCAGCCGTTCACCGCCAGCCACCAGCCGTCAGCGATCACCCACCAGCCCTCGGCCACCAGCCCTCGGCCACCAGCCCTCGACCACCAGCCACCGGCCACCAGCCCTCGGCCACCAGCCCTCGACCACCAGCCACCGGCCACCAGCCGCCAGCCATCACCCACCAGCCCTCGGCCACCAGCCACCGGCCACCAGCCGCCAGCCATCACCCACCAGCCCTCGGCCACCAGCCGCCAGCCATCGACCACCAGCCACCAGCCATCACCCACCAGCCCTCGGCCACCAGCCACCGGCCACCAGCCGCCAGCCATCACCCACCAGCCCTCGGCCACCAGCCGCCAGCCATCGACCACCAGCCACCAGCCGCCATCACCCACCAGCGCTCGGCCACCTGCGCTCGGCCACCAGCCACCAGCCGCCAGCCACCAGCCGTTAGCCATCGACAATCGCCTAACGGCCATCACCTGCCAGCCGTCAGCCATCGCCCATCACCCAGCAGCCGCCAACCATCGGCCACCACCTGAGGCCATCACCCACTACTCACGCATCGAGACGCCGGACAGCTCGGTCTACTGCGCCTGCCGTTGCGGGGTACCTCAGTTCGCCAAGCTCGCCTACAACGTCACCCGCACCCGAGCAGCGGTCGTCGCTGCCATCAGCAACCGGCGGCCCAAAGTCCTGGCCGCATCGTCAGGCATCGGGATCCGGGCTGATCATCCGCCGAGGATCGGCTTCCGTACCTCCGGCGCGATCGTCGCCACCGCCATACTCAGCCTCGCGCCCACCTACCCGAATGGCCCGAACCCACCCACATCAATCGCCAAAGCCGCGCCCTCCCCTTCCTCGATTCAGACATGCCCACAATCACCTTGACCCGCAAATCGGGCCAAAAGGATCTTTAAGATTGGCATGATCCACTTTCCCATCGCTCTTACAGTTTTCGGCGCGGGCGCAGGACAATTGAAGTATGCCGCAGCTCCAGTTGTTCACCCGGCGAGAGATAGCCGTAATGCGTGACCGGACCGCGCGGCGAAACTATTCCCCAACCGCTGAGCGATTCCGGACCGAGCACAAGCGTCACCGCGATTGGGGTTTGACTCAGCGTCACACTCAGCGACTCCGCCACGCCCAAGCCGCTGCAGCAGCCCGCACAGCGGAGGCGAACACGGACGAGCCGTCATCAGCGACACTCATTCCGTCCGCCGAGGCGACGACTCGGACCGACCCGGCACCGCGCAGATGCGAAGATGCGCCGACCACCGACCAACGCCCCCTCCGCGTCATCCCGGAGCCGCCCCACCGCGACCACGGGGATTCACCGGCTTCCTCCGAGCGTCAAAGCGTCACTCGACAGCACCCCTCGCCGGCCGACCCCGCAGATCAGAGCCACACGACGGCCGAGCTGGCCGGCCTGAGCCACGCCGTGACCGAGCACACCAGCCGAGATCTCATCGCAACCGAGCACACCAGCCAAGACCTCACCGCGACCAGGCACACCAGCCCAAGCCACACCGCGACCAGGCACGCCAGCCCAAGCCGCACCGCAACCAGGCACGCCAGCCCAAGCCGCACCGCAACCAGGCACACCAGGCAAAGCCGCACCGCCACCAAGCAGGCCAGCCGAGACCGCACCGCCACCAAGCAGGCCAGCCGAGACCTCACCGCAACGAGCCATACCGGCCGAAGCCACACAGCAGCTAGACACTCCAGCCGAAGCTGGACCGCGACTAAGCACACCAAGCAAAGCCGCACCGCAGCTCATCAGGCCATTCGGCATCGTCCTCCGGCGACCGAATTCATGGACGAGAGCGCTGCACGGGCCGGGCACCACTTGCCATCGGAACCGCCGCCTGCCAAGCAGCGAAGTCAACAGACGGCGCGGACTCGGCAGGAGCAGTCGGCCAGGCCGCCTACCGAGAGTAGCGACGTCAACGACCTCGGCACTCCAGCCACATCGCCACGTAAGGTAATCATCCGCCCGCGGGTCAACGTTGATAAAACAACGTCAAAATTTGCCCACAAGCGGTCCACGGGATTCCGTCCCCATCAGCACAAATATGACCGGCCGTCATCTGTATTTCAAGCGGCGATATCCGAGGCGGCTTATCCATCGCCAATCCAGTATTCGACCTGGGCCGTCAGCGACGCCGCCTTTCTCCATCCCATCGAACTGACGGCACCTACGGCGGCGATCAGCCCGCCGCTCCCGCGACCACCGACCTGCGGCAAAACGCACCGGGGCGCTTCGGTTCACGGATTCATCAACGAAGCCACACCGGCCGTCCGGAAACGAGGCCCGAGCCGTGTGACGCTGCCACGAAACCCGACGCACATGCCGATCCCACATACGGCTGACAGCATCGCACCGTGCGCTGGAAGACCAACGCCTTCCGAGCCGCAGTCTCATGTGGAAGACACCGGGCCACCGGGCCACCGGGCCACCGGGCCACCGGGCCACCGGGCCACCGGGCCACCGGGCCACCGGGCCACCGGGCCACCGGGCCACCGGGCCACCGGGCCACCGGGCCACCGGGCCACCGGGCCACCGGATTGTGTCGACGCGTCGGGGTTCGGGTCTGTGTTTGAGCGCCATCGAAGTGGCTGAGGGTGGTGACCGCGCCGTATTGGATAGGTGGGCTGGCGGGAGCGACGTCAAGCGGCACCGGCGCGGCAGACTGATCGGCGTGGAGTTCGAGGTGTTGCCGGGGACGGCCGGGCTGACGCTGGCGCGGGTGACGCACATTCTGGTTCCCGGGCACGGCCGTGACGCCGCCGGAACCGGCCTCACTCCGGGTGGGGTGGACCGCTGCCGGACGGCGGCCGACCTGCACCGGCGGCTCGGGCGTGGGCTCATCGTCTGCTCCGGGTACAAGTCGCCCGTCGACGGCAAGGGTGACCCGTGGACCGGCCCGGGCGCGGCCGGCGAAACCTTCCGCGGTGTGCCGGAGGCCGATCTGATGCGGGACCGGCTGGTGGCGGCCGGGATCGGCGACTCGTCGATCCGTGTCGAACGGCATTCCGTCGACACCGTCACCAACCTGCTGCGGGCCGAGCACGAGGGCCATTTCGGCGACGATCGCCCGGTTGCGATCGTCGCCCAGGCCGGCCATCTGCGGCGCATCCTGGCGGTGGTCGCACCCCGGACGCTGCGCCGCCCCTACCTCGGCGTCGTCGTCCCCGGCGGCGTCCCGGAGCACCCCCTGGCCAGGCCGGTGAGCCGGCTGATCTGTGCCGGCCTGCCCCGGGAGCCGGCGCTCGCGATCACCACCGCCACCCGGCGCGCCGAACGCCTGTGGGGCCTCGCCCGGCGGCTGGGCCGGCGCTCATACCACTGACATTCTCGGCGCCGGCTCGACCCGGGTGACCTCGCGGTAGAACATCAGGGCCGGCGCTCATACCACTGACATTCTCGGCGCCGGCTCGACCCGGGTGACCTCGCGGTAGAACATCAGGGCCGGCGCTCATACCACTGACATCCTCGGCGCCGGCTCGACCCGGGTGACCTCGCGGTAGAACATCAGAGCCGCCACCAGCACCAGGATCCCGGCCAGCGCGGCCACCCACGGCAACACCAGCGCGTCGGCCCCCGGATCGGCGAAGACGTCGCCGTAGCGGCAGTGCCAGCCCAGCTGGATCCCGGCCTCCAGCGTCAGCAGGAGCCGTGACCAGCGGGTCCACGGCTGCCAGCGGCCGCGCTGGAACACCAGGACCAGCAGCGCCAGATGCAGCGCGAGGATCACCACCAGCCAGGGCATCCGCAGCGGGCCGGCGAAGTCGTCGGTGTAGGTCAGTGAGCCCGGGTTCAGGTACACCATCAGCAGCGCCGCCCACGCCGTGACCTGTGCGAGCACACCGGCCCGGTTCGCCCGGCCGGTTCGCCGGACCCGGTGCGGCCGCCAGGCGAACGCCTCCGGGTCGCGCCGCAGGATCAGGCCCCGGACCGCGAACCCGATCACCAGCAGCCCGAACCAGGCGAGCGTCGCCACCGACATCCACTCCGGCGGGATCATGACCCATGCCACGACACCGCCGGCCACCGCGGCGACCAGGAAACTCCACGTGTCACTCGGCTCGACGAGGGTGAACGGGCGGTGATAGCGGGCCGCGGTCTCGGCGGGGCGGCCCAGCTCGCGCAGCATCTCCACGGCGGACTCCGGCGTACTCCCGCCGGGCCGGGACCGCAGATCCTCCCGCAGCAGCGCACGCAGCTCGAAAGCGACATCGTCCCGTTTGCGCGGCGGCAGCCGTCGCGCCACATCGTGCACGTAGCTCTCGATGACGTCGTCGGCGTCCATGCCGATCGCCTCCTAATCCAGGAGCGAATCCATCACCCGGACCTGACGCCGCCACGTCTCACTCATCGTCTCGAGAACGCGCTTGCCCTCCGGGCTGAGCCAGTAGTAGCGCCGGGGTGAGGCGCCGTCGGTGTCCCACGAGCTCTCCAGCAGCCCCTGCGCCTCCAGGCGGCGCAGCAGTGGGTAGAGCGTGCCCTCCTCGACCGGCATGCCGGCGTCGGCGAGGGCCTGGCGTAACGAGTAGCCGTACTGTCGGGTGCGCAGCCGGGTGAGGACCGCGAGCACGAGGACGCCGCGCCGCAGCTCGGCCTCCAGCTTCCCCTCGATCGTCACCCTAGTGTCACCTCATACTGTTTCATACACAGTATCTCCGCATCCGTCACCCGGCAACCGTCATCGGGTGTTCGGCACACGCGAAACGGCGGCCACCCGGCCGGGAGCCGAGCATGACCGCCGTTCCTCACGTTGTGCCCAAGATCAGATCAGCGGATGAAACCGCTGGTCACGACCTTGGAGAGGGTCACACGTTGTAGTACATCTCGAACTCGTGGGGGGTCGGGCGGAGCCGGACCGGGTCGACCTCGTTGGTGCGCTTGTAGTCGATCCAGGTGGAGATCAGGTCCTCGGTGAAGACGCCACCGGCCGTCAGGTACTCGTGGTCGTCCTCGAGCGAGTTCAGCACGGCGTCGAGGGAGCCGGGCACCTGCTTGACGTTGCCCCACTCCTCCGGCGGCAGGTCGTACAGGTCCTTGTCGATCGGGGCCGGCGGCTCGATCTTGTTCTTGATGCCGTCCAGGCCGGCCATCATCATCGCCGAGAACGCCAGGTACGGGTTCGACGACGGGTCCGGGACGCGGAACTCGACGCGCTTGGCCTTCGGGTTGCTGCCGGTCACCGGGATACGGGTGCAGGCGGAGCGGTTGCGCTGCGAGTACACCAGGTTGACCGGGGCCTCGTAGCCGGGCACGAGACGCCGGTACGAGTTGACGGTCGGGTTGGTGAACGCGAGCAGCGACGGCGAGTGGTGCAGGAGGCCGCCGATGTACCACCGGGCCATGTCGGACAGACCCGCGTAACCGGTCTCGTCGTAGAACAGCGGCTCGCCGTTCAGCCACAGGCTCTGGTGGGTGTGCATGCCGGAGCCGTTGTCACCGAAGAGCGGCTTCGGCATGAACGTGACGGTCTTGCCCTCGGCCCGCGCGGTGTTCTTGATGATGTACTTGAACAGCTGCATCTGGTCGCCGGCGTGCAGCAGGGTCGAGAACTTGTAGTTGATCTCGGCCTGGCCCGCGGTGCCGACCTCGTGGTGCGAGCGCTCGACGGTGAAACCGGAGTCGATCAGCTTGCGGACCATGATGTCGCGCAGGTCCGAGTAGTGGTCGACCGGGGAGACCGGGAAGTAGCCACCCTTGAAGGTGGTCTTGTAGCCGAGGTTGCCGCCCGGCTCCTCACGACCCGAGTTCCACGCGCCCTCGATCGAGTCGATGTAGTAGAACGACTGGTGGGCCGAGGTCTCGTGGCGGATCGAGTCGAAGATGTAGAACTCCGCCTCGGCGCCGAAGTAGGCGGTGTCGGCGATGCCGCTGGCGGCCAGGTAGGCCTCGGCCTTCTTGGCCACGTTCCGCGGGTCACGCGAGTAGGCCTCGCGGGTGAACGGGTCGTGGATGAAGAAGTTCAGCGCGAGCGTCTTCTGGATCCGGAACGGGTCCACGAAGGCGGTGGCGACGTCCGGAAGCAGCATCATGTCGGACTCGTGGATGGCCTGGAATCCGCGGATCGAGGACCCGTCGAAGGCGAGGCCGTCGGTCACCACACTGTCGTCGAACGACTCGACCGGGATGTTGAAGTGCTGCATCACACCCGGGAGGTCACAGAAACGTACGTCGACGAACTTGACGTCCTCGTCTTTGAGGTATCGCAGGAGTTCCTCGGGATTGGCGAACACACGTCCTCCTGGCACAGTATTTCCGATACCGGGCGGCACATGCCGCCACCTGGCAGGGCTGGTCGCGACGTTATGGGTACGGAGTTGCCCCGGCGTATCCCTATTGTTTCCGCCGTGTTACGTAACGCTTCGAGCAGGCATGGCGAGGCCGCGAGCCGCTCTTCGGACACTATCGCGTGCGCTCAGCCGCCGTGGCCGCATCAACAAACGGGGCCGGCCTCGGCCGCGGCTTGTTCGACGAGGAGGCCGGGGACTGCACGACCGGGCCGCCGGCTCGACTGTGGTACCCGTACCCCGGGCCTGAGGCTCACGACCGGAACGCCCGGCGGATCTCCGGTTCCGGCGGCTCCTCGCCCCGGCCGGTCACCACGTTGCCGCCCGGCGTCCGTACCCCGAAGGCCTGCTGGTCGGTGACCAGCTCGTGGTCCTCGCGGACCGGAACCGGCTCGCCGCCCCCGCGCCGCCGGCCCAGCTCGGGCGCGACCGTGCCGGGCCGGTTCGGCTCGGCCGGTGTCTCCGGCCGGGTCGCCGCGCGGCTGCGCAGACCCCACGGACCGCCGTCCGGACGGGCCCGCTCCGGCGCGTCGATCGTCCCGGAGCCACCACGCCTGCGGGCCTCCTCGGCGCCGAACAGATCGGACCAGGGCGGCAGACCGCGATCCCGGCGGGTCGGCCGGTAGGGCGGAGGAGCGGCCGGCGAGGTGGGCCGGTTCAGCACCGGCGGCGCGGCGCCGCCGGGACGCTGCGGGGCGGCCGGGCGGCGCATCTCGGCCTCGCTGCCGGGCCGGGCTCCGCGTCCCTCACCCGGATTCTTCAGTACGGGCGGAGCGGCCTGCCCCGGCGGACGGCCGAACGCGTCCACTCCGGACCCGGTGGGCCGGGCCGGTGTCCCCGGACGCCCGCGATCGCGATCCCCGGGCCGTCCCGTCTGTCCCGGCGGCGTGACCCCGGGAGGAGAGGTCCGGGCCGGCGGCGTCGCCCCGGTGGTGGTCCGGCCGGGACGCCCGGTCTGGCCGGGCGGCGTCACCCCCGGGGTGGTCCGGCCGGGACGCCCGGTCTGGCCGGGCGGCGGCGTCACCCCCGGAGTGGTCCGGCCGGGACGCCCGGTCTGGCCGGGCGGCGGCGTCACCCCCGGAGTGGTACGCCCGGGGCGCGCGGCCGGGGAGGTCGGCGGCACGGTCGCCGGAGCGGTGCGCCGGATCTCCCGCCCGCCCGGCGGCACGACGGGCGCGCTCGGAGCGCTCGGGCGCCGGATGGTCCGCCCCGGCGGCAGCCCGCCCGGCGGAACCGTCACGTTTTGCTCCGGCCGCCCCAGCCGCGGAGGCAGACCGGGCCGCACACTTGCCGGCGGGATCACCGACGGCCCGCTGCCCGGCGGCACCGTCCCCGGCTGGAGGGTGCCCGGCGGCAGCGTTCCGGGTGGCAACGTCCCCGGCGGCAGCGTTCCGGGCGCCGGCGGCGGAACACCGGGCGGCAACTGGCCGATCGGCGCCGGAAGACCGGGCGACAGGCCCGGCGGCAGACTTCCGGGAGGCGTCACACCGGGCGGCAGAGACCCCGGGGGTACGGTGCCCGGCGCCACCGGGAGCGGAAGCGCGGCTCCGGGCGGGAGCAGACCCGGCGGCAGCTGCCCGGGCGGCGTCGTGCCCGGCGGAAGCTGCGCCGCCGGCGGGTTGCCGACCGGCAGCGGCTGGAACCCGGGACCCGGCTGTCCCGGCCCCGCCCCACCCGGCAGGCCGCCCCCACCGGGCAGCCCGGCCGGCTGGCTGAGCACCGCGTTCATCGGCTGCACCGGCGGGCCGACGCCGCTGGCGAGCGTGCCGATGTAGTCGAAGAACTGGTCGCCGTAGTAGAAGGCCAGCTTCTGCGCCTCGTACCGGTACTTCTCCTGGACCCGTGACTGGTCCTCCTCGATCTCCTCCAGCCTCGCCGCGTCCCAGCCGACGCCCTCGGTGAAGAAGGCGCCGACGTGCTCCAGGAAGTCGACGTTCCGGGCCTCCCGCAGCTCGTCCTCGTAGTCCCTGACCAGCCGCTCCATCGCGTACCGGGCCTCGGTGGAGACGTTGACCAGGTGGCGCAGGGCGGTCACGTTCTGCTGGGCGGCGTCCATCCACACGTCCAGGTAGGCGAGCGTCTCCCCGGGTCCCCGTCGCAGGAACGCGTCCCGGGCGGCCGGGGACTGCCAGGCCTCGTCCCGCAGCACGTTGCTCTGGTTCAGCAGGAACGTCTTCACGTCCGCCAGGAACGACCAGGCGTTCTGCCACTGGTCGGCGAGCGCCGCCATCTGCTCCGGGTGCATGTTCCGGATCCGCTGACGGATCTCCTCGATGCCGGTGGTGTTGCCGCCGCCGGGCGCGCCGGTGAACGGCGTCTGCGAGGACGGGTAGCTGCCGTAGTGCGTCTGTCCGCTGTACGGGCTGTACCCGTAGTTGGGGTCGGCGGTCGCGCCGTAGTAGTCAGCCATCGGATCAGCCGTTCACTCGGTACTTCTCGGCGATGGACGGGGTGGGAACCTCCTGCCCCTGGGTGGCGATCCCGGTGACCACCCGGTTCGTCTCCACGATCACGCCGTCGGCGTCGCGTTCCGACGTGACGGTGACCTGCTCGCGAGTGTCCGCGTCGGTGGTCTCGACGGTCCGGTGCACGGTCTGCCCGTCGGCGTCGCGGATCTCGGTGCTGCGGCCGGTCACGTGCTCGCCGTCGTACCGTGTCCGGGTCTCCGTCGTCCCGGTCTGCCGGCCGTCGGGTCCGAAGGTCTCCTCGACGTTGATCTCGACGTCTCCGGTCACCCGGGTCGAGGTACGGGTGGTGACCGACGACACCGTCTCGCCGTCGCTGCCGAACACCGTGGTGGTGACCGTGGTGATCCCGCTGCCCGGCGCGCTGAACGTCGTCACCTCGCGGCGCTCGCCGTTCGGCCCGGCCGCCGTCTCCAGCGACTGGTACGCCGACAGCGGGGTGACCGACGTCGTCGTCCACTCGCCACTGTCCGCGGCCGGGACCGCCGGCCGCGCGGCCGCCTGCCGCTCCTGGAAGGTCACGCCGACACCCTCCGGCAGGCCCGCCGGCCGGGGCACGCTCTTGTCGCCGTACGCGAACAGCACGTCGTTGAGGGAGGCCGCGGAGAGGGCGTCGCCGCCGCGGTAGCTGTCCGCGACGGTCCGGGCCGCGTTGCCGATGTTGCCCACCGACTCGGCCAGCTTCTGCAGGTAGACGGTCAGCTCGCCGGCGTTCGCCACCAGCCGCGCCCGCACCGCGTCCGCCTCACCCAGCACGTCACCATCGAAGGCGGCGGCCGGCATCTGGCCGAGCGGCGCCAGGTACCCGGTGCGGGACATGATGTCCGTCTGCTGTTTCCCCATGAGGGTCGCGTAGTCGCGGAGGCCGTCCAGGTCGACGTCCACCGACGGGCCGCCGCCGAGCCACGGCGTGCGCGTGTTCTTCGCGGTCTGGTCCGCGTAAGGATTGTCCGCACCCATCACGCCTCCCCCAATGGATCACAATGATTCGTCGATCGCGGTGATCGGTGACGCAGAAGAGTACGCCGGGGTCCCGGAACGGGTTCGACGAGAATTCCTCGAAAAAGCTTCGAACCGGATCCGGGCGGGCGGCGTACGGACTGGCATAACCCACTCACGAGAATCGGGGAGAAGATCGTGGCAGGAACGCCGGGCATGGGTCAGGTCCATGCCACACAGGAACAGCTCAGCGCGATGGCCGGCCGGTGCTCGGACACCGGACAGAACATCTCCAGCGGGATGAACCGACTCCTCGGCCAGATCCAGGGCCTCAGCGGCGGCGCCTTCGCCGGAACCGCGAACAACGCCCTCCAGGACGTCTCGGCGCAGCTCAACGACGGTCTCACGAAGATCATGCAGGCGCTCGAGGAACTCGGCGGCAAGATGTCGGCCGCCTCCCAGACCTACGGCACCAACGACGAGGAAGCCGCCCAGGACCTGCGAGCCGCCGCTGCCGGTGGCGTCGACAGCTCCGTCATCACCGCCCTTCGTGGCTGACCCGGAACGGAGACCCGACCATGAACATCACCTACAACTTCGGGCAGATCGCCGACGTGTCGGCCGCCATCAACACCTTCCAGGGGCAGATGGACCGCGAGCTCAACGACCTCTACACCGCCTTCACCCAGCTGTTCGCCCAGGACTGGACCGGCGCCGCGGGCACCGCCTGCGACGAGGCCCGGCAGAAGTGGAACCAGGGCGCCACCGAGATCAAGTCCGCGCTGGCCGGCGTCGGTGTCCGGCTGGGCGCCTCGGCCGAGCGCATGCAGCAGGTGGACGCGCAGATCGCCGGCAGCATGTGACCGACCGGCCACCGGCCGCCGGCGCCCACCGGCGGCCGCCCTGTGCGGATCGTGGACGATCGCCCACCGAATCCGGTGGCCAGGAGTCCACGATCGCCATGGGTCCGCGACTTTCCGGCATTCAATGGAATCATTGTCGATGAGTGCGGAGGATGTGCGTCATGAGGCTCGCGGCGCTGTTCCTGTCGATCATTGTTCCGATCTTTTCCGCACCCGTTCCCGCACTCGCCGCGCCCGGCCAGAATTGCGCCGATCCCGGCCGTGATCGAATAAACGGATCATGGCCGAGGGCGATGTTGCAGGCCGATGCCGTCACCCCGCTGGAGAATGGCGCCGGAATCACCGTGGCCGTCCTCTCCACCGGCGTCGACGCCGGCCAGCCACAGTTCGGCAACCGGGTCCTGGCCGGCGCCGGCGTCATCGGGGCCGGTCGCGCGAACCAGGACTGCACCGGCACCGGGACCCAGGTCGCCGGCGTCATCAGCGGCCAGCGCGCCGGCGGCGACAACGACGTGGCCGGACTGTCCCCGGCGTCACGGATCCTGCCGGTCCGGGTGATGCTGGACGACCCGGCCGGTTCCGAGCCCACCCCGGACTCGCTGGCCCAGGGCATCACCGTCGCCGTACAGAACGGCGCCGACGTGGTGGTGGTCGCCGCGCCGGTTCACGACGACGACCGCGACCTCGAGGCCGCCGTCGCCGCCGCGGCCGCACGGAACGTCGTCGTGGTCGCCGCGGTCGGCGATCTGGGCGGACCCGACGAGCCCAACCCCCAGCCGTACCCCGCCTCCTACCCGAACGTTCTCGGGGTGGGCGCCATCGACCAGACCGGCCGGAACTGGCCGGACTCCCAGCGCGGCGACTACGTCGACCTGGTGGCCCCCGGCGTCGCGGTCCCCACCCTGCAGACCGGCCGCGGCCTGGTCGAAGTGGACGGCACCGCGGTGGCCGCCGGTTTCGTGGGCGCGGCGGCCGCCCTGACCCGGGCCCGCCATCCCGACCTGAACGCCGGCGACATCGCCCGTCACCTGGTGGCGACCGCCAGTCCCGCCCCCATCGGCCCGGCGTTCGGCGCCGGCGTGATCAACCCGTACGCGGCACTGACCGCTCAGGTGGTGGACACCGAGGCCCGCCGCCTCCCGGCGTTGCAGGCGCCCCCGCCCTCCGCCGACGCCACCGAACCCCAGCGGCGCGCCATAGCCCTGACCGGCGCCGCGATAGCCGCCGTCCTGGTTCTGGCCATCCTGCTGGCGGCCGCCGCCCTGCGCCGGAGCCGCCGCCGCCACTGGCGACCCGGTCTGCCACCCCGGCTGCACACCCCACCGGAGCCGCTCGAACCCGGCCCTCCGATCATGCTCCTGGACGAGCCCTCCCCACCCCTCGAACCGGCACCGCGCCGCCCCTAGACCGGTCCGGCGAAACGTGGGACTCGGCGTCATGGCCGGCCGCTGGTGATCCCTTCGAGCAGGCCCGCTCCGGGAGTCCCGCGACGCCGGCCGGTCCACCGAAACACCTCCAGCGGTCCACTGTGGCCGCGCCACATGACCGGCACGTCGACTGCCCGGACAACGGCCGATTCGCCCGGCTGGCTCCCAGCGCTGTCTCGGCACCGTCGAGACGGCGCTGGGAGCACGATCCTAGGTCCGACGATCCCTCCCTGGGACGGGACTGCGGGCGGCACAATCTGTCGGGTGGAGATCGGGGTGCTGGGGCCAGTCCGGGTGGAGAGCGGCGACGGGCGGCCGTTCTCGATTCCGGGTGCTCGTCTCCGTACCCTCGTGGTGCTTCTGGCTTTGGACGCGGGCCGGACCGTCTCCGCCGAACGGTTGATCGACGGGGTCTGGGGTGCGGCGCCGCCGGCCGCCACCGCGAACGCGTTGCAGGCGCTGGTGTCCCGGCTGCGCCGCGCCGTGCCGGACCTGGTGATCGAGACCGCGCCGAACGGATATCGGCTGGCCCTGGAGCCGGACCGGGTGGACGCGCACCGGTTCGCCCGGCTGGTCGCGGAGGATCCGGCGAAGGCTCTCGGGCTGTGGCGCGGCGACCCGGAGTTTCCCGAGGTGGCCGAGGCCGAGGCGATCCGGTTGCGGAGCCTGTGGCTGACCGCCCGGAAGGCGTGGCTGGCCGGCGAGATGGCCGACCGGGACGTCGTCGCCGAGCTGGCGGCGCTGGCCGCCGAGCATCCGCTGGACGAGACACTGGCCGCGCTGCTGATCCGGGCGCTGCGGCGGTCCGGGGACCGGGCGCGGGCGCTGGAGGTCTTCGCCGGGGTGCGGCAGCGGCTGGCCGACGACCTCGGCGTGGACCCGTCGGAGGAGCTGGCCGCGCTGCACCTGGACCTGCTGCGGGAGACCGGTCGCCGCGGCAATCTGCCGGCCGAGGTGAGCAGTTTCGTGGGCCGTGACGACGACGTGCGGGCGGTGCGCGGCCTGACCGGCGCGCACCGGCTGGTCACGCTGACCGGTCCGGGCGGCAGCGGGAAGACCCGGCTGGCGGTCGAGGTGGGCGCCCGGCTGCCGGGTCCGGTGTGGCTGGCCGAGCTGGCGCCGGTCCGCGATCCGGCCGAGCTGCCGCGGGCCGTGCTGACCGCCCTGGACCTGCGGAGCCCGGTGCTGATCGGCCGGGAGCAGGCGCCCCCGCTGGACCGGCTGCGGGAGGCCGTCGCCACCCGGGAGATGCTGCTGATCCTGGACAACTGCGAGCATCTGATCGCCGCCGCCGCGGAGCTCGCCGACACGCTGCTGCGGGCCGCGCCGGGGCTGCGGATCGTGGCGACCAGCCGGGAGCCGCTGGGCATCCCGGGTGAGCGGCTGTTCCCGGTGGAGCCGCTCGGTCTGCCTCCGGCGGATGCCGGGCCGGAGGCGGCGGGCCGGGCCCCGGCGGTCCGGTTGCTGCTCGACCGGGCGCCCGCTCTCACGCTGACGCCTGACGACACTCCCGCGGTGGTCCGCGTGTGCCGTGCCCTGGACGGGATTCCGCTGGCCATCGAACTGGCGGCGGCCCGGTCCCGGACCCTGCCCGTCGACGTGCTCGCCGACCGTCTGACCGACCGGTTCCGGCTGCTGACCGGCGGCAGCCGGACCGCCCTGCCCCGGCATCGCACACTGCGCGCGGTGGTGGACTGGAGCTGGGACCCGCTGTCCGAGGAGGAGCGGCGGACGTGGCGGCGGCTGGCGCTGCTGCCGGGCGGCGCCGACGTGACCGCGGTGGAGCGGGTGTGCGGCCCCGACCTGGATCCGCTGGCCGCCCTGGTCGACAAGTCGTTGCTGGTCCTGGGCACGGACGGCCGTTACCGGATGCTGGAGACGATCCGCGAGTACGGCCTGGAGCGCCTCGACGAGTCCGGCGACGGGGAGGACGCGCGCCGGGCGATCGCCGCTCACCTGCTGGCGCTGGCCCGGGAGGCGGAGCCACGGCTGCGCCGGGCCGACCAGCTGACCTGGATGCGCCGGCTCACCGAGGAACGCGACAACCTGCACGCCTCGGTGCGGGCGGCGATCACGGCGGCGGACCGGGCCACGGCCGTGTCGCTCTGCGCGGCGCTCGGCTTCTACTGGTGGCTGGGCGGAAACCGGATGGAGGGCGCGACCCTGTGCGCCGGGGCGCTGGCCCTGCCCGGCACGGCGGACCGTGCCGAACTGGCCCTGGTCCACGCGTTCTCCGCCCTCAACGGCATCGAGGGCGCGATGGAGTTCACCGAGGTGAGGGCCGCGTTCCGGAACGCGGAGGAGGCGGCCGCCGGCGTCGAGGGCACGCATCCGCTGTTGCGCCTGATCCGGCCGTTGGTGACGCTCTCGTCGGCGGAGCGGGGCGGCGACTCGTTCGGTGGGGCGCGGGCGCTGCTGGACGATCCGGATCCGTGGCTGCGGGCGGTGGCGGTCATGTTCATCGCCCAGATCCGGCTGAACTTCGGTGAGGAGCCGGCTACCGCCGAGGCCGAACTGCGGCAGGCCCTCGCCGGGTTCCGGGCGATCGGCGAGCGCTGGGGCACCGGGTTCACGCTGACCGCGATGGCCGACCTGGCGGCCGCCCGCGGCGACCGGGAGCAGGCGATCGCGTGCCAGCGGGAGGCGCTGGCGCTGATCGAGGAGGTCGGTCTGCGGGAGGAGTTGCCGCAGTTCCGGGTGAAGCTGGCGCATCAGCTGTGGCTGGCCGGGGATCTGGACGGGGCCCGGGAGACGCTGGACCGGGCCGAGGAGCACGCCCGGGAGGACGGCGGGGCGGCGGTGACCGCGGCCGTGAACCACGGGCGCGCCACGATCGCGCTCGCCGAGGGCCGGATCGGCGAGGCCCGCGAGCTGGCCGCGACGACCCTGCGGGTGATCGGGCGGTCGACCGTGGCGCCGCAGTTCCAGGCGCTGGCGCACACCACCGCGGCGCTGGCCGAAGGCGCCGGGGGCGATCTGGACCGGGCGGCCGCGCTGCACGGGGAGGCGCTACGGATCAGCACGGCGGTCATGGACGGTCCGGTCGTCGCGGCGGCGCTGGCCGGCGCCGCCGACCATGCGGCACGGTCCGGCGATCCGGCGCGCGCCGCGACGCTGCTCGGCGCCGCCGACGCGGTCCGCGGCTCTCGCGACCGCTCCGATCCGCACGCCGGCCGGGTGGAACGCGAGGCCCGCGCCGCGCTGGGCGACGCGGGCTTCGAGCAGGCCTACGAGCGGGGAGACGGCGTCACCATGCGGACCGCCCTGGAGACTTTCACCGTCCTTTCTGGTAGGCGTGACCTCGTCCCGTCCGGGCTCGCGCCGCACCGGCGGGACGGCCCGAAGGAAGGGGACGACGTCACGCGTACCGGGAAAGGGGTTTCAGACGCGGCGGCGGAAGGCCCGGACGGAGAGCGGGGCGAAGATCAGCAGGAGTCCCGCGGCCCAGGCCAGTGACCAGGTGACCGGCTCGGCGACCGGGCCGCCGCTGAGCAGCCCGCGGACCGCGTCGGCGAGGACCGTGGTCGGGTTGATCTCGGCGAACGCCTCCAGCCAGCCGGGCATGGTGGACGGGTCGACGAAGGCGCCGCTGGCCATGGTGATCGGGAAGAACAGCACGAACCCGAAGATCTGCACCTTCTCCGGGGCGGAGGCCAGCATCGCGACCAGCACCGACACCCAGGACAGTGACATCGCGAAGACGAGCAGCAGCCCGAACGCGGCGAGCACCGCCGCCGGTCCGGTCTCGATCCGGAAGCCGAGGACCATGCCGATCCCGAGCAGCAGGGCGATCGCCCAGGCCTGCTTGATCACGTCGGCGCTGATCCGCCCGGCGAGCGGGGCGAACCGGCTGATCGGCAGGGACCGGAGCCGGTCGAAGACACCCTTGCTGATGTCGGTGTTCAGGCCGATGCCGGTGTTCATGGTCGCGAAGATCAGGTTCTGGACGATGATCCCGGGCAGGGCGAAGATCAGGTATTCGGCCGGGCTGCCCGCCATCGCGCCGCCGAAGACGTAGGTGAACAGCAGCAGGAACATGATCGGCTGGACGCTGAAGTCGATCAGCTCGAACGGGTTGTGCTTGATCTGGACCAGGGTGCGCCAGGCCAGGGTCGCGGTGTTGCGCAGCGGCATGGTGGTCACGGCCGGCCTCCGGTCAGGCTCAGGAAGACCTCGTCCAGGCTGGGTCCGCGCAGCGCCAGCTCGTCGACGGTGAGACCGTGCTCGTCGAGGTCGCGGACCAGTTTCGCGAGGGCGCCGGGGTCGCTGACCGGGGCGGTGACGATCTCGCCGGTCACCACGGCCGGCCCGGCGGCGACCCGGCCCACCGCGTCCCGGACCCGGGTGAGCTGGTCGGCGAAGGCCGGGCGGACGGTGACGGTCTGCGCGGCGGTCCGGGCTTTCAGCGAGGCGGGCGTGCCGGTGGCGATGACCCGGCCGTGGTCGATCACCACGATCTCGTCGGCCAACTGGTCGGCTTCGTCCAGGTACTGGGTGGTGAGCAGCACGGTCACACCCTCGCGGACCAGGCCGCGGACGATGTCCCAGACCTCGTTGCGGCTGCGCGGGTCCAGGCCGGTGGTGGGTTCGTCCAGGTAGAGGACGCGGGGGTGGCCGACGAGGCTGGCGGCCAGGTCGAGGCGGCGGCGCATGCCCCCGGAGTACTTTCCGGCGGCCCGGCCGGCGGCGTCCGACAGGTCGAAACGCTCCAGCAGGGTACGGGCCCGGTCGCGGGCGGCCGGGCGGGAGAGGCCGAGCAGCCGGCCGATCATGAGCAGGTTCTCGGCGCCGGTCAGGGACTCGTCGACCGAGGCGTACTGGCCGGTGAGGCCGATCAGCCTGCGGACCTCGCCCGGCCGCCGCACCACGTCGTGGCCGCCGACGGTCGCGTGGCCGGCGTCCGGCGGGAGCAGGGTGGCCAGCACCCGTACGGCGGTGGTCTTGCCGGCGCCGTTGGGACCGAGCAGGCCGAGCACCGTCCCGGCCCGGACGGTCAGGTCGACGCCGTCCAGGGCGGTGGTGTCGCCGTAGCGTTTCACCAGGCCCTCGGCGACGATCGCGTTCGTGTCATCCATGTGGACACGGTGCCCGGCGGCGCTGACACGGCGCTGATCTGCGGGTCGGCGCCGTGTCAGCGGCTATCAGAGCAGCCGAGGCCGATCTCGCGGACGGTCTTCCGGGTCGCGGTGTCGATCACGACGAGCTTGCCGGACGGGTCGGGGACCTGCGCTCCGACTACGCGATGATCTTGTCCGGTTCGTGGAGGCCGGACGAACGGCGCGTGCCGACCGGTGTCCAGATGAGCAGAGCCAGGCTGAACCAGACATAGAGGTTGGCGCCGAGGAGCTCCAGCGGTGGTCGCGGCCGCCTCTCCCACAGCCACGTCACGTGCGACGTCATCAGAAGGTACGCCGACCAGCCCAGATAGGGACGACCGTGGAGAATGCACAGGACCAGCGCCGGAATCAGCCACACGCAGTGGTGGATCCAGGTGACCGGGCTGATCAGGCAGCCGAGGATGCCGGTCAGCGCCAGGCCGCCGACCACGTCGTCGCGGCTCCTCGCCACCCGCCAGGCCCACACCGCGCACGTGGCGAGCACGCAGACCAGCCACACCCGTGACTCGACGAGCTCGATCGGCAGCCGGGCCAGCAGACCGCGCTCCGACTGGTTGGACAGGTAGTAGAGCAGGCCGACCCGGTTGGTGTCCCACAGCGCCGACGTCCAGAACTCCCGGGACTCGTCCGGGAAGATCGCCCCGGCCAGCAGGGTGGCCCCGGCCGCCGCGCCGATCGCCGTGCCGAGGGCCCGCCAGCGCCGGGTGACCAGCAGGTAGAGGATGAAGACGCCGGGAGTCAGCTTGATCGCGGTGGCCAGGCCGATGCCGACACCGGCCCACTTCCGGCCACGGGCCAGCCCGAACAGCATGTCGCCGGCGACCAGCGCCAGCAGCAGCACGTTGACCTGACCGAAGGTGATCGTCTCGCGGACCGGCTCGAACGACAGCGCCAGGCAGACCGCCACGGACAGGGCGAACCACCGCGTCCAGCCCCGGCGCTCGATCTCCGGGCCGACCAGCCAGTGCACCAGCAGCGCCGTGGTGGCCACCGTCATGATCGTCGCGACGGTCATCACACCGAGCAGCGGCAGCAGCGCCATCGGGTACATGACCAGCCCGGCGAACGGCGGATAGGTGAACCCGTACGGGGTGCCCGGCCGCAGGAAGTCGTAGACCATGCCGCCGTCGCGGAACCAGTAGACGATCGCCCCGTAGTAGACCCGGGAGTCGAAGTACGTGTTACGGAACCCCGCGATGACGATCAGTGCCACCGTGATCAGCGCCAGGACGGCGACTATCGCTTTTCGCTTCATGCACTACTTTCCACGCTAGAAAACCGGCGAGCAGGGTCATCACGATCGCGCCCTGCGCCTTGGTGGCGAGGGCGAGGTTGTAGCCGTCCGGCAGGCACAGGGCGGCGGCCACCGCGGGCGGGACCACCAGCCACCGGGTGTCGCGCCGGACCGTGGCGGCCAGGACGGCCAGCGGCCACAGCGCGTACCAGGGATGGAACACCGGCGCGAGCAGCACGGTCGCGGCCAGCGCCAGGCCGGTGTAGCGCAGCGGGTCGCCGGTCCGGGCGCTTCTCCGGGCACGCAGCCACAGCAGCAGGAGTACCCCGGCCAGCGCGATCATCCCCAGGATCCGGGTGACAGCCACCGCGCCGGGCACGCCGAACAGCTCCAGTGTCATGCCGATCGCGGTCGGCGGAGCGGTCCACTGCACCGACACCCCACTGCCCGCCAGGCCGGACAGCCAGCCCAGGCCCAGCCCGGAACCGAACGAGACGGCCGCCAGCGCGCCCGCCGCTCCCCCGGCGACCATCGCCTTCCGCGACAGCCCCGGGAACAGCAGCACCACGAACGGCAGCACCACGACCGCGGTCGCCTTCACCCCGACGGCCAGCCCCAGCAGAACCCCGGCGAGCAGCGGACGGCGGGCGACGGCCGCGGTCAGCCCGCCGACCATCAGCGCGAGCATCACCGCCTCGTTGTGGGCGCCGGAGACCAGATGGATCGGTACGAGAGGGCACGCCAGCACCAGCCACACGGCACGCTCCGGCGGCACCCCGGCCCGGTGCGCGATCCTCGGGAGACACCAGCCGAGTGCCACGACGCCGAGCACGGCGATCAGGCGGAGCAGGGCGACGGTCCCGGTGAGCGAGCCGCCCAGCTTCGCGGCGATCGCCGCCAGGACGAGGAACACCGGGCCGTACGGGGCCGGGGAGGTGCGCCAGGTCGGCGCCACGGCGTCGGCCCAGGGACAACCCAGAAGATCGACACCGCCGGCGTACGGGTCGAGCCCGGCCGCCTGCTGCCAACCCTGACAGGCGTACGAGTAGACGTCGTAGCTGCCCAGCGGCAGGAACGGCAGCAGTGGCAGAGCCCACAACCCGGCGGTGACGTAGGCCCACCGCGGATGCGGAACCGACCGGCGCCCGGCCCACCACGCGCCGATCAGCAGCACCGTGCCGAGCAGCCAGCAGAGCGGCAGCAGCACGCCGTCGCGCCCGGCCAGGATGGTGCGCGGCGTCACCGTGGGTTCCCACGGGCTGCTCGCGCCGCCCAGCCAGGCCGCACCCGCCAGGAACAGACTCCCTGCCAGGCCCAGGTAACGGACGAGACGGGGACGGGGCATGACAGGGACCCTACCGTGACAGGCTGCTACCAAGACGGTGGCGGTAGGGTCGGCGGGATGTGGGTCCGGCACCGGGTGGAGTGGATCACCGCGCTGGTCGCGGTGCTCCTCGGCGCCGGCTACCTGCTGCTGCCCCCGATGGGCTCGGACCTGGCCGCCCAGGTCGCCCGGGCCGGCTTCTTCACCGAACACGGCCTCACCCCGGTCGACCTGCGCTGGTACGCCGGGGTCGAACAGTTCGGCTACAGCCTCGTGTCACAGCCGGTGATGGCCGTGCTCGGCGTGCGGGTGACCGGCGTGCTCACCCTGATCGCCGGGCCGGTGCTGATGGCGGTGCTGTTCCGGCGGACCGGTGCGGCCCGGCCCCTGCTGGGTGCCCTCCTCGGGGTGGCCGGATTCGCCGGGAACCTGGTCAGCGGCCGGGTGACGTACGGCCTCGGGGTCTGCTTCGGCCTCGCGGCGGTGGTCCTGCTCACCGTCCCCCGACGGCGCCGCCTCGCCGTGGTCCCCGCCTTCCTGGCCGGCGCGACCAGCCCGGTCGCCGGCCTGTTCACCGGCCTGGCCGGCGTCGCCCTGATGCTGAGCGCCCTCCCCGCCGGCGGCCGCCGGCTCCGGGACGGGCTCCTGCTCGCCGTACCGGCCGCCGTGCCGCTCGCGGTGACGGCACTGCTCTTCGGGGACGGCGGGTGGATGAACATCAGCCGCGCCGACACCCTGCACGCGGTGGTGACCGGGCTGGTGGTGGCGCTGCTCGTGCCTCTGCGGCCGGTCCGGATCGGGGCGCTGCTGTCGTCGGCCGGGGTGCTGGCCGCCGCGCTGATCCACACCCCGGTCGGATTGAACGCCACCCGCCTCGCGACCATGTTCGCCCTTCCGGTGCTGGCCGCCTACGCGGTGCTGCCACGGCGCGCGCTCACGCGTACATCCGCGGGGTGGGAAAGAGCGGGATTGATCGCGTTGATCGTCGCGGTGGCGTGGTGGCAGCCGATGGTCGTGCCGGGTGACGTGCGCGACATCGGGAACCCGTCGGCGGACGAGGCCTACTTCCGGCCGCTGCGGGACCGGCTGGCGGCCGAGACGCTGACCGGGCGGGTGGAGATCCCGACCACCCGGTCCTACTGGGAGGCCGCCTCGATGGGCGGGATCCCGCTGGCCCGGGGCTGGCTGCGGCAGGCCGACATCGACCGGAACCCGCTGTTCTTCACCACCGTCCCGGGGGCCGCCGGGACAGGCGTGGAGTTGACCCCCGACTCCTACCGGGCCTGGCTGGACGAGGAGGCGGTCCAGTTCGTGGCCGTCCCCGACGTGGAGCTGGCGTGGCCCGGCCGACAGGAGGCGGAGATGGTCACCGCCGGCCTGCCGTACCTGTCGCTGATCTGGAGCGACGCCCACTGGCGGCTCTACAAGGTGGCCGATCCGCGCCCGATCGTGGCCGCCCCGGCGACACTGGTCCGGCAGGACGGCGCGACGATCGTCTTCGACGCCCCCGCAGCCGGCGAGGTGCCGGTCCGGGTGCGACATCACCGCCGCCTGACCGCCTCCGGCGGCGCCACGGTCACCGCCGACGGCGAGTGGACCCGGGTGCGGGTGCCCGCGGCCGGCCGGTACACGCTGACCAGCCGCCTGATCTAGGCTGCGTCGATGTTCGCCGGGCTGGACGACGTCGACTGGGGTTCGCTGGAACACGCCTACGGTTCGGCCGAGGACGTGCCGGACTGGATCCGCGGCCTGGTCGACCCGGATCCGGCGACCCGCGAGGAGTCTCTGGACGCCATGTACGGCTGCGTCCACCACCAGGGCGACGTCTACGACTCGACGGTGGCGGCGGTGCCGTACCTGATCGAGGCGGTGACCACTCCGGGCCGGCCCGGCCGGGACGGGATCACCGCGTTGCTGGCGAGCATCGCCGACCTCCGTGAATGGCCGGACGAGGAGGAGCTCGACGGGGACGGCGCCGAGATGCTGCGGCAGGCGACACGGGCACACGAGCTGGTGGTGGCGGCGGCGCCGGACCTGATCGGCCTGCTCGCCGAGCCGGATCCGGAGATGCGCGGCGCCATGCCGAAACTGCTGATCGCTCTCGGCCCGGCCGTCGCGAACGTCGCCGCGCTGCTCACCGGCCTCCTGGGCACGGAGGAGGACGCCGGGGCACGCCGGGCCCTGTTCGCCGCGCTGGGCCAGGTGGATCTCGACGACGCCGCGATCGCTCGCCTCCTCGACATCGCCGCCAACGGCCCCGCCTCCACCTCGGTGGCCGCGCTGGCGGCCGTGGCGCACACCGATCCGTACCGGGTCCCGCTCGACGGCGTGACCAGCCTGTTCGAGAGGGCCTACGCCGAACCGGGCGTCCCGGCCGAGCCGGCCGGCTTCACGACGAACACCATGATCGGATCGATCCGGACGATGTGGGAGCAGAGCGCCGAGGGGCGGCGGGCGCCGCACTGCGCCCGCGTCATCGAGGACCTCACCGACCCGCTCGGCCCGCGCGTGGCGGACCGGATCGCGATCATCACCCCGCTGCTGGCCTCGAAACACGACGACCTCGCCGAGGACGCGCTGTTCGCCGCGAACAAGCTGATCGAAAGGTGGCGCGGCGACTTCCGGGAGGCGGTGGCCGGCATCGCGGCGCTGCTGGACCGGTCACCGAGGACGGCCGAGACCGCGGCGGGCATGCTCCGGTATTGGGGCCACGTCGCCGCCCCGGCCGTGGAGACGATGGCCCGGCGGCTGGCCGCGATCGACGCGCTGCCCTGGCGGGACGGTCTTCCGGAGTGGACGGTCCGCTATTCCCGTGACCTGCCGGGCCTGCACCCCTACCTGGAGCTGCTCGGCGATCTCGGCGACGAGCGGGCCCTGCCGCTGCTGCTCACCGCCCTGCGGTTGCCGCAACGGCCGAGCTCCGCCGGACATCTGCTCGCCCGGTACCCCGGATCGGCCGACCGCATCGTCCCCGAGATCCTTTCGGTGTTCCCGGTCCTGGCGCCCGGCGAGCGCGTCCCGTCGGAGTGGTACGGCCTCCAGACCGCGCTGCGCGCCGTCGGACCGGCCGCCGCCCCGGCCGTGCCCCGGCTACTGGCCTCCCCGCTGGACGACTGGTCGGCCGGAACGCTGGGCCGGATCGGTCCGGCAGCCGCGGCGGCGCTGCCCGCCCTGCGCGAGGCCGCGTCCGGCGACGATCCGGGGCTCGCGGTGGCCGCGGCCGGGGCGCTGTGGCGGATCGAGCGGGCCCCGGACGCCCTGTCCCTGCTGACCGCCCGGCTGGACGGTCCAGCCTCCGGCGCGGCGCTCGGCGAGATCGGCGCGATGGGGCCGGCGGCTGCCGCGGCCGCCCCGCTTGTCGAGACCTACCTGGACGGCCCGGCCGGCGAGCACTGGCCGCCGGTCCGGGCCGCCCTGGCGCTGTGGCGGATCACCGGCGAGGCCGGGCCGGTGACCCCGGTCCTGACCGCCGCGTGGCAGGGCAACGCCCACACCCGGCCCGACATCGTCGAGGCGGCGGACGGCCCGCTGGCGGCCGCCCTGGATCCGCTCTTCGAGGCGGAGCTGGCGGCCTCCCGGCGGCACAACGTCCGGGACAACGGGTGGTCGTCGGATCAGGTACGTGCCGATGAACGGCTGCTGGAGTTGTGCCGGGCCTCGCGTTCGGCGCGTTTGCGCTCGCGCTGTTCGCGGGTGTAGCGCTTGCGGTTCTCCAGGTCGCGTTTCCACTGCTCACGTGCGGGCTCGTCGCACCCCTGGACGGCGCCCTTGGTCTGGGCCGGGCCGATGAAGGACCGGAAGAACCAGTCGTCGAAGGTGCGGTGATACCACTCCGACAAACGGGACACGACGCGCCTCCTGAAACAGTTTGCAGGCCAATCATTGGTACACCAATGATTGCTAGAGTAGCCGGTGATGAGCGAACCCGTGGAAGACCCGTTGGCGCTGGAGCAGCAGGTCTGCTTCGCGCTGTCGGTGGCCGCCCGCAGCGTCGTGGCGATCTACCGCCCGCTGCTGGAGCCGATGGGCCTGACCCATCCTCAGTACCTGGTGATGCTCGCCCTCTGGCAGCACGCCCCGCTCTCCGTCCGCCGTCTCTCCGAGCTGCTGCAACTCGACCCGGGCACGCTGTCCCCGCTGCTCAAACGGCTGGAGGCGATCGGCTACCTGCGCCGGGAACGGGACCGGGCCGACGAGCGCAGCCTGGCGATCACGCTGACCGGGCGGGGCCGGGAGCTGCGGGCCGAGGCGGAGCGGATCCCGCCCGCGGTGGTCGAACGGCTCGGCATGCCGATCGAGGACCTTCGCCAGGTGCACGCCGCACTGACAAGAGTGATAACGGCCGCGACCGGCTGACACCCGCACGCGTGACATCCGCGGCCCTGGATGACCCGGGCTCGTTGGCAGATACATGTGGGTCTGTATCGACTGCGGGGAACGGAACTCCGGCACGCCGGACGAGTGCGCGGTCTGTCACCGCCCCCGCCCACCGCGGGCGGCCATCTGGGAGCCGCCCGAACCGGCTCCGCTGTGGATTCCCGAACCGGCCGATCCGGGACCGCCCGCACCGCCGGCCCGCAGCCGCCTGTTGCCCGCCCTGCCGATCGTGGTCCTCATCGCGGCCCTGGTGACGGCGGCCGTCGTGGGCGGGCCGCGCCTGCTCGGCACGGACCACCAGCCGAGTGCCCCGGGCCGCCCGGTGGCGTCGGCCGCGCCCGTCCCGGTCCTGGAGAACGACCGGGCCGGCCTGGTCACCGTGGCCGCGGCGGTCACCGACCCGCGGGCCGGCGACGTGGCGGACATGCTGGACACGTACTTCACCGGAATCAACGAGCGGGACTACCGGGCCGTCGCCGGGGTGCTCGACCCGGCCGGTGAGATCGACCCGGCGGACGCCCGGCAGATGGCGGCGTTCGCCGAGGGCACGTCGACGACCCGGGACTCGGACGTCGTACTGGTCCGGCTGGCCGAGGCGGCGTCCGGGCGGCTGCGGGCCGAGGTCACCTTCCGCAGCGAGCAGAAGGACGGGCACGGCCCGCCGGAACGGCTCGACGAGACCTGCACCCGGTGGCGGGCCGTCTACGTGCTCAGCACCACCGGGAACACCTATCGCCTGCTGCGCGGGGACGCCACCAGCGAACCGTGCTGATCAGGACTCCAGCACCCGCTCCATCGCGGCCCGGGATCGCCGGGTCAACCGTAGGTACCGGTCCACGAACTCACCCGGGTCGCCGCCGCCCAGCAGGAGCACCGCGCCCGCCAGCTCGACCCCGTGGCGCGGCAGCTGGTCGGTGGGGCGGCCGCGGACCAGGGTGAGCGCGTTGCGGACCTGGGCCGCCAGTGTCCAGCCGGCCGCCATCTCGGCCGCGTCCGGTTCGCTGACCAGCTCGGCTCCGGCGGCCTCGGACAGCGCCTCCAGGGTCCGGGTGCGGCGCAGCCCGGGCAGCTCGTGGGCGTACCGCAGCTGGGTGAGCTGGACCGCCCACTCGACGTCGGCGAGTCCGCCCCGGCCGAGTTTGGTGTGCGTGTTCGGGTCGGCGCCGCGGGGCAGCCGCTCGGTCTCCACCCGGGCCTTGATCCGGCGGATCTCGACCACCTGCTCGCGGGTGAGGCCACCGGACGGGTAGCGCATCCGGTCGGCCAGCGCCTCGAACCGCTGCCCCAGCTCCACGTCGCCGCAGACGAACCGGGCCCGCAGCAGCGCCTGCGCCTCCCACACCTTCGACCAGCGGTCGTAGTACTGCCGGTACGCCTGGAGGCTGCGCACCAGCGGCCCCTGCCGGCCCTCCGGGCGCAGGTCGGCGTCGACGCCCAGGGCCGGGTCCGGGGCGGGGGCGTTGAGCAGCCGGCGCATCTCCTCGGCGATGGCGTGCGCCGCGGCGCTGGCCTCAGCCTCGGGGCAGCCGGCCGGCGGCTCGTAGACGAACAGCACGTCGGCGTCGGAGGGGTAGCTCATCTCGTACCCGCCGAGCCGGCCCATGCCGATGACCGCGAACCGCAGCCCGTCCGGGCCGGGTTTGGCGCGCCGGGCGATCCGCAGCGCCGCGTTCAGGGTGGCGTCGGTGACGTCGGAGAGGGCCACCCCGATGGCGTCGACGCCGAGCGGACGGTCCGGGGCCAGGTCGCCGCCGTGGCTCAGGATGTCCGCGCTGGCCAGCCGGAACAGCTCCCGGCGGCGCAGCGCCCGGACCGCGCCGATGGCCTTCACCGGGTCGGTGTGCCGGTCGCCGGCCGCCGCGAACCCGTCCAGCAGCGTCTCCCGCGGCCGGGGCTGGAGTTCGGTGTCCTCGGCGAGCAGGCGCAGCGCCTCCGGGTCGCGGGTGAGCAGGTCGGTGGCGTACCGGGAGAGGCTCAGCACCCGGGCCAGGCGGCGGGCCACCGGTCCGCCGTCGCGCAGCAGCCGCAGATACCACGGCGTGCTGCCCAGTTTGTCCGACACCTGGCGGTAGTTGAGCAGGCCACGGTCGGGTTCCGGGGCGTCGGCGAAGTCCTGGAGCAGCATCGGCAGCAGGGTGCGCTGGATCGCCGAGGTACGGGTGACGCCCCCGGTCAGCGCCTCCAGATGCCGTAGCGCGGCGGCCGGGTCGGCGAACCCGAGGATCTCCAGCCGGCGGCGGGCCGACTCCGGGGTCATCCGCAGTTCCTCGGCGGGGACCCGGGCGACCGCCTCCAGCAGCGGCCGGTAGAGCAGCTTGACGTGCAGGCGGCGAACGTTGGCGGCGTGTCCCACCCAGTCGGACCGGAAGGCCTCGACGGCGCCCTGACCGGGCAGGGCGGTATACCCCAGGGCGGCCGCGAGCCAGCGGAGTCCGTCCGGATCGTCCGGCACGGTGTGCGTACGCCGCAGGTGTTGAAGTTGCAGCCGGTGTTCGACGCCGCGCAGGAACCGGTAGCCACGCAGCAGCGTCTCGCCGTCCTCGCGGCCCACGTAGCCGCCGGCGACCAGGGCGCGCAGCGCCGGGAGCGTGCCGCCGCCGCGCAGCGTCTCGTCCACCCGGCCGTGCACGAGCTGGAGCAGCTGCACCGCGAACTCGATGTCGCGCAGCCCGCCCGGACCGCGTTTGATCTCGCGGTCCAGTTCCTTCTTCGGCACGTTCTCGATGATCTTGCGGCGCATGTCGCGCACGTCGGCGACCGCCTCGGGCCGCTCGGCCGCGTGCCAGACCAGCGGCGCCAGATCGGCGATCCACTCCTGCGCCAGGGCCAGATCGCCGGCCGCCGGACGGGCCTTGAGCAGCGCCTGGAACTCCCACGTCCGGGCCCAGCGCCGGTAGTAGGCCTGATGGCTGGCGAGGGTGCGCACGAGCGGGCCGCGACTGCCCTCCGGGCGCAGCGCGGCGTCCACCGGCCAGGCCACCTGGCCGCCGATCTCGATGATCCGCGCGGCGATCGTGGTGGCGGCGCTCAGATCCTCGTCACTCGCGGCCACGAAGATCACGTCGACGTCGGAGACGTAGTTCAGCTCGTTGCCGCCGCACTTGCCCATCGCGACGACCGCGAGGCGCGGCTCCGCCACGCTCTCCGGCAGGGCGGCCACCGCGATCGCGTAGGCGGCGGCCAGCGTCTCGTCGGCCAGGCGGGAGAGGGCGGCCATGGTGGGTTCCAGCCCTCTGCCGCCGGTCAGGTCGGCGGCCGCGATTCTCAAAAGCGAGATCCGGTACGCGGTACGCAGTGCCGGAACGGTCAACTCCGTGAAGTCGGCCAGGCCCCCGTCGGCGTCCGGTGGCCCGCCGCTGCGCCCGGTGGCCAGCGTCCGCCACTCCCCCGGGTTGGCCACCAGCAGGTCGCCGAGGGTGGACGACGCGCCCAGCACGGCGAGCAGCCGCCGCCGCAGGCCGTGGTCGTCGGCCAGCGCCCCGAGCAGGTCGCCGGGGTCGTCGCCGTGCCGTTCCACCGACTCGACGATGCGGTGCAGCTGGCGCAGCGCGAGGTTCGGGTCGGCGGCCTTGGAGAGCGCCTCGAGCAGCCCGGCGGCCCGCTCGTCGACCGGCGCCTGTGCCTCGGTGTCCCACAGTCGCAGCCCCTGCGGGCCGAGCAGATCGGTGGCCCGGGCGCCGTTGTCGGCGAACCCGTACCGGGCCAGGCGGGTGGGCCTGGTCATCACTGCCCCAGCAGTGGCAGGGTCCGGCCGACGACCTGGTTCGGGATGTCGGCGTCGGGCAGGGTGCCGAGCGCCAGGGAGGCGAAGCGGACCGCGAACGGCTGCCAGACCTCCTCCACGTCGGCGAGCGACGCGGCGGTGGCCAGCACCACGGCCTCCGGGTCGTAGCCGAGCTCGGTCAGGGTGGCGCTGTCGGCGCGCACCCAGTCGGCGATCATGTCGGCGTCGCACTCGATGTGGAACTGGAGGCCCCAGGCCCGGTCGCCGATCCGGAACGCCTGGTTCGGGTAGCGGGAGGAGGCGGCCAGCAGGGTCGCGTTCAACGGCAGCTCGGTGATCTCGTCACGGTGCCACTGGGTCACGTCGGGCAGCAGCGGCACCCACTTGAACAGCGGGTCGTTGTCGGCGGCGTCGCGTTTGCCGACCAGCCCGGGACCGATCTCCGGCCCGGCCGTGCTGCGCTCGACGTGACCGCCGTGCGCGATGGCCAGCAGCTGCCCGCCCAGGCACACGCCGAGGGTCGGCACCCGGTGCCGGACCGCCTTGCGCAGCAGCCCCTCCAGGGCCGGGAACCAGGGGGCGCCGGGGGTGCCGTCGGCCGCCGGGTAGGCGTTCTGCTCGCCGCCCAGCACGATCAGGGCGAGATAGCCGTCGAGCGTCTCGGGGAGCCGGTCGCCGGCGTGCGGCCGGAGCACGGTGAGCTCCAGGCCGGCTTCGGTCAGCCAGTCGCCGAGGCGCCGGAGGTCGTCACTGGGGTCGTTCTCGATGACTAGTGCGGTGGCCACCCGTCGAGGCTAACCGTTGCCGCCCGCGGAAACACCGACAGGACGCTGTCGTGACGCTTCACCAGAGTGGTTCTGGAGTCAACCGACCACGAGGGAGCAGACAGATGACGGCAGTCAACCAGATCGGCTGGTTCCAGATCGGCACCGACCAGCCGGAGGCGGCCGAGCGGTTCTACGGCGAACTGTTCGGATGGAGCTTCGCCGACGACGAGACGGCCGGCGCCGCCTACCGGATCATCACCACGCCGGGTGAGGGCGGCCTGCAGGGCGGTCTCGCGACCGGCGGGGGCCCGAACCACGCGGTCTTCTCGGTGGTGGTGGCCGACACCGAGGCCACCTGCCGGCAGGCCGAGGCGGCCGGCGGCAAGGTGCTGGTGAAGCGCACCACGGCGGACGGGCTGACCCTCGCCCACGTGCTCGACCCGTCGGGCAACCAGTTCCAGGTCTTCACCCCGCCCGCGGGCTGAGGTCGCCGGTCAGGCTGAACGGGGAGAGGTGGTGCGGGATGTCCAGGCCGGTCTCGCTGAGTGGCCGGTGCCGCACCGCCTCCCGTGTCGGTGTCGCCGTGGTGATCCGGTCGGGCCGGAACACCCGCACCGCGTCCCGCAGCCGGCACCAGGCGATCAGATACCAGCGGTCGCCGATCCCGGCGTAGCCGAGCGGCTCGACCTCCCGCTCGGTCACCACGCCGTGGCGGTCGGCATAGCCGATCCGGAGGACCCGGTCCACCCCGACGGCCCGGCCGGCCAGCCGTGGCACCGGGGTCGGCGGCGGATCACCGGCCAGGTGGATCCGCCCGGCCAGGGCGCGCGCGGCCGCCACGTCCGCCGGCCGCATGGCGGCGACCAGTTTGCGCAGCGCGCTGGCCGCGGGCTGCCGGAACGGGCTCCCGCCCATCGAGCGCAGGGCGAGGGCCATGGCGACCGCCTCCTCCGGGGTCAGATTGACCGGGGGCAGCGTGTGCGAGCGGTCCAGGCAGTAGCCGCCGGTGCGGCCGGTCTCGGCGTAGACCGGGGTGCCGGACTGTTGGAGGGCCGAGATGTCGCGCTCCACCGTGCGCACGCTCACCTCGAAGCGCTCGGCCAGCCAGCGGGCGCTGCGCGGGCGGGGCGCCACCGCCCGCAGCTCCTCGACGAGCGCGTACAGCCGATCCGTTCGGTTCACCCCTCGCACGCTAGAGCGGGGGTACGACAGAAACAGTTCTCGCCTAGGCTCCCGGCATGACGACGAGCGACTCCGCCGGCATTCGCGTCTCCACATTGGAGCTGTTCTTCGATCTGGTCTTCGTCTTCACCGTCACCCAGCTCGCCGACGCGCTCGCCCACGACCTGTCACCGCGCGGTCTGATCGACGCCACCCTGATCCTGACCGTCGTCTGGTGGATGTACTCGGGATACGCCTGGCTCACCAACGCGGTGGCGCCGACCACCACCACCCGGCGCACCCTGCTGCTCGCCGGGATGGCCGGGTTCCTGGTGATGGCGCTGGCGATCCCGGAGGCGTTCGGGGCGTACGGCTGGATCTTCGGGGTCAGCTACCTGCTGGTGAACGTGGTCCACTCGGTGCTGTTCCTGCACGCCGGCCCGGCGGCCGTCCGGATGATGCGCACGCTCGGCCCGCTCAACCTGCTGGCCGCCGCCCTGGTGCTGGCCGGCGGCCTGTTGCCGGAGCCGTGGCGGCACCTGTGCTGGATCGCCGCGCCGCTGGTGCAGATCACCGCGGGCTACGTGCACCCGGCCGAGATGCACTCGATCTCCGCGGGCCACTTCGCCGAACGGCACAGCCTCGTCATGATCATCGCGATCGGTGAGTCGATCATCGCGATCGGGCTGGGCTTCCGGGAGGTGCACCTGGACGGCGGCGCGATCCTGGTCGCGGTCCTCGGCCTGGGCATCGCCTACTACCTGTGGTGGTGCTACTTCGCGGGCGACGACAAGCGGGCCGAGCACGTGCTGGCCGGCATGTCCGACCCGCTGCGCCGGGCCCGGCTGGCGCTGAACGCCTGGGGCTACGGGCACGTGCCGATGCTGCTCGGCATCGTGGTCACGGCGGTCGGCATCAAGAAGACGGTGGGGCACGCGTTCGAGCCGCTGCACTGGGGCCCGGCCTTCGCGCTGAGCGGCGGCGTGGCCCTCTACCTGCTGGGGCACGCCGCCTTCCTGCGGCTGCTGCGGCTCTCCGGGGTGTGGCACCGGGTGGCCGGGGCGGTGCTGGTGCTCGCGGTGACGCCGCTCGGCCACCTGGTCGCGGTGGCGCAGCTGGCCGCCATCCCACTGATCATGGCGGCCGGGGCGATCGCCGAGGATCTGCCCCGGATCCGTCGTCTGGGCATGGCCGAAGCCATCGGAGACTTCGGCCGCAACGCGAGCTAGGTCAGGCGATGCAGGCGCAGACGATGACCGCGGCGCCGAAGTGCGACGCGGCGCTGACCAGCGCCCCCGGGTGCCTCTCCTGGGTGCAGATGACCTCGCCCAGCTTGCCCGGGGTCAGCCAGTCCAGCACCAGGAAGGCCAGGCCCATGATGCCGATGCCGACCAGGCCGAACAGCGCGGTCGAGGCCAGCCCCTCACCGAACGAATCCCACGTGGTGAAGATCGAGGTGAACACGATGGCGGCGATGCCGAGCTGATTCGAGGCCAGCAGCAGGGCGGCGTTCGGGTTCTTCTCCACCCAGATCAGGTCGCGCAACTTGCCCGGCGTGAGCACATCGATCAGCACGAACCCGACCGCCATCAACCCGATACCGGTCAGCCCGAACACTATGCTGCGCCCGGCGCCCTCGAGCAGTTCCTCCAGCACGGCAAACTCCCTTGTCGCGAAATCGTCGACCCAGACCGTATCGGAGCGGCTCTACCCCGTCGATCGGCCGGATCGATCATGGTGGTGACGTTTTTCGGTCAGGAGGCGCTGTACCAGAGGAGGCCGCATGCCGGGGTGTGGCCGACGAGAGGCTCGGAGGTCTTTGGATGGTGGCATCGGAGGACCTCGACGCCGTCGTCGCCGCGGCGCAAGCCGGCGACGACGAGGCGTTCCGCCGGCTCTACCGGGCCCAGCAACCGGCGCTGGTGCGCTACCTCCGGGTACTGGTCGGCGACGACGCCGAGGACGTCGCCTCCGAGTCGTGGTTGCAGATCGCCCGGGACCTGCGGACGTTCTCCGGCGACTGGGACGGGTTCCGGGGCTGGACCGCGACGATCGCCCGGCACCGGGCCATGGATCTGCTGCGGGCCCAGCGCCGCCGGCCGCAAGCCGGTGTCCCGGTCGAGTTCCTGGCCGAGATGAGCGCCGGCGACGACACCGCCGACCGGGCCCTGGAGCTGGTCACCACCGAGGACGCGGTGGCCCTGATCGCGTCGCTGCCGCCGGAGATGGCCGAGGCGGTGATGCTGCGGGTGGTCGTCGGCCTGGACGCCACGAGCACCGGCCGGATCCTCGGGCGCCGGGCCGGGACGGTCCGGACCGCCGCGTACCGGGGGCTGCGCCAGCTCGCCGCCAAGCTCGCCCAGCGGGACCCACGGCACCCACCCGAGCCGCCCCGGCCCCCCTCCTGGAAACCCGCTGTGACGACTTCGGCGGCCGCGGCGCTGAAGGAGATGAGATGACCAGCGACGAGGAGTGGACCCCGATGGACCGGACGACCGCGGACAGCATGCTGCGCGGCGACCGGACCGGGCTGCCCCTGGACCGGGTGCTGGCCGCCGCGAAGGCCCCCGCCACCGCGCGGGAGCTGACCGGTGAGGCCGCCGCCGTGGCCGCGTTCCGCGCGGCCGCCGCGTCCTCCGCCCGGCACACCCGCAGATTCCCCATCCTCTGGTCGACGTTGTCGAAGCTGCTCACCGTCAAGGTGGCGGCGGCCGCCTTCGCGACGACCGCGACGGTCGGCGGGGTCGCCCTGGCCGCGAACACCGGAACCCTTCCCGGCCCGGTCGGCGCCCCGGCGGCGTCCGTCTCACCGAGCGCCACCCCCGAGCCGAAGCCGTCGCCGTCCCCGCCGTCCCCGTCGCCCACGCCGTCCCTGTCGGTCCGCCCCCGGTCGTCCGGCTCGCCGAGCGCCGGCCCCGGCCGGGTCGCCGACCTCTGCCGCGAGTTCAGCGGCCGGAACCGGGAGCACCGCCGCCGGGCGCTGGACGACGAGCGCTTCCGCGAACTGATCCGGCAGGCCGGCGAGAAGGACCGTGACCGGGTGGAGGGGTTCTGCGGCATCCGGCCCAGCGGTTCGGCCGGCACCCGGCACAGCGGCTCGGTCGACACCCGCCCCACCTCCTGGCACGGCGACCGGAGGCCGCCGAACCGGCCGAGGACACGCGGCGGCACGGAGCCACGCCGCGAATGAGCCGGCACCCGGTGGACCGGATCTGGGGAACGGGCGGTCCACCGGGTGCCTTTACCGGTCAGTTGCCGGTCATGGGTCGCCCCCACCCTGCGCCCGGCGGCTGCACCAGCCAGACGGCGGCGGCTCGGACACCGCCGCCGTCTGGCGCCTACGGAGAAGGGCCGGGAGCGCACACTCCCGGCCCTTCTCTCGTTCCGTAGGCTCAGAGGGCGCCCAGGTACCGCTGACGCTCGTACGGCGTGACCTCGCGGCGGAACTGCTCCCACTCCTGACGCTTGTTGCGCAGGAAGAAGTCGAAGACGTGCTCGCCGAGCACCTCGGCGACCAGCTCCGAGCCGGCCATCACGTCGATCGCCTCGGACAGGTTCTCCGGGAGGGCCTCGTAGCCGGCGGCCTTGCGCTCGGCCGGCGACAGCGACCAGACGTCGTCCTCGGCGCCGGGCGGAAGTTCGTACCCCTCCTCGATGCCCTTGAGGCCGGCGCCGAGCATGACCGCGAAGGCCAGGTACGGGTTCGCCGCGGAGTCGATCGACCGCACCTCGACCCGGGCCGAGCTGGGCTTGCCGAACGCCGGCACCCGGACCAGCGCCGACCGGTTCAGGTGGCCCCAGCTCACGAACGCCGGGGACTCGGTGATCCGGTCCGGCAGCTGGAGCGGGAAGAGCCGCTTGTAGGAGTTCACCCACTGGTTGGTGATGGCCGTGTACTCGCGGGCGTGCACCAGCAGACCGGCGATGAACGCGCGCGCCGTCTTGGACAGTCGCTGCGGGTCCTCGCTGTCGAAGAAGGCGTTGCGCTCGCCCTCCATCAACGACAGGTGGGTGTGCATGCCGGAGCCGGGCTGATCGGTGTACGGCTTCGGCATGAAGGTGGCCTTGACGCCCTGCGACAGCGCCACCTCCTTGACCACGTGCCGGAACGTCATGATGTTGTCGGCCGTGGTGAGGGCGTCCGCGTACCGGAGATCGATCTCCTGCTGGCCGGGCGCGACCTCGTGGTGGCTGAACTCGACCGAGATGCCGATCCGCTCCAGGGCCAGCACGGCCTGGCGGCGGAAGTCGCGGGCCACCGCGTGGGTGGTGTGGTCGAAGTAGCCGCCGCTGTCCACCGGGATCGGCACCGAGCCGTCGTTCGCCCCGTCCTGGATCAGGAAGAACTCGACCTCGGGGTGGGTGTAGAAGGTGAAGCCCTTCTCGGCGGCCTTGGCCAGGGCGCGGCGCAGCACGTGGCGCGGGTCGGCCCAGGCGGCGCTGCCGTCCGGCATGAGGATGTCGCAGAACATCCGGGCGCTCTCACCGCTGGAGCCGCCCTCGAACGGGAAGACCTGGAACGTGGTGGGATCCGGCATGGCGATCATGTCGGACTCGTAGACCCGGGCGAAGCCCTCGATCGCCGAGCCGTCGATGCCGATGCCCTCCTCGAAGGCGGACTCGAGCTCGGCGGGAGCCACCGAGACGCTCTTCAGCGTGCCCAGCACATCGGTGAACCAGAGCCGGACGAAACGGATGTCGCGCTCCTCGAGCGTGCGAAGCACGAACTCCTGCTGTCGGTCCACTGCCACCCCTCGGCCGGATGTCTACCTATCGAGGTGAGACTACGCTGCGCGCGCCCTGTGACGTCGGCCCGGGTCAGGATCGGATCACCGGTTCTCCAGGGAAGAATGAGGGGCATGCCCACGCTGCGCATCGCCCTCGCACAGGTGAACTCGACAGTCGGTGACGTCTCCGGCAACGCGGCCGCGGTGCGCCGCTGGACACGGGAGGCGGCCGGCGCCGGCGCGCACCTGGTGGCGTTCCCGGAGATGATGCTGACCGGCTATCCCATCGAGGATCTGGTGTTCCGCAACTCGTTCGTGGAGGCCTCCCGGCGGGCGCTGCGATCGCTGGCCGCCGATCTCGCGGCCGACGGGCTGGGCGAGGTGGCCGTCGTGGTCGGTTACGTGGACGCCGACGGCCCGGCCGCGATCAGCTCCGACGCCGAGCCCGGCGCCGGCCGGCGGGACGCGTCCGCCCTGCTGCACCGCGGCGAGGTGGTGGCCACCTACTACAAGCACCACCTGCCCAACTACGGCGTCTTCGACGAGGACCGGTATTTCGAACCCGGCGACACCCTCACCGTGGTCCGGCTCGGCGGGGTGGACGTGGCGCTCACCGTCTGCGAGGACATCTGGCAGGCCGGCGGGCCGTTCACCGCGGCACGGCGGGCCCGCGTCGGGCTGGTCGTCAACATCAACGCCTCGCCGTACGAGCTGAACAAGGACGACGTCCGCCTCGCGCTGGTCCAGCGGCGGGCGGTCGAGGCGGGCGCCACGGTCGCGTTCGTGAACATGGTCGGCGGGCAGGACGAGCTGGTCTTCGACGGCGACTCGATGATCGTGTCCGCGGAGGGGGAGCTGCTCGCCCGTACCGGTCAGTTCGTCGAGGAGCTGTTGGTCCACGACCTGGACCTTCCGCGGGCGGCTGACGGGCCGCCGGCCCCGGAGCACGGCGACGGGATGAGGATCTCCCGCCGGGAGATCGCCCTCCGGACGGACATCTCCGCCGAACGTCGCAGCGGCGGCATCGCCGGCCGGATCGACGACGCGGCCGAGATCTGGTCCGCCCTGGTGCTGGGCCTGCGCGACTACGTGAACAAGAACCGTTTCCGCTCGGTGATCCTCGGCCTGTCCGGCGGCATCGACTCCGCGGTGGTCGCCGCCATCGCCGTCGACGCCCTCGGCCCGGAGCGGGTGGTCGGCGTCTCCCTGCCCAGCGGCTATTCGTCGGACCATTCCCGGGACGACGCCGCCGATCTCGCCAAACGCACCGGCCTCGACTACCGCACCGAGCCCATCCAGGCGATGGTCGACGGCTTCCTGGCGAACATGTCGCTCTCCGGCCTCGCGGTGGAGAACCTCCAGGCCCGGGTCCGCGGCGTGATCCTGATGGCGCTCTCCAACCAGGAGGGCCACCTGGTCCTGACCACCGGCAACAAGAGCGAGCTGGCGGTCGGCTACTCGACCCTCTACGGCGATTCGGTCGGCGGGTTCAATCCGCTCAAGGATGTGCCGAAGACCATGGTGTGGCAGCTCGCACGGTGGCGGAACACTCAGCCCGGCACGCCTCCGATCCCGGAGAACTCGATCACCAAGGCGCCGAGCGCCGAGCTGCGGCCCGGCCAGAAGGACTCCGACTCGCTGCCCGACTACGAGATCCTCGACCCGATCATCAAGGGGTACGTGGACCGCGACCTGGGCCGCGACGAGCTGATCGCGGCCGGCAACGACCCGGCACTGGTCGACCGGACGCTCCGCATGATCGACCTCGCGGAGTACAAGCGGCGCCAGTCCGCCCCGGGCACCAAGATCTCCGGGAAGGCGTTCGGCCGTGATCGTCGCCTCCCGATCACCAATTCTTTTCGCGAAGGCAGCTGAAGTGCGAGGATGGGCGGACCCGGGGACCGCATCCGCGCGGCCTCGAGGGAGGAGTTGAACGATGTCGGAGATTCCGACCCTGTACGGCGGCCCGCCCACCCGCCGGGTCCGCACCCGCGACCTGCTCAACGCCAAGGTCCGCGGCGACCGCTGGCCGATGCTCACGTCCTACGACATGTACACCGCGCAGATCTTCGACCAGTCCGGCGTACCGGTGCTGCTCGTCGGTGACTCGGCGGCCAACAACGTCTACGGGTACGAAACCACCGTCCCGGTCACCGTCGACGAACTGTTGCCGCTGGTCCGCGCCGTCGTCCGGGCCACGAAGACCGCACTGATCGTCGGCGACCTGCCGTTCGGCAGCTACGAGGAGGGCCCCACCCAGGCCCTGCGCACCGCCGTCCGGTTCATGAAGGAGGGCGGCTGCCACGCCGTCAAACTCGAGGGCGGCCGCCGGATGGCACCGCAGATCGAGGCGATCACCGGCGCCGGCATCCCGGTGATGGCACACATCGGCTTCACCCCGCAGCGCGAGCACGCCATCGGCGGCTACCGCGTCCAGGGCCGGGAGAACGAGGGCGCCGAAGTCCTCTCCGACGCCCGCGCGGTCGCCGACGCGGGCGCCTTCGCCGTGGTCCTGGAGATGGTCCCCGGCGACGTCGCCAAGCAGGTCACCAAGGAACTGCCGATCCCCACGGTCGGCATCGGCGCCGGCCCCGACACCGACGCCCAGGTGCTGGTCTGGCAGGACATGGCCGGCCTCCGCACCGGCAAGGCGCCGCGCTTCGTCAAACGCTACGCCGACCTGGCCGGCGCCCTGACCGAGGCCACGCGACAATTCGCCGCCGAGGTCCGCGGCGGCGAGTTCCCGGCCGCGGAGCACACCTTCTAGATCAAACCCATCTCCGGTACGGGGTCCGCGGCGCTTCCCAGCCACGGACCCCGTCCTGTCCCCGGAGGCTCCGCCGCGCCCGGCCGGCTCACCGCGGGGCCATCGGTCACGCGCGCTCGAAACGGACCGTGCGGGTGGCGGGGTCGGCCGCGGTGAGCCGGACCTCGATCCGGCTGCCCAGCGGCAGGTCACCCAGGCACTTGGCCCGAACCGCCGGATCGTCCAGCGCGATCGTGCCGCCGGCCGGCCGCTTGCCGGACGGCTCGTCCCGGTCCAGGACCGCCGCCTCGAACACCTCCCCGACCCGGCCCGCCAGCAGAACCGCCTCGGCCAGGTCGATCGCGCCCCGGTCGGCCGCCGAGGCGACCCGGTCCGTGGACGACATCGCCTTCGGCAGCCGGGGCAGAGCCTCCATCGCCCAGTCCGGGACGGGCCGTCCGGCGTGCAGCGCGAGACAGATCTCCGTGGCGTACCGATCCGCGAGCCGCCGCAACGGCGCCGTGACATGCGCGTACGGCGCGCCCACCCCGCCGTGCCCGGTCTCCGCGGGCAGTCCCGGCCCACCGTCTCCGGCCTCGGCCCGCGCGCCGGGCGCCGACGGCGTGTCAGCGCCGAAGGCGGTGTAGGCGGCCCCGCGCAGCAGATCGGCGGCCTGATCCAGGAAGGCGGCCCCGCGCGGGCCGGACGGGTCCACCGACGCGACCACCGCACCCACCGAGGCGCCGGCCGGCCACGTCACACCGAGCGGCTCGGCGGCGGCCCGCAACGTCCGCACGGCCTCCGGTTTCGGCGCCGGCATGGTACGCAACAGCCCGATCCCACCGGCCAGCATGATCCGGGCCGCGGCCATACCGGTGAGCAGCGAGATCTGCGCGTTGTGCTCCTCGACCGGCAACGGCGCCCGCAGCACCAGCCGCCAGCCGTCGCCGTCCCGCTCGACCTCCTGCGCGGGCAGTGGCAGATTCACCGCGCCCCGCTCAGCGGCCCGCCGGGCCAGCAGCCCACCGATCTCCGGCAGCAACGCCAGCGGCTCCGGCACGGTGCCCGCGCCGATCTGCCGCTGCACCGTCTCATAGTCCAGTTTGGCGCGGCTGCGAACCCGGCCCCGCTCCACCTCGACCGCGACCGTCTCCCCGTCACCGTCCAGGTCGATCGTCCAGACCACGGCCGCCCGGTCCCCGTCCGGCAGCAGGCTCACCGCGCCCTCACTGAGCACCGGCGGATGCAACGGAATCCGCCCGTCCGGCAGATAGACGGTCTGCCCCCGAGCCCAGCTCTCCGCCTCCAGCACCCCACCGGGCCGCACGTACGCCGCCACATCGGCGATCGCATACCGCACCCGATAGCCGCCCCCGGCCCGCCGGCTCAGATGAACCGCCTGGTCGAGATCCCGGGACGAGGCCGGATCGAGAGTCACGAACTCGACCCCGGTCCGATCCACCTCCGGCAGCGACGTGACCCGCGCGCTCTCCTCAGCCTCGGACAGCACAGCCGCCGAGAACTCACCCGGCAACCCCAGCTCCCGCCGCAGCCCCGAGAAGTCGATCTGCGGAGCCACCACCACTTTGATCGGCACGCGACATTCCTATCAGGCCGGCGTCCTTCAAGCCCGGCTCCACCACTCCCCGCAACGAAGCCCCGCCCAGTCATACCCCCGCTCGCCCACCCGCGACACCCCCGCCCGAAGCACCCGTCCCTTCCCAGAAGGCGCCCCCACCACATTCACAGCGAACTGTCCGCATCAACAGCCGATCTCGCCCAGCCGACCGTCAGCGCTCTCCCACACCACCGAACCGCAGCCGATCAACTCCAGCCGGCCGTGAGCGCCGCCCCAACACCGCCGAAACAGCACCGAGAACCAGGCGATCAACTCCAGCCGGCCGTGAGGGACGCCGCAACACCGCTCAAACCGCACCAAGAACCAGCCGATCAACCCCAGTTGGTTGTGGGGGCAGTTTCGAGCGCTCCGAGACAACACCCACGGCCAGCTGGGCAAGATCAACCACAATGCGCGGCTGCCTGGCCCATCGCGGGCGCACGGAAGGCCGGGACAGCGCGGGCCACGCCGATCGGCATGGCCCGCGTTTCGCTCACCGGCGGCGAGTGGCCGCTCGCGAGGCTGTCGCCGGTTCGGTCTTGGCGGTGTTACGAGCACTCCGGGCACCACCTGGGGCACCGCTCGCCACCGCGTTGGCCCCGGAAGCGCGGGACACCCGTGTCGCCTTGGCCGCGTTCCCGGTGGCTCGGCCCGTCCCGGTCGTACCAGATTGGTTGGTTCCCTTGTCAGCCTTCGCGGTCGCAGCCTTCGCACCGGTGGAGCGACTTGCCATCATCGCTCCGCCAGTCGCGGATCGTGCCCCAGAATTCCCGGCGGCGGCCCTGGTACCAGCTGTCCGAGCCGTCGCCGCTCCGCTCGCCGACGCCTTCGCAGCCGCGGTCTTGGTGACCGTCGACCTCCCGGGGCCAGTCGTACCAGCGGCCTTACCCGCCGTCGTCTTAGCCGCGGTAGCTTTGGCCGCCCTACCTGCCGTCGCCTTCACCGCACTGGTCTTGGTCGCCTTGCTCGCCGTCTTTTTGGCTGGTGTCGTCGCGCCGATGCCGTTGCGCGCCGCGTTGGTCGCTGCCGTTCGGGTCGCCGTGGCCGCCTTGGTGGTTCGGGAGGCGCCCGTCCGACCCGGCGCCGTCGGACTTCCTCCAGCCGAACCACCCGTGGTTTTGGCCCGGCCGGTCTTGGTCGCCGGTGCCTTGACGGCGGCCGTCCTGGTTCCAGCAGAGGTAGCCTTCGCGGCTGTCACCCTACCGGCTGCCGACTTGACCGCCCTCCCGTTGGCGGCGGTGGCCTTGGTAACCGACGCCTTGGCGCCGGTAGACCCGACAGTCTTAGCCGCTCTGCCCGCACCAGCTTTGGTCGCGGCCGCTTTGGCAGACGTCGACTTGACTGCCGTCGACTTGGGCGCCGTTGACTTGACTGCCGTCGACTTGACTGCCGTTGACTTGGGCGCTGTTGACTTGACTGCCGTTGACTTGACTGCCGTCGACTTGACTGCCGTTGACTTGGGCGCTGTCGACTTGACCGCCGTTGACTTGGCAGCTGTCGACTTGACCGCCGTTGACTTGACGGCCGTCGACTTGGCCGGAGCGGCCTTCGCCCCAGCTGCCCTCGCCCCGCTGGCTTTGGTGCCTGCCGCTGTCCTGGTACCCGTCGCCTGGGACCCGGTGACTTTCGCTCCAGCGGCTCGTTTCGTCCCCGTGGTCTTAGCCGCAGGAGCTTTCGCCCCGGCCGATCTGGTCCCAGCGGCCGTAGCACCAGCCGCTTTGGCCGCAGCAGTTTTGGCACCGATCGCCTTTGCTCCGGTGGCCTTGGAACCGACTGCCTTTGCCACAGCGGCCTTTGCCCCAGCCTTCACCGCGGTGGCCTTTGCACCAGCTTTGGCTGCGGTGGCTTTAGCACCAGCCGCCTTCGCCCCGGTAGCCCTCGCACCAACTTTTGCCGCGGTGGCCTTGGCGCCGGCGGCCTTGGCTGCCGTTGCCTTCGCGCCAACCGCCTTCACCGGCGTGGCCTTAGCACCAGCCTTCACCGCAGCAGCCTTAGCGCCAGCCTTCACCGCAGCAGCCTTAGCGCCAGCCTTGGCCGCTGCAGCCTTCGCACCAACCGCCTTCACCGCAGTGGCCTTGGCGCCAGCCTTGGCCGCAGCAGCCTTCACACCAACCGCCTTCACCGCAGTGGCCTTGGCGCCAGCCTTCACCGCAGCAGCCTTGGCGCCAGCCTTCACCGCAGCAGCCTTGGCGCCAGCCTTCACCGCCCCGGCCTTCGCACCAACCGTCTTCACCGCAGTGGCCTTTGCTGCTGTGGCTTTGGTGCCTGCCGACTTCGCCACGGTGGACTTCTTGGCGGCTGACTTCGCCACGGTGGCTTTTGTGGCCGTGCTCTTCGCGGCAGTGGCCTTTGCCGGTGGCTGCTTGGCGGGGGTGACCTTGACGGCTGTGGCCTTCTTCGTGGCCTTGGCGGCCTTTGCCGCGGTCGCCTCGGCAGCCGATCCGCCCCTGGCCGGAGCGGCCTTAGCGGCGCCCGCCTTCTTGGCCGTCGCTGTCCCGGCGGACTTGGTTCCGATTGTCTTGGCTGCTCCGGCCGTCTTCTTGCCGACGGACTCGGCCGCAGCCTTGGCGACCGTCTTCTTCGGGGCTGCTGCCGTCGCGGCGCCGGCTGCTCGCGGAGCGCCGGCACTCGCCTTCTTGCCGTCGCCCGGCTTGGCTCCGGTCGCCCTTTCCTTCGCCGTCGTGCCCACCGTCTTGGCAGCGGTTGCCTTACCGACAGCAGCGCCTTTGGCGAGACTGCTCCTGGCCCCGGCTGTTTTACGCTCCGCCTTCTTGGCCGGGGCCGCCGTGCCGACCGCGCGCCTGGATGCCGCGGAATCGGGCGCCGCCGCGGTTCCGGCGAGGCTCGCCTTGCCGTTCCGGTCCCCGGTGGTCATCGCGGCCGGGCTCGCACCGGACCGCGGGCCAGCGGCGGCTTTGGTCCGTCCGCCGGTAGCCGGTACAGCCGCGGTCGCCCGCTCACCGAAGTCGCCCGTGCCGGAGGCCGACTCGATGACCGGATGGCCCGTCACCTCGGAGCGTTCGGAGACGGCCTCCGCCGCAGAAGTGCGGACGACGCCCGCCGCAGAAGTGGGGACAGCCTCCGCCGCAGAAGTGGGGACAGCCTCCGCCGCAGAAGTGGGGACAGCGTCCGCCGCGGAGGGGCGGACGACGCCCGCCGCAGGTGTAGGGGCAGTGCCCGCCGCGGAAGTGGGGGCAGCGCCCGCCGCAGAAGTACGGACGGCGCCCGCCGCAGAAGTACGGACGGCGCCCGCCGCGGAAGTGGCGGCGTCGGCGTCCCGGTCCGGGAGCTCGTCGCCGTCCCGGTGGGCGGGGCGGCGTTCTGGTACGTCCGTGCTGGAGAGCCGGGCGGGTGGGGAGACCCGACCGCCCCCGACCAGATCGGTGGGCCCGGCCGAGCCACCGCCCTCAGCGTCGCCGGATTCGGTGCCGAGTGCTTCCAGGTCGGGGCGGTCGGCGCCCCACTGGTCGGAGTCGCGTGCCGGCTGGGCGGGCCCGCGCTCCGGCCGGAACCAGTCGCCGACGAACGGCACCTCATCGACGACGGGCACGTCGCCTTGAGCCTGGTCCTCGTCGCGGTCGTCGCCTTCGCCGGTGGATACGGTCACCTGATTCTTCGGCGGGTTGCCCAGGGCGGCGGCGACCCGCCGCGTACCCGTCGTCCGCCCGCTGTCGCCCGCCGCGCTGATCGGAATCGTCACCCCGGCTCCGCGGTGCGCCCCCGCTCGCCCCACGGATCTCCGGCCACCGGCCGTGGCTTTGGCCGCACCGTTCCGCGCCGTCTCCCCGGAGCCGGCGCCCTTGGCCCCGGCCGCACCGGGTACAGCCTGCTTCGCGACGGTGGCGGGGGTCGCGCCCTGGGGCTTCGAGGACCGGGGGGCCGGCGTGGATCCGGTGGCTGTGCGATGGCCCGTACCGGGAGGGGGTTTAGGGTTCGGGGTTTTTTTGGCAGCGGGCATCGAGGTGTTCCTCCTTGCGGAATGACTGCAGACGCTTGCGGAATGACTGCAGACGCGCGGTCCGGCGCCGGTCGGCCGGTACGGCGCTTGACGTCAGCTGGCTTCCCCTGTCCAGCGGGCGTCCTCGGCATCCCACTCGGCATTGCGCTTCTCGACCGTCTCGAGTGCCCGCGTCGCGTCGTCCGCCGTGGTGTAGGGACCGAGCCGGTATTGAGCGGGGCACACGTCGTCGCCGCTCTCCACTCGGTGGTCGCGGAGGCACCAGAAGTAGCCTGCGCCCAGCCCACTGTCGTTCATTCCATCACTGTGCCGCTAAAACCGGCCAAGCGCTACCGATTCGGGCAAAATGTCCCGCGATTTCCATTGTGGAAGAAGAACCGCCCCGGCCGAGGGTTCGGCCGGGGCGGTGCGGTGCGAAAAACCGGGTCGTCAGCGCAGCTCGGCGGCGACCAGTTCGGCGATCTGGACGGCGTTGAGCGCGGCGCCCTTGCGCAGGTTGTCGTTGGAGATGAAGAACGACAGCCCGTTCTCCGCGGTGGGGTCGACCCGGAGACGGCCCACGTAGGACGGATCGCGACCGGCCGCCTGGAGCGGGGTGGGCACGTCGGACAGCTCGACGCCGGCCGCGGTGGCCAGGATCTCCCGGGCGCGGGCGACGCCGAGCGGCCGGGCGAACCGGGCGTTCACCTGGATGGAGTGCCCGGTGAAGACCGGGACCCGCACGCAGGTGCCGGAGACCAGCAGCTCGGGCAGGTCGAGGATCTTGCGGCTCTCGTTGCGGAGCTTCTGCTCCTCGTCGGTCTCGAAGCTGCCGTCGTCGACGAACGAGCCGGCCTGCGGGATCACGTTGAACGCGATCGGCTGCGGGAAGACCTTGGACTCGGGGAACTCGAGCGCCGAGCCGTCGTGGGTGAGCGCGGTGGCCCGGTCGGCGACCTTCTTGATCTGCTCGTCGAGCTCGGCCACACCGGCGAGGCCGGCGCCGCCGACCGCCTGGTACGTGGTGGCGATGAAGGACACCAGCCCGGCCTCGTCGTGCAGCGGCCGCAGCACCGGCATGGCGGCCATGGTGGTGCAGTTGGGGTTGGCGATGATGCCCTTCGGGCGGACGCGGGCGGCGCCGGGGTTGACCTCGGCGACGACGAGCGGGACGTCCGGATCCATCCGGTACGCCGACGAGTTGTCGACGATGACCGCGCCCGCCTCGGCGAAGCGCGGCGCGAACTCCTTCGAGCCGCCCTTGCCGGCGGAGAAGAGCACGATGTCGAGGCCGGAGTAGTCGGCCGTGGCGGTGTCCTCGACGGTCACCTCGCCGTCGCCCCACGGGATGGTGCGGCCCGCGCTGCGCGCGGAGGCGAAGAGCCGGAGCTGGGTCACAGGGAACTGGCGCTCGGCCAGGATGCGGCGCATGACGCCACCGACCTGCCCCGTCGCACCGACGATACCGATCCTCATGGCCACCAAAATACGTTCTGAACTGCTGATCCTGAAATCGGGTTGCTCAATATCTGGGACAACTGTCCCACATTATCGGACGGCGGGCCTAGCGTGAGGTCCATGGCGACCTACACCCATGGACACCACGAGTCGGTCTTGCGCTCGCACCGCTGGCGCACCGCAGAGAATTCGGCGGCGTACCTGCTGCCGCATCTTTCCTCCGGAATTTCCCTGTTGGACGTCGGATGCGGTCCGGGCACCATCACGGCCGAGCTGGCGGAGCTGGTGGCGCCCGGCCGGGTGACCGCCCTCGAGCAGACCGGCGAGGCGCTGGACCTGGCCCGCGCCGAGATCGCGCGGCGCGGACCGGCGAACGTCGGTTTCGCCGTCGGCGACGTGCACGCCCTGGACTTCCCGGACGACAGCTTCGACGTGGTGCACGCCCACCAGGTGCTCCAGCACGTGGCCGACCCGGTTCAGGCGCTGCGCGAGATGCGCCGGGTGACCCGGCCGGGTGGCGTGGTCGCGGCCCGGGACAGCGACTACGCGGCCTTCACCTGGTTCCCGCTGGTGCCCGAGCTGGACGAGTGGCTGGATCTCTATCAGCGGGTGGCCCGCGGCAACGGCGGCGAGCCGGACGCGGGGCGGCGGCTGCTGTCCTGGGCGCGGGCGGCCGGGTTCACCGACGTCACCGCGACGGCGAGCGTGTGGTGCTTCGCCGACGACGAGGACCGGCGGTGGTGGGGCGGCATGTGGGAGGAGCGGGTGCTGAGGTCGGAGATGGCCGCCACGGCGTTGCGCATCGGGGCGGCCACCGAGGCCGGCCTGGAACGGATCTCGGCCGGGTGGCGACGGTGGGCCGGCGATCCGGACGGGTGGCTGATCATCCCGCACGGCGAGATCATCTGCCGCGCCTGAGAACTCAGGTGGGCGGGCGGTACGCCCAGTGCCACGACTCCCGCGCCACGTTCTCCACGAAGCCGTAGTTGCCGGCGTTCTTCCGCATCCAGGCGAGCGCCTTGGCGTTGAGGTCCAGGTCGGTGGCCATGCCCCAGCCGTGTTCGCTGGTGCCGGGTTTGGCCGCCAGACCGCCCTGCGAGTAGAGGCCCTTGCGCCGGGCCAGGTCGACCTGCTCGGCGTAGGGGCGGTACGAGTCGGTGATGCCGATCTCCACGCCGTCCCGCCGGGCGTCCTCGATCATGCCGTTCAGCGACTCGGCCGCCGGGGCCCAGAGCTTGTGCCCGGTGTTGCCGACCCGGCCCAGGGCGGTCTCCGGGATCTTGCCGTTCCCGTACGCGGCAAGATCTTCCGGAACGCCCTTGCTGTTGAGTTTGTAGGTCGTCTTGCCGGCCGGCGCGGTGGACGCGATGGCGCCCTGGAGATGGCTGGCGAAGCTGCCCTGGGTGGACGTGGCCCTCGCCGACGTGGTCGTGGCCTGCTGAGTCTGCAAGGCGATGATCCGGCTCTGGATCTCCGCGATGCGCGAGTTCACTCCCTCGATTCCCACGTTCCCTGGTTCGGCGGGTCCGGGGAAAACTGAGGGAAAACCTCAGGACGCCGGGGCCAGATCGATCGTGTGCTGGGTGTGCGCCACCTTCGCCTGGAGGTAGCGGACGTTCACCGGGGAGGCGTGCACCCCGGTGCGCCGGACCGCCCGCACCTCGACACCGAGATCCCGCAGCTGGCGGGATTTGTCCGGGTTGTTGGTGAGCAGGTCGACGGCGGGCGCGCCGAGCGCCTCGAGCATCTGCGCGGCGGCGGTGTAGTCCCGCTCGTCGTCGCCGTGGCCGAGTGCCCGGTTCGCCTCGTACGTGTCCATCCCGAGGTCCTGGAGGGCGTACGCGTCGAGTTTCGCGTACAGCCCGATGCCGCGGCCCTCCTGGCGCAGGTAGAGCAGGTAGCCACCGGCCTCGGCGATCTGCTCCACGGCCTCCCGCAGCTGGGGGCCGCAGTCACAGCGCTGCGAGCCGAAGACATCCCCGGTCATGCACTCGGAGTGCATGCGGACCAGTGGCACCCCGGCCTCCGCGACGTCGCCCAGGGCGAGCGCGAGGTGCTCCTTCCCATCGGCGAGCCCGGTGAAGGTGATCACCTCGGCGGTGGTGCGGTACCCGTCGGGGAACTCGAGCGGAACGATGACGCGCGTACGAACCGGCATGCCCTCTCCCTGTGCACTTGACACTTCAAGTACGGATCGACCGTACGCGGCGGTTCATGAGGTGACCATGCTTGCCTGTGGGGCACGAATCACAGGCCCGGAGTCAGCCGGTCAGATCGGCCGGATCGGTGTTGGCCCCGCAGAGCAGCACCACCACGCGCTCGCCCGGTTCCGGCTGGTAGGCCTTGGTGAGCAGGGCGGCGTACGCGGCGGCGGTGCCGTGCTCGACCACGAGACGGTAGTCGTCCCACAGCCGCCGGCGGGCGTCGACGATGGCGTCGTCCTCGACCAGTACGGAGATCGCGTCACGGGCCAGGGCGAACCCGACATCCCCGATGCGCCGGGCGCCCAGGGAATCCGCCGCCACACCGGAGACCGGCACGTCCACCGGATGACCGGCCCGCTGCGCGGCATGGAACGCACAGGCCGTGACCGGCTCGACCCCGACGATGCGGATGTCCCGCGGGAGAGCGGCACGAAGCCCACCGATCAGGCCGCCGCCGCCCACCGCCACCAGCACGGTGTCGAACCCGTCCGGCACCTGCGACAGCAGCTCCAGCCCGATGGTCCCGTTCCCGGCCACCATCTCCGGACCGTCGTAGGCGTGGCAGAACAGGGCGCCGGTCTCCGCGGCGCGGATCGTCGCCGCGGCGTACGCCTCCGCGTACTCCGCGCCCTCCTGGACCACCCGCGCGCCCAGCTTGCCGAGTTTCGCCACCTTGACCGCCGGGGCGGTGACCGGCACGAACACCTCGGCCGCGGCGCCCAGCTCGCGGGCCGCGTAGGCGGCGGCGAGGCCGGCGTTGCCGCCGGAGGCCGCGACGATCCCGGCCGCCGGCGGATCGACGATCCGGTTGAGCATGCCCCGGGTCTTGAACGAACCGGCGTGTTGGAGGAACTCCAGCTTGAACCAGAGGTCCGGCCCGGCCGCGAGCACCGGGGTACGCCGGACCCGGCCGGCGACGCGTTGCGCCGCGGCCCGCACGTCAGACAGGTCGATCACGGGGAAAGCCTAGGCGACGCTCCAGGTCACCCGGCTGGACGGAACCGGTAAACGGTCGCCCACCAGCCTCGCCAGGTCCAGCAGCCGGTTGGAGAAGCCCCACTCGTTGTCGAACCAGCCGCGCACCTTCACCCCGCCGTCCGCGGTGGTCTGCGTGCCGGAGGGGTCGAACAGGCAGGACGCCGGATTGTTCTTCACGTCGATCGACACGGTCGGGTCCGGGTCGTACGCCAGGATGCCGCGCAGCGGCCCGGCCGCCGCCTCGGCCATCGCCCGGTTGACCTCGTCGGCGGTCACCGGCCGATCGGTCTGCCCGGACAGCTCGGCGAGCGACCCGATCGGGGTGGGCACGCAGTAGTAGCTGTACCGCATCTCGCCGATCTCCGGCAGCGCCACCCGGACCAGGTCACCGACCACATAGTTGTGCGGGATGATGCTCTCGCCGGTGGCCCGGCCCAGCCGTGGATCCTCCCGGGACGTGCCGACCAGCGAGTCCTGCACCCGCTGCCAGCTCTGGGCGGCCAGCATCACCGACGTGTTCACCGACCGCAGCCCGAACCGGTCGAGCAGCACCTTCGCCATCACGGTGAGCGCGTTCACCCCGCACGAGGCCGGGGAGACGACGTCGTGCAGCGCCGGGTCGTAGCTCTTGTGGTTCGCGCCGACCACCAGGAACGCGTCCGGGTCGTCGGCGGAGGCGCTGATCACCACCTTGCGGGCGCCGCCGTGGATGATGTGGGAGCGGGCCGCCGTCCCGGCGCGGAACCGGCCGGTGGCCTCGATGACCACGTCGACGCCCTCCTCCGCCCAGGGAATCCGTTCCGGGCGCTCGTGGTGGAATGCCCGAATGGCGTGGTCGTTCACCACGAGATAGTCCCCGCTCGCGGTCACCGTTCCGGGAAAGGCGCCGCGGACACTGTCCCGGCGCAGCCCGTAGGCCAGCTTGTCGGTCGACGCGACGTCGTTGACCGCGGCGATCTGCACACCCGGGTTCGAGGCGGAAGCCACGATCCGGGTCACACTTCGGCCGATCCGCCCGAGCCCATTGATCCCGATCGCGACAGTCATCGAGCTCTCCTCGATTTCGGATGCTTTGCCAGGATTTCCCCCGTGACCAGGCTCACCTGTTTCCCCCAGGATCCACCCGCAGTCACGGGTTCGACACTATGAGTTGTGCAAGTTGCACGTCAACGGACGACATTCTCACACCCCTCCAACGACGGACGTCGAACCGCGGCCAGCACTGTGGACCGAGGTCCGGCATTCTGGGGGCGTGCCCGTACTCGTCTCCCACTCCCCCGCCGACGAACCCTGGGCACAGTGGATCGCTCTGGAGCTGCGGGCCGCCGGCCACGACGTCCACCTCGACCCGGCCGGCCCCGGCTTCGTGCGCCGGCTCGCCGCCGGCCTCGGCGGCACCGATCCGGTGCTCCTGCTGATCTCCGCCGAACACCGGGCCACCGCCGAGGACTGGGCCACCCTGCTGCGGGCGCCGGCGATCGTCGGCCGGCTGATCGTTCTGCGACTCGACGCCGCCGAACTCCCCCGCGCGCTACGCGCCCTCCCCTGCCGCAACCTGCACGGCCTCGACGAGGAGGACGCCCTGGAGCTGCTGCTCAACCTGGCCGGCGGCATCCGCCGCCATCAATTCCCGCGCGCCGCCGGCTGGTGATTTCCGGTCACCCTCCGAAAACAACGACAACCCCTGCCCGGTACGCCGAAAGCGCACCGTCCCCCTTGCGCAGATGACCGACGGTCAGCCGGTGACGGCACGGTAGAGCAGGATGAGGCCCACCGTCGTACCGAACGTGACGATGACGTATTTCAGCACCCGCTGCGGCAGACGCCGGGCGAGCCGAGCCCCCACATAACCGCCGACGACCGCGGCCGGCGCCAGAATCGCCACCGCACCCCAGTCCACGTCCGCGAACACGGCGAACACCACCAGCGTCACGAACCCGACCGCCGCCGACAGCACGTTCTTCAGCGCGTTGATCCGCTTCAGCGACTCGTCGAGGATCAGCGCCAGCGCGGCCACGTACATCACCCCGAGCGCGGCGCCGAAATACCCACCGTAGACAGCGCCGGCGAACACCACGGTCGGTAAGGTGACCGCGGCCCGCCGCGGTGACATCGCCCGCGGGTGCCCGACCAGCCCGCGCAGCCGCTCCTGGAACGCCAGCGTCGCCGCCGCCCCCAGCACCAGGAACGGCACCACGATCTCGAACGCCCGCGCCGGCGTGAGCAGCAGCAGCGCACACCCGGCGGCCGATCCGAGGACCGCGGCGGGCAGTGCGGCCCGGACCCGCCGACCCTGTCCGGCCAGGTCGGCCCGGCTGCCGGCGACGCTGGACACATACCCCGGGAACACCGAGACCGAGTTGGTGACATTCGCGTCCACCGTCGGCAGCCCGGTGGCGATCAGGGTCGGGAAGGTGATCAGCGACCCACCACCGGCGATCGCGTTCACCGCCCCGGCCGCGACGCCGGCCGCGACGAGAAGCAGGATGTGCGTGAAATCCATGGCGTGAGTGAATCTACGTGCTTCCCGCCCACCCGGCCCGGTGATCTTGCTCCCCGCCCGGCCCACGACCTCCCCGGCACGTAGGATGGCGGCGCGACGGACGAGTCGGCTGGGCGGCCGCGTCGGCGCCCGCAGGGGCGTCGCCGAGGAACGTCCGGACTCCGCAGAGCAGGGTGGTTGTTAACGGCAACCCGGGGCGACCCGCGGGAAAGTGCCACAGAAAACAGACCGCCCTCCCTTCGGGGAGGGTAAGGGTGAAACGGTGAGGTAAGAGCTCACCAGCACCCCGGGTGACCGGGGTGGCTCGGTAAACCCCACCCGGAGCAAGGCCAAGCAAGGCCACACGCCGCAAGGCGGTGGCCGGCGCAGGCGTTCGAGGGCTGCTCGCCCGAGCCTGCGGGTAGGCTGCTCGAGCCTGCCGGCAACGGCAGGCCTAGATGGATGGCCGCCACCGGCGACCACGGTCACCGGCCACAGAATCCGGCGTACAGGCCGACTCGTCCGCCGCCCTCAAGGTCACGGCCACCGGGGTGGCGCTGACCTCTCCTTATATATAGATATATAGGCGCTGTTGGGCAACATCAGTCAGCGTTGGTCGCCGTCAGACGCCCTGGCCACGCCCTGACGCCCTGAAGACGCCCCGCAACCTCGACGCCGAAGGGTCATCCCGGTCGCCTGGGCTCCGCCATACCGGGTCGCTGGCCGGATGCCAAATAGCTCCATCGTTTGGCATCCGGCCAGCGAGCTGGTATCCCTCTGGGCAGGCGATCGGGATGACCCGACCCCTACCAAACACCATCACTCACGGTGAGTGCCCGTCGTTGCCAGTCCATCCCGGGAGCCTGCCCGTCCGGCGAGGACATGCCGGTTGCCCCCTTCACCGAAAGGGCTCATCAGATAGATTTCGCACGAGGAGGGCAGACACGGTGACCGGACCAACGGAGACGGAACTCTCGGTACAAGGCGAGAGTCTGCAGCAACTCTACAGTCAGTACACGAAGGGCCGCTTTCTGGTTAACCGACGCTACCAGCGCAAACTGGTTTGGTCGGTTGAGGAGAAGGAAAAGCTCGTTGACTCCGTCCTCGAGCGCCTCCCTATACCTCTCATCCTTCTAGCGGAGACGGTGCATGAGGAGGCCGCGCGCTTGGAGGTCATCGACGGCCTACAACGGCTAAACGCGATCTTTGCTTTTATCGAGAACGAATTCCCAATCGACGGTAAATACTTTGACCTCGAGACTCTCGCAGACACTAAGTACCTAAAGGACCACACCAAGCTTACGCAGCGCGAACCTATGCTCGACAGGGGCCAGTGTCGAGACTTCGCCAACTATCTGCTTCCAGTCTCGACCTACAGGTCAGCAAGTGAGTCATCAGTTGACGAGGTGTTCCGCAGAATTAACTCTTCCGGTCGCCATCTCAGCCTCCAAGAAATCCGCCAGGCGGGCGCAACAGTAGAAATAGCCAACCTGGTGCGCAAAATCAGTGCAGCCGTACGAGGCGACGCGTCTCTCACCGACTACGTCAAACTAGAAGATATGCCGAAGATCAGCATCACAAATCGCCAGCTAGAATACGGCATTTATGACGCTGAGATCTTCTGGGTGAAGCAGGGCATCTTATCCCGCGATGCAGTGCGTGAGTCACGTGATGAGGAACTGGTTCTCGACATTCTACTAGACCTTATCCTGCAGCCACTTGCTAGCAGTGGCTCGGAATATCGGAACGCAGCATACGGGGACGATCGTGCGGGTGGAGCCACCTCAGCGGCGATCGTTCACACCCGTCTCCTCACCCTCGGGCCGAAGGAGGTAGAGCGGCGTTTCATGGAGGTCCTTGACCTCTTCAAGGAAACGCTGGATGTAGCAGACTCCCCGTACGCCACCTGGACTGTTACCCAGCAAAATCCGCGGGGAGTTCCTCGCCACTTCCACGCACTATTCGTCGCTGTCGCCCAACTGGTTCACGATGAGAACCTCGTACCCAAAAGTCGAAACGAGTTTGCGGATGCCCTCAAGGGCTTTTGGGACCGAGACCTCAGCATTCCAGGCGGTGGCAACTGGGGTGGTGAGCGAAAATCTCAACTGATCAACGCCGTTAAGGGGTTATTGCGACCCCACTTTACGCGAACCACCGATAGACATAGTTTGCAACTTCAGGAACACGCGCTTCGGTTTGAGTCGACTCTTCGGATGGCCCTTACGGAGGAAGCTTTATTCGAACTCAAACAGGGCTTTTGTCGACTGAATAACGCGGGGATGTTCGACGACGCCAGCTTTGAGAAGGTACTCAGGACCGCCAGCGCGATGGCGAACACACGACCTTCATCGTCTGGACTTATATTCTTTGGTGTCGCCGATGACCTGAAGGACGCGAAAGCAGTCGAGAATTTCTCAAAAGTTCAGGCCACCAGGCTCGACCGGTTCTATATAACTGGGACACAACACGAACTTGAGGCTTTAAAACGGTCCGTCGACGAGCACTTCCGATGGCTCATAAATCGGATCAAAAATTCTAAGCTACAGCCGGAGTTCGCCGACGCTCTGGCCGCCACACTAAGCCCGTTTAGATACCGCAACTACCTTCTATGGAAACTTGAGCCGAAGCCAGGTCGGTCTCCGGTTACACACGACGGCAAGTTTTACGAACGACGCGGTCCGAGCACCGAACTAGTCGAGGGACCAAACGCCCTTATCGAGCTTGTCCGCCGGTTTCCTTAGAAAGGCAACACAAGACCGGTTCCCTTAGAAGAATGTCAAAAGGCCCCCAGTCTCATAGCGAGGCTGGGGCCTTTCTCTACTTCGCGCCTGCCGCCGGGCTGGAACCGACGGCGCCGCCGCGCAGCAGAGGCGTCCGGCGGCGGGCCTCCGGCCCGGCCCCGCTGGGCGGCGCGAGCGGCTCGCGAAGCGGGCCGCCTTGAACCCGTACAGAAACTTCTCACAAATGGCTATAGGGCTTGGGCCACTGCAAGACGCCTGCCTGCACGCCTACAACGGGGAGCCGTTCGGTAGGAGATTCACTCCGTCATGCGCACGGACTGCGGGCTCCGCGTTTTCGCGTACCGCATCGAGCATCCTGATGGCGTAGGCCGGATCCATGCCCGTGGCCACCTCTTCGGGAGTCCACCACTCAACGCGGGCGGTCTCATCCGAGGTAGCGATAGATCCTCCAACGACTCGCCCCTGGAACATGATGGCGACCACTCCAAGCACCATGTTCTTGTAGACCCCGGTCAGTCGTACGGGCTCGATGGTCAGACCCGTTTCTTCACGGACTTCCCTGACGACACCCTCGGTTATCGACTCGGTCATCTCCAGGACTCCGCCTGGCGGCTCCCACCGGCCGTTGTCGCGACGCCTGATCACAAGAAGGCGGCCAGCGTCATCGACCACCGCAGCGGCAACGCTCACGGAGTGGTGCTCTCGGGCCGTTGTCATAGAAGCATGGTAACATGTTGACGACACATGTATACATGCCGGGAGGAAGCCAGCGTGGCACTGCGGCGCATTGACCCAGCAAGCGATCGAGCCGTGTACCGGCAGATCGCGGATCACCTACGCGCCGACATCGAATCCCACGAGCGCCCTCCGGGTTCGCAGCTCCCGTCAGAAAGCTCTCTAGTCGCAGACTACGGAGTCAGCCGAGTAACCGCTCGGCGAGCGCTTAGCGTGCTGGTTACGGATGGCCTAGCCATCTCGGAGCACGGTAAGGGCTGGTTCGTCCGACGCAGGCCCCCGGTCAAACGGCTGTCATCGGATCGATTCGCGCGCCGCCATGAAGGAAAAGCCGCTTTCACGGTGGACATGGAGGCCAACGAACGAAAGTTCAGCGTGGAGGTCATCTACGTTGGCCAAGGCGATGCTCCACCCGAAATCACCTCGCGACTGGGACTACCTCCGGGCACGGCCGTCCTCGTGCGTCGTCGCCGGTACCTCGTTGAGGGCCAGCCGACCGAGTTCGCCACGTCCTACATCCCGCTCGACATCGCGGCCGGCACTCCGATTGAGCAGGAGAACCCGGGTCCCGGCGGAATTTACGGCCGCATGGAGGACCACGGCCTCGTCTTCGAGCGCTACGACGAGGAGATTTCCGCGCGGATGCCAACCGAGGACGAGGCGCGGCATCTATCGCTACCAGCGGGTTCGCCAGTGCTGCACCTGGTCAGAACCGCGGTCGCGTCGGGCCGGGTAGTGGAGGTCTGCGACACCATCATGGACAGCGCAGCATTCGTGCTCTTCTACTCTCTTCCGGCTCGGTAGACGGCGCGGTAAAGATCTTGGCGATTTCATGCGATTCCACTTGTGTACACGAGTCCTCGTGTCTACCTTGAAGTAGGACCGATGGTCGGTCGTAACCAAATCAAGGAGTCAGCAATGTCTAACCAGCCCCGCGTGAGCACTCAGCCGCGTCTGATGCTGGACATCACGAACGTCATCTTCGAGATGGCGGACGAGATCATGCCGAAGCTCGATGACAAGGGTGCGCAGAAGATCGACACCCGTGACACGGGTCTGCCGATGTGGACCGCTCCGATGTTCGGTCGTGGTCGTACGCCCGGCAAGAAGTGGAGCGGTCAGCTCAACGTCACGATCGTCAGCGCCGAGCGGCCGAACGTGCAGGACGGTGACCAGGTCGTTCCGCGTGACCTGGAGGCTCTGCCCTGGGTCTCGGAGCAGAACGGTAAGACCCGCTCCGGTGTGGCCTACAAGGCTTCCGCTCTGGAGGTCGTGTCCGGCCCGACGGCGCTCAGCAAGGCTGCCTGACCTCTTATCCGCCTGGCTCCTGAAGCCACCGACTCACAGGAGGCGGGGTCGCCAGAGATTGGCGTCCACGAGCGGCCCCGCACCTGTTCAACCCAACTCCTAGCCCTCCGGAGAGGGAGGAATCGTTGTGCAGAAGTCTAGCCGCCGCCGACTGATCGGCGGTAACGGCAAGGGGCAGTCGTTCACGGTCATTGAGGCCCCGATCGCTCACAGTCAGCGCCGTAAGGCGATCATCGCGTTCTGGGTCACGCTGTTGGTGACCGCGTTGCTGGGCGGCACGGTCGCCTCGCACTACATGCACCCCATCCTGGGCGGTGCCGTCGGTATCGCGTCCGGCTTCGTCCTCGGTGTGGTCTTCGGATTCCTGGTCATCGCCTGGCCGATCTTTCGGATCGTCTGGTGGTGGACACCCGAGATGCTGCTCGGGGTGTTCCTGGTCTACGGCTGGACCTGGCTCATGCTGGCTACGCCCTTGTGGCTGTCGCTCGGCCTGGTGGTCACGCTGGCGCTGGTCTCCGTCTTGGTGCGGGTGATCCGGTACGGGTTGATGGCGGTGTTCTGGTGCCTGACGGTGCGGCATCGGCTGCGGATGTGCTTCGCGGCGTTCGTGGCTCGCAACCGGCAGGGCACCCTGCCGTTCATCCTGCTCGCCCGGCCTACCCCGGCGGGTGAACGGGTGTGGATCTGGTTGCGGCCCGGTCTGGCTCTGCCCGACCTGGAGAAGGAAGACCAGCTCGCCCGGATGGCGGTGGCCTGCTGGGCCAAGAACGTCCGGATCGCTCCGGCGTCACCGAAGTACGCGCCGTTGATCCGTGTCGACGTCACCCGCCGCAACACGCTGGCGAACACGGTGCTGTCGAACCTGCCGGACCACGTTCCGGACGGCATGCCGGCCGATGCTCCGGTCTCTCCGGTCGTTCCTCCGGTCGGCGTCAACCTTAACGACATTCCGGTGCGCTCGCGGCGCTCTCCGGACATCAACGATTCCCGCCCGCGTCGTGCACGCACGCCGGACCCGTCGCCCTCGGACGACTACGACGGCAACGACTACGCCTAACCCTCGCTGACACGTACGTGTCAACGCCTTTTCACCGGCTCCGGCGTGGTCATCGACTCCACGTCACCAGCACCACGCCGGACCATTCCTGCCCTTTCCGATCGGAGCCTCGCGATGAGTTCACCCCTCGCCCGGCCGTACACCCCGGTCGGTCCGAACCTGTCCATCTTCGACCCGCTGTTCATCGGCCTCGACGAGTTCGGCCAGCCGGTCCATCTGTCGCTCATCTACCGCAACATCCTGCTCGGCGGGGAACCCGGCGCGGGTAAGTCATCCCTGCTCAACAACGTTGTCGGACACGCCGCCCTCAGCGACGACACCGACCTGGTCCTGATCGACGGCAAGTTGGTCGAACTCGGGCTGTGGCGCGAATGCGCCGACGTTTTCGTTGGTCCGGACCTCGATCACGCGATCGACACCCTGGAACGGCTCCAGAAGGTGATGGACAACCGCTACGAGTACCTCGACAGCCAACGGCGGCAGAAGATCGTGCGAGACGACGTGATGCGTCGCATTCTGCTCGCCATCGACGAACTGGCGTACTTCTCCGCCACCGTCGGGACGAAGATCGAGCAAGACCACTTCTCGGCGCTCAACCGCGATATCGCGGCGCGGGGCCGGGCGGTCGGCATCGTCGATGCCTCAGCCACGCAGCGGCCGAGCTCGGACATCATCCCGACCTCGCTGCGATGCCTGTTCGCCTGGCGGTGGGCAGGCCGGTGTGTCGACGACTCGTCGTCCGACGTGGTGCTCGGTCACGGCTGGACCAACCGGGGCTATTCCGCCGCCCGGATCGACCCCAACAACCAGGGCGAAGGGCTACTGCTCGCCGAGGACGGCATCCCGGTAGCGCTCAAAGCCGCCCACATGACCAACGACGACATCATCCGCGTCGCGGACTACGCCGCCTCGGTGCGCCGCACCCGGGCCGCCAACGCCACGACTCCCAACCTGGGGGCTGTCGCATGACTACCACTGCACTGATCCCTCGCGTGCGCCGCAATCACCACGGCCGCGCCATCGCTATCCGCTGCACCGCCTGCGGCGCCTGGCGCAAGCCCTACCGCTTCACCCGCAACGCGGTGACCTGCCGCCGCTGCCCGTACGGCCCGGTCGGCCGGCATCTCGCCACCTACGCGGCCAAGCGCCGCTGACATACGGCATCACCAGCACAAACCCATAGGAACAGCCGACGAACCGGGACCTAGCCCTGGAAAGCAGCCCGGCCCGTCGGCCACCACCACCGCCCCGAAAGGACGTGGCGTCATGAACCGTACCCAAAACCCGACCGGCCCCGCCGCCGACACCACCACCGATGTTGTGGTGACCCCGGCATTGATCCTGCGCGGAGCCGCCCGCTACATCGAGCTGCACGGCTGGATCCGTGGCTACTCCTACGGCTCGGCACGGCCCTTCCCGCCGGCCTGCACCACCGGTGCGCTCGGCATGGCCGCGAACGGCACGATCACCGAGTTTCCGCTGTGGAACGACCGGAAGCCCGCCGACGACAACTACCGGGCGTGGAAGTACCTGCTCGGCTACCTCGCTGACCGGGGTGAGATCACCGGGCTGTTCGAGCCTGGTCCCGCGTGTGTGAGCGAGTGGAACGACCAGGACGACCAGTCCGCCGAGAACGTCATCGCCACTCTCCGGGCGGCGGCCGACGAATACGACTGGACGCACGCGTCCGAGGACGACGTCGAAACCTACGCCGACTCCTGCCTCGACAACGACACCTGGCCCACCCGTGAGGGCTTCCTCGCCTGGCTGGCGGCCCGCTCATGAGGACCGCAACCCGTAGCCGCTGGCACCGCCGGTGCCGTCACCTCCACCGCACCACCGCCGCGCCCGTCACCGACAAGGGCTTCGGCTACTCGCGCGAACCCGACCCGGTCCGGCCTGAGCCGGTGTACCCGCGGGCGTCGACCTGTACTTCTTCACCGGCCGCGCCCCTCGGAGGGCCGCCGCATGACCACACCCCCGATCGCGGACCTGACACGTACGTGTCAACCCTTCACCTCCGCCGGGATCGTCTCCGCTCTGGAAACCGCGTGGGCCGCTATCCGTGCCCGGCATCCCGAGGTTCCCGAGGTCGTCCTGATCGTCGGGTCCGGCTCACCGGCCACCCCGAAGGCCTCCATGAAGTGGGGCCACTTCGCCTCGCTGCGCTGGCAGCACGGCGACCGGCAGTTGCCCGAGGTGCTCGTCTCCGGCGAGGGACTCAAGCGCTCCCCGGCAGAGATCCTCGTGACCCTGCTGCACGAAGCAGCTCACGGCCTGGCCGACGTGCGCGGCATCCAGGACACCTCCCGTCAGGGCCGCTGGCACAACAAGAAGTTCGGCAAGAACCCGTGCTCCGCGAAGTCGGTGGACAAGCCCCGCCCGAATGAACGCAAAATCGTGCCGTGGACCCTGGACCAGGTTCGGGCCGTCCGAGCGGCGATACCGGCGCGTTATCAGCCGATGGTCGACCTCGGTAGTGCGTGCGGAATGCGGCAGGGTGAGATCCTCGGCCTCGCCGTGGACGACATCGACTTCGCCGACGGCTGGATCACTGTGCGGCAACAGGTCAAGCGAGTGCGATCCCGGCTCGTTTTCGGGTTGCCGAAGAACAACAAGGAACGCCGGATTCCGCTGTCGGATGCGATTGCCGACATCCTGGCTCAGCACATCATCGACGTACCCCCGCGATCGGTCACCCTGCCCTGGGAAGACCCGGACAACGACAAACGGGTCACCGTCACCCTGCTGTTCACGACCACCCGGAAGAACGCGATCAACCGCAGCCACTTCAACCCGGACTTCTGGCATCCCGCCGTCAAACAGGCTGGGCTGGATCGGAGCCGGGACAACGGGATGCACGCGCTGCGTCACTTCTACGCCTCGGCCCTGCTGGACGCGGGCGAGACCATCAAGGCCGTCGCGGCTTACCTCGGCCACGCCGATCCGGGCTTTACCCTCCGGACCTACACCCACCTGATGCCGGCCAGCGAGGAACGAACCCGCGCCGCGATCGACGCTCTGTTCGGTAAGCCCAAAAAGGCCCCGACGCCCTCGACACGCCCTGGACGCACCTGGCGGCGGCGTTTCCGCAGGTCCAGGGCAACCTAGAGCACAACGTCCGGCGTACAGGCCGACTCGTCCGCCGCCCTTCGGGCAGGTCTCTCGGCCCGGCCGAGACCGCGATCAAACCCCTCCGAGGTACGACGTGAGCGCACCGCGCCGCTAGAATTCGGCCCCTATCGGACAATTATGCCAAGTCGGGCCAATGCTGAGATTCCGCTCGCATGCTCGGCCGCGCGACTATGTGACCTTGATGCGCGAGAATGGCCGCCGGTGCTGGTGGAACGGGGGTCGTGGTGAGCGTTCTGGCGCGGACCGTGGCCGCGCTCGCCCGGACCGGCTGGGGCTGGTCGGCGGACGAGCTGCCGGATCTGGTCACGGCGGCCGGCTGGGTGTGGCGTGCCCCCTCAGAGGGAACGGTGAGCTGCCGTTTCGACGCGGACCCGGGCAACGCGGGCGCGTTCCTGTTCGGCGCCGAGGTGACCGCGCTGTACCTGAGCCTGGCCGAGCGGGACGAGGCGGCCGGGCCGGAGGCGGTGCTGGCCCGGCGGGACGGGTTCCGGGCCGCCGTCGATGAGGTGACGGAGCTGCTCGGGCCGCCGCCGGCACGCTGCCCGGGGCCGGATCCGAGCGCCGGCTGGCGGGTGGCGGCCGGGGTGCTGGAGATCGTGGACCGGCCGGGTGTCCTGGATCTGTGGCTGCGGCCGGTGCCGCGCCGGGTGCCGCCTTCCCCGGTGGCCCCGGCCGCGGACGGGACGGCCCTGCCGGTGGGGCTGGCCGCGGCCGCGGCGTCGCTTCCGGCCGGCGCGGTGGTGACTCTTCTGGACGGGCGGGGCGGGGTGTGGGCGGAGTTGCGGCAGACGGACGGCGCCTTGACCGTGGTCGCCGGCGACGACGAGACGGTCCTTGTCTGGCCGGCCGCCGGGACGGCGTACCGGGAATGGGCCGCCGGCCTCGCCGACCGCTGGGGTGACGAGGCCGGCGAGCTCAGCTACCGATCGGACTTTCCGGTTCCGCATCTGCCACTGCCGCGAGCATAGGGAAAGGGTCAGGTCGACGAGATGTTGTCGATCGTGCCGGCGCGTTCCCGTTCGATGCGGGGGTCGCCCTCGTCGGCGAGGTAGTCGCCGGGCACGGTGCCGTCGACCCCCTCGGCCACCTTGGCGGCCCGCAGGGCGAGCGTCACGAGCACCGCGACCAGCGCATTGACCAGCACCGCCACGAAGCCCACGTAGATCGTCCGGGTGCTGTCGAACCCGAATTCGGACAGCGGGAAGGCCGAGCCGCCGAAGTGCTTGCGCCCGGTCGCCGCGTTCGGGATCTGCCAGAGCATCCAGAATCCGAGCGCCATGCCGGCCGCCCAGCCCGCCACCAGCGCGCCCCGGTGCAGCCACCGGGTGTAGAGGCCGAGGACGACGGCGGGCGCCGTCTGCAGGATGATCACGCCGCCGATCAGCTGGAGGTCGATGGAGAACTGCGGGTCGAGGAAGACGATGCAGGCCACCGCCCCGATCTTCACCACCAGCGAGGTGATCTTGGCGACGTTCGCCTCCTGCGCGTGGGTGGCGTCCTTGCGCAGGTATTCCTTGTAGATGTTGCGGGTGAACAGGTTGGCCGCGGCGATCGACATGATCGCCGCCGGGACCAGCGCGCCGATGCCGATGGCGGCGAACGCGATGCCGGTGAACCAGGCCGGGAACTGCTGGTCGAAGAGGATCGGCACGACCGTGTTGCTGTCCACACTGCCGGGTTTGGCGCCGGGCAGCGGCTTCACCCCGGCCGCGACGGCCATGTAGCCGAGCAGCGCGATCAGGCCGAGCAGCAGGCTGTAGGCCGGGAGCGCGGACATGTTGCGCTTGATCACGTCCCGGTTCCGGCTGGCCAGCACACCGGTGATGCTGTGCGGGTAGAGGAACAGCGCGAGCGCCGAGCCGAGTGCCAGGGTGAAGTACTGCACCTGGTTGTTGGCGTTGAGCAGGATGCCGTCGTTGGGTGCCGGGGACGCCTGGAACTTCGCGTCGGCGGCGTCGAAGATGGCGTTCCAGCCGCCCAGCTTGTAGGGCAGCCACAGCACCGCCACCAGGATCACGATGTAGATCAGCGTGTCCTTGACGAAGGCGATCAGCGCGGGCGCCCGCAGCCCGGACTGGTACGTGTAGGCGGCCAGGATCGCGAACGCGATGATGATCGGCAGATGCCGGGCCAGGGCGCTGTCACCGGTGACGCCCATCGTCTTGAGCACCGCTTCGATGCCGATCAGCTGGAGGGCGATGTACGGCATGGTCGCCACGATCCCGGTGATCGCGACCACCAGGGCCAGCGTCGGCGAGCCGAACCGGGTGCGCACGAAGTCGGCCGGTGTCACGAAGCCGTGCCGGTGCGACACCGACCAGAGCCGGATCAGGATGAGGAAGAACAGCGGGTAGATGATCACGGTGTAGGGCACCGCGAAGAAGCCGGCCGCTCCGGCGCCGAAGATCAGCGCGGGCACCGCCACGAAGGTGTACGCCGTGTAGAGGTCGCCACCGACCAGGAACCAGGTGATCCAGCCGCCGAAGCTGCGGCCGCCCAGCCCCCACTCGTCGAGATGGGCCATGTCCTGCGGCGCCCGCCATCGGGAGGCGACGAAGCCCATCCCGCTGACCAGCAGGAACAGGACCGTGAAGATGACGATCTCGGTGATGTGGTCGCTCATGACCGGCCCCGCTTCGTCATCTGATAGACGAGGGTCGTGGTGCCGACGCCGAGCAGGATGAAGGCCAGTTGCAGCCAGTAGAAGAGCGGGAAACCGGCGAGACGCGGCTCGTCGTGGTTGTAGAGGAAGGTCAGCAGCGGCACCACGATCGGCACCAGGAGCAGCCAGTTCCAGGGACTTCTATCGGTTCGGGGACGTTCCGGCTCAGCCATGGGTCACCTCTGTCACTTCCGTTGCGTGTGCGTTACGTCACGCTAACGAGGCATCGGAAGATCGGGCGATCCCCTATGCGCCGAACGGGCGAGGCGGTGCGCCGAATGGGCGCACCGCCTCGGGTCCGTCAGCGCAGTCCGGCCGAGATGGCCTTGGTGAGCGACGCGTTCTCGTCGTCACCGTCGAGCGACCACATCATCGCGCCGCCCAGGCCCTTGGCCCGGATGTAGAGCGCCTTCTGCACCATCACCGCCGGGTCGTCGTACGTCCAGAAGGTGGTGCCGTCGAACAGCCAGGCGTGACCGTTGCGCAGGTCCCGGTGCACCGTGAAGCCCTGTGCGGGCAGCTTCTCGACCGTCTTGAAGTCCTCGACGCCGTTGGCGAAGACGCCCGGCGCCGGGCCGGCGGCCGGCTGGAACAGGCCGTTGCCGGTGCCGGTGACCCCGGTCCAGCCCTGCGAGTAGTAGGGCACGCCGAGCACCAGCTTGCGCTTCGGGGCCCCACCGGCGATCCAGGCGTTGATGGCGTTCTCCGCCGAGAAGTCCGGGTTGTCCGGCGCCCCGGCCGGTACGCGCAGCGCCGACTGCTGGTTGGTGACCGGCTCCCAGGTGCCGTGGAAGTCGTAGCCCTGCACGGTGGCGAAGTCCAGGTACTTGAAGATCCGGTTGGCCTCGAACCCGGCCGCGATCTTCGCGGGCGCGGCCGGCACGAACGCGGTGAGCAGGTACTTCTTCCGGTTGGTCCGGCCCAGCCGGTCGAGCTGGGCCCGGAACTCCGCGGCCAGCAGGGTGAAGTTCCGCTTGTCCTCGGGCCGGATGACGTTGCCCACCTCGCCGGCCGAGCCGGGCCACTCCCAGTCCAGGTCGACGCCGTCGAAGACGCCGGCCGCCACCCCCTCGGGCAGGCCGGTCAGGTTGCCCTTGATCCACAGGTCGAGGCAGGAGCTGACCAGCTTCTTCCGGGAGGCGTCGGTGAGGGCCGCGTCGGAGAAGTACCGGGATCCGGTCCAGCCGCCGAGCGAGATGAGCGCCTTGAGTTTCGGGTTCTTCGCCTTGATCTCGGCGATCTGGTTGAGGTTCCCGGCGAACGGCTGGCCCGCCACGTCGGCGACACCGTCCACACTGTTCTCCGCGGAGAACGGCGTCTGCCAGTCGGCCCACGGGTCGGCGGAGGCGCAGACGCCGTCCGCGGTGACCGGGCCGAACGCGTAGTTGAGGTGGGTCAGCCGGGCCGCCGCACCGGAGCTCTGCACGTCGGCGAGCTGGAAGTTACGGCCGTAGATACCCCACTGCGTGAAGTACGCGACCTTGGCATATGAGTCGTCCGAGTGTGCCTGTGCGGGAGCGGGTGCTGCGGCCACGACAGCCGAGGCTACAGCCACCCCGGCGACGAGGCGGCGGGTGAAACCGCGCATGAGCCCTCCAGGGCGAAACGTTGAAGAAAGTTTCCTAATCGAGGAAGCTAAACGTCCGCCCTGCGAGGGTCAATATCCGCTCAGCGAAGATGGGCCGTCTCGTTGACCGATCTGACCGCGATGTTCCCGTCCGGCCACACGTCCATCATCGACACACCCGCCGCGTCGAGAAACAGCCGGTGCAGGAAGGCATCCCCCGCCGCCAGCGCGTCGCGCAGGATCAACTTGATCGGCGACACATGAGAGACAAGAACGACGACCTTTCCGGGGTACGCGCTGAGCACCGCGGCAAGAGCACCACGCACCCGCTTGGCCACCGCCTGGAACGACTCCCCGCCCGGCGGCGCCACACTCGTCGACGCCAGCCACGCGGCCATCTCGTCCGGCCACCGCTCCTGCACCTCGGCGAAGGTCTTCGCCTCCCACTGGCCGAAATCGCACTCGATCAGATCGTCCATCACCGTCACCGGCACACCACCGGCCTCGGCGGCGATCAGCTCAGCGGTCCGCGTACACCGGGAAAGGGGTGACGACAGCACCGCCGCGATGTCGCGGGATATGCCCGCCACCCGCCCGGCCGCGGCCATCGCCTGCGCCTCGCCCTCGTCGGTGAGCGGCACGTCCCCGCGTCCCGAGTAGCGGCCCTGCGCGGTCAGCGGGGTGGCGCCGTGCCGGACCAGGATGATCCGGGTGGCGTCCTCCAGGGTGGCCGGCGGCGCCCACGACTTCGGCGCCCCCGCCTTGACCGGGGCCTGCTTCACCGGGGCGCCGGCCGCCTCGTCCATCGCCCGGTTGGCCAGCTCGTCGGCCGCCTTGTTGCGGTCCCGCGGGATCCACTCGTAGGTCACCCCGGCGAACCTGCCGACCAGTGCCGCGGCCTCGGCGGCGAGCGGGCGCAGACCCGCGTTCTTGATCTGCCAGCGGCCGGACATCTGCTCGATGACCAGCTTCGAGTCCATCTTGACGGCGACCCGCTCGGCGTTCAGCTCGGCGGCCGCCGCGAGACCCGCGATCAGGCCCGAGTACTCCGCCACGTTGTTGGTGGTGACACCGAGTGAGGCGTACCGCTCGGCCAGGACCTCGCCGGTCCCGGCGTCCCGGACCACCGCGCCGTACCCGGCCGGGCCCGGATTCCCACGGGAACCCCCATCGGCCTCGACGACCACCCGCAGACCGGTCACAGGCCGGACTCCGACGTGCGCACCATGATCCGGCGGCACTCCTCACAGCGGACCACGTCGTCCTTGGGAGCCGACTTCACCCGGTTCAGGTCGGCGCCGTACAGCTCGATCCGGCAGGCGCCGCACCGCCCGGCGTACACCAGGGCCGCGCCCATCCCGGTCTCGGTGCGGATCTTGTCGTACAGGGCGACCAGGTCGGACGGCAGGTCGGCGGCGAGCGGCACCCGGGCCTGGGTCTTGAACTCCAGCTCCTTGGCGATCTCCACGTTCGCCTCGTCACGGCGGCGCTCGGCGTCGGTGCGCCGGCCCACCGCGGCCGACAGCCGGCCCTGCACCTCGGTGAGCACGGCCTCCGCGGTCTCCCGCTGCTCCATCAGCTCCAGCTCGGCGTCCTCCAGCTCGGACTGCCGCCGGTTCAGCGTGGTCAGCTCGTGCTGGAGGCCCTCGACCTCCCGCAGCGAACCACCCGCGTCCAGCCGCTTCTGGTCCTTGTCCTTGCGCTGCCGGACCTGGTCGATGTCCTTCTCCAGACGGGCGATGTCCCGGTCCAGGTCGTCGACGACCACCTGGGCGCGGACCCGCTCGTCCTCCAGCGCGGAGATCTCCCGCGCGACCGCGTCGATCTCGGCCAGCTCGGGCAGCGACTTACGCCGGTGCGCGAGCTGGGCCAGGGTGGTGTCGACGGCCTGCAGGTCGAGCAGACGGCGCTGGGCTTCCGGGGCGGCCTTCACGGGCGGATCTCCAAATCGTCGCGGTTCGCATGGACGGTCCAGGGGTCGGTGTCCACGTCTGACACCACCACATCGACGGGAAAGACCTCGCGCAGCCAGGCCGCCACGTCGTCGAGCCACGGGCGCTCGCTCGCCCAGTGTGCGACGTCGAGCAGCGCCGGGCCACCGGCCGCGAGATGCTCGCTCACCGGATGATGCCGCAGGTCCGCGCAGAGGTACGCGTCGACGCCGGCCCGGGTCGCGTCCGGCAGGAACGAGTCGCCCGCGCCACCGCAGACGGCGACCGTACGGATCGGGCGGTCCGGGTCGCCGGCGGAACGCACACCGGCCGAGGTGGCCGGCAGCCGCTCGGCCGCGAGCCGGGTCAACTCCACCAGCGTGAGCGGCTCGGGCAGCACACCGATCCGGCCCAGGCCGCGCCCCTCGCCGGCGGCCGCGCCCTCGGCGGGCGCCAACGGGCGCAGGCCGGTCAGGCCGAGACGGGCGGCGAGGGCGTCGGAGACGCCGGGGTTGGCCACGTCGGCGTTGGTGTGCGCGGTGTAGAGCGCCACGCCGGCACGGATCAGCCGGTGCACGATGCGGCCCTTGAACGTGTCCGGGGCGATCGACGACACCGGCTTCAGGAACAGCGGATGGTGCGCCACGATCAGGTCGGCGCCGAGGTCGACGGCCTGCTCCACGGTCTCCGGCACGCAGTCGACGACGCAGAGGACACGAGCGACGGGGTGGTCGAACTCGCCGAGCACCAGCCCGACCCGGTCCCAGGACTCCGCCCAGCTCCGCGGGTATCGCGTGTCGAGGGCGTCCACCACGGTCCGGACGGTTGAGTCGGTCACGAGGGCTGAGCCTATACCGCTAGGTGACCGCCCCCGGCTCGACTCGGGCGGCGACCGGGTTGCTGACCGCCTGGAGGGCCCGCCGCCAGGGGAACTGACCCCGGAACCGGTCGGTCTGCCCGGGGCCGCCGAGGCGGCACACGTCCTCGCCGTAGAGGACGTGCACCCCCCAGTCGCGAAGTTTCGCGAGGCTCTCGTGCAGCGCCGGGTGCAGCGCCATGACCTTGTTGGTGTACGGCACCACGGCGATCGGGACGCCGTAGCCGTACGCCTCGATGAGGAGGCCGAGCACCAGCGTGTCGGTGATCCCGGCGGCCCACTTGTTGACCGTGTTGACCGTGGCCGGCGCGACGATCATCGCGTCCGCCTGCGGCAACGTGTCCGGGTCGCCGGGGCTCTTGTACGCCGATCGAACCGGATGTCCGGTCTGCGCCTGGAGCGCCGCCACGTCGACGAACTTACGGCCGTCCGGCGTGGTGATCACGCACACGTCCCAGCCCTCGTTCTGGGCGAGGGTGACGAGAATCCCGACGTCCCGGGCCATCGGTGAGCCGCACACCAGCACGTACAGCACACCGGGTGAGGGGTTACCCGTCATCACTCGCAGACCCACCTCATACACCGACTCCCATCTGTTCAGCCAGCTCCGCGATCGGAGCGGGTGGCGCGCCCCGGGTACGCCGGAGCACGTCGGAAAGGACTTCGTGGGCGAGTGGCCGGCACCGGATCTCGGAAGGGGCGAGCCGGTCGCCCTCCAGCAGCATCTCGCCCGCCTTCTCCACATCGCCGATCTGTGTGTAACCGCGCGCGATGTCGAGGAAGTGGTGTGCCCGCCGCTCCGGGAGCATGGCGTGGAACCCGTTCTGGTCCATGCTCAGATGCGTCTCCACCGCCAGCTTCCCGTCCCCGAGCTCGACCGCGGTCGCGCAGCGGTGCAGCTGCACGTTGGTCGGCCCGAAGCTGGTCCAGTAGTGGTTGAAGTCGCCACCCAGCTCCAGTGACGCCTGGTCGGCCCCGCAGAGCAGATCGCGGACGGTCGCGCTGTCCCCGATCCGGGCGGCCGCCATGGCCCCGTTGAGCAGCAGCATCCCGTACACCGAGAGCTGCTCGGCACGTGGCCGTTCCGGACCGGGCGCCAGCCGGTTGGCGATGTTGACGTTGACCTCGAGCGACGGCCGGACCCGGCCGAGCGCGAGCAGCGCGCTGCCGACCCGGTAACTGGCCAGCCCGGCCAGCAACTGGTCACCGGCCCGCTGGGAGACGGCGATCGAACGGTCCGCGGCCAGCCAGGACAGTTCGTGTTCGCCGACCTTGCGCAACGCCGACGAGGCGATCTGGTAGACCTGGCCGAGCAGGTGTGCGGCCTGCGACGCATCGTCGCTGTTGGCGTGGGCGCTGTCCGCCGCCTGGGCGTCGCGGAGCAGCTTGGGCAGGGCGCGCGCCAGGACCCCGTACTTGGCGTGCTGATAGGTCAGCCAGGCGTGGCTGACGGCCTTGCGCATCTCCGGTAGCGGCGGTGAATGTGGCACCGCCTGGAAGAACGCGCTCATCTGGTCGTACCGCTCGAGAGCGGCGCGGATCTCCTCGACCTCGACCTGGTCTATGCAGTTCTGGGTCTCCGGCTTGCGCTCCACCTCTTTGCCCAGCAACAGCTGGACGTCGACCTGGAGCACGTCGGCGATGTCGTACACGACTGAGAACTTGTCGAGCCGGCGAACCCCGCGTTCCACCTTGTCGACCCAGCTCTTCGATTTGCCCAACCGGTCCGCGAAGACCTGCTGGGACATTTTGCGTCGGCCCCGCCAGTAGGCGACGCGGCGGCCGATCGGCAGCTCGTCCACGGTGCCTCCCCACTCAACCGGCGGTCTTTCCGCCGGCGAGCCATCCGGTGTCACTCGCAGTGTGGACCGCTCACGTGTGCACAGATCGCACAGCGTGTGTGATCGCCTGCTCACCGATGCTCGTAGTTTTCTTGCAAGTTGCAAAGGGTGGATCCGCCGAGCCCAACGATGGTTGTCGTGACGGGTAACGGCGCTCCCGCCCGATCCCGGGGGTATCGAGCTATGCAGTGGACCAGCCGTCAGCCGTTCGTCCCACCGTCAATCCTCGACCGGCCACTCCTGCGCCGCGCCGCCCTGCGGTACGCGGCACATGGCTGGCCCGTGATGCCCGGCTCGTACCTGACCGGAAGCCGGTACGACTGCGGACGGCCGGGTTGCCCGATCACCGGATGTCACCCGGCGATCGAGTCCTGGGTCACCTCCGCCACCGACGATCCGGCCCGGATCACCGACTGGTGGCGACGGCACCCCTACACCGTTCTCCTCACCACGGGAACGGTCTTCGACGTCCTGGAGGTGCCCGCGTCGCTCGGCCGGCACGGCCCGAACGCCGGGCCGGTCGCCGTGACCCCGGCCGGGAGCTGGATGTTCCTCGTCCGGCCGGGCACCGCGCTGCGACCCGAACTCGAACGGCGCCTCGACGTGGTGCGGCACGGCGTAGGATCGTGGATCCCGGCACCGCCCAGCCGGACGGCCGACGGACCGGTCCGCTGGGAAGTGCCGCCCGGCCGGTCACAGTGGCGCCTGCCGGACTCGGCCCAGGTGCAGGAGCGCCTGGTCATCGCGCTGGGCCCGGCTCGCCGGCCGGGACAACCGGACATCCCCCGGCAGCTGTCCACCGCTCGCCGGGCAGCCTGAGGCTCTTTGCACGAGTCCACATGTCACTCGACAACCCTAGCCTGGACCGGGGTCGTCCGCGCGTCCCCCGAAAAGGTGAGACGCGTGAATGAATTCAGATGGTGAGATCCCGGCCGGGCATGATCACGGCCTCGGCGCTGCCGGGCGGGCCCCGGCCGCCAAGGGGAAACCGGCCGGGACCCGCCCACCGCGGGTGTTCCCCGCGGACACCAACTGTGATCGGTCCGGTCCGCTCCCGGCTGAGCCCCCACCCCGTTGCGCCCCGGTTGCGGCTAGTCTCGCCCCCGTGGACAGGGTCGAGCTGGTGCTGCGCAAATACGACGGCCGCCCGCACCGCAGCGTCACCGGCCTCCGGCTCGGCGACGACGAGCACGGCACCTGGATCGGCACGCCGAGAGGCAGCGTGGTGCGTTTCAGCTACGGCGCCAGCCCGGTCGAGCACACCCGCCACGACGCGGTCCGCCTGATCCCGCACGACGGCTGGTGGATGGCGATGTTCCTGGCCGAGCCCTCCACCCAGGAGATCTACTGCGACGTGACCACCCCGGCCGAACACTCCCCCGGCCGCATCACGGTCATCGACCTGGACATCGACGTGACCCGCTTCCGCCCCGACGGCCGCGTCCTGATCGAGGACGAGGACGAGTTCGACCAGCACCGCCGAGAATTCGGCTACCCACCCGAGATGGTGACCCGGGCGACGGCCGCCGCCGCCCACCTGCACAACGCCCTGACCAGAGCCGACGAGCCTTTCGGCACACACGCCCTCGGCTGGATGACCCGCCTGGGCGGCGCCACGCCTCCGCGGACCGGAAACCCAGCCGCTACGGAGTGAGATCCAGGCACTGAACGCGGATTCTGGCCCCTTGATAGGCCGGAGTCTCCCCCTCGGGATCATCGGTTATCTCGAAGGGAATCGTGCTGATCATGAACCCGGTCACCGGGTCGAGCCGATATTCCCCGGTGCTTCCGGCCGCGTAGTACCCCTGCTCCCAGGTGTTGTCCGACGAGAACTGCGGCGAGTCACCGGACAGCCATCGGTTGAAAGCACCCGTGAGCATGTCACCCTCGTCGCAGGAGACGGCGGGCATGGTTCCCGTCTGGCCTTTGGGGACGACCAGCTCGTTCTCCCGCACATAGGCCGACGCCGCGGCGCCCGGCGCGCCCGGGTCGCCCTCGGGGCCTCGTTCACCCGCCTCGCCCTTGGCGCCGGCCGGCCCCTGCGGTCCACGCGCGCCCGGAGGGCCCTGCCGCTCCCAGGACAATGCCGACTCTGTGGCCTTACACCGCCCGCCCTTGCGCAGGACTCTGACATCGCCGGACTTCTTGGTGACGCAGGCGCGGATCTCCTCGGCCCCGGCGGCGGTATCCGTAGCCGAGGCGGCCGACGCGCCGACGAGCGAAAGACTCACCGTGACGGCCACCGCCGAAATCAGGCGCTCGCGACCCGAGGTCATCGTCATGCCCACAGCATCGCGCAGCGAATTCAGCCCGGTGAGGGTTTCCGGCAACGAGCCGACGAGAACCGGATTCGAGACCGGCCGGGTCACCGGCCGAACCGGTGGCCCGCTCCAGCCCTGATCAAGAAGGGTGGGCGCGGTAGGTTTCGAACCTACGACCCCTCGCTTGTAAGGCGAGTGCTCTCCCACTGAGCTACGCGCCCGGCTCGGCGAAAAGCCGGAGTCGTCATCCTACCCTGCCGGGGATCAGTGGTTCAGGGTGGCGAGGGCGGCGCGCCAGGGGGCCTGGTCGCGGGCCTCGCCGGGGGTGTTCATCTCGGCGAAGACGATGCGGCCCGCCGGGTCGATCAAGAAGGTGCCGCGGTTGGCGAAGCCGCGCTCGTCGTCGAAGACGCCGTAGGCGCGGGCCACCTCGCCGTGCGGCCAGAAGTCGGCGAGCAGCGGGAAGTCGAAGCCTTCCTGGTCGGCCCAGACCTTGTGGCCGTAGACCGAGTCGACGCTCACCGTCAGCACCTGGACGTGGTCGTTCGCGTACGCCGGAAGGTTCTCCTGGATCTCGGTGAGCTCGCCGTGGCAGCGGCGGCTGAACGCCAGCGGGTAGAACACCAGCAGGACCGCCTTGCGACCGCGGAAGTCGCTGAGGCGTACCTCCTGGTTGTTCTGGTCCTTGAGGACGAAGTCCGGCGCCGGCACGCCCAGCTCGATCGGCATCCGCCCAGCCTAGACCAGGCTAACGCCGCATGGTCGGCGCCCGCCGGGCGCCGACCAGAGAGGGGTGAGGGCAGTGAGCTACTTCTTCTTGGCGCCCCGTGGGGAGACCAGGCGCGCGCCTGTCCAGTCCTTGCCGGCGTTCACCGTCGAGGTCTGCTGGAGGCCCGCGGTGGGGGCCGCCTCGCTGATCTCGCTCGGCTCGACGTGCCCGTCACGGCCGGCTTTCGGGGTCAACAGCCACACCACGCCGTTGTCGGCGAGGGGGCCGAGTGCGTCGGTCAAGATTTCGAAAAGGTCGTCGTCGCCGTCGCGGTACCACAACAGCACCGCGTCGACCACCTCGTCGGTGTCCTCGTCGACCAGCTCTCCGACGCGTTCGGTCAGGGCGTCACGGAGATCCTCATCGACGTCCTCGTCGTAACCCATCTCCATGACCACCATGTTCGGCTCGAAGCCGAACCGGTCCGCCAGGCTGCGTACGCCGTCGGCCTGACCCGCGGTCGCGCTCACTGTCCAAATCCTCCTAGCCGTCAAAAATGTTCCGGAACCTGGGGGTAGTCCACACATTCCGGGGCCGGTACGCAAGTGGCGCACCGAGTGTGTGGCAATTTACCGCGCCAGCAGGGCGTGGGCACCCTGTGTGATGGCATCCTCTCCCACCAGAACCTGCTGGGCGGCGGGACCGAGCGGAACCGGCACATCCGCGGCCGCCACCCGGCGTGCGGATCCGACGAACGCCCCGTCGACCAGGGCTGCCAGCACCCCTTCGCCGACTCCTCCGGAACGCCGTGTCTCGTCGACGATGAGCACCCGCCCGGTGGCCGCGGCCTCGCGCAGCAGATCGGCCGTGGGCAGCGGGTTCAGCCACCGGAGGTCGACCACCCGGGAGCCGTATCCGTCGGCGGCCAGTTGGGCGGCGACACGCAGCGACATCCGGACGCCGTTGCCGTACGTCACGATGGTCAGGTCCTGCGCGGTGCCCAGCCCGTAGATCCGCGCGCGGCCGATCGGCACGTGCTCGTCGGCCCATCCGCCGGGGGCGGGATAGGGCGCCAGCCACTCGTTGTCGCCTTGTTGATAGAGGTCCCTCGTCTGGTAGAGGGCGGCCGGCTCGAGGAAGACGCAGACGCTGCCGTCCACCTCGGCCGCGGCGAGGCAGGAGCGCAGCATCGGCGCCGCGTCGGCGGCGCGGGCGGGCGCCGCGACCACGAGACCGGGGATCTCTCGCAGCGCGGCGAGCGCGTTGTCGTTGTCCAGGTGACCCCCGATCCCGTACGGCTGGGCGAACCCGGGCACGCGCAGCACCAGCGGGTTGCGGTAGGCGCCGGCCGACAGGTACGCCATGGTGGCCGCCTCGGCCCGCAGTTGCTCCATGCCGCTGTGCAGGGCGGCCAGGCAGTCGAGTTCGGGCACCGGCAGTTGCCCGGCCAGCCCGGCGCCGAGGGCCAGCCCGAGGATCGTGGTAGCGTCCGGCGGGCTGTCGAAGACCCGGTCGGTGGCGTGCTCGGACAGCCCGGTGGTGACGCCGTGCCGTCCGCCGCGGGTGACGGTGGGGCCGAAGATCAGCGTGCCGGGGTTGGCCAGCAGCGCGTCGGTGAGGGTGGCGCCGATGGTCTGTGCCAGGGTCATCGGCCCGGTGTCCTCGGGGAGGCGGCCGCCGAAGGCCCGCAGGCGGGTGGGCGCCCCGGCGCCGAGGGCGTGCCCGGCCGCTTCGGAGACGGCGTGCGCGACCCGCAGCGGACGGCGCGGCGCGAGTGAGGCGACGACCTCCGCGGTCGAGGCGAGTTTCGGTTCGCCGAGCACCTCTTCGGCGGCTTTGCGGACCTGCCAGCCGACCTCGTCGTACCGGGTGATGACCTCGTCCGGGCCGAGCAGGCCGGCGGCGACGAGCAGCCGGGCGGTGCCGATCAGCGGGTCGCGGTCCAGGCTGTCGCCGGGGTCGGGGTCGCCGGGCAGGCCGAGCAGGTGCAGGGTGGCCAGGTGCAGGACGGCGGGGCGGCGCTCGCGGCGGACGAACTCGGCCGCCTCGGCCGCCGCGTCGTACGCCGCCGCCAGGTCGCATCCGTCGGCGTACGAATACCGCAGTCCTGGTCGCCCGCGCAGCACTCCGGCCACCCAGCCGTCCGGGCCGGCGCCGGCGGGGGCGTCGTCCTCGCAGATCAGCAGCAGCGGCGCCGGCTGCCCGGCGTGCCCGAGGCGGCCGGCGGTGTCGAGGGCGACCGCGGCGCCGGGGCGGGCCGTCGCGCCGTCGCCGAAGGAGGCCACCACGATCGCGTCCTCGGGCCACGGGGCGGCGTGCCCGGGCCGGGTGAGGGCGTGCGCCAGGCCGGCCGCCCGGGGCAGGTGGCCGCCGCCGGCCGAGAGCGCCGGGACGAGGTGCAGCGCCGGGTTGCCGAAGATCTTGTCGCGGCCGCCGGTGATCGGGTCGCGGACCGAGGCGACCACGCCTCGCAGGATGTCGCGGGCGGCTTCCTCGAGCCGCCGGGACGTGTCCGGGGCGCCTCCGGCGGCGGTGCTCGCCGCCCGTACGCAATAGAAGGCCGATGATCGGTGGTGCAGGAGGGCCGGATCGTCGGCGCGCAGCGCCGCGGCGACCGCGGCGTTGCCCTCGTGGCCGGCCGACCCGCCGGTGTGGAAGCCCTCGTTGAAGCTGCGCAGCCAGCGCGCGGCGAGGTCGAGGTGGCGGCTGGTGAGCTGGGCGTCGAAGAGGTCCCGGGCACGGGCGCCGGTCAGGGTGGTGCCGTCGCGGACCGGATCGCCGGGGGCACGCCCGGACTCCGGTGGCCGGAGGGCCGAGACCGCATCGCGGAACCGCTCGTCGAGGCTTTGCGGGGTGGTCACGGAGTTCAGCATTCCCGACCCGCGCCAGCCGTGCCACTGCGAGAAATCTCGATCTAGGCCCACGCGGCGTCACCCGATGGTGTACTCGGTGACATGATCTTGTCGGCCGCCGCCGTGGCCGTCGCGCGGTGCGTGGGCTGGCTGCTCTGCGCGGCGGCGGTGTTCCTGGTGCTCGATCTCTATGCGCCGGGACCTTTTCCGGACCTACCTTGAGTCGCGCTCGGCCACGGATCGGCGGCTCGGTCTCCACCGTCCGGAAAAGGTCTCGCTAGGGTCGGCGGATGCGTACTGAAGTGATCACCGTCCGGACCGGCCGCTCGCCCACCGTCACGGACATCACCCGGGAGGCGGCCCGGTTCGCCGAGTCCGAGAAGGACGGCCTGCTGCACGTCTTCGTCCCGCATGCGACCGCCGGGGTGGCGATCATCGAGACCGGGGCCGGCTCGGACGACGACCTGCTGACCGCGATCGGCGAACTGCTTCCCACCGACGACCGGTGGCAGCACCGGCACGGCTCGCCGGGGCACGGCCGGGACCACGTGCTTCCGGCGTGGATCGCGCCGTACGCCACCCTGCCGGTGATCGACGGCCGGATCGCGCTCGGCACCTGGCAGTCGATCTGTCTGGTCGACCCGAACGGCGACAATCCGTCCCGCCAGGTGCGTTTCTCGTTCGTCCAGGGCTGACGTCCCCGCCGGGTCACAAAGTTACTGGTCAGTACGTGTGTCGAGCGTCGCTGAGACGGCCGGTAGGCGTGACGAGTCACACCGTGAGGGGGCAGGATGGAGACCTATTCCGAGCGATTCGCCACCTTGGGTCGCACGGATCCCGTCACTCACACCTAGAGGATTGCCTGTGGCCACGGAGCGCAAGCGCCCGGTGATCAGCGATGGCCTGCCGAGCCAGCTTCCCGACATCGACCCTGAAGAGACCAACGAATGGGTCGAGTCGCTCAACGGAGTCATCGACGAACGCGGCGCGAAGAGAGCCCGTTATGTGATGTTGCGCCTTCTCGAGAAGGCCCGGGAGCGACAGGTCGGCGTTCCGCCACTGACGTCCACCGACTACATCAACACCATCCCGCCGGAGCGTGAGCCCTGGTTCCCCGGCGACGAGTTCGTCGAGCGGCGGATCCGGGCCTACATCCGGTGGAACGCGGCGATGCTGGTGCACCGGGCGCAGCGCCCGGAGATCGGCGTCGGCGGTCACATCTCGACGTACGCGTCGAGCGCCAGCCTCTACGAGGTCGGCATGAACCACTTCTTCCGGGGCAAGGACCACCCGGGCGGTGGCGACCACATCTTCTACCAGGGCCACGCCTCCCCGGGTATGTATGCGCGTGCCTACCTCGAGGGCCGGCTCACCACCCACCAGCTCGACGGTTTCCGGCAGGAGCTGTCGCACCCGGGTGGCGGCCTCCCGTCGTACCCGCATCCGCGTCTCATGCCGAACTTCTGGGAGTTCCCGACGGTCAGCATGGGTCTCGGCCCGCTGAACGCGATCTACCAGGCCCGGTACAACCGCTACCTGCACAACCGCGGCATCAAGGACACCAGCCAGCAGCGCGTCTGGGCGTTCCTCGGCGACGGCGAGATGGACGAGGTCGAGTCGCTCGGCGCGATCGGCCTGGCCGCCCGCGAGGAGCTGGACAACCTCACCTTCGTGGTCAACTGCAACCTCCAGCGCCTCGACGGCCCGGTGCGCGGCAACGGCAAGGTCATCCAGGAACTGGAGGCCTTCTTCCGCGGCGCCGGGTGGAACGTGATCAAGGTGGTCTGGGGCCGCGAGTGGGACGGCCTGCTCGCCGGCGACACCGACGGCGCGCTGGTCAACCTGATGAACGTGACGCCCGACGGTGACTACCAGACCTACAAGGGCGAGTCCGGGGCGTATGTGCGGGAGCACTTCTTCGGCCGTGACCCGCGGACCCGCAAGCTCGTCGAGGGCATGACCGACGACGAGATCTGGAACCTGAAGCGCGGCGGGCACGACTACCGCAAGCTGTACGCGGCGTACAAGGCGGCCACCGAGCACACCGGCCAGCCGACCGTGATCCTGGCCAAGACGGTCAAGGGCTGGACGCTCGGGTCGCACTTCGAGGCCCGCAACGCCACCCACCAGATGAAGAAGCTGACCCTGGAGGACCTGAAGGGCTTCCGGGACCGCCTCTACCTCGACATCAGCGACAAGCAGCTCGAGGAGAACCCGTACCTTCCGCCGTACTACCACCCCGGCGAGAAGTCCGACGAGTTCCAGTACATGATCGAGCGCCGTCGTGAGCTGGGCGGGTCGATCCCGACCCGGCGGACCAAGGCGAAGTCGCTGGCGATCCCGGACTCGAAGGCGTTCAGCGGACTCAAGGGCGGCAGCGGCAAGCAGAAGGTCGCCACCACGATGGCGTTCGTCCGCCTGCTCAAGGACCTCATGAAGGACAAGGAGTTCGGGGCCCGCTGGGTGCCGATCATCCCGGACGAGGCCCGGACCTTCGGCATGGACTCGCTCTTCCCGACCAAGAAGATCTACTCGCCGCACGGCCAGACGTACACCTCCGTGGACCGGGAGCTGTTCCTGTCCTACAAGGAGGCCACGAACGGCCAGATCCTGCACGAGGGCATCAACGAGGCGGGTTCCACGGCGAGCTTCATCGCGGCCGGCACGTCGTACGCGACGCACGACGAGCCGATGATCCCGCTGTACATCTTCTACTCGATGTTCGGGTTCCAGCGCACCGCCGACGAGCTGTGGGCGGCCGCCGACCAGATGACCCGTGGCTTCCTGCTCGGCGCCACCGCCGGCCGGACCACGCTCAACGGTGAGGGCCTCCAGCACGAGGACGGGCACTCGCTGCTGATCGCGGCGACCAACCCGGCCGTGGTGTCCTACGACCCGGCCTTCGGGTACGAGATCGCCCACATCATGGAGAACGGCCTGCACCGCATGTACGGCGAGAAGCAGGAGAACATCTTCTACTACCTCACCATCTACAACGAGCCGGCGATCCAGCCCGCCGAGCCGGCCGGCCTCGACACCGAGGGCCTGCTCAAGGGCATCTACCGGTTCAACGAGAGCTCGCTGAAGGACGGCCCGAAGGCGCAGCTGCTCGCCTCCGGCACCGGCATGCGGTGGGCGCTCAAGGCTCAGGAGCTGCTCGCCCAGGACTGGGGGGTCAGCGCCGACGTCTGGTCGGTCACCTCCTGGACCGAGCTGCGCCGCGACGCCATCGAGGCCGAGGAGCACAACCTGCTGCACCCGGGCGACACCCCGCGCAAGCCGTACATCCAGCAGAAGCTGGAGGCGACCGAGGGTCCGTCGGTGGCGGTCAGCGACTGGATGCGGGCGGTGCCCGACCTGATCGCCCGCTGGGTGCCGAACGGCTACACCTCGCTGGGCACCGACGGGTTCGGCATGAGCGACACCCGGCACGCCCTGCGCCGCCACTTCCACGTGGACGGCGAGTCGGTCACCGTGGCGACGCTGCGCGAGCTGGCGCTGCGCGGCCTGGTGCCGGCGCACGTACCGGCCGAGGCGGCCAAGAAGTACGCGATCGACGACGTCAACGCGGCTCCGGTCGGCGAGACCGGCGGCGACTCCTAAGAGGGCCGGGCCCGCGTTCGGATCCGAGCGCGGGCCCTTCCCCCTAACTCACTCGTCCACGTCGGTAGTCTGGGGCGGTGACTGTTCGCGTACGCTTCGCTCCCTCTCCGACCGGCATGTTCCACGTGGGCGGCGCCCGCACCGCGCTGCAGAACTGGATCTACGCCCAGCAGCACGGCGGTGTCTTCGTGCTCCGGATCGAGGACACCGACGCAGCCCGTAACCGGCCCGAGTGGACCGAGGGCATCATCTCGGCGCTCGACTGGATCGGCATCGAACGCGGGGCGTACGAGGGTCCCCACTTCCAGTCGTCCTACGCGGCCGATCACACCGCCGCCGCCACCCGGCTGTACGGCGAGGGCAAGGCCTACTACTGCGACTGCACCCGCGACGACGTGGTGGCGCGCTCGGGCAACAAGCACACCGGCTACGACGGCTTCTGCCGGGACCGGGCACTCGGCCCGGGCGAGGGCCGCGCGCTGCGTTTCCGTACCCCCGACGAGGGCGAGACGGTGGTCGAGGACCTGGTCCGCGGCAAGCCCACCTTCGAGAACCGGCTGATCGAGGACTTCGTCATCGCCCGCAGCGACGGCTCGGCGGTCTTCCTGCTGGCCAACGTGGTCGACGACATGAGCCTGGGCATCACCCACGTGTTCCGCGCCGAGGAGCACCTGCCCAACACGCCGAAGCAGCAGCTGCTGTGGGAGGCGCTGGGCGCCACGCCGCCGGTCTGGGGCCACGTCCCGGTGATCGTCAACGAGAAGCGGCAGAAGCTGTCCAAGCGCCGCGACAAGGTGGCGCTGGAGCAGTACCGGGACGAGGGCTACCTGGCCGCCGCCATGCGCAACTACCTGATGCTGCTCGGCTGGGCGCCCACCGGCGACCGGGAGATCGTCCCGTGGTCGGTGATCGAGGAGGAGTTCCGGATCGAGGACGTCAACCACGCCCCGGCGTTCTACGACGTCAAGAAGCTGCGCGCCTTCAACGGGGAGTACATCCGGGCCCTGACCGTGAGCGAGTTCACCCAGGTGTGCGCGCCGTGGCTGACCGGCACCGACACGATCCCGGCCCCGCCGTGGTCGCCGGCCGCCTTCGACGCGGGCGTGTTCGCCGCGATCGCCCCGCTCGCCCAGACCCGGATCGGGGTGCTCTCCGAGATCGTCGACAACGTCGACTTCCTCTTCCTCGACGAGCCGGTGCACGACGAGGCGTCCTGGGCGAAGGCGATGAAGGACGGCGCCGACGACATCCTGGACGGCACGGCGGCCGCCTTCGCCGCCCTGCCCGACTGGTCGGCCGAGGCGCTCAAGACCGCGCTCGAGCAGGTCGGTGAGGCGCGAGGTCTCAAATTGGGCAAGACTCAGGCACCGGTACGGGTGGCGGTCACCGGCCGCACGATCGGCCTGCCGCTGTTCGAGTCGATCGAACTCCTCGGCCGCGAGCGCACGCTGGCTCGTATCACCGCAGCTCGCGCGCGTCTGAGCTGACGTCTACCGCATTCGGCGACCGGCTGCCACAGCCGGTCGCCGGAATCGGTGATGCTCTCCGTCACGAGGGTGACCACCACCCCCACCGTTTGCGTGGGGTGGGTACTATTCGGCCGCTGATCAACGGCCGTTCCGTCTCCGCGGCCATCCCCCACATGGCTCCAATTCACCCTGCCTCGAGATGCGGCCGGGCCGGTGTCCGGGAAGGCTGGAGGCCTGGGCCGTGCACGGTTCCACCGCCGGGCACGAGCAGCAGGTTGAGTGGGGCCATGTCCATCCACGGGCGGGGAGGTCGGATGGTGCGGGGGACGACGATCAGGAGGCTGGCGTCCGCGGTGACGGCGCTGGCCGTGGCGCTCGCGCTGGCGGTGGGGGCGGCGCCGGGCGCGGTGCGGGCCGCGCCGAAGGCGCCACCGAAACCGACGGCGCTGGAGCTCACCGGCACGGACATCCCGGAGCCGGTGCTGGTCCGGGAGGACGAGCGGCCGAAGCTCTTCGAGATGCTGGTCAGCGAGGTCGGCTGGCTCGCCACCGCCACGGCGTCGACGTCGGCGCCGAAGGCGGCGAAGCTGGGGCCGAAATACACGGTGACCCTGCTGGTCAAGGACGCGCCGAGCCAGATCTACCACCTGTACCCGCTGGCCGCCGGCGGCCCGCGGGCGCACCGGCCGGCCAAGCAGCCGTCCGGGAAGAAGACCGAGGGCTGGTTCTACGGCCGGATGTCCATGCCGGAGTCGCTGCGACTGGGCGGCGCTCCGCTGGAGGCCAAACCGGACGTGGTGCACGGCGGCATCGGCGGTGGCATCGGGGAAGACCTCAGCGCCGAGGTGAACCCGGTCGAGGAGATGTCCGAGATGTTCACCGAGATGCGCCGGCTGTTCCTGCTCAACGGCGCGGTCCTGCTGGTCATCCTGACCGGTCTGGCGGGCATGGCGTTCCTCATTCGCCGCCGCGTGTGATCGCGCTCTCCTGAGCGGTGCTTCGCGAAGCGGGCGCTGCCGAGTTCTCCACCAGGCGGACCAGGTCCTCCAGGTCGGCGTCGAACTCGGCGGCGCCCTCCAGCGTTTCCGGGGTCGATCCGGGCAGTCCGCCGGTGACCTCGCCGGTCGTGTAGCCGAGCAGGAAGGCGCAGATCATCCGGGCGATCCTCGGCACGTCCGGCCCGGGCACCCCGGCGTCACTCAGGACGCCCTGGAGCGCGCCGGAGAGCCAGGCCGCCGACGGGCCGGCCGCGGAGCGGTTCAGCAGCAGCGGGAAGGCGCTGGGATGGGCCCGGGCCAGCGAGCGGACCGCCCGGCCCAGCGCGCACAGCCGTTGCCGCCAGCCGATGCTCGCGAGGTCGTCGCCGAACGCCGCGCCCAGTTCCAGGTGCAGCAGATCGACGAGCCCGTCGAGGAGAGCGTCCTTGCCGCCGACGTACGGGTAGAGCGCCATCGAGGTGAGCCCGACCCGTTCGGCCACCGCCCGCATCGACATGGCGGCCAGCCCGCGCTCGTCGACCAGCGCGAGGGCCTGGTCGAGGATCTGCCGTCTCTTGTCGTCCACCGTTTCCACCTGACCAGGCCGGGACGCTCAGGACAGGGAAACGCGCCCGCCACTCACCCGTACGAGACTCAGCACCAGCGGCCCGGTGGGCGCCCTCGCCCGGCGGCCCGGCGGCGTGGGCGGACCGCGCCGTGCAGGTGGGCCCCGGCCCAGCCGCGCAGTTCGGTACGGCATCCGACCCGTCCCGTGCCCGGGTCGATGATCTGCTCCTCGTCGGCCGGCGGCACCGCCGGCAGGTCGTCGAGGGCGGGATCCCTGTCGGTGTACGCGAACGCGTCGTCCCGTTCCATCATCTCGCCTCCTCGATCACGTACCCACGACACCGATGTGCTCCCGGCACCGCTTCCTCATCGGCACCGTGACGCCCGGTGTTAATCCCCGCCCCGAAGCGCACTAGTCCGACACCTTGCCAGGTCACCGACCGAAATCGCGGGAGAGGCGCACCGCTACGCCGGTCAAATGTCATAAAAACCCCTAAGATGCATGCCGTCTCCGCTTCCGTCACCTGTCATCCGGATGCCGGACACCCGGGGTGCCGTGGCACGCTGTGCCGGTGGCAGAAACTGAGACCGGCGCCACTCCCGCGCCCGCCGGGCGACCGGAGACGCCGGTGAATCCGCTGCTCCCCGGCACGCTGCGCCGGATCGAACGGCACGCGGGCGCACTCGCCAGCGCCGCCGTGGCCCGTATGGATGAGACGCTGCCGTGGTTCCGGGCGCTCCCGGCCGACCAGCGGTCCTGGGTGATGCTCGTCGCACAGGCCGGCGTCCGGTCGCTCGTCGAGTGGCTGCGCTCCGGCGGCACGGTCGCCGCCAGCACCGAGATCTCCGACGAGGTGTTCGCCGCCGCGCCCCGGGCGCTGGCCCGGGTGATCACGCTGACCCACACCGTCCAACTGATCAAGGTGACGGTCGACGTGGCCGAGGCCGAGGTGCCCGGGTTCGCCGAGCCGGCCGAGCACGAGGCCCTGATCCAGGCGATCCTGCGCTTCTCCCGGGAGATCGCGTTCTCCGCGGCCCGGGTCTACGCGCGGGCCGCCGAGTCCCGTGGCGCCTGGGACGCCCGGCTCCAGGCCCTGCTGGTCGACGCCCTGCTGCGCGGCGACTCGTCGGACGTCCTGGCCAGCCGGGCCGCGGCGCTCGGCTGGGCGGACGCGCCGCCGGTGGCCGTGGTGGTGGGCCGCTCCCCCGGCGGAGACATCACCGCGGTGCTGCACGCCGTCTACCGGGCCGCCCGCCGCGCCCGGCTCGAGGTGATCGCCGGCGTGCACGGCGACCGTCTGGTGGTCGTGGTCGGCGGCGCCACCGACCCGGTGGCGGCCGCGTCCGCGCTCAGCGGCGGGTTCGGCGAGGGCCCGGTGGTGGTCGGCCCGGCCGTACCGTCGCTGGATCAGGCCACCGAGTCGGCGCGGGCCGCGCTGGCCGGTTTCCGGGCCGCGCCGGCCTGGCCCGGGGCGCCGTCCCCGGTGGCCGCCGACGACCTGCTGCCGGAGCGCGCCCTCTCCGGGGACATGGACGCCCGGCGCAAGCTGCGCCACGACGTCTTCGGGGCGCTGACCCGGGCCGGCAGCGGCCTGCTGGAGACCCTGGACGCGTTCTTCGCCTCCGGCGGCGTGCTGGAGAGCGCGGCCCGCGAGCTCTACGTCCACCCGAACACCGTCCGCTACCGTCTGCGCCGGGTGGCCGAGGTCACCGCGCTCTCCCCGCTGGACGGCCGGGACGCCTTCGCCCTGCGGATGGCCCTCACGGTGGGGCGCCTCGACCCCGGAACGTGAGCCGGATCTCGCACCATCAGACACGATGGTGGTAGTCACGAATGGGGTGAAAGTTGCCCAAGTAACCCCCTGTTTTGTAGGAACCCTACAACGCTGGTCGTAGGGTTTGGTCGTGCCCGGCTACCGCGCAAAGGCCTCCGATCCGGAAGAGTCGAAGGCGTGCTCGCCGTACTCTCGCCAGGCCAGGGCTCGCAGAAGCCCGGCTTCCTGACTCCCTGGCTCGACCTCCCGGACGCGGAGTCCCGTCTCCGCGGATGGTCCGCGCTCGCCGGGGTCGACCTGGTTCATCTCGGCACCGAGGCCGGAGCCGACGAGATCAAGGACACCGCACGGACACAGCCGCTGCTGGTCGCCGCCGCCCTGCTGGCCGGCGAACACCTGCCGCCGGCCGGTGTCCGGGTGGTCGCCGGCCACAGCGTCGGCGAACTGGGCGCGGCCGCCCTGGCGGGCGTGCTCTCGCCGGAGGACGCGATCACCCTGGCCGGGATCCGCGGCCGGGAGATGGCCGCCGCCTGCGCCCTCGAGCCGACCGGGATGAGCGCCGTCCTCGGCGGCGACCCCGACGAGGTGGTCGCCGCGATCGAGAAGCACGGCCTGCACCCGGCCAACCGCAACGGCGCCGGCCAGATCGTCGCCGCCGGCGCGCTGCCCGCCCTCGCCGGGTTCGCCGCCGAGCCACCGGCCCGGGCACGGGTCATCGCGCTACCCGTAGCGGGCGCGTTCCACACCCCTTACATGGCTCCGGCCGAGGCCGTTCTGGCCGCCGCCGCGGGTAAGGTTGTCGCGCATGATCCGGTCCGGACCCTGCTGTCGAACTCCGACGGCACGGCGGTGACGGACGGCGCGGAGATCATCCAGCGCCTGGTCCGTCAGGTCACCGCCCCGGTCCGCTGGGACCTGTGCATGCGCACCCTCAAGGAGCTCGGCGTCACGGGCATCATCGAACTACCCCCCGCCGGCACCCTCGCGGGCCTGGTCAAGCGCGAACTCAAGGGCGACGGAGCCCCGGAGATCGTCACGCTCAACACACCGGACGACCTGCCCGCCGCTCTCGACCTGATCGCCCGCCACGAAGGAGAAACACGATGACCGCGGGTTCCCGCATCGTCGCGATGGGGCACTACCAGCCCTCGCGCGTGGTCACGAACGACGACCTGGCCCGTACGCTGGAGACCAACGACGCGTGGATCCGCGACCGGGTCGGCATCGCCGAGCGCCGGATCGCCGGCACCGAGTCGGTCGCCGACATGGCCACCTGGGCGGCGGAGAAGGCGCTCGCCGCGTCCGGGCTCACCGCGGCCGACATCGACATGGTCGTGGTCGCCACCTGCTCCGCGATCGACCGCTGCCCGAACGTGGCGACCCGGGTCGCGGCCCGGCTCGGCATCGCCGCCCCGGCCGCCTTCGACCTGAACACCGCCTGCTCCGGCTTCTCGTACGCGCTGGGCACCGCGGACCACGCGATCCGTGCCGGCGCGGCCCGCAACGCCCTGGTCATCGGCGCCGAGAAGCTCTCCGACGTGGTCGACTGGTCGGACCGCACCACCGCCGTCCTGTTCGCCGACGCGGCGGGCGCGGCCGTGGTCAGCGCCGTCCCGGACGGCGAGGAGGCCGCGATCGGCCCGGTGCTGTGGGGTTCCGCCCCGGACAAGGGCGACGCCCTCACCATCGCCGGCTGGCAGCCGTACATCAAGCAGGAGGGCCAGACGGTCTTCCGCTGGGCCACCACCGCGCTCGCGCCGTTCGCGCTCGAGGTCTGCAAGCGGGCCGGCATCGAGCCGTCCGAGCTGGCCGCCTTCGTCCCGCACCAGGCCAACACCCGGATCATCGACGGCATCGTCAAGCGGCTCGGCCTGGGCCCGGACGTGATCGTCGCCAAGGACCTCGTCGAGTCGGGCAACACGTCCGCGGCGAGCGTCCCGCTGGCCCTGTCCAAGCTGATCGAGCGGCGGGAGGTGCCCTCCGGGGCGCCGGTGCTGCTGTTCGGCTTCGGCGGCGGCCTCACCTACGCCGGCCAGGTCGTCCGCTGCCCCTGAGCAGCGCGACCAGCCGCCGATAGTCCGCACCATCGAGAGGAAAGAATCCGAAATGGCAACTCGCACAGAGATCACCTCCGGCCTCGCCGAGATCCTCGAGGAGGTCGCCGGGGTGAACCCGGACGACGTCGCCGAGGAGAAGTCCTTCACCGACGACCTGGACGTCGACTCGCTGTCCATGGTCGAGGTCGTGGTGGCCGCCGAGGAGAAGTTCGGCGTCAAGATCCCCGACAACGAGGTCCAGAACCTCAAGACCGTCGGCGACGCCGTCAGCTACATCGAGGCGAACCACTGACATGAGCACCGTAGACGTCGTCGTCACCGGGCTCGGCGCGACGACCCCGCTGGGCGGGGACGTCGCGTCCACCTGGGACGCAATGCTCGCCGGCCGCTCCGGGGTGACTCCGCTCACCCAGGAGTGGGCCGGTCAACTCCCGGTCCGCATCGCCGCCCAGCTCGCCGTCGAACCCATCGAGGTCATCGAGCGGGTCAAGCTGCGCCGGATGGACCGGGCCGAGGCGATGGCACTGATCGCGGCGAAGGAGGCCTGGGCCGACTCCGGCCTGGCCGACTCGGGGCTCGACCCGGAACGGCTCGCGGTCAGCTACGGCACCGGCATAGGGGGTGCGATCACCACCCTCGACCAGGACGACATCCTGGAGAAGTCGGGGCCGCGGCGGGTCAGCCCGCACACCGTGCCGATGCTCATGCCGAACGGCCCCGCCGCGTACATCGGTCTGGAACTCGGCGCCCGCGCCGGTGTCCGGGCCATGGCGAGCGCCTGCGCCACCGGCGCCGAGGCGGTCGCGCTCGGGCTCGACCTGATCCGCGCCGGCCGGGCCGACGTGGTGGTGGCCGGCAGCACCGAGGCCGTGGTGCACCCGCTGCCGCTCGCCGGTTTCGCCTCGATGCGGGCCATGTCGACCCGCAACGACGAGCCGGAGAAGGCGTCCCGCCCGTGGGACAAGAACCGGGACGGCTTCGTCCTCGGTGAGGGCGCGGGCGCGCTGATCCTGGAGCGGGCCGATCACGCCGCGGCCCGTGGCGCCCGGATCTACGCACGGCTCGCCGGCGCCGGCATCACCTCCGACGGGTACGACATCGTCCAGCCCGACCCGGAGTGCCGGGGCGGCATCCGCGCCATGCGGATGGCCATCCAGGACGCCGGGCTGACCGGAGCCGACATCCACCACGTGAACGCCCACGCCACCTCGACCCCGGTCGGCGACATGGGCGAGATCAAGGGCATCAAGGCATCCGTCGGGACGCACCCCATCCTGACGTCGACCAAGTCGATGTCCGGCCATCTGCTCGGCGCGGCCGGCGCGCTCGAGTCGATCGCCACCATCCTGGCCCTCCGGGACGGCATCATCCCTCCGACGATCAACCTCGACGAACCCGACGAGCGCCTCGACCTGGAGGTCGCGGCCCACAAGGCGCGATCCGCGGACATCCGCGCGGCGATGAACAACTCGTTCGGCTTCGGCGGCCACAACGTGGCACTGATCTTCACCAAGGCCTGACGCTGATCCCCTCCGGTCAACCCGATCCCGTCGACCACCGCGATCCGGAACAACGGCTCAAGGCGCTCTTCGACCGCGGCACGCTTCGGCTGCTGGCGGCGAGGGACGACTCGGGCGTGCTGTACGGGCGCGGCCAGGTCGACGGGACACCGGCGGTCGCCTTCGCCACCGACGCCACCCGGATGGGCGGCGCACTGGGCCTGGACGGCTGCCGGCGCATCGTCACGGCGATCGACACCGCGGTCCGCGACCGCGTCCCGGTCGCCGGCCTCTGGCACTCCGGCGGCGCCCGCCTGGCCGAGGGCGTGGTCGCGCTGGACGGCGCCGGCCAGGTCTTCGCGGCCATGGTCCGGGCGTCCGGCCGGGTGCCACAGATCTCCGCGGTGCTCGGCCCGGCGCTCGGCAGCGCCGCGTACGGCCCCGCCCTCACCGACATCGTGATCGCGAGCCGGGCGGGCCGGGTCTTCGTGACCGGCGACGCCCCGTCCGGCGCCGCCCGCTCCGACCCGTCCGGCGCCGCCTCGTCCGCCCCGTCCGGCGACGGCCCGTCCAGCGCGTCCGTCGCCGCCCGCTCCGACCCGTCCGGCGCCTCGTCCGGCCCGTCCGGCGCCGCCGGCTCCGAGGTCGTCCACCTCACCGCCGCGAACGACGCCGAAGCCCTGGCCCGGACCCGCGAGATGGTCCTCCTGCTGGGCCGCCAGGGCCGCCTCTCCCCCGACGACGTGCCCCTCGGCAGTCGTGCCGGCGGTTCCCCGGACGCTCTCCTGCCGTCCGGCCCGAACCTGCCCTACGACGTGAAACCGCTGGTCCAGGCCCTGCTCGACGCCACCGGCACGGAATTGCACGCCGACTGGGCGCCGAACATCGTCACCGTCCTCGGCCGGTTCGCCGGCCGCACGGTCGGCGTGGTGGCCAACAACCCCCTGGTCCTCGACGGCTCCCTGGACGCCGGCGCCGCCGAGAAGGCCGCCCGCTTCGTCCGGATGTGCGACGCCCTGGCCGTCCCGCTGATCGTCCTGGCCGACACTCCCGGCTACCTGCCCGGCCCCGGCCACGACGGGGACGGCGTGGTCCGCCGCGGCGCCAAGCTGCTGCACGCCTTCGCCGACGCGGTGGTGCCCCGCGTCACCCTGGTCACCCGCCGGGCCTACGGCGGCTCGTACATCGCCATGAACTCCCGCGCCCTCGGCGCCACCGCCGTCTTCGCCTGGCCCACCGCCGAGGTCGCGGCCCTCACTCCCGAAGCCGCGGTCGACGTCCTGCACCGCAAACGCCTGGCCGCCACCCCACCCGGCCGCCGCGCCCACCTCCGCGGCCAGCTGGCCACCCACGAATCGGCCCAGACCGGCGGCATCGACCGAGCGGTCGAGATCGGCGTGGTCGACGCGGTCATACCCCCCGCACACACCCGCCGCCGCATAGCGCTGGCCCTGGCCGCCGCCCCCGCCGGCCGGGGCCCCCACGGCAGCATCCCCCTCTGAAACACCCCATTTCCGGTACGCGCGACGCCGCCCCGCCCTCGTGCGACCGTCCCGTGGCGCCACGCGAGCATCTGCCGGCTCCAGCCTGTGCCGCGCCCACCGGGCGCGGCACGGGCGCAACCCCGCAGCCCGCTCGCGTGGAGCGGGCGGGACGGGGAATCTCGGCGGTGGGCGGAGTCGCCCGTACCGGAGAGGGGTTATGCGGCGCAGGCACTCCGGGGGAGCTTGCCGACCGCGATGGGTGACCGGCCCGGCGCCGCGGCCTTTCCGGCGATCACCGCGGCGAGCGCCTCCATGGAGAGGCGGCTCGACGAGTACGTGGCGATCAGTGTCGGCGAGGTGGCCGACGCGAGCAGGCCGGGTGAGTCCATCATCACGGTGATCGCCGCCCGGTCGTTGAGGTCGACGCGTTCGTCGCCGTAGCCGGCCAGGTGGATGACCGTGCCGCCGGACGTCTGGACCGGGACGCCGGCCGTCTGGAGGGCCTTGACCAGGTTGACCCGGGCGACCTCGCGGGCGGCCGGGGCGGTGACCGAGACGGGCCCGGTGGTCAGCGGCCCGGCGCAGCGGCCACGCAGGATCGTGACAGCGGCGGCGTCGGCGGCGGCGACGGCCTTCTCGTGTGCCGCGGAGCCGATCACCGCGAGGTCGGGCTGCGGGGTGAGCGCGGTCGTGAACTTGAGGGTGAGGATGCGGGTGACCGCTTCGGTGAGGCGTTCCCGTTTGAGGGCGCCGGTCTGCAGGCCGGCCAGGATGCCGTCCCGGGCCGCGCCGATGTCCGGCGGCATGAGCAGCATGTCGTTGCCGGCGTTGAGGGCCCGCACGGCCGCCTCGCCGGCCGGCCACTGCTTGGCGGGGGCCATGTTCATGGCGTCGGTGACGGCCACCCCGGTGAACTTGAGCTGCCCGCGGAGCACCTCGGTCATGATCTTGTGGGAGAAGGTGGCCGGGACGCCCTTGTCGACCGAGGACAGGTTCAGGTGGCCGGACATGACCAGGCCGGCGCCCGCCTCGATGCCGGAGCGGAACGGCGGCAGGTCCTGCGTCTCCCACGTCCTGCGGCTCTGGCCGATCAGCGGCAGCTCGCTGTGGCTGTCGGCGGTGGTGTGACCGTGCCCCGGGAAGTGTTTGAGCGTCGCGGCGACGCCGGCCGACTGGAGGCCGCGGACGGCGGCGGCGACCTGTCCGGCGTTCACCCGGGGGTCGCTGCCGAACGAGCGTGATCCGATCACGCCTCCGCCGCCGCTGTTCAGCGTGTCGGCGACCGGGGCGAAGTCGACGGTGACGCCCATCGCGGCGAGTTCCTCGCCGGCGGCGTGCCAGGCGGCCTCGGTGAGGGCCGGTTTCCGGGCGGCGCCGAACGCCAGCGCGGACGGCAGCATGGTGACCCCGTCGGCGACCCGGGTGACGACGCCGTACTCCTGGTCCATGCCGATCATCAGCGGCGCCGTGGCGGGCAGTTTCCCGGCCGCCTGCTGGAGTCCGGCGGTGAGCTCGCGGACCTGCGCGGGGTTCTCCACGTTGGTGGTGGGGTTGGTCTTGCTGGTCGGGTCGTCCACGGTGAATCCGACCAGGATGAGGCCGCCGAGCCGGTACTTCGTGATCATCTCGGCCGGGGTGTCCACGCCGGCCAGGCCCTGGTTGGCCTTCGCGTTGTCCGGATCGACCGTGGTGGCCGAGCCGCCGTAGGCGTAGGGCATCAGCACCTGCCCGGCCAGGTCCTCGTCACTGAGCCGGGCGACCACCTCGGCGGCCCGCGTGGCCGGGTCGCCGCCGGCCGACGGCGGGACGCTCACCACCGGCGGGGCGGATCTCGTCGCGGCCGGGGCCGGGGCCGGCTCGTCGCCACATGCTCCGAGAAGAAGGAGCAGAGGTACGGCGAGGGCACGCGACAGACTCTTCACGATCGCCATCGAACCAGTTCACGGCAAAGGTCGCTACTTGACCCCACCCGGGTTTTGAGCATGGTTCAGGGAGTTTTGCCCTGATCATCGGGGACAGCGGTCAGCCGACCCGGGTGAGCAGGGTCACCGGCGCGCCGTCACCGGCGTAGCGGTAGGGCTCCAGTTCGACGTCCCACGCGGTGCCCAGCGCCTTCTCCAGCGCATGCGACAGCGCCTCGGGCGCACGGACCGAGGACATGATGGCGCGCAGCCGGTCCTCACCGATCTGGATGTCGCCCGAAGCGCCCATGACCCCGTGGAACAGCCCACGGCCGGGAACGTGCATGAACCGCTCCCCGTCGACACCCGGGCTGGGTTCCTCGGTGACCTCGAATCGGATCATGGGCCACTGCCGCAGGGCAGCAGCCAGCTCGGCGCCAGTACCGGCTCGGCCGGTCCAGCTGCACTCGGCTCGGCGCATGCTCGGATCGACCGGTTGCACGGTCCATTGCAGATTGACCGGCGCGGTCAGGACGCGCGCGATCGCCCACTCGACATGCTGGCACACGGCGAGTGGGGTCGAGTGGACGTATACGACGCCACACGTTGGCACGGTGACCTCCCGGAGACCGAGGTGCGTCTTCCCCTACGACCTCGACCGCGGTTGATCGTGTCCCATGATGCCGGGTGGTACGGATGGTGCGCCAGAGAATCCACAACATCGACTATGGGAGCGGCCGTAGTGGCATACCCTGCCCAACGCTGTTACCTGCTCCGACGGTATGGTTCCGGGGCCGTCGTGTAGAGTTGCCACGGCCTTTTTTCTGCCTTTACAGCTTTCCTTCAAGGAGTACCGCCGTGGCGAGCAACACTTCAAAGACCGCCCGCGCATCAGTCCGCGCCGGCCAGGGCAGCGGTGGCGCCCTCAGCGTGCTCGGTGAGTACAAGTACCTCATCCCGCTCGCCAACGGCCGCTTCGCGTATGTGCGCAACCTGACCAACGGCAAGACCACGCACCTGCAGACCGACTCGGACGCGTTCGTCGAGGAGATCCGGGTGCTGGCGGCCGCCGGTCACGGCGCCAAGATCCGCGCCGAACTGACCAGCCTGCACACCGTGAACCCGGACCACGGCTGGGCCGACACCGAGAAGCGGCTCGTGGACGCCGGCGTCTTCGAGGGCTGAGCAAGCACACGAGAAGGCGCCTCCCGGTTTTCCCGGGAGGCGCCTTTTCGCATGATCAGCACAAGATCAGTCGAGGAATTCGACCCAGCCGCTGTCCAGGTCGTAGACGGCGCCGACCACCCGGACCCGGCCGGCGGCGATCTCTTCGGCCAGACCCGGGTTCTCGCGCAGCCGCTCCACCGTGCGCCCGACGTGCTTGCGGACCGCCTTCTCCTCGGCGCCCTCGCCGTCCAGGCCCACCTCCTGCACGGCCGGCGCCAGCTCGTCCACCAGATAGCCGACCGACCCCGAGTCGCTGCCCGGGGTGGCGCCGTCCCGCAGCGCCTGCACGGTGGCGTGCACCGCGCCGCAGCGTTTGTGCCCGACCACCAGGATCAGCGAGACGCCCAGCTCGGCCACCGCGAAGTTGATCGAGCCGATCAGCGAGCGGTCCAGCACGTGCGCCCCCGAACGGGCCACGCAGATCGAGCCGAACGACTGGTCGAAGATCGCCTCCAGGGGCACCCGGGAGTCGATGCACCCGAACACCAGCGAGTGCGGCTTCTGCCCCTGCGCGGTGGCCGCCGCCTGGGCGACGTCGTGGCCGTAGCGGGGGTGTCCGTAGACGAAACGTTTGTTGCCTGAGATGAGCTCGCTCAAGGCGGCTGCGGGCGTGCTGACCTGGGCATCGCGAGTGGCCGTCATAGTGGAGATTCTGGTCGGCCCGGCCGCTCGCAACAGTGTTTGCGAGCTAACTCACGGTCCAGAGGCTTCCGGCCCCCATCAGCCGGAAATTGGATCGAAACAAGCTGGCAATCGTGGTGATCACGAGTGATGCTTATTACCCGTGGGTACACGGGGACCGTGAACATCACGGAGGTGCCCATGCAGACGCGTTCCGAGATCACCACGGCCGACGGCGTCCGGCTGCATGTGTCGATCTCCGGCCCCCAGGACGCCCAGGTCACCGTGGTGCTGGCGCATGGCTGGTGCCTCGACCGCCGGACCTGGCAACACCAGATCACCGCTCTCGCCGGAATGGGCCGCAAGGCGCCCCGGGTGATCGCCTTCGACAGCCGCGGCCACGGCCGGTCCGGCGCCACCCGGTTGGGCGAGGCCACACTGGCCCGGCTCGGCGACGACATGGCGGAGGTGATCCGCCGTTGCGCGCCAACCGGCCCGGTCGTACTGGCCGGGCATTCGATGGGCGGGATGACGATCATGGAGTACGCCCACCGCCATCCCGGCGAGTTCGCCGCGCGGGTGGCCGGCCTGCTCCTGGTCTCGACCACCGCCGAGGGCCACACCCACACCCGGTACGGGCTGCCCGGCAGCCTGGCCAACCTGCTGCGGGCCGGAGAGACCTTCGGGGCGGGGCTGCTCGCCCGTTCCGGCACCTGGCGCCCGCACCGGGCCGTGCTGCCCGCCCTGCGGCCGGCCCTGCGCTGGCTGCTCTTCGGTGACGACTGCGCCGAGGAGGCCATGCTGCTGACCATGCGCAGCCTGGGCCGGGCGCCGCTGCGGTCGATCGGCGGCTTCCGGGAGTCGGTCGGCGCCCAGCTGCGACTGGACACGCTGGCCGAGCTGAGCGGGATGCCGGCCACCGTGCTGGTCGGCGACCGGGACCGGCTCACCCCGCCGGCCTGCGCCGAGTCGATCGCCGGGGCGCTCACCGGGGCCGAGCTGACCGTGCTGCCCGGGGCCGGGCACATGCTGCCGCTGGAACGGCCGGAGGAGGTGTCGGAGGCGCTGGTCGCGATCGTCCGCCGGGCCGCCCGGGACGCCAAGCGGGCCCGTCGCGCGCTGACCCGCCCGAGCCGCTGCTCCCGGGCGGCGTAGTCGGCGCCCCGATCGTTTCCTTCGGAAATGCACATCTCGTGGGGTTTCGGCGAGGATCCTAAAAAGTTCCGACCACGGGGTGACCGCCGGGCTCGTTCGACGCGGACCGGGGCGTGGGAGTAAGTTCGATTGCCCCCTTCGCGCCGAGCGCGCTTTGGTGGTGCGCCACGAGAGGGAGAACAGCGGACTTGAGCGACACCACCGTCCTGCAACAGGAGATCGCGGTCGAGCAGCAGCACGTGGACCGCGTCTACGCCCGCCTCGCCGAACTGCGCCGGGACGCCTCCCGCGCCGAGAAGGAGGGCTACCGCCTGGCCGGGGTGGGCACCTTCGGGGCGCTGGTGGAGCGCGACGCGATGGTCTTCCACGCGGCCCGCCGCCGGCACGCCCTCGACACGGAGTACGAGGGCCTCGTCTTCGGCCGCCTCGACCTCAAGACCGGCGCCACCCACTACGTGGGCCGGATGGGCATCCGCGACGACGGCTCGAAACCGCTGGTGGTGGACTGGCGGGCGCCGGCCGCCGCGGCGTTCTACCGGGCCACCGCGGCCGAGCCGCTCGGCGTGGTCCGCCGCCGCATGATCCAGTCCAGCCGGGAGCGGGTCATCGGCATCGAGGACGACCTCCTCGACCCGGACGCGGCCCCCGACGGGATGCGTGTGGTCGGTGACGGCGCGCTGCTGGCCAGCCTGGCGAAGGCGACCGGCCGCGGGATGCGGGACATCGTCGCCACCATCCAGCGCGAGCAGGACGAGGCGATCCGCTCCCCCGCCTCCGGTGTGACGATCGTGACCGGCGGACCGGGCACCGGGAAGACCGCGGTGGCCCTGCACCGGGCGGCCTACCTGCTGTACTCGGACCGCAGCCGGTTCGCCGGCGGCGGCATCCTGGTGGTGGGCCCGTCCGGCGTCTTCGTGGAGTACATCGCGACCGTCCTGCCGTCGCTCGGCGAGGAGACGGCGACGCTGCGCTCGCTCGGCTCGCTGGTGCCCGGCTACGACGCCACCCGGGTCGACTCCGGCGAGGTGGCCGCGATCAAGGGTTCGCTGCGGATGCGGCGGGTGCTGGAGCGGGCCTCGCACGACGCGGTGCCGGGGGCGCCGACCGAGCTGCGCCTGCTCTACCGCGGCACGCTGCTCCGGCTGGACGCGAACGCACTGGACCGGATCCGGCGCTCGGCGCTGCCCCGGGGCGCGCGGCGCAACGAGGTCCGCGGGCACGGCTTCGACCGGGTCTTCGACGCGCTCTGGGCGCAGGCCCGGGAGGCGCGGGTGAGCGGGCTGCCGGAGAAGAAGGAGTTCGAGTCGGAGCTGGCCGACCGCACCGACTTCCGGGAGTTCCTGAAGGCGTGGTGGCCGCGGTTCACGCCGATGCGGGTGCTGCGCTGGCTGGCCGACCCGGGACGGCTCCGGGCGTACGCGAACGGTGTCCTCTCCCGGGACGAGATCGCCGCGTTGCAGGGCTCGTTCGACGCGCTGGCCGAGCACGGGCCGACGATCTCCGACGTGGCGCTGCTGGACGAGCTGGACGAGCTGATGGGCCGTCCCCGGCAGCCGCAGCGGAAGACGAAGAACCCGTTCCACGTCCGGGACGGGATCCAGGAGGTCAGCACGTACGCGGACCGGCAGGCGGCGGCCCGCGCCCAGCAGGTGCGGCGCGAGGAGGACTACCGGGAGTTCGCGCACGTGGTCGTCGACGAGTCGCAGGACGTGACGCCGATGCAGTGGCGCATGATCGGGCGGCGCGGGCAGTACGCGTCCTGGACGATCGTCGGCGACCCGGCGCAGACCGCGTGGTCCGGCGACCCGGAGGAGCTGGACCGGGCCCGCGATCGGGCACTGGGCACCCGCAAGCGCAACAGCTACGCGCTGACCACGAACTACCGGAACTCGTCGGAGATCTTCGAGGTGGCGGCGCGCGTCATCCGTACGATCATGCCGGATCTGCCGTTGCCCTCCGCGGTGCGCAGCACCGGGGTCGAACCGGCCGATGTGACGGTGACCACCGGCGGTCTTCCGGAGGCGGTCCGGGAGCTGACCGAGAAGCACCTCGCCGAGGTGGACGGCACGATCGGCGTGATCATGCCGGTGCCGCGGCACGACGAGGTGGCCGGCTGGGTGGCCGGGCTGCCGGAGCGGGTGCAGGTGGTGACCGCGCTGGAGGCCAAGGGCATGGAGTACGACGCCGTCGTGCTGGTCGAGCCGGCGCAGATCGCTATCGACCCGGCCGGGGTCCGCACCCTCTACGTGGCCCTGTCCCGCGCGACGCAGCGGCTGACCACGGTCGGCACGAACCCCGGCTGGCTGCCCTGAGCTAGGGAATCGGCACGGAGACCGCGTCGTAGGTGGTCTCCGGGGTCGGCGGGGTGGTGAAGCGGGCGTTCGGCAGGTAGAAGCGCTGGCGGTACTCGGCGATGGTGGTCGGCACGTCGAAGGCCGGGTCGGTGGTCACCGACGCCAGGGTTCCGGCGGTCCCGGACCGGTTCAGCGTGATCTCGGCGATCTGGTTGAGCCGGTTCCGCACCACGTAGAGGCTGCGGCCGCGGAGCCAGAGGCCGTCGCCGTTGGTGAGCAGCGTCTCCCCGACGTCGATGCGTGACGTGACGCCGGAGGGGGAGACCCGGAACAGGAATCCGGTGTTGGACTGCACGATGATCAGGCCGCGGCCGTCCGGCGTCTCGCTGATGCCGTTGGCGTTGTTGCCGGTCAGCAGCTCGATGTCGCCGGTGAGCGGGACCGCGGTGGCCGTCTCGGGCAGGCTGCCGTGCCGGCCGAAGGGCACCTTGAACAGCACGAGGTTGCGCGAGTCGGTGAACCAGGCGGCCTCGTCGGTGACGATCACGTCGTTGATGAACGTGTTCGAGCCCGCCGGTTGCAGCCGGTAGGACCGGAGAACCCGGCCGGTGCGCAGGTCGATGATCCGGGCGTCGCCGCCCGCCCCGCCGGCCACGAAGAGCCGGCCGTCGTCGATCTTGAGGCCCAGCGAGGCGGTCCCGGGGCCCTCGCTGAACACGGCGCCCTCTCCGGTCCGCAGGTCGGCGCGGTAGATGTCGCCGTCGACGCGGGAGCCGAAGTAGGCGTAGGGCTTCCCGCCGATCGCGATGCCCTCCGGCTGGAAACCGCTCGGCAGGGTGATTGTGCTGGGTAGTGGCCTGGTCACGGCCGCCGAGGCGGGTGCGGCGGTTACGGTCACGGCACACGTGGTGAGGCAGAGAACGTTCGCAAGGGTACGTCGAAGCACGAAACTTCCTTTCCGATGCAGAACGGGTCATCAAGATTCTCATCGCACGACACCGGAGCCACAACCGTTTGCACATATAGCAATGTCCGCATACATTAGCGGCGGCCTGCCGGACGACGGAGGGTAAACGACATGGGAGCCGGCCACGACCACGGAACCCGGGACCTGCTCACCAGCGGGGCCGGGCATCGACGGCGCCTCTGGTGGGCGGCCGGGCTGCTGACCGTCTTCATGGTCGTCGAGGCGGTCGCGGCCGGGATCACCGGGTCGCTGGCGCTGCTCTCCGACGCCGGTCACATGTTCACCGACGTGCTGGCGATCGCGATGACGCTGGCCGCGATCACCGCCGCACACCGGGCCGGCACCGACTCGGGCCGCACCTACGGGCTCTACCGGCTGGAGGTGCTGGCCGCGCTCGCCAACGCGGCGCTGCTCACCGTGGTGGCCGGGTTCGTCCTGGTGCAGGCGGTGCAGCGGTTCACCGATCCGCCGCACGTGCCGGCCGGCTGGATGCTGGTGGTCGCGGTGGGCGGCCTGCTGGCGAACCTGGTGGCGTTCGCGCTGCTGCGCTCGGGGGCCAAGGAGAACATCGGGGTGCGCGGGGCGTACCTGGAGGTGCTCGGCGATCTGCTCGGGTCGGCCGGGGTCATCGTGGCGGCGCTGATCATCTGGCGCACCGGGTGGGCGTACGCGGACCCGATCGTCGCCGTCCTGGTGGCCCTCATGATCCTGCCGCGCACCTTCGCCCTGGGCCGCTCGGCGGTCCGGATCCTGGTCCAGGCCGCCCCCGAGCACCTGGACGTGGCCCGCGTCCGGGAGCGGCTGGCCGCCGTGCCGGGCGTCTGCGACGTGCACGACCTGCACGTCTGGACGCTCACCGAGGGCATGGACGTGGCCTCCGCGCACCTGCGGCTGGATCCGCAGGCGGAACTGGGCACGGTGCTCACCGAGGCACGCCAGGCGCTGCACGAGGACTTCCACATCGACCACGCCACGTTGCAGGTCGAACCGGCCGGGGCGGCACGGGACTGCACGCCGGTCAGCTGGTAAACCTTCGAGCTTTAAACCTGATCTGTACTTTTTGCGAACCGCCACGCCGGATGCGCGGAAAGATAACAATGCGAGACATGAGTGACGGGCGAGTCATGGTCTTCGCGCCGGCCCCACAGCTGACGGTGACCATCGAGCAACACCACGACGAGCCCGAGCTGCACGTCCATCCGGGCGGCCAGGGCATCTGGCAGACCCGGATGATCACGTCGCTCGGGGCCCGCGTGACGCTCTGTGCGGCGGCCGGCGGCGAGGTGGGCCGGGTCCTGGCCCCACTGCTGGCGCTGCCCGGCGTCACCCTGCGGCTGGTCATGCGCGAGCACGGCAGCGGCTGGTACGTGCACGACCGGCGCGGCGGCAGCCGGCAGGAGATCGCCGAGCGGCCCGGCACGCCGCTGTCCCGGCACGAGCTGGACGAGCTGTACAACCTCACGCTCGCCGAGGGCCTGCGGGCCGGAATCGCCATCCTGAGCGGCCCGGCCCATCCCTCGGTGATCAAACCCGAGGTGTACGGCCGCCTCGCCGCCGATCTGCGGTCGAACGGCTGCAAAGTGATCGCCGACCTGTGCAGCCGCCACCTGGCCGCGGTGCTGGAGGCCGGTATCACCGTCCTCAAGATCAGCCACGAGGAGCTGATCGCCGACGGGATGGCGCCCGACGGCAGCACCGGATCGCTGGTGAAGGCCCTCATCCAGCTGCACGAGAGCGGCGCCGAGACGGTACTGGTCTCCCGGGCCGACGAGGGCGCGCTGGCCCTCTTCGACGGGGAGATCTACACGGTGGCGCTGCCCCGGCTGACCCCGGCCGAACACCGGGGCGCCGGCGACTCGATGACGGCCGGGGTCGCCGCCACTCTGGCCCACGGAGGCCACATCGAGGAGGCTGTACGTACCGGGGCGGCGGCAGGGGCGCTGAACGTCACCCGGCACGGGCTCGGCACCGGGCACGTGGACGCGGTCCGGGTCCTCACCGAGCGGGTCCGGCTGACCCCGATAGAGAAGGCATGATGACCCCTCAAGCGGGCAAGCAACCCCGAATGCGCATTCTGATCACCAACGACGACGGCATCGAGGCGCCCGGAATCCGCTGGCTGGCCCACGCGGTGGCACACGCCGGGTACGACGTGGTGGTGGCCGCGCCGCTGAGCGAGTCCAGCGGTAGCAGCGCCTCGATGACCGCGGTCGTGAAGGATGGCAAGATCGTCTCGGAGCCGCGCGAGCTCGCCGGGATCAAGAACATCCCGGCGTACGGGGTGGCCGCCTCCCCCGCCTACATCGTCCTGCTGGCGCTGCGCGACGCCTTCGGGCCGGCGCCGGACATCGTGCTCTCCGGCATCAACCGGGGCGCCAACGCGGGCGCCGCGGTGGTGCACTCCGGCACGGTCGGGGCCTGCCTCACCGCCTCGCACGCCGGGATGCACGGCCTGGCCGTCTCGCTCGACGTGCTGACCCCGGCGGCGGCCACCGCGGCCAGCGGCGGCGCCGCCATCGCCGCCCTCGACCACCTCGACGACGAGCAGCACCACTGGGGCAGCGCGGCCGACCTCGCGGTCCGCCTGCTGCCCTCGCTGCTGCACACCCCACCCGGCACGATCTTCAACCTGAACGTCCCGGACCTGCACGTGGACGGCATCCGTGGGCTACGGCAGGCGACCCTGGCGGGTTTCGGCCAGGTGCAGATGAGCATCGCCGAGGCGGGTGACGGCTACGTCCGGACCGCCGTGCAGGCCGCCGAGGAGACCCCGGACCCCGGAACCGACCTGGCCGCGCTCGCCGAGAACTTCGCCGTGGTCACCCCGATCCGGGCGCCCGCGGAGGCCGACGTCCGGATCAACGTCGGCGCCATCCAGGTGCAGACGCCCGCCTTCTGAGCGGGCGCCACGGCGCGCGTCAGGCGGTGACGGTCTCGTCGAAGGGTTGCGGGTTGCCGAAGAGGCCGAGCAGCCCGGTGACCCACAGCTGCCGGTGGGCGAAGCGGCTGGGCCGGGTGACCACCAGCTTGACCCCGCTGACCGCGGCCAGCTGGAACGCGGCCACCAGGGCGCTGATGCCGACCGAGTCGATGAAGGTCACGTGCCGCATGTTGAGCTCGATCCGGGCAGGGGATCCGGAGGACAGCTGAGCCGCCACGGCCTCACGGATCTCGTACGCGTTCTCGACATCGATCTCGCCTCGCGGGGAGAGCTCCACCGCGCCGTCGGCCAGCGTCGACGTCGTTATCGACAGCGTCACGCCTCTTCCCTCCACCCACCCGGCCGATCCGGGCGTTGTTCCTTCAAACGCGGGCGGCGGCCATGCCGACCCTGGACAGGGCGGCAGGACTCCTCCCGAAAGGTTCGGTAGAAACTGCCCGAAAGGTTAGGCGCCGAACCTGTTAGTCACCTGAGTGGTCCGTGTGAACCCGGTCAACCCTACTGCGCCGCGTCAAATCGTTTTGGAACCGTGATGGCGTCCACAGCGGACGTTTGCGGAGAGTTGATCGGGGGCAAGCTCACCCGGGAAGACCGTGCAACCGGAGGTGCAGACGATGTTCTCGAGGAAGAACCAGGCCGAGAAGACCGCCGACGAGGCCTGGGAGCATCTCCAGAGCGCGTGGGCCACGGCCGGGGAGAGCGCGGGCCGTGCCGGGCGCACGAGCCGGAAGCTGGCCGGGCGGGCCGGCGACCGAGTGAGCTATGTCACCGACGAGGCCTGGGCCAGGGCCAACGCGGCCGCGAGCGCCCTCGCCGGCCGGCGGCCGGCCCGCCCCTGGGGCCTGATCGTCGCGATCGGCCTGGTCGGCGTCGCCGTCGGCTGGGTGGCGGCCGGCACCGCGCGGGCCGCCCTGGAGCGGCAGGCCGAGAACGAGGAGATCGAGCTGGCCGAAACGGCGGTCGTGGTCACCCCGACGTACGACGAGAGGTGACCCGGCGGGGCCGTTTTCGCAGGCCCTTGCCGACCTCCCACAGAAGGCCACGGCTCTGTACAGTTGAGCGGCATTCGGCTTGAACTCCTACAGATAAGGTCCGCTGGTGCTCAACGCGGGAAACCTCCTGGACAACCGCTACCGGTTGGACGAACGCGTCGCCACCGGCGGGATGGGTGACGTCTGGCGCGGCACCGACGTCGTGCTGGGCCGGACCGTCGCGGTCAAGGTGCTGCGCACCGCGATGCTGGAGGACCCGGAGTTCGCCGCCCGCTTCTACGGCGAGGCCCGGATGATGGCGGCGTTCCGTCACCCGGGCGTGGTCGAGGTCTACGACTACGCGAGCGACGGCGACTACGAGGGCCCGGAGAAGGTCGCCTATCTGGTGATGGCCTTCGTGGAGGGCGAGCCGCTCTCCGCCCGGGTCAAGGAGGGCCCGCTCGGGGTCGCCGAGACCATGTCGATCGTGGCGCAGGCGGCCGACGCGCTGCACGCCGCCCACGAGAACGGGATCGTCCACCGCGACGTCAAGCCCGGCAACCTGATCGTGAAGCCGACCGGCGCGGTGATCCTGGTCGACTTCGGCGTGGCCCGGTCGAACGCGATGACCAGCGTCACCGGTCTCAACGCGATCGTCGGCACCGCCCTCTACATGGCGCCGGAGCAGGTGGCCAAGGGCAATCTGACACCGGCCACCGACATCTACGCGCTGGGAGCGGTGGCCTACCACTGCATCGCCGGTGTGCCGCCGTTCGACGGCGACAACGCTCTCCAGGTGGCGCTGCGCCATCTGGAGGACGATCCGGAGCCCCTGCCCGACCACGTTCCGTACGAGGTTCGCGACCTGATCGCCCGGGCGATGGCGAAGCAGCCGGCCGACCGGTTCCAGAGCGCCGCCGAGTTCGCCGAGGCGGCGTTCGCCGTGGCCGGGCCGATGGACTGGAAACGGCTCACCGGCACCACGCTGGCCGCCCCGATCAGCCCGGCCGCCCGGATGGGCAGCGGGCAGTTCCCGGTCACCCGGTCGGGCAGTGGGCAGTTCCCGGTCACCCGGATGGGCACCGGCCAGTTCCCGACCACGCCGATCAGCCCGGCCGCGCCCCGGCCGGCGCCGATGCAGCGTGCCGTCCCGGCGCCGGTCCCGTTCTCCCGGCCGGGCGCCAAGCCGGCTCAGCCACCGGCACAGCGTCTGCTGATGTTCGCGATCCTGGCCCTCTTCCTGGTGGCCGGCGGCATCGGCGTGGCGTTCGCGGTCAAGGGCGACCCGCCGGCCCCGGGCAGCACCGGCAAGCAGAATCAGGGCAACCAGGCCGACCCGATCCTCCCGCCGCCGCCGAGCGCGGAGGACTCCCCGTCCGTGGTGGAGACGTCGGAGACCAACACCCGGCCGACCAAGACGAAGAAGACACCGGCGAGCCGTTCGGCCAGCCCGTCGTCGGCCTCGCCGTCGGCGTCGTCGTCGTCACCGGATCCCACGGACCCGACGACCGACCCGACGACCGAGCCGACGACCGACCCGACGACCACGGCGCCGACGACACCGACGACGGAGCCGGTCACCGACCCGCCGGTGAACCCGGGCGGCTGAGCGCCGCACCTGAAATACAACTAATCCTCAACTCAGGCGGACCGTGGCCGATGATCCCGAGCGCCCGGAGAAGCATCCGGCCGCCAGGGGAAGAGGTTCGCCGCACCATGACAGTCCAGACGCCACCGGAGCCGGGGCGGTACCCCTCCGCTCCGGCGTGGGCCCGACCGCCGGATCCCGTTCCGGCGCCGGCCGCCCCGCCGGTCGACCCGACCGGTCACCAGCACGGCCAGCTGCTCGTCCGCTTCCCCGGGGAGGTGCGCGCGGCGGGCCGCCCGGAGGCGCCGTCCTGGCGGCCGGTGGTGTGCTGGACGTTCTTCCTGAGCGTGCTCGGCATCATCTCGGCGCTGCGGCGGTCCGGTCAGGCCCACCGGTACGGCCGGGAGCGCTCGCCCTACTGGATCGCCTACGGGTTGACGGTGCTGGGCGGCGCCGCCGTCTGGGCGGCGCTGACCTTCGCCGTGGCCGTTCCGGCCTACCACGCCTACCGGGAGGACCGGATCACCACGGTGCTCCAGGACACCCTCGCCGCGGACAGCCGGATCACCGCCGCGGTCGGCCGGTTCACCTCGGTCACCTGCCTGACCGAGAGCGATCGGGACGCCGAGGGGCTGCGCACCTATCTGTGCACGTTCGACCTGGCCACCGGGAAGAGCACCGGCATGTACGTGGTGGCCGACACCCGCGGCAACTGGCAGGAGAAGGAGTGAGCGGGCCGGTCACCCGGCCCGCGCCCCCCCGCCGAAGACCGGCCCGCCCGCGCGGCCGAGCGGCCAGGTGCGCCCCG
>NZ_JAGFNS010000007.1:0-146380 GCF_017592555.1 Actinoplanes flavus | reverse complement strand
CGGGGCGGTGGGGGGGGGCCCCCCCCCGGCGCCAGGGGCGGGTTTCGTGTGGGGGGGGGCGGCCCCCCCGCCCCGCTCCCCCGATCAGAAGACCGGCACGCCCTCGCGGACGAGCTGCCAGTTGCGCACCGAGAAGTCGGCCGGGTCGATCCGGCCCTTGGCCTGCGCCCAGTCGATGAGCAGCTGGCGGATCTCCTGCTGCGCGTTGTAGACCTGGGTCTTCACGATGCCCGGGAAGCTGCCGCCGCCGGAGCGCCGGTAGTTGTTGACCGCGACCACGAACCGCGCGTCGGCGGCGACGTCCACCCCACCGATCTGGAGGCGGGTGATCCGGCTGCCGACCGGCCGGCTGATGTCGATGTCGTAGTCGACGCCGGAGAACACGTCGTAGTTGTAGTCGGGCACGGCCGGGTCGCTGATCGTCTCCGGGTTCACCGGGGCGCCGACGGCGTGCGTGACGAAGTACTTCGCCGAGTACTCCAGGTACGCCTTCACCTCGGCGCCGGTCAGCACGACCGCTTCCAGGGTGTTGTCGTAGATGTAGAGCCCGGCCACGTCCTTGATCTTGACGTCGCCCCGCGGGAACACCGCGGTCCGGCTGAACGGCGCGGCGATCGACAGGACGGGCAGGCCCGCGTACTCGGTGCCGGCCAGCGCCGCCGTGACGGTGTCGGTCTGCACCCTGTTGATGTAGTCGAGGATCGGGGTGTCCTCGTACCGGCTGGTGGCGGCGGACAGCTCCACCGTCGAGGCGGCGACGACCTGGTTGACGTAGGTCACCGTCTTCTCGTGCTGCCTGCGCACCGCGGCGAGGACCCGGGGGTCGGCCTCGACGGTGTTGGTGTTCAGCGAGGTCGCGGCCTTCGTGGTGATCTTCCACCGGCCCTTGACGCGGGTGATGTCGAAGTCCATCTTCGTGAGCCGCTGGCCCCACTTCGACGGCTCGGAGAGCAGCACCTGCTCGCCGGTGGTCAGGTTGGTGACGAACCGCTGCGGCACCTCGCGGTGCGCGTGGCCGAAGAGGATCGCGTCGATGCCGGGCACCTGCTCGGCGATCAGCGCGGAGGGGTTCTCGTTCGGCAGCTCCGGGCCGTAGCTGGAGATGCCGCTGTCGCCGCCGTGCGCGGAGATCAGCACGATGTCGGCGCCGTGGGCCCGCATGATCGGCACCCACTTGGCGGCCGTGGCGATCATGTCGGTGAACTCGATCCGGCCCTCGACGTTGGCCCGGTCCCAGATCGCCGAGCCCGGGTTGGTCAGGCCCAGGATGCCGACGCGCAGGGTGGGCGCGTGGCGGCCGAGCGAGACCTTCTTGATGACGTACGGCGTGAACGCCGGCTTCCCGGTCTTTGCGCTGATCGCGTTGGCGGCCAGGGCCGGGAAGCCGAGCTGACGGATCCACAGGTTCAGCAGCGGCAGGCCGTAGTTGAACTCGTGGTTGCCCAGCGTGACGGCGTCGTAGTGCAGCACGTTCATGGCGCGGGCCATCGGGTGCTTCTCACCGGTCGAGGTGATCGGCTCCTGCTTGGCGTAGTAGGTGGCCAGCGGGGTGCCCTGGATGGTGTCGCCGGCGTCCAGCACCAGCACCGGGCCGGTCGCCTCGGCGCGCAGCTTGTTCACCAGCGCGGCCAGCTTGGCCACGCCGACGTCGTTGTGGGCGCTGTCGTCGTACTCGGCGTCCTTGTAATAGTCCCAGTTGTAGACGTTGCCGTGGGTGTCCGACGTGCCCAGAACGGTGAGCCGGTAGGTCTTCTCCACGGCCGTGCCGCCAGCCTGCGCGGCGCCCGAGGAGACGAGCGGCGCGGCGACGGTGGCGGCCGCCGACGCGGCGAGGACGCTTCGCCGCGAGACGCCGGTGGGAAGGGTCATTGCGAACCTCTCAACATCGGATCGATCGCGCCTTGTGGGCGCCGAAACCAGCACCCTAACGGCCGATCACCTGATCGGTCGATGAATCGGGCATGGCGTGATGATCAAATTTGGTCGAGGGCCTCGACACCGAGAAGGAACATTCCGGTGTGCAGGGTCCGTGCGGTCAGCTCGCAGAGGGCCAGCCGGCTGCTCCGTGTCCCCGGCTCGGCGTCGATCACCCGGCACCGCTCGTAGAACCGGCTGAAGGCGCTGGCGAGGTCGTACAGGTAGGTGGCGATCCGATGGGGTTCCCGCGGCCCGGCGGCCGCGGTCAGCGCCGGTTCGAAACCGAGCAGCGCGAGGGCGAGCGCCCGCTCCGCGGGCTCGGTGATCCGGATCGGTCCCGGCGCGCCGTCGGCCTTGCGGGCGATGGAGCCGATCCGGGCGTACGCGAACTGCAGGTACGGTCCGGTGTTCCCGGTCGAGGCGAGCATCCGGTCCCAGTCGAAGACGTAGTCGCCCCGCCGGTCGCCGGAGAGGTCGGCGTACTTGATCGCGGCGATGCCCAGCGCCGGGTCGGTGGCCCGGGCGTCGGCCTCGTCGAGCAGCCCGGAGAGCCGGACGGTGTCCCCGGCCCGGGTCTTGAGCATCTTGCCGTCGGCGCCCAGGATCGACCCGAACCCGATGTGCTCGGCGCTCACCTCGCCGGGCAGCCAGCCGGCCGCCCGGGCCACCGCGAAGACCATCCGGAAGTGGATCCGCTGCGGTGACCCGACCACGTAGAGCAGCTCGTCCGCGCCGAGATCGGACACCCGGTGCCGGAGCGCGGCGAGGTCGGTCGCGGCGTACCCGAATCCGCCGTCGGCCTTCCGGACGATCAGCGGGAGCGGCGCGCCGTCCCGGCCGGTGAAGCCCGCCGGGAAGGCGCAGAGGGCGCCGTCGCTCTCGATCAGCAGGCCCTTCTCCGCCAGTTCGGCGACGATGCCGGCGAGTTCGTCCTGGTAGGTGCTCTCCCCGGCGAAGTGCTCCGGGCCGAGGGTGACGCCGAGCCGGTCGTAGACGGCCAGGAACGCCTTCTCGGACTGGGCGACCAGCCGCCGCCACAGTTCCCGGGTGGGGCCGTCGCCGTTCTGGAGCGCCACCACCCGCAGCCGGGCCCGGGTCCGGAAGTCCTCGTCGGTGTCGAACCGCACCCGGGCCGCCCGGTAGAAGGCGGTCAGGCCGGCGAGCGAGTGCCCGGTCCCGCCGGGCGTCTCGGCGAGGTGTTCGAGCAGCATGCCGAACGGGGTGCCCCAGTCACCGATGTGATTGACCCGGTGCACGTCGTGGCCCTGCCAGTCGAGGAGCCGGGCCAGCGAGTCGCCGACGATCGTGGACCGCAGGTGGCCGACGTGCATCTCCTTGGCCAGGTTCGGCGAGGAGTAGTCGATCACGATCCTCTTCGGAACCGGCACCGGCGGCACGCCCAGCCGCGGATCACCGGCGATCGCGTCCAGGGCCCCGGCGATCCAGCCGTCGGCGACGGTCAGGTTGAGAAAGCCCGGCCCGGAGACGGTGACCTCGGCGATCCCGGCCAGGTCCACGGCGGCGGCCACCTCGGCGGCGATCTCCCGGGGTGGCCGGTGCAGGCTTCCGGCCAGGGCGAGCGCCGCCCCGGACTGGAAATCCGCGTGCGGAGAGACCCGGACAGCCGGGTCCACGGGCATGCCGGCGACCGCCGCGAAGGCGGGTGCCAGCCGGTCGTGCAGGAGTGCTTCGAGAATCATGGTCCGGCCTCTCGACGAAGCGGAGGCGGGTCGGACCGACCACTGCTGTCCAGTGCCGGCGGGTGTCGACCCGCCGGGAGGAAAGCAGAGCTTCAGCGGCGGCCCTCGGGACGCCGGCGTCGCACGCTGAAGCAAGACATGCCCGGGACTATAGCTGATCGTCGTGCGCGATCCGGGTCATCTGCGGCCAGAGGAGGATCAGGAAGACGGCCGAGGCGGCGAACGCGGCCCAGAACGGGGCGACGACGCCGTACTGCTTGGCCAGCAGTCCACCGATCGCCGACCCGGCGACCAGACCGGCGTACACGCAGATGGTGTTGACCGCGCTGACCCGGCCCTGGAGGTGCTCCGGCACGGCGCGCTGGCGGACCGTGGTGGAGGTGGTGCCCCAGATGAAGGCGTGCGCGCCGAACAGGAAGAACACCGGCAGCGCCACCAGCGGTGACCGGGTCGCGGCCAGGATCAGGTGGGTCAGGGTCTCGATGATCAGGCCGATCCGCATCACGTTGCCGAGGCTCACCCGGGCGGTGATCCAGCCGTACAGGGCGGTGCCGAGCAGGCCGCCGACCGCCGAGACGGTGGTGATCAGGCCGAAGCCGAAGTCGCCGAGCCCGAGCCGGTCCCGGGCGTAGAGCACCAGCACCGCCCAGGCGGCGCCGAACGCCAGGTTGAAGATCAGGATGGTGAGGCAGAGGGTACTGACCGGCGGGTGGTGCAGCACCCAGCGGAACCCCTCGACGATCTCGCGGCGCACGTTCGGGCTGCCGGTACGGCCGTGCGGCGGCAGCTTGACCCGGCTCACCAGCAGCATCCCGGCGAGGACCAGCAACACCTCGGACACCAGCGGCCAGGACCGGCCCAGGGTGAACAGCGCGGCGCCGATCGACGGCCCGGCCAGCTGGTTGAAGGTGATGAAGCCGGTCTGGAGGCGGGCGTTGGCCAGCGCCAGGTCGTCCCGGTCCACCAGCATCGGGGTGAGCGTGCCGGTGGTGTTGTCGGCGAACACCTCGGCCGTGCTGATCAGCGCGACGCCGATCAGCGCCGCCACCACCGTCAGGTGGCCGGTGGTCAGCGCGGCGATCATGGCCAGCAGGACCACGGCCCGGAAGGCGTTGGCGGCCAGGACGATCATGCGGCGGTCGTACCGGTCGGAGAGGACACCGGCCCAGAGCCCGCAGAGCAGCGGCGGCGCCCAGGTGGTCAGGGCGGCCAGGGCGATCAGGAACTCGTCTCCGGTGAGCGAGGCGACCAGCAGCGGACCGGCCGCGGCGGCGATGCCGTCACCGAGGTTGGTCGTCCAGGACGACGCGAGCAGCCAGCGGAAACTCGGTCCGAGGCGGGTGGGCAGGAGGGTCTGGACGAGGGGACTCACAAGGTGAGCACCCTACTGGCACCATCTAGCCATGGCGGATGGCTGGGACGAGGACGCCGACGGGGTGATGCGGCTGCCGTCCGGACGGCTGATCCGGGGCCGTGGGCTGCGACGGGCGATGCCGACCGGGCACCCGCCCCGGTTCGGGGTCTACCTGCTGGGCTCGGCGCCGCCCGAGTTCGGGTGGACCAGCCGGTGGATCCGGTGGCCCGACTTCTGGCTGCCGCGCGATCGCGCGTACACCGAAGAGGTTTTGATCGAAGCCCTGCACCGCGCCGAGAGCGAGCGGGTCGAGATCGCCTGTGGTGGTGGCATCGGCCGGACCGGAACCGCGCTGGCGTGCCTCGCGATCATCGACGGCGTCCCGGCGGACGAGGCGGTGGCCTTCGTCCGCCGGCACTACCATCACCAGGCCGTCGAGACGCCCTGGCAGAAGCGGTTCGTCGCGCGTTTCCGGAGCTGACGGCCGGCGGGCGCCGTGTTCGGGCGTTCGCTCAGCCGCGCGGCAGGACGGAGAACGGCGCCACCGTCGGGTCGAGAGCCGTGATCAGGTCGCCGAGGCGGTCCAGCAGCTCGCCGCCGACCGGCAGGTCCGCCACGCTGCGCCGGATCTCGGCGTCCACCCGGTCGTGCAGGCGGCGCCCGCGGGCGGCCAGGTGGACCCGGATACGCCGCCGGTCGACGTCGTCGCCGCGGCGGTAGACCAGGTTCTCCTCGACCAGGTGGTCGATCAGCCGGGTGAGGCTGCCCGGCGGAAGGAAGCTGAGCTCGGACAGCTCGGTCATGAAGTGGCCCCGGCCGTCGGACAGGACCGAGACGACGCGCCACGCGTCCATCGAGCAGCTCTCGGCGTCGAGGATGGCGGCCAGCCGGCGCGTCAGCAGCCGCTCGGCGCGAGTGAGCAGGTACATGAGGTCCGTGGATCCCCGCATCGTCGGGATGTTACCGAACGGGATCCGCTGGAACTCGCGACGACGATCCGAAACCATGAGGGCCATGTCGTCGTTCGACGTGGCCCTCGTCCTGCCGCTGCGCGGGCCGGCCGGGATCTTCGGGCCGAGCGCGGAGCTGTGTGCCGAGCTCGCCGCCGAGGAGGTCAACCGGGCCGGCGGTGTCCTCGGCCGTGAGTTGCGGCTGGTCCCGGTGGACGGCGGCGCTCCCCCGCACGAGGTGGCCGCCGAGGTGGGGGCGCTGGTGGCGGCCGGCGCGGTGCAGGGCGTCACCGGTTGGCACATCTCGACGGTCCGGCAGGCGGTGGCGCCGCGGGTGGCCGGCCGGGTGCCGTACGTCTACACCGCGCTCTACGAGGGCGGCGAGCGCGCCGAGGGCGTCTTCCTCACCAGCGAGACACCGGACGTGCAGCTGTTCCCGGCGATGAGCCTGCTGGGCGGGGAGCGGTCGGCCCGCGACTGGTACATCGTGGGCAACGACTACGTCTGGCCGCGCCGGACCGCCCAGGCCGCCCGGCGGTACGCGACCGGCGCCGGGATGACCGTGTCCGGCGAGAGCTATGTGCCGCTGGGCACCCACGACTTCGCCGGTGTGCTGCGCCGGATCGAGCGCTCCGGCGCGGACGCGGTGCTGATGCTGCTGGTCGGCATGGACGCGGTGCGGTTCAACCGGGCCTTCGCGCGGTCCGGGCTGGACGCCCGCTGCCTGCGCCTGAGCACCCTGATGGACGAGAACATGCTGCTGGCCAGTGGCGCCTCGGCCACCGCGGACCTGTTCAGCACGGCGGGCTTCTTCGCCTCCATGATCACGCGGGAGAACCTCGACTTCCACGGCCGGTACGCGGCGCGGTTCGGCCCGGAGGCGCCGCCGCTGGGCAGCCTCGGCGAGTCCTGTCACGAGGGTGTGCTGCTGCTCGCCGCGCTGGTGGAACGGGCCGGGGTGTTCGACCTGGGCGCCATCGGGGCGAACGCCGAGTCGGTCTGCTACGAGGGCCCGCGGGGTCTGCTGCGCCTGCGGCAGCGGCACGTGAACCAGCGGATCTACCTGGCCGCGGCGCGCGGCGTCGAGTTCGACGTCCTCACCCAGCTGCCTTGACAGGATCGCGGTTCGCCCGCGAGGATGCTTCCAGCAGGAAGTAACCGCTATTTGCCGACCCTTTTGTGGTCGGCTTTTTTCATTTCCCGGCCGATCTTCGCGGAAACCGCGTATTAAGCCGAGGGAAACGGCATGGAAATCGGGGCATTCGAAACTGGCGTTACCCGGGGACCCGCGACGGCGCAGGTCAGGGCAATCACGAACGTCTTTGCATTGCGTTATGCCTCTCTCCGATTTCAACGGAGGTTTCATGTTCTCGAATCGCGGCCGCCGCACGGCGGCCATCGTCGCGGCACTGACCGCAACCGTGGTACTCACCGCATGCGGCGCCAAGACCACCGACAGCGCCACCGCGGGCGGCGCCGGCGCCGCCATCGACACCTCCGGCTCGGCGATCAAGGTCGGCCTGCTGAACTCGCTCTCCGGCACCATGGCGATCAGTGAGGTGACGGTCAAGAACTCACTGCTGCTGGCCGTCGAGGAGATCAACGCGGCCGGCGGCGTGCTGGGCAAGAAGATCGAGCCGATCAGCGAGGACGGGGCCTCCGACTGGCCCACCTTCGCCGAGAAGTCACAGAAACTGATCAGCGAGGACAAGGTCGCGGCGGTCTTCGGCTGCTGGACCTCGGCCTCCCGCAAGGCGGTGCTGCCGGTCTTCGAGAAGAACAAGTCGCTGCTGTTCTACCCGGTGCAGTACGAGGGCCTGGAGCAGTCGCCGTACATCTTCTACACCGGCGCCACCACCAACCAGCAGATCGTGCCCGGCCTGGACTACCTGAAGGCGCAGGGGAAGACCAGCGTCTACCTGGTCGGCTCGGACTACGTCTTCCCGCGCACCGCCAACAAGATCATCAAGGCGTACGCCGAGGCGAACGGCATGAAGGTGCTCGGCGAGGACTACGCGCCGCTGGGCTCCACCGAGTTCTCCACGATCGTCAACAAGGTCAAGGCGGCCGGCGCCGCCGCGGTGTTCAACACCCTCAACGGCGACAGCAACGTGGCCTTCTTCAAGGAGTACAAGGCGGCCGGCCTCACCGCCGGAGGCATGCCGGTGGTCTCCGTCTCGATCGCCGAGGAGGAGGTCAAGAGCATCGGCACCCAGTACCTGGCCGGTCAGCTCACCGCCTGGAACTACTACCAGACCACCGAGGGCGCGGCGAACGAGAAGTTCGTCAAGGCCTACAAGGCGAAGTACGGCGAGGACAAGCCGACCAGCGACCCGATGGAGGCCGCGTACGTCTCGGTCTACCTGTGGAAGGCGATGGTCGAGAAGGCCGGCTCCTTCGACGTGGAGAAGGTGAAGGCGGCCGCCGGCGGCATCACCTTCGACGCCCCCGAGGGCAAGGTCACCGTGGACGGCACGACGCAGCACATCTCGAAGACCGCCCGGATCGGCAGGATCGGCGACGACGGCCTGATCACCGAGGTGTGGAACTCCGGTCAGGCGATCACACCGGACCCGTACCTCAAGGGCTACCCCTGGGCCTCCGGCCTGTCCTGACGATCGTGACGGGCCGCCCGGCGACGGGCGGCCCGTCGGAAGGGGCACCCCGTGACTCTCGTCCTCAGTCAGCTCTTCACCGGCATCAGCATCGGAGCGGTGCTGTTGCTGATCGCTCTCGGCCTGTCGCTGACCTTCGGTCAGATGGGCGTGATCAACATGGCGCACGGTGAGTTCATCATGGCCGGCGCCTACACCGTGTACGTGCTCCAGCAGGTGATCACCGGCGCCGGCTGGTCCCTGCTCGTCGCGCTGCCGGTGGCCTTCGTGGTGGCCGGCGCGATGGGTGTGCTGCTCGAGTTCCTGCTGATCCGCCGCCTCTACGCGCGGCCGCTGGACACCCTGCTGGTGACCTGGGGCGTCTCGCTGATCCTCCAGCAACTGGCCCGGGACGTCTTCGGCGCGCCGAACGTGCAGACCCGCGCCCCCGAGTTGCTCACCGGCAGCATCCGGATCACCGACCATCTGGTGATCTCGTCGAGCCGGGTGTTCATCCTGGTCCTGGCGCTGACCGCGGTCGCCGCCCTGACCATCGTGCTGAAGACCACGCCGCTGGGCCGCCGGATCCGCGCCGTCGTGCAGAACCGGGACCTGGCCGCCGTGTCCGGCCTGGCCACCGCCCGGGTGGACCGGCTGACCTTCTTCATCGGCTCCGGCCTGGCCGGCATCGCCGGGGTGGCCCTCACCCTGATCGGCCCGATCGGCCCGACCATGGGCACCAACATCATCGTCAACGCGTTCCTGGTCGTCGTGGTGGGCGGAATCGGTCAGCTCCAGGGCACCGTCATCGTGGCGTTCGTCCTCGGTGTGCTCCAGTCCATGGTGGAGTACACGACCACGGTCAGCGTCGCCAGCGTGATCGTCTTCATCGCGATCGTCGCCTTCCTCCAGTGGCGCCCGCAGGGGCTGTTCACCCTCCGGACGAGGAGCCTGGCGTGACTGAGTGCACCGCAGCGAAGCAAGGGCCGCGAAGGCACGCCCGAGGGAGATCAGCATGAGACTTCTGCGCAAGCCGGTCACCGGCTTCGCGATCGGCGCGGTGCTGCTGTTCGGGGTGGCGCCGCTGGCACTCGGTGACTTCCGGCTCGACCTGCTCGCCAAATACCTCTGCTTCGCGATCGTGGCGGTCGGCATCGGCCTGGCCTGGGGCCGTGGCGGCATGCTGACGCTCGGCCAGGGCTTCTTCTTCGGCCTGGGCGGCTACGCGATGGCGATGCATCTCAAGCTCGCCGACGCGGGTCCCGGCCAGATGCCCGACTTCATGCTTCTGTACGGGCAACTGGACGAGCTGCCCTGGTGGTGGAGACCGTTCGCGAACCCCCTGTTCGCGCTCTCCGCCACGGTCCTGCTGCCGATGTTCACGGCACTGCTGCTCGGTCTGCTGATCTTCCGGCGCAAGGTGCGGGGCGCGTACTTCGCGATCCTGTCCCAGGCGCTCTGCGCGGCGTTCGCGATCCTGCTGATCGGCCAGCAGGGCACCACCGGCGGCACCAACGGGCTCACCAACATCCAGGGCTTCTTCGGGTACGACCTGAACGACCCGGTGAACCGGCGGACGGTCTACTTCATCGTGGCCGCCGCCCTGCTCGCCGTACTGGCCCTGACCTGGCAGCTGATGCGCAGCCGCTACGGCGAGCTGCTGGTCGCGGTCCGTGACGGCGAGGAGCGGGTGCGTTTCCTCGGGTACGACCCGGCGAACGTCAAGCTGGTCGCCTACGTGGCGGCGGCGGGCATGGCGGGCCTGGCCGGGGCGCTGTTCGTCCCGGCGGTGGGGATCGTCTCCCCGGCCATGATCGGTGTGGTGCCGTCGATCGAGTTCGTGATCGGCGTCGCGGTCGGCGGCCGGGCCAGTCTCCTCGGGCCGGCGCTCGGCGCGATCGCGGTGGCCTGGGCCAAGACCGCGCTGTCCGAGCGGGTGCCGAGCGCGTGGACGTACTTCGAGGGGTTGCTCTTCATCCTGCCGATCGTCTTCCTGCCGGGTGGCCTGGCCTCGCTGGCCGGCACGATCCGTCGCCGCTCGCGGCCTTCGGCAGTGGTGGAGACGCCGGCGCCGGCGAAGGTCGAGGTGACGACATGAGCGGACTGTCGGTTCGTGACCTGCGGGTGGTGTTCGACGGATTCGTCGCGGTCGACGGCGTGGACCTGGACGTGCCCCGGGGCGACGTCCGGTTCATCATCGGGCCGAACGGCGCCGGCAAGACCACCATGGTCGACGCGATCACCGGTCTGGCCCGGGCCACCGGCAGGGTCACCTGGGGCGACCACGACCTGCTCGGCCGGAAGGTGCACCGGATCGCCCGGCTGGGCGTGGGCCGCACCTTCCAGACCGCGACGGTCTTCGAGGAGCTCACCGTCCTGCAGAACCTCGACATCGCGGCCGGGTGGTCCCGCGGGCCGCTCACCCTCCTGCGCAAGCGCAAGGCCGTCCCCGCCGAGGTCGAAAATGCCATGGAGACGGTACGCCTGAGCGCGGTGCGGGACCGGCTCGCCGGGACGCTCGCGCACGGCCAGAAACAGTGGCTGGAAATCGGCATGCTGCTGGTGCAGAACGCCGAACTGTTCCTGCTCGACGAGCCGGTCGCCGGAATGAGCCACGACGAGCGGGACGCCACCGGAGAGCTGCTCGGCCGGCTCAGCGAGAACCACACCGTGGTGGTGATCGAACACGACATGGACTTCCTGCGGCGGTTCGCCCGAACCGTCACCGTCATGCACGCCGGGCGCAAGCTCGCCGAGGGCTCGGTCGCCGAGGTGCAGGCGAACCCGAAGGTGCAGGAGGTCTATCTCGGACACGCGGTACAGGAGGCGTGATGCTGCGATTCGAGGACGTCCACGCCGGCTACGGCCGCAGCACGGTCCTGCACGGCGTCTCGCTGGCGGTCCCGAACGAGGGGGTGGCGGCCGTGCTGGGCCACAACGGCGCCGGCAAGAGCACCCTGCTGCGGGCGGCGGTCGGCCTGATCCGGCTCCGGTCGGGCATGGTGCTGCTGGACGGGGAGGACGTCAGCCGGCTGGCGCCGCACGAGCGGGTGACGCGCGGGATGGCGTACGTGCCGCAGGGCCAGCAGAGTTTCCCGCACCTGACCACAGGGGAGAATCTGCGCCTGGTGGCGGACGGCCGCAAGGGCGGCCGGGAGGCGATGGCCGAGGCGCTCGACCTCTTCCCGGCGCTCACCGGGCTGCTGTCCCGGCGGGCCGGGCTGCTCTCCGGTGGCCAGCGCCAGCAGCTGGCCCTGGCCCGGGCGCTGATCACCCGGCCCCGGCTGCTGCTGCTCGACGAGCCGACCGAGGGCATCCAGCCGTCGGTGGTCGCCGAGATCGAGCAGACGATCCTGTCCCTGGCCGCCCGGGGCGGGATGTCGGTGCTGCTCGTGGAACAGCACGTCGGCTTCGCGCTGCGGGCCGCCGAACGCTACTACGTGCTGGAGGCCGGCCGGGTCACCTCGACCGGTGACGGCGGCGCCGAGGCCGAGGGCACGGTCCGCCAGGCCCTGACCGTCTGACAGTTCGGACGCGAGGCGCCGTTCGGCCACCCGCACCCATGGTGCGGAGACCCGGCGCCGAGCCCTGACACCATGGCGAGGTGAACGACTCAGCACCCTGAGTCACCATGTGAAACGACCGGGATAGACCGCTTCGGCCAGTTCCTTCTGGCCGTCGGCGTTCGGATGGAAGTAGTCGAACTCGCTCACCAGGTCGAGATCGAACCGGATCCGATGGGCGGCGCCGCCGTCCCAGCGGCACCGGCCGCCGTACGCCTTGCACGCCTTTCGCAGTTCGGTGTTGTACGCCTCGATCCGGTCCCGGACCCGTTCCCGCCGCTGCTGGTCGGCCGCCGCGGTGGAGGTCGGCTCGGCCAGCATGGACGGACAGATGCCGCCGCGGCTCCACACCTCGACCGCCTTGTCGCTCTCCCGGCCGACCTGCCACAGCCGGTACAGATCCGGGATGCTGACCATCAGGATCCGGGTCTTCGGCAGGCCCTTCTTGAGCCGGGCCAGCCCCGCGCCGATCTCGTCGCGGAACGTCGCCACCGAGGTCATGTCCTCCACCCGGCGGGCGCACGCGTCGTTGGCGCCGATCAGGATCGTCACGTACTGGGGCTTGCGGTCGACCGCCCGGCGGGCCTGCCCGGCCAGCGCGTCGGCCTCGGCGCCGGGCTCGGCGAGGTTGTCCGCCTCCCCTTTGATCTTCGGGTTCTTGTCCAGGATCCGGTCGTAGTGGCTGGCGATCGCCGCATTGTTCCCGGTCGACCAGGAGTTGCGGGTGCACGCCACGTAGACGGCGCAGCTGCCCAGCCCCGCGGTGATCGAGTCGCCGAGCGCCACCATCGAGGCCGGGTAGCCGGTGGCCGGTTTGGCGCTGGTCCTCGTCGGCTTCGGCTTGGCGTTGCCACTGCCCTCGCAGGCCAGGGCGAACACGGCGAGCAGGGCCAGGGTGACCACATGCCAACGGCGAGTCATGATGCTCCATCCACTGCAGAGAGCCCGCTGGGTCATCCCTCTAGCTTGCCCTCCCGAAGTCCGCCGACCCGAAAGGGGGATGCATCACGATCTATGCAAGCCGATGCTGAAGCGGCGGAAGGCGGGCTCGCGCCCGCCTTCCGCATCGCATCGTTCAGCTGATCGCCGCGTCGTCGAACCACACGGTCCCGGTGTTGTCGCCGGACTTGAGGTGCAGCTGCACCGCGGCGGCGCCGGCCGGAGCGGCGACCGTCTCGACCACCAGCTTGGTCCAGCCGGTGTTGCCCGCCGGGAGACGGTTCGAGGTGTTCTGGCTGATCCACTTGCCGTTCGCGTCGAACCAGCTCAGCGCGATCTCGGTGATGCCGGTGGCGTCGACGCCGCGGGCGTACGCCTCGGCCCGCCAGCGGTAGCCGGGCTGCACCGGCGTGATCGGCGAGAGGACCAGGCCGGGCAGGCCGGAGGCGGTACGGGTGGTGCCGGAGAAGCGCGCCGACAGGGTTCCGGTACGGGCCATCCCGGTGGTGATCACGGCCGTACCGGCGTCGGGGTTGGTCCGGCGCCACGGCGAGTCGATCTCCGCCGCCTCGAAGCTCAGGTTGAGCAGGCTGTTCGGCATCGGCGCGCCGGAGAAGGCGATCTGGACCACGGTGGCGGCCAGCTTCGGCGTGCCGTCCGCGCGGAACAGGCCGAACTTGTACTGGGCGGGCATGGTCGACACGACCGAGTTGGCGGGGATGGCGCCGTCCGAGAAGTCGTTCAGCGTCCACGGTGACACCGAGTTGATCCCGGCCTCGGTCGCGGCACGGAAGGTCCGGGCCAGGTAGATGGCCTGCTCGCCCTCGCTGTAGACCGCGCTGCTGACGCCGGTCTCACCGATCACCACGGGGGTCGGGGCGACGGCGGTCTGCGCCTTGCGGATCTCCGGGAGCGCCCGCTCCGAGTTGCCGTAGAAGTGGAAGTCGTAGTAGTCGAGCGGGCTGGCGGTCAGCGCCGACTTGATCTGCGCCATGCCGGCCGCGCCGGTGCCACCGTCCACCGAGAGGGTCAGCGGCAGGTTCGGGATCGCCGCCCGGAACGCCGGGATGAACTGCTTCACCCAGGTCATCGCGGCCGCGTCGCCGGGCTGGATCTCGTTCTTCACCTCGACGGCGAGGACCCGCGGGTCGTTCACGTACGGGTCGAGCACGGCCTTGGCCCAGTTGACGCTGCCGGCGACGTCGGAGTAACCGGCCCACCAGTCGAAGAGGGTCACCTTGACGGTGAGTCCGTGTGCGTCGGCGATGCTGATGAACTTGCGCAGCTTCTCGGTGTACTCCGCCTTCGGCGTGGGGAAACCGAACACCGACGGGAAGACGATCACCCGGACGTTGTCGGCGCCGAGCTCCGCGGCCTTGGCCAGGTCGGCGTCGATCCGGGCGGCGTCGAAGCCGGTCCACATCGCCGACCAGCCCGCGTTCGACGGGTAGTAGTTGATCGACTTGGCCGACTTCACCGCGGCGAGCCGACCGGCCAGTGTGGTCGAAGTCGCCGTCAACGCGTCCGACTGCCCCTCGGCCAGAGCGGGCGCCGCCGAGAGTCCGAGGCTCACCAGAACGGAGGATGCAACGACGGCGGCACGAACGCGGAAGCTGCGCAAGGGTCTTCACGCCTTTCTCGAGGTTGCTTTTCGGTGTTCCCCTTTCCTTTCGGCGGCATCGGCGAGCGGTTCAAACTCTGATCCACTGCAAGAAGGTTGCAAATGGGGTACCCGCTCCAGGGTTACCGGCCCGTCCGGAGCCGGTAACCCCGCCGGAGGTTGCGGATCGGTAGCCGACTGCCCGATCGGGTGCAACGCCCCGGAAAACCCGGCGGGCCCGCTGAGCCGGATGGTGGAGTACCGGAGACACCCGACTCCGACAGCAAGGTGAACCATCCGTGGGCTGGAACAGCCGGAAACGACACAAGGTGAAGCGGTTGGCGGCAAGCCGGCCCCGTATCCCGGCCCAGCGGCCGGTCACCGACACCCTGCTCGAACTCGACACCGGGGTCTGCCTCCGGCTGGCGGCGAGCCCCGACCCGCGCGAGGTCGACCGAACCCTGCTCGCGGCCCTGCACGGCGAGATCGAGCGGGCCGGGCAGCGGGGATGGCAGACGTCCGAGATGGTCCGGGCGGTACGGCGGGAGCACAGTGCCCGGCACAGCCGGCTCGTCACCGATCCGGAACCGCTGCCGGAGTGGGCGGACCGCAACGGGTTCGACCGGACCGCCGCCATCGAGTCGGTCGTCCAGGTGCTGCGCCTGCTCACGTCGATGCCGCGGGTCGGCCCGGCCAGCCCGGCGCCGGCCGGTGAGCCCGGCCGGCAACTGCTGGACCGGGTTCGGGGACTGCTGGCCGAGGCCGAGGGGACCGACGACGCCGAGATCGCGGAGGCTCGCACCCTGGCGGCGCAGGAACTGCTCCGGGAAAACACCGGAGACGGGCGCACCGGTGGGCGGCGGATCGCCGTGGACAATCCGTACGAGCAGCCGAAGGCACAGCTGCTGCGGGCGGTGGCGGCGGCCAACGGCTGCCACGCCGTCTGGATGCAGGAGTTCGGCCTGGTCGACGTCACCGGGCCGGTCACCGGCCTGTACGCCACCGAGTTGCTGTTCGGTTCGCTGCTCGCGCAGGCGGCCCGGGCCATGAACCTGATCGACTCGAAGAGCCGCACCGTCCGGCAGGCCTTCCTGACCGCGTACGCCGAGCGGATCGCGGACCGGCTCGGCGCGCCGGCGGAATTCAAGATCTCCGGCTGAACCGCCCGCCGCCCCGAGCCGTGTTACCCGACGGCAGGTGAACGAGCGGCTACAGGAGGAATAGTGACGGTTCCGGCACGCCCATTGGTCCTCGGCGGCATCGTGCAAGCAACCGTCCTGCTCCTGCTGGGGGCCACCGTCGGGCTCGGGGCGGCGGGCTGGCTGGCCGGGATCGTCTTCGCCGCCGGTACGTGGGTGCTGCTGGGCCGTTCCCTGGAACACCACCACGGCCACCGCTGGGGACCCGCCGACACCGTCACGTTCGGACGGCTGATCCTGACCGGCGGGGTGATCGCCCTCACCGCCGACGCGGTCGCCGGGAGCACCCACCACGTCGCGCTGATCGGGCTGGCGGCGGTGTCCCTGGCGTGCGACGGCGTGGACGGCCAGATCGCCCGCCGGACCGGCGCCACCTCGGCGTTCGGCGCCCGGTTCGACATGGAGGCCGACTCGGTCCTGGCCATCGCGCTGAGTGTCTACCTCGGCACCACGCTGGGCTGGTGGGCGGTCGGCATCGGCCTCTTCCGGTACGCCTACGTGCTCGCGTCCTACCCGATGCCCTGGCTCAACGGCGCGCTGCCGCCGCGGTTCTCCCGCAAGGTGGTGGCCGCCTCGCAGGGCGCCGTCCTGGTGGTGACGAGCGCCGGCCTGCTCCCGGTTCCGCTGGCGCGGGCCTGCATCGCGGTCAGCATCGCCTCGCTGGTCTGGTCGTTCGGCAAGGACGTCCGCTGGCTGTGGCAGCGCGAGTCGCTGCGCCGCGCGGCCCCCTGGTGGAGCGGATCCCTGGAGAAGGAACCCGCCACCACCACCGTCTAGCCCTCAGCGGCAGTAGACGTCGCCGGCGTTCGCCTCGTGCGGCAGCTCCCGGACGTGGGTGGCCATCTCCGCCCGGCCCACCCACTCCGGGAAGGTCATCGCCATCGAATCGCCCATCGCGATGTTGAACTCCTTGAAACCGAGCGCGGTGACCCGGTCGAGGCAGCGCAGCGCCACCTCCCGCTCAATGGTGGTGAATTCGAAGGACAGCGCGGGAACGGAATTGCTCAGGCCGGAGAGAACAGTTTCCTCGAACCCTTCGACGTCGATTTTCACGAATGCCGGAATTCCGTGTTCGGCGATCAGTGAATCGAGCGTCACGGACCGGACCTGAAACTGCTCGTCCCACACCTGGCCCTGCCAGCCGTCGGCGCCGTCGGCGGCGCGGACGAAGTCGCTGGACGCCGTGGACACCGTGGGATTCGCCGAGTTGACGTAGAAGTCGACCGTCCCGGTGGACCCGCCGCACACCGCCGGAATCGTCACCACATCGTCGTCACCAGCATAGATCTCCCGGATCGCGCGCAGGCAGAGCGGCTGTGGCTCCACCGCGACGACCCGCGCCCCGAGCCGCCGGAAACTCCCGATCCGGTCCCCCACGTGCGCGCCGACGTCGAAGACCAGATCGCCGGGCCCCACGAAACGCGCGTAGAAGGCGTCCAGCGCCGCGTCGTGCTCCGCATTTCCGTAGTAGTAACCGAGCGACCGGTGAATGGGCGAGGCCGCCGGATCGGATTTGAGCGAGTCCAGCGCTGCACGATTGAATTGCATACTGGATTGTAGCAATTCCTGGATGCGTCACCGGCTCAGTCGAATACCCGCATATCGTGCACCAGTTCCGAGAAGACCACCGGCGGCAGCCCGCCGGGGGACGGATCGCCCCCGCCGACCACGATCACGTCGATGACGGTCTGCGGTGGGGCGGAGTCGACGGTGTCCGAGGCGTGCCAGCCCGGATCGGTGCGCAGCAGCGCGTGCCGTCCCCCGCCCAGCGGTTTCGCCATCTGGACGGCGGCGTCGTACCAGCGCGTCCAGCCGTGCCGTTCCAGGCCGCGCAGCACGGCGTAGGTGGTCTCGCGCCCGGCGTACCGGTGCAGGTCCTGAAGGTCTTCATGGACCGGCCGGTCGAGCTGCGCGAACGGCTGGAGCAGCTGGTAGTCGGCGAAGACCGCGCCCCAGGCGGCCAGCTCGCCGTCGGCGAAGAGCAGCGGATGCAGGACGCTGACGGTGGCGCCGTCCGGGAGCACGGCCAGGTCGTCGTCCACGGTGGCCGGTGTGCCGTCCTCGGCGACCCGGATCGTGCCGGTCCGGGTCTCGCCCTCGAAGACGCCCCAGACCAGGCGGCGGGCCAGGTGGGTCATCCACGGGTGGGCGGCGAACCGGTCCAGGAAGATCGGGGCGGGGATCCGCCGCTGGGCGCACATCGCCCGTTCCAGCCGGGCCATGTGCAGCGACGCCGAGGCGCGGGCCTCTTTGCGTAGCGCGGTGAGCCGGTCCTTGGCCGCCTTGCGCCGCCGCGGGTCGCCGCCCCGGGGCAGGTCGGCGAGGATCCGGCCGTCCGGGTCCCGCAGGACCGGGGCCAGCTGGTGGTCGAAGCCGATCCGGAAAACGCCGGCGCCGGTGTCGAGGACGTCGCCGCCCTCCTCGTCGAGGCCGAGCGACGGCACCAGCCGGTCGGCCAGCTCGTCCGGGGTGAGCCCGCGCAGGTCGGCGATCGCCTCGATGTGGTCCCGGGCGCGGCTCTTGAAGACCGGGAACCGGGAACGCTCGGCGAGCAGGCTCATCTCGATCAGGGCGGCGTCGGTGCCGCGGTGCCGCAGCGCGTCGAGGGCGGCCTGGGCGCGGGCCGCCGCGTTGGTGCCGGCCCACTGCCGGGCGTGCGCGGCCAGCCGCCGGGCGCCCGCGTCGTCGCCGATCAGGCCCACCGCCTGCATGCACCAGCCGTCGGCGGCCGGCGCCCCGGCCGCCACCCAGCGGTCGAACAGCGCGTCCGCGAAGGCCGCCCGGGACGCGGCGGTCCAGCGGTTCCGGGCGGCGAGGACGGCCGGGTGCACCTCGTCGGTGTCGCACGACGCCAGGCGTACCAGGAAATGGTCTTGATCGTCGGTTGTCGCCCGGCCGCCGTCGGCGGCGGTGAGCGGAGGCAGCGGCGTGCCGGTCAGATAGGCCGGGATCTTCGGCCTCCTGGCCTTCGGGGCGTCGAGCGGGTCCCGTTCCAGGAGCGTGACCAGGTCCGCGGCCCGGTCGCCGGCCTGGGCCGTGAGCAGCGCCCGGTGCCCCTGCGCGTCGAGATGACGCAGCACCCGCCCGGTCGCCGGGTCGTCCGGGTCGGCGCGCCACAGCGCCACCGACCCGGCGGCCGCGTGCTCCGGATGGCGCAGCAGCCAGGACCGGGCCAGGCGGCGATGCTTCTTCCCGGCGAAGGCGCGGACCATCGGCGCGGCCAGCGACGCGTGCCCGACCGGCTGCGCCACCTCCAGCGCCGCCTCCACGCACGTCGTCTCGCCGAACGCCGACAGCAGCGCCGCGACGTGACTCACCCCGTGCCTGAGCAGCAGCAACGGAACCAGCGACCGCACCCGGTAGTGGTAGTGGGTGAAGCCGAGGGCCATCAGCCGCTCGTGGGTCCAGCGCGGCGCGAGGGCGAGGGCGGGCAGCGTCGCCGGAATCGCCCAGCGCTCGCGATGCTCCAGCCAGGCGGTCACCGCGGCGGTGTCGCACCGCCCGATCGGCACGCCGTCCCACTGCTCGGCGTCCGCGTTCACCCCCTTGCGCTCCGCGTCCGCCCGCTCGGCGTCCCGCAGCCGCAGCACGGGCTCCACCGGCACGGCCACGTCCAGCCAGGCGGGACGCACCGCCTTCGGCGGCTGATAAGGACAAGACGATCCATCGGGTACGTCCACCCGCGCCGTTTCCGGAACGGTGAATCCGGTCGCCCACGTATGCCCGGCGCGGCGCTGTTCGTCCAGCGCGGCCCGGGCCGTGTCGTCGTCGACGTGGGCGAGCAGTCTGCACCAGATGCCGTTGACGTACGGATCGTCCCGGTACGGGGGGTCCGGCCGCATCCGAGCCAGCACCGGCCCGGCCGCCGCGCCCGCCGTCTCCACCACACCGGCCAGGTAGAGGCCACCGGCGAAGAACTCGTGCCGCACCCGGTCGTTGGCGCGCAGGAACCGTTCCAGCGTGTCCAGGTCGCCGGCGGCCAGCCCGGAAGCGTGCACCGGGGCGTCGCCGAACCGGCCGACGGACCGCATCGCCCCGGCGTGCGCGGCCCGCTCCTCGGGCCCCGCCTGCGGGCCGAGCGGCAGCAGATAGGTGACCGCCCAGAACAGGTCGGCGCGGAGGCTGCCGGTGAGCTCCTTCGCCATCCGGTCCCGGACGTCCAGCAGCACGTCGCGCGCCTGGGCGTACGTCGCCGCGTCGGCCACCACCAGCAGCTCCCGCAGGCGACCGAAGACACCCACCCCGGTGTACGGCAGATCGACGTGGAAGCCGCCGAGCACCCGCCGGCACGCCTCGGCCAGACCGTGGGCGGCCACCAGGAAATCGGCCAGCCATTCGTCGGCGCCGTGATCGACGTACCGGAACCGCTCGCGGACCGCCCGGACCAGCGCGTGGTCCTCCCGCTCGTCACCGACCCGGGCCGTCTCGCCGAGCAGCCGGGCGCCGAGTGCCCGGTCCTCGGCGGCGGACGAGGCGACCAGCTGCCACACCCGCGACGACTCGGTGGAGTTCGCCCGGATCGCGGCGTCCTGCGCCCAGATCCCGCGCCGCAGCCCGGCCCAGGCCTCGTCGATCCCGGCCGGTGGCCGGACGACGGAGGCGATGCCGCTCCGGCGCGGGTGCAGGACCCCGCGGAGCCAATCGGTGACGATCACACCATCCGGCGACGAGGTCACCGCGTCACCCTGTTCAGCCTCCGTAATAGCGTGGCCGCCGCGACCGGTAGCCGTTGCGGCCACGGCCGCCGACGATCTGCCGGGTGACGAGGACGCCCGCGACCAGCCCACCGGCCAGGGCCGCGGCGATCAGCGGAATGTTCGCGCCGCTCTCACCGGAGTTCTGTTCAGCCGCGGAGAGCACCTGGGTGGCCGGCTTGCTGCTGGCCGCCGCGTTCGGGGCCGGGGCGGTCGGCAGGGCGGCGAAGTCCACGATCCCGCTGCTCTCCAGCAGGGTCATGTGCGTCATGACGAACTGGTTCGCCTGCTGGGCCAGCCTGCGTACGGTGTCGTTGCGGGTGCTCGCCCGGATCGTCGCGATCGCCGGGAAGATCTTGCCGTGCGCGGACCGCAGCCGGTCGATGTAGATCGCGTCGAACTCGGGACCCTCCGCCGCCTCCATCTCGTCGAGCCAGCCCTGCTGGTCGCTGTTCGGCTCGTTGGGCAGGGCGATCCTCAGCTCCTTCGCGGCGGTACGGGCCAGCTGGTCGAGCGCGGCATGCTGATCGGCGATGTTCTGGCCGATCTTCTTGATCCGGGCGCTGTTCGACTTCTGCTGGGCCATCTCCCCGGCCGGGATCTCCCAGAGGCCGGCGAGACGCACCTTGACCACGAGATCCTTGTCGGCGGCCGAGATGTCACCCGTACCGCGGTCGAGCAGCAGGTTCTCCGGAGGCACCGGGACGTCCGGCGCTGCCCGCGCCGGATCCGGCACCAGCATGACCAGCGCGGCGGAGAGAACCGCGGCACTGCACAGACGGCGCCACACGGACATCGAACCTCCCTCACTCTCGTGTGCCGCCCAGGGCTCATCGAGTCCCGTCGACACTCGCGGACACAGGGTGATACGGACCATCGACCGGATCGGATCACGAAACCTGTGGCCCGTCTGTGCCCGTCCGCTTCCGGGGGCGGGGTAGCGTGCCTCCATGCCGCCCGTCTCCAAGCTGGAACGCCGCGTGACGACCGCGGCCGCGCAGGCCCTGGAGCGGCAGCGTCACGTGAGCCCGCTCGACGTGCTCACCGGGATGGGGTGGCTGCCACCCGGGCTGGTGACCGACTGGCGCCAGGGCCGGGCTGGGCACCCACGTCCTCACGGTTCAGGCGATCGACCGCACCCTCAACCGCTCGGTCGAGACGAACTACTCCTTCCGGGTCATCGACCACACGCCGAAGGTCTTCGACCAGAATGGGGGCGCCGCAGTCGGCGAGCCGCGGACGATCCAACTCTCGAGTCAGGTGCCCGGGACGGTGTCGTTCACCTACCGGCTGAACGACGGCCCGTCGGAGACCGCCACCGCCGATGCCGAGGGCCGCAGCACCGTCGTCGTCACCCCTGACCGGCGGGGAGACAACTTCCTGACCGTCACCAGCCAGACCGCGGAGGGCGTGGTCTCGCCTGAGACCAGGGCGAACCTCTACGTGCCGGTGCAGGTTCCGCGACCGGCCATCAGCTCGCCCGACCCGCCGACCGACGGCACCCCGTCACCCGCGGGCCAGCCGGTCACGATCATCCATGGCCGAATCCCGAACGGTGACTGTGCCGGTCGTCGTGGACGCGACGAGGAAGGCGTGTGGTGCGCTCACGTCCGCCAGCCGTCCCAGGACCGTACGTGGTGGTTCGCGCCGGGAGCGGCGAACTCCAGCAAGCGGCCGCCTTCGGCTTCGACCTCGGCACGCTGGACCGCGGTCAGCGGCCGGAACGGGTCGATCTCCAGAACTGTCGACTTCCTGCCCGGATGAAGCTTCCACGTGCCCGCCACCTCGCCGTCCACCAGCAGCGCGGCACGCATCCCATTGCTCGTCATGACCCGTTTCCGGGCCTCTTCCGAGATCACGCGGGTGCGGTCGGCGTGGGAGGCGAGCAGGTTGTCGTACTCGGGCAGGAACCGAACCGGCGCGTAGGTGTCCGCGTCGGGGCGCGGCGCTTCCGGAAGGTCGAACAGTTCGACTCCGTGCTCGTCACGGAAGACCGCCAGCCGCGGGCGAAGCGTGTCCAGAACGGGACGCAGCCGGGTTCGCCCGGCCCACGTCTGCACATCGCTGATCGAGGCAGGGCCGAACGCGGCGAGGTAGCGCAGCACGATCCGTTCGCCGTCCGTCTCGGCGTCGGGGCCGGCGCCGACCCAGTCGGCCGCCGTCGCGTACCTGGTGGCGCCGCCGATTCCCCACACCGCACGTGGCGGCAACTGGATCAGCGGGGTCAGGTTGCGCACCACGGTTGCGAGCGCGCGGGGCTCACGATCCGGCCACTGTTCGTTCAGCGCCATCCCCAGTTCGCCGGGCGTGAGGTTCCGCCTGCTGAGCAGTGCCCGGCCCGCCTCCGCCACGGCGGCACGGTCCAAGCCGGTCAGGGCCGATCTGAACGCGGTGTTCAGTTCACGGTCGAGGGCCGGCTGAGCCCATGGCCGCAGCAGGCGGCAGTCGGCGGCGGTGACCAGATGGATGGTGCTGCGCATCAGCGCGATGCGGACCAGGCGACGGTCGTTGAGCCCGTCCGCCAGGTCAGCGACACCGAATCTCCGCAGCCTGCTCCACAGTCCGAAGTAGGGCGCGTACGGCGCCTGCGCCTGCATACCGACCAGGCGGGTGATCGCCTCCTCGGCGGTCACGTCGGCGCGTTCCAGCAACATCTGGCGGGCGAGCAGGGCCCGTCCCAACGCCCGTCGTCCCCATGTCCGGGGCACGGTCAGCCTCCGAAGTCGGCGCGGTGGTCCGCGGCCCATTCCGCGTACGTCCGCGCGGGCCGGCCGGTGATCTGCTCGACGGTGTCGTTCACCGGCGCGGGCTTACCGACCGCCTCCGCCATCAGGCCGAACAGCGCCGCCAGGAACTCGCCGTCCATGAACCGGCTCATCTGCTCCAGCACCGGCTCCGGGTCGAGGTCCTCGACGGTGAGCGCGCGCCCGAGCGTCTCGCCGAGGATGCGAACCTGCTGGGTTTGGGTCAGCGACTCCGGGCCGGTCAGGTCGTAGATCCGGCCGGCGTGTCCGTCGCTGGTCAGGATCCGCGCGGCCACCGCGGCGACGTCCCGCTCGTGCACCGCACTGAACGCCGCCTCGGTGTACGGCGCCCGGATGACGTCTCCGCTCTGCGTCTGCATCGCGAAGGTCAGCGAGTTGATCGCCGGGAACAGGAGGCGCAGGAACGTCCAGTCGATCCCGGACGCCTCGATGGCCTGCTCGACGTCCCGGTGGTATCGGGCGATCACGTCGGGCTGCCGCTCGGCCCCGGCGACGATCGCCCCGGAGGAGAGGAACACCAGTCGCCGTACGCCGGCCGCGCTGGCCCCCGCCAGCAGCGGGGACACGTCCATGCCGTACGGGAGGATCACCAGGGCGGCCTCGACGCCGGCGAATGCCGGCGGCAGCGTCTCCGGCCGGGTCAGATCACCGCGGACGACGTCGATGCCGTCCGGGAGAGCGGCCTTCTCGGGGGTACGGGTGAGCGCCCGCACCGGCACGTTCGCGGCGGCCAGTTCCTCCACGGTCTGGCGTCCGAAGTGGGCGGTGGCACCGATGACGAGATACATGATGTCTGCCTTTCGTTGCGGAGGAGTGTTCAGCGAACCTGGCGGAAAAACTGCCGGATGTCGTCGATGAGCAGGTCGGGGGCGTCGTGGGCGGCGAAGTGGCTGCCCCGGTCGTAGACGTTCCAGGAGACGATGTCGCTGTGGTCGCGATCGGCGAACGTCCGGATCGACTGGTAGTCCCAGGCGAAATTGGCCAGGCCGAGCGGCACGGTGGTCGGCTCCGGCACGGTCGTGCCGCGGCCGTTCGACTTCTGACGCGCGGGTGCCGTCGTCGCGTCCTCGTAGTAGAACCGGGCCGCCGAGGCCGCCGTGTTGGTCAACCAATAGATCATCACGTTGGTCAGCACGAAATCCGGGTCGAGGTTGCCGCCGAGCAGCTGGGCATGCCAGCCGAGCAGACCGGCCGGCGAGTCGGCCAGCGCGTGCGCGAGGTTCTGCGGCTCGGTGGACTGGAGCTTGTCGTACGCACCCCGGTTCTGGGTGAACCAGTCCGCGAACGCGAGCTTGCCGCGTTCCTCCTCGGAGAGGCCGGCCAGCTCGGCCGGATCGCCCGACGGGAACGAGAAGACCTGCGTCACGTGCACACCTCGGACGTGCTCCGGATCTGCCCGGCCGACCTCCGGAGAGATCAGTGAGCCGCCGTCGTTACCGGCCGCGCCGTACCGGTCGTACCCGAGCCGGCGCATCAGCTCCGCCCACGCCCGGGCCACCCGGTACCGGTCCCAGCCGCGCTCGTGAGTGGGCCCGGACAGGCCGAAACCCGGTACGGACGGAATGACCAGGTGGAACGCGTCCGCCGGATCGCCACCGTGGGCCCGCGGATCGGTCAGCGGGCCGATCACGTCGAGCCACTCGACCACCGTCGTCGGCCAGCCGTGGGTCAGGATCAGGGGAGTCGCGTCCGGCTCCGGCGACCGGACATGCAGAAAGTGGACGTTCTGACCGTCGATCTCGGTGGTGAACTGCGGGTATGCGTTGAGCTTCGCCTCCCAGGCCCGCCAGTCGTATCCGGTCCGCCATCGTTCGATCAGCTGCTTGACGTAGCCGACTGGAACGCCGTACTCCCAACCCGGCGGAACCGGCCCGGGCGCCGCCGCCGCATCACCCACCGGCAGTTCCTCGGCCCACCGGGTCCGGGCCAGGCGCTCCTGGAGATCGTCGAGGTCGGCCTGCGGAATCGCGATCCGGAAGGGAGTGATCGTGCTGTCGTTCGTCATGTGGTCGAGCGTAGGAGCCTATTAGGCAAGGTCCTTTCCTAATTATCTGGCAAGCTTCGAGGAATGTTGGAAACCTCGGCACGACTGCTGCGCCTGCTCTCCCTGCTGCAGACTCCCCGCGATTGGACCGGCGCCGAACTCGCCGAACGCCTGTCGGTCAGCACACGAACGGTCCGCAACGATGTGGACCGCCTGCGCAACCTCGGCTATCCGGTGCACGGCACGCGCGGCTCGGTCGGCGGATACCGGCTCGGCGCCGGCGCCGCACTGCCACCGTTGCTGCTCGACGACGAGGAGGCGGTCGCCGTCGCGATCGGGTTACGGACCGCCGCGGGCGGCACGATCCTCGGCATCGAGGAGACGTCGATGCGGGCGCTGGCGAAACTGGAGCAGGTGCTTCCGTCACGCCTGCGGCGCCGGGTCAACACCCTTCATCGGTACGCCGAAGCCGTACCCCGTGACGACACCGGTCCGCGCGTCGACGCCGACACGCTCAGCAGCATCGCGGCGGCCTGCCGGGACCACATACGCCTGCGCTTCGACTACCGCAGCCATGACGGCTCCGAAAGCCGGCGCGACGCCGAGCCCTACCGCCTGGTCAACTGGGGCCGGCGGTGGTACCTCGTCGGGTTCGACGTCGAGCGGGCGGACTGGCGGACCTACCGGGTGGACCGGCTCCACCCGCGTACCCCCGCCGGACCTCGATTCACCCCTCGCGAACTCCCCGAGGAGGCCGTCGACCGCGTCCGCCGAGGCGTGTCATCGGCAGCTTGGCGACACCGCGCCCAGGTGGTCGTGCATGCCTCGGCCGAACGACTCGCTGAACGGATCAACCCGGCGATCGGCACGATCACGGCCGTCGACGATACCCGCTGCCTGCTGGACACCGGGGCGGACACCATCGAGGCGCTGGCCGTCCACCTCGGCCTGCTCGGCGTCGACTTCACCGTGACCGCTCCCCCGGAACTCGTCGCACTCGTACGCGAACTCGGCAACCGTTACCGGCGCGCCACCAAGCCCTGAATCAGATCCCAGGAAATTCTCGATCTTCGCCGGTAGACCAGCCCACCCGGCAATACCGCCCCATCGACTCCACCGAATCAGCCCCGGCCGGAGGAGAACCGCAACCGGCCGCGACAACGACCACCGCAACGTGGGACCCGCGGCGCCGGGCCCGGTGGTGAGCGATGAGCGCGCTGGTGACCTCCATGCCCGCTCCAGCCGCTCGACCACGTCGGCCGCGACCAAACGGCGGCACCGTTCCCGATGATCGAGTGGGCTTGCTGCGGCCGGCGACGGCCCGCGAACCGACGCTCCTCGCTCTCGAAGCAGGAACGGCCAGGGCATCGGAAAACCTGAGATCCTCCGGAACAACCTCGCGGGCCTCCGGTCCCGGCGCATCGACGATGAACATCGCATGGTGTACGCCGTCGAGGCCAGCGAGATCACCATCATCTCCTGCCGGTACCGCTACGAGTAGCGGGCGGCCCTATCGCTCCTTGCTCAGCGGTGTTTGACGAACTCTGCCAAGCGCTCGCTGAGCGGACTCACCCGCGGACGCGGCGGTTGATCGAAATATCCCGGCTTGGCCTCGCGCATCAGTTCCTCACCGTCCCGGCTCCAGTCGAACCGTGGCCGTTTCAGCAGCCGCCGGAACACGACACTCGCCTTGTCGGGATCCCTCGCCGCCAGCCGGCGCAGGACCATCGGCTCCACGCTGTCGTCTTCGAGATAGGACAGTGTCTGCTCGCGCCACCGGCGGCGGCGCAGCAGGTCGGGGTTCGCGAACGCCTCCTCCACGAGACCGAACTCCGCATAGAAGCCGAGTCCGTCCGTCTCGTCGTAGATCAGCGCCACCGTCTCCGCATCGGTCAGGTCCGGCGGCAACGACATCGACACCGCAGGAGGGACGTCCTTCGGGTCCGGCCCGAGAATCGCGTCACGGCAGTACGTGTAGTAGCCGTCGAGCCGATCCTGCGCCTGTTCTCCCGGGACCACCAGCAGGTCGGCGCCGAAGAAGTCCACGAACCGTGCCCGGTCAGCACGCTGGTGTTCCCATGCCAGAGCAAGCTTGTCCGGGTTTCGGAAAACCGCTTCCGGCGTACGCAAAGACATGTCCAGCGCGAGCTGATAGGCGATGTCCCGCTCGCTCCCGCGCAGGATCTGTACCGGCCCGCTCAGCATCCACTCGTCACCGACCGCGACCAGCCGGGCGATGATGAACGAGCGGCGCGGCATCCGCCTGAACACGGCCGGGCCCATGTTCGACCGGACCCGATAGGTCAAGTCGTCGACCAGGCTCTCCACCACGAGCGCCGGCCCGTCCTTGCGCTGCACCTCGAACGGGCCCTGCACCACATCGCGCCAGCCGAGCACCATCTCCCGTTCCACCTGCGGCAGGTCCGGCCGGGCCTCGACGAACTGCTCCACCACCGTCCGGCCGTTCGCCAGCCGGTGCTCCAGCACGAAACAGTCCCAGAGCAGCATCCACCGCTGCTCATCGGCGTCTTCCAGGCCGTTGCCGTACTCGGCCAGAAATTTCGACGCAGCCCGGTCGTAGCGCGGCTGCTGAGAAAACGCCACCAGCTCGCCCTTGAGGTCACCAGCCCGTCGTAGCAGCGCGGCATCAGACATCGACATGCCACCAACCTATGAGCTGCCAGAGTCAGCTCGTCACGGGGTGCCTCGTTCGGGTGATCAGTCGGTGAGATGCCGAGCGAGGCGTTCCGCGTTGAGTCCCCGCATTGCGTCCTCGACGGCTTCCGAGTCGGAAAGATCGATACCACGGGCCGCCAGCTCCGCGGCGATCTGCTTGGCCGGACCCCACGCCGCGGTGTCGTCGAACGCCTCCTCGAACGCGGGAAGGAACGTGTCGACAGCCTCAACAACCGGACCGATCCATACCGGGTCGACCATACGGCGTTCCAGGGCGTACCGGATCCAGCGCCGCAACACCTCCGGCAGCGCGGCACGTTGCTCGGCGTCCAACGCCGCCTTGCGCGGCAGCCAGTCGGCCAGGAACAAGCCGACCTGACCGGGGCTCCAGCACAGCGGACCGCTGGTCATGTACCCGTCGCCGTAGTCCAGGAACAGATCGGCCAGCGACCTGGCGACCGTGTCGTCGACCGGCGCGAAGCCGTCCAGCAGTCGTTGCCGTTCCTCATCGCCCATCGGCTGCCAGTCACGGAACTCCGGAAGGAACGGCAGGCATCGCGACCAGGCCAGCGCCCGCAAGTCGACGAAACGTCTACCACATCCGGTCCGGGGCAGCGGCCGAGCGCCCCACGGTTCGCGCGATGCCACATTTGACCTGCTCGAACACGCAGGTCAGGTATGGAGTGGGCCGGACGATGCACCATGCGAACCACCCGATCATCGTCACCGGCGACCCCTTACCGGGGACGTTTGGCCAGTTCAAGGGGTGTTCGGCCAGCACGTTAGCCTGATTTGCATCCGCCTTCAGCCGCCTCGAACGGCTGCGCTACCAAGCCGGAAGGCCGAGATGGCGTCGTACTTCAGCCGCGAATCTGGGCACGCCGGTGCGCTGCAGAAGGACGAGGACCTCCGGCACGGTGTTCGGCGCTCGCCGGTAGGACGCGGCCTGGTGGCGGAGCACGTCCATGGTCGAGCCGGGGTAGAGATCGAGTTGGTCGAGGAGGAAGTCGTCGGGGTGGATGGCCGCGATGTCGTAGGGCTTGAGGGCCGGCTCGGGGAAGTCGCTGAGGTTGAAGGTGACGATGACTTCGGCATCGGCGCGTACGGCGGCAGCCAGAACGTGCCGGTCCTTCGGATGGTTCGTCATACCGTCGACAAGCGACTCGTAGCCGGTGACCAGGGCGTCGGGGAATGACCGGCTCATCTGGCCGAGCCGCCGATCGACCCGATCCGGTGGTAGCCCACGCTCGGTGAGGTTGCGATGCAGTTCGGCGAAGACGTCGGCCGACCAGAGCGGCCGGTACGCGGAGGCTTCGGCGAGGCGAAGCAACGTGTCGCACAGGTAGGCCGGGTAGAGCACGCAGGTGTCAAGGAACGCCGGGAACGCCACCATGACCGGCGGTCACCTCGACGGCGGGGAGTCGAGGGTGATCTCGTACAGGTCGTCGTCCTCGGCATCGGCGGCCATCTGGTCCAGGGCTCGGCGGCGTTCGGTGCGGGTGCGCTCGGAGTAGTCGAGGATGTCACGCAGCAGGACTCGTCGATGCCGGCCGCGCAGGCTGTGCGGGATCTCGCCGTCGGTGAGCAGTCGGACCAGCGTGGGTCGTGAGATGTTGAGCAGGTCAGCAGCTTCTTGGGTGGTCAGCATCGTGTTGTGCGGGGCGATCGAGACGGCCATGCCCTGGGACAGGGCGCCGACGACGTCGCGCAGCAGTTCGTAGAGTTCGGCCGGGATGTCGAGCTGCGAACCGTCCGGGCCCACCAGCTTCGCTCGCGCGGGGGCTTCTGCGTCGGCCATACCCCGCGCGAAGCGCACCAGGTCGGCGGGGTTTTCAGGTGGCAGAACGGTCCGTTCACGCAGAGTGCTCGACATGAAACCAGCATACCGCTATTCGAAAAATCCGAAATCCCGCTACGGTCTGACGAAGCCCAGCGCCCGATAGCCGGGCATACGGCGCTGCAGCGAAACGGCAAGGATCGGCGTCGCCGGGTCGTGGTAGTCGTGCACCTCCGCGACGTCCTTGCCAGGTGCCGCGCGGATGACCCGACCGGCGCACTGAACCAGGAGGCCGTCGAAGGAGATCGGCCCGGCCAGAAACAGGGTGTCGAGTACGGGTGCATCGAAACCCTCGCCGATGAACGGCGTGGTGCCGAGAACCAGGAGCCCGTCGCCGACCTTCGCCTCGCCGAGCCGGTCGACTGCCGCACGCCGATCCGTAGTGGTCATGCCTCCCTGTAACAGGAGCGCTTGGTGTCCGCGATCCGCTAGGAGCGAAGCCAGAGTTTCGACATGGGCGATGCGGCGGGTCAGCACGAGACAGTTGCGCCCTTTGGCGAGGGCTGCCGCGACGTCGTCGACGATCTGGGTGTTTCGTGTTTCATCCCCGATCAGGGAGCGGTGTACGGCCGCCAGTGCGCCCGGTGACGACAGGTCCTGCTCATCAGCCCGGAACTGGGTCTCATGGACGAACAACAGGCGGCGCGGACCGGCCTCTTCCTGCCAGATGGCGGCGAGCGTATCCGGGTCCTCGTCGGTCACGGTGTGCCGAACAGGGCCGAGCTGCCAGGTCACGAGTTCGCCGAGGCCGTCCCGGCGGGACGGCGTCGCGGTGAGCCCGAGCCAAAACTGCGCGCCGATCCGTTTGACCGCATGGTCGTACGCGGCGGCGGCAAGGTGGTGACATTCGTCGACGATCACGTGTCCGTACCCGGCGGTGAGGTCCGCGACGTCGGTACGCCGGGCCAGCGAGGGCAGCATCGCGACATCGACGACACCGGTGAGCTTGCGCCGGCCGCCGCCGATCTGCCCCGGCCGTACGCCGAGGAACTGCTCGACGCGCGACCGCCACTGTTCGGCCAACGCTTTGCGGTCGACGAGAATCAGGGTCGAGGTGGCTCGTTCGGCGATCATCGCGCAGGCCATGACGGTCTTGCCGGAGCCCGGTGGAGCCACCAGCATGCCGTCGTCGTGGGCGAGCATCGCACTCACCGCGGCGCTTTGCCTGGTGGTCGGTTCGGCGGTGAAGGCGACCTCGATCTCCCTGCCGGCATCTCGCGTATCCGTGATCACCAATCGGGATCCGGCATCCTCGACGATCCGTCCGACCACGTGCCGCAACCCGCGCGGTAGAACCAGGCGACCGTCCAGCGTGATGTCGTACCCGCGAAGAAACCGTGGCGTGTCCCAGGTCGACTTGCGAAGCCGCTGCAACTCGTAGAACTTCGGATTGGACAGCGAGGCCGCGTGCTTGAACGTGGCCAGCGCGGCCGCCGGCAGTTGCGAGGTGTCGATACTCAGGCCCGCCGCGAGTTCTGCCTGCACCGTCGTTGGCAGCGGCGGGTGGACCTTGGTGGCATCCGACCTGCTCATCTTCGCCACACCGGCGCCGACGACGGCCTGTTTCGCACGACGGGCGACTCTTTCCGCGTCGCCCGGGCTGAGCTGGTCGAGGACCGACAGAAAGGCCCACTGGTCCTCGTATGGCTCCAGGGTCGCCAGGTCGAGGAAGAGCGTCAGGCCGTCCTTGCGGCGCCGACCCTGCAGCGGCGCCGCGATCAGGTTTCCGAGGCCACCGTCGGGCAGGACGTCCTGATTCGGGAATAACCGGTCGTACGAGCGCAGGTCCATCGAGCCCCGCAGCACCATGGCCTCATGCAGCAGGACCGTTCCGACCGATCGGGCCGTGGCAGCGGGAATCGGGTCGGTGAAGAAGACCCAGGCGTGCGCCCCACGCCCTGACTGGGAGATCTCCAAAGCCGCCGGGACACCGCTGGCTCGGGCGGCTTTGCAGTAGGCCAGCGCATCGATCAACGCAGTGCTGCCGTCGAAGTCCGCGGCCAGGAATTGGCAGGTATTGTCGGTGAGCAGCGGATACAGGCCCATGAACACGTCACCGACCAGATGGGCGGCAACCACCTCCGCGGTGAGCGGCAGATAGGCTGCGGTGCGCCGGTCCATCCCCTTGCGCCAGCCGCCCGCCACCGCAGGAGACCAGCCCGCTGTTCCGAGCCGGTCGTTCTCCCAACGCTTGGCATAAGCATCCCGCCGCCCGCGGAACAGGTTGGCGTAGAACGCCAGCTTTTCCGGCACCGGCGACGCCATCGTGACCAGTCCCGGCGTGGCTATCGCGGCGAGTTGCTCCGGAGCTGGAGTGGTGTCCTGGCCCCGCAGCTCCAGCAGACGCGACAGCCGATGGTTCTCCGACCGTAACCGCTCCAGCTCACGACGCAGCCGAGCGACCTCGTCGTCAGTCACCGCGTCAACGGACACCACCGGCCCATCTTCACACGCCGGCCGCCGCAAGCCCGACAGCCGACTCAGTCAAGCCGGGCCCGGTCGAAACGGTCGATCAGGCTCGGCTTACGGGCATGACTTCATGAGCAATAGCACCGTTGCACCGAAAGCGCTGCCGTCGGCCAAAACCACGGTGGAAACCGTTGCCCCGTCGCCCCGGACGAGCAGTCCTGTCAGTACAGCTACCAACGCCGCAGCAAGGACGATGACCAGCGCCCACATCCAACGCGGAGCTCGGGCGGGTGTGGGCGATGAAGACTCGAACATAGCGACGGTGATCCTCTCGGCCGGATGTGAACCTCTCGAAGGAGCACAAGATGTCGACTGAGCTCCGCTGGACGAGCATGCTCTCCGGAGGCTGTCGTGATAACGCCATTTAGAGGGGAATTCCGCAGCTGTGTCATTCCTCCTGGCAGGGCCACATAATTCCCGCCAAAATCCCCCAACGGCCGGTGCCAGCGACGCGCGCAAATCCGACTACTGGAGAGCATCGTCCAGGCCGATGCCGGCCTACTCGAGGAGCATCCGCTCGACTCGAGGTCCTCCTCTCCGAAGCCCGGCAAGGAAGCCGCATGAGCTTGCGCATCGTTTTCACGCCCAATGCATGAGAGGACTACGACGGCTGGTTACGCCGGGACGTGAAGATGGCCCGACGCATCAGCAAACTGCTCCTCGACGTTCAACGGGATCCATAAGGAACCGGTCTCGGCAAGCCCGAACTGCTGAAAGGCCCGCTCTCCGGATGGTCGTCGCGCCGCATCAACGACGAACACCGGCTCATCTACCGCGTCCGCGGCGGCGACCTGGAAATCGCCGCCTGCCACGGCCACTACCTCGACAAGTAGCAGCGGCTCACCCAGCATCCCGCCTACCCGGATCGGCGGTCGCCGCGTTCAGATTTCCCGGCTCGTGGACGAGGGTGAACAACATGCGAGCCGCCGCCCCATCAGTGGGGCCCGGCGGTTCGCATGCAAGATCAAAGTGGGGCGGGCGGGACTCGAACCCGCGACCGAGGGATTATGAGATCGAAAAGCGAAGTCGATCTACTGGCACAAACATCCGCCGAGCTGCGAAAACGCTTGCCATGATCTGACAGCGTTCCGCTACGTTTGCGGACCTCGTGCGGACTGATTGCGGACTAGTCGATCTTTCCCGCACGCCGTCCGCCCCACAGCCTGCCGGCACTGACCGCTCCACCGGCGTTCGGCAACCCGCGACACAACCATGTCCACCCTATTCGGTGGCAAGCCGCGAAGCGGCGCGGCAGCAACTACGGCCTGGCACCACCGGAACGCTGGCCTATGGATCGCCCGCGGTGCACTTGGATCAAGCACCCTGTCCCGAGATCGTAGTATTACCCGTGATACTGAGCGGAGTATCGTGGGTGATGTGGCGGACAGACTGGCGAAGATCTTGGCGGAGATGCGTCGGAACCCGAACAACATCCGGTTCGCGGACCTGTTGTTCGTCTGCCAGCAGTGCTTCGGGGAACCACGATCACAGGGCACATCGCACTACGTGTTCAAGACGCCGTGGCCCGGTGACCCTCGGGTCAACATTCAGGACAAGGGCGGCAAGGCAAAGCCTTACCAGGTCAAGCAAGTGCTGACCGCGATCGAGAAGCTGGAGGAGCGATCGTGAGCGTGGCGGACCACTACACCTACCGAGTCCACTGGTCAGCGGAAGACGGCGAGTACGTCGGCACCGTCGCCGAGTTGCCCTCCGTCTCCTGGCTCGCCGAGAACCGGATGGAAGCCTTCATCGGTATCCAGCGCGTCGCCGAAGAGATCGTCGCCGACATGGAGTCCTCCGGCGAAACTCCGCCCGTGGCCATCGCGGACCGGCACTACTCCGGCAAGTTCCAGGTCCGCGTACCGGAAGAGGTCCACCGCCGTCTAGCCATCCGGGCGGCCGAGCAGGGCGTCTCCCTGAACGCACTGGCATCCTCACGCCTAGCCGGCGCCTGACAGTTCCGCGGGAGGCCCGCCCACGGAAACCCTGAGCCTGTGGATCACCCACAATAGAGGTGGATCAATAATAGTACGAGGTCAGACGGCTTGATCAGGTCCGGCCACACCCACTCCGGCTGCTAGCGTTGCTGTACTTCACTGCTGTACAGCAACGCGGCTTCCGGACTGCTGGATCCGCGCTAGCTGCAAGCCATCCACCGGCCGCCCGCACCATGCCCAGCCCGGCAACGCCCGGACCACCGTATTCGGTGGCAAGCCGCGAAGCGGCACGGCAGCACATCGGACTGCGCCCACGCACCCGCGTGGATGGAACGCATCGCGCCGCCTCGCAGCTCATCTTCCTTCAGCGGTCCGGAATGCCGTAGCGGAGAACGCACAAACGGTGGATATTCAGACCTCGAACTCGCCAGACCACCGATCGAGGTCTTACCGCATGACTCTTTGGCTCCCTCCAAGCGCGGTTCCGCTCCAGCACGCAGGACCGGCCCCGGATCCGCGGATGAAGAACTTCATCGGCGGGTTCAACGACCGCGGAGAGCCTGTAGAGATCACCTTTGCCCGTATGCAGGCAGCGGCGGCCGACTGGATCATCACTCCGTCGACGCCACAGGGTCCGGCACAACTCCTAAAGGCCGCCCGGGACATGTTCTGCCTCGGGCTCTACTCCTATGAGTTGATCGCCTGCTCAGCATCGTGGTCCATCACAGCCGTCGAAGCAGCCTTGAAGCTCCGCCTCGACGCCGGGTCAAAGCCCTTCCAAAAGCTGGTCACACTAGCCATTGAGCAGGAGTTGATCGACGCGTACCTCGGTGAGGTCCTCGACGCCGGTCGCCAGATCCGGAACAACTTCGTTCACGAGGGCCGCCAGCCTGTGTGGACTCTCGGTATGGCTGGCTCTGCCATCGGAACCTCATTCAAGGTCGTGGCCCAGCTATACCCCGCGGCAACGCCCGACGAGCACATCCCCGAACCCTGACGCAACTGGTCCCTGATCGAACCCCCAGCCGGCGCGCCGGCCGATGCCGGCGCTTGCGCCGCCAGCAGGCCGAGCGCGTCCGGCCGCGCCGCGCTTGCGCGGCGCCTTGATCGAGCGGGCGGCCCAGGTCGCTCAGGAACGCGCCGCCCGGCTGGCGGGTCACACTCGGCAGCATCTGCCGACCCCGGGTGAGCCGTTGATTGTCCTGGTCGTCGACGAGTTGGCGAATCTAACCGCCTACCTGGCCGAGCGGCAGCTCAAGGACCGGATCAAGGCCGCGCTCGGCATCGTGCTCACCCAGGGCCGCGCCGTCGGGGTGCACGTGGTGGCGGCGATCCAGGACCCGCGTAAGGAGGTGCTGCCCGCCCGTGGCCTGTTCCCGACCCGGATCGGGCTGCGCCTGTCCGAACCGGCAGAGGTCGACATGGTCCTCGGCGACGGCATGCGCGACCGCGGGGCGCTGTGCGACCGGATCCCGCAGACCCAACCCGGCATCGGCTACGTCGTGCTGGAAGGTGATCCGACCCCGATGCGGGTCCGGCTCTCCTACTGCGACGACGACACCGTGCGCGACATGGCCGAGGCCTACGGGGGTGTGGTGTGAAGCTGACCAGCGAGCGCATCGAGGGCCTGACCCTGACCATGATCCTCACCACCGCGGCGCTGGCGGCCGGGTGGGCGTCGTTCTCCCACGTCCACGACTGGACCATGCGCCATGTCCCGTCCGGCACCCCAGACGCGTTCGGCTGGGTCAACGCCGTGATCTCCGAACTCGTCCCCGTCGCTGCCCTCCTCACCATCAAGCGACGGCGTCGGGCGGGTGCGCCGATCGGCTACCCGCTCTGTCTGCTCATCGCGGCCGGCACCCTGTCACTTGGCGCTCAGCTCGCCGTCGCTCAGCCCAGCGCTTCGGGGTGGCTGCTGTCGGCGGTACCCGCGCTGGCGTTCATGGCCTTGGTCAAGCTCGTCTTCACCGGCACACCGACCACCGCACCCGCAGAGACGCCCGCCACTGCAGCCCCGGCACCGGTGATGGCTCCGGCTCCGGCTCCGGCTCCGGCTCCGGCTCCGGCTCCGGCTCCGGCTCCGGCTCCGGCAGTGAACGCGGTACCGGTTCGGCCGGTCGCCCGGCCCAACGGGGTGCCGGTCATCGGGCAGGTGACCCGGTGACTGCACCTACTCTGATGCCCGCTCCGGTAGAGACGGTCACGCCTCGGCCGGGCTCCCGGGCCGCTCGTCTGGCCCAGCCCCGCGCCGTCGACGCGCTCAAGGATCTGGCCATCGATCACGGCGTCTGCATCCGCCCGATCGCGCTGCGGCGGACCGACCTGGCCACCGGGAAGACCGAACTCGTCGACCTACCCTGCGGCGCCACCCTCGAAGCCAAGTGCCCGCCGTGCGCGAAGCGGGCACGGCGCCTGCGGCAGGTCCAGATCCGGGAAGGCTGGCACCGGGCCGACGAACCGCTCCCCGGCCCGGCGCCGGCCACACCCCGGCAACGCGACCTCATCACCGCACGGGCACACCTAGAGTTCGAACGCGCCGCCCTCCAACTCACCGCCATGGACCCCGACCAGCGCGCGACGGAACTCGACCGCATCGACACGGCCATCGGCGCGGTCGAGCAGGAGATCGCCGCCGAAGGACTGCGGGGCAGCATCGCGCCCGGTCACGGTCGGAACGATGCCGACGACGAGGGCGGCCCGCAGCGGGTGCGGTCGACGAAACGGCGCCAGGACGTGCCCGACCTGCCCCGGCAGAAGGTGGAGGCGCGCACGGTCGGCCGCACTTACGTCGGGCCGGACGGCAAGGAGCATCGGCCGTCGATGTGGCTCACCCTCACCCTGGACAGCTACGGCCCGGTCCACTCCATCCACGCCGGGCGGCCATGCTCGTGCCGACGCTGGCACACCGAAGGTGACCCGCTGCTCGGCACCCCGGTCGACCCGGCCCGATACGACTACCGGCGGGCCGCCTGGGATGCGGTGCACTTCCCCCGGCTGCTCGACCGGTACTGGCAGAACCTGCGCCGCGCGGTCGGCTGGAACGTCCAGTACGCCGGATGCGTCGAGCCGCAACGACGCCTCGCACCGCACGCCCACTTCGCCATCCGGGGCACCATTCCCCGGACGATGCTGGAACTGGTCGCCACCGCCACCTACCACCAGGTCTGGTGGCCGCCGGCCGACCGGCTCCGCTACCCGATCGACCGACCACCGACCTGGGACACCAAAGCCGAGTGCTGGGCGGACCCGGACACCGGCCGTCCGCTCGCGACGTGGGCGGAGGCCCTGGACGCCATCGATGAGGACCCGGACGCCGAACCCGCGCACCTGGTCCGGTTCGGCGCCCAGGTCAAGGCCAAAGGCGTCGACCCGGGCACGCGGGATGCCGAGCGGACGATCGGCTACATCACCAAGTACGTGACCAAGTCCGCCGCCGACTGCCACACCACCACCAGTGACCCGCAACGCCAGCACCTCGACCGGCTCTGGCACGAACTGCGGGTCACCCCCTGCTCCGAACGCTGCTCGAACTGGCTGCTCTACGGCGTCCAGCCCAAGAAGGCGCACGGCAGGCTCCGGCCCGGCCACTGCAAGGGACGCGTGCACCAGAAGACCACCCTCGGCATCGGCGGACGGCGCGTGCTGGTCTCTCGGGACTGGTCCGGCAAGACCCTCGCCGACCACCGGGCGGACGCTCACGCCTGGGTCAAGGCGCTGCTCGGCATCACCACCGAGGAACCCGAAGCCAAGGAAAAGCCGGCCGTCGCCTGGGAGATTGCCCGACCCGACGATCCCGACTTACCCGCGCTGGAACACCGGCTTCTGCGGGCGATCTCCCAACGCATCCACCGACGAACACAGCTCAATGCCGCGAGACGCGCGGCCGACGACCACGCCCCGAACGCCCGGAAGGAGATTCATCAGTGAGGCGCGGAACTGTTCGGCAACTGCCCATCGCACCTCGACTGTGGTCGGTCGGCGACGTCTCCGACTTCCTCGGCATCCCGGTCGGCACCCTCTATCAGTGGCGCCACCGCAGCCAGGGTCCGCGCGCCCGCAAGGTCGGCCGGCACCTCCGCTATGACCCCGCCGACGTGCAGTCCTGGCTGGAAGAGGCGGCCTGATCATGAGCATCGCGAAGCGCCCCAACGGCAAGTACCGCGCCCGCTATCGAGACACCAGCGGCCGGGAACACCCGCCACTTCGACCGCAAGGCCGAGGCCGAGCGCTGGTTGAATTCGGTCAAGAACAGCATCGCCCGCGGCGAGTGGATCGATCCCGCTCTGGCCAAGGTTACGGTCGGCGACTGGACGGCCCGCTGGCTCGGCAACCAGGTGCGGCTCAAGCCCTCGACCCGGTTCCGCTACGAGGCGCTGCTGCGGAACCAGATCCTGCCGGTCTGGGAGCGCGTCCCCCTCTCGGCAGTAACCCACACCGACGTGGGCGAGTGGATCCGCCGCCTGTCCGACGCCGGTCTCGGCACCTCAACCGTTCGGCAAGCCCACCGCGTCTTCTCACTGCTGCTGGCGGAGGCGCTCCGCGACGGCCGTCTCCCCCGCAACGTGGCCACCGGCGTACGGCTCCCCCGGGTCGGCAAGGCCGAGAAGGTGTTCCTGACGCACGACCAGGTCGCCGACCTCGCCGACGCCGCCGAGCCGCACGGCCTGATCGCGCGAGTCCTCGCCTACACCGGCCTCCGCTGGGGCGAACTCGCCGCCCTCAAGGTGAAGCGGGTCGACCTGACACGGCGCCGCCTGCTGGTCGCCGAATCGATGACCGAGGTCAACGGCAAGGCCGTCTTCGGCACCCCGAAACTCACCAGCGTCGTTCGGTGCCGGTCCCCCGCTTCCTGGTCGACCCGCTCAAGGGCCAGATCACCGGCCGCGACCGTGACGAGCTGGTGTTCACGTCACCGGAGGGCGGGGTGCTGCGCAACAACAACTTCCGCCGGCGCGCCTTCGACCGCGCCGCGGAGAGCGTCGGCCTCAAGGGCCTCACCCCGCATGAACTGCGCCACACCGCCGCCAGCCTGGCCGTGGCGGAGGGCGCGAACGTCAAGGCGGTCCAGCGAATGCTGGGCCACGCCTCAGCAGCGATAACCCTGGACGTCTATGCGGACCTCTTCGAAGACGACCTCGACCAGGTCGCGGACCGCCTTGACCAGGCGGTTACCGGCCGTAGTGCGGACTATTTGCGGACCGACCACGCCGGACCGGCCTTCGACGCGGTCCGGCCGCCTGCAAAACGCCAGGCAGGGAGAGTGGGGCGGGCGGGACTCGAACCCGCGACCGAGGGATTATGAGTCCCCTGCTCTAACCCACTGAGCTACCGCCCCGTACCGGCGGCGATCCTATCCCGTGCCCCGCTCCCAAGCCTAGCGATCTATCACCGCACCAGGGATTTTCGGCAGGAGGACGGTCCGCGGCCCAGGATCGGGCCTCATGATCGGGGGCTGGAGATCCTCGATTCTCGGCACCTCCTCCTCACAGCAGCTGGGGCTTTCGGGTCCGTCCTGGGTGATGAACTCAGCGTAGTTCTCTGGACTGATGTCGCTCATTGAAACCCCCTTTATCGGGCATTACACCCCAACCCGAGCGCCGAATGACGCCAGGACTGCTCCGGCGGCGCGCCAGCCTCCGGCCATCGCGCCCTGGATGGAGGGGCTGTCGCGGTGGTCGCCGGCCACGAAGAGGCCGTCGCCGAGGTTGACCGGCTTGCGCAGCCGGGCCTGGGGCGGGTGGGCCGCGGGCAGTGCCTGCGGCACGGTGACCACGTTGAGCAGGTCCCAGTCGTCGGTCGGCGTTCCGTACATCCGGGACAGTTCGACCCGGATCACGGCCTCGGACGCACTGGAGGGCGCCGAGACGCCGACGACGGTGGCCGCGATGAGACTCTTTCCACCGGGGGCGTATTCGGGTGCGGCGTTGCTCATCACGACGGTGTTGGCGACGATCTCGCGCCGGTCGCCGTCGAGCAGGAGGATGGGCTCGTCGATGGGTGCGCGGCCGGCCCCGAAGTAGAACGTGGTGAGGCTGTGCACGTCCGGCACGGGCAGCCGGGTGGGCAGCAGGGCGGCGGCGCTGAGCGGGTCGGTGGCGACGATCACGGCCCGGCAGCGGATCTCGCCGCCCTCGGTGACGACCATGCCGGGGCCGATGGAGAGGGTCCGCGCGCCGACGAGCAGTTGCGGGAAGGGCAGCGGTCCGGCGATCGCGGCGGGCAGCGCGGCCATCCCGGCGGCCGGGACGCCGATCCGGCCGCGGGCGAAGGATCGCAGCACCATGGCGGTCACGTGGCTGGACGTCTCGAGGGAGCGGTCGGCGAACACCCCGGAGAGGAACGGCCGCAGCACCTCCTCGATCATCCGGTGGGAGAGGCCGGCGCCGCGCAGCATCGCCTGCGTGGTGGTCTCCGGCATCTCGAGCAGCCGGTCCGCCGGCAGGGTGGCGCAGCGGGTGACGAGCGCCGCGAACTTGAGCCGGTCGGCAAGGGTGCCGATTCCGGAGAGCAGGGTCTGCGGGGTGGCGAGCGGTTCGCGCAGCGGGTTCTCCAGCCGGTGCAGGCCGTGCCCGCGGCGCACCAGCACGCCGGAGGTGAACCAGCGCATGTCCAGGGCGTCCACGTCGACGAGCGCGGGCAGCCGCGGATAGGCGGTGTTGAGCACCTGGAATCCGCGGTCCATCCGCCAGCCGTCGACGACGTCGGTGGCGACCCGGCCGCCCAGCCGGTCGGAGGCCTCCATCAGGAGCCATTCGACGCCGGCCCGATCGAGCCGGCGAGCAGCGGACAGCCCGGCGAGCCCGCCGCCGACGATGACGACGTCCACCTCTACCGGCCGCGACATGTCCACCTCACAGGCTGCAATCAATGCGGAACCCAGCGTAACCGCGCATGCTGGCCCGAGCAGGGGAAAGCCCTTCAACCCCAAAACCACGCAGAGGTACGGGCATCGCGCGGCCCAACACAGAAGGATCGCCACCACGCGCTCGGTGACCTCGGTCGGGCCGCGCGAAGGAGGGGCCACGCGAAGGACGGGCCACGCGAAGGACCGGCCACACGAGGACCGACCACACGAGGGGCGGGCCACACGAACGGCGGGCCACACGAACGGCGGGCCACACGAAGGGCGTGGGCTGATCAGAGGCGGACGTCGCCGCGGCAGGGCCGGTAAACACTGATGCTCCGGACCACTGTGGTCCGGAGCATCGTCGTTACTGCTCCCCGAATAGGACTCGAACCTATAACCTGCCGGTTAACAGCCGGCTGCTCTGCCAATTGAGCTATCGGGGATTGCTCTGTCCTGCCTGCCGCCCGGTCTCCCTGGCGACGGTGAACAGACTACATGACCACCGCGGCGCCCCACCAACGGGATACCCCGTGGGCGTGGCGCCCCTCGGGCATGCCGAAACGGCGCCGCTGCGAAGTATCGCCCGGGCAGGATGAGGACGGGGGGAGTATCACCGCGCCAGGATGGGTATGCACCCCCGCAGACGCATGCGCGTCGAACAACGGAAGGAGCCGCCACCATGCGCGGAAAGCTGATGTTCCTCACCGGTCTCGCGGCGGGCTTCGTCCTGGGCAGCCGTGCCGGCCGGGAGAAGTACGAAGAGATCCGGGCCAGTGCTCAGAAGGTCTGGCAGCACCCGACGGTTCAGGAGGCCGCGGGCGTCGCCCAGGCGCAGGCCAACAAGCTCTACACGGAGGGCAAGGAGAAGCTCCAGTCCTCCAAGCTCGGCGAGAAGCTGAACACCGGCACCACCAGCTCGGACACCACGGATGAGCTGCTCGCGCCCAGTGACAGCGTCTCCGCCTCCTCGAAGGGCACCGGCACCACGTACTGACCGCCGGATAGTCGATGGGCCGCCTCGTCCGGGGCGGCCCATCGGCTGTTCAGGGGGCGGTGCAGGGCTGCTGCTCGGGCACCAGGCCGAGGGCGGTGAGTTCGGTCAGCACGTGGGCCAGGTCGGCGGCGCGCTGCTCGTCCCCGCCGGGGGTGTCGACCACGACGTACTCGGTGCGGGCGGTGTCGGCGGCGAGCAGGTGGCGCAGCACCGGTTGCCAGGCGGCGCCCGGCTCGGTGATGAGGGCGGTGATGACGGAGAGGCCGGCGTCGGTCATCCGGTCGATGCCGCTCTCCGGGGCGCGCCAGTCGCGCAGCACGGTGCTCAGGTCGAGGCAGACGCCGAGCCGGTCCTTGTCGACCCGGGTGAGTGCCGTGACGATCTGGTCCGGGCTGTCCAGCACCAGGCCGGGGCCGGGCTGGAAGCCGGAGCGGACGGCGCGGCCGACCCGCCAGGCCAGGTCGGCCAGCCCGCCGGAGAGGCGCGACAGGTGCCGCGCGCCGGCCCGCTGCCGGGTCTCGTCCCACTCGTCGGCACGGCCGAGCCCGTACGTGCAGACGGCGCCGCGGACCTCCTCGGCCGGGAGCAGGTCGACCAGGATCCGGGCCAGGTCGAGGGTGTGCCGGAGGCGGGCCGGCTCGCTCCAGTCGGCCTCGGGCCCGTCCTCGCCGGCCTCCGCGCCGACGCCGCCGGGCCCGGAAACGCCGGGCCCGGAGACACCAGGTCCGGAGACACCGGGCCCGGAGGCACCAGGTCCGGAAACGCCGGGTCCGGAGGCACCGCTCAGCGTTACGACTTCGAGCCCGCGGGCGTCGAGGTCGGTACGCAGCCGGGTCCGGGCGCGCCCGTCCTCGGCGAGGGCGGCGGCGAGACGGTACGACAGCCGGAGCGCGACGGTGAGCGCCCCGGTGCCGAAGTGTCCGCGGAGTGCGGTGTTGGCCGCCTCGAGCCGCCCGACGACGGACGCCGGATCCTGCACGTGGTCTAGGCTGATGCCGCAGCTGAGATGCACGATCCGGCCGGAGGGATGTCGCAGCCGCATCAATTTCCTCCCCGGACGAGGTCACCCGTGCAGGTGCACGTGCATTCGCACGCGCCGACCGTTCCAGTATGGACCATGTCCGTGCCTGGACCCGATCGCCCGATCTGACGGTGCCGGGGTCTCATGCCGCCTCCATCCGTGGAACACCTGCCCTCGGATACGAGCCTGCGCCGTGAGACGGATCACCGGCGCACCCGCCGTGCGACGCGGCCACCAGCCACAACATGATCGAAAGCGGCCGCACCCATCGATTGATGCAGATCTTTAAGACTGGGGTGACCAGCGAGTAGCCGCTCGCGGACCGTCACGGAGAGGCATTGTCGGTCAGCCGGCTTGTTCAGATTATGATCAAACGGACATGCAATAGTCGGCTGCCCGTGCGTCCGCCGCGTGCCGAGGCACGACGGTGCGGATGCACGAGGCGACTGCTCGCGCATCCGCACCGCGGACGGGTGATTCAGCGCTGACTCAGGCCGTGCTCGCTGCCCTTCTTGAGCTTGCGGGTGTCCCGCAGTTCCAGGAACGGCTCCTCGTCGGCCGGGTGCCCGGCCGCGATGGCCCGGCCCCGCTCCAGCTCCGCGTCGAGTTCGGCGCCGAGCAGGATCGCCATGTTCGAGATCCACAGCCAGACCAGGAAGGCGATGACACCGCCGAGCGTGCCGTACGTCGCGTTGTAGTTGGCGAAGTTGGCCAGGTAGATCGCGAACGCGGCGGAGGCGGCCACCCACAGCACCACGGCGAAGATGCCGCCCGGGCTGACCCAGCGGAAGCCGCCGGTCCGGGCGTTCGGCGAGGCCCAGTAGAGGACCGCGAACATCAGGCTGACCAGCATCACGAGGACCGGCCACTTGACGACGTTCCAGGTGGTGACGGCCACCCCGCCCATCCCGAGCATCTCGCCGACCACGCGGGACAGCTCACCCGTAAAGATCACGATGGCGGCCGAGGCGATCAGCATGACGCCGACGACCGCGGTGACGCCGACCCGGATCGGCAGCGTCTTCCAGATCGGCCGGCCCTCCGGCACGTCGTAGATCGAGTTCGACGCGCGCATGAACGCGGCGATGTATCCCGACGCCGACCAGAACGCCACCACGACACCGATGAGCGCGGCCAGCCCGGCCTTGCCGGTGCCCTGCACCTGGTTGAGCACCAGGTCGACGAACTCCTGCGCCTGCTGGCTGGGGGCGAGATCGCTGACCGCGTCCCGGACCGTCTGCTGGCCGTCGTTGCCGAGCATGCCGAGCAGCGACACGATCACCAGCAGGCCCGGGAAGATCGACAGGACGCCGTAGTAGGTCAGCGCGGCCGCCCAGTCCGAGATGTTGTCCTCGGAGAACTGCTTGAAGGTGCGTTTGAGGGCGGCGACGATGCCCTTGCCCCGCAACTCGAGCGGGCTGTCCGGGCCGGCGTCCGGCCCGGGGGCGGACAGATCCCGGTCGCGGTCCTCAGCTGTCCGGGCGGTCGTCGCGGCGGCCACGTCGTAATCGGCGGTGCCCTGCCGGCGCGCCTCGGACGCCGCACGGTCCTCGGTGGGGGAAGCGGCCTGCTCGTCGGCCTTGTGGAACAGTTTCATGGCGGGGTCCCTCCGGGCATCAGCGATGGCTCCCGGCCGGTCCACCCACCGTGTCCCCGTCATGGTGAGCACGGACGGCCTGTGCATCTGTTGCCCGCCGGAGGGTCGCGTTAACCGTCCGTGGCGGGGCGCGACCCGAAGGGGACGCGCCCCACGGTCAGCGGCAGAGCAGCCGCTCCATCCGGCGGCCCGCGATGAGCAGGCCGGCGCCCGTCATCGCCAGCAGGTAGAGCACGTCCACCACCTGGACCGGGCCCAGCGTGCCGATGCTGATGCCACGGATCAGGTCGACCGCGCGGTACAGCGGGGTGACCTCCACCAGCCACCGCAGCACCGGAGGGTAGGTGGTGGCGGGGACGAACGTGCCGGAGAACAGGAACAGGGCGAACTGCCCGGCGCCGATCATGTCGAAGTCCTGCCAGCCGCGGATCAGCGTGGAGATGGTCATGCCAAGCGCCCCGAAGGCGAAACCGACCAGGACCGCGGCCGGGAAGGCCAGCAGCGCCCGGGCCGGGGTGGTCAGGTCCAGCAGCACCATGATCACCAGGAAGGCGGCCGAATACACACTGCCGCGCAGCATGGCCCAGGACAGCTCGCCGAGCGCGATCTCGATGGGCCGCACGGGCGTGGCGAGCATGCCCTCGTACAGCCGCATGAACTTCATCTTCCCGAAGAAGTTGAAGGTCGTCTCGGACAGCGCCCCGCTCATCGCCGACGACGCCAGCATGGCCGGGGCCACGAACTCCGCATAACCGATCGTGCGGCCGCCGGGCAGGGCGATCTCCCCGACCAGCCCGCCCACCCCGACCCCGATGGAGAACAGGTAGAGCACCGGCTCCAGCAGCCCGCCGAGCATGACCAGCCAGTACGCCGTCTTCAGCGCGTCGACGTTGCGCTGGGCGACCGAGGCCGACCGGCGCGCGGCGCCCTCGAGGCCCACCAGCCGGCGGGGCAGCACCAACGTCAGCACGATCGCACGCACCTCTCGGACGTCATCTCAGATCACCAACCGGCCGCGGTAGCGCCAGTGCGCCAGGAACCACCCGGCCACACCCCACGCCACCAGGTAGAGCGCCTGCCACACGGCCCCGGGCCCGGGGTCGATCCCGAGGGTGGCGGCGCGGCACAGGTCGACGCCGTGCCAGAGGGGCAACACGAACGCCACCCAGCGCAGCACCTCGGGCAGCGACTCGATCGGGAAGAACACCCCGGAGAACAGCGACATCGGCAGCACCGCGAAGCGGATGAGGATCGCCAGGTACATATCGGTGGACACCGACGCCGTGTACGCGGCCACCGGGGCGGCCACGGCCAGCGCGAGCAGCAGCGCGATCGGCAGGACGGCCAGCGCCCACGGCGACCGCAGTGCCCCGAAGAGGGCCGCGACCAGCAGGAACGCCATCACGCTGGTGAGCACCCGGAACAGCATGAAGGCGAGGTGCCCGCCGAGGATGTCGGCGACCCGCAGCGGCGCGGCGGACTGCGCGAAGTAGGTCTTCACCCACTCGAAGGAACTCAGCACCGGCCAGGTGGACTCGCCGATCGCGCCCTGCACGGCGGTCGAGGCGATCAGGCCCGGCACCATCCACGGGAGATAGTCGACGCCCTCGACGCCGCCGGTCACGTAGGCGCCGACGCCGACCCCGAACCCGAGCATGGTCAGCAGCGGCAGCACCAGGGAGGAGAGCACACTGGCCCGCCACGTGCGCCGGTAGTTGACCAGGTGGTACTCCATCACCTGCAGCGAAGGGGTCATCTCAGTCCACCAGGGTCCGGCCGGTGAGGTGCAGGAACACGTCCTCCAGGCTGCTGCGCCGGACCAGGGCGCTGGCCGGGCTCAGCGAGCGCCGGTGCACCTCGGCCAGGGCGTCGTCGCCGTCACCGACATAGAGCAGGATCCGGTCGGGCAGGACCTCGGCGCGGTCGCCGATGCCGGCGAGCTTGTCCGCATACCCGCTCTGGTCGTCGGTGGGGAAGCGCAGCTCGACCACCTCGCGGGTGGAGTGGGTCTCGATGAGCGCCCGGGGCGAGCCCTCGGCCACGATCCGGCCGCCGTCCATCACCACGAGCCGGTCGCAGAGCTGCTCCGCCTCGTCCATGTAGTGGGTGGTCAGCACCAGGGTGACGCCCTGCTGCTTGAGCCGGAACAGCCGCTCCCACACCAGGTGGCGGGCCTGCGGGTCGAGGCCGGTGGTGGGCTCGTCGAGCAGCACCAGATCGGGCTCGTTGACCAGCGCGCGGGCGATGGTGAGCCGCCGTTTCATCCCGCCGGAGAGCGGCTCGACCCGGCTGTCGGCGCGCTCGCTGAGCTGGACGAAGTCGAGCAGCTCGTCGGCCCGGGCGCGGGCCACCCGGCGCGGGATGCCGAAGAACCGGGCGTACGTCGTCAGGTTCTCCCGGACGGTCAGCTCGGGGTCGAGGTTGTCCAGCTGGGGGCAGACGCCCAGCCGGGCCCGGATCCGTGGCCCGTCCCGGCGCGGATCCATCCCGAGGATCCGGAGCACGCCGTCGGTGGGTGGGGAGACACAGCCGATCATGCGCATGGTGGAGCTCTTGCCCGCGCCGTTGGGCCCGAGGAAGCCGAACGCCTCACCGGCCCGCACGTCGACGTCGATGCCGTCGACCGCGGTGAAGCCCTCGAACCGTTTGATCAAGCCACGCGCGTGGATGAGCGAGTTCACGCCCCGACCCTACGGGTGGGGTACGACAGATTTCAGTCCCTGGGATCGGTCGCCGAGCGGGCCGCCCCGACCAGGTCGCCGGTGGCCTCGACGGTCTCCGGGGAGTCCGCGGGCGTACCCGAGTCGTAGCGGACCGCCCAGCTCAGCCCGTCGCGCCCGGCGACCCGGCGGCCGACCACCCGGACCGCGCCCCCGGGCAGCGGGTGATAGGTCGTGTACGCCACCGAGCGGGTCACCCTGGTCCGCACCTGGTCCGGCAGCTCGCCCGGCTCGAGCAGCAGGAACGACACCTCGGGGCCGTCCACCAGCACGGTGTAGCCGTCGCGTTCGGCCAGCACCTCGGCCGGGGTGATCCGCAGCTCCCGCCCGGACCAGACGGCCTTGTGGATCTCGTGCCAGCCGAGCCGCTCGACCGCCGACGGCAGCCAGAGCCCGTGGTTCGTGGCGACCACCACGTCCTCCGTCCCGGCCACGTCGCCGGCCGCGGACCAGGCCAGGATCCGCTCCTCGGCGGCCAGCGGGGGCCGCAGGCGGGCCGGGAGCACGGGTCGCCGTCGGAAGAGCTTCACAGTCCACCTGCCGCCTGGTCACGCAGGGCCCGTGCCTGCTGTTCGAGCGAGAAGAGCTCCCCGGCCAGAGCCAGGTACTGGTCCTTGTTGGCGACCGGGTTCAGTCGCTGCACCTTCGACTTGAGGTCGCGGATGCGGGTGGCGAGCGCCCCGCCCTGGAGCCGGGCCAGGGTGACCTGGACGTAGTACGGGTCGGCCTGGCCGTCCACGTACAGCGGCTCCACGGCCAGCTCGCTGACCAGCATCTGGCCGCCCATGTCGGGGCAGGCGTCGCGGACCTTCTCGATCCAGACGACGCCGCCGGTGGACGAGGCGGCGCCACCGGCCTGGGTGATCGCCTCCCGGACGGTCTGCAACACCTGGTCGCCGTAGTTCTCCGGGCCGACCGCGTCGAACATCGGCCCGGCCAGCACCGGCTCCTGGAGGGCCAGTTTCAGCGCCTCCCGCTCGACCAGGCGCTGCGGCGAGTCGGCCGCCGCCTGCTGCCGGGTGGTGGCCCGTGGTTCGGCCTGCTCACCGCGCAGCGCGTTGTTCACCGCCCGCTGCACCGGGTCCAGGTCCATGCCGAGGTCGCCGGCGAGCTTGCGCGCGTACTCCGGGCGTTTCTCCCGGTCTTTGATCTTGGCGACCAACGGCGCCGCGCGGCGCATCGCCTCGACGCGGCCCTCGACGGTGTCCAGATCGTAGCGGGAGATGGTCTGCCGCAGCGCGAAGTCGACCAGCGGCTCCCGGCCCGCGATCATGTCGCGGACCGCCAGGTCACCGCGGGCCAGGCGCAGCTCGCAGGGGTCCATGTTGTCCGGCGAGACGGCGATGAACGTCCGCCCGACGAAACGCTGGTCCTCCTCGAAGGCGCGCAGCGCCGCCTTCTGCCCGGCCGCGTCGCCGTCGAAGGTGTAGATGATCTCGCCGGTGAAGCTGTCGCTGTCCATCAGCAGGCGCCGCAGCACCTGGATGTGATCCACGCCGAAGGCGGTGCCGCAGGTCGCCACGGCGGTCGGCTCACCGGCCTCGTGGCAGGCCATCACGTCGGTGTAGCCCTCGACGATCACCGCCCGGCCCCGCTTGGCGATCTCCCGTTTCGCGTGGTCGATGCCGTAGAGGACGTGCGACTTCTTGTAGATCGGCGTCTCCGGGGTGTTCAGGTACTTCGGGCCGTCGTCGTCGTCGAACAGCTTGCGGGCGCCGAACCCGATCACGTCGCCGCCGAGATCCCGGATCGGCCAGAGCAGCCGGCGCCGGAACCGGTCGATCAGCGAGCCGGAGCGGGCCGGTTTGGCCAGCCCGGCGGTGGTCAGCTCCTCCGCGGTGAAGCCCTTGAGACGCAGGTGCTTGCTGAGCGCGTCCCAGCTGTCGGGGGCGAAGCCGCACCCGTACCGTTCCGCGGTGTCCCGGCCGAAACCCCGCTCGGCCAGGAACTCGCGCGCCTTGCGCGCCCCCGGCGAACCGAGCTGGTCGCGGTAGAACTCGACGGCGGCGGCGTGCGCGGCGATGAGCCGCTGCCGCTGGCCGGTCTGCGGGCGCGGGCCGGCCGGAGCACCCGGTTCGGTGTCGTAGCGCAGCTGGATGCCGGCCTTGCCGGCCAGGCGCTCCACCGACTCGATGAACGACAGGTGCTCGGCGTCCATCAGGAACTTGATCGCGTCGCCGCCCTGCCCGCAACCGTGGCAGAAGTAGACGTTACGGGCCGGTGAGACGTTGAACGACGGCGTCTTCTCGTCGTGGAAGGGGCACAGCCCCTTGAGATTGCCGCCGCCCGCCGACCGTAGGGTGACCGTATCGCTGATCACCTCGACGATCGAGGTCCGGTCCCGGACCAGTGCGATGTCCTCGTCCTTGACCCTGCCCGCCACGGCATACATCCTGCCTCGCGCTACCGGCGGCCCGCCAGCAGGGTCCGGTGCCACGCCACCGCGGCGTGGTCGGTGAGCGACGCGACCTGGTCGATCACCACGCGCAGTGCCGCGGCGTCGTCCGCGGCGGCCGCGAAAAGCGGCCGGAAGAGCGGATCCAACCTCTCCGGGGTACGGGTGAGCGCCTCCACCAGCTCGATGAGGATGGTCCGCTGCTGCTCGTACCAGTCCTCGGCGGCCCGGGTACGCATCACGTAGCGCAGCGCCATGCCCTTGAGCAGCGCGCACTGGTCCCGGACGGTACGCGGGACGATCAGGTCGGCGTCGTACCGGCGCAGCGGCCCGGCGCCGTGCCGGCTCTGGGTGGCGCCCACCGCCGAGGCGACGAACCGGCCGGTCAGCACGCTGGTCATGCGCTTGAGGGCGACCAGGGACCGGTACGAGCCGTCGTAGCCGCGGACGCCCGCCACGGCCGGGTCGGCGAGCAGCCGGTCGAGAGCGGCGGCCAGCTCGCCGGGCGTCTCGGTGGAGTAGGTGGCGGCCACGTCGGCGCAGAGCTCGGCCCGCTCCCCCGCGTCGCGCAGCGTGTCCAGGTCGATGTAGCCGCCGTGCACCCCGTCCTCGACGTCGTGCACCGAGTAGGCGACGTCGTCGGCCCAGTCCATGACCTGGGCCTCCAGGCAGCGGCGCTCGTCGGTGCGCCCGTCGCGCAGCCAATCGAAGACCGGGCGGTCGTCGGCGTACACCCCGAACTTGCGGTAGCCGGGTTTGCGGAACCACGGGTACTTGGAGCAGGCGTCCAGGGTGGCCCGGGTCAGGTTGAGGCCGGCGCCGGGCTCCTTCGCCTCCAGGCGGGTGATCACCCGAAGGGTCTGCGCGTTGCCCTCGAAGCCGCCGCACGGCCCGGCGACCGCGTCCAGGGCCGCCTCGCCGTTGTGCCCGAAGGGTGGGTGCCCCAGGTCGTGGGCCAGGCCGGCGACGTCCACCACGTCCGGGTCGCAGCCCAGCCGGGCGCCCATCTCCCGGGAGATCTGCGCGACCTCCAGCGAGTGGGTGAGCCGGGTACGCAGGAAGTCGTCCGACCCGGCGGTGTGCACCTGGGTCTTCGCGGCGAGCCGGCGGAACGCGGCCGAGTGCAGCACCCGGGCGCGGTCGCGCTGGTACGGCGTGCGACCGTACCCGCTGTCCTTGGCGGGCTCGGCTGCCCACCGCTGAGCGTCGGCGGCCGTCATGATCCCCACCCTAAGCCGGATGACCGCCGGGTCAGGCGCTCAGCACGCAGAACTCGTTGCCCTCCGGGTCGGCCAGCACCACCCAGGGCACCTCCACCTGACCGACGTCGACCGGGCGGGCGCCCATCCCGACGAGCCGTTCCACCTCGGCCGCCTGATCGTCCGGGCGCAGGTCGAGGTGCAGCCGGTTCTTGTGCCGCTTGACGTCGGGGCTCACACCGAACAGCAGTCCTGGCAGCTCATCGGGGGTGCGACGGATCTCCACCTCGTCCGGGGTCTCGTGCACGATCACGTAATCGAGCGCCTCGGCCCACCATCGGGCCAGCCGCGCCGGGTCCGCGCAGTCCACCACGACCTGCTCCCACCGACTGGGCATCCTGCCTCCCGGGATCGACAGATGGCGATCATGTTACGCGACCCGGGCGGGTGAACCGGGACGAAACAGCGCACCGTGCGTGCGACGACGTCACTCGATGATTGCCTCAGGATGACAATCCGTGATTCCTGGTTCACCGGCGACCGCATCGATGCGGCGCCTGCTCACCGAACTGGGCGAGTCCGGCCGGACCGGCGCGCTGCACATCGGCGGCGTGCCGGGTGGGGTGCTCTACCTGATCACCGGCCGCATCTCGTACGCCGAGTCGCCCGCCTGCCCGGGTCTCGGCGAACGGCTGGTGTCGTCCGGCCGGCTCGCCCGACAGACCTGGCGGGCCGTGTACGCGGAGGGCCGCGGCGGCCACCGGGTCGGCCGGGTGCTGCTGCGTGACGGCTGGCTCGGCCGCAACGAACTGTCCCTGCGGGTGGCGACGGTCATCGCCGACGCCGCCCACGTGCTGTTGCAGCAGGCCGACGCGCCGGCCCACTTCGTACCCGGCGAGCGGCACTGGCTGGGCGAGGTGCCCGGCGTGGAACTCGGCTCGCCGGGCCATCTCACCGCGGCCCGGCTGCGTGCCGTGCCCGGTCCACGGCGGCCCCGGAAACGGGTCACCGCCACCGGACCATGACGCACAGAACGTGCGACTTGTACTCGCACGGTCACCGGAGGATGGCCCACGGTGGCGGACGGGAAGGTCTGACCGCCGACCGCAACGCTGAGGAGTGAAGTGCCCGGCGTCGACCACTGTCTACAGGAAGCCATGACGATTCCCGGCGCCGTCGGCGCCAGCATCGTCGACTACACCACGGGTTTCCCGGTCGCCACGACCGGAGCCGCGCCGAACGAGGACCACGAGGCCGCCGCCGCCGGAACGGCAGAGGTGGTCCAGGCCGCGAACAGCCGATCGCTGTTCGTCTCGGCCGTACCGCACGACCTGCTGGAAGACCTGATCATCACCACGGCCGGGGGCTATCACCTCCTGCGAGTGGTCCAGACCGAATTCGACAGCCGCCTGGTGCTCTACGTGTGGCTGGACCGGATCCGCGGCAACCTCGCCGTGGCCCGCCGAATGATGCAACGCCTGGCCGACGAACTGGTGGCGGCCCGATGACCCGATCCACTGACCACGAAGGAGCGATCGGTGGCCCCGACGAAGACCGCCGCGCCCGGCGACCTGCTCACGCGGGTCGCCGAAGCACGGCAGACCGGCGCGCTGATGGTGGGTGGCCACCCCGGCGGCGCGGTCTACGTCTTCGAGGGCCGCGTCATCTACGCCGAGTCGCCGGCCGCACCCGGGGTGGGCGAGCTGCTCACCTCGTCCGGGCGGCTCGCCGGGCGCACCTGGCAGAACGCGCTCGACCTGGGCACCTCGACCGCCCGGGTGGGCCGGCTGCTGGTCGAGCAGGGCCACCTCACCCAGGGCGAGCTGGAGTTGTGTGTGCTCGGCGCGACGTACGACGCGGCGTACTTCGCACTCTCCGCGGAGTCGGCGCCGGTCGAGTTCCTGCCCGGCGCCACCCACTGGCTGGGCGCGGTCGTGCACATCGACGCGGCCGCGGTCGGCCGGGAGGTGCGCCGCCGGATCCGCCTTCTCGACGAGATCTTCCCGAACCGGCGGATCGACGTGGCACCGGTCAGCCCGGTCACCCGGCCGCCCCGGGAACGGGTGACGGTCACCGCCGCGCAGTGGGAGCTCCTGGTCCACGCCGACGGTCAGCGGACCCCGGCCGACCTGGCCCAGCTGCTCGGCCGGGCCGGATACGCGACCATCCAGGAACTGCGCCGGATGGCCGCGGCCGGACTGATCGAACTGCCCGAGACACGGGCGGGCGACAGTCCCGAGTTCGTCCGGCTGCCGCACCCCCGGGGCGCCTCGGCGCCGGTGGAGCGGACCGCTCCGTCCGTACCGGTGATCTCGGGGGTCACCAGCCCGGAACCCACGGCCCGGCACCCGCCCCCGAACAGCGACCCCGCCGCGGCCGTGGAAAGCCCCACCGCGGCGAACCGGCCACCTCGCCTGGCCCGCCGGAAACCCGGCGCGAAGCTGCCGAAGGAACTGGCCACCGATAGCCCGCCGGTGCACCAGGGCACCGACGAGGTCCTGCTCAAGCGCATACGCACCGCACTGAGGGCACTGCGGTGACCCGCGCACCCCCGACCAGCCGAAGGAGCGAGGAGAGGATGACGGTGGATCCGGCGGTACTCGAGGAACTCGGCCGCCTGCGCACCAGGGTGCCGGAGTTGTCCGGCAGCGTGCTCGCCACCGCGGACGGGCTGGTCGTCGCGCACGACTCGCACGGCATCGAACCGGACACCCTCGCGGCCCTGGCCGCGGCCCACCTCGCTCTGGCCCGGCGCTTCGCGCACGCGGTCAATCACGGTGAGCTGCGGGAATCCGTGGTGGAGTGCGACGGCGGTTACATCACCTCGTACACCGCGGGGCCCAACGCCCTGCTCACCGTGGTCACCTCGGGTGACGCGAACCTCGCCATGGTCCATCTCGAGGCGCGGCGGTGCGTACGCCGGCTGATCCGCATCCTCGCCCTGGACACCGCGCCGCAGCTGCGGCCGGAGATCCCCACGCAGGCCGGTCCATCCACCCCGCTGGCCCGGCGGACCCCGATGGCCACCCTGCCGAACGTCGCCCGGCGCCGCCAGGCGACCGGCTGACCGTCACACAACCCATCCCACCGCAACGGAGGAACGAATCCCATGCCCGACATGGACACCGCACTCAAGGAAATCATGGAGATCGACGGCTGCATCGGCGTCGCGCTCGTGGACCACACCAGCGGCATGGCCCTGGGCACTCTGGGCGGCGGGAAGGACCTCGACCTGACGGTCGCCGCCGCGGGCAACACCGACGTGGTACGCGCGAAGCTGCGCGCCATGGAGATGCTGAACCTCTCCGAGAAGATCGAGGACATCCTGATCACGCTGGACACCCAGTACCACATGATCCGGCCGCTGACGAGCCGGTCCGGGAAGGGCCTCTTCCTCTACGTGGCGCTGCGGCGCGACCGGGCGAACCTCGCGATGTCCCGGCATCAGCTGCGCCGCATCGAGAACGACCTCGACGTCTGAGGCACGAGGCGTGATCGCCACCCCTGGCGGGGAGGGCCGGCACCGCCCTCCCCGCCCTCCCCGGCGCACCGTGGACAAGGTTTCCGGGACGTAACCCCTTGCCGTCGGATCGACGCGCGTGCATCCTGTTTTGCAGCGCTGCAAAGGATGTGCCAGCATCCTGCGCCTCCGTCTGTGAGGACCCGTGAAAATACTCGGTGCTCTGCTCGCCGCCACACTTCTGATCACGTCACCGGTGGTGCCCGCCCAGGCCGCGGCACGGACGAACCCCGACCCTGTCGCCCACGACCCCACCCTGATCAAACAGGGCCGCTACTACTACGAGATCATCACCGGGGACAGCGGAACCCGGACCTACCTGCCGATCCGCCGCTCCACCGACCTGATCAACTGGACCTATACCGGCACCGTGTTCGACACCCCGCCGGCCTGGGTGGTCGAGGAGCTCGGGGTCACCCCGACCGACTTCTGGGCGCCGGACATCACCTACTTCGACGGCGAGTACCACCTGTACTACGCGGCCTCGTCGTTCGGCACCAACAACTCGGTGATCGGCCTGGCCACCACGAAGTCCCTGGCCGACCCGCGGTGGGTGGACCGGGGCATGGTCATGCGCACGACCAGCGGGGTGGACGACGTCAACGCCATCGACCCGGACGTCAGCTTCGACCGGGCCGGCGACGCCTACCTGTCGTACGGCTCGTTCTGGGACGGGCTGCGGATGCGGCGCCTGGACGTCCGGACCGGCCTGCCGTCCACCACGGACACCACCGAGTACCGGATCGCCTCCCGCAACGGCATGGCGATCGAGGGCCCGTCGGTGACCTACCACGGCGGCTGGTACTACCTGTTCGTCAGCTTCGACTTCTGCTGCCGGGGCGTGAACAGCGACTACCGGGTGATGGTCGGCCGGTCCCGGGCGATCACCGGCCCGTACCTCGACCACGACGGCGTGCCCCTCACCGAGGGCGGCGGCTCGCAGATCCTGGCCGGCTACAACGACTTCATCGGCCCGGGCCACGGCGACGTCTACGGCGACCTGTTCGCCCACCACTACTACGACGGCGCGGACGGCGGCGACCCGAAGGGCTCGATCCGCCGGATCGACTGGGTGAACGGCTGGCCCCGGCTGTCCGACCCGCTCAGCGGCAACCGCGGCCACGGTCACGGCCCGGCGTACGTGCAGCTGATCCACGCCGGCAGCGGCGCCGCCCTGGCAAACGCGACCTGCGGCTACGAGGGCGCCGACATCACCCTGGCCACCGCCGACGGCACCGACGCCTGCCAGCAGTGGCAGCTCGCCGACCGCGGCGACGGCTTCGTGAGCCTGACCAACCGCAGGAGCAACAAGGTGGCCGAGGTGGCCGCCTGCGTCGACGCCGACGGCGCCCGGGTGGCCCAGTGGGGCTGGCTGGCCAACGACTGCCAGCGATTCCGGCTGGAGCCCACCACCGGGGGCTGGTCCCGGATCGTCAACCCGCTGGCCGGCCGGGCCCTGCAACCCGCCGGATGCGGCGGGGCGGGATCCGCGGTACAGACCTTCGCGAACGGAACCTGCCCGGACTTCCGGGTCCAGCCGGTCGGCGACGTGCTGCTCACCGACCTGGACGACACCCGGCTGATCGGGACGAGCTGGCGGTTCACCCACACCGCCGACGGCTGGTACCGGGTCACCGACCCGATCACCCGAAAAGCGCTCGGCGGCACGCGGTGGCGCATCGAGGCATTGGTCACAGGCGGTTATCGTCTGGCCGGACAGAACGGGCGAATCCGGGATGTTCTACTGCTGACTCCGTGACTGTCCGGCCGCTCGGCGGTCACGGCGCCCGGGGTCCTGGCCGGGAACCAGGACCCCGGCAACTACCATTCCCTCCCATGGCGGCCCGGGACATCATCGAGGCGGTACGGTCCGGGGCACTCGATCACGAGGACGCGCTGGACGTACTGACCGGCGCCCCGTCCATCGAGGTGGACGCGGCATTGGCAGCGGCACTGAGCGGCGAGTTCGGCCGCCTCCTCGGCAACGGCTGGCAGCCGGCCGAACTGCACCGCGCGGTCGCCCGCCGCGGCAACCCGATCCAGGCCCGGCTGGTCGCCGACGCCGCCCGCGACTACGCCCGCGGAAAGAGCCCGGTCGACGAGCGCTGGCAGGCCCAGGCCGACGCGCTGCGCACCCCCGAAGGCCGCCGGCCGGACCGGATCGCGGTCCTCGACGCCTCGCTCGCCCTGCTCGCCGAACTGCGGCGGATGCCCCGCATCGACATCCTGATCCCGCCGCCCGGCACCCCCCTGACGACCGTGCCACACCACGGTGACCAGCGCATCCTCGACCGGGTCCGGGCGCTGCTGGCCAAGGCCGAGGCCACCGACTTCCCGGCCGAGGCGGAGTCGTACAGCGCCAAGGCACAGGAGCTGATCACCCGCTACCGGATCGAGGAGGTCACCGCGCCGGCGGTCGCGATGACCCCGTTCGCGCGGCGGATCGGGGTGGACCATCCGTACGAGAGTGAGAAGGCCGGTCTGCTGGACGCCGTGGCGCGGGCCAACACCTGCCGTACGGTCTGGTCGCCGGAGCTGGGGTTCAGCACGATCTTCGGGTTCGACGCCGACATCGACGCGGTCGAGCTGCTCTACACGTCACTGCTGGTCCAGGCGAACCGGGCGATGGTGCGGGACGAGAAGAACGTCCGCAAAGCCCGGCTGAAGGCGTTCAAACGGTCGTTCCTGGTCGCGTACGGCGTACGCATCGGAGAACGGCTGCGGCAGGTCACCGAGCGTGAGATGACCGGTCACGGTGATCTGCTGCCGGTCCTGCGCCGCCGCGAGGTGCAGGTGCACGAGGCGATGGACCGGGCGTTCCCGCGCACCGTCCGGGCCCGCGGCAGCCGGGTGGAGAGCCTGGAGGGCTGGGAGTCCGGCCGAGCCGCCGCCGACGAGGCCGAACTGCGCTGACGGTCAGCCGCCGGACTCGTCGGTCTCGGCGCCCTCGGGGACGCTCTCGTCGTCGCGGCTGTCCAGCCAGCCGTGCGGCAGGGAGACCTTGCCGGGCGCGTTGACCCGGCCACGCGGCTGGCCCAGCGCCTCGGCCGGGAACGGCACCGACGGGTCCAGCTTGGCGAGCAGGTCGTCCAGCTCGGCCAACGACGAGATCATCGCCAGGCCGCGGCGCAGCTCGCCGCCGACCGGGAAACCCTTGAGATACCACGCCACGTGCTTGCGGAAGTCGGCGCAGCCGTGCCGCTCGTCCTCCAGCGCCTCGACCAGCAGCTGCGCGTGCCGGGCAACGATCTTCGCGACCTCGCCGAGGGTGGGCAGCACCGGCTGGTAGTTCGCGCCCTGGGTGAAGGCGGCCTCCAAATCGGCGAACAGCCACGGACGGCCCAGGCAGCCCCGGCCCACCACCACGCCGTCGCAGCCGGTGTGCTCGACCATGCGCAGCGCGTCCGAGCCCTCCCAGATGTCGCCGTTGCCCAGCACCGGCACGTCCAGCGCCTGCTTCAGGGTGGCGATGGCGTCCCAGTCGGCCTGGCCCGAGTAGCGCTGCTCGGCGGTGCGGGCGTGCAGGGCCACCGCCGCCACGCCGGCCTCCTGCGCGGCGAGACCGGCTTCGACGTACGTCAGATGGTCGTCGTCGATGCCCTTGCGCATCTTGATGGTGACCGGGATGCCGAAGGGCTTCGCCGCCGCGACCGCCTGGCTGACGATCCGCCCGAAGAGCCGCCGCCGCCAGGGCAGGGCCGAGCCGCCGCCGCGCCGGGTGACCTTGGGCACCGGGCAGCCGAAGTTGAGGTCGATGTGGTCGGCGAGGCCGTCCTCGCCGACCATCCGCACGGCGGCCGCCGTCACGTCCGGGTCCACGCCGTAGAGCTGGAGGCTGCGGAAACCCTCGTCCTCGGCGAACGTGATCATCTTGAGCGTCTTGGGGATCCGCTCCACCAGGGCCCGGGTGGTGATCATCTCGCAGACGTAGACACCGCCACCCTGCTCGCGGCAGAGCCGCCGGAACGCCACGTTGGTGATGCCCGCCATCGGCGCGAGCACGACGGGCGGGTTGACGGCATGGTCGCCGAGCATGAGCGGTGCAATCACGGGTCCTAGGGTGACACGCCCAGCCCGGCGACCTCGAATCGGCCGCTCGCCTACTCCCGAGGGCCCTGCTCGGTCAACCTGTCCAGCATCCCGACGATCTGCTGGATCCCGTCTTTGACGCTATGCATGTCGAGCGTGAGCCTGGCAAGCGCTGTGGAATGCGCGTTGTGCATCGCGGTGTGCCTGTCGAGGATCGCGGTGTGCTTGTCGAGGATCGCGGTGTGCTTTGCCAGCGTCGCGGTGTGCTCGGACTGAGTAGTCGCGAGGGCCTGCATGAGATCGCCCTGCACACGCAACTTCTCGCCGACGTCACTCAGGTCTTGGTCTTGGCCGGCACGGAGTCGCTCCTGCTCGTCCATACGCTCCTCCAAGTCGGTCAAACGCTCTCGCACGGTAGACAACACAGTCTCCAGGGGTGAAGGGTAGGCCGGTGAACGGACCGGCGCCGTGCTTTCATCCTTCACGCTATTGTCACTGAGCAACCTGTCGCAAGTCACCTGGATGGGTGACAACGGGCGGGGCCTCTGGCAGAGTCGGGGGCATGGAGAACGGTGCACAGAGCCCGCGGCGGCTGATCGCCGTGTTCGAGTCCCCGGTGTCGGAGATGCTGTTCCGCTTCGGGGTGGAGCTGGGCTTCCAGACCGTGCTGGTGGAGCCGGACCCGACCCGGCTGGGCGGCACGCCCCGGCCGCACGGTGACGCCCTCGTGAGCGACCTGTCGGCGGCGGCGCCGGACGAGCACACCGACATCCTGCTGACCGACCATCACCGGCCGGAGATCGGCGCCCTGCTCCGGGAGGCGCTGGACGGGAAGGCGCGCTGGATCGGCATTCTGGGCAACCCGCGGCACGAGGGCCCGCATGTGGCGGCGCTGCGCGAGCTGGGCGTGCCGGAGGAGGAGATCGGGCGGGTGCACCGCCCGGTCGGGCTGAACATCGGTTCGCGGACCCCGGCCGAGATCGCCGTGGCGACCCTGGCCGGGTTGATCGCGGACCGCAACAGCCGACCGGGCGGCTTCACGTTCTAGATCCGGTGGATCAACAACCCGGCAGGCGCTTGATCAGGTAGTCCTCGATGTGGTCGAGGGAGACCCGCTCCTGCTTCATGGTGTCGCGGTCGCGGACCGTCACCGCGTTGTCGGTGAGGGTGTCGAAGTCGACCGTGACACAGAACGGGGTGCCGATCTCGTCCTGGCGACGGTAGCGGCGGCCGATCGCCTGCGAGTCGTCGAACTCGACGATCCAGCGCTTGCGCAGGTCCGCGGCGAGTCCCTTGGCCTTCGGCGAGAGCTCCGGGTTGCGCGACAGCGGCAGGACGGCGACCTTGACCGGCGCGAGCCGCGGGTCGAACCGCATGACCGTGCGCTTGTCGACGCCGCCCTTGGTGTTCGGGGCCTCGTCCTCGTCGTACGCCTCGAGCAGGAACGCCAGCACCGCGCGGGTCAGGCCGGCCGCCGGCTCGATGACGTAGGGCACCCAGCGCTCGCCCTTCTCCTGGTCGAAGAAGGACAGGTCGACACCGGAGTGCTTGGAGTGCGTCGACAGGTCGAAGTCGGTGCGGTTGGCGATGCCCTCGAGCTCGGCGAACTCGGTGCCGCCGAACTGGAAGCGGTACTCGATGTCGACGGTCCGCTTCGAGTAGTGCGAGAGCTTCTCCTTGGGGTGCTCGTAGAAGCGCAGGTTGCTCTCGGACAGGCCCAGGTCGCGGTACCAGTTCCAGCGCTGCTGGAGCCAGTACTCGTGCCACTCCTCGTCGCTTCCGGGCGCGACGAAGAACTCCATCTCCATCTGCTCGAACTCACGCGTACGGAAGATGAAGTTGCCCGGGGTGATCTCGTTGCGGAAGCTCTTGCCGATCTGCGCGATGCCGAACGGCGGCTTCTTGCGGGCGGCCGTGGCCACGTTGTTGTAGTTGACGAAGATGCCCTGGGCGGTCTCCGGGCGCAGGTAGTGCAGGCCCTCGGTGCTCTCGGTGGGGCCGAGGTAGGTCTTCATCAGGCCGTTGAACATCTTCGGCTCGGTGAAGGTGCCCTTGTTGCCGCAGTTCGGGCAGTTCAGCTCCTGCAGGGAGGCCGGCAGCTTGCCGTTCTTGGCCTCGAACGCCTCTTCCAGGTGGTCGGCCCGGAAGCGCTTGTGGCAGGACTGGCACTCGGTCAGCGGGTCGACGAACGCGTCGAGGTGGCCGGAGGCCGCCCACACGTCGCGGGCGAGGATGACCGCGGAGTCCAGGCCGACGATGTCGTCGCGCTGCTGGACCATGGTCCGCCACCACTGCCGGCGGACGTTCTCCTTCAGTTCCACGCCGAGCGGACCGTAGTCCCAGGCCGAGCGGGTTCCTCCGTAGATCTCACTGGAGGGGAAGACGAAGCCCCGGCGCTTGGCCAGGCTGACGACGCTGTCGATACGGTCGGCAGGCATGTGCGGTTTCCTCCTACGCCGGCTGGGTGTCGGCGGGGAAATTCGTAAAGGACTGGACGAAAAGCGAGGTTACTCCCCGAGGTCGCACACCTCGAACTTGCCCGTCTTCGTGTTCTGCCCGAGCACGGCCTCCTGCCGCTCCGAGTCGCCGTCGGGGTAGACCAGGTCGACCGGCACGACGATGCGCACGCCGAGGGCCAGCTCACCCAGCCGGTACGACGAGAACGGCTCGCTGGCCGACATCCGGGCGACGTAGTCGGTCTGGCTCTCGCTGTCCTTCGCCTGCTGGCAGAGCTGTTGGTACGCCCCGTCGAAGTCGCGGTCCTGGAGATCGTCGAGGTACCGGCTGACGACCACCTCGGCCTGCTCGTCGAGCGCGTTGCCGAACGCGGTCAGGAACCCGCCGGCGGCCACCGCTCCCGCGCCGCAGATCAGCACCACGACGCCCGCGGTGATCCCCAGGCTCGTCCCGATCCGCTTGCCCCGGCCCTCGACCGGAGGGGCCGGGAACGGCGGGTGCACGCCCGGCCCCGGCGGTGGAGGTGGAACGAGACTCATGTCCACAGCCTAGTGTTCAGCGCCAGGGTTCGGCCGCCCGGTCGCTCGCCGTGATCACCACGTCCTCGCCGGGGGCGGCCTCGGCCAGGGTCTCGAAGGCGGACGGCTCGTCGAGGGAGAGCGCGAGCAGCGGGGTGGCGGACACCTTCACGTCGAACGCGCCGAGCGCCCGCCGGTAGGCTCCGACCGATTCCCATTCGGTGACCAGGATCCATTCGGCCGGGTCCTCCAGGGCCCGGGTGAGGCGGCCGGAACGGTAACCGGGCGTGCGTGCGAGGGCGGCGAGCGCGGCGTGCGCCTGTTCCCGGAAGCCGTCCTGCGTTTCCGGAGGGACCGAGAAGCGGTTGAGCACCAGCATGTGACGAGGGTACGCACGCGCGACAGGAGCCACTGTGACACCGTCCTTCCTTCACCGGCTGGCCCGGGTGAACCCGACCTCGGCCTTCATCGGCGCTCTCGTCCTGCTGCTGGCCGGCCTCTTCCTGCCGGGGGTGGTGGGCGCCCTGCTGCTGGCCGTGCTGGCGGCCGGCCTGGCCGCGCTGACGTTCACCACCTGGCCGGTGCAGTCGGGGATCACCAGGGCGGTACGGCTCGTCCTGCTGAGCGTTCTGGTGGCCGCCGTGGTGGCGAAAGCCCTGTGAATCCATGCGGCTTTGACAATCATTGTCATTATCGACCACAGTTGCCGTCATGATGCGCCGCCTGATCCCCGCCGTGACCCTGCTGACCGCGCTGACCGCGCTGACCGGGTGCGGAGGAGGGTCGGCCAACGGTGACGACGGCAAGCTCTCCGTGGTGACCGCCTTCTACCCGCTCCAGTTCGTCAGCGAGCGGGTCGGCGGCGACGCGGTCAGCGTGTCCACCCTCACCAAGCCGGGCGCCGAGCCGCACGACGTCGAGCTCACCGCCGGCCAGGTCGGCCAGGTCGCCGACGCCGGGCTGATCGTCTACCTGAGCGGCTTCCAGCCCGCCGTGGACGACGCGGTGAAGCAGAACGGCGGGGACCGCGGGTTCGACGCGGCGAGCACGGTGCAGCCGCTCACCGCCGAGGAGGCGGACGTCCACGCCGAGGAGGAGCACGGCGGCAACGACCCGCACGTCTGGCTGGACCCGGAGCGGCTCGCCACCATCGCCGACAAGCTGGCCGAGCGGCTCGGCAAGGCGGACCCGGCGCACGCCGCCGACTTCACCGCCCGGGCCGCCGCGCTGCGTACCGAGCTGACCGCCCTGGACGGCGAGTTCCAGACCGGCCTGGCCAACTGCGCCCGGCGTGAACTGGTGACCAGCCACACCGCCTTCGCGTACCTGGCCGACCGTTACGATCTGACCCAGATCGGCATCACCGGCATAGACCCGGAGACCGAGCCGTCCCCGCAGCGGCTGGCCGAGGTGGTCGCCGCGGCCAAGGAGCACGGCACCACCACGATCTTCTTCGAGACGCTGGTCAGCCCCAAGGTCGCCGAGACGATCGCCCGTGAGGCCGGCGCGCAGACCGCCGTCCTCGACCCGATCGAGGGCCTGACCGACGCCAGCGCGGACTACTTCTCGGCGATGCGTGCCAACCTGACCGCATTGAAACTCGGCCTGGAGTGTTCATGAGCGAGCCTGCGAGCGAATCATCGAACTCGGTTGTCGAGGTACGGAATCTCGCGGTCGGCTACGACGGCCGCGAGGTGCTGCGGGACGTCTCGCTGAGCGTGGCGGCCGGCGATGTCGTCGCGGTCCTCGGCGCCAACGGGTCCGGCAAGTCCACGCTGATCCGGACGATCCTCGGCCTGGTCCCGCTGGGCCGCGGCGAGATCGACCTGTTCGGGGTCGCCCAGCGCCGGTTCCGGCACTGGGAGCGGATCGGCTACGTGCCGCAGCGGCTCGGCGCCGGCAGCGGCGTCCCGGCCACCGTCGGCGAGGTGGTCGCCTCGGGCCGCCTGGCCCGGCGCGGCGTCTTCCGCTTCCCCGGGCCGAAAGACAAAGCGGCGGTACGGGAGGCGCTGACCGCCGTCGGCCTCCTGGACCGGATCGGTGACCCGGTGACGACCCTGTCCGGCGGTCAACAGCAGCGGACGCTGATCGCCCGGGCGCTGGCCGGTCAACCGGACCTGCTGGTGCTGGACGAGCCGAACGCCGGCGTGGACGCGGCCAGCCAGGAGGCGTTCGCCGCCGCGCTGACCCGGTTCGCCGGCGCCGGCGGCACGATCCTGCTGGTCCTGCACGAGCTGGGCCCGCTGCGGCCGCTGATCGGTCGGACCGTGGTGGTGCACGACGGCCGGATCGCGTACGAGGGCGCGCCCCCCGAACCGGCCGGGCATCACGCCGAGCCCGGTCACGAACACGTGCACCCGCACGCCGACGAGGCCAAGCCGGCCATCTGCGAGTGGGCGCCCACCGAGGGGACGAAGGCGTACTGATGGACCTGCTCACCCTCCCCTTCATGCAGCGTGCCCTGGTGGCCGCCCTGATCATCGGGCTGGCCGCCCCGGCACTCGGCATCTACCTGGTGCAGCGCCGCCTGTCGCTGATCGGTGACGGCATCGGCCACGTGGCGCTCACCGGTGTCGGTCTCGGGCTGCTCACCGGCAACGACCCGGTGTACTCCGCGGTGCTCGTGGCCGCCGTCGGCGCGGTCGGCGTGGAGCTGATCCGCGAGCGCGGCCGCACCTCCGGCGACCTGGCGCTGGCCATGCTGTTCTACGGCGGCATCGCGGGCGGGGTGCTGCTGGTCGGCCTCTCCGACAACGCCGGCAGCAACAGCCTCATGCAGTACCTCTTCGGGTCGCTGCTCACCACGTCACCGGGGGATCTGGCGCTGATCGGCGGCCTCGGCGCCGCGGTGCTGGCCGCCATGCTGGTGTTCCGCCCGGCCCTCTTCGCGCTCTGCAACGACGAGGAGTACGCGCGGGTCAGCGGCCTGCCGGTGCGCACCCTCAACCTGCTGCTCGCGGTGACCACCGCGGTGACCGTGACCATCGCCATGCGTACCGTCGGCCTGCTGCTGGTGTCCGCCCTCATGGTGGTCCCGGTGGCCGCCGCCCAGCAGGTCACCCGCGGTTTCCGCAGCACCATGACGCTGGCCATGCTGATCGGCGTGCTGGCGGCCGGCGTGGGCATCCTGCTCTCCGCCGAGGCGAACACCGCGCCCGGCGCGACGATCGTGCTGCTGGCCCTGACCGCGTTCGTGGCCACCGCCGTGGGCGGCGCCCTGGCCCGCCGGTTCCGGCGTGGACGCGAGCGCCCGCCGGCCGCCACGGAGCCACCCGATGTCGTGCTGCATGTCTGACGACACGCCCCCTGTACGGTTGTCGCAACGATGACGACCACCGGTTACGAGGCGTACGAAGCCGCGGGGGCGCTGTTGCGCGCGCTCTCCGCGCCGATCCGTGTCGCCATCGTGGTCGAGCTGGGCGCGGGCGAGCGCTGCGTGCACGATCTGGTGGAGAGGCTCGGGGCGCCGCAGCCGCTGGTCTCCCAACATCTGCGGGTGTTGCGGGGGGCCGGCGTGGTGCGGGGTGTGCGGCGTGGCCGGGAGATCGCATACTCCCTGGTGGACGAACACGTCGCCCATATCGTCACCGACGCCGTGAGCCACGGCAGGGAGAGCCGACAGTGAACGCCGAGAGCACTATCCGCAACACCCGGCAGCGCAGCGCGGTCAGCGCCGTCCTCGCCGAGACCGAGGGCTTCCACAGCGCACAGGACCTGCACGCGATGTTGCGCGAGCGGGGCGAGCGGGTCGGGCTCACCACGGTGTACCGGACGTTGCAGGGCCTGGCCGACGCTGGCGAGATCGACGTCATGCGCCCGCCGGGTGGGGAGCACCTCTACCGGCGGTGCAGCCAGGGGCACCACCACCACCTGGTGTGCCGGTCGTGCGGGCGGACGGTCGAGGTGGCCGGGCCGGCGGTGGAGTCCTGGGCCGACAAGGTGGCCGGCCAGCACGGCTTCGTCGACGTCTCGCACACGATGGAGATCTTCGGGACGTGCCCGGAGTGCGCCGCGAAAAGTTGAGTGCGACGCTTCCGGTGTGAAGCCCTATGCGGACCGGTTCCCCGTCGCCCTTCGCCAACTGATCACCGATGCCCTCGTGGTGCTCTGGGTCTATCTGTGGATCCGGGTGGCACTGTGGATCAACGACGTGGTCGAGAAGCTGGCCGTGCCCGGGCAGAAGCTGGAAAGCGCGGGCAGCGGCATCGCCGACAACCTGGCCGACGCGGGCGGCAAGGTGGGCCGGGTGCCGGTCGTCGGGGACGATCTGACCCGGCCGTTCACCGGCGCCGCGGACGCCGCGCGGGCGATCGCCGACGCCGGGCACGAGCAGCAGGAGATCGTCGGACGGCTGGCGCTGATCCTGCCGCTGGTGGCGGTGGCCGTACCGTTGGCTCTGGTGCTGTTCCTGTGGCTGCCGTTGCGGCTGCGCTGGATGCGCCGGGCCGGGATCGCGGCCGCGGTCCGCGACGACGCGGCCGGCCGTGACCTGCTGGCGCTGCGCGCGCTGGCCGGCCGCCCGCTCAGCGAGCTGACCAGGCTGGGCCCGGACATCGCGCAGAGCTGGCGGGCCGGTGACGCGGCAGCCGTCGAGGCGCTCGCCGAACTGGAGTTGCGGGCGCTGGGCCTACGCGTCCGCCGGCGCTGAGTTGTCCTCGTCATCGCCCCACTCGCGGTGCGCGAACGGCAGGATGGCCCAGAACGTCAGGAACCAGCCACCGGTGGCGACGGTCAGCGGGATCGCCCACACCCAGTCCAGCAGGTAGTCGCTGATCAGCAGGACGCTGCTGACCATCGAGACCAGCATGAACGCCAGGCCGCCGGACGCCATCCGGTGGGCGAAGCGGACCAGCTCCGGCTTGCGGCCCTGCCGGAACAGGGCGCGGTGGAACGCCACCGGCGAGATGATCATCGCGGTGGCGAACGCCGCGCTCATCAGCGCGACGATGTAGGTCTCCTTCTGAAAGTCGGTAGCCTTCGGGAACCCGCTGCTGAACGGCAGGGTCAGCAGGAACGCGAAGAGGATCTGCACTCCGGTCTGCGCGACCCTGAGCTCCTGGAGCAGGTCGCCGAAGTTGCGATCCCAGCGCTGTTTCTCCGTCTCACCGGGGGTGTGGTGTGTATCGACCGCCATGCCGTTGGAGCGTTCCCCGCCGGAGGATCCGTCAAACGCCGATCCGGGCCAGGACGGCGTCGGCGAGCTCACGTGGCGCCTGTTCGGGCACCCAGTGGCTGACCCCGCGCATGGCCACCATCTGGTAGTCGCCCCGCACCCAGTCCCGGGTCCGCAGCGCGGCGGTGAGCCCGACCACCCCGTCCTTGTCGCTCCACACGTACGTGGTGGGCACGGTCACCACCCCCAGCCCGGCGACCTCCTCGCCGGCGAACGCCCGGTACCAGTTGAGCCCGCCGGTCAGCCGGCCCGGCTCGCGCATCGCCGCCACGTACTGTTCGGCGCGCATCCCGATGGGGCGCAGCATGAGCCGCAGGGCGAGCGAGTGCCGGGCGGACAGCGCCTTCTCGGCGATCGCGGAGCGGAACAACCCGAAGTAGGCGAGCCGGGCCCGCTGGGAGGGCCGGACCCGGAGGGCGAGCAGCAACGCCCGCGGGTGTGGCACGGAGATCGCGGTCAGGGTCCGGACGCGGTGCGGGTGACCGGCGGCCAACTGCCAGCCGACCTGGGCGCCCCAGTCGTGGCCGACCACGTGGGCGCTCTCGATGCCGAGGGTGTCGAGCACGGCGATGGCGTCGTCGGTGACCTCCGCCATCCGGTACGCCGAGACCGCCGTGGGCCGCGCGCCGGGCGAATATCCGCGCTGGTCCAGGGCGTACGTCCGCAGCCCGGCCGCGTGCAGCCGGGGCAGGATCAGGTCGAACTCACGGGAGTCCTGCGGGAATCCGTGGAGCAGCAGGACCGGATCGCCGTCCGAAGGTCCCCCCTCGTACACATCGAACGTCATGCCTCTGGCCTTGACCTCGATCACGTGATCACTACCTCCCTGTGCCGCGCTGCTACCAGGTGTTACGGTCATCGAAGCACATCCACCGAGGCTTTGCCGCGACAGCGGACGGGCTTCGATCCGACAGGGGAGCGCACAGCGCTGAGAGTGCGGGCGACCGCAGACCCTCGTACCTGATCTGGGTAATGCCAGCGCAGGAAGTTCGGTCCTCTCCAGCCGCGTCGTGCCCGGGCACCGCAGCCCGGTTCGCGGCGTGCGTCTCCTCCCGGTGTCCGCTGGGAGGCGTACATGAAAGACATCAACCCGAACCGGTGGCGCACGATAGACATCGTGATCGCCTCGGTGATCGCCGTGGCGTTCGGCGTCATCTTCTGGGCGTGGGGCAACCTCTGGGTGATCACCGAGGGCGCCTTCGCCTTCTTCCCCCCGTCGCAGACCGTGCTGTACGGCGTCTGGCTGATCCCGGCCGTGCTGGGCGGCCTGATCATCCGCAAGCCGGGCGCGTCGCTCTACACCGAACTGGTGGCGGCGCTCGTGTCCGGGCTGCTCGGCAGCACCTGGGGCATGACCGTGGTCTGGCAGGGCCTGGCGCAGGGCCTCGGCGCCGAGCTGGCCTTCGCGACGTTCCGCTACCAGTCGTTCCGGATCGGCACCGCGCTGCTGGCCGGCACGCTGACCGGCGTGAGTGCGGCGATCTTCGACTTCTTCGTGTGGAACTCGGAGACCGCCCTCTGGTCGTACCGGATCCCGTACGCGCTGATCACCGTCCTGAGCGGCACCGTGATCGCCGGCCTCGGCTCCTGGGCGCTGGTCCGGGCGCTGGCCCCGACCGGTGTGCTGGACCGGTTCGGAGCCGGCCGCGAGCGGGCAACCATCTGATTCATGAGTGAGGTTCGGCTTCGCGGATTCGGGTGGCGGCACGCCGGTCGCCGCGCCTGGGCGGTCCGCGGCCTGGACCTGGAGATCCGGCACGGCGAGCGGGTGCTGCTGCTCGGTCCCTCGGGGGCCGGCAAGAGCACCCTGCTCGCCGCGCTCGCCGGCCTGCTGCCGGAGGACTCCGGCGAGTCCGAGGGCGCCATCGAGATCGACGGCCTGGACCCGCGCAAGGCCCGCGAGCGGGTCGGCATCGTCTTCCAGGACCCGCAGACCCAGCTCGTGATGGCCCGCAGCGGCGACGACGTGGCGTTCGGGCTGGAGAACCGGGGAGTGCCGGCCGCCGAGATCTGGCCACGGGTGTCCGACGTCCTGGATCGGGTCGGCTTCCCGTACCCGATCAACCGGCCCACCGGCGCGCTCTCCGGCGGCGAGGCGCAACGTCTCGCCCTGGCCGGGGTCCTGGCCCTGCGGCCCGGACTGCTGCTGCTGGACGAGCCGACCGCCAACCTCGACCCGGCGGGCGCCGCCCTGATCCGGGACGCGGTGGCCCGGACCGCCGATCCCTCGACCACGCTGATCATCGTGGAACACCGGGTGGCCGAGGCGCTCGCGCTGGTCGACCGGGTCGTGGTCCTGGAGCCGGGCGGTGGCGTGCGCGCCGACGGCACGCCCGAGCTGATCTTCGCCGCCTACGGCGACAAACTCGCCGGCGAGGGCGTCTGGGTGCCGGGGTTCAGCACGCCGCCGGTCAAGGCCACCACAAAACCGGCAGACGATCTGGTACGCGTGACGCGCGCCGCGGTCACGAAACGCCTCCCACCCGTCTCACTGTCCGCCGGAGCCGGCGAGGTGGTGGCGGTGACCGGGCCCAACGGCGCCGGCAAGTCCACGCTGGCGCTGCTGCTCGGCGGTCTGCTGGCACCGACGTCCGGCCGGGTCGAGGCGTTCGGGGACCGCCGCCCGCCGCACCGCTGGCGGGCCGCCACCCTCACCGGGCGGATCGGGTCGGTCTTCCAGAACCCGGAACACCAGTTCGTCACCGGGCGGGTCGCCGACGAACTGGCGCTCGGGCCGCGCCGGCTGGGCCGCACCCCCGAGCAGATCCGCCGCATCGTCGACGACCTGCTGGACCGCCTGCGGCTGACCCGGCTCGCCGAGGCGAACCCGTACACCCTCTCCGGTGGCGAGGCGCGCCGGCTGAGCGTGGCCACGGCGCTGGCCACCGCGCCCCGGCTGCTGGTGCTCGACGAACCCACCTTCGGCCAGGACCGGCGCACCTGGCGGGAACTGGTCGACCTGCTGGCCGGGCTGCGCGACGACGGTCACGGGGTGGTCGCCGTCACACATGACGACGCTTTCGTCCGTACCCTCGCTGATCGAACCGTGCCGCTCGGAGAGCCGGCGCCGGACCCGCTGCCGCGGAGGTCCCGTCCGTGACCCTGTCCGTGGAGCCGATCGCCGATCCCGGCGCGCCGCTGGCCCGCCGCAACCCGGTCGCCAAGCTGGGCGCCGCGCTGCTGTTCATGCTGCCGCTGATCCTGTCCGTCGACCCGTTCGCCCCGTCCGCGGCCCTGGTCGTGGAGTTGCTCGTGCTGCCGTTCTTCGGCATCCGGATGCGGCTGCTGGCCCGTCGGCTGGCGCCGCTGCTGCTCACCGCGGGCGGCATCCTGGTCACCATGGTCCTGTTCGCCGGGGAGCGGACCGGGGACACCGTGGCGTCGCTCGGCCCGATCGACGTCACCACCGGCGTGCTGGCCACCGCGGGCGCGCTGGTCCTGCGGATCTTCGCGATCGCGCTGCCCGGCATCGTGGTGTTCGCCACCACCGACCCGACCGACCTGGCCGACGCGCTGGTGCAGAACGCGAAGGCCCCGGCCCGGTTCGCGATCGGGGCGCTGGCGGCGTTCCGGCTGGTGCCGCTGCTCGGAAGCGAGTGGCGGGCGCTCACCCTGGCCCGGCGGGCACGCGGGGTGGACGCCGGGCGCAACCCGCTGGCCAAGCTGCGGCTCTTCGCGTCGACGGCGTTCGCGCTGCTGGTCGGGGCGCTGCGGCGCGGGGTGCGGCTGGCGGTGGCGATGGACGCCCGGGGGTTCGACGCCGGCGTCCCGCGGACCCACGCGCGGGTGCAGCACTTCACGGCGCCGGACGCGGTCCTGCTGGCCGCCGCCCTCCTGACCGGTCTCGCGATCCTCACCCTCACGCTGGCACTCGGCCACTTCAACCCGATCATCGGTTGACCGTTCGCCGGGCGGTCGACCCGGACATCGTGAAGACCCGTTCCGAGCTGCCCGGCCTGCTCACCTTCCAGGGCCTGGCGTGGAACATCCCGGCCGCCGAGCACGCCACCGTCTTCGTGCACCCCGGCCGGAACGAGGTCGAGGTCCTCAAGCAGTTCGAGACCCGGTACGACGGCTCGCTGCTGCGCCGGCCACTGATCGCAGAGCGGGACGGGACGTGTGCGATGCCCGGCCGGGCCGGGGCTACCCCTACTGTGGGTCGCATGTCTCGTCCCCCCTTGCGACAGCTCCTGGCCGAGGCCCGCAGTGGTGTGCTGCTGTTCAGCATCACCCCGCCGCGGAGCCACGCCACCGAGGACCGGATCAGCGAGATCGCCGAGGTCACCCTGAAGCGGCTCGGCACTCTCGATGTCGACGGCCTGATCCTGTACGACATCGACGACGAGTCCGACCGGAACCCGGACGAGCGGCCGTTCCCGTACCTGCCGACCCTCGATCCGGCGCGCTACTACAGCCGGCATCTGGCGGCCGGCTGGCGGGAGCCGGTGATCATCTACCGCTGTGTCGGCAAGTACCCCGAGGACGAGCTGCGGGGCTGGCTGGCCGGCGCCGGCGACCAGGTGCTGACCGTCTTCGTGGGCGCCTCCTCGGGCGGCAAGCCGGTGCACACCGGTCTGCGCCGGGCCCAGGAGCTGCGCAACGAGGTCCGCCCGGATCTGCCGCTCGGCGCCGTCGTGATCGGTGAACGCCGCGACGAGCATCTGCGCATGCTGGCCAAGCAGGAGCGGGGCGCCGGGTTCTTCGTGACCCAGGTGATCTACCACCTGAACGACACGAAGAACCTGCTCAGCGACTACTACCTGGAGTGCCGGGACCGCGGCGTGGACCCCCGGACGGTGATCTTCACGCTGTCGCTGTGCGGCTCGCTGAAGACCCTGGAGTTCGTCCGCTGGCTCGGTGTGGACGTGCCCCGCTGGCTGGAGAACGCGATCCGCCACTCGCCCGACCCGCTCGCCGAGTCCTACCGGCAGTGCATGCTGATCGCCCGGGATCTGATCGACTTCTGCGAGCACCTGGGCATCCCCTACGGCTTCAACATCGAGAGCGTCTCGATCCGCAAGGCCGAGATCGAGGCCACCACCGAGCTGGCCACCGAGATCGCGGCCCTCCTCGGCCGTCAGCGCTGATCGATTTCCGCCAGCTCCTCGGCGGTGAGCCTGATCGCACCGGCGGCGACGTTCTCCTCCAGGTGAGCGACGTCGCCGGTGCCCGGGATCGCCAGCACATGCTCGCCCTGATGCAGCGTCCAGGCGAGCCGCACCTGGTGCCCGGTGACACCCCGCTCCCGCGCGATCCGCCACTCCGGCCCGTCGTCCCCCGCCGTCACGCCGCTCTCCCGCTTCGGCCCGTCCTCACGCTTCGGCCCGGCGATCGCGAAGAACGGGACGAAGGCGATCCCGCGGGCGCCGCACTCACGCAGCAGATCCTCGTGCCGCCGGAGATCCGTGGCGAAGGCGTTCTGCACACACGTCACCGGCGCGATCCGCTGGGCCTCGCCGAGCTGCTCGACGCCGACGTTGGAGATCCCGAGATGGCGGATCAGCCCTTCCGCACGCATCTCGGCCAGCGCCCCGAACCGCTCCGCGAACCTCTCCCGGTCCCGCACGATCCGCAGATTGACCAGGTCGAGGGCTTCCACACCGAGCCGCCGCAGATTCTCCTCCACCTGCCGGCGCAGCTGCTCCGCGGTGATCGCCTCACCCCAGCCGCCCTCCGCCAGCGGATCCGGCCCCACCTTCGTGACGATCATCAAACCTTCGGGGTACGGCGTGAGCGCCTCCCGGATCAACGCGGTCGCATACCGAACCGGGCCCGGCTCACCGTCCAGAATCCCGCCCGGCGAGAAGTAGAAGGCCGCCGTGTCGATGTGATCCACCCCGAGCTCAACGGCCCGGCGCAGCACCCGAACCGCCCGTTCCCGATCGGCCCGCACGGTGAGCCGCATCGACCCGAACCCCATCCGGTTGACGAACGTGTCCCCGAGCTTCCACCGTCCGGCCACTGACGCATCGATTCGCTCCACTGTCACCCGGCGAAGCTACGCCCCGCCCCGGGCCCCTGCACTCGGCCACGCTCCCGATACCGGCGAATCGCCATCCCTGATAGTTTTCAGACAGAGCCACTGCCCTCAGTTGACCGACCCGGGCTCCGCGATCCACCGCACCGGCTGCCCGGTCACCTCAGCAACCTTCACGAAGTCACGGTCGTAGTGCAGGATCGTCATCCCGTGCGCCTCCGCCGTGGCCGCCAGCAACAGATCGACGGGGCCGGCGGACCGTTGAGCGCCGCACCTGGTGAGAAGCTCCTGAACCTCAGCCGCTCGGTCGAAGATCGCATCAGGCATGAACACCCAGTTGTATCGATTTCGAATGGTCGACTCGATCTCCTTCCGATGGTCGACCGACCGACCGGGCGGCGAAAAAGATCTCCAATTCTGTCAGCGGGCACACCGCCAAGGTCCCCGCAGCGAACCAGGGGCGCCACGCGTCCCGCAGGGCGGACTCGCGGGCGAGGCGAACATACGCACTGGTATCCACGAGGTACTTCACTGTCATCGGCGGTAGTTCCGCTTGTCCAGCAGCTCGTCGAAATCGCCGGCCCGCCCCATCCGGCCGAGTTCCTCGAGGGCCTCGACTCTCTGGCGGACGGCGACGATCTCGCGAAGTGCCGCGTTGACCGTGTCACCCGCCGTCGTCGTACCCAGAATCTTCGCGGCCTCCATCAAAGCCCGCGCATCGATGTTCATCGGCTCATCCACCACGGCGACCCCCACGAAACCACTTCCCTCCAGAGTAGTGCTGTTTGCTAGGGACAACGTGCTCAACGCCTAGGGTAGTCGTACGCATTGATCGACTCAAGCGCGAGCCACCTGGAAGGATGAGGGAATGCTGGTTGCCTTCTCCGTCACGCCCATCGGGACCGGGGACTCCGTCGGCGATGCCGTCGCCGAAGCGGTCCGGGTGGTCCGCGCCTCCGGTCTGCCGAACCGGACCGACGCCATGTTCACCACCATCGAGGGCGAGTGGGACGAGGTGATGGCCGTCGTGAAGCAGGCCGTCGACGCCGTCGCGAAGGTGTCGCCCCGGGTCAGCCTGTCGCTGAAGGCGGACGTCCGCCCCGGCGTGACCGGCGCGCTGACCGCCAAGGTGGAGCACATCGAGCGGGTGCTGGCCGAATGAGGCGCCTGGTGATGTGGGACATCGACTACACCCTGCTGCGCGGCGGCGGGGTGACGACGCGGGCCTGGAAGGCGGCGTTCACCGAGGTGACCGGGGTGGAGTGGCGGGACACGCCGGCCTTCGGCGGGCGGACCGACACGGACATCTGCACGGAGGTGTTCGCGTCGCACGGGGTCACCGACTGCACGCCGGAGCGGTTCTTCGCCCGCTACGTCGAGGTGGTCCACGAGATCCGGCACGAGTTCGCCGAGCAGGGCGCGCTGATGCCGGGCGTGCGGGAGGTGCTGGCCCGGCTGGCCGGCGACCCGGCGGTGGTGCAGACCCTGGTGACCGGCAACGTCCCGCAGGTGGCCGCGGTGAAACTGGCCGCCTTCGGGCTGGGCGGCGAGTTCGACGCCGAGGTGGGCGGCTACGGCACCGACCACGCGGTCCGGGCGGTCCTGGTGCGCCGCTGCCTGGAGCGGGCACAGGCGAAGTACGGCGAGGCCTTCCACCCGGTGGTGATCGGCGACACGGTTCACGACGTGACGGCGGCCCTGGCCAACGGGGCGGTCGCGATCGCCGTGGCGACCGGCCGCACCGCCGCGGACGAGCTGGCCGCGGCGGGCGCGCACGTGGTGCTGCCGGATCTGGCGGACACCGACGCCGCCGTGGAGGCGCTGGCTACGTCGGGCTGACCGGGTTGGGCAGGGCCCCGCCGAAGCGGCGGTCGCGCTGGGCGTAGAGCTCGCACGCATACCACAGGTGGCGGCGGTCGAAGTCGGGCCAGAGGGTGTCGAGGTAGACCATCTCCGCGTACGCCGACTGCCAGAGCAGGAAGTTGGACGTGCGCTGCTCCCCGGACGGGCGCAGGAACATGTCCACCTCCGGGATCTCCGGGTGGTAGAGGTAGCGCGCGATGGTCTTCTCGTTGACCTTGTCGGCCTTGAGCTTGCCGGCCGCCACGTCCCGGGCGATGGCGGCCGCGGCGTCCGCGATCTCGGCCTGGCCGCCGTAGTTGACGCAGAACTGGAGGGTGAGCGTGCTGTTGCCGCGGCTCATCTCCTCGGCGGTCTGCAGCTCACTGATGACGCTCTTCCACAGCCGGCCGGCGCGCCCGGACCAGACCACCCGCACGCCCAGGTCGACCAGCTGGTCACGGCGGCGGCGGATGACGTCCCGGTTGAAGCCCATCAGGAAGCGGACCTCCTCGGGCGAGCGCTTCCAGTTCTCGGTGGAGAACGCGTACGCCGAGAGGTAGGGGATGCCGATCTCGATGGCGCCCTCGATGGTGTCGAAGAGCGAGTGCTCGCCCTGCTCGTGGCCCTTGGTCCGGGCGAGCCCGCGATCCTTGGCCCAGCGGCCGTTGCCGTCCATGACGATGGCCACGTGCTTCGGCAGCGCGGCCGACGGCAGCCGGGGTGGCTGGGCTCCGGAGATGTGTGGGGTGGGCGGACGCGGGCTCAAGGGTTCAACTCCCGTCGATCGACAAGCGGGAGCGAGCGCAGCGCCCGCTCCATGTGCCATTGCAGGTGGGCGGCGACCAGACCGCTGCACTCGCGGCGCACCGCGGCCTCGGCGGCGTCCGCGACGGTCCAGTCGCCGGAGGTGAGTGCGGACATCAGGCCGAGGGTGGCCGGGCTGGGGTGGGCGGCGCCGGGTGGGCGGCAGTCGGGGCAGACCGCGCCGCCGGCCGGGACGGCGAAGGCGGCGTGCTGCCCGGGGGTGCCGCAGACCGCGCACTCGGTGAGCGCGGGGGCCCAGCCGGCGAAGGCCATGGCGCGCAGCAGGTAGGCGTCCAGCACCAGGCCGCCCAGGTGCTCGCCGGCCGCCAGGGCCTTCAGCGCGCCCAGGGTGAGCTGGAAGAGCCGGAGCGCGGGCTCCCGCTCGACCGGAGTGAGCCGCTCCGCGGTCTCGCAGATGGCGCTGGCCGCCGTGTAGCGCGGGTAGTCGGTGAGGAAGTTCTTGCCGAACAGGGTGACCGCCTCGACCTGGCTGACCGAGTGCAGCGAGCTGCCCAGCCCCTCGGGGGAGCCGGCGAGCTGCAGGTCGATGTGGCCGAACGGTTCGAGCCGGGCGCCGAACCGGGAGTTGATCCGGCGGACGCCGCGGGCGACGGCGCGCAGCCGGCCGTGGCGCCGGGTCAGCAGGGTGACGATCCGGTCGCTCTCGCCCAGTTTCTGCACACGGAGCACCACCGCGTCGTCGCGGTAGAGCTGGCGGCGGTATCCGGCGGGCACCCCGCCATTCTGCCCGGTACCTACGACAGACCCTGACCCGGATCTCAGGGTTGACTCCGGGACGGAACCCGATGGTTTTCCCGGACGACGGAAATAGGTTCGACCCATGAGCCGAAGAGTTGCCCTGATCCTCGCCGCCGTCACGGTGGGCGGCACCCTGGCCGGCTGCGACGGCGCGGTGGGCGCGCGGCTGACCTTCGAGGACACCGAGACCGTCAAGGTCACCGAGATCGTGCTGTCCGGCCGGCACAGCGACGTCCGGATCACCGGCAGCGAGACCGCGACCGAGACGACGATCCGGCGGATCATCAGCGGCGACAGCGACCCGGGCACCACCTACCAGCGCAAGGACGGGGTGCTGACCCTGACCTCCGACTGCGGGCCGGACTGCTCCGTCGACTACGAGATCACCGCGCCCGCGGCGGTCACCGTGCGGGGCGAGCTGACCTCCGGCGACGTGGGCCTGATCGGGGTGGGCCCGGTCGACATCCGCCTCACCTCGGGCGACGTGATGGTGGACCACGGCACCGGCCCGGTGAAGGTGCGGGCGACCTCGGGCGACCTGAACGTGGTGGGCCGCTCCGAGGTGACCCTGGAGGCCCAGTCCGGCGATCTCAGCGTGCTGAACGCCGCCGGCCCGGTCACGGTCCGCAGCACCTCCGGCGACATCGACGTCCAGTTGTCCGAGGCGTCCTCGGTGACCGCGGCCGCCACCAACGGCGACGTCCAGGTGATGGTGCCGGCCGGCGCCTACCGGATGCGCACCGGATCGAGCTCCGGCGACCAGGAGGTGGCCGGCATCACCAACGACCCGAAGGCCACCGCCGTGCTGGACGTGCACACCCGCAACGGCGACGTGAGCGTCATCGCAGGCTAGAGACCGGGTCGGGCGAGGAGGCGGCCGGCGCCGGCGAGACCGGTACGGGGACCGGCCGCCCGGGCAGCAGGGTGGCCCGGCGCCCGGCGGCCAGGTCCTCCACCCAGCCGACCGCGGCGGTCACCACGCCGAGCAGCAGGAAGACCACGGCCGTACGCCAGCCGATGCCGACCCAGCCCTCGACCGGAAGACCGTGCCGCTCGCCCCACTGGGTCACCGCGACGATCACCGGCACGTGCCAGAGGTAGATCGTCAGCGCCCGTGCGTTCAGCAGGGTCAGCACCCGGTGGCCGCGCACCATCGGCTGGACGCATCCGAGTGCGACCAGGATGAACGCGGCCGACCAGAGCGCGTTGCCGAGCGGGATGTCGTTGAGGTCGTAGCCACGCGGCCCGGGATGGGTCAGCACCCAGACGGCGGCGGGCACGGCGAGCCCGGCGGCGATGGCGAGCAGCCGTTTCCGGCCGAGTCGCGCCAGGTGCCCGTCGTGGTGGGCGAATCCGAGCAGCCAGGCCCCGCCGTACAGGGTCAGGCCGTGCACCACCGGCGGGACGGTCACCTCGGCCAGGGTGATCGCCAGCAGCGCCAGGAACGGTGTCAGCACGGTCGCCACCGGGAATCTGCGGTAGAGCGGCAGCGCGAGCGGCGACAGCAGCACCATCCAGAGGAAGTCCCGCAGATACCAGGTGTGGCTCAGCCCCTGCATCCACCAGCCGGTCGCCTCCGGGGTGTCCAGGGGGAACCCCCAGAGCAGGAGCATCGGGTTCACGCTCGACGTGCCGGTGGCCAGCATGGTCGTGATCGCGATCATGGCGATCACCCACAGCGAGGGCAGCAGCCGGCGGATCCGCCGTTCCACCGCCCACACCCCGAACCGGTCCAGCGAGGCCGCCATCAGCGAGCCGGCCAGGGCGAACATCACCGACATGGCGGGCAGGACCACGGTGAGCGCGGTCCAGCCGGTCAGGTGATAGACGACCACCCGGACGGTCGCCACAGCGCGCAGCAGGTCCAGGTACCGGTTTCGCATGGCCCAAGGTGTTACCCCCGAATGGCCGACCTGTGCAAACTATGGTGAAGTTCACCATAGTTGGCAAATGTCCAAGTTTCGATTAAAAACCGAGCTTACGCAGTTGTTTCGGATCGCGCTGCCATTCCTTGGCGACCCGAACGTGAAGATCCAGGTAGACCCGCCGGCCGATCAGGTTCTCGATCTCGGTACGCGCCCGCGAACCCACCTCCTTGAGCCGCGCGCCCCGGGTCCCGATGACGATCGACTTCTGACTGTCGCGCTCCACGTAGAGATCCGCGTAGATCCGGGTGAGGTTGCCCTCGACCAGCATCTCCTCGACCATGACCGCGATCGAGTGGGGCAGTTCGTCGCGCACGCCCTCGAGCGCCGCCTCCCGGATCAGCTCCGCGATCAGCACCTGCTCCGGCTCGTCGGTCAGCACGTCGTCCGGGTAGAGCTGCGGCGACTCCGGCAGGTGCTTGACCAGCACGTCGGTCAGGGTCTCCACCTGATGGCCGGAGACCGCGCTCACCGGGACGATCTCCGCGAAGTCGTACAGCTCGGAGACCGCGAGCAGGCGCTGCGCCAGGGTGGCCGGGTCGACCAGGTCGACCTTGGTGACCACCGCGATGACCTTGGCCTTCAGCTCGCTGATCTCCGACGAGATGAACCGGTCGCCGCGCCCCACCGGCTCGTCCGCCGGGAAGCACACCCCGATCACGTCGACCTCGCTCCACACCTCGCGGACCAGGTCGTTCAGCCGCTCGCCGAGCAGGGTCCGGGGGCGGTGCAGGCCCGGGGTGTCGACCAGGATGAGCTGGGCGTCCGGCCGGTGCAGGATGCCGCGGATGACGTGCCGGGTGGTCTGCGGCTTGTTCGAGGTGATCGCGATCTTCTGACCCACGATCGCGTTCGTCAGCGTCGACTTCCCGGCGTTCGGCCGTCCGACGAAACAGGCGAAACCGGCACGGTACACCCCATCGTCACGCTTCGCGGCACTCGCGGCCTTGTGCCGGTGTTTCTTCGGCGAAAACCCTTTCCCGGTACGCGGTGAGCCGTCGACAGAAGCCCCACCCCGTCCCCGGGAGCTCGTGGGAAGCCCGGCCTTACCGGCAGGTTTTCCCTCACTCCCGCCACGGCGGGGCGCGGTCGGCGTACCCGGTGCTGCGGAAGCCCGGCCCGCGCCGGAGCCGCCGCGCGACCGCCCGCCCTGCTCCGCGCCCTGATCCGCGGCCCGGCGCGCCGCCCGCCGCTCCTGACGCCGCAGCTCGTTGCGCTCCCCCGCGGTGAGACGGCGCTCGTCCGGCGCCTGCTTCGGAGCCTGACCACGCAGCGAGGCGGGCGCCTGCTTCGGGGCCTGACCACGCAGCGCGGCGGGCGCCTGCTTCGGGGCCTGACCACGCAGCGCGGCGGGCGTCTTCTTCGGAGCCTGACCGCGCTTCTCCGGCTGGTCCGCCATCACTGGACCGTACCGGTGAGCGTGCCGCTCGGGCCCGCCACGTGGATCGGCGCTCCGGCCGCCAGGTCACGCACCGCGGCGTGGCCCGCGCCCTCCAGCTCGGTGGACTCGGTCACCACGGCGGCCGCCTCCAGCCGGGTCGCCCCGGACGCGGCCGCCTGCGCGACCGCCAGCTGCAACGCCGTCACCGACAGGTGGGGCAGCGCGACGGTCGCCGCGGCGTAGGTGCGGCCGTCCTGATCACGCACCGCCGCGCCCTCGGCCGCGCCCACCCGGGCACGGGAGCTGCGCGCGAGGGTCACCAGTTTGGCGTCCTCGGCGCTCAGCGAAGTGTCACCGGCGCCCGGAACGGCGACGGCGGCGAAGGTCTGGTCAGGCATCGGCGGGTTGTCTTTCCTCGTTCTCGGCAACGTTCTCATCGTCCTGCTCGGCGGCGGGCTCCGGTCGCACCCGGCGCACCAGCACCGAGTCGATCCGGTTGCGCCGCCCGGTGGCGCCCTCCGCGGTCAGGTGCAGGCCCCCGACCTCCGCCTCGGCGCCCGGAATGGGCACCCGGCCCAGCGTCTGCCCCAGCAGGCCGCCGACCGTCTCCACCTCGTCGGCGGGCAGCTCCACGCCGTACACCTCGCCCAGGTCCTCGATCGGCAGCCGCGCGGCCACCCGCACCGCCCCGTCCTCCAGGTACTCGATGGGTGGGCGCTCCACGTCGTACTCGTCGGTGATCTCGCCGACGATCTCCTCGAGGATGTCCTCGATCGTCACGAGGCCGGCGGTGCCGCCGTACTCGTCCACCACGATCACCAGGTGGTTGCGGGCCGCCTGCATCTCGGAGAGCAGGTCGTCGACCGGTTTCGACTCGGGCACGAAGTTGGCCGCGCGCATCGCCTCGGCCACCGCCTGGGCGGTCGCGTCGGGATTGCCGTTCTGGGTGAGCCGGATGACGTCCTTGAGGTAGAGCACACCCAGCACGTCGTCGACGCTCTCGCCGATCACCGGGATCCGCGAGAAACCCGACCGCAGAAAGAGGAAGAGCGCCTGCTGCAACGTCTTGGCCGCCTCGATCCACACCATCTCGGTCCGCGGCACCATCACCTCGCGGGCGATCGTGTCACCGAGGGTGAACACCGAGTGGATCATCTCGCGCTCGCCGTGCTCCACCACACCGCGCTGCTCGGCCAGGTCGACCAGCTCCCGCAGCTCCACCTGGCTGCCGAACGGCCCCTCCGGGAACCCCTTGCCGGGCGTCACCGCGTTACCGATCAGGATCAGCAGCTGGGCCAGCGGGTTGAGCACCCGGCCGAGCCAGCGCACCAGCGGGGCGGTCGCCCGGCCCACCGCGTACGCGTGCTGGCGCCCGATGGTGCGCGGGGCCACCCCCACCACCACGAAGCTGACCAGCGTCATGGCGCCCGCCGAGACCAGCGCGGCCCGCCAGCCGACACCCCAGGTGTCCACCGCGACCAGGGCCACCAGCGTGGTGGCGGTCAGTTCGCAGAGCAGCCGCAGCAGGAGCAGCAGGTTGACGTAGCGGACCACGTCGGAGGCCACCGCGGCCAGCGCGCCCGCACCGCGGCGGCCCTCCCGGGCCAGCTCGGTGGCGCGCGCGTGCGAGACGGTGGCCAGCGCGGCGTCGGTCATCGAGGCCAGGCCGGCGAGCAGCACCAGAGCGACCGCGAGGAGGATCAGTTGCAGGTCCGGCAGCCCGGCCGACGCGGGGTCCATGATCAGCCGGCTCTACGCCCGGCGCGCCAGCTCTGCAGCAGCTTGTTCTGCAGGGCGAACATCTCGCGCTCCTCCTCCGGCTCGGCGTGGTCGTAGCCGAGCAGGTGCAGGGCGCCGTGCACGGTGAGCAGGTGCAGCTCGTCGGCGGCGGCGTGCCCGGCCGCGGCGGCCTGCTTGGCGGCCACCTCAGGGGAGAGCACGATGTCGCCGAGCAGGGCCGGCTCACCGGTGCCGGACTCGCCGGGGCCGTGGTCGACGCTGCCCTCGTCCATCGGGAACGCGAGCACGTCGGTCGGTCCGTCGCTGCCCATCCACCGATGGTTCAGCTCGGCCATGTACTCGATGTCGACGAGCAGGATCGACAGCTCGGCGAGCGGGTTGACCCCCATCTCGTCCAGGGCGTGCCGGGCAACCGCGAGGATCGCGTCGGTGTCGACCTCGACTCCCGACTCGTTGGCGATCTCGATGGACATAGTGGTGCGATTACCCCTTGCGAATCAGCGCCGGCGGCCCGGTGCCCGGCCACCGCTGGCGGCCCGGCCCGGCACGGCGTGGACGGATTGTGCCGACTGTTGTTCCTGGACGGCGTCGTAGCGGGCGTACGCGTCGACGATCTCGGCGACCAGCCGGTGCCGCACCACGTCGGAGCTGGACAGCTCCGCGAAGTGCACGTCCTCCACGTCGCGCAGGATCTCCCGCACGATCTTGAGGCCACTGGTGGTCCCGCCGGGCAGGTCGATCTGGGTGACGTCACCGGTCACCACGATCTTCGCCCCGAAGCCGAGCCGGGTCAGGAACATCTTCATCTGCTCGGGCGTGGTGTTCTGCGCCTCGTCCAGGATGATGAACGCGTCGTTGAGCGTGCGGCCACGCATGTACGCCAGCGGCGCGACCTCGATCGTCCCGGCGGCCATGAGGCGCGGGATGGACTCGGGGTCGAGCATGTCGTGCAGCGCGTCGTAGAGCGGCCGCAGGTACGGGTCGATCTTCTCGGTCAGCGTGCCGGGCAGGAAGCCGAGCCGCTCCCCCGCCTCGACCGCCGGCCGGGTCAGGATGATCCGGTTGATCTGCTTGGCCTGAAGTGCCTGGACCGCCTTGGCCATGGCCAGGTACGTCTTACCGGTGCCGGCGGGGCCGATGCCGAAGACGATCGTGTTCTGGTCGATGGCGTCGACATACTTCTTCTGGCCCAGCGTCTTGGGCCGGATGGTGCGCCCACGCCGGGACAGGATGTTGAGGGTGAGCACCTCGGCGGGACGCTCGGAGGTGTTCTCCTCCAGCATCCGCAGGGTGCGGCGGACGGCGTCGACGCTGAGCGTCTCGCCCTTCTCGATCAACTCGATCAGCTCGGAGAAGAGGCGCTCGGCCGTCGCGTTCTCCGCCGGATCGCCGGTGATGGTGATCTCGTTGCCACGGACGTGCACGTCGCTGTCGAGGTTGCGCTCGATGAGCCGGAGGATCTCGTCCTTGGCGCCGAGCAGGTTCACCATGATCTTCGGATCGTCCACCGAGATCTTGGTCTGCGCCCGCACCGGGCTGGTCGAGCCAGTGCTGGATTCGTTCGGCGTACCGGTCATAGGGTGGCCCGAAGGGCCTCCGCCACCTGCTCTCTTCTTCTTAGCCGCCCCGGGTCGGGCGGCTCGCTCAAGGATCGTGCCATCCTATCCGCTCGGCCGCCCGCCCGCCGATGCCATTATCGCCGGTTGGTGGTTTCCGGCCCGTCGCTCGCCGGGCCGCCGTCGAAGCCCTCCTGCAGACGGGTGAACCGGTAGGTCGCCCAGTGCATCCGGACCACCGCCCCGCTGTCGTCCCGGGTGAGCCGCAGCAGCTCGCCGGCCTCCCGCCCGGAGACGGTACGCAGCACGTCGGGCCGGTCCGGCAGCGGCTCGAAGATCGCCGGCGGGCGCCCGGCCGGCGCCTCGGCGGCCCGCGCCTGGAGCCGGCCGTCGTGCCAGGCGAAGACGAACTCCATGCCCTCGCTCCACCAGCGGCCGAGCACCGGCCGGTACGCGGTCGGCGTGGGCGGGCCGGCCCGCCAGGGCCGGATCTCCGCCGGGTCCAGCTCGGCGGCGAGCCGCAGCAGCTCGTGGACCAGCTCGTTGGTCTGCCCGGCGGTGCCGGACGAGCCGAGCACCGCACAGCCGAGCGCGCCCGGGTTGCCGTCGCCGCCCCGCCGGCCGTAGACGCCGGCCAGGAAGCCGGGCATGGCGCCGTCGTGGCCCACGTGCATGACCCGCTTGCCCTCCGGGACCAGGATCAGGCCGAGCCCGAACCCGGCCGCCCAGAGGCTCTCGTCGGTGGTGGTGAGCGGCCAGCGCATCTCGTCGACGGTGTCCGCGGCGAGCACCGCGCCGGCCGGGTCGGTGATCTCCGGGCTGGCCAGGAAGGCGGCCCACTTCGCCATGTCGGCCGCGGTGCTCCACAGCTGGGCGGCCGGGGCGATGCCGCCGACGTCGACCGGCGGCTCCGGGCGGGCCGCGTCGGAGTAGGCGTCGACCAGGTAGCCGACGGCCGCGTCCGCGGGCCGGCCGACCGTGGTGTGTTCCAGGCCGAGCGGGGTGAGGACGCGCTCGGTGAGGATCTCGGCCCAGGTGCCGCCGCGCAGGCCGGCGACCATCTGGCCGAGCACGGCCAGCCCCAGGTTGGAGTAGTGGAACCGCCGGGCGTTGGGCAGGACCCGCTCGGCCCGGTCCAGTTCGGCGAGCATCCGGCCGGCGTCCGGGGCGATCAGGGTGTCCCAGACGTCGCCGTACGGCTCCCGCTGGAACCCGGCCGTGTGCGAGAGCAGCCGGCGGACCGTGGCGTCGCCGTGCGCCGGCACGTCGAGGTACTTGCCGATCGGCGCGTCCAGGTCGACCAGGCCCTCGTCGCGGGCCTGCATGACCAGCACCGCCGTGAAGGTCTTGGTGACCGACCCGATCCGGAACGGGGTGCCCGGCCCGAGGGGGTGGTCCGGGTTGCCGGAGTCGCCGACGGTGAAGACCCACGGCTCCCGGTCGGCGCGGTGCAGCGCCACCGAGAGCGCGGGTATCCGGCCGTCGGCCTGGGCCCGGCGGGCGGCGCGCTCGTAGCGAGGGGTGGGCGCGCTCACGACCGGGCCAGCATCGGTCCGAGCGGGGCGCCGCCGACGACGTGCGCGTGCACGTGGAAGACGTCCTGTCCCCCGTGCTCGCCGGTGTTGAAGATGACCCGGAAGCCGTCGGTCAGGCCCTCCAGCTCGGCGACCTTCGCGGCGGTGGCCAGCACGTCGGCGGCGGCGGCCGGATCGGCGGCCAGCTCGATCACGTTCGCGTGGTGGGCGACCGGGATGACCAGGACGTGGCTGGGCGCCTTCGGGTCGATGTCGCGGAAGGCGAGGGTGGTCTCGGTCCGGTGCACGACGGTCGCGGGGATCTCGCCGCCCAGGATGCGGCAGAACAGGCAGGTGTTTTCCACCTCATGGATCTTATGGCCGGGGGTGTGCTCAGATGGGCGTCGGAACCGCCGACACACTCCTGGGAGCGCTCTCATGACCGATCTCGACGACCTTCTCGGCCGGCTCACGCTGGTGGAGAAGGTGTCCCTCCTGACCGGACAGGATTTCTGGTCGCTACCGGCCGTGCCCCACATCGGGCTGCGGTCGCTGGTCATGTCGGACGGGCCGGTCGGCGTCCGGGGCACCGGCTACACCCCCGAGGACCCGTCCGTGGCCCTGCCCAGCCCCACCGCGCTCGCCGCCACCTGGGACACCGCGGTCGCCGAGCGGGCCGGCCGGCTGCTCGGCCAGGAGGCCCGGCGCAAAGGTGTGCACGTGCTGCTCGGCCCGACCGTCAACATGCACCGCACCCCGCTGAACGGCCGACACTTCGAGTGCTACTCCGAGGACCCGCTGCTGACCGGGGAGATCGCCGCCGGGTTCGTGGCCGGCGTACAGGCGCACTCGGTCGGCACCACGGTCAAGCACCTGGTCGGCAACGACTTCGAGACCGACCGGATGACCGTGGACGTACGCATCCCGGAGCGGGCGTTGCGGGAGATCTACCTGGCCCCGTTCGAGCGGGTCGCGGCGGCCGGCGGGTGGGGCGTGATGAGCGCGTACAACGGGGTCAACGGCACACCGATGGCCGCCAACGGGCGCCTCCAGGACGAGATCCTCAAACGGGAGTGGGGCTTCGACGGGGTGGTCGTCTCGGACTGGCGGGCCGCCCGGGACACCGTGGCGGCCGCGCTCGGCGGGCTCGACATCGCGATGCCGGCCATGGACAACCCGTGGGGCCCGGCCCTGGTCGAGGCGGTCCGCTCCGGAGCCGTGCCGGAGGAGGTCGTCGACGACAAGGTGCGCCGGGTGCTGCGGCTCGCCGCCCGTACCGGGGCCCTGGACGGGCACCGCCTGCCCGAGCCGCCGCCGGCCGAGGACGGCGACGCGGTGGCGCACGAGGTGGCGGTCCGGTCGTTCGTCCTGGCCCGCAACGAGCGCGCCACCCTGCCGCTGCGGGCCGCCGACCTCACCCGGGTCGCGGTGATCGGCGCGCTGGCCACCGACGCGCGGGTGCTCGGCGGCGGCAGCGCGCAGGTCACCCCGCGGCACGTGATCTCCCCGCTGGACGGGTTGCGCGCGGCGCTGCCCGGCGTCGACGTGGCCCACGCGGTCGGCGCCGATCCGCGCCCGTTCCTGCCGCCCGCGCAGGGCCCGGACTGGGCGCCGTTCACCTTCTCCGCCGAGGGGCGGGACTTCGGCGTGGACACGGCCACCATCCGCTGGCTGGGCGACCCGCCCGGTGGGCTGCCGGTGGCCGCGATCAGCACCCTCGAACTGCGTACCGAGATCACCCCGGCGACCGGCGGCGACCACGTGCTGGCGGTCTCCGGGTTCGGCGCGTTCCACCTGGTCGTCGGCGGCGAGACGCTCTACCAGGGCGCGCTGCACCCGCCCGGCACCGGCCGCGCCGACCTGCTGCTGCACCCGCGTGAGCGGCGGTTCACCGTACGGCTGGAGGCCGGCGTGCCGGTGCCGGTGCTGCTGCGGCAGACCTTCGAGCCGGGCATGGCCCACTCGGTCTCCACCACGCTCGGCCACCGGGCGCCCGGTCCGGACGACGACGGCCTGATCGCCGAGGCGGTCGAACTGGCCGCCCGTTCGGACGTGGCGGTCGTCGTGGTCGGCACCACCGAGCAGGTCGAGTCGGAAGGCTTCGACCGGGTCTCGCTGGCCCTGCCCGGCCGCCAGGACGAGCTGGTGTCCCGGGTGGCCGCGGCCAACCCGCGCACGATCGTGGTGGTGAACGCCGGCTCACCGGTGCTGCTGCCCTGGTCCGAGGAGGCCGCCGCGGTGCTGCTCACCTGGTTCCCCGGGCAGGAGGCCGGCGCCGCGCTGGCCGACGTGCTGCTCGGCGTCGCGGAGCCGGGCGGCCGCCTGCCCACCACCTGGCCACGCCGGGAGGAGGACTGCCCGGTCCTCGAGGTGCGCCCCTCGGGCGGCACGCTCGCCTACGGCGAGGACGTCCGCATCGGCTACCGCGGCTGGTCGGCCCGCCCGCTCTTCGCGTTCGGTTCCGGTCAGGGCTACACCACCTGGGCGTACGGGGAGATCGCACTCGACGGCACGACGGCCCGGGTGACGCTCACCAACACCGGCGACCGCCCCGGCCGGGAGGTCGTGCAGGTGTACCTGTCGGCGGACCGGCCCGGCCCGGTGGACCGCCCGGAGCGGTGGCTCGCCGGTTTCGCCACCGCCACGGCCGCACCCGGCGAGACGGTGACCGTGACGGTCCCGCTGCCCGAACGCGCCTTCCAGGTGTGGGACGACGGCTGGCGCACGGTTCCGGGCGACTACACGGTGACCGCCGCGCACGCCCTCGACGCCCCCCGGCTGACCACCACCCTGACCCTTCCCTGACCTCACCCCTCCAGCCGGCCGTCAGAGCCGGCTGGAGGGGTCACCAGCGGGTCAGGCGGCTGTTCAGGACGGCCAGGGCGGCCACTCCGGCGGTGGAGGTGCGCAGCACCGCGGTGCCCAGGCGGACCGGGGTCGCGCCCGCCTCGCGGAAGGCCTCCAGCTCGGCGTCGCTGATGCCACCCTCGGGGCCGACCACCAGGACGATGTCGCCCTGCTCCGGCAGAGCGGCGGTGGTGAGGCGCCCGGTTGCCTCCTCGTGCAGCACGAAGGCGGCCGCCGCGCCGGCTATCCGGGCCGCCACCACCTTGGTCGAGCAGTCGGGGTCGCCCGTCACCACCGGCAGCCAGGAGCGGCGGGCCTGCTTGGCGGCCTCACGGGTGGTGGCCGCCCACTTGTCGCGAGCCTTGACACCACGGTCGCCGCGCCACTGGGCCACCGACCGGGACGCCGCCCAGGGCAGGATCTCGTCCACCCCGACCTCGGTCATCGCCTGCACGGCCAGCTCGCCCCGGTCACCCTTGGCGATGCCCTGGACGACGACCAGCCTCGGGTCGGCGGCCGGCTCCTGGCCGACCGCGCTGACCATCACCTCGACGCTGCCCCGCCCGACCGCGGTGACCTCGGCCCGGGCGGTGCCGCCGCGGCCGTCGGCGAGGATCAGCGCCTCACCGACCCGAAGTCGCTGCACGGTGGCGGCGTGATGCCCCTCCGGGCCGTCCAGCGTGTACGACGATCCAGCGGGCAGGCTCTCGACCAGGAACAGTGGCGCGGACATCCCTGAGACGCTACCCCTCCCGGCGCGGGGAGGGGTGAGCGCGACCACTCACGCACGCCGCCGGGTGGGGGTGGCCGTTCAGGAGCCGCCAGGCGACTGGCCGCCCCCGCCCGGCCCTCGGCGGGAGCGACGGTCCGGACCCACCACCCGGCCACGACATCAAGATCTTGACCTTCGGGAGGCCCTCGGCGGATCTGATCTAGTGGCCGTTGAAGGCGTCGCGCATCCGGCTGAAAAAGCCGCCCTGCTTGGAGAGCTCGGCCACGTCCTCGCCGCGGGTCTTGGCGAACTCGCGCAGCATGCGCTCCTGGTCGGCGGTGAGCTTGGTCGGCGTCTTGACGTCGAGGTGCACGAAGAGCTCGCCGCGGCCCTGGCCGCGCAGGTGCGGGACGCCCTTGCCGCGGATGCGCAGCGTGCTGGCCGGTTGGGTGCCCGGTTTGACCTCGATGTTCTCTTCGCCGTCGAGGGTCTTGATGGTCATCCGGGTGCCGAGCGCGGCCGCGGTCATCGGCAGGGTGACCCGGCAGTGCAGGTCGTCGCCCTTGCGCGAGTAGACGTCGTGCGGTCGCTCGTGGATCTCCACGTAGAGATCGCCGGCGGTGCCGCCGCCGGGACCGACCTCGCCCTGCTGGGCCAGGCGGATCCGCATGCCGTCCTCGACGCCCGCCGGGATCTTGACGGTGAGCGAGCGGCGTGTCCTTATCCGGCCGTCGCCGGCGCAGGTGGGGCAGGGGGTCGGGATGACCGTGCCGTGGCCCTGGCAGTTCTGGCAGGGGCGCGACGAGACGACCTGGCCGAGGAAGGTGCGCTGCACCGACTGGACCTCGCCGCGGCCCGCGCAGACCTCGCAGGTGGCCAGGTGGGTGCCGGGCGCGGTGCCGGCGCCGGAGCACTGGGTGCAGAGCACCGCGGTGTCGACGGTGATCGGCGCCTCCACCCCGAAGGCGGTCTCCACCAGGTCCAGTTCGAGACGCAGGATGGCGTCGGCGCCGGGACGGGTGCGCGGGCGCGGGCCCCGGGAGCCACCGCCGGCGGCCGTGCCGAAGAAGGCGTCCATGATGTCCTGGAAGCCGACGAACGGGCCGGCGCCGCCGGCACCGCCGGGCATGCCGCCACCGGGCGCGAGCGGGTCACCGCCGAGATCGACGATCTGGCGCTTCTGGTCGTCGGAGAGGACCTCGTACGCCGCGTTGATCTCTTTGAACTTGTCGTGCGCTTCCGGATCCGGGTTGACGTCCGGGTGGTACTGCCGAGCGAGTTTGCGGTAGGCGCGCTTGATCTCGTCGTCGGTTGCCTCCCGGCTCACACCGAGAATTCCGTAATAGTCCTTGGCCACGGGGTTTGGAGTCCTCAATGTCTGCGCGAATCCGTCAATTCTGTGCCAACAGGTCGCCAACGTAGCGTGCCACTGCACGAACGGTAGCGATAGTGCCGGGGTAGTCCATCCGCGTGGGCCCCAGCACGCCGAGCCCACCAACGATCGTGGTGCCCGGTCCGTAACCACTGCTCACCACGGACGCCGACCGCAGGTTGTCGATCTCGTTCTCGTCACCGATCCGGACCCGGGTGGTCCGGGGCTCCAGGTCGCCGATGAGCTTCAGCAGGATCACCTCCTCCTCGAGAGCCTCGAGGACGGGCCGCAGCGTGCCCTGGAAGTCCAGCACACCGCCGCGTGTCAAATTCGCCGTGCCGGCGAGGGCGAGGCGCTCCTCACTCCGCTCGACGAGGGTCTCCAAGAGTACCGACGCGAGGCATGCCATCGTGGCCCGTCGCTCGGGCTCGTCACACTCGTCGACCAGCCGCTGCACCAGCGGCGGGGTGTCGGCGAGCCGCTGGCCGGAGAGCTTCTCGTTGACGCGACGGCGCAGGTCCCACACGTCGCGGTCGGGCACCGGGCCGGGCATCTCGACGAGGCGCTGCTCGACCCGCCCGGTGTCGGTGATCATCACGAGCATCAGGCGGGTGGTGGAGATCGGCACGAGTTCCAGATGGCGCACCGAGGAGCGGGAGAGCGACGGGTACTGGACGACGGCGACCTGGCGGGTGAGCTGGGCCAGCAGGCGAACTGTGCGGTGCACCACATCGTCCAGGTCGACGGCGCCGATCATGAAGCGCTCGATCGCGCGGCGCTCGGCCGGGCTGAGGGGCTTGATCCGGGTGAGCCGGTCGACGAAGAGCCGGTAGCCGGCGTCGGTGGGGACCCGGCCGGCGCTGGTGTGCGGCTGCCGGATGTAGCCCTCCTCCTCCAGCACCGCCATGTCGTTACGCACGGTGGCCGGAGAGACGCCGAGCTTGTGCCGGTCCACCAGGGCCTTGCTGCCGACCGGCTCCTGGGTCTCGACGTAGTCCTCGACGATCGCCCGGAGCACCTCGAGCTTGCGGTCATCCAGACTCATATGACCCCTCCCCCTGCTGGCACTCCCGCTAATAGAGTGCCAGTCTACGACGCCCCGGGCGGCAACGCGATGATCGAAAGTACCTGCCTGGTCGTCGACCGGCTCGATAGCGGGCCCTAGCGTGTCTTTCATGACCGAACAGCCCCGCCCGCCGGACGACGACCCGACCGCCCGCTATCAGCCGCCGGGCGGACATCCACCGCCTCCCTACAACCCGCCTCCGGGGTACGGCTACGGCTACCGGCCGCCGTCCACCGCCGGCGACGAGCGCACCTGGATCCTGGTGGCGCACTTCGGCGGGGCGGCCGGCGCGTTCTTCGGCGGCACGTTCTTCGGCTGGATCGCGCCGCTGGTCGCCCTGCTGGCCCGGGGCAACACCTCGCCGTACGTGCGGGAGGAGGCCGTCAAGGCGCTCAACTTCCAGCTGCTCTGGGGCATCATCGGCCTGGTCGGCAGCCTGCTCATCTGCGTCGGCGTGGGAATCTTCATCGTCGGCGCGGCCTGGCTCGTCGCCACCATCCTGGGTGTCGTCGCCGGCGTGAAGGCGGCCAACAACGAGCCGTTCGACTATCCGCTGAGCGCGCGCTTCATCAGGTGAGACTCACACCACGTCACGGATGACCGCGTCGGCCAGCAGGCGGCCGCGCAGCGTGAGCACGAGGCGGCCGTCGTCGTACGCCCCCGGCTCGAGCAGCCCGTCCGCCAGGGCCCGCGCGGCGCCCGTGGCGTCGACCCGGTCCAACCGGATGCCGTCGCGCAGCCGGACCCGGAGCATCACGTCCTCCATGTGCCGGTCGTCACCGCTCAGCTTCTCCCGGGCGTGACCCGGCGAACTCCCGGCGGCCAGGCGTTTCGCGTAGGTCACCGGGTGCTTGACGTTCCACCAGCGGACCCCGCCGACGTGGCTGTGCGCGCCCGGCCCGAGACCCCACCAGTCGGCGCCGGTCCAGTACAGCAGGTTGTGCCGGCACTCCCCGCCCGGCTTCGCCCAGTTGGACACCTCGTACCAGGTGAGACCGGCCGCACTCAGCGCGGCCTCGGCGGCCAGGTAGCGGTCGGCGGCCACGTCGTCCGAGGGGTACGGCAGTTCGCCCCGGCGCATCCGGCCGGCCATCCGGGTGCCGTCCTCGACGATCAGGGCGTACGCGCTGACGTGGTCCACCCCGGCGCCGATCACGGCGTCCAGCGAGGCCGCGAAGTCCTCCGGGGTCTCGCCCGGCGTGCCGTAGATCAGGTCGAGGTTGACGTGCTCGAACCCGGCCTCGCGAGCCTCGGCGGCGGCCCGCGGCGCCCGCCCGGCGGTGTGCCGGCGGTCCAGGACCCGCAGCACGTTCTCGGCGGCCGACTGCATGCCCAGCGAGATCCGGGTGAACCCGCCCCGGCGGAGTTCGCGCAGGTAGGCCGGGTCCACCGACTCCGGGTTGGCCTCGGTGGTCACCTCGGCGCCGGGGGCCAGACCCCAGGTGCGGTCGATGCCCTCCAGGATCCGGGCCAGGTCGCCGGCCGGCAGCAGGGTGGGTGTGCCGCCGCCGACGAAGACGGTGTCCACCCGGCCCGGCTCGATCACCCGGGCGGCCAGGGCCAGCTCGGCCAGAACGGTGTCGGCGTACTCCTCGCGGCTCGCCCCGCCGCCCAGCTCGCTCGCCGTGTACGTGTTGAAGTCGCAGTAGCCGCAGCGGCTGGCGCAGAACGGGACATGGACATAGACGGCGAAACCGTCCTTACCGACCTCACGGGTCGCTTCGTCGGGGAGCGACCCGTCGTCGGGTACGGGTTCGCCATCGGGGAGTGCGCCGGCCATCCAGCAAGCGTAGTTAAGGTTCCCGGCATGGATCTGGTCCGTACCGCCACCGGCGCCGGGGTGACCACCCTTACCCTGGACAACCCCGGTAACCGCAACGCCCTCTCCACCGCCCTGCTCCGGCGGCTGCTCGACGCGCTGGCCGCGTCGGCCGCCGACCCGGACTCCCGGGTGGTGGTCCTGTCCCATACCGGCCCGGTCTTCTGCTCCGGCGTCGACCTCAAGGAGACCGCCGAGGCCCGGCCCGGCGACAAGCTGCCCGCCGAGATGCTCGCCGACGTGCTGTCCGTGCTCTGGGAGTTCCCCAAGCCGGTGGTGGCGCGGATCGGCGGTCCGGCCCGGGCCGGCGGCCTCGGCCTGATCGGCGCGGCCGACATCGCGGTCTGCGCCCGCACGGCGACGTTCGCCTTCACCGAGGTACGGCTCGGGGTGATCCCCGCGGTGATCAGCTCCACCGTGCTGCCGCGCCTGGCGCCCCGGGCCGCCGCCGAGCTCTATCTCACCGGCGACGTCTTCGACGGGACCAGGGCCGCCGAGGTGGGCCTGGTCACCGCGGCGGTCGCCGAGGAGGAACTCGACGCCGCCGTCGCGGCCTACTGCGCGTCGCTCGTCCGCGGCGGGCCGCTCGCGCTCGCCGGCACCAAACAACTTCTCCGGCGTACGCGGAGCGCGTCCATCCGTACCGACCTGGCCGATCTCGCACAGCGGTCGGCGGGATACTTCAAGTCCGCGGAGGGCCGGGAGGGTGTGGCGGCCTCCCGGGAGAGGCGCGACCCCGACTGGGTTCGATGATCGCCCCTGGTCGGGGCCCCGGAGATCCAGTCACGCCGGGGCACGAGCGATCGTTGTCTAGGCTTGGCGTCCGGCTTCGCGGAGGAGGTGACGGTGCGAACCAGATCGATCGTCGGTGTGATCACCGCGCTGACCCTCGTCGGCGTGGTCGGCGTGATCGTGCTGATCAACAACCTGGCGGGCACCATCAAGCTGCCCCAGCTGGGCCCGGAGTGCACGGTCAGCGCCGAGGGTGAGGTGACCCTGGACTCGGCACAGATGGCCAACGCGGCGACGATCGCCGCCGTGGGCGTGCGCCGCGGGATGTCCGAGCAGGCGGTGGTGGTCGCGCTCGCCACCGCCTTCCAGGAGTCGAAGCTGGAGAACCTGGACAGCGGCGACCGCGACTCGGTCGGCCTCTTCCAGCAGCGGCCCAGCCAGGGCTGGGGCACGGTCGAGCAGATCCGGGACCCGAGGTACGCGGCCGGCAAGTTCTACACGGCCCTCAAGAAGGTCAAGGGCTGGGAGGACATGCGGGTCACCGACGCGGCCCAGCGGGTGCAGCGCTCGGCCTACCCGAACGCGTACGAGAAATGGGCCGACGAGTCCCGGGTGCTGGCCGCCGCGCTGACCGGCCGGGCCACCGGCGCCGTCGCGTGCGTCGTCCCGGACACCCCGGCCATCCGCGGCGCCGAGGCGGCCACCGCCCTGCTCAGCAGCCTCCAGCTGGACTGGGGCAAGAAGCTGGGCGGCCAGGCCCGCAGCGCCGAGACGGCCGGGCTGACCGTGGCCGTGGCCGACACCAGCGTCGGCTGGCGCTTCGCGCACTGGCTGGTCTCACACGCCTCGTCCACCGGCCTCGAACGGGTCCGGTTCGGTGATCTCGAATGGCACGCCCCCGAGGGGAAGTGGCAGCCGGTGGCCGACGGCAGCGGCGGCGACCAGGCGCAGGTGGTGGCCGAGGTCTTCCGCTGAAAGCACGGAAAGCCGGACCCGCGGGGGCGGGGCCGGCTTTTCCGTCTTCGCGGTCAGGCCGCGGTCACCGGGTCAGGTGGCGACGGCCACCGACACCGGCGACCAGCGCCACACCGATGGCGGCCAGAGCCACCTGGAAGAAGAACTCGATCCAGTCGAAGCCGGCGGTGTCGGCGACACCCGCGGCGCGGGCGATCACGGTGCCCAGCAGCGCGGCCACCACACCGACGACCAGGGTCAGCCAGAGCGGGATGTTCTGGCGGCCCGGTACGACGAGCCGGCCGAGCGCGCCGACCACGAGGCCGACGATCAGGGCGACGATGATGCCGGTGAGCGTGAGTTCCATGAGGTTCCTCCTCGGGGGTGGAGCTTGGTGGTTGCGTCCGTCGAGCCCCTGTGTTCCCGACCCCCCGAGGAATCAAACCGCCCTATTTCTTGCCTGACCCCTTCGCGTCAGTGCTGTCGGAGGTGGAGAGCGCGGCGATGAAGGCCTCCTGCGGAACCTCCACACGGCCCACCATCTTCATCCGCTTCTTGCCCTCTTTCTGCTTCTCCAGCAGCTTCCGCTTCCGGCTGATGTCACCGCCGTAGCACTTCGCGAGCACGTCCTTGCGGATCGCGCGGATCGTCTCGCGGGCGATGATCCGGGAGCCGATGGCCGCCTGGATGGGCACCTCGAACTGCTGCCGCGGGATGAGCTTCTGCAGCTTGGCGGCGATCGTCGTGCCGTACGAGTAGGCGTTGTCCTTGTGCACGATGGCGCTGAACGCGTCGACCGGCTCGCCGTGCAGCAGGATGTCCACCTTCACCAGGTCGGCCACCTGCTCGCCGGAGGGCTCGTAGTCGAGGGACGCGTACCCCTTGGTCTTGCTCTTCAACTGGTCGAAGAAGTCGAAGATGATCTCGGCGAGGGGCAGCGTGTACCGCAGCTCCACCCGTTCGGAGGACAGGTACTCCATGCCGAGCAGGCTGCCGCGGCGGCTCTGGCACAGCTCCATGACGGCGCCCACGTACTCGTTCGGCACCAGGACGGTGGCGCGCACCACCGGCTCATGAATCTCCGCGATCTTGCCGGACGGGAACTCGCTCGGGTTGGTGACCACCGTCTCCTTCGCGTCCTCGGTGATCACCTGGTAGACCACGTTCGGCGCGGTGGAGATCAGATCCAGGCCGAACTCGCGCTCCAGCCGCTCGCCGATGATCTCCAGGTGCAGCAGGCCCAGGTAGCCGACGCGGAAACCGAAGCCCAGCGCCGCCGAGGTCTCCGGCTCGTAGGTGAGCGCGGCGTCGTTGAGCTTGAGCTTGTCGAGCGCGTCACGCAGCGCCGGATAGTCCGAGCCGTCGATCGGGTAGAGACCCGAGTAGACCATCGGCTTCGGGTCCTTGTAGCCGCCGAGCGCCTCCTTGGCCGGACGGTTGTTACCGGTGACGGTGTCGCCGACCTTCGACTGGCGGACGTCCTTCACACCGGTGATCAGGTAACCGACCTCACCGACGCCGAGGGCTCCCGCCTTCTCCATCTCCGGCGAGGCGACGCCCAGCTCCAGCAGCTCGTGCACGGCGCCGGTGGACATCATCTTGATCCGGTCGCGGGCCTGGATCCGGCCGTCGACCACCCGGACGTAGGTGACCACGCCGCGATAGACGTCGTACACCGAGTCGAAGATCATCGCGCGGGCCGGGGCGTCCGGGTCGCCGACCGGCGGCGTGAACTGCCGGACGATCTCGTCCAGCAGGTGATCCACGCCGACACCGGTCTTGCCGGAGACCCGCAGCACGTCGCTGGGCTCGACGCCGATCAGCTTGGCCAGCTCCTCGGCGTACTTCTCCGGCTGGGCGGCCGGCAGGTCGATCTTGTTGAGCACCGGGATGATGTGGAGGTCGTTCTCCATCGCCAGGTACAGGTTGGCGAGCGTCTGCGCCTCGATCCCCTGCGCGGCGTCGACCAGCAGGATCGCGCCCTCACAGGCGGCCAGGCTGCGGGACACCTCGTAGGTGAAGTCCACGTGCCCCGGAGTGTCGATCATGTTGAGGACGGCGGACTCGCCCTGCTTGTCGCCCTCGCGGACCACCCAGGGCATGCGCACGGCCTGCGACTTGATCGTGATGCCGCGCTCGCGTTCGATGTCCATCCGGTCGAGATACTGCGCGCGCATCTGGCGCGGGTCGACCACCCCGGTGATCTGCAGCATCCGGTCGGCCAGCGTCGACTTGCCGTGGTCGATGTGGGCGATGATGCAGAAGTTGCGGATACGGCTCGGATCGGTCGATCCGATCACGTTCACGCCGGGGTCGAGCGGTCCAGGCACGGTCATCCGTTCTTCTCGGGCTGGTCTTGAGCGCCGGACTTCAGCCGGCGCCCCCTATCGTCCCACGCCCGCGGGGGCAGGTCCGATCACACCCGTTCGAGCGGTCCGTGCGGGCCCGGCGGCAGCTCCACGGCAACCGGATCTCCGGGACGAATCACCCCACCCCGCAGCACCACCCCCATCACCCCGGCCTTGCGGACCAGATCGCCCCGCTCGTCCTTCCGGAGCACCTCCTTGAGCAGCCCGGCCCGGAACCCGTTGATCTGCGCACACGGATTCCGCAGCCCGGCCAGGATGACCGCGGGCCGGGGATCGTCACCCCGGTCCCGCCGGGCGGCCTCCTCGACCGCCACCGCGGCCCGGGCGGTGGCCTCGTCCAACGTCGCGGCCTCCGCCGCCGCGAACACGGCCCCCAGCACCGCCACCCCGTCCCGCCGGGCGGCCTCCCCGACCGCCACCCCGTCCCGAGCGGTGGCCTCGTCCAACGTCGCAGCCTCCGCCGCCGCGAACACGGCCCCCAGCACCGCCACCCCGTCCCGCCGGGCGGCCTCCCCGACCGCCACCCCGTCCCGAGCGGTGGCCTCGTCCAACGTCGCAGCCTCCGCCCCCGCGAACACGGCACCCGGCACCCCCACCCCGTCCCGCCGGGCGGGTTCCGCGGCCGGGACGGCGCCGAAACGCAGAATCGTGCCGCGCGGAAGCCCGAGCAGGTCGAGGCCGTGGGTGGTCACGTTCTCCCCCAGGCCGCCGGAGGGCACGTCGTAGCCCTTCGAGGCCACCTCGTCGAAGAGCTCCGCCTGGATCAGGTGCACCTGCCGCAGGTTGGGCTGAGTGGGGTCGGCCTGCACCCGGCTGCGGTGCCGCACGTGCACACCCGCGTGCACATCGCCCTCCACACCGATCCCGGCCACCAGCACGATCTCGTCGCGATTCGGCTTCGTGAACGAGTAGACGTCGTTGCGACTGACCGCGGCCACACTTCCCGATTCAGCACTCATGCCGCCGAGTCTGCCCAACCCGCCCAACCGGGCCCGGCCCGTTTCCCACGTCCCGGGCACCCACCCGTCAGGCGACACGAACCGCCACCGGCCGGACCTCGACCCGGCTGTCATCCGCCAGGCATGACCCACCGCTGGTCGGGACCCAACCCACCGCATCCATCAGTCACCCGGCACGGAGCGCCGCCGGCCAGAACTCAACCCACCGCACCCGTCGGTCACCCGGCACAGAGCGCCGCCGACCGGAACTCAACCCACCACATCCGTCGGTCACCCGGCACAGAGCGCCGCCGGCCAGAACTCAACCCACCGCACCCGTCGGTCGCCCGGCACAGAGCGCCGCCCGGCCCGGAACAAGCCCACAGCACCCGGCACGAAGCGCCCTTGCCAGTGCCCATGTCCCGCCCGGCGGCTCATCCGGCCCAGGCCCGGACAGCACGTCAGTCCGGTGGCTCCAGGAAGAGGGCGGACAGGCGCGGGAGGCGGCGGCGCATCTCGTCCTCGTTGTCGAAATCCCACAGGTCGCCGACCTCCGGGCGGGTGCGTGGCCGCTCCTCGGCCGGCAGCGGCCCACCGGTGGCCTGCTCGTAGGCCCGGGCCGCGATGTCGAGCACCTCCTCGGCCGCGAAGACGGCGCCGGTATCGGCCGCCTGCTTGATCACGACGACGTTGGCCAGCACGTCGGGTTTCTGCACCGCCGACGCGACGGCCTTGCGCCCGTGGGCGATCAGCCAGCCCCGGAACGCGTCGAACCCGGCCTCGTCGACGCCGCCGTTGATCAGGTAGGCGGCCGCCCACAGATCCTCGGTGCCGGACGCGACCATCACCTTGTCCAGGTGACGGCCCCAGGCGACGATCTCCTCCGGATCGCGCGCGGCCAGGTCGGCGACGGCCCGCTCGGCCACCTCGGCGGGCGAGGCCGGCCGGTCGGCGGTGGCACGGTCGATGACCGCCCAGAAATCGTCGGTTCTCATGCCTGCGATCCTCCCAGTGGGGTACGACAATTCCGCCGGCGGCAGGATGGGGAACATGCGGCCGATCTCGCTGCCCGACGTACCGTACGACGCCACCGCCGTACGCCCGGAATGGTCTGATCTGCCGCGTGGCGTGCGAAAGGCGATCACCGCGCGTCTCGGATCGCCGGTCGTCGCCGCGCGCAGCGCCGGCGGCGGCTTCACCCGGGCCTTCGCCGCGCTGCTCACCACCGGGACCGGCGTCGCCGCCTTCGTCAAGGCCGCCCGGCTCGACGACCCCACCGCCCAGTGGTACGCACGTGAGCACGCGATCACCGCGGCCCTCCCCGGGGAGGTGATCGCGGCCCGGCCCCGCTGGACCCTGGCCGAGGCCGGATGGTTCGTCCTGTGCATGGAGCCGGTCGACGGCCGGATCCCGTCGCTGCCGTGGTCGGCGGCCGACCTGGAGGCCGCGCTGGCCTCCTGGCGCCGGGCCGCGTCGGCGCTGGCCCGTCCCACCCCCGAACTGCTCGCCGTGGGGCTGCCCGCGCTCCCGGACATCCTGCGCGCGGAGATGTCCTGGTGGTCGCTGATCGAGGCGGGGCACGAGCCGATGCCGGTGACCGCACGGGGCACCGTCGCGCCGGAGCGGCTGCGCGAACTGGCCGACCTCGAACGCCGGCTGCCCTCGACGGCCGGCGGCCCGGGAATGTGCCACGGCGACCTGCGCGTCGACAACGTCCTCGTCGACGGTTCCGGCCGGGCCTGGCTCTGTGACTGGACGTGGCCCTGCCTGGGGGCGCCCTGGTTCGACACGGTCACGCTGCTGATCAGCGCGTACGCCAGCGGCCTGGACACCGACGCCCACCTCCGGGCGTGGAAGCCGCCGCCGGACGGCGTGGACGGCGCTCTGGCCGCCCTCGCCGGGTACTGGCTGGTCCGGGCGGCCGACGGACCGACCAGCGCCTCACCGCACAGCCGTCAGCATCAGCGGTTCAGCGGAACCCAGGCGCTGGCCTGGCTGGCCGAGCGCCGCGGCTGGACTCGCTGACCGTGGGGCCGCGGCTGGACTCGCTGACCGTGGGGCCGGAGCCGTTTTGGCGGCTCGGAACGGTGCTGGTAGTCTGGCTCATCGCGTGTGGTGACACCCTGTCAGCTGCTCCGGCTCCGAGCCGGGACAGTCGGCGAGGCGCCCACCGCTTGAGACCATTTTTCCGAACCTAGTCAGGACAAGGCTGTCGCGTGGCGAACATCAAGTCCCAGATCAAGCGCAACCGGCAGAACGAGAAGGCCCGTCTGCGCAACAAGTCGGTCAAGTCTTCGCTGAAGACGGTGATCCGCAAGCTGCACGAGGCGAGCGACTCGGGCAACGTCGAGTCGGCCACCGCTCTTCTGCGTGACGCTTCGCGTCAGCTGGACAAGGCCGTCAGCAAGGGCGTCATTCACAAGAACCAGGCGGCCAACCGCAAGTCGGCCATCGCCAAGAAGATCGCCGCGCTGTCCGCCTGATCCGCTCGTTCCGGATCATGTCAGAGCCGCACAGTCGCGGCAGCTGACCCCGGCCACCCTTCGGGTGGGGCCGGTATTGGACAAAACCCGGGCACCGCTGGACCTCACGGTCACAGCGGTGCCCGGTCCTATTTCCGCGGTACGGGCGCCGAGCTTCGCATCCGGAACCAGTACGTTTCGGGCGGCCCGCCGTCCGGATCGCCGACTGAGCCGCGGCTGCGGTCGGCCGGCGGCATCGGATGCGGTGCCTTCCGGGTGCGGTGCCTCCCGGGTGCGGTGCCTTCCGGATGCGGTGGCGGGGTGCGGCAAGCCTCAGGGCGCGGTGACGGGGTGCGGCAAGCCTCCGGCCGCTGGATCGCCGGCCTCGCACCGGCTGTCGTGGGCAGACGGATCCGTCACACCGCGAGACTCGCGCCGTCGCCTCACTCGTAGCGGCGAGCCGCCGCCTGACGAGCCATCTGCTGCCGCACGTCCAGCCGGTCGGCCCACGGCCGGCGGATCGGCGCGCCCTTCCCCGCGGGACGGGCGTCCTCCGCCGGGTCCGGGGTGGCCGAGCCGCCCCCGGTCGCGGGCGTCACCGCCGGCTGGGCATGAAGCGGCTCACCAGCGGGACCGCCCCCACCGTGCCCCGGCCCGGCGTTGTGGTTGCCGCCGCCGTCACCGTAGGCGGGGCCGCGGGAATACGTGCCGGGATATCCCACCGCCGGCACACCGGGCAGGTCCTCCGTCGGAAACCCGTCCCCGAGCGACTCGGACAGCGCCGCCGGTCCGTACCCGGCGGTCTTCCGCTCCGGCGCGTAGCGCGGGGTGCCGAAGTCATCCGGCGATCCACTGACCGACCGGTACGCCGACAGCCCCTCCTCCTCCGAGGACGTGAGCCCCGGCTCCGTCATGGCGGCCGGGCGCAGCACGGACACCCGCGCCGTCGCGGTCTCGGTGGCCACCGGCCGTGGCGTGATCACGCCCGCGACCAGGTCGTTGAACTTCACCATCAGCGCCACGGTGATCGGCAGGACGAGCACTCCCCACCAGCTGACCAGCTCGGCGAGCGCGAGGAGGATGCCGAGGACGACCGCGCCCTCGAGGAAGACGAAGCAGAGCAGCCCGCTGGGCGCGAGACGGCGGAGCCGCAGCGCCCGGGCGTACAGCGGCCGGTTCGCCTCGTCGGCGCGGCGGGAGCGAATGGTCCGGGTCATCGGTTTCCTCCGTCCCGGCGGGCGGCCGCGATCGCGAAGACGGTCTGCTCCAGGGCGTAGCCCCGGTCCTCGGCGCCGCCCTTGACGGCGGCGTTGCACTCGGCGGCCGCGCGCATGGCGTCGGCCAGCCCTTCCGGGGTCCAGCCGCGGCTGCGCCCCTGGGCCTTCTCGATCTTCCAGGCCGGCATGCCGAGCGTGCCGGCCAGCTGGTACGGATTCCCCCGCCCCGCCGACGCGACCCGTGCCACGGTCCGCACTCCGTCGGCGAGCGCGTCGGCGATCGGCACCGGGTCGACCCCGACGTGCAGCGCCCAGCGCAGCGCCTCGAGCGCACCGGGAAGGTCCCCGACCATGGCGGCGTCGGCCACCGCGAACCCGGTCACCTCGGCACGCCCCTTGTAGTAGCGGGCCACCACCGCCTCGGTGATCTTCCCGTCGGTGTCGGCGAGCAGCTGGGAGCAGGCCGCCGCGATCTCGCGCAGGTCGTTGCCGACCGCCTGGAGCAGCGCGGAGGCCGCGGTGTCGTCACAGCGGGCCCCGTGGCGGCGGAACTCGTTGCGCACGAACGCGATCCGCTCCGAGTCCTTCTTCAGCTTCATCACGGGCACCACGGTCGCGCCGGCGGCGCGCAACCCGTCAGCGAACGCCTTGCCCTTGGCTCCGCCCACATGGGTGACGATCAGTGTCACGTCGGGGTCGGGGTTCTTCGCGTAGGCGAGCAGGGCGGTGGTCAGATCCTTGCGCGCGTCCTGACCGCTCCGGATCACCAGGACCCGGCGGCCGCCGAACAGCGACGGGCTGAGGATCTCGGCGACCTCACCGGCGACCAGCGACCCGGCCTCGAACTCCCGAACGTCCGCGCCGGGGTCAGCGGCCCGGGCCGCCTCGACGGCCTCAGCGACGGCACGGGCGGCGAGCAGCTCCTCATCGCCTTGGACGAGCAACAATGAGGGAGGCGGCGCGGCATTCACGCGCAACATCGTCGCACGGGGCAGCGACAAGTCCGCGAGCCTCACTCGTTAGCGCAGGACGCCGATCACCGAACGCGAAACCAGACATATCGGCAGGCTGGCATGTCGCCCCGTCCGCAGAGTCGCCTGCTCAGGACGAACGCATTGCCACACCGTTTTGCACCTTTAGTCCTTATAGAGCTTTATCAAGCACAAATCCCACCCTCCCACCACTCCCCTCGGGCGTGTCGCACCACCCGGCCACGAGGAACCGACGGCTCGGACGCGCCGCCCCGCCCCCACCGACCACGTCACGACGGCTCGGACGTGCCGGGCCACCCGAACCGCCGACGTCACGACGGCGGATCACCCCTCACCGCCACCGCCAGCCGCCCCTCCACGACCACCGCGGCCACGTCCCCCGACTCATCGGTACGCAGGACCCGCGCCCCACCCCGCGCGATCCGCCCGATCACCCCGGCGTTGGGATGGCCGTAGTCGTTGTCCCGCCCGACCGAGACCAGCGCCACCGCCGGGCGCACGGCGTCCAGCAGCGCCGTCGCCTGCAAGGAGCTCCCGTGGTGAGCCACCTTGAGCACGTCGGCCCGGAGCCCGGCCGTCCCCAGGCCCGCGACGAGATCCTCCTGTTCCTCGGTCTCCGCGTCGCCGAGCAGCAGCACCGACCGCCCGTCGGCCCAGGCTCGCAGGATCAGCGAGTTGTTGTTCGGATCCGAGTTGGTGCCCCGCATCACAGTGATCGGCCCGAGCGCCTCCAGCCGCAGCCCACCGACCGCATAGGCCCACCCGGCAGCGGCCACCCCCACCGCGACGCCGGCCTGCGCGGCGGCCTTCTCCACCGCGGCCCGCCCGCTCGCCGGCTCCGGCCAGGCGGGCCCGATCACCGCACCCACCCGCCGGCCCCGGAACACTCCCTCGACGCCGCCGATGTGGTCGACGTGGAAGTGGCTGACCACCAAAACCGCCACCTCCCGCACACCGAGCCGCCGCAGGCACCGGTCCACCGCGTTCGGTTCGGGCCCGGCGTCCACCACCACGGCCCGCCCCGCCCCGGCGGCCAGCACCACGGCGTCTCCCTGCCCGACCGCGCACGCCACCACGAACCACCCCGGCGGCGGCCACCCCGGGGACAGCAACCGCACCGGCAGCGCGCCGAGAACCACACCGAGCGCCACCACGGTCGCCAGCCGCCGCACGATCGCCCGGCGGGCGGCGAACAGCACGGCCACCGTCAGCCCGGCCAGCAGGAGCCCGCCGGCCGCGCCGTCCGGCCAGGGCAGCGCGCCCGCCGGCACCCGCGCGCCGATGTGCGCGACGAGCACCAGCCACTCCGCCGGCCAGTGCCCGAGCCATGCGGTGAACTCGGCGGCCGCCGGCCAGACCGGCGAGAGCACCGCCGCGCTCACGCCGAGCAGCGTGGCGGGGGCGATCGCCGGGACCACGACCAGATTCGCCGGTACCGAGATGAGGCTGACCGTGCCGGAGATGGCCGCCACCACCGGCCCGCAGGCCACCTGCGCGGCGGCCGGCACGGCCAGCGCCTCCGCCACCCCGGCGGGGCATCCGGCCCGCCGCAGCCCGTCCCGCCACACCGGCGCGAGCAGCAGCAACCCGGCCGTGGCGAGCACCGACAGCGCGAACCCCGGATCGGCGGCCAGCTCCGGATCGGCGATCAGCAGCGCCGCGGCCCCGGCGGCCAGCGCGGGCACCGCCGCCCGTGGCCGCCCGCCGGCCAGGCCCAGCAGCCCGATGGCGCCCATCGCACCGGCCCGGATCACGCTTGGTGACGGCCGGGCCAGGATCACGAACCCGGCCAGCGCGACCGCGCACAGCACCGCGCAGACGACCGGCCCGGCCGGGAACCGGCGCACCACGAACAGCACGACACCCAGCACGATCGCCACGTTCGTCCCCGAGACAGCCGTCAGGTGCGTGAGCCCGGTGGCCCGGAAGTCCTCCTCCAGCGCCGGGTCCAGCCGGCTGGTGTCGCCCACCACCAGACCCGGCAGCAGGCCACCGGAGTCGTCCGGCAGCGGCTCACAGGCCCGCTGGAGCCCGGCCCGCAGCACACCGGCGCCGCGCTGCGCCCACGACGGCCGCCCCCGCGGCACCGGCGGGGTCCGTGCCGAGAGCACCGCGGCCCGCAGGTCCCCGGGCCGGGGCGGCAGGAGGCGGCCGGTCACCGTGACCCGCTGCCCGGGCAGCAGCCCCCGCCAGCCCGGATCGGCGCCGAGCACCAGGGCCCGCGCGGAGAGCCGGACCGGCGGCGCGTCCTCCGCGGTCACCGACTCGAGGGCGACCGCCACCACGAACGTCGGCGGCCCGGCCGTCCCGGTCAGGAGCCGGGGATCGTCGCGCACCACGAGGGCGGCGCGGACCGTCGCGCCGGACTCGACGAGCACGGACAGCGCCGGCGCCTCCCGCACCGACATCCGCGCCGCCGTGGCGACCGCTCCGCACCCGGCTCCGAGCGCCACCGCCACACCGATCCAGCGCACCACGGCGACGGACCGGAGCGCCCCGGCGAGAACCGCCGCGCACCCCAGGCCACCCGCCCCGGCCACCATCCCCCACCCGGCGGAGAGGTGCAGGGCGCCCAGCGCCGCGAGCCACAGCCCGACCGTGAAACCGGCCAGCCGCAGATCCGGGACTGCCTCGCTCATCAGACCGTCACCAGGTCTTTCAGCTGCTCGAAGCGGGCCTGCCCGATGCCGTCCACCTTCCGCAGATCGCTGACCGCCCGGAACCCGCCCTGCGCCTCGCGGGCGTCCAGGATCCGCTGCGCCAGCACCGGCCCGACGCCGGGCAACCCGTCCAGATCGGCGAGGGTGGCGGCGTTCAGGTTCACCAGCTGTCCCGTACCGGCCGGAGCCGACGGCCCGGCGGCCGGCACGGCGCCCGGTGGCGGCGTGACCCCCACCATGATCAACTCGCCGTCGGCGACCCTCCGCGCGAGGTTGAGCATCGCCACGTCCACGCCCGGGTCGGCCCCGCCCGCGGCGGCCAGCGCGTCGGCGACCCGGGCGCCCGGGCTGAGCCGCACCAGGCCCGGCCGCCGGACCTTGCCGCCCACCGCCACCACCACCTCGCCGGCGGAGGCGCCGGGCCGGGACGGCTCCGACGGGACCGCCTCCACGACCACCGGCGACGGCTCGACCGGATCGACCCGCGGCCGGGCCCGCCACGCCACGAACGCCGCGATCAGCACGACCGTCAGTGCCACCGCGCCGAGCGCCCGCACCCCGGGACGCCCCGGATCGAGGGCGTGCAGCCACCGCCGGCGGCCACCCCCGAACGCGCCCTCACCCGGCAAGGCGCCCGAGCCGGCGGCGGGCGGAGCGTCCCCACCCGGCGAACCGCCGGCGGAACGGCTCTCTAAAGGGGAGACATCGTCCTCCTCCGCCGACCAGGCGGGGATGATGTCCGTCCACTCCAGCGGCCCGTCCGCCGGCGCCGCGCCCCCGTCGAGCACGGCCCGCAGCCGCGCCCCCACGACGTCACCGCTATCCTTCGCCTCTCGCACGGCCCGACCGTAGGAGCGATCGGCGTTCCCCCGCCCGAGGCCTTGTGGATGACGCGGCATTGTGGACAACCGCCCGATGCCTTCCGATTCGTGCTGAGGACTGCGTGTGACAGATGCCCGGGCCGCCGCGATCGTCCGGCTGCGTGCCGCCGGCTGCGTGTTCGCCGAGGAGGAGGCGGAGGTGCTGAGCGGTGCCGCGACCTCCGCCGACCACCTGGCCGCGCTGGTCGAGCGGCGCGCCGCCGGTGAGCCCCTGGAGCAGGTGGTCGGCCACGCCGACTTCTGCGGCGTCCGCGTACGCCTCCGGCCGGGGGTCTTCGTGCCCCGGGTCCGCAGCGAGCTGCTGGTCCGTCTCGGCGCCGCCGCGGTCCGTCCGGGTGACGTGGTCGTCGACCTGTGCTGCGGCTCCGGCGCCCTGGGCCTGGCCGTCCATCACCGGATTCCGGGGATCGTCCTGCACGCCGCCGACGTGGATCCGGTCGCCGTGGCGTGCGCCCGGGACAACCTGCCGGGTCACGCCGTCCATCAGGGCGATCTGTTCGGCGCCCTGCCGCCGGAGCTGCGCGGCCGGGTCACCCTCCTGCTGGCCAACGTGCCCTACGTCGCGACCCGCCACCTGCCGTTCCTGCCCGCCGAGGCCCGGGATCACGAACCGCGTACGGCGCTGGACGGCGGCGACGACGGCCTGGCCGTGTTCCGCGCGGTCACCGCCGGGGCGGCCGGCTGGCTGGCCCCGGGCGGCCTGCTGATCTCCGAGATCACCGAGGCGCAGACCGCGGCGGCGCTCGCGGCGGCCCGCGGGAACGGATTGACGCCCACCGTCACCACCGACGATGATCTCGACGCCCGCGCGATCGTGTCGCGCCAACCGCTGACGTAAGAAGAGGGACTCCGTGGGCCTGTTCCGCAGGATCGCCCGCGCCCGTCTGGCCGCCAAGGTCGTCCGGCGGCTGCGCCGTGCCGGTGTTCAGGACGCCCGCTATCACGCCACACCGTTCGAGGTGCGGTTCACCGCTCCGGGTGACACCGAGCCGACCATCCTGCGTCTCGATCCGCTGCTGAACGACCGGGCGCAGCTGGACGCCCTGGTCGCCGGTCTGCAACCCGTCCCGGCCACGTGGCCGGACGCCGCCCCGCTGTTGCGCCCGGTGCTCCGCGGCGCCGCTCCGGGCGCTCCGCTGCGTCGGCCGGTGCTGCCGTTCCTCTCCGAGTTCGTGGTGGTCGACCAGCCCGACACGATGACCTACGTCACCCCGGCCCAGTCGAAGACCTGGGGAGTCCGCACCGAACGGATCTTCGCGACCGCCCGCGGCAACCTGACCGGCGCGGTCCTGCGGGGCGTGGCCGCCGGCCCGGTGGTGGTCCGGTTCGTCGACGACGGCAACGCCTACTGGACGTCCCACCTGCTGCTGGACGGCTGGCTGGCGCACCTGGCCGACCAGGTCGGCGGCGCCCCGGTCGCCTTCGCCCCGGAGCGCGGCACCCTCCTGGTCACCGCCGACGGCGGGCCCCACCTGCCGGCCCTCTTCGCCGAGGCGGAGACGATCTTCGTGACCTCCCCGCACGCGCTGAGCCCGATGGCCTACACGAGCGACGACCGCGGCTGCACCATCCCCTACCCGGCGGCCCCGGACCATCCCCTGTACCAGCCGGTCCGTCGCGCCGAGCGCCTGCTGGCCGTGCACGAGTACACCCACCAACCGCCCGATCCGGACCTGCCGTCGGCAGCCATCGAGTTGCTGGGCTCCGCCACGGAGGGCTGGCGCACCCGCGCGGTCTGGCCCCGCGACACCCCCACGTTGCTTCCCGAGGCCGACGAGGTCCAGCTGGGCGACCGCGTCCTGCCCTGGTCCGCCCTGGCTCCGCACCTGACCGCCGGCGAGCACACCCCGGCCCGCTGGCTGGCCTCCTCCTGGGAACGTTTCCCGGGCTGACGGACCAGCGCGGGGTCAGGCGCGCTGGTGGACCACCACGCCGGCCAGCCCCGGACCGGTGTGGGCGGCGACGACCGCGCCCACCTCGGTGAGGTAACAGTCCCGCAGCCGGTCGCCGAGGCGGGCGCTCAGGTCGCCGACCAGCGCGGCCGCCCGGTCCGGCGTGCCCAGGTGATGGACCGCGACGTCGGCCTCGCCGTCGCCGGCCGCCTCGACAGCCAGGTCGACCAGGCGGGTGAGGGCCCGCCCGGCGGTGCGGACCTTGTCACGGACCACGACCGCGCCCTCGTCGACGTGCAGGATCGGCTTCACCGACAGGGCCGTGCCGAGCAGGGCCGACGCGGCGCCGATCCGGCCCCCGCGGCGGAGGAACTCGAGCGTGTCGACGTAGAAGAGGGTGGTGACCCGGGCCGCGTGGTCGGTGGCCGCCTGCCAGACCGCGTCCAGGTCGTGGCCCTTGCGGGCGGCCTCCGCGGCGGCCAGCGCCGGGAAGCCGAGCCCCATGGCCGCGGTCCCGCTGTCGACCACCTTGACGCGGGAGCCGATCTCGGCGGCGGCGAGCTGCGCGGCCTCGTAGGTGCCGGACAGCTTGGCCGAGATGTGCACCGAGACGACGCCGTCGGCGCCCTCGTCGAGCAGGCGACGGTACACCTCGGTGAAGGCTGAGGGCGCCGGCCGTGAGGTGCTGACGGCGGCCCGGCGCGCGGTGAGCGCCCGGGCCACCTCGGCCGGCGAGACCTCGATGCCCTCCAGGCCGCCCCAGCCGTTGATCACGACGGTGAGCGGCACGATGGTCAGGTCGTACATGCCGTCGAGTTCAGCCGGCAGGTACGCGGTGGAGTCGGTCACGACCGCGATGGTCATGCAGGCAAGGTACTTGATTCAGGGGGACGTCAGCTGCCGGCCACCGAGGAGACCAGGAACGGCTCACCCTGCATGCAGGTGGTCATCATCCCTGGATCGGCCTTGCCGACCACCGTGACCTCGGCGCCGACCTGCACCGTGGCCTGCAGTTTCTGGTCGTCGAAGACGAGCAGGTGGTCGCCGGCGCCGTCCTTGAGGAGCAGGCAGTTCGGCTCGACGCCGGCGGTCACGGTCCCGGTGAGGGTGGTCGAGCCGGCGGGTGCCGAGGGCGCGGCGGCGCTGGAGGTGACCGGCGCGGGCTCGGGGGCGCCGCCGGCGTCGATGGGGGCGTTGTTGTTCGCGCAACCGGCGGAGAGCGCCAGGAGCAGCGCGACGGGGACGACGGTTTTACGGATCAGCATGGTGGTGAGACGTTACCGGACATCGGCCGGTTCCCTCAGACCGGCGGCGGGACCGGCCGCTCGGCGAGGACGCCCACGTTGTACGCCGCCATCTGCCATCCCCGCGCGCTGTCGTGGGTCAGCTCCACCCAGTGACAGTTCTGCAGGGCCCGAAGGGTGCGCAGCTGCCCGCGCCCCCAGCCGAGCAGGTGGCCGACGCCCTGCCGGGCCGCCGCGCCGTGGGTGGCGACCACCACCGTGCCACCGGGCGGGGCCAGCCGGGCCGCGTCCTGGAGCGCGTCGGAGACCCGCTTGCCGAGGTCCTCGAGGGTCTCCACACCACCGCCGATGACGTCCTCGCCGGCGGTCCAGCGGGCGTGCTCCTCGGGCCGCCCGGCGGCCACCTCGGCCATGGTGAGGCCCTGCCACTCGCCGAAGTGCCGCTCGCGGAGCCGCTCGTCGGTGCTGATGGTGAGACCGGTCAGTGCGGCGAGCGCGGCCGCGGTGTCGGCGGCCCGGCTGAGGTCGCTGGCGACGATCGCGGCCGGGCGCGTCCGGACGAGCAGCTCGGCGGCGTCGACGGCCTGCCGCCGGCCGAGGTCGTTGAGCGGCACGTCGGTCTGCCCCTGCACGCGGGCGCCCGCGTTCCAGTCGGTGTTGCCGTGCCGCCAGACGATGAGCCTCGTCACGGCGCCTCGGTGCCGGCCGTGGCGTCGACCATGTCACGGTCGACGAACGGGATGATCGGGCAGTCCTTCCACAGCCGGTCGAGGGCGTAGAACTCGCGCTCCTCGCTGTGCTGCACGTGCACCACGATGTCGACGTAGTCCAGCAGCACCCACCGGCCCTGGTTTTGGCCCTCGCGCCGCACCGGCTTGGCCTTCTCCGGCAGGTTGACGAGAGCTTCCTCGATGGCGTCGACGACCGCGATCACCTGACGCTCGTTGGACGCCGAGGCGATGACGAAGGCGTCGGTGATGTAGATCTGGTCGGCGACGTCGATGACGGAGATGTCGTGTGCCTTCTTGTCCGCGGCGGCCTGAGCGGCCGTCAGGGCGAGTTCAAGAGCACGTTCGGTGACGGGCAAAGAAGAGTCCCCTCGGTCGGGTTTTCGGACTTCAAGCGTCTCACACCGGCTTGGCAATACCCGAGTCCCGATACAGGCCCCGCTTGTTGATGTACTGCACAACACCGTCCGGTACCAGGTACCAGACCGGTAGGCCGGACGCCACCCGGTTACGGCAGTCGCTGGACGAGATGGCCATCGCCGGCACCTCGACCAGGGTCACGCTGTCGGCCGGCAGGTGGGCCCCGGAGAGCTCGAAACCCGGCCGGGTGACGCCGATGAAGTGCGCCAGCTCCAGCATGGTGAGCGCGTCCTTCCACGACATGATCCGGCCCAGCGCGTCGGCCCCGGTGATGAAGTACAGCTCGGCCGACTGGCCGTAGACGGCGCGCATGTCCCGCAGGGTGTCGACGGTGTAGGTGGGGCCGTCCCGGTCGATGTCGGCGCGGCTCACGTGGAAGCGGGGGTTGGAGGCGGTGGCGACGACCGTCATGAGGTAGCGGTCCTCGGCGGGTGAGACACGGCCCTTCTCGTACGGCTGGCCGGTGGGGACGAACATCACCTCGTCCAGATCGAAGCGGGCCTGCACCTCACTCGCGGCGACCAGGTGACCGTGATGGATCGGGTCGAAGGTGCCACCCATGATGCCGACACGTCTTCCGGACATCGCAGAAGAATAACCCGGAAAGATCAACCATCGAGACGACGGCGTACGGCCACGAGCAGGTCGGCGGCCGTGAACGGTTTCTCCAGCAGCGCCACCCCGGGGTCGAGGGTGCCCTGTGAGGCCAGCACCGGCTGCGCGTAGCCGGACATGTAGAGGACCCGCGTCCCCGGCCGGGCGACGATCAGCCGCTCGGCCAGCTCCTTGCCCAGCATCCCGGGCATCACCACGTCGCTGACCAGCAGGTCGATCCGGCCGTCATGGCCGGCCGCCAGCTCCAGGGCCTGGGCGCCGCCCTCGGCCGCGAGCACCCGGTAGCCGGCGCCGGTGAGGATCCGCCCGGCCACGTCGCGCAGCGCGTCCTCGTCCTCGACGACGAGCAGGGTCTCCCCGCGCCCGCCGGTCGCGGCCGGCCGTTCGGCGCCCCCGTCGGCGTCCGGCGTGGCCCCGGCCGGCAGCAGCACGGTGATCGTGGTGCCGACTCCCACCGCGCTGTTCAGGGTCACCTCGCCGCCGGCCTGGGTGACGATGCCGTAGACGGTGGCCAGGCCCAGCCCGGAGCCCTCGGCGCTGCCCTTGGTGGTGAAGAACGGCTCGAGGCCCGTTCCGCCACGTCGGCGGGCATGCCCCGGCCGGAGTCGCAGACCCGCAGCCGGACCTTGTCGCCGAGCGCCGCGGTGTCGATCACCAGGTCGCCGCCGGAAGGCATCGCGTCCCGGGCGTTGAGGGCCAGGTTGACCAGCATCTGTTCGATCTGGCCGGGATCGCAGGTGGTCATCGGGAGGGCCGGGCCGGGCCGGAAGATCAGCTTGACGTGCTCGCCGAGGGTCCGCCGCAGCGGCTCCCGGACCCGTGTGATCAGCGCGTTGAGGTCGACCGGCCGCGGTCGGACCACCTCCCGCCGGGCGAAGGCGAGAAGCTGATGGGTGAGCTCGGTGCCGCGTCGGCCGGCCCGGACCACCTGCATGGCGTCGGAGGCGATCATCGCGACGTCCGGTTCGGCCGACTCGGCCTCCTCGATCACGAAACCGGCGTAGTTGAGGATCACCCCGAGCATGTTGTTGAAGTCGTGGGCGATCCCGCCGGCCAGCTGGCCCAGGCTCTCCAGCCGCTGGCTGCGGTGCGCGTGCGCCTCGGCCCGGAGCCGGTCCTTCTCCTCCTCGGCACGGATCCGCTCGGTGATGTCGCGCACCACGGAGACGGCGACACGGCCCTGGGCCGTGTCGACGAGTGCGGTGGAGACCTCGATCGGGAACTCCCCGCCGTCGCGCCGCCGGGCGGTGGTGACGACCCGGCCGGTCGAGCCGGGCAGGCCGTGCTCGATGAAGCGCTGCCGTTCCGGGAGAAGCGCCCGGGAATGGTCGGTGAGCAGCACCTCGATGGTTTGGCCGACGAGTTCCTCGACGGGCCAGCCGTACATCTGCCCGGCCCGGTCGTTGGCGAGCACGATGCGGCCCTCGTCGACGACCAGGATCGCGTCCGGCGCGGCCCGCAGCAGACCGCCGGACAGCTCCTCGGACCACTCCACGCCTTCACCCCCGCAGCCTCAGGCTACGAAAGCCCCGAGGCCGCGGGGGTGGAGTCGACCGAATCCGGTCAGCCGCGGGCGGCCAGCGCCCGCCGCATGTCGTCGTCGGAGTCCTGCACCACGCGGCGCAGGATCGGGTTCAGGCCGTCGGCGCCGAGCAGGCCGGCGGCGAACTCCCGGGTACGCGCCGACACGGCGACCGTCGGGTAGGCCATCAGGGCGATGTGCTCGGCGCTCATCCCGCTGCGCATCCGCATCATCTCCGGCATGTCGGCGAAGTACCGCTCGACGTACGGCTCCAGCAGGTCCAGCTGCTCGGGCTGCCAGAAGCCGGCCGCGGTGAGCTCGGCGAGCCGGTTGGAGAGCGAACCGTCGCCGATGACCGCCGCCCAGGCGGCCTCCTTGGCCGCGGCGTCCGGCCGGGCGGCCCGGCACCGGGCGGCCCACTGCTCACCGGACGCGCTGCGATCCTGCTCACGCTCCGCCTCGATGATGTCCAGGCCGGCCGCGCCGAGGACCGAGAGCCGGTAGATGATCAGCCAGCGCAGGTCGGCGTCGACGGTCAGGCCGTCCGGCACGCCGTCGCCGGCCAGCCAGCCGTGCAGCCGCGCGGTGTCGACGGTGGCGCCGATCAGGCCACGGACCGCGGCGAGCTGCCGGGAGCTGCCGCCCATCGAGGCGGCGAGCAGCCGGTCGGCGGCCTGGGCGACGAGTTCCAGGGCGGCCGGGCGGGTCTCCGGGGTGGCGTACCGGTCGACCAGGCCCCGGGTGGCGCGCAGCACGTCCTCGACGACGGCCACCTCGGTCTCCATCGGCAGCGCGGCCAGGACCAGGGTGACCAGCTCGGCGACCGGGCGCTCGCCGTCCACCACGGCGTCCAGCATGGCGGCCCAGATCACGGCGCGGGCCAGCGAGTCGTCCAGCAGCGGCAGGAGCTGCGGCACGGCGGCGGCCGACTCCGGATCAAAACGGATCTTCGCGTACGTCAGATCGCCGTCGTCCAGCAGCAGCAGGTCCGCCGCCGGCTCCCCGGTGAGAGCGGTCAGCACGGTACGCCCGGACGCCTCCAGCTCGACCTCGAGGCGCTTGCGGCGGACCACGCCTCCGCCGGGCACCCGGTCGTACAGGCCGACGCCGATCCGGTGCGGGCGCAGGGTCGGGTAGCCCTCGGGGGCGGTCTGCGCCACGGCCACCTCGGCGTAGTTCGCGCCGTCCCGGGTCACCTCGGCTCGCAGCGTGTTGACCTGGGCCCGGCGCAGCCACACCTCGGCCCAGCCGGACAGGTCCCGGCCGGACGCCTTGGACAGCGCGCCGAGCAGGTCGGCCAGGGTGGCGTTGCCGTACGCGTGCGCCTCGAAATGCGCGTTCAGCCCGGTCAGGAAGGCCTCGTCACCGAGCCAGGCGACCAGCTGCTTGAGGACGGCGGCGCCCTTCGCGTACGAGATGCCGTCGAAGTTGAGCAATGCCTCGTCGGTGTCGGAGACCTCGGACGGGGCGACCGGATGGGTGGAGGGCCGCTGGTCGGCCCGCAGTCCCCAGGCCTTGCGCTGCATCGCGAAGGTGGTCCACGCGTCGGAGAACCGGGTCGCCTCGGCGGTCACCCGGCTGCCCAGGTACTCGGCGAACGACTCGTTCAGCCACAGGTCGTCCCACCAGGCCATGGTGACCAGGTCGCCGAACCACATGTGGGCCATCTCATGGGCGATGATGTTGGCCCGGCGCTCCCGCTCGCTGTCGGTGACCTTGGAGCGCGGGATCATCTCGTCCCGGAAGACGACCAGGCCCGGGTACTCCATGGCGCCGAAGTTGAACTCGGGCGCGAACGCCTGCTGGTAGTGCCCGAACGGGTAGCGGATGTCGAACATCTCGTGGAACCGGTCCAGGCCCTGCCGGGTCAGCTGGAAGATCTCCGGCGCCTGGGCCTCCAGGTGCTGGGCCAGGGCGGCGCGGGCGTAGAGCGCCAGCGGGATGCCGTCGTGCTCGCTGGTCACCACGTGGTACGGCCCGGCGACCAGGCTGGCCAGGTAGGTGGAGATCCGCTTGGTGGGCGCGAACTCCCAGCGCCCGCCCTCCCGGGAGACCAGCATGCCGTTGGTGGCCACCACCCAGTCGGCCGGGGCGGTCACGCTCACCCGGAACGACGCCTTGAGGTCGGGCTGGTCGAAGCTGGGCAGCACCCGGCCCGCGTTGTTGATGAACAGGTGCTGGTAGAGGTAGGTGCGACCGTCGGCCGGGTCGGTGTACCGGTGCAGGCCCTCGCCGTCGTTCGAATACCGCATCAGGGCGTCGACGACCAGCTCGTTCTCCTCGGCCAGGCCGGTCAGCTCCAGCCGGACGCCGGTGGACGCCCCGGCCGGCACCGGCGCGCCGTTCAGCGTCATCGACGCGACCTCGACCGGCTCGAACTCCAGGAACGTGGCGGCGCCCGGCCGGGCCCGGAACCGGACCACCGTACGGGATCGGAAGGTGTCACCCTCCCCGGTGAGATCCAGGTCGACGTGATAGTCCTCGACGTCCACGACGGCCGCTCGGTCGGTGGCCTCGGCACGGGTCAGGGTCGGCATGACGACCATCATGCCCCGCCGCGGTCCGTCGATACGGCGAGGGCGGCGCCCTCGCCGTATCTTCGCGCCGAACTATCCCTCGATGTCGTCGTCCTCGTCGGTGACCAGCACCGGCATCTGCGAGTTCGCCACCGTGCTGACCGTCCCGTCGGCGGCCATGTGCTGAATCTCGTCGTCGTTGCGGACGCGGCGGGCCTTGCGGGCCGCGAGCCGCTGCGCCGCGGACGGCCGGGTGTCGAGTTCCTCCAAGCGGGAGTCGGTGCCGCGCGGTCCGGAGACGTACTCGCCGGCGTTGGGCTGCCAGTCGAACTCACGCGTGCCGATGCGCACCGGGTCGCCGGCCTGGGCGCCCTTCTTGGCGAGCTCGCTCTCGACGCCGAGCCGCTCCAGCCGGTCGGCCAGGAAGCCGATGGCCTCGTCGTTGTCGAAGTTGGTCTGCTTGATCCAGCGCTCCACCTGGGCGCCGCGGATCACGAAGACGCCGTCCTCGTCCTGCTCGATGGTGAAGCCGGTGTCGTCGACCGCCCGGGGGCGGATCACGATCCGGGTCGCCTCCTCGACCGGCTTGGCCGCGCGGTTCTCGGCGACCAGCTTGGCCAGGGCGAAGCTGAACTCGCGCAGGCCCTCACGGGTGACCGCGCTGATCTCGAAGACCCGGTAGCCGCGGGCCTCCAGGTCGGGCCGGACCATCTCGGCGAGGTCCCGGCCGTCCGGGATGTCGACCTTGTTGAGCACCACGAGACGCGGCCGGTCCTCCAGCCCCCCGTACGCCGACAGCTCGGCCTCGATCGCGTCCAGGTCGGCCAGCGGGTCCCGCTCGATCTCCGGCGCCGCCGCGTCCAGCACGTGCACCAGCACCGAGGTCCGCTCGATGTGCCGCAGGAACTGCATGCCCAGGCCCTTGCCGGTGGCCGCGCCCGGGATCAGGCCGGGCACGTCGGCGATGGTGTAGGTCTCGTCACCGGCCTGCACCACACCCAGGTTCGGCACCAGGGTGGTGAACGGGTAGTCGGCGATCTTCGGCTTGGCCGCGGACATCACCGAGATCAGCGACGACTTGCCAGCCGACGGGAAACCCACCAGGCCGACGTCGGCGACGCTCTTCAGCTCCAGGACCACGTCCAGCCGGTCGCCGGGCTCGCCCAACTCGGCGAAACCGGGCACCTTGCGCCGGGTGTTGGCCAGCGAGGCGTTGCCGCGGCCGCCCCGGCCCCCGCGGGCCACGGTGAACTCGGTGCCGGCCCCGATCAGGTCGGCCAGCACCTCGCCGTCCTCGGTCTGCACGACCGTGCCGTCCGGCACCTTGAGGATCAGGTCCCTGCCGGTCGCGCCGTCCCGGTTCGACCCGGCGCCGCCGCCACCGTTGTTGGCCTTGATGTGCGGGTGGAAGTGGAAGTCCAGCAGGGTGTGCTGCTGCGGGTCCACCACCAGGGTGATGCTGCCGCCGTGCCCGCCGTTGCCGCCGTCCGGCCCACCGAGCGGCTTGAACTTCTCCCGGTGTACGGAGACACAGCCGTGCCCGCCGTCACCCGCCTGCAGGTGCAGCACTACCCGGTCGACGAACGTGGTCACTTTGCGACTCCTACTACTGCTGGCTGAGAACCAGCCGCCGGGTTGAAAAACGACAGCGGGCCGCGGACCCGAGGGTCCACGGCCCGCTGTAGAGAAAAACTACTCCGCGACCGGCACGATGCTGACGGTCTTGCGACCACGCGTGGTGCCGAACTGGACGTTGCCGGCGGCGAGCGCGAACAGCGTGTCGTCGCCGCCACGGCCGACCAGGTCGCCCGGGTGGAACTTCGTGCCCCGCTGGCGGATCAGGATCTCGCCGGCGTTGACCAGCTGGCCACCGAACCGCTTCACACCCAGTCGCTGAGCGGCGGACTCACGGCCGTTACGCGAGCTGGATGCACCCTTTTTGTGAGCCATGGCGCGCCTACTTCCCGGTCTTGATGCCGGTCACCTTGACGCGGGTCAGCGGCTGACGATGCCCCTGGCGCTTGTGGTATCCGGTCTTGTTCTTGAACTTGTGGATCCGGATCTTCGGACCCTTGGTGTGCTCGGCGATCTCGCCGGACACCGTAACGTTGGCAAGCTTGGCCGCTTCGGTCACCAGGTTGTCACCGTCGACGAGGAGGACCGCGGCGAGGGTCAGGGCGTCGCCGGGCTGACCCGCGAGCTTCTCGACCTCGATCACGTCGCCCTCGGCAACCTTGTACTGCTTGCCGCCGGTCTTGACGATCGCGTACATGGGACGCGGACTCCCTGAGACTTACGCAGCCGTAGGGCTGCTGGCGGATGTTGCTGAGAGGCTCCGGCAAGCGCTTGGAGGCGCGCACGGAACTAGCGCCGAAAAGGCGCCGTCGGCAAGACTACTTCATAGCCGGGCCGAGGCCCAAACCGGGCTCTACCCTCGGCCGCAGGCCTTGTCCAGCGTGGCGTGCAGGGCGGCCAGCTTCTTGTCATCGATCTTGGCCACGTCACCCTTCAGGGCGGCGATCTGCGCGCCCATGGCGGCGAGCGCCTTCTTGAGCTCCGCGTCCGAGGCGAGCTTCGACATGTCGAGCAGGGCGAAGGAGAAGTTCTGCACGTCCCGGGTGATCTTCTCCTGAGCCTTGGCCTTCGCCTCGGCGCCCTCGGCGGCGGCCTTGGTCAGCAGCTGGTGGTCCTCGGCGAAGGTGGTGCCGAAACTCGTGCTGGTCCGGCTCGCCTGGGCGCAGATGGCCTCGGTGTCCGCGGCGAGCGCGGTGTCGGTGGGCTTCTCGGTGGTGGCGGCCGCCGACCCGGCCACGGCCGGGGTCGGCCCGGCGGCCGTGGGCGCGGGGTCGCCGCCGGAGCAGCCGGCCAGCAGGATCGCGGCGAGCGCCACGGAGGCGAGAGCAGGGGTACGCATGGGCGCCGGTCTCCTCGGGGGACGGGGATCGATCCCGCCGAGGGTAACGGAAAACCCGGCCCGGTAGTTAGCTTTCTTTACAGATCGCTACCGGGCCGGGTTTCAGCCGCTCAGGGGCGGGTACGGCGCCGTGTGCCACCACGCCGGGACCGTCGGCGGGTGCCCGTGCCGGCGCCCACCACGTCCTCGTCCTCGTCGTCGTCGGAGTCCTCCGCCGCGTCCGGGTCGTCGGCCCCGGCCAGCCGCATCGGCTCGGCCTCGCCCGCGTGCCCGTTGGTCTCCGGCGCGTCGTACCGGGACAGGTCGTAACCACTGATGTCGTAGTCGTCGTCGCCGTCCGAGGTGGTCAGCGCCGGCTGCGCGCGCCGGACGATGCCGGAACCCGCCACCGGGGCGGCCGGCGGCACCTCGGCCACCTCCGCGACCGGACCGGGCTCCTCGGCCGGCTCGGCGACGGCCGGCGGCTCCTCCACCGGCGTCACCAGCTCCTCGGCCGGCTCCACCGGAGTCACCGGCTCGACGGCCTCGACCTGCTCCACCGGCTCGACCGGGGCGCTGTCGCCACCACCGCGGCGGCGCCGCTGCCGGGAGGACGGCTGCTGCGGGGCCGGTGCTTCGGTACGCACCGCCGCGGCGACCGCCTTCACCTGGGAGGCACCGCCACCGCCACCGCCGCCGTTGGACCGTTTCTCCGGCACCGGCTCCTGGTGGATGATCAGGCCGCGACCCTTGCAGTGGTCACAGTTCTCGCTGAACGCCTCCAGCAGGCCCGCGCCGATCCGCTTGCGGGTCATCTGCACGAGACCCAGCGAGGTGATCTCGGTTACCTGATGCTTGGTCCGGTCCCGGCCCAGGCACTCGGTGAGCCGCCGCAGCACCAGCTCGCGGTTGCTCTCCAGCACCATGTCGATGAAGTCGATCACCACGATGCCACCGAGGTCACGCAGCCGCAGCTGGCGCACGATCTCCTCGGCCGCCTCCAGGTTGTTGCGGGTGACCGTCTCCTCCAGGTTGCCGCCCGCGCCGGTGTACTTGCCGGTGTTGACGTCGACCACGGTCATCGCCTCGGTCCGGTCGATCACCAGGTGACCACCGGACGGGAGGAAGACCTTGCGGTCCAGGCCCTTGAGGATCTGCTCGTCGATGCGCCACTCGGCGAAGACGTCCGCCACACCGGTGTGCCGGCGCAGGCGCTCCACCAGGTCCGGCGAGACCGAGTCGAGGTAGTTCTCCACCTCGGCGTACGCCTGCTCGCCCTGCACCACGAGCTCGCGGAAGTCCTCGTTGAAGAGGTCCCGGACCACCCGGATGACCAGGTCCGGCTCCTCGGAGAGGGCGCGCGGCGCGTTGCCCTCGGCGGCCCGGGCCTGGATGTCCTCCCACTGCGCCTGGAGCCGCTTCACGTCGCGGGCCAGCTCGTCCTCGCTGGCGCCCTCGGCCGCGGTCCGGACGATCACGCCCGCGCCGTCCGGGACCAGCTTCTTCAGGACGTCGCGGAGCCGCTTGCGCTCGGTGTCCGGCAGCTTGCGGCTGATGCCCGACGCGTTGCCGTTGGGCACGTAGACCAGGTGCCGGCCGGAGAGCGCGATGTGGCTGGTCAGCCGGGCGCCCTTGTGACCGATCGGGTCCTTGGTCACCTGCACCAGCACCGAGTCGCCGGAACGCAGCGCCTGCTCGATCGAGCGGGCCCGCCCCTCCAGGCCGGTGGCGTCCCAGTTGACCTCACCGGCGTAGAGCACGGCGTTGCGTCCGCGGCCCACGTCGACGAACGCGGCCTCCATGCTCGGCAGCACGTTCTGCACCTTGCCGAGGTAGACGTTGCCGACCATGGTGCCGGAGGTGGCGCGGGCCACGTAGTGCTCGACCAGGATGCCGTCCTCGAGGACCGCGATCTGGGTACGGTCCTGCTTCTGCCGGACCACCATGACCCGGTCCACCGCCTCGCGGCGGGCCAGGAACTCGGACTCGCTCAGGATCGGCGGACGGGTACGGCGCTGCTCCCGGCCGTCCCGGCGGCGCTGGCGCTTGGCCTCGAGCCGGGTCGAGCCGGAGACGCCCTGCACCTCGTCGGTACGCCGGGGCTCGCGCACCCGGACCACGGTGTGCACGCCGTCCTCGATGCCGCCGGTCTCGCCGTCACCGCTGGAACCCTTGCGCCGCCGCCGGCGCCGGCGGCGGGTGACCCCGTCGCCCTCGCCGTCCTCGGACTCCTCGTCCTCCTCGCCGTCCTCGGCGGAGGCCTCGGCGCCCTCCTCGGCGTCGCCGTCCTCGGTGTCGGTCTCGTCGGCCTCGTCGGACGGGCCCTTGCCCCGGCCGCGGCCACGACGGCCCCGGCGGCGGCGACGGCGGGTGCCGCCGTCCTCGTCCTCGTCCTCGTCGGCGCCGTCCTCGACGTCGTCGGCGCTCTCGTCGACCTCGTCCACCTCGTCGGTGACCGGCTCGGTCTCGGTGGCGGTGACCTCGGTGGGCTCCTCGGCCGCGCCACGACGGCGGCGCCGGCCACGGCGCGGGGCCTCGGCGGCCTCTCCGGTCTCCTCCTCGGCCGTCTCGGCGACCTCGGCGGCCGGGGCCTCGACGGCCACCGGCGGCTCGGCGGCGCCGCGACGGCGACGGCTCACCGGTGCGGGCTCGGCCTCGGCGGCCTCGGGCGGCATGAAGAGCACGGCGGGCGGCAGCGCGGCCCGGCGGGACCGGGCGGGCCGGGCCGGCTTCTCCTCGACGAAGTCGTCGTCGAGCGGCAGGACCCCGACGACCGGTACGCCGGCCGCGCGGGCCGCGGCGGCGGCCTCCACGGCGGCGTCCTCGATGAGGGCGGCCTCGTCCTCGGCGGTCTCGTCCTCGTCCTCGGCGGCGGCGACCGGGATCTCGGCGACCTCGGCGACCGGGGCCGCGGGAGCGGGCTGCTCCTCGGCCTTCTTGCGCCGGGCCCGGGTGGCCTTCTTCACCGGCGGCGGAGTCTCGGCGACCGGTTCGTCGGCGGCCGGTTCGTCAGCGACCGGCGCCGCGGCCTTCTTACGGCTCCGGGTGGCCTTCTTCACCGGAGCGGGAGCCGGGGTCTCGGCCTCCGCACCGGGCTCGGCGGCGCTGTCCGGCTCGGCGGCCTCCGGCGGAGGTGCCGCCGCCTTGCGACGCGGGGCCCGCGTCCGGCGTGCCGGGGTGGTGCCTGCGGCGGTATCTCCGGGAGGAGTCACTGCTCCGTCCCGTTCGCCGCCCTGATCTCCCAGGTTGACTGGGGGCTCGTTATCGAGCATGGGGCGCTCTCCAGTTCTCGGCGACCCCGGGCGCGGGTGAGCGCTGCCACGCAGGATCGCTGCAAAGTTTTTCGGGCCCGGCCGATTGGGGACGGGCTTGCCGAAGTCTGCCAAGTGAACCTTTTTCAACCTGGCAGCGGGCCGAAGACCGCCGGGCCGTTGGCCGGCGCCGGGTGCTGCCGCCCTCGCCACGTTGAAAAACGTTCAGCGAACGCCGGCCGGTTCGCGGCTAGCGTCCTCCGATGCCGACGTCCCCGCGATCCGCGTCCAACGGATCGACGATCTCCCCCTGCGCGGTGAGTGTGCCCTGGGCCAGCCGGGTAACCCGCGGGGGCACCGGCGGCTCCAGGCCGGCCACCACGCGCAGGCCGGAGAGGACGTCATCGGGTCGCACGGCGGGCGTCACCTGCCGTACGACAAGGTCGATTATCGCACACCGTACGCCAACGGCCCCGGAAGGTAGGTCCGGCTCCCCGGCCACCGCACAACGGGTCACCGCGGCCCGGGCGTCGAAGGTGCGGCGACCCTGTTTGGTCATGCGTTCCACCAGGACTTCCGCGGAATCGAGGAACGCGGTGACCGCCTTCTCGGCGTCCGCGGGATCGACCTCCGGCAGTTCCAGTTGCCAGCGGGACGCGTCGATCCGGTCGGCCAGGCTGCCCTCGCCGGCGATCACCGCCTCCAGGACGTCCAGGCCCGGGGAGAGCGCGGCGTCCAGTGCGGCGCGCAACTGCTCCGGGTCGACCGGCGCCTGCAGGCCTATCTCCAGATACTCCGCCTCGCTGCCGACGCCGGTGGGCGCGGCGCTCGCGTACGAGATCTTGGGGTGTGGGGTGAAGCCCTGCGAATAGGCGATCGGTACGGCGGCACGGCGCAGCGCCCGCTCGAACGCTCGGGCGAAGTCGCGGTGCGAGGTGAAGCGCAGCGGACCGCGCTTCGCGTACCGCAGGCGGATCCGCTGGACGACCGGCGCCTGGCCGCCGACGGGTTGGTTCTTCGGGGGAATCGGAAATCTCCTAAGCGGGGACCCGCAGATTGTTCACGGGTGTCAGAGGAAGCAGCTTCTTGCCGGTGGGGCCGATCTGGATCTCGGTGTCCATCGCCGGGCAGACGCCGCAGTCGAAGCAGGGGGTCCAGCGGCAGTCGTCCTGCTCGTACTCGCTGAGGGAGTCCTGCCAGTCCTGCCAGAGCCAGTCCTTGTCGAGGCCGGAGTCGAGGTGGTCCCAGGGCAGGACCTCCAGCTCCTCACGCTCGCGGGTGGTGAACCAGTCCAGGTCCACGCCCATCTCGGGCAGGACCTCGTCGCAGGCCTCGACCCACCGGGCGTACGAGAAGTGCTCGGACCAGCCGTCGAAGCGGCCGCCCTTCTCCCAGACCCGGCGGACGACCTTGCCGACCCGGCGGTCACCGCGGGACAGCAGGCCCTCGATCAGCGACGGCTCACCGTCGTGGTAGCGGAAACCGATCGCCCGGCCCAGCGAACGGTCACTGTTGATCTCCTGCTTGAGCAGCCGGAGGCGGGCGTCGATGACCTCGGGACGCTCCATCGGGGCCCACTGGAACGGGGTGTGCGGCTTCGGCACGAAACCGCCGATCGACACGGTGCAGCGGATGTCCTTGGTGCCGGCGGCCTCGCGGCCGGCCCGGATCACCTCGTGGGCCATGTGCGCGATCTCGAGGACGTCCTCGTCGGTCTCGGTGGGCAGGCCGCACATGAAGTACAGCTTCACCTGGCGCCAGCCGTTCGAGTACGCCGTCACGACCGTACGGATCAGGTCTTCCTTGGTCACCATCTTGTTGATGACCTTGCGGATCCGCTCCGAGCCGCCCTCCGGCGCGAAGGTGAGGCCGGTACGCCGTCCGTTGCGGGACAGCTCCTGGGCCAGGTCGATGTTGAACGCGTCGACCCGGGTGGACGGCAGCGACAGCGAGACGTTGGTGTCCGCGTACTGCTCGGCCAGGCCGGAGCACATGTCACCGATCTCGGAGTGGTCGGCGCTGGACAGCGAGAGCAGGCCGACCTCGTTGAAGCCGGAGAACTCCAGGCCCTCCTTGACCATCTGCCCGACCGTGGTGATCGACCGCTCCCGCACCGGGCGGGTGATCATGCCGGCCTGGCAGAACCGGCAGCCCCGGGTGCAACCCCGGAAGATCTCCACGGCGTAGCGCTCGTGGACCGTCTCGGCGAGCGGGACGAGCGGCTTCTTCGGGTACGGCCACGCGTCCAGATCCATGGTGGTCCGCTTGGCGACGCGGAACGGCACGTCCGGCCGGTTCGGCACGACCCGCTGGATCCGGCCGTCGGGCAGGTAGTCGACGTCGTAGAACCGGGGCACGTAGATGCTCTCGGTGCGGGCCAGGCGCAGCAGCAGCTCGTCCCGGCCACCCGGGCAGCCCTCCGCCTTCCAGTCCCGGATGATCCCGGTGATCTCCAGGACCGCCTCCTCGCCGTCACCGAGCACGGCGGCGTCGATGAAGTCGGCGATCGGCTCCGGGTTGAAGCTGGCATGGCCGCCGGCCAGCACGATCGGGTGGCTCTCGTCCCGGTCGGCGCTGTCCAGCGGGATGCCGGCCAGGTCCAGGGCGCTCAGCATGTTGGTGTAGCCGAGCTCGGTGGCGAACGACAGGCCGAACACGTCGAACGCCTTCACCGGGCGGTGCGCGTCGACGGTGAACTGCGGGACGCCGTTCTCCTTCATCAGCGCCTCGAGGTCGGGCCAGACCGCGTAGGTGCGCTCGGCGAGCACGTCCTCCTGCTCGTTGAGCACCTCGTAGAGGATCTGCACACCCTGGTTGGGGAGGCCGACCTCGTACGCGTCCGGATACATCAGCGCCCACCGGACCGTGGTGGCGTCCCAGTCCTTGACGACGGCGCCGAGCTCGCCGCCCACGTACTGGATCGGTTTGCTGACCCGGGGCAGCAGCTGCTCGAGCTGCGGGAAGACGGAACTCACGCTCATGGGTGTCCAGGGTACGCGAGGCCGATGGAGGCTATCGGTCCAGTTCCGCCGCCGCCCGGTCCAGATCGGTGGCCAGCAGGTCATCGCGGAACGAACAGAGCTGCAACGTCATCCGTGCGGCCCCACGCTCGCCGACGACCAGACGAACCGGCTTCCTCCGATCATCCAGGTCACCCACGATGAAGTCGAGCAACCGGACCCCGGCGCTGTCCAGGAAGGAGACCGCGGTCAGGTCGATCAGCACGGCGTCGGCCCCGGTGGTCCGGGCGACGATGGCCCGGCCGATGTCGTTGGCGTTGGCCAGGTCGATCTCACCCTTGAGGTGGACCAGTTCGGCGGCACCCCGCCGGGAGAAGCTCACCCACTGGTCCGTCATGGCGCGTTCCGATGCCGTCGCATGGTCACCGTCGTCCCCTGGTCCTGGTCGAAGCTCACGTCGTCCATCGACTCGTAGATCAGTTGCAGGCCCCGGCCCCGGGCCAGGTCGGCGCCCGGCCCGCGCCAGGTGCCGTGGTCGCTGACCCGGATCTCCACGGCGTCGGCGCTGATCGTGGCGGACACGTCCACCATCCCGAACGGGTCGTCCTGGTAGCCGTGCTCGATCGCGTTCGCCACCGCCTCGGAACAGGCCAGCAGGACCGCGTTCAGACAGTCCGGGTCGACGCCGTGGCCCGCCATCCAGCCCCGCATGTCCGCGCGGAGCAGGGAGATCTGGACCGGGTCGGCGCCGATCGAGCGCTCCAGCCGCTCGTCGGTGCCGAGGGAGACGCAGAGCATGCAGACGTCGTCGCTGTGGTCGCGGCCGACCAGGATGTCGGCCAGCCCGGCGGTCAGGCCCTTGAGCGGGGCGTCCCGCATCCGGGAGAACTCCCGGGCGAGGATCTCGAAACCCCGGTCGAGTCCGCGGCCCCGGCGCTCGATGAGCCCGTCGGTGTAGAGCAGCAGACGGCTCCCGCCGGTCAGCCGGATCCGGTCCTCGACCCGGCGCCGGTCGCCGGCCCGGGAGCCGAGCGGCGCCGAACGGGCCCGCATGAGGTACTGCGGCGAGCCGGCCGGCTCGTGCAACAGCAGCGGCAGGTGACCGGCCGTGGCGTACGCCAGTTCGTTGCCGACCAGGTCGATCTCGGCGTAGACGACGGTCGCCATCCGCGCCGACTCGACCCGCTCGCAGAACCGGTCCAGCCCTTCCAGCAGCCGGGCCGGGCCGTTCTCGGCGGTGGCCAGCGCCCGGATCGCGCTGCGCAGCTGACCCATCGTGGTGGCCGCGTCGATGCCCCGGCCGACCACGTCGCCGACCACCACGGCCAGCTTGTTCGCGGTGATCAGGAAGGCGTCGTACCAGTCGCCGCCGACCTCCAGGTCCTGCGCGGCGGCCTGGTAGTGGGTCTCCAGCGCGAACCGGGAGTCGGCGCCCGGCACGTCCGCGGCGAGCAGGCTGCGCTGCAACGTCCGGGCGATGGCCCGCTCCTGCTCGTAGAGCCGGGCGTTCTCCAGCGCCAGGGCGGCCCGGTCGGCCAGATCGACCAGGAAGAGCCGGTCCGCCCCGGCGCCGCGCCGGTCCGGGGCCATCCGCAGGGCCAGGGTGCCGATCACCCGGCCGCGGACGGTCAGCGGCAGCACGGTGCAGCCCAGTCCGTCACCGTCGTCGGCGTAGACCGGCGCGCAGGTCTCGACCGCCTCGGCGACCCGGGCGTCCAGCAGCTCCGGATCGGGGGCGGGGCCGCCGTGGTACTCGACCAGGCCGGCCGGGCCCACCTGGAGGCGGACCAGCGCCCAGTCGGCGATCTCCGGCACCACCCGCTCGACCAGACGGCGGGCCCGCTGCAACAGGCGGTGCTGCTCGTCCAGCGCCCGGGTGGTGCGGGCCAGGAAGGAGGACCGGTCCTCGCGGCGGCGTCCCTCGTCGTACAGCCGGGCGCGGTCCAGCGCCTGTCCCGCCTGCTGTCCGAGCAGACGGATCACCCTCAGCTCACCGTCGGTGAGCACGCGCTCCTCACGGAAACTGAACGCCAGCACACCCAGCACCGACGCGGCGCCGTGGTCGTCGGCCGGCCCGGTGGTGAGCGGCAGCAGCACCACCGTCTTGCGCTCGGAGCGGCGCATCGACTCGGCCAGATCCGGGAAGTGCGCCTCGGCCTCGGCCACCGTGGCGATCACGTGCAGGTCGCCGCGCCGGGCCACCTCGGCGACCGCCCGGGTCGACGAGCGGGGCATGTCGTCCCAGTTGCCGGTGGTCGGGTCGGTCGAGGAGACCGCGATCAGCTCGTCCCGCTCCGGGTCGACCAGGAAGATGCTGCTGCTGGTGGCCTGGAACGCGGGTTCCGGCGCGCGGATCACGGCTTCCGCCACCTCGGCCTCGGTGGGCGCCGCCGCCAGATCGGCCACTATCTGCTGGAGCACCCGTACCCGCTGCTCGGAGGACTCCGCGGCGCGGCGGGCGCTCAGCAGCTCCCGCTCGTAGCCGCGCCGCTCGGTGGCGTTGAAGACCATCGTGCGGATGATCCGGGGCGTGCCGGTGGCGCTGCGCTCCAGCACCGAGTTGACCAGGGTGGGCACCCGGCTCCGGTCGGCGCGGACCACGTCGAGCGCGATCTCGTGCACCTCGCCCTGCATCGTCAGCAACGGCGCGTAGTGCGTCTCGTGGTAGATCTGGTCACCCGGCGTGAGCAGGTCACGGAACCGTTTGTGACCGATCAGATCGGTACGGGCATACCCCGTCCAGGTCAGGAAGGTCTCGTTGACCCGGACGATGGTGCCGTCCGGGAGCGTCGTGAGGTAGCCGCACGGCGCGTGTTCGTACAGATCCTCGGGATCGTCGTCCCAGGGCAGTCGCAACTCCTGTGTCACGTCCGGCCCGCCAGATTCACTCACGCCAATCGTCCGCCGATCATGCCCGTGTCTTACAACCAGGACTTGATCGCGTCAACCGTCTCCTCCGGTGCGCTCAGATTCGGGCAGTGCCCGGTCGCGTTGAGGGTCATGAAGGTGCTCTCCCTGGTGTTCTTGTGGACGTACTCACCGACCACGGTGGGGGCGATGACGTCGTCCGAGCACTGGAGGATCAGTGACGGGACCCGGAGCTTCGGCAGGTCGGCGCGGTTGTCCGAGAGGAAGGTGACCCGGGCGAACTTCTTGGCGATCTCCGGATCCGTCCGGCAGAAGCTGTTCGTCAGCTCCTCGCCCAGCTCGGGCCGCTCCGCGTTGCCCATGATCACCGGCGCCATCGCGCTGGACCAGCCCAGATAGTTGCTGTCCAGCGACTCCAGCATCTCCTCGATGTCGGCACGGGCGAACCCGCCGACGTAGCCGTCCGCCTCGTCGTCGATGTACCGCGGGGACGGGCCGACCATCACGATCCCGGCGAACCGGTCCGGTTCCCGGATCGCGGCCAGCACACCGATCATGGCGGCCACCGAGTGACCGACGAAGACGACGTCCCGCAGATCGTGCTCCTCGACGATGTCCAGAACGTCCTCGGCGTACCCGGAGAGCGTGCCGTGCCGGGAGTCCCGGTAGGCCGACAGGTCCGAGCGCCCGTTCCCGACGTGGTCGAACAGGACGATCCGGTGGGTGTCCGCGAACGCCGGGGTGACCAGCCGCCACATGTTCTGATCGCAGCCGTACCCGTGGGCGAACAGCATCGGGCGGCCGGAATCCGCCCCGGAGATCGTGACAGCGTTCCTCTGCGTCGTGCTCATGGTGCGGCGACCTCTTCCGTCTGCACGCGAACGTGAATCCGGGCACTCATCCGGCCAGTGAGGCCGGACGATGCCAAGTCCGGGTAACCATACGACTCCGGAGCGTCTCGCACATCGCCCTCGTTGTCCGCCATTGGTGTCCGCTGCCCGGATCCGGCCCGGCCGCCCGATTGGCACGGCGTCCCTAACCTGGGTGAAGACGACTGTGTCGCCGAGCGTGGAGGAGATCGGAGAGATGGCCGACCCGCAGCCGGGCGACGAGACTCCGGCCGCCGGAATGCCCGACCCCACCCGGGACGCCGGATCCGGCGAGAACGACCCGCCCACCGCGGCGCTTCCCGGGCGGTGGAGCGGCGCCGCCGCGGTGCCCGAGACCGGTCCGCGCCGTTCCCGCTGGTCCCGCATGGTCGACCGGCTCACCGGCGGCGAGGCCGAGCCGGAGGACGACCGCACCGCGGTGCCGGCCGTCGACCCGTGGGCCGATCAGGACACCCCGGTCTGGGCGGACCCCTGGACCACACCGGTCGCGCCGGTCGCGCCGGTCGACCTGCCGGCGACCCGCCTCGACGCGCCCGTTCCGGCGCCGTCGGCCCCGCCCACCCGGGCGGCGGCCCCGAAACCCGCCGTCCCGCCACCGGGCACCTACCCGCCGCCGGCCGCCGGCACCGGCCTGCCGGCGCTGCTCCCGCCGAAGGTCCGCGCCTGGGGCCGCCGCACCGCCACGAAGGGCCAGGAAGCGGCCCGCCGTACCGCGGCGAGAGGTCAGGAGGCGGCCGGCGGCGCCCCGGAGAAGCTGCGGTCGTGGGGCCGGAAGGTCACGACCCCGGACCGGATCCCGGTTCAGCCCCGCCCGCCGGCCACGCCACCACCCTGGGCGGCCCGGCCGCTGCCAAGGCCACGCCGGCGCCGCCGGCTGCGCCGCGTCGTGCTGCTGGTGGTCATCGGGCTGGCCCTCGGCTACTGGCTGGTGCCGGGCGCCCGGCAGTACCCGGTGACGGCCGCGCTCCCGGACTCCTTCGCCGATCTGAAACTGCGCGACACCGCGGCCGGCCAGCGTGCCGCACAGCGGCTGGCCGACGAGTTGCAGTCGGCCGGCTCGGGCGGCGACTCCTTCGCCGGCATCTACGCCGACGGGCGCGGCAAGCGGGTCACCGTCTTCGGCGTCACCGGGTTCCGGCTGACCCCGGGTTCCGACGTGGAGGCTCAGCTGGCGCGGCTGTCCGACTCGCTCCGGCTGCGCGACGTGCAGCCGTTCGACCTGGGTGTGTTCGGCGCGTATCAGCTCTGCGGGACCGGCCGGCTGGAGGACACGGCGGTGGTGGCGTGCGCTTGGGCGGACCACGGCAGTCTCGCCACGGTCCTGCTCACCCGGCGGTCGCTGGAGGAGAGTGCCGAGCTGGTGAGCAGCCTCCGCGACACCGTCCTGGAGCCGGCCGCGTGACACGGCCGGCGCTGGGGGCCGTGTTCTATTCCTCGCGCTTGGGGGCGTAGCGGGGAACGTACTCCTGACCGGTGAGGCGCTGGATCTCGCCCATCACCTGGTCGGTGAGTTCGCGCAGCGCGGTGCGGTCGTCGGACCGGCCCACGGTGTCGATCGGCTTGCCGAACTTGACCGTGATGACGCCGCGCTGCAGCTTCGGGACGAGGCGGCCGATCGGCTGAACCTTGTCGGTCCCGAGGACGCCGACCGGAATGATCGGGACGCCCGCGGCGACGGCCAGCCGGGCGACGCCGGTCCGCCCGCGGTAGAGGCGGCCGTCGGGCGACCGGGTGCCCTCGGGATAGACCGCGACCAGCTCGCCGCCGCGCAGCGCCGGGATGGCGGCGTCGAAGGCGGTGAGGGCGGCCCGGCCGCCGGCACGCTCGACGCGGATGGCGCCGAGGCCCTCCATCAGCTTGCGGTTCAGGAAACCCTTGACGCCGGTGCCGGTGAAGTAGTCGGACTTGGCCCAGAAGGCCAGGTGGCGGGGCACCGCGGCGCCGAGGAGGAGCTCGTCGGCGACGGAGAGGTGATTGCCCGCGAAGATGGCGCCCCCGGTCTGCGGGATGTTCTCGATGCCTTCGACGTGCGGCCGCCAGCCGGTCATCAGCACCTTGCCGACAGTGACCTTGCCGATCGAGTAGAGCAGCGGCAACTCGTCCTCCGGACGCGTGGGGGGTGGATGGTGTTGTGAGGTTAGCTGACAGTGGCCGCGATGTACCTAGTGATCTTGGACCAGCCCGGACATTCGCCCACACCAGGCGAACATCCGGGCCAATCGGTTGAATCACACGGCCGAAACGGTCACCGTGACCTGCTCGGCGTCGCCGACCTCGCCCGTGAAGCCCTCCGCCAGCTCGGCGAACTCCACCGACGTGGCGAGAGTCTCACCGGCGACGAACTCCCGGTACGCCTCGACCGCGGCCCGGACCACCGGCGCGGCCGACAGCACGAGCGCGATCCGGTCGCTGACGTCGAGGTCGGCGTCCCGGCGGGCCTGCTGCACGACGCGGATCACGTCGCGGGCCAGCCCCTCGGTGGCCAGCTCCTCGGTGACGACCGTGTCGAGGACCACGACACCACCGCCGGCCGGCAGCGGCGCGGAGTTCTCCACGTCGGCGGCGACCAGCTTCAGCTCGTACTCCCCCTCGGCGAGGGTGACGCCGGCCGCGACCGGCGCGCCGTCGACGAGCTGCCACTCGCCGCTCTTGACCGCCTTGATCACCTGCTGGACCTGCTTGCCGACCCGGGGGCCGAGCGCCCGCGGGACGACCGTCAGAACCTGCTGGCAGTACGCGGCCACGTCGTCGGTGAAGACCACGTCCTTGACGTTGACCTCGTCCTTGAGCAGGTCACCGAGGCCGGCCAGCCGGCTTCCGTCGGCGGTGGCGACGGTGAGCGTGGCCAGCGGCAGCCGGACCCGCAACCCCTTGGCCTTGCGCAGCGACAGGGCCGCCGACGCCACGTCCCGGATCGCGTCCATCGACGCGACCAGCTCGTGGTCGGCCGGGAACACGTCCGCCGAGGGCCAGTCGGTCAGGTGCACCGAACGGCCACCGGTCAGACCCCGCCAGATCTCCTCGGCGGTCAGCGGCGCGAGCGGCGCCACCACCCGGGTGAGGGTCTCCAGCACGGTGGCCAGGGTGTCGAAGGCGTCCTCGTCGCCGGCCCAGAAACGGTCCCTCGACCGGCGCACGTACCAGTTGGTCAGGGCGTCGAGGTAGCTTCGCACGGTCGCCGCCGCGCCCGAGATGTCGTAGTCGTCCATCTGGCTCTGGACGTCGGCGACGAGCTCCCGGGTCTTCGCGAGCACGTAGCGGTCGAGCAGGTGCTGCGAGTCCGTCCGGAACTTCGCCTCGTACCCCGAGGCGTTCGCGTACAGGCTGAAGAAGTACCAGACGTTCCACAGCGGCAGCAGCACCTGCCGGACCGAGTCACGGATCGCCACCTCGGTGACCGGCATGTCGCCACCCCGGAGCACCGGAGACGACATCAGCATCCAGCGCATGGCGTCCGACCCGTAGGTGTCGAACACCCGGTACACGTCCGGATAATTCCGCAAAGACTTGGACATCTTGCGACCGTCCTCGCCCAGCAGGATGCCGTGGCTCAGGCAGTTGCGGAACGCGGGCCGGTCGAACAGCGCCGTGGCCAGCACGTGCATGGTGTAGAACCAGCCGCGGGTCTGCCCGATGTACTCGACGATGAAGTCGCCCGGGTAGTGGTGCTCGAACCAGTCCTTGTTCTCGAACGGATAGTGCACCTGGGCGAACGGCATCGACCCGGACTCGAACCAGCAGTCCAGCACCTCGGGCACGCGCCGCATCATCGACCGGCCGGTGGGGTCGTCCGGGTTCGGGCGGACCAGCTGGTCGACATAGGGCCGGTGCAGGTCGGTGATGGCCACCCCGAAGTCACGCGACAGCTCCTCGTAGGAGCCGTAGACGTCGACGCGCGGGTACTGCGGGTCGTCCGACTTCCACACCGGGATCGGCGAGCCCCAGAACCGGTTCCGGGAGATCGACCAGTCGCGGGCGTTGGCCAGCCACTTGCCGAACGAGCCGTCCTTGATGTGCGACGGCGTCCAGCTGATCTGCTGGTTCAGCTCGACCATCCGGTCCCGGAACGTGCTCACCGCCACGAACCAGGACGACACCGCCTTGTAGACGAGCGGGGTGTCGCAGCGCCAGCAGTGCGGGTACGAGTGCGTGTACCCGTCGTGGCGCAGCACCACGCCGCGCTCCTTCAGCGTGGCGATCACCGGCTTGTTGGCGTCGAACACCTGCAGGCCCTGGTAGTCCGGGACCAGCGAGGTGAACCGGGTGTGGTCGTCGACGGTCACGACGGTCGGGATGCCGGCCGCGTTGCACGCGTTCTGGTCGTCCTCACCGAAGGCCGGGGCCATGTGGACGACACCGGTGCCGTCCTCGGTGGTCACGAAGTCGGCGCCGAGGACCTGGAAGGCGTTCTCGCCGCCCGGCTCGACCAGGAAGTCGAACAGGGGGGTGTAGCGGCGGCCGACGAGGTCCCGACCGTAGACGCTGCCGACCTGCTCGTAGCCTTCGAGCTCCTTGGCGTAGGCGCCGACCCGCCCCGCACCCACCAGCAGCTTCTGGCCGGAATCATCGGACATGACGGCGTACTCGATGTCCGGTCCGACCGCGAGCGCCAGGTTCGACGGCAGCGTCCACGGCGTGGTGGTCCAGACCGCGATGTCCTCGCCCGAGTCGAGCCGGAACTTCACCGTCAGAGCCGGGTCGGTCCGGTCCCGGTAGACGTCGTCCATCCGCGTCTCGGTGTTGGACAGCGGCGTCTCGCACCGGAAGCAGTAGGCGAGGACCCGGAAGCCCTCGTACACCAGGCCCTTGTCATGCAGCGTCTTGAACGCCCACATGACCGATTCCATGTACTCCGGGTCGAGGGTCTTGTAGTCGTTCTGGAAGTCCACCCACCGGGCCTGGCGGGTGACGTAACGCTCCCAGTCCTTGGTGTAGGCGAGCACCGACGTCCGGCAGGCCTCGTTGAACTTGTCGATGCCCAGGTCGACGATCTGCGCCTTGGTGGTGATGCCGAGTTGCTTCTCCGCCTCGACCTCGGCGGGCAGGCCGTGCGTGTCCCAGCCGAACCGCCGCTCCACCCGCTTGCCGCGCATCGTCTGGTAGCGCGGCACCAGGTCCTTCACGTACCCGGTGAACAGGTGGCCGTAGTGCGGCAGGCCGTTGGCGAACGGCGGACCGTCGTAGAAGACGTACTCGTTCGCGCCGTTCTCCCCCGCCGGGCGCCGCTCGACGGACGCCTCGAACGTCTTGTCGGCGGCCCAGTGATCGAGGATGGCACGCTCGACCGCCGGCAGATCCGGGCTGGCCGGAACGCCGGCGGCGTCGGTGTGTTTCGGGTAGGCCATCTGGTGTTCCCCTCAAGCAGTTCACATGACGTGACTGCGAGGACGAGCCTTCGACGAAGACCCGCGGTACCACCTCGCTTGGCGGTTCGTGGAGACCCGCCCGCTCATTCGCCGGAAGGCTGCGCGGTCCGGTGTCCGCCCGGTTCTACTAGGGCCCAGGGCCCGTTCTTCCGGAGGCTCCCCGGTGATGGCCGGTTCAAAGCCTGCGTGCGCACAACGATACCGGGCACGCTCGGCTTCCCTCATCCGCATTACCCCGAGGGGTACGGGCTCCGCGCGGCCGCCGTGGGCCGGAAGCGGCGTCCGTCGCTGCTCGCGCCCGGTGCCGCCCGCGCCGGGCGGAGCTGCCCACTCACCCTTCGACCGTAGACTCGTGACCGTGATCCGGATCGAGCTCGACGAACCGACGCTGTCGCGTACCCGGATCGCGATCAGCCCGCTGATCGAGACGGTCTGCGGGCTCTGGCTGCTGCAACGCAACCCGGAGACGGCGCCCTGGCCGTACGACGGCTGGGCCCGGCGGGCGCGGGCCGTGCTGCGCTCCGATCCGGCGACCGCCCCGCTGCGGGTCTACTTCGAGGTGGGCCGGATGCTGCCGGACTTCCTCGCCCCGATGCCGGGATCGCCGGCGCCCACCATCGACGAGCAGCTCGACGAGGTCCGGCACACGCCCGCCGAGGTGATCGCGGGGCAGATCGCCCGGCACCATCCGGACGGCGTGCCACCCTGCCTGCGCCCGTTCGTCGACGACCGGGAGAACGCGCTGAACCGGCTCACCGACGCGCTCGCCGCCTTCTGGGACGGGGCCATGGCGCCGTACTGGCCGGCCATGCGGGCCGCGCTGGACGAGGAGGTGCTGCTGCGGGCCCGGGCGCTGGCCGCCGACGGCCCGGACGCCCTGCTCGCCCGGCTGCACGACCGGGTCCGCTGGCAACGGCCGGTGCTCACCCTGATGAAACAGCTGGAGGACGACGTCACCGCGACCGACCAGCGGCTCCTGCTCGTACCGCTGATCTTCTCGCGGGGCGCGCTGCTCTACTCCTCGGACCATCCCGAGGTGGTGCTGGTGACCTACCAGGCGCGCGGCGCCGCCGTCCTGGCCGAGAGCCACACCCCGGCCCCGGACGACCGGCTCGCCCTGCTCATCGGCCGGGGCCGGGCCACCGTGCTGCGGGCACTGACCACCCCGGCCACCACCACCGGGCTGGCAGAGGTGCTGGGGCTGGCGCCGAGCACGGTCTCCGAGCACCTGGCCGGGTTGCAGGCCGCCGGGGTGGTGCACCGGCGGCGGGCCGGGCGGCGGGTCCTCTACGGCCTGGAACCGGCCGGGCTGGCTCTGGTCAAGCTGCTCGGCGACGATTCGGCCACGACCGAATTCGTTTCCTGAATCGACGGTCGTTCCCTAGTTTTCCCGGCATGGAAAGCGACTACGCCATCGAGGCGGAGGGCCTGCGCCGCACGTACCGGACCCGCACCGGCTGGCTGCGGCCCCGGCGCGAGACGGTGGAGGCGGTCCGCGGGGTCGACCTGACGGTGCGCCGCGGCGAACTGTTCGGCCTGCTCGGCCCGAACGGCGCCGGCAAGACCACCACCATCAAGATGCTCAACACCCTGCTCATCCCGACCGCCGGCACCGCGCGGATCCGCGGCTTCGACGTGGTCGAGCAGACCCGGGAGGTACGACGGCGGATCGGGTACGTGTTCGGCGGCGACCGCGGCCTCTACGACCGGCTGTCGGCGCTGGACAACCTGCGGTACTTCGCCGAGCTGTACGGCGTACCGCCCCGCGACCAGAAACGGCGGATCGCCGAACTGCTGGAACTCGTCGGGCTCACCGGACGGGAGAGGGAGCGGGTCGAGGGCTACTCCCGCGGCATGCGGCAGCGGCTGCACATCGCCCGCGGGCTGCTGCACGCCCCCGAGGTGCTGTTCCTCGACGAGCCGTCGATCGGGGTGGATCCGGTCGCCGCCCGGGAGCTGCGCCGCACCGTGGCCGGGCTGGCCGCGAACGGCGCCACGGTCGTGCTGACCACGCACTACATGGCCGAGGCGGACGAGCTCTGCGACCGGATCGCGGTGATCTCCGGCGGCGAGATCCAGGCTCTCGGCACACCGGCCGAGCTGCGGAGCCGGGCAGACGGGCGGCGGGTCGTGGAGGTCGAGGCGTACGGCGTCCCGGACACCGCGATCAGCGCCCTACGGGGGCTGCCCGGCGTCCGCGAGACCTCGGTGGAGGACCGCGGTGCGCTGCAACTGCTGACCGTCCAGTCGGACGCGCACGTCGACGTCCAGGGTGACGTGCTGCGGGAGCTCGCCGGGATCCGGCTGGGCCGGGTGGACAGCCGGGAGCCGACGCTGGAGGACGCGTACGTGGCGATCGTGGGCGCCGCATGAGGACACTGCGCACCCTGCTGATCGGCACCCTGCTGCGCGCCAAGCACCTCAGCCGGTCCCCGTTCGAGGTCGCCCTGGCGCTGGTCATCCCGCTGGTCCAGGCCACCCTGGCGGTCTACCTGTTCCGGGCCGGCGACGAGCCGCACCGGCTGCTGGAGGCCGCGGTCGGCGCCGGCCTGATGGGCGTCTGGGCCTCGGTGCTCACCGGCTCCGGCGGCGCCATCCAGCACCAGCGGTTCGAGGGCACCCTGGAGATCATCATGCTGACGCCCCGGCACCCGGTGCTGGTGGTCCTGCCGCTCACCGCCGCCACCGCGGTCACCGGCTGCTACGCGCTGGTCGCCACCCTGCTGTGGGGCCGGATCGTGTACGGCATCCCGATCGACCTGGCGCACCCGCTCGCCTTCGGGGCCGCCACCCTGGCCTGCATCGCCGGGCTCGGCATGTTCGGCCTGCTGCTGGCGTCCACGTTCGTGCTGATGCGCAACGCCAACGCGCTGGCCAACCCGCTCGACTACCCGATCTGGCTGCTCTCCGGGATGCTCGTGCCGATCAGCGTGCTGCCGGCCTGGACCGCCCCGATCGCGGCCGTCCTGCCGACCACGTGGGGTGCCCGGGCGCTGCGCGAGGCCACCGTCGGCGGGCCGGTCTGGCCGTCGATCGGGATCTGCCTGGCCCTCGGCACGGTGTGCCTGGTGCTCGGCGCGGTCCTGCTGAAATCGTTCGAACGCCGCGCCCGCGCGGCCGCGACCCTGGCGCTGGCATGAGGACACTGAGGCTGATGGGCATCGGGGGCGCGCTGGCGTACCGGGCCCTGTTCAACTGGACCACCCCCGCCATGTACACCGGGACGCTGCTCGCCGGCCCCACCTTCCAACTGCTGTTCTTCGCCTATCTGGGGCGGCAGTTGCAGGTGGCCGACGACCGGTTCTTCATCGTCGGCAACGCGGTGCTGGCCGCGTCCACCGCCTGCGTGTTCGGCGGGACGATGGCGGTGGCCAACGAGCGCCGCTACGGCACCCTCGGCCACGTGCTGCTGTCCCCGCGCAGCCGGACCGTGGTGTTCTGGGGCCGGGTGCTGCCGTACGCCGGAAACGGCCTGCTCATCGCCGCGTTCACGCTGCTCATGGGCGTGTTGCTGCTCGGCCTGCGGATCCCCGTCACGGCCCTGCCCGGCCTGGCGCTGGCCCTGGCCGCCGGCTCCCTGGCCTGCGGCTTCTTCGGGCTCGCGCTCGGCGCGCTGGGTCTGCGGTTCCGCGACGTGTGGGTGGTCTCCAACGTGTCGGCCGCGCTGCTGCTCCTGCTGACCGGGGTCAACGTGCCGCGCGACGGACTGCCCGACTGGATGATCACTGTCGGACAGCTGCTGCCGATCACCCACGCGGCGGAAGCGGCCCGGCTGCTCGCCGCCGGGCGCGGCCTCGAAGCGGCCGCGCCCGCGCTGGGCCGGGAACTGCTGGTCGGCGCCGGCTACGCGGTCCTCGCCGCGCTCCTGCTCAAGGTCTTCGAGGCCGAATCTCGTCGCCGGGCCAGCCTGGAGACCCTGTAACGACTGTCAGATCTAGAACTTCGGGAACCAGAGCGCCAGCTCGCGCTCGGCGCTCTCCGGGGAATCGGAGGCGTGCACCAGGTTCTCCCGGTTGGAGAGTGCCAGGTCACCACGGATCGTGCCGGCGGCCGCCTTGCGGCCGTCGGTCGCGCCGATCATGGACCGGACCACCTCGACGGCCGAGTCACCGGAAAGGATCAGAGCCGCCAGCGGGCCACTCGTCATAAAGTCCTTCAGCGGCGGGTAGAAGGCCTTGTCCACATGCTCGGCGTAGTGCGCGTCGGCCAGGGAGCCGTCCATCGTGCGCAACTCCAGCGCCTCAATGACCAGGCCCTTACTCTCGAAACGGGACAGAATCTCGCCGAGCAGGCCGCGGCGTACCGCGTCGGGCTTGATCAGGACGAGCGAACGCTCGGTGGGGCTGGACACGCAGTTCCTCCGTTATCACTACAGGCCGACACGCGGGGAGTTCAGCCTATCGGTACCGCGAACGGGGCGAGCGGCGATGTCCGTACTGCCGCACTTTCGCGGACGCACCACCGGGCCATAACCTGACGGGAACAACCGGGAGGTCCACAGTGGCGAACCAGACCGGCCGGCCAATCGCCCCGGCGCGCAAGCTGGTAGCGGCGATCATGGCCACGCTGGCGGCCTTCGTGATCGTTTACGGGCTCGGCATGCGCAGTTCGGCCGTCGCCTTCTTCGGCGTCGCCGTTCTCGCCATCGCCATAGCGGTCGCTTTCCTCAACGTGTCGCGCCGCGGCGGCCGGGCCACCGTGGCGGGCACCGCCGAGGTGCGGTCGATCACCGAGCCGCCGCCGGTCGGGGCGTACGGGCGGGCCACCATCGACCTCATCGTGGTGGCGCCCGGCCTGGGCGCCTTCGACGCCACGGTCCGCGAGTCCCGGGTGCCGATCGAGAAGTGGCCGGATCCGGGCACGACCGTCCCGATCACCGTCGACGTCGACGACACCCGCCGCGTCCGGATCAACTGGAAGGACGCCGTCGCCCGCCCCCTGGACGGAGACCCGCCGCCGCCTCCCGCCCCCACCGACGGCCTCCCACCGGACGACCTCGACGACGAGTTGCTCGGCCCCGCCGACGCGGCCCCTTGGGAGGGCCGCGACCGCGAGTGGGACGTCGACACCACCGAGGACCCGCCACCCCCGCCCGGCCCGCGTGCCTCCTCCGGCGGGTTCGGCCGCCGGAGCGCCACGCCGGTCGTGGTCCGCGACACGCCCGCCGGCACCATCGTCGAAGGCCAGGTGGTCGGCACCGACGAGGAGCCGCCCCCGCTGCCCCGCCGGGCCCGCCCGTTCGGCCCCGCCGCCGCCAGCGCGTCCACCGCCTTCGACGACCCGCCACGGTCCGGTGCACGCGACCACGCCGAAGACTTCACCACCTCGTCGTACGACCCGGACCCCACCCCGTCGTCCGGCCCCACCCCGTCGGCGGGCCCGCGCCCAGGCCCCGGCCCCGGCCCGTCGACCGGCCCGCGCCCAGCCCCCGGCCCCACATCGTCGGCCCGCCCGGCCCCCGGCCCCACCCCATCGGCCGGCCCGCGCCCGACCCCGGGCCCCACATCGTCGGCCCGCCCGGCCCCCGGCCCCGCCGCGTCGTTCGCGGGACCGCCGTCCGGCGCGGCCTTCGCCACCTCGCCGGCGGATGCCACCGGCCCCGACCTCTCCGACCCGTCCGCAGGCGGACCCGGCCCGGCGAGCGGCCCCCGCACCACGACCGCCTCGGCCACCGCCCGCCCGCCGGGCTCCCGCCCGAGCCCACGCCCCCGGAGCGCCTCCGCCACCGCGACGGTCGAGCGCGACACCCCACCGGCCGCGTCCCGCACCACCAGGACGGCCACCACCGTGCCCCCGGCCCAGCGCACATCAACCGAGTCGGCTTCCACGCCACCGGCTGATCTCCACACCACCGAGGCCTCCAGCACGGCCGAACCCGACCGGACCGAGACCGACCGGACCGAGAGCAACCGGACCGGAATCAACCGGGGCGAGACCAACCGGGCCGAGACCAACCAGACCGAGACCAACCGAGCCGAGAGCAACTGGGCCGAGACCGACCGGGCCGAGAGCAACCGGGCCGAGAGCAACCGGGCCGAGACCGACCGGACCGGAAGCAACCGGACCGAGACCGACCGGACCGGAAGCAACCGGGCCGAGACCAGCTGGACCGAGACCAACCAGGCCGAGAGCAACCGGGCCGAGAGCAACCGGGCCGCGTCCCCGGCGCCCCGACCGCGCCGGCCCACCGAAGCCGGCGGCAGTGCACCGTCCACCCAGACCGCCCCGGAAGCGGAGACTCCTCAGAGCACCGTCCATCAGTCCGGCCTTCACGCGAACGAGACCGACACCGAGAGGCCCGAGACCAGCACAGCGGGCGCACACCGCGCCCACACCCACGCCGAACCCCAGGCCGATCCGGTCGTCGATCTCGATCTGGAGGACACCGACTCGGCCGCCGATCTCGGCCCGAGAGACACCGACTCGGCCGTCGACCTGGATCTGGAGGCCACCGACCCGGCCGTCGACCTGGACCTGGACGGCCCGCCCACCCGCACAGCGCGCTCCAGCACCGCGGCCGCAGCCGGCACCGCCGCGGCCTCGTCCCGGTCGGGGGCGATCCCGCGCCAGGCATCCCACCGCCGAGCCGACGACATCGACCCTCCGGCGCATCCCTCCGACGGCGCAGCCGTCCCCGGCATCCCCCGTGAGACCCCGGCTGGTCCGGACACCTCCGACCGAGGTCGCCACGATCGTGAGGCCGCCGGTCCGCGATCCGCCCCGGAGGCCACGGCCACCTCCAGCGCGCCGACGGTCCCCGCCGAGCACCCGTCTTCGCAGGCCCCCGAGGGCTCGCGGCGGCCACGCCGCAGCGCCGGGCCGGTCGATCCCGTCTCGCCCGCTTCCCGGGCGCCCCGAATCGGCACTCCCCCGCCACCACCCCATGCGTGGAGCCAGGGCCTGAAGCCACCACCGCCTCCGGCCCCGCGCCCGGCCGACGCCCCGCCACCGCCGCCCAGGCGCGTGCCCCGCCCGACTCACACGGCACCGCCCCCGCCCCCGGCCCGGCCCGCACCGCAAACGGCCGCCCCGGCACGGCCCAGCCCACAGACGGCCGCCCAGGCGCCAGCCCGGCCCAGCCCACAGGCCGGCGCCCAGACGCCAGCTCCGCCCAGCCCACAGGCCGGCGCCCAGACGCCAGCCCAGCCCAGCCCACAGACGGCCGCCCAGACGCCAGCCCGGCCCAGCCCACAGACGGCCGCCCAGGCGGCACCCCCGGCTCGGGCCGAAGCACCGCCCCGGGAGCCGTGGTCCCGGCCATCGCAGGCGACCGCACCCCGCGGCGCCGAACGCTGGGCCGCGCCCGCCCCCGGGGCATCGGATCACCCGGCGCCGCGGCAGTCCGCACCGAGCGCCCCCGCCCAGCCGCCCCACGACGACCGCTGGGCGCGTCCCACGGCCTCCCCGTGGGCGGAGCCGGAGGAGGAACCCACCCCGGTTCCCCCGAACGTCGACGCCCATCCGCTGGGCAGCCGAACCCGGTTCTTCGTGCAGCCGGGCACCGAGCCGGGCGCCGAGGACGAGCCGGACACCAGGCCGGGGCCGGGGCCGACCCCGGTGGCGTTCCCGGCGCGGCCCCGCCCGGAGCGCGCCACGCCCTCGCCGGCCCCGCTGACGACGCCCCCGACCGCCCCGGCCCCGGACCGCCCGTTCCCGAGCGCGCCGGCGCCGGCCGCCTCGCGTCCGTCCCGCGACCACGTCGACATTCCGCTGGATCTGCCGTTGCGCGGCAATCCGGAACCGGCCCCGGAGACGTCCCCGCAGGCGGCGCCCGCGGTGGCCGACGGCATCGTCGCGCCTCCGGCACAGCCGCCGAAGGGCACGTCGGCGTTACGTGACGGCATCCTGGGTGTGGCGGTGGGCCGCGCGGCCGTCGCACCGCATCCGGAGGGCGGCAACCCGTGGGGTGATTTCGCCGGCCGTAACGAGCCGGACGAGCATGCCGCCGAGGTGATCACCGGCTATCCGAGCGCCCGTCCGGGCCCGGCCGGCTCGATTCACGGGGTGGGCATCACGATCCTGGTCACCGATCTGGCGCGCTCGACCGAGTTCTACCGGGACGTGCTCGGCTTTCACGAGATCGACAACGGCGACGGCAGTGCCGTGCTGGCGTCCGGCGACACCCGCCTGGTGCTGCGTACGGTGCACAACCTGTCGTCCGACGCGGGCCGGCTGATCTACCTGAACTTGGAGGTCGGCGACATCGAGGCGGTGCACGCCGAGTTGCGGGAGAAGGGTGTCAAGTTCGTCCACTCGCCGCGCCCGGTGAACCGTGGCGACCGGCTGGAGCTGTGGTCGGCGACGTTCCGCGACCCGGACAACCACAACATCGCCATCACCCAGTGGCGGGCCATCCACTGACGGGTGTCACCCGGTCCCGGACGGGACCGGGTGTCAGCCCAGGATCGTCCGGCGTACGTGCAGCACGTACGCCCACGTCAACCCGAAGATCAGCCCGACCGCGGCCAGGGTCCAGTGCAGGAACCCGCCGAGCAGCAGCAGGACCTGGAGCACGGTGCCGCCGGCCCACGCCCAGCTCCGTTTCATGCTGCCGGCCAGCACGATCGCCAGGACGACGAGGACGAGCACCAGGGTGATCGCCGGGCCGCTGTCGTCCCCGGCGATCATCTTCAGGGGCGCCACCATGAGCAGCAGCACGACCGTCTCCAGCGCCAGCGTCCCGGCGCCGAGTCCCCGTACCGCTGCTTGGGGGTTCTTGAGCCCGGAGGGGCGAGGCTCTTGCGGGGCGCTCATCGTTTGAGCAGCTTCCGCGCGTCGGCGACGGTGACGACCGATCCGGTGATCAGCACCGCGATGCCGCTGGTGTCCCCGGAGGCGTCCTCCTCGGCCAGGACGACGGCCTCCTCGATGGCGTCGGGCATGGTGGCCGTGACCGTGACCCGGTCCTCACCGAAGACGGCCACCGCCAGCCGGCCCAGCTCTTCGGCGGGCATGGCGCGCGGTGAGCTGTTCTGCGTCACCACGATCTTGGCGGCGACCGGTTCGAGCAGGTCGAGAAGGCCGGTGACGTCCTTGTCGCCAAGCACCGACACCACCGCCACCAGGTGCCGGAAGGAGAACTCCTCCTCCAGCGCGGTGACCGTGGCGGCCATCCCGTGCGGGTTGTGCGCGCCGTCGAGCAGGATGGTGGGCGCGCTGCGTACCCGTTCCAGCCGGCCGGGCGAGTCCACCTGGGCGAACCCTTCCCGGACCAGGTCGACATCGAGTTGCTTGCCGGCGCCGGCGCCGAGGAAGGCCTCGACGGCGGCGAGCGCGATCGCGGCGTTCTGCGCCTGGTGGGCGCCGAAGAGCGGCAGGAAGATCTCGTCGTAGACGCCGCCGAGCCCTTGCAGGGTGAGCACCTGCCCGCCGACCGCCTGGGTCCGTTCGACCACCCCGAACTCGCTGCCCTCCCGGGCGAGGGTGGCCTGCATGTCGGCGCACCGTTCGAGGATGGGCCGCATGGCCTCCTCGTTCTGGAGCGCGGTGATCACGGTGGCGCCCTGGTGGATGATGCCCACCTTGTGCCAGGCGATGTCCTCGATCGTGTCGCCGAGCCACTCGGTGTGGTCGAGCCCGATCGGGGTGAGCACGCACACGCCGGCGTCGATGACGTTGGTGGCGTCCTCCTCGCCGCCGAGCCCCACCTCGACGACCGCGATGTCCACCGGCGCGTCGGCGAACGCCGCGTACGCCATGGCCGTCGTCATGTCGAAGTAGGTGAGCGGCTCGGCGTGACGCGCGTCGACGAGCTCGGCCAGCGGCGCCACCTCGCCGTACGTGGCGACGAGCCGCTCCTCCGACACCGGTTCCCCGTCGAGGCTGATCCGCTCGCGGACGCTTTCCAGGTGGGGGCTGGTGTAGCGCCCGGTGTGCAGCCCGTGCGCCCGCAGCAGCGCGTCGATCATCCGCGCCGTGCTGGTCTTGCCGTTGGTCCCGGTCAGGTGGATCGCCGGGTACGCCCGCTGCGGACTGCCCAGCACGTCCATCAGATCCCGGATCTTCTGCATGTCGAAGGCCATGCGGGTGAAGCCGCGCTTGTCCAGCGCGGCCTCGACCTCGTCGTACTCGGGGTTGCTCATGACGCCGGCAGTGCCTCGAGGGCGGCGGCGATCCGGACCAGGTCGGCCTCGGCGGCGGCGAGCCGGTCCTTGATCTTCGCGACCACGGCTTCCGGCGCCTTGCCGACGAAGGCCTCGTTGCCGAGTTTGGCCCGGCACTGGGTGGCCTCCTTCTCGGCGGCCGCCCGGTCCTTCTCCAGCCGGGCCCGTTCGGCGGCCACGTCGATGGCGCCCCGGGTGTCCAGGTCGACGGTGATCCCACCGGTCACCGCGAGGGTGGCGGTGGCGGCGAAGTCGGCGCCGGGCGCGTCGAGCCGGGCCAGCGAACGGATCAGCGGCTCGTGCGCGCCGATGCCGACGTTGCCCAGGCCGGTGAGCGCCGCGGTGACCCGCTGGCTCGGCTTGAGCCCCTGGTCGGAACGGAACCGCCGGACCTCGGTGACCACCTTCTGGAGGGCGGCCAGCTCCTCCTCGGCGGCGTCGTCGACGAGCGCCTGGTCGACCGACGGCCACGCCGCCTTCATCACCGTCTCGCCGCCGGTGAGCGCGATCCACAGCTCCTCGGTGACGAACGGGATGACCGGGTGCAGCAGGCGCAGCAGCTGGTCGAGCACGTGCCCGAGCACCCGCCGGGTGTTCTCCCCACCCGAGGCGAGGACCGGCTTGCTCAGCTCGACGTACCAGTCGCACACGTCGTCCCACGCGAAGTGGTACAGAGCGTCACAGACCTTGGCGTACTCATAGGCCGCGAAGTAGCCGTCGACCTCCGCGGTCACATGCTGGAGGCGGGACAGGATCCACTTGTCGATGGCGGACAGCTCGGAGGACGGCGGCAGGTCACCGGCAACGGTGGCGCCGTTCATCAGTGCGAACCGGGTCGCGTTCCACAGCTTGTTGCAGAAGTTGCGGGAGCCCTGGCACCACTCCTCGCTGATCGGCACGTCGGAGCCGGGGTTGGCGCCGCGGGCCAGCGTGAAGCGGGTGGCGTCGGCGCCGTACCGGTCGATCCAGTCGAGCGGGTCGACCACGTTGCCGAACGACTTCGACATCTTCTTGCCGAACTGGTCGCGCACCATGCCGTGCAGGTTGACCACGTCGAACGGCTGCCTGCCGTCCATCGCGTAGAGACCGAACATCATCATCCGGGCGACCCAGAAGAAGAGGATGTCGTAGCCGGTCACCAGCACGCTGGTCGGGTAGAACTTCTCCAGGTCGGCGGTCTGCTCCGGCCAGCCGAGCGTGGAGAACGGCCACAGGCCCGAGGAGAACCAGGTGTCGAGGACGTCCTCGTCCTGCTTCCAGCCCTCGCCGGTGGGCGGCTGCTCGTCCGGTCCGACGCAGACGACCTCGCCGTCCGGCCCGTACCAGACCGGGATCCGGTGCCCCCACCACAGCTGCCGCGAGATGCACCAGTCGTGCATGTTGTCGACCCAGGCGAAGTACCGCTTGGACAGCTCCGCCGGCTCGATCTTGACCCGGCCGTCACGGACCGCGTCCCCGGCGGCCTTGGCCAGCGGCTTCGTGTTGACGAACCACTGCAACGACAGCCGCGGCTCCACCGTGGTCTTGCACCGCGAACAGTGCCCCACCGAGTGCAGGTAGGGCCGCTTCTCGGCGACGATCCGGCCCTGCTCCCGCAGCGCCGCCACGATCGCCGGGCGGGCCTCATAACGATCAAGACCTTCGAACGGCCCGGGTACGGTGATGATCGCCCGCTCGTCCATGATCGCCGGACTGGGCAGACCGTGCCGCTGGCCGATCTCGAAGTCATTGGGGTCGTGCGCCGGGGTCACCTTGACGGCGCCGGTGCCGAACGACGGGTCGACGTGCTCGTCCGCCACGATCGGGATACGCCGGCCGGTCAGCGGCAGCTCGACCTCGGTGCCGACCAGGTGCTTGTACCGCTCGTCGTCGGGGTGCACGGCCACCGCGGTGTCACCGAGCATCGTCTCGGCACGGGTGGTGGCGACGACGATCGCATTATCGCCCTCGCCGTACCGGATCGAGACCAGCTCGCCCTCGTCCTCGGTGTGCTCCACCTCGATGTCGCTGAGCGCGGTGAGGCAGCGCGGGCACCAGTTGATGATCCGGTTGGCCCGGTAGATCAGCTCGTCCTCGTACAGCCGCTTGAAGATCGTCTGAACGGCGCGGGAGAGGCCCTCGTCCATGGTGAACCGCTCGCGCGACCAGTCGACGGAGTCGCCGAGCCGCTTCATCTGCCCGAGGATGGCGCCGCCGGACTCGGCCTTCCACTCCCAGACCCGCTCGACGAACTTCTCCCGCCCCAGGTCGTGCCGGGACAGCTGCTGCGCGGCGAGTTGCCGCTCCACCACGTTCTGCGTGGCGATGCCGGCGTGGTCCATGCCGGGCAGCCACAGCACCTCGTAGCCCTGCATCCGCTTGAGCCGGACCAGGGTGTCCTGAATCGTGTGGTCGAGGGCGTGCCCCACATGCAGGGACCCGGTCACGTTCGGCGGCGGGATCACGATCGTGAACGGCGGCTTGTCACTCTTCGGGTCCGCGGTGAAGTAACCCTCCGATACCCACCGCTCGTACCGCCGCTGCTCTACCTCGCCCGGCTGGTACTGGGCGGAGAGGCCACCGGTGGGCCGGCTGTCGGGAGTACGGGGTTCGGTCTCATCGGTCACCCGACAAGTCTACGGATCCCCGCCCACCGACCCGAATTCGCACCTCCTCCGAAGGACCCCGGCACCCCGGGTGATCGGCCCGTCCACCACCCACAGCACCGGCCGCCACCGGATAGGCTCGCCTGATGTCGGACCGCGGTCAGCACACACCCTCTCCCGCCTCCCCCGAGCAGGCGGAGCCCGGGCCCGCTGCGGAGTCCCCCGCGGACCAGCCCACTCCCCACCCCGGCACCCCTCCATCACCCGCCCCCGCCGACACCCCGCCGCCCGCGGCCACCCCCGCGCCTAGCGACAATCCGCGGCCCGCGGCTGGACCGGCGCCCGTCGAAACTCCGCCGCCCGCAGACGGCCCGGCGCTCATCGAGACTCCGCCGCCCGCGGCCGGCTCACTCTTCAGCGCGCCCGAAGCGCCGGCCGACGGTGAAACCCCACTGGAACTGAGCGCGACCCCCGACGACCCGGACGGTGACAACGCGTTCGGTCTGACTGCGGAGAGCGACGACACCACCCGCCCCGCGAAGCCCCGCAGCAGGACCCGCACGATCGTCCTGGCGAGCCTGCTCGCGGTGACGGTCGCCGGAGCCGGCACCATGGCCGTCCTCGGCTGGCGGATCAACTCCCAGCGCAACGCGACGCTCGCCACCCCGACCAGCATCGGCTCGCTCACCCTCGACGACAGCGAGGAGGCCACCGCGACCGCCGACTACCTGCAGACCGCTCTCTCCGCGGAGATCCCGATGACCAAGGCGGTGGGCGCCGTCTACACCGGGGCCGACGAGAAGAGCGTCCTGTTCTTCGGCGGCACCAGGCTCATCTGGTCCCCCAGTTCCGAGCTGGACACCGCCTTCGACCTGGTGGGCGACGACCAGGGCGCGGTCACCGACATCAAAGACGTGGAAGCCGGCGATCTGGGCGGCACCATGAAATGCGGAGTCACCCATTCTCCCGAGGGCGACCTGACGGTCTGCGGCTGGGCCGACCACGGCAGCCTGGCCCTGGCCATGTTCCCGAACCGCACTCCCGCCGAAGCCGCCCCTTTGCTGCTCCAGATCCGTTCCGCCACCCAAACCCGAAGCTAAAACCCTTTCCCGGTACGCACGTCCCCGCCCCCAAACGCACCACCCCCGTTCCGGGAGTCCCCGCAAGGCGCTGCGCCGTCCCAGCCGTGCAGCGCCCGCCGGGCGTGAGCGTTCCGTCGCCAAAAAAAGGCAAAAAGAAAGGCCCACCCCGTACGGGGTGGGCCTTTCTATCACGTTGAGTCCGGCGGCGTCCTACTCTCCCACACCCTCCCGAGTGCAGTACCATCGGCGCTGGAGGGCTTAGCTACCGGGTTCGG
>NZ_JAGFNS010000069.1 GCF_017592555.1 Actinoplanes flavus | reverse complement strand
CCAGGCCATCGGGAACGGCAGGGCGGCCACTCCTTCGGAACCACCCAACGGCAAGAAACCATCAGCCACACCCCACCGTCCCGGGCATCCGGGGCATCAACCCCAGACAATCAACAACCTTATGGAGAAACCGTGTCGACGTCCCCGCGGAACGTCCGCCGACTGGGCTTGGCGGTGACCGTGGCGCTCATGCTCGGCGCCTGCCGGGCCGAGGGCGGCGCGGGCCTGAGCGACACCGAGATCGGGCAGATCCGCGACGTGCTCACCACCGCGACGTCACCACAGCCCCGCGAAGCCGTTGATGAGTATCAGAGCCGCCGGAATGCCCTCGTCACCGCGTGCATGGCCGCCGCCGGCCTGCCGTACCGGCCGTGGCGGCGGCCGTTGCCGCCCGCGCTGGCCTCCGGGCTCGCACCCGCCGAGTTCGCCGCCACCGCGGGCTTCGGCATCACCACCGGCATCGGATCGGTGCAGCCCGGCCGGCCGGTCGTCGACCCCAACCGTCAGGTGTTACGGACCCTGAACGAGGAGCAGCGTAAGGCGTACCGGCCGGCCCGGGACGCCTGCGACCGGCGGGCGATGTCCACGCTGGGCGTTCCGCCGCTCTCCGAAGCCGGAGAATTCGTCACCAGTCCCGCCGTCGGCGAGAAGCTGCGGGAGATCGCGGGCGCGGCGGAACACGACGCCCGGGTGGCGCGCGCCCGGGCCGACTACCGGTCGTGCATGAGCGCGGCCGGTCGGCCGGCGAGCACACCGGCCGAGGTCACCGCCGACTTCCAGGCGAAGGCGCGCCCGTACACCACGACGTATCAGGCCCAGGCGACCGCTCGCGCCGACCGCGGTGAGGACCCGTCGCGCCTGACGCTGGCCGAGGTGTTCCCGGCGCCGCAGCTGGAGCGGTTGCGCCGGCTGCAACGGGAGGAGATCGCCGTCGCCGTGGTGGAACAGCCCTGCGGTACGGCACTGAAGTCGGTGGTCGACGCGGTGCACCGCGAGTACGAACTGTCGACCCTGCGTACGTTGTCCGCTCGATGACCAGCCCCGTCGACCGGCCTGGTCATCCGAACCCGAGGGGATCGGGATGATGTTCAGATCAGCATTGCGACGGCTTCTGACCTGCCTGGCCGTGGCCGCCGTGGGCGTCACCGTCGCCGTGTCGGCGCCGGCGCCGGCGCGGGCCGCCTGCTACGGCACCGCGCAGGCGGTGACCATGTACTACGGCGGCAACCTCATCGGACAGGAGGCCGCCCAGTACGCCAGCACCTGCGACTACGACACCGAATACCGCGGCCACGTCTTCGACATGTACACCGACGGCAGCTGCGTGTCGGTCTATTTCTGGAACCCCAGCCAGGTGCGTGAGGCTCGCTCCTGCGACAACGCCGGAACGCGGTACATCTTCAACGACACCTACGGCGGATCGTCGGTTTCCTACTGGGACATGTGCACGACCTATCACTGCCGGTTCTACACGAGCGGAAATCCGGGCGACGACACCATGTACGGCTATTAGCCCGGGCTCGTCCACCAGCGACAGCAAGAGAGAGGATGACGAATGTTGCGATCCGACAGATCCGCCGTGCGCCGCAGGCCGATGCGGCAGTTGGCCGGCGCCGTGGCCGTGCTCGCGTTCGCGGTGGTGGGCGCCGTCGCGCTCGGGCCGGCGCCGGCCGGGGCCGCCTGTTACAGCGGCACCGCGCAGGCGGTGACCATGTACTACGGCGGCAACCTCATCGGGCAGGAGGCGGCGCAGTACGCCAGCACCTGCGACGGCGACGGCGAATACCGCGGTCACGTCTTCGACATGTACACCGACGGCAGCTGCGTGTCGGCCTACTTCTGGAACCCGGGCAAGGTGCGCGAGGCACGGTCCTGCGACAACGCCGGAACGCGGTACATCTTCAACGACAACACCGGCGACACCTACGCGTACTGGGACATGTGCACCACCTATCACTGCCGGTATTACACGTTCAACGACGGTGACGACACGTTCATGTCGGGCTACTACCCCCCCGGGGGGGGGGGGCGGCGCGGGGCCCCCCCCCCCGCGCCTCAGGCCAGAAAGGATCCGGGGCGCGTCTCATCAGCGGGGCCATGAATCGAAGGACGACAGTCTAGAGTGGACGCGTGCTAGGAGTCGTCGCGGCCGCGCTTGGCGGTCCTGAGGTGTTGCAGGTGACCGAACTGCCCGAGCCCGAGGCCGGGCCCGGGCAGGTGGTGGTCCGGATCCGCGCCGTCTGTGTGCACCCGGCCGACGTCGCCGCCACGACCGGGGAGATTCCTCGTGGGCCGGTTCCGCCGCCGTTCTCGCCCGGGTGGGACATCGCCGGCGAGGTGGTCTCGGTCGGCCCCGACACGACGGATTTCGGGTTGGGTGATCGTGTCGTCGGGATGATTCCGTGGTATCTGACGCGGGGCACACCCGGTGGCTATGCCGAGTTCGTGGCCGCCGACGTGGACTGGCTGGTGCGGCTGCCGGACGAGCTCGACTTCGTGTCCGCGGCCACGGTGCCGCTCAACGCCCAGACCGCACACCAGGGGCTGTCCTTGGTGTCATTGGCCATGCTGCCGGCCGGCAGCAGCATTCTGGTCACCGGCGCCAGCGGCGGTGTCGGCGGCTTCGCCACCCAGCTCGCCCTTCAGGGCGGCTACCGTGTCGTGGCCCAGGCAAGCCACGGCGACGAGCAGTGGGTGCGCGGTCTCGGCGCTCACGAGGTCGTCTCCCGTTCCGTCGATCTGGCCACGGTGGGGCCGGTGGGCGCGGTGTTCGACGCGGTGCCCCTCGGCGAGGCGGCGGCCGCCGCCGTCGAGGACAGGGGCATCGTGGTCGCGACCCGGCCCACGCCGGCCATCGTTCCGGCCCGGGGTGTGCGCCAGGAGCTGCAACTCATCCGCCACGACCGCGAACTGCTGGCCGACCTGGTGGGGCAGGTGGCGGCCGGACGGCTGCGCACGCGCGTGGCGGTCACGATGCCGTTGACCGAGGCGGCCGACGCACACCGGCGGGTATTGGCCGGTGGGCTGCGCGGAAAGCTCGTGCTGACAGTGAACTGACGGGAAGCGCGGCTCCGGCCGGGCCTGCCGCAGTGGCGTCCGGCAGCTCGGCAACGAGAGCCGCGTCATCGCCCCATCCGTACACTGACCGGTGGTGCTGGAGGTTGAGGGTGCTCAGGCCTCGTACCGGTATGCGGGGTAGGTGAGGTAGCCCTGGTCGCCGCCCGCGTACCAGGTCGCCTGGTCGTCGTCGGCGAGCGGAAGATTCTGCCGCAGCCGTTCCACGAGGTCGGGGTTGGCGATGAAGGCGCGACCGAAGCTGATCAGGTCGGCGCCCAGCTCCAGCCACCGCTGCGCGGCCGCTCGGTCCGCCTTCTTGGGGCCCATCGGGAACGCGGGGTTGACGATGAGGGTGCCGGGCCAGGCGCGGCGCAGCCCGACCAGCACCTCCTCGGCGGTGGTGAGTTCCAGGTGGACGTACGCCAGGCCGAGCGGCGCCAGTTCGGTGAGCAGCGCGGCGTACATCTCGGGCACGTCGGTCTCCGTGGCGCCCCAGATGCCGGCGCCCGGTGAGAGCCGGATCCCGGTACGGTGGCCGCCCACCGCCTCGACCGTCGCGGTCACCGCTTCGACGGCGAACCGGATCCGGTTCGTGATCGATCCGCCGTAGCGGTCGGTACGCAGGTTGGCCGTGCTGGAGAGGAACTGCGAGATCAGGTAGCCGTTCGCGCCGTGCAGTTCCACACCGTCGAAGCCGGCGCCGACCGCGTACCGGGCCGCGTCGGCGTAGGAGCGTGCGTGGTCGGGCACCTCGGCGGTGTCCAGCGCCCGGGGTACCGGCGCGGGCTTGCGGCCGGTCGGGGTGAAGAGTTCGCCGGCTGCCGGGACGGCCGACGGGCCTACCGGCTGCATGCCGATCGTCTCCGGGTGCGACACGCGGCCGCCGTGCATGAGCTGGGCGAAGATACGCCCGCCGTTGATGTGCACCGCGTCGGTGACCTGCTGCCACGACTTGGCCTGCTCGTCGGTGTGCAGGCCCGGGGTTCCGGGGTTCGACTGTCCCACGATGCTGGGCTGCACGCCTTCGGTCACGATGAGTCCCGCGGTGGCCCGCTGGGCGTAGTAGGTCGCCATCGACGGCGTCGCCAGACCGCCCGCTGCGGCCCGGACCCGGGTCAGCGGGGCCATCACCACGCGGTTCGGGAGAACCATTTCGCCGAGTCGGTACCGGTCGAACAGGGTCGTCATCACGCACTGCCTTCCAGGAGCATGGCGCCCGCCGACCGGACGCGCCGCTACGCTAAGACCTGACATTGACGTCAGATGCAAGCTTTGCGAAGCAGATCACAGCGAGGAGGCCACCATGCGGATCGGTGATCTGGCGGCGCGGGCCGGGGTGAGCGTGCGTTCCCTGCGCTACTACGAGGAGCAAGGGCTGCTCGTCAGCACCCGAAGCCCGGGCGGCCAACGCCAGTACACCGACAAGGAGGTCGGCCGGGTGCGGTTCATCCAGCGGCTGTACGCCGCCGGGCTCGCCAGCCGCACCATCGCCGAGTTGCTACCGTGCGTCGACTCGCCGACCGCCCAGAACGCCGACGCCGCCTGGACACAGTTGCACCAGGAACGGGACCGCATCACACAACACATCGAGGAACTCACCCAGGCCCGCGACGCGCTCGACCAACTGATCGCCATCAACCGGGAGCACCGATCCCGGCTCGCCGCCCGATCAGCCGGGGACGTTCGGTCCGCGGCCAATTGAGCGCGGCGATCCCCTGCCTTGACGTGCTGCAGGCGGATGACCCACAGCCCCTCGGCGCCGATACACTCACCGTCCAAGATCGGGGGACGCGTGGGCGCATCGGGATGGGCAAGCAAGGTCGCGTATCAGCCGGATATCGCGGCTGCGCTGCAACAGGCGCGCTTGGAGGCGTACGAGAACGGCAGCTTCTACCGCGACGCGCCCGACCCTAGGTCGTGTCTAAAAGGTGGGTTCATAGCCACCTGTTGATCGCGGCGATCTGCACGGTGGCCAGGTAGCGCACGGCTAGCTTGTCGAACCGGGTGGCCACAGCCCGATGCTGTTTAAGCAGGCTGATGCCCCGTTCGACA
>NZ_JAGFNS010000068.1 GCF_017592555.1 Actinoplanes flavus | reverse complement strand
CAACAACCAGCCGGCCACCCGCCACGACGTCCACATCGTCACCAGGACAAAACCACCGAACGGCACAGTCAGAAAGAAGACCTCCACCACACCACGACCCCGCCGCACAGGTTAAAACTCAAGTTAGAAGCTACGGATAGACATCGGTCTCGGTCGTCGCGTCCTGGGTGGAAATGCCGCTCCTACCAGTGCGGTACGCCCCGGGCGCGCTACGCCGTATGCGGTAGACGCGGGAGCCGTCGCGTTGTACCGCGGCAGTGAGCGTGCGGCCTCGACGATGCGGAATGAAATCACCTCGTCCTCGAGGTCGGTGAACCGGACTACCGGAATGCCTTATGCGCGTTCATTCGGCAGGCAGTCACCGCCGCATCGGAGCCGCTGGGATATGGTCCGGCGATCCGGGTCGCCTACAGACTGACGTCACGTCCACGAGGAATTCGTAGTGCTTCCCGGCGACGACATCGTCTGCGTCACCTTTCTGGATTACGCATCGGGACGTAGCGCCCGTTACCTGTGTGGCGACGCCCGGAGGGCTGCTTACGCAGGTGACAACGAGCGCCGAGTATCGGCCACCGCGAGCGCCACCCGGCAAGGTCAAAGTCGCTGAGTTCGAGCGCCACTCCGCAGGGGGAGCATCGCGGTGACCCGGTGATCACGGCGACCGGTCGGCCGCGGCGCGGTGGGATCGGCCTGTCGCCGTCTCGATCACCTACACCTCGGAATCGGTTACGGCGGCCCGCTGCTGTTCGTGGCGCTCGTGCCGGGCGCGTTCGAGCGCGGCCTGCCACCGTCGCTCCTGTGCGACGGCGTCCAGGGCGGGTCTCAGCGTCCACGGCGGTCGCCGGCGTCGCCGGCAAAACATCGCAAACTGCATTTTGTTCCTCCCCGTCATGGTTGACTGCCAGCGTGGAGGAGAAGGGCCTGCCCTCGGACGCCCAACAGCCGCCCGGCGATGCGGACGCCCCGATGGTGCACGGCACTACCGTGCGGCAGGTCGACTTCATCACCGGCACGCTGACGGAGGCGCCGATCAGCAAGTTTGCCGCGGTCACGGCACGGGCTGCAGGTGCTCCGACAGCGGTGATCCACCTGGCCGAAGGGGACCAGCTACGGCTGGCCGGCGGGTCCGGCTTGCCGGACGGCTGGCAAGCCATCAGCCGCGTCCCGGCGACCTCGACGCTGACGGGCCTGGTAATCGGGCAGGCACACCCGCTGATCATCGCCGACATCGACAAGGATCCGCGGGTACCGCGACACTCCCCGGCCCGAGCGGTCGGCGCCCGCGCTTTCGCCGGCTTTCCGATCCGCGACCCGCACGGCGAGATCGTCGGGGTGTGCGCGGTGCTGGACTACCAGCCGCGGCAGTGGTCACCAGCCGAACTGGCCGGGGTCGACGAAGGCGCCCAGGCCTGTACCGCGTTCGTCGTCGAGCACCGAGCCCGCGAAGACGCCGAGCAGCAGCGGCTGTTCCTCGACGCCATGCTGGACAGTATGCAGACGGGGGTCGCCGCCTGCGACGCCGACGGCCGCCTGGTGTTCACGAATCACACCATGCGGCGGTTGTCCGGTCCCACCCCGGCCGACGGCTCGATGCAGTCGTGGGCCCGCAACAGTCCACTGACCGACGCCGACGGCAACCCGATAGCAGCCGACGACATCCCGTTGCTGCGCGCGCTGGCCGGAGAACGCCTGCGTGACCTCGAGGTGACCGTGCACTTGCCGGACCAGCGCGCCATGATTGTCACCACTGATGCGCAACCCATTACGACCGCGGACGGACGCCGGCTGGGGGCGGTGATCGCGGCGCACGACATCACCGACCGCCGCCGCGCCGAACGGATGCGGGCCACCGAGCTGGCCGTATCGGAGGCGCTGGCGCACGCCCCGAGCGTGCGGCAGGCCGGCCCTCGCATCCTGCAGGCGGTGTGTACGACGCTGGGCTGGCCGTATGCGGAGTTGTGGCTGGTCGACGAGCAAGCCGACACATTGATCCCGGCGGTGCAGTACACCCTCGGCGGCGATCCTCACGGCGGCGTTCCCCCACAGCTGCAGCACGGTGACGCGCTGACCGGTGCTGCCTGGCGTACCGGCAAACCGGTGTGGATCGGCGACCTCGACATCCCCGCGGCCACGGCCGGATCACACCGGCGGTTGCACACCGGCCTGGCGATCCCGGTTCCGTCCGGCGGCCACGTTCTGGCGGTGCTGTCATTCTTCGCCGGCGTGGTCGAGGACGTCACCGACGACTTGCTGGCGTTGCTGTCCGGGATCGGCGCGCACGTCGGCGAGTTCCTGGAACGCCGCCGGGCCGAAGAACTGACCTTGGCGCTGGCACGCAGCAAGGACGAATACCTGGCGCTGATCGGCCACGAGTTACGCACCCCACTGACCTCGATCGGCAGCTACATCGAGGTAATGCGCGACAGCGACCCAAGCGAGCTGACCGACGAACTGCCGGCCATCGTCGATGTACTCAGCCGTAACAGCGACATCATGCGACACATCATCGACGATCTGCTGGACCTGTCCGCGCTCGACAGCGGACATGCAGAACTGGCTCGCGTACCGGTTGACCTGGTCTCGCTGGTCACCGCGGCTGTCATCGCGGCCCGGCCGGCCGCGGAGGCCGCCGGCATCAGCCTGCACCTCACGGCGGCGCCCTCCGAGGCGAACGTCAGCGGCGACCCGGACCGGCTGGGCCAGGTGGTGACCCACCTGATCGACAACGCCGTCAATCACAGTCTCGACGGCGGGCGGATCACCGTCACCGTGATCCGGCCAGCGCCTACGACTGTGCAACTCGACGTCACTGACACCGGGATCGGCGTCCCCACCGACGAGCAGGACTACCTGTTCACCCGCTTCTACCGTTCCCGCCACACCAGGCAACAGCGTATCCCCGGCGCTGGGCTGGGCCTGGCAATCAGCCGGGCCATCATCGAACGCCACCACGGCAGCATCCGCCATATCCCCAGCGAACAGGCCGGCACCCGCATCAGCGTGCGCCTGCCGACCGGCCAACCCGGGGCCCTTGACTAGACCAAGGGGTTGGGGGGCCGGCTGATGCCACGGACGGCCGGCGGCGGTGGGCTGCATTCGGTGCGGTGGGCGGCTCCGGTGGGATACCGCGGAAGCCGGATCTTGAAGAGGCTGCCGCCGTTGGGGCGGGCCTCGGCCCAGATGGTGCCGCCGTGGCGTTCGATGATGCGCTGGCAGATGGCGAGTCCGACGCCGGTGCCGGGGGCGGCGTCGTGGTGGGCGCGGTGAAACATGTGAAAGATCGTCTCGGTGTCGTCCGGGGGGATGCCGAGGCCGTTGTCGGCGAAGGTGAAAATGATGTCGTCGTCGTACTCGACGGCGGTGATCTCCACGATCGGGGTGACGTCCGTGGCGGTGTACTTCACCGCGTTGGTGATCAGGTTGGCCAGTACCTGACGCAGCTGGGTCGGGTGTGCGCACACGCTGCCCAGCGGTGCGACCCGCACCTCGGCGTGGGCCGCATCGAGGTGGGGTTTGAGGTCGCGCAGCAACTCGCCGATCAGTGCGTCGACGTCGACCCATTGCATCTGCAGCGTCTCGGTGCCCGCCCGGGCGTAGGCGAGCAGGTCGTTGATCAAGACGGCCATCGCACCGCCGACGGTGGTGATCCGCGTCAGCAGGTCACGGGTGCTCGCCGGGGTGTCACCGGGCAGCTCTTCGGCGAGCAGCGCCGCGTGGCCGAGGATGCCGGTCAACGGGCCGTTGAGATCGTGGGCGACGATCGCGGCGAACTCTTCCAGGTCCTGGTTGCTGCGCCGTAGTTCGGCGTTGGCCGCGGCGAGCTGCTCGGCGTGTTCGTGTCGTTCGGTGACGTCCTCGATCTGGGTGATGACGTGCACCGGGCTGCCGTCGGCGGTGTGTAGCAGCGCGGCGGACACCCGCGCCCACATCCATAGCCCCCGGGCGCAGCGGTAGCGTTTTTCCTGTTGGAACACCTCGATGCGCCCGGCGATCAGATCCTGAATCGCCTGCGACCCGGTGTCGACGTCGTCGGGGTGACTGATTTCGGCGAACGTCATCGCCTGCAACTCGGTGGGTTCGTAGCCGAGCATGTCGGCAAGGGCACGGTTGACCCGCACAAACCGTCCCTGCAGGTCGACGATGACCATCCCGATCGGGGCGTGCTCGAAGATGAGGAAGAATCGTTGCTCGGCCTCCTCGGCCTGCGCGGTCAGTGCCGCTTCCCTGCCGGTGAGCGTCACCGTGCGGCGATGGGTGTAGTCGGCGAAGAAGTCACCCAGCGCCGGATCCTCGGCCAGCATCGGCCCGAGATGGGTGATCGCCCGCAGATCCGCCTCGTACGACAGCTCCGGGTGCGCTTCCACCCATTCAAGGCAGGTCGTCACGTAGCCCAGGAACAACACCAGTTCGTCGACGTCGGCGGCCGGCAGCACCCGACGTAACGCCGCAGCGAGCCGACTGCGGTCACTGTCGCGCAGAAACATCGACACCACAGCCCGCAACGCCGCATCCGCGACCGGCCCCGGCTGCGCCCACTGCGGCGTGCCGGCCGGCGCGGCGGACAGCACCGCGACGGCCTCGTCGGCGCCGGGTAGCCCTCGCGGCCCGTCGAGCAACTGCAGGATCTGCTGGGTGCTCATGCCCATCGGCCGTAACGCGCAGCTGTGGCACACCACGCAGTACGGCACGTCGCAGTAGCGAGACAACACCGCGAACGCTCGTTCCAGAAGCAGCGGCGGCAACCTGTTGCCCACATAGCTGCGCAGCGTCTGCTGCCACAGGTTCTCCAGCACCGCCGGCCGGTCCAACGCCGGAGCGAAGAACGGCGGGAAAAACCCGAACCGTTCCTCGATCTCTGCCTTGACCTCGGTCACCCGCCGAGCGCTTTCTACTACCATGGCCACCGCCTAGCGTGCTGGTCAGCGCACCCACGCTACGCCGAACCGATGACCTGCGGGCCATAACGACATGAGGCTAAGCAGGCGACGCGGGGGATGGGGGAGAGCCAACTTCGAACACTTCGCCGGTTTACCGTCGTTTCCGAAACGTGGTGTCCGCGGCCAGTGAAAGATCCCCATAGGCGGCCATTTACCGCCCCGCTGATGGCCAGGGTTCTCCCCGTGGACGGCCAGATATCTCCCCGCTGATCAACACCGGATGCCGGTCGGCGACGGTCGGCGGCGTGAAGAGCGGCAGGGAGATCATGGAAATCTTGGAGGCGTACGACCTCACGGGTAGTTACCGTGCGGCGGCCGAGCTGGCGGGATGTGATCACCACACCGTGGCCCGGTATGTGAAGTTGCGGGCCGAGGACCGCAACCCGGAGGAGCGTGCGCAGCGGTCCCGGCCGATCGACGACTTCATGGACGAGATCGAGGAGCTGGTGGCCCGCTCCGGCGGCCGGATTCACGCCGATGTGGTGCACCGGCGGATCACCGCGATGGGCTTCGTCGGTGGGGAACGCACCACCCGCCGGGCGGTCGCTGCGGTGAAGAAGTCCTGGCAGGCCGGTCAGCGGCGGGTGTTTCGGCCGTGGATTCCGGAGCCGGGGTTGTGGATGCAGTTCGACGGAGGCGAGGGGCCGCGGATCGGCGGGCGGCGGACCACGTTGTGGTGCGCGTGGCTGTCCTGGTCACGGTTCCGGGTCGTGATCTCGGTTCTGGACAATACGCTGCCGACGATCGTGGCCTGCCTGGACGCCACGTTGCGGCGCCTCGGCGGGGTGCCAGCCTACGTGCTCACCGACAACGAGAAGACCATCACGGTCGATCACGTCGCGGACATCACCATTCGGAATTCGGAGATCGTGCAGGTCGCCGTCGTGCTCTGCGTCGACGAGAAGTCCCAGACCAAGGCCCTCGCCTGCACCGCGCCGATCCTGCCGATGATGATGTCCGGCGCCCCGCAAAGGACCACCCCCGACTACGTCCGGGCCGGCACCTCCAGCCTCTACGCCGCTCTCAACCTGGCCACCGGGAAAGTCATCGGTTTCCTGTACGCCCGCACCAGGGCGATCGAGTTCAAGAAGTTCCTGGCCACCCTTGACCAGGAGGTTCCCGCCGTCTTGGACGTCCACGTCGTGCTCGACAACGCCTCCACTTACAAGACCCCGGCCATCAAACGATGGCCGGCCGCCCACCCCTGGTTCGCCCTGCACTTCACGCCGACCAGCAGTTGACATATCCGGGGTTCGTGGATATCGACCTACTAGGCCGTGTCGCCAAAGGGTCATAGCCACTGCAGCAGCGCGGCGATGGTGACGGTGGCCTGGAACGATGTGCTCGTCTTGTCGTAGCGGGTGGCCACCGAGCGGCATTGCTTGAGCCGGTTGAAG
>NZ_JAGFNS010000067.1 GCF_017592555.1 Actinoplanes flavus | reverse complement strand
GCGGCCGGCGACTGTCACGATCGGTGTGGTGCCTCGCCGGGCCCAGGTTCGGGCCCGGGCTGGTCTCAGCGAGATGCCGGACTCGTCGGCGAAACAGATCCACGCGCCCAGCCTGCACGCGACCCTTCTTACCGCGGGCCACTGGTACACCGACGGCGCCGCGAACTCGGTCTACCTGGGCCGGCCGTACAGCACCACCGGGCAGGCACAGGTCGTGGTCCGCGACTCGGTGCTGGGAGCGGGCGTCAACACCGCCCAGCCGTGGAACAACTGGGACGCCGCCACCCCATGGACGGCCGGGCGGTTCTTCGAGTACCAGAACAGCGGGCCGGGAGCGGCCGTGGTCAACGCTGCGACCCGCCCGATGCTGACCGACGCCGACGCGGGCACCTACACCGCCCGCAGGTACCTGGCCGGCGCCGACAACTGGAACCCGACCGCCGACTGAGCCTCCGCGCAGCACCGTACCCCCGTCACCGGACCTCCGGGGCGGGGGTGCGTGCGTACCGGCTGCTCAGTTCCGGACGATCCCGCCGTCCCGGCCGACGAACCGTCCGGAGCGGTTGCCCAGTTTGCTGACGGATCTCGGCCAGCCGGGCGCCGCTGACTGCGGCGGACTGATCCTCGTTTCGGTGATCTGGACATCGCCGAGGAGGCGGGCGGAGGCGTTCGCCGCCGCCGCAGAGCGGTGGCCGCCGACGGCGCCCCGCCCCGGCGCCTGGCTGACGACGACCGCGAACGGAAAGCCATCGATCGCATTCGGCGTGAGGACAAGCGTGGCGGCGAGCAGGAGAAGGCTCAGACGGTGTACGGCACAGTCCGCCCGAGCCGCTCGCCGCCATCGACGACGAGCGACTCCGGCTGATTTCACCTGCCGTCATCCCGCGCTCGCGCTAAAGACCCGAGTGGCGTCGACGCTGCGCATGGTCGGGGGTCTGACCGGACCCGAGATCGCCCGTGCCTTCCTGGTTCCGGAGACGCCATGGCGCAGCGGAGGTACGGCGAGCGCCGGGCCACGAAGGGCGGTGCGGGATCACCCCGTCACCGTCCCCTCGTGGCGCGGACCCGGTGCGCCGTTGCCGGTCCGTCCGGTCTGCGAGGGAGGCCGGGGGCCCACCACCGAGCCCAGGATCCGCTCCACCGGGAAGTAGCCCAGGCGGCGGGAGTCGAGGCTGACGCCGCGGTTGTCGCCGACCAGGACCACCCGGCCCGGCGGGACCCGGTCACCGGCCGAGCCGTGCAACACCGAACCCGGCTCGGCCGGCACCGGGTCGCCCGGGCCGGCCGCCACCCGCTTGATCATCCCGCGCCGGTCCCGCACCGCGGCGACTCCGGCGGCGGGCGCCACCGGTTCGGTGTGCCAGCCGGTGGCGCCCGGCGCTGCCGGCCCGGCATCCGTCGGCTGCTCCACCACCACCACCACCGCACCGGCCGCCGGCAGCCGGCCGCGCCGCACCAGCACCCGGTCACCGTCGCGATAGGCCGGCTGCATGCTGGGTCCGCGGACGGTGACGACCACCCACCGATGGCTGAGGGCGGTGGCCAGCCGGGCCGTCCAGGTCCGCTTCATCGGTCCGCCGGAAGCGCCGGCGGGCTGTCGGTGAGATAGCCGTCCGCCTGCAGGGAGAACAGGGTGGCATACCGCCCCCCGGCGGCCATCAGCTCGTCGTGGCGGCCCTGCTCGGCGATCACCCCGTCGGCCAGGACGACGATGTGGTCGGCGCCGCGTACGGTATTGAGCCGGTGCGAGATCAGCACGCTGGTCCGCCCCTGCCGGTGCCGCCGCAGCGCCCGGTGGATCTCGTGTTCCGCCGCGGCGTCCAAGCCGGCCGACGGCTCGTCGAGGATCAGCAGGTCACGCCGGTCCCGAAGGAAGGCCCGGGCCAGCGCGAGACGCTGCCACTGCCCGCCGGAGAGCAGCACACCGGCGGCCGAGCCGTCGCCGTCCGGCTCGTCGGCGAAGTCCCGTGACAGCAGGGTCCGGTATCCGTGCGGCAGCGCGGAAATCCGCTCGTCGATGCCGGCCAGCCGAGCAGCCGCCCGCAACCGCGGCGGATCGTCCAGGGCGCTGAGATCGCCGACGCCGATGTTCTCCGCGGCGCTCATGTCGTAACACATGTAGTCCTGGAACACCGCGCCGATCCGCCGCCGCAACTCGGCCACGTCGACGTCGCGAATGTCCACACCGTCCCACCGGATCGAACCTCGGGTCGGGTCGTAGAACCGGCACAGCAGCTTCACCAGGGTGGACTTCCCGGCACCGTTGAGCCCGACCAGGGCCAGCGACCCACCGCACGGGATATGCAGGGTGACCCCGCGCAGCACCCAGGGGTGACCGCCGGAATAGCGGAACCAGACGTCGTGCAGCTCGATGCCATGCCGCAAGGCCGGCATCGAGCGCGGTTCGGCCGGGGCCGGCAGGTCCGGACCGGCCCCGGTGACGGCGAGATAATGGTCGAACATCAGCAGCGCGTGATGGGTGCGGGCCACCTCGCCGGTCAGCGACGTGAGCGAGCCCTGCACCCCGGCCACCGCCGCCACGAAGATCGTGACGTCGCCGAGGGTGAGCACGCCGCCGGCCGCCGCGCTCACCGCCCAGATCAGCCCTCCGGCGGTCACCAGGGCGGCGAGCACCATCAGACCGGCCTGCACCACCGCTTCGCCGCGGTCCATGCGGCGGCGAGCCGCGTCGGCGGTGCGCCGGTCGGCCAGCATCCGGCCGCGCAGGAAATCACCGATCGCGAACAGTCGCACCTCCTTGGCGGCGGCCACCGTGGACAGCAGCGTGCTGTAGAAGATCTCCCGCCGCTCGGCTGGCCCTATCTCCCAGTAGACCCGCGCCCGGCGCCGGGCCAGCACCGTCTCGGCCAGCAGGCTCGGCACCGCACACGCCAGCACCAGCAGTGTCATCGTGGGGCTGAGCGTGAACAGGGAACCGAGGAAGCCGGCCACCGTCACCACCGCCCGCAACGCCCCCACCAGCCCTTCGATGGTCTGGTTGGGAGTGAGCCGGCCGGCCTGCTCGGCCAGACGGAGCCGGTCCAGGAACACCGGATCCTCGAATCTCGCCAGCCCCGCGAAGCCGGCCACCGAGGTGAACAACCGGTCCTGTGCCAGCAGGCCCACCGCCCGGTCGAGTTCGCCGCGCAGGTAGCCGGTGACCGGGGGAAGCAGCCCCGCGAGCAGGCCCACCGCCGCCAGGCCGGCTCCGGCCCGCAGCGCCGGCCCGGAGCCCGTGCCGGCGGCCAGGCCGTCGAGCAGCAGCTTGGTGAGCCAGGCGGCCAGCACCGGCAGCGCGGCGCCGGCCAGCGTCAGCACCAGGTACAGGCTCAACGGCAGCGGCGCGGCCCGGATCCCGAGAGCACATGCGCTCAACACCCGCCGCCAGGCGGCCGTGCCGCTGGCCGGCACGTCGCCGGAGGGCGGCCCGAGCACGGTCATGCGGCCAGCGCCGCCGGGCGGCCCACCTGGACGCGGTTCGCGGCGACCACCACCCGGCCGGCCGCGTCCGGGGCGACCCGGAGCATCGTGGGAAACGCCTGGGCCTGGAAGGCGGCGCCGACCGGGCCGCCACTGTCCTCGACGACCACATGCGCGACCGGTGACAGGGCGGACACGAACGACGCGGCGTCCGCGGGGTCACCGACGACGACGGCCAGCACCCGGCCCCGGCCACCAGGCATGGTCCGGGCGTACGCCGCGAAGTCGCCGACCGTCGCGCGGCACGGGCGGCAGGTGACCGAGAAGATGCCGACTAGCGTCTCGTCGGTGAGGTCGGCACGGCTGATCGAAATGCCGGACACGGCGGTCGCGGTGAAGTCGCCGACCTCCGCGCCGACCGCGATGACCGGCGCCGTGCCGCCGAGGTCCGACAAGAGCACGGTGTGTTCACGTAGCCGCTTGACCAGGCCGACGGTGAGCAGAAGGTTGAGTGCGGTCACCGCGGCGACGACCGCGAGTGCGGCGGCCAGTAGTGACATCTGATCCGTCCTAACCGAGGCAGAGCCTCAACGAGGTGGGTTGACAGGGGTCCGGCCGGGCGGCGTGACCGTGGGCCGGAACAGCGCGAGAAGGTCGTCGAGCTTGACGACGACCACGGCCAGGAGCAGCCCGGTCACGGCGGCCAGCGCCGCGCCGCCGGGCCGGGCCCCGCCCTCGGGAGCGGCGGCCGCACCGAACAGAGCGGCCGCAACGAGCACGAGGTTGCGGGCCACGTGCCACCGGCTCAGCGGAACGGCCGACGGGCCGAAGCAGCGGCAGGCCGCGCCGGCGCCCCGGCGCAGGGTCTCGCCGATGGCGGCGGCGAAGACGGTCAGCAACAGCGCCGCCAGGATCAGCCCGCCGTCGCCGGCGGGCGGCGGGCCGGCGGTGACCAGCAGGCACACCACCGCCTCGGCGGCCACTACCACCGCCGCCGTGGGCCGGACCAGGGGTGGTGGCAGGATCCGCCACTGACGGACCGACTGCGCGAAGGCGGCGAAGGCGCCGCGGCCGGCCAGTTTGCCGGCGAGAGACGACAGAAAGACCGTGCCGATCAGGCAGCGGACCACGATCATCAGATAGGGCACCGGTGTCCTTTCGCAGGCGGTGGGGTGGCCGTGACAGCCACCCCACCGTCAGTGATCCACCCGCTTACTTGCAGATGATGTACTGGCAGTTCTGGCCCTGGGAGTCGCAGCAGGCCTCGCACGGCCGGCCCGCGCACTGCCAGCAGGCGCGGTAGTTGCGGACGTAGCAGACCGCGGCCGAGGCGTCGACCTCGGCCACGAACATCCCGAGGAGGCGACTGCCGGCCCTCTCCAACATGCGGTACATGAAGACACCCTTCGGTCCGGAGGCGATGGTCCGCCTCGCTGCGACCATGCTTTTCAGTCGCCGGGAGAAGGGGCAACCACGAAGGCCGTCCGGGACTGTCCGGGACGCCGTCGGGCCGGTGTCCGGGCAGGTCACATGGTGTCTGCTGTCATTCCGCGCCGATCAGGAAGATCTGGTGGGCGCCAGGCGCGCAGGCCTGCGCGACGACTTCCGCGCCACCGGCCGTCTCCTCGCCGCGGATGCCGAGGCACCGGTCACCGGTCAGGCGCAGCCGGAAGGCTGACGCGGCGGCGCCGGACGGCTCCAGGCGGAACCCCTGCACGGCGGTGTCCACGTGGCAGTCGTCCCAGGGTTCCATCAGGCCGTCCTGGATCAGGGTGAGACAGCCGACCCCCTTGCTGGGGTGGTGCCACTCGACCTGGTGCATGCCGCCGGCTACGGCCCGCACGTAGGTGCGCGGCGGCAGAGCCTCGTCACAGGGACGCTGAGCGGCTACCGCCCCGGCGTACCGTCCGCTGCGGTCGCGGCCCTCGGTCAGGCACAGGTCAGGATTGCGCAGCGGCCGGATCCTGGTCCAGCCGTCTGGCACCGGTGCGGGGCTCTCGGCCAGCACGCCGGGCCCGGTCGGCCGCACCACCTCGCCGGCCGGGCCTGCGAGGTATTTCCCGGCGCCGGCGAAGACAGCCGCCGCGACCAGCGCCAGTGCTATCGCGGCACGATACTCCGGCCGCACGTGGGGCAGGCGGAGACGGTGCGCCCGTCCCGCGACCGCCGGCTCGGGCACGGCCGGCGGCGACGCGTCGGCCGGTGCCGCGACGAGCCGGTCCCGGGCCGCCAGCCACTGGTCGAGCCGGTGATCGTCGTCGCAAGCCCGGACGAAGGCCCTCAGCATGTCCGGCCGCGGCAGGGTCTGCCGGCGCAGCAGGTCGGCGACCGTGCTGCGCGGCAGCACGTCGCCGCGGGCGGCGGCCCGCTGTTCCATCTGGCGGTAGCTGAGCCCGGACCGGGCGCGCAGGTCCTGGAGCCGGGCGATCAGGGTCTCCGTGTCGTTGACATCATCCAAGGAGGACGCATCCGCATTCACGGACGTCACTGTATCAACGGTCGCCTGACACGCAGCGTAACCTGAAACGCCGGCAACGAGGGGGCCTTGGCCGGATGGGGCCGCGGTGGTCGGCGGCGTCCGGCGGTCGGCAACAGCGACGTTCATCTGCGTGGACAGGCCGGCACACCCATGACGGTGGTGCGGGCACAGGAACTCGTGCAGATCAGCGGCGTGCCGTCCGGAACGATTCCCTTCAGCACCGACCGTGGCCGTTCCCAGCCGTCATTCGCAGCGGTCCGCGGTCGACTGCCTGATCATCAGCTTCGGTTCGAAGACGGTGTGGCCGGGTCCAATCACGACGCGCCTGTAGGGTGAACTGCGGGCTGAGGCCGCGAGCCAGGAGCCGCGCGGCGGGTCGCGCAGCATGTGCCGCTGCCGCACGAATCCTCGTCCCCTTTCTGGCCGACCGTGGTCCCTGCCGGCTCGCGCCCCGCTTACTGAGCTTCTGAAGTTGAGGTCATCCTCGTGTCCACATCGCCGTTTGGAGTGATTTCTATCGGTCTGGCTGTGGCGTCTGTTTGTGGCATGCGATACGGGGACGGTGGCGGGGTCGGCCCGCAGCAACGCGCCCGCCGGGAACAGGTACGACGGCAAGCAGCACGCATGTTCGCCGCCGGAGTGAGTGCACCACAGGTAGCCACCGAACTGGAGAACTCCACGAAGTCCGCCTACGCGTGGCGGCGAGCCTGGAAGGCCGGCGGTGAACAGGCTCTGGCTTCCAAAGGGGCGCCCGGACCGGACCCGGTGCTGTCCGAAGACCAGGTGCAGAAACTGATCGCCAAGCTGGAACAGGGCCCGGCCGCAGCCGGATGGGACGAGGACCAGCGCTGGACCCTGGCCCGGGTCCGCACACTGATCGGCCGGATGTTCCACCTCACCGTCAGCATCGCCACCGTCTGGGAGACACTGCGCCGGGCCGGCTACACCCCGCAGCAGCCGATCAGCCGGGCCGCCGAACGCGACGAGCAGGCCATCGAACACTTCAAGCGGTACCAGTGGCCCGCGGTAAAAGGGTCGCGTGCAGGCTGGGCGCGTGGATCTGTTTCGCCGACGAGTCCGGCATCTCGCTGAGACCAGCCCGGGCCCGAACCTGGGCCCGGCGAGGCACCACACCGATCGTGACAGTCGCCGGCCGC
>NZ_JAGFNS010000066.1 GCF_017592555.1 Actinoplanes flavus | reverse complement strand
GCCGCCCGCCGCCCGTCGCCTGCATTTGTCACCCGTCACCCGTCACCCGTCGCCTGTCGCCCGCGGCCTGTCGCCTGTCGCCCGCGGCCTGTCGCCCGCGGCCTGTCGCCCGCCGCCTGCTATTTGGCACCCGTCACCCGTCGCCTGCCGTCCGTCGCCCGCGGCCTGCCGCCCGCCCGTGCCCGTTGCAGGCCGTTCCGCCCGCCGCCCGCCGGCTCCGCTCACCCGCCGCCGCCTTCCTGCTCCGCCCGAAGGCCACAAGCGCATGGCAACCGGGTACTGGCACGCGTGTGGAATTCGCTGGGCATCGGCCTGCCCTACCCAAGCCCAGGTCCCCTCTCGCACTGGTCCTTTGCCGGCGGCGACGCCGAACTCGTGGTCGCAGTCAGCCAAGGGGCAATTGTCGGGGTCAACTGGCCGCCATTCCGGGCGATACAGCCGAATCGCACAGGTGATGAGGGCTGCGGGACCAACTTACGGTCACCGAAGGGGCCGGTACCGGATCGATGCCGAATCGATTCGGTACTGGCCGAACGTATTTTCTACTTCGGCGAAGGGCTTCTCCGGAGGCAGCGGAAATGTAGGAGCGAAACCCGTCTGCCGTCCTTTCGGCCGCCGCTCGTCGATGGACCGAGAAGATTCGGACCGACCGTCAGCGTTGCGACGATCGGCGATGTATCGACCCCATGGCATCGGGCACGCCCGCTCCGTCTGGCCACTGTTGGTTGCCGCCTCGAGCCCGTTCAGGAAGCTTCCGTCAGCGGACTCCCTGATCCCATCGGCCGGTGGCTGGCTTCGCCCCCGGCTGGCCGAATCGGTGGCTGACGCGGTCGCATGCCATCGGTTGGTGATCCTCCTTGGCCGGCGACCTCCATCGGCGTGGGGCTGTGGTTGGCCGATTTGGCCCTGTGAGGGCTCGGCTGGATCGGCGTGGCTTTTGTGGGGACTTGTAGTGGATCGGTTCCTGAATGGGGAGTCGTGGCGGATCGGTTCAGATACTGGAGGGCTCGTGGCCGATGGGTTCGATTGGTCAGGAGTCGTGACGGGAGGGCATGATCGATTTGCCTGGGTAGATGGTGATCTGAGCGGTGGGCCGCTGTGATCGGAGAGCTTGAGCTGCGGGCGGTTACGTTCAAGCGGCGGGTCGGGCCGTTCAGCGGGTTTGGTGAGGTGATCAGCAGTTCCGCCCGCGAAGGGCCGCCGGTGGTGTCGACGTCGGCATGCTGGTCCGGTGTGCGGATCTGCTGAGCGGAGTCCGTTGAGCGGAGTCCGCCGGAGCGTCCGCGTTGTTGGGGTTTTCGTGCAGCTCAGGAACTTCTTTTGCCCAAGCTCCAGCCGTGCGGTCCCGGGTTCGTCCCTGAGACGAAGTACAGCCGCGACCTGTCCGCCATCACCCGCACCGGCCTTCGGTCTGCCGAGTCGCGGCTTCACGCGATCGTCATCGGCCGGGATCAGGCCATCATTGACCAGCTCACTTCGCGCTGCAGACCGTTCAACCGGGCGCGTGCCGCTCCGTTGTGGGGCGGACGGTGCCTCAGCCGGGCAAGGTAGGGCGGTCGTGCCCATGCGTGCTGAGCTGGTTTTGTCCGGCTGAGGTGTGGTGCTTGCGGTGTGGCGTGCTGGGCTGGTTTTGTCCGGCTGAGGTGGGGCGGCTGCGGTGTGGCGTGCTGGGCTGGTCCTGTCCGATTGAGATCGGGCGGTCGAGCTGACGCGTGCTGAGGTTGTTTTGTCCGGTCGGGGTGGGGTGGCCGGGGTGAGGCGCGCTGAGCTCGCTATTTCCGGCCGCGGTCGGATGGTCGTGTCCGGGCGTGTTCCGGTGCCGGTCTCCGGTGCGTGGCTGCCTGCGCGAGCCGCCTCGTCGGGGCGGGCGCGGATGCGGCGGAGGCGATCGGCGTGACGCCTGCGTAGACCCCATTCGCGGTGACGTTCGTGTTCGCGACGGAATTGTTCGGCGGCTGGGGAGTGGTTTCTGCGCGCGCTCCTGTCACGCATCTCGGAGATATTTTCCTTGGTGAACAATTGGAGCTGAGGCATACGTCAATTCTCCTGCGCCTACGCGAAGAAGTGTAAGCCCGAACCTAAAGTCGATCATGCCAATTTGGCCGGTGCGGAATCCTCTTCCGCTGCGTGCTTGGCTTCTCGATGTCGGCATCATCCGTTGATACTTCTGGCTCCGATGAACTCCCTGACCAAGGCATTGGATGGCCATTCTTCAAGGTGATCATGCATCTCCGGGCCGGTATGGCATGGTCGGTGACCGGCGGGTGTGAGGCTCCAGTAGGGCAACTGTCCACCGAGATCCTGGACCTGGACCTGGACCTGGACCTGGACCTGGACCTGGACCTGGGGCTGGGGCCGAGGGCCCATCGTGGGCCTGGGCCTGGGCCTGGGCCTGGGCCTGGGCCTGGGGCTGGGCCTGGACCTGGACCTGGGGCTGGGGCTGGGGCTGGGGCCGAGGGCTCATCGTGGGCCTGGGCCTGGGCCTGTGGCTGGGGCCGGGGCTCATCGTGGGCCTGGGCCTGGGGCTGAGGCTGGGCCCGGGGCTGGGGTCCTGGTGCTGGGGCTGGGGCTGGGGCTCATCGTGGGGGTGGGGTTGGCGGTGGGGACAGCCTGAGCGTGGGGCTGGGGGCTGGGTGGGGCTGAGCCTGGGGGCGCTTGTGTGCGGTTGTTGGAGGTGGTCTGGGGAGTGGTGCTTGTGTGGTCGCGGGTTTCTGATCGAGCGGTTGGAGTGTTGAGTGGCGCCGTCTCCGGGGTGCCTCGCTCGGGGACGGGGCTGGGGTCAGCGTTTGCGGACGATCAGGAAGGCGCCCTGTGTTGTGGGGTTCGGGACGGTGTAGGGCGGTGGGATCTCGTGGATCGTCGTCACCACTGGCTCGAAACCGGTGTCGGTGAGCAGGGTGGCCACCGCCTCCGGGCGGCGGCGGTGGATGGTCAGGGTGACCTCGTGGCCCCACGCCTCGGTGTAGTGCTTGTCGTCGTCGCCGGCCTGGAAGGCCAGCATCAGGTGGGCGCCGGGTTGCAGTACGCGGTGGAACTCGGCGAACACGCCGGGTAGTTCGCGGTCCGGTACATGGATGGTGGAGAACCAGGCGTTCAGGCCGGCGAGGCTTCCGGTGGGCAGGTCGAGGGCGGTCATCGAGCCGACCTCGAAACGTAGGTCCGGGTAGTTGGCGCGGGCCTGTTCGACCATGCCCGGGGAGAGATCGACGCCGAAGACGTCCAGCCCCTGCTGGTGCAGGTAAGCGGTGACATGGCCGGGGCCGCAGCCGATGTCGGCGGCCGGGCCGTCCACCAGGTCGGCGAAGAGGGTGAGCATGCTGCGCTTCAGCGGCTGGTTCGGCAGGTCATCGGTGAACAGGGTGGAGTAACTGGCGGCCACCGTGTCGTACGAGGAACGGGTTTGATCGAGGAAATCCATATTGCGCATGGCCGGGAAGGCTATCGGGCCGAGCGGAACGGAAACCGTTTCCGTCGAACGGGGCTGCTCGGAGGGGCGAGTCGGGAGAGCGCGTACCGGCGTAGCCGTACCGGAAAGGATTTTGGATCGACGACCGCATGCTGGGAGTGCGGCAGCAGGGTGGGGGCCGCGGGTGGTGGCGTGGGTTGCAAGGCGCGGCAGCTGGGTGAGGGTCCGGCTGGTGGCGTGGGTTGCGGGAATCGGTGTGCCGGAGTGCGGCAGCAGGGTGGGGGCCGCGGGTGGTGGCGTGGGTTGCAAGGCGCGGCAGCTGGGTGAGGGTCCGGCTGGTGGCGTGGGTTGCGGGAATGCGGTGTGCCGGAGTGCGGCAGCTGGGTGAGGGTCCGGCTGGTGGCGTGGCTCGCGGGAATGCGGTGTGCCGGAGTGCGACAGCTGGGTGAGGGTCCGGCTGGTGGCGTGGGTCGCGGGAACGCGGTGTGCCGGCAGCGCGGCAGCAGGGTGGTGGCGTGGGTTGCAAGGTGCGGCAGCGGGGTGAGGGTCCGGATGGTCGCGCGGCAGGAGGGCGAGGGCCGCGGAAAGCGGACGAGTGCAAGGGAGAGCGAGCGGCTGCCGTAGGCGGGGGGGGGGGGGGGGGGGGGCGGGGGGGGGGGCCGCCCCCCCCCCGTGCCCGGTCCATCTCCACCGTCCGGGGATGGACCGGGACGAACCGTCCTAGATGGACCACCAGACGGTGGTGTCCGGCGGGAGGACCACGTTGTCGCTGGTGCCGTCGATCGGGCCGCTGGCCAGCAGCAGTTCGCCGGGGCGGCCGACGGCGACCGGCTGGTCGCTCATGTTGACCGTGCAGCGGAAGACCGGCGCGCCCTCGACCTCGCGCTCGAAGGCGAGCACCCCGGCCGGTGCGGACACCCAGCGCAGGTTGTCGGTGGGGGCGAGCGCCGGGTCGCTGCGCCGGATCGCCAGGGCGGAGCGGTACAGCTCCAGGGTCGAGCCGGTGGCGCCGGCCTGCGCCGCGACGCTGAGGTCGGCCCACGCGTCCGGCTGCGGCAGCCAGCTCGTGCCGCCGTCGGGGCCGAAGCCGTACGGGGCCTCGGATCCGCTCCACGGGATCGGCACGCGGCAGCCGTCGCGGTAGCCGTCCTGGCCGGCGGCCCGGTGGAACGCCGGGTCCTGGCGTACCTCCGGCGGCAGGTCGACGACCTCGGGCAGGCCGAGCTCCTCGCCCTGGTAGAGGTAGGCCGAACCGGGCAGGGCGAGCATCAGCGTGCTGGCCGCGCGACCGCGGCGCAGGCCGGCCGCGTCGTCGACCGCGGTGGGCTTGCGGCCGGCCGCCTCGCCGTCGATCTTCTGCATCAGGCGGGTGGTGTGGCGGACCACGTCGTGGTTGGACAGTGTCCAGGTGGTCGGGGCGCCCACCTCGCGCATCGCGGCGAGCGAGTCCTCGATCATCTGGCGCTGCTCGTGCACGTTCCACGCGGTGCCCAGGTAGCTGAAGTTGAACGCCTGGTGCAGTTCGTCGTCGCGGACGTAGTTGGCGACGCGGGCCAGCGTCGGCGCCCACGCCTCGGCCACGGCGATGCGCTCGCCGGGGTACTCGTCGAGGATCTTGCGCCAGTCGCGGTAGATCTCGTGTACGCCGTCGCGGTCGAAGAACGGGCTCTCGCCGGCGCCGAGCAGGTGCCACTCGCCGCTGTCGCCGAGGTCGGGCAGGCCGGCCTCCTTGACCATGCCGTGCGCCACGTCCACCCGGAAGCCGTCGACGCCCAGGTCGAGCCAGAACCGCAGGATGGTCTTGAACTCGTCCCGTACGGCCGGGTGCTCCCAGTTGAAGTCGGGCTGCTCGGGGGCGAACAGGTGCAGGTACCACTCGCCGTCCTCGGCGCGGGTCCAGGCCGGGCCGCCGAAGATCGACGGCCAGTCGTTCGGCGGCAGCTCACCGTTGTCGCCCTTGCCGGGGCGGAAGTGGTAGCGCTCGCGGAACGGCGAGCCGGGGCCTTCGGCGAGCGCCCGCTTGAACCACTCGTGCTGGTCCGAGGAGTGGTTGGGGACCAGGTCGACGATGACCCGCAGGCCCAGGGCGTGCGCGCCGGCGATCAGCTGCTCGGCGTCGGCGACGGTGCCGAAGATCGGGTCGACGGTCCGGTAGTCCGAGACGTCGTAACCCGCGTCCGCCTGGGGCGAGGCGTAGAAGGGGGAGAGCCACACCGCGTCCACACCGAGATCCCGCAGGTACGGCAACCGGCTGCTGATGCCGGGCAGGTCACCGATGCCGTCGCCGTTCGAGTCGGCGAAGCTGCGCGGGTAGATCTGGTAGATGACCGCGTTGCGCCACCACGATGCCGGGGGCGCCTCCACGGTGGGCGGTGCGATCAGTTGGTCGGTCATGGCGACGAACGCTAGCAAGAAACTAACACGTGTTACAGGGCTGAGGCTTGCTTTCTTGCAGCAAGTTCTTGCAATGGCCCGTTATGCCGGTTTTGTGGTTGATTCCCGGACGATCAGCGAGGTGCCGAGGACCTGGTGCGGGTGCTGTTCCTCACCCTGATCGCCGAGATCAGGAACTCCGCGGCCATCCGTCCCTTGGTGACGATCGGCTGCCGGACGGTGGTGAGCCGGGGACGGAACCAGGCTGACTCGGAGAGGTCGTCGAAGCCGCTCACGGGCACCTCTGAGGGCACTTGGATTGCAAGTTCTTGCAAGGCATCCACGGCACCGTACGCGAGGATGCCGGACAGCGCCAGGATAGCTGTGGGAGCGCGCCCACCGGTCATCAGGTCCCGGGTCGCCGGGTCACCTCGCGGGCGCCGCCCCGGTCGTCGACCTCGACGCTCGGCGCGGCCAGGATCCGCTCTCTGGTCGCCACCGAGATCCGCCGCGGGTTGTCGAACGCGAACGAGACCGCCGAGCGGGAGACGCCCGCCGCGTGGCCTTTCTCGACGGCATGGCCATGGCGTCGCCGGCTACGTCACTCGGCACTCACCGGCACACGGACCACCGCGTCGAAGACGTAACCGAGCGTGTTGTGCCGGGCCGTGTCGGGCTGGGTGTTGCCGCGTACGTCGGTGGCCCGCGCCAGCAACGTGTGCTCCCCGGCCGCCGGCGTCCAGTCGACCTCCCAGCGCTGCCACACCCCACCCGGGGTGGCGCCGTACGGGCGGGCGCGCCGCCACGTCGTACCGCCGTCGGTGGAGACCTGGACGTGCCGGATCGGGCCGTCCGCCGACCAGGACCGGCCGGTCAGCCGCGTCCGTACCCCGGCGGTGAAGGTCGTCCCGGGGTCCAGTTCGAAGGCGCTCTTGATCACCTGCCGGTCGAAGGGCTGCCCCTCGGCCGGGTAGCCCTCGCCGAACAGCCGGTAGAACTGTGTGTTCCACGGGGAGAAGATCGGCTCGGTGGACACCTCGATCCGGCCCACCCACTTGATCGAGGAGATGCCGATCCAGTGCGGGACGACGACGCGGACCGGGAAACCGTGATCCGGCGGCAGCGGTTCGCCGTCGAGCTCGTAGGCGAGCAGCACGTCGTCGAACGCCTTGCCGACCGGGAACGGCCGGCGGACCGGGCCGAGGTCGACGCCGCCGCTGACGAAGTTCGGGTCGAGGCCGATCGGCTGCACGTCGACGGTGTTCCTCGAGATGCCCGCCCGGCGCAGCACGGTGGACAGTTTGACGCCGGTCCACCTGCCGACGCCGATGGCGCCCAGGCCCCACGTCGTACCGGAAACGGTCTGGCCCTGCTGCGAGGTGTAGTAGCCGCGGCCGTTACCGGCGCACTCGATGGCGACCGGCCGGGTCTCGCGCGGCAGTCTGCGCAGGTCTTTCAAGCTGAAGTGCGCGGCCTGGGCGACCCCGGATCCGGAGACCTCCAGCGACCAGGTGGCGGCGTCGATCGTCGGCGTGACGGTGTGGTTGCGGACGAAGAACCGGTCCACCGGGACGTAGTAGCCCTGGTCCTTGAGCGCCGACCACCGGGTCTCCGCGTTGGTTCCCCACTGCCGGAACAACTCGGGGGGCAGGGGCTTGACGATCGGGCCGGCGGCCAGCGCGGGCCCGGGGATGGCCGCGCCCGCGCCCACCGCGGCGGTGAGTGCCAGCAGGTTCCGCCGGGAGAAGCCACGGGTCCGTCCGGCCAGGAAATCGCGCAGTCTGCGCTCGTCGTATGCGCCCTCGTTCATGGCGACACATCCTATCGACTACATAGGATTTATGGGTAGAGGACGCCGGGTGGCCCCGAAAAGGGG
>NZ_JAGFNS010000065.1 GCF_017592555.1 Actinoplanes flavus | reverse complement strand
CTCCGTAGCGCCCGGACGGCGGCAGATCAGTACGCCCTTCAAGTCAGTGGACCGCTGCAGTGGCCAACGGACACAAAATTAGCAGCCTTAGGTACGCTAGAGCAAAGACATAGGCGGCCAGCGATTAATCGAGGGAACGCAAGCATGCCAGAGAAGGCCACAGCAATGACGAAAGCGATTCTTGACCGCTTTCGGGCAAGGCCGCGCCATCCGTCTCAAGCTAGTGCCACGATACCGTATGTGGCCGGTATTGGAGTATCGCACAGGATGCCGGAGGCCCTAGCGGACGACCTGGCTGCCGCCGGAATCCAGCGCTCCTCTATTGTCACGGAAGCTCGAATTGGAATTGCGGGCGGCTACGGCATCTCCGGCAGGCCGTGGGATGCTGTTGTCGTAGACGACGAACTGCCAGTGGTGGTAACTGAGATTAAAGTGAATCTTGGTATCGGTGGAAATAATCTACGCAATCGCCTAGACGACATCGTCGCACTTGCCACGAATATTGCTCGCACCTTCGACGGGCCTGACAGGCTTCCTTATAGGCCATGCATAGCAGTGGTGTTTGTTATGGAGAAGAGTCGCGATACCGTGGCTCGGCGGAGGCCGCGCCCCGTCGATCTATCGTTTCCAGGACTTCCTCCAGAGGAGCCCACCTCCTATCTTGATTTTGTTGGGCATACTCTTTCCGGGCTTCTCTCGGGTGGAGTCATCGATGCGGCATGCTATCTCGCCGCGGATAGTTCCGAGATGGAGGTTTCGGAGCCATTTGCCGACCTGTCTTTCGACAACTTTGCAAAACGCATAGTCTCCTATATTTCTCGAGCGGCTCAGACGCGCTCTGGATCCGGCCTGAGTGCCGCGAACTTGGGCCGCGTCTTAGCTCACGGCAACGACGTGCAAGAAGTGGTTGCAGGCTTGACCTCTACGCCTGAAGGTCTCTCTGCAGCCGAGGCGGCCATTATTCGGGAGCGCCGCAGGATCATCTCCGACCTTCAGGATTTGGCGCTCTCGCCGGACGCTAATGAAACAAAGATGCATGCTGCGATCGGCTCAAGGTATTGGATTTTCGGGGGTCAGTACGTCGGAATAGCGGATAGGCGGACGTTTGTTCCACTCGACCAGTACGATATACCTCTTGTATGTGCCGACGGAAGTTTGGAAATCGTCGAGCTTAAAGGTCCCGAAGTTACCCTTGTCAGAAAGCACAGGAATCACCTGATCGTCTCGGACGATGTACATGAAGCAGTAAGTCAATGCCTCAACTACCTTCGTCACATCGACGAACTCGGCGCCGCCTTGAGGACGCAATATATGAATGAGTTACAAGCAGACTTTGACTTCCGGCGAGCCAAAGGAACGATTGTGCTCGGGCACCCGACAAGACGTCTTCCGGATGGCGTTTCTAGAGAGCAGGTAGACCAAACCATTCGGTCATATAACGCTCACTTAAGTCGTCTGACAGTGATTACCTACGCCGACCTTCTCGAGAGCGCTGAACGTGCGCTTCGATTCGAATCGGAAGAGTCGACGCGAGACGGCGCTTCTTGAGATATCTTGCACACATCAGACGTTGCGCTATGACCGAGCACTGGGGTCGGTACAGCCGATGCACTCACATCGGCAGATCCGGATGTTGGCGGACCCGCCCGCCATCACGTCGCGTAGCTGACGAATTCCAGGCGCGGGTCCATCCGTCCCATCTGTCGACCGCCCTCGTCCTGAGGACCACCCAGACGGACTACAGCGGCTGTCCCCGCCGCGCCGTCGTGGACATGTAGTTTATGTATCGCCGCAGGTCAGATATGGTTCACCGGCTCCGGCGGTCGGTAAAGAGATCGAGCCGATGCGCGTATGGGGGTGCGCATCCGGCGCTGGGCGAGGAGATGGTGACCGTCTCGCAGGCTCTGGCCATGTTCGCCGAGGACATCGGAGCGCCCGCGACCACGGTGAAGAAGTGGCGGTGGGTCGCCTCGCGCTGGCCGCGGGAGCACCGGTGCCCGGATGCCTCGTTCACCGTGCACGCGATCCTGGCGGAGATCCCGGACGCGCAGCAGCGGTTCGCGGCGATCGCGCAGCCGCCGGTGATCGCTCGCACGGGCGAGCGGCGGTGGAGCCCGGATGAGGCGAGCCGCCGGGTCGGTAGCCGGGTGGCGCACCCGGCGTCGGTGGAGGAGAAGGTCGTGGCGGTCCACGATCTGGTCCGCGACGAGAAGGTCGCCTCGCGTGTCGCCGCCGACTTGCTGCGCCGGCCGGACGTGGCGTTCAAGGCGATGACCGAGACCACGGTGCAGGAGAAGGTGGTCGCGGCGCAGGAGCTGGTCCGTGACGAGGAGTCGCCTCTCAGATCGCCACGAATCTGCTGTGCCGGCCGGAGGTGGCCGCGCGGGCGATGACACACAGTTTTCCGGATTACGATCCTTCCCTCACGCTGAGTTATCGGTAGAGCGCGACTGGCGCGCGCATCGCGGCTATGAGCGGACGTTCAGAGGATCCGCAGCGGACACCTCGGTAGTACTCGCACCCATGGAGGGCCGCCGCCCCGTTGACGAAGATTTCCTGCCGACGACCTGTTCCAGACGGCTGTCCATGTCGCTGAAAGGCTCTAGAGCCTTGCGGTGTGCCCGGATAGGCTCCGGCCATGAGTTGCGCGACACCTGCCCCATTGACTGAGATCGAGGTGTCCGCTGCGGAACAGGAGCTGGGCGTCACCTTTCCAGCAGAGTATCGGCGGTATCTGTTGAACGTCAGTGCGGGCGGTCCGCTGGCGAGGCTGGCGCGGTCGGAGGGGGCTGGTGGTGGGAAGGAAACGACACTCGTCGGCGTGCGCAGTTGGCTGAGCCTTTCCCGCACCCGGATTCCTACGTCGACGACGATGATGCGCTGTATGACCGCATGCCTAGCCGAGAAGACTTTCCTGGTGACGAGCCCTTCGCGATCGCCTGCCGGGCGTGGAATGAGGAGAGAGATTATTTCGAAGAGCGCAAGACCGTTGGCGCGATCGCGATTCAGGACAACGGCTGTGGCTTCGCGACGCTGCTTGTGATCTCCGGTCCGCTCGCCGGCACGGTGTGGTGGGACGGACGGGCAACTTGTGACCTGATCGTGCCGCTTTCGCTCGATCATGCCGGTGGTGCGCAGCCGGTGAGGTTCGGTGACTGGCTTGCGCACGGATCATGGAAACTACTGCCACCTGGGTGGGGCTGAATTTCCTGTCGTCTGGAAGACGCGCAGCCGCTGGTTCAGCTCGCGAACGATGCCCCCGAGATCACGCACGCAATCGTCGGCTGCCAACCACAGAAGTGGCTACCACGCTGGGCGCCGCGCGTTGTCTGCGGCAAATGAGGACGCCGCGCTCGGGCCGTACACGGCGGAACGCGGATGCCGCTCAGCCGACTTCTCTTCTGGCTTTGATCAGAGTGCGGGTGGAGTGGCTCACAAAGACGCCATGCTCGCGGATGTACGCGTCGAGTCGCTTCAGCGCTGCGCGGTAGCGGTACACGGTGAACGCGGCCGGCGGGGTGGGCGCAGCGAGCGCCGGCTGAGGTCGGCTACGGGTGGCCAGGACCGTGATCAGCGCTCTGATCACGCATCGTGATGGGTGCCGGAAATTCGGCCGCTTCGCAAGTGGGTAGTTCGAGGCCAAGGCCAGGGATACGCCGGTCAGGGGGAGCCTGATCGGGGGCGGTGTGGCTACTATCCCGGTCGTGATCGACTACGTTGCTGCGGATTTCGATGTTCATCTGATCTCCACCGAGACAAACAGCGGCGGGGTGGATCGCGCAGCGCAGAACATCTTGGGACGTACGGCAACGGCCGCGTACGCGATCAAGTGGTCCGCTGGTGGCACTGGTGCCGGACTTGTGGTGCCAAGTGCACTGGCCGATCAGGGAGTGCGAGCGGTGGCCGCGCCGGTGAGAACGCGGGATGGGCGCCTGTGGTCGGAGCGCGACGGGCGTCGCCTGTCGGTGGTGCCGTGGGTCGGTGATCGCCAGGGTCTCGACGGCGGCCTGGACGAGCAGCAGTGGCGCGAGTTCGGCGCGGTGCTCGCCGCGACGCACGCGCTGCCGGTCACGCCGGAGCTGGCGGCGGTGTTGCCGGTCGCCGGCCACGAGCAGGATCTCGCCTCGATCCGGGCGACTGAAGCACTGCTGCAAGCCTCGCCACCGGCGGATGACATCGCCGCCGCGACCCGCCACATCTGGATGGATCACGCGCAGCGGATCGCGGCGGCCGTGGACCGGGTGGAGTCGCTGGCGCCGGCCGTGACGCCGTCAACGGTGTGCCACACCGACCCTCACCTCGGCAATGTGTTGGCAACGGCCGGCCGGATGTGGCTGATCGACTGGGACGACGCCGCGCTGTCCACGCCTGAGCACGATCTGATGTTCGTCCTCGGCGGAACCTACGGCGCTGAGCACATCGGTGACCAGGAGAGGGAATGGTTCTTCGAGGGATACGGGCCGGTGACGGTGGATCCGGCGCGCCTGGCATACTGGCGCGCCAGCCGTGGTCTCGCTGACATCGCCTTCCTTGCCGGTGAGGCGTTCACGCCCGGCGATTACGGCGACACCTGGCGGGCGAAGGCCGTTCGGCTCCTTGCTGCAAACTTGCGCCCGGATGGGCTCATCGCGATGGCGATGGATTCGTTCGACGGTAGGCCGAGCACCCGAACTCCCTGAACGGTTGACCTGCTTGCACCGGCATGGAGGCCACCTCCGCGGCGCAGCGTGCCGATTGGCGTCACCGTGACGGTCATACGAACGGCAGAGACACAGCTCAGCAGACCAGAATCCGCGCTAGCTGCGGAAACAGGTTGTGAGACAGCCACTGAGCTTGTCGTTTAACCGGTTCGGCGGGGCTTGGTGCCCTTCTTGTGATGGGCCGGTCGCTGATGGGCCTGGCCAGTGACCAGGATGAGTCCGACGTCGTGGCGGTCAGCGGTGTGCCGGTTGCGGGAGCCCGGCGGCGTCCGGGGCCGGGCTTGCTTGGTTTGGGCGCACGCGCTGGCGAGGTGCTGGTCGCGCGGAGGTTCCGAAACCCTCGCCGTACCCGGGCCGGGGTGAGTCGTTCCGGGTCCATCGGGCGTTCCCAGGGTCGGCGTAGGTCCTGTGCGAGGGGCCGGGCGAGACGTAGCTGAGTATGAGCGGCCAGGATCAGCCAGCTCCAGCGATCGGCTGCGGCCGGTTCGCGTAGCTGCGGGGCGGTCCAGCCGAGCGTCTGTTTGAGCAGGCGGAAGGTGTGCTCGATGTCGAAGCGGCGCAGGAACGCCTGCCAGCACCGATCGACATCGCCGGCGTTGGCGTCGACCTTGGACCACCACAGCCAGAGCGGCTTCGGCTCGCCGCGACTGGGCAGGTGCTCGACAGTGAGCCGGATGACCGTGCCGGCGATGATCGGCAGCGGCCCGTCATGATCCGCCCAGGCGGCGCGGCGGGTCAGCCGCGGGTGCAGCCCGTCCCAGGCCTGCGCCTTCACCTGGCCGTAGAGCCGGGTGTCGGTGTGGGTGACCGCCTGCTCGATACCCCAGGTGGCGGAGTCGCCGAAGACGAACTCGCCGCCGTGCTTGGCAGGCCGACCACCCAGTGGCTGGTAGACGCGCGGCGGTGTGGGGCGACGTAGCACCCGGTCGGAGCGCATTCGGCCGAGGATTTCGATCGGCAGATCACGCAGCAACCAGGCGATACGCGGCGCCTCGTAGCCAGCGTCGAGCACGATCAGGATGTCGCGGTCGCCGGGCTTCCACTGGCCGGCATCGGTGAGGCGGTCGACGAGCTGCCGTATCTGTGCGCAGGTGATCGTGGCGACGTCCGCGCCGGGTGGCAGGCGGACCGCGTCGAGTAGGGCGGTCCAACAGGTCCTGCCGGTTTCCAGGGCGGCGATGATCGAGTACGGCCAGCCCGGGATCATGCGGTGTTCGTCCTTGCCGCGGCCGTAGGTGTGGCAGAAGGAACGCTGCGGGCTGAAGTTGCCGTCCGGGCGCAGCCACGGCGAGACGTCCACCGCGAGGACCAGGCGGCCGTCCGCCGCCCGCGGCAACGGCAAGCCGACCAGGTGTCGACGCAGCGATTCGACGTCGATACGGCCGTGGTTGAGCGCGTCATACATGGCACCGTGGCCGCGGCGGTGCTCCGGAGCGAGGGACAACCCGACCAGCGTCTTGACCGGCCCGTCGGTGCACAGCAGGGCGTCCGTCAGCTCGAACAAGGCGTCCGCCCGCCGGGTCATGCATCGGTAGAGCTGCTCACGGAACTCCGCCAACACATCGATCGCTTCCGCCTTGTCCGTCACGACCGCCACAACGAGCGTCGATAGACGCGGACACGGCTCCGCGGGCCTCAGCATGCCGAATCGTCAAACTACTTCAGGCGCAGCATGACGCTCAGTTACAGCAGTCGACTCGGAGGCGGACCCGACGAGTACACGGATCTGCTTGATGAGAGTGTGATCGATCTTGGGGAGATGCACCGATTGTCTGCACTTAACTCCGACGCAAACCGTGTTCATGATTGCGATCTCTAGTGCCAAGCAGATCAGCTGCCTTCTCGTGGGGATAACAGTATGGCTATGAGTGCCGGTGCCGCGAGGTCGCCTTGGGTTGATGTGCTGGTCACTGTGGGCTCGATTGCTGTCGTCAGCGCTATTGCGGTGGTACGAGGCTGGGACCTCGACTCCTGGATTTTGACGGTAACTGGGCTCGCTGTGGCTGGAATTGTGTCCTCCGTTGACCAGGCGCGCCGGAATCGGCGAATCGATCTTGCGGCCAAACAAGCGCGAGAATGGGACGGAAGGATGGAATTCGAGCAGGCTCGGGATTAGCCGACGCAGTGATTACCGCTGTCCGCCCTCGGACCGACGAGTGCCGTCGTGGCCGGTGACCGACTGTCACGGACGGCCTTCTTGTCGTGCCGAAGAGAGTGTATTCCCTCGGCAGGCCACACCAACAGAGAGAGGCTGGTGCCAAGTAGTTAGCAACAGGCGCCTCTACCGTTAGAGTCGGTTACCGAGCCCCAGACTGGCCGACCTTGGGTCCGCTCTCGGCAGCGATCGCGCCAGACCCCTTGGCCTTCGTAGTCAGTCGTCGCACCAAGGCCACCAGACCGTTGAGGGCCGCAGCGTTAGCCAGCGCCCCTACTACTACGCTGCTCAACCACATCGCCCAGAAGTTATATGGAATCGGCAGAATCGCAAGAATCGCGCCGATCGCCGACCCCGGCAAGGTCAAGGCGGTGGGAATGATGTCGGAGTAGTTCGGGACTTCATGATCCCAGGTTAGGAGCGACACCACGGCCTCTAGGGTCACGGCGGTGACCAGGGCCAGGTAGATCCGCGAGAGCCAGCTGCCGACGAACCAACGAACGATCTTCACGCGGGCATTCTGATCGTTCGCGGAGGCCAGCACAATGAGAGAATCCCTACTAAGGCGCGCCAACCGCCAGTCGGTCACACCCTGCAACTCAACCGCGTGCCGGTAACTGCGTTTCGAGATCCATCGGTGCCTCAACACCGCTGTCGGTCAGGGGCCGGAACTCTGGGGATCAAGAGTTGGTGCGGCGGAAACTTCAATTCGTTTCGGGTATCGACTCACGCGCGGCGGTTTGGTCACCGATGCCGGATATTTTCCATTCGAGACGTGCGGGTTGATATGCACAGCCGAACACCCTTGCCAAGCCACCCGCCGTCGGTTGTCGGGAGGTGGCCGCTCAATCTAGAGTCTCGGGCCGTGAACTGGGTCTTCGTCGTCGTCTTCTTTGCGCTGGGCGGGTACCTCAGCGGTGCTGGGTTGCTGGCACTACTAACTAGTCGCCCTCTAGCGCTGACCGGCTCGAAGCGGACGTGGCGCTCGCAGGACCAAGCGGTTGCCTTCTGCCTGCTGTTCGGGGGCTCGCTGCTCACGGCTGGACTCATAGCATTCCTGATTCAGGCGCAAGTGATAGACGGCATTTCCGGTCTGTGGCTCCAACTTCTTCCGGCAGGCCTTCTTGTGGTCGCGATTGCTGTTTTCCGGCCTCGCCCACAGGCGCAGCCACAACCTGACCACCACAGCGGCTAATTCAGGTCGGCCGTCGACCGACCGGCGTCCTGTTCTGCCGCTGATCGCGCTCGGACCGGTCGCTGCGGGCGGGACCGGTTGGTGCGCTGTGACGGCTTGACGTCGTGTCCTGCCGATGAGGCTTCACTGGGTGCCGACCAAGATGCGCCACTAACCGGCATTGGCCTGCGACCACGGCTCGGACTGTGATCATTCGGCTGATCCGAGGACGAGCTGGGCTGCGGATACTTCCCTGATGGCCACCGTTGATCTCATCCCTGCCCCAGCCGGCGACGCGGTGACATTCCGTCTGCGCCGGTCGCGGCTGTGGCTGCGGACGGCACTGATCTTCATTCCCGTGTTTCTGCTGGTCCGCGGGATCGCGATCGGCCTCTCGCTGGAGGAGTGGGACTTCACTGAAACGGTGATCTGGGTGCTGCTGACGACGATCGCCGGAGCAACCGGAACCGTCCTCTCTGCCGGCCGCAATCTCGGCTGGATACGCGCCTCGACCGCCGGCCTGGAGTTCGCCGCCACCCGCCGCCAACCGGTGTTCCTGCCCTGGTCGGCGGTTCAGTCGGTCGGGCTGCGCTTCACCGGCCCGTTGACCGAGCTGCTGGTAACCCCCACGAGCCTGAACGCCGCTACCGTCGCCGCCGTGTCGGCGTGGGCACCACGGGTACGTCGACGCTCGGGCACCCCCGCGTTCATCGTCGACGTCGGCCTGATGACCCCCGGACCGCCGGCGCTGCTCGCCGAGCTGAATCGACGGCTTGTCGCCGATCGTTGAGGCAGGCCACCCTGGTGTGAGATCTTCCGTGCTTCCCGCCAGGCGGCCGTCCTCTACTTCCGCCGAGCGCTCGTGGTGGCCAGGCGGCGAGCCGTGATGAGCACTGGTGCCGAGATCAGTGCGGCCTTCGCATCACGCGGGTGCGCTACTGATGAAGGCCTCCGGCCGGCACAGTACGGTGATTCGATATGACAGGCCGACGTTGGACCAGATCCGCCCCCGTAGCGTGAGGCAGATGCCGACCCGGTCTTCGTGCTCCGGGTGCTCGAAGAAATCCGCACGTGGGTCCGCGATTGCGCCGACCAGCCCTTGTGAGCCCTGTGTGGTGCCCGGCACCTGGAGCAGGCCGACGGCAATCTGGATTTCGGCGTCGTCGAGCTCGCGGACGGTGTACCAGTGGGTGTCAGGCAGAAACAACTGCGAGTCGACAACACGCCGCTGGTAGTTCGGTCCCATCATCCCGGATGCCGGGTCGGGGATGTCACCGATCCAGGCCGTCCCCGCGAAGTCGCTGCGCAGCCGCTGGGCGTCGGAGCGGAACTCCGTCACGAGCGTGTCGATACGAGGCTGGGCGGCGAGGTGCACGGATGCGTCGGTCATGATCGCACTCTAATCCGGGCCGGTGACACCCAATGTGGCCACGGTGGCCCTCCGGATCGGGCACGCCGCGGCCCGCAGGCTCGAGCGCTTCACCACCACCGTCGGGATCCGGATGCCGGTGATTCGCCCGCAGATGCTGCGCCACCCGTTCGTTACTGACATGCTGCACGACGTCTAGATCGCCGCCCGCCACGCCGACCGTTGACCACTGTGCGCTACGACCGGGCTCGCACGAACCGTAACGACGCGCACATCTTCCGCCGTCCGTGTCAGCGCTTTCCGACATTTGACCCTCTGTAGGTTCTCGGGTTCCCCACGGGGTCACTCTTCGGGAAGCGGCGACAGTCCGGGCGCTACGGATCGTCACCGCGGGTAGGCGCAGCCTACGTCGGATCCTGCCAGACGAGAGTGCGTCCATGCCGTCGGCTTGGCTTACCCTCGCGAGCGTGGATGATC
>NZ_JAGFNS010000064.1 GCF_017592555.1 Actinoplanes flavus | reverse complement strand
CCGGCGCCACGCCGGTCGCCGCCGCCGCCGTCGCGCCGCCGCAACGGCCCCGAGCCGCCGCCGCGGTCGCTCCGCCCGGCCCGAACGGCATGATGGCGCCCCCGCCCGGCCCGAACGGCATGATGGCGCCCCCGCCCGCCCGCGCCGCCGCCGCGGTCCGGCCCGGTCCGCAGTACGGCCGCCCCGAGGCCCCGGACGGCGACTTCGGCGCCATCGACGGCTACGCCGGAGCCAACGGCTACGAGGAGCCGACCTCCGACTACAAGGCCCGCCGCCACCGCCCGTCCGCGAACGACACCAACGTCGGCACCCTCGCCGACTTCGCGAACTACCCCGGCTACAGCAATCAGGACAGCTGGTAGACGACTACTTGTCGATGTCGCCGACCACGAAGAACATCGACCCGAGGACGGCGATCAGGTCCGGCACCAGGCAGCCCGGGATGAGCGTGGCCAGCGCCTGCACGTTGGCGTAGGAGGCGGTCCGCAGCTTGAGCCGCCACGGCGTCTTCTCGCCCCGGGACACCAGGTAGTAGCCGTTCACCCCGAGCGGGTTCTCGGTCCACGCGTAGGTGTGCCCCTCCGGCGCCTTCACCACCTTGGGCAGCCGCACGTTGACCGGGCCGCCGATCCGCTCCACCCGGTCCAGGCAGGCGTCGACCAGGTCGAGGGAGACGGACACCTGCTCCAGCAGCACCTCGAAACGGGCGTGACAGTCCCCGGCGGTACGGGTCACCACCGGCACCTGCAACTCCTCGTAGAAGAGGTAGGGCTCGTCCCGGCGTACATCGAAATCGAGTCCGCTGGCCCGGGCGACCGGTCCGGAGGCGCCGTAGGCGGCGGCGTCCTCCGCGCTGAGCACGCCGACCCCGACGGTGCGGGCCATGAAGATGTCGTTGCGGTGGATGATGCCGTCGAGGTCGGGCATCCGCCGCCGGACCGCGGCCACCGCCTGCCGGGCCCGCTTGGTCCAGCCGGCCGGGACCTCCTCCTTCAGGCCGCCGATCCGGTTGAACATGTAGTGGATCCGGCCGCCGGAGACCTCCTCCATCACCGCCTGCAACGTCTCCCGCTCGCGGAAGGCGTAGAACATCGGCGTGATCGCGCCGATCTCCAGCGGGTAGGAGCCGAGGAACATCAGGTGGTTGAGCACCCGGTTCAGCTCGGCGAGGGCCATCCGCAGCCAGGTGGCCCGCTCCGGCACCTCGATGCCCATCAGCCGTTCCACGGCGAGGACCACGCCCAGCTCGTTGGAGAAGGCGGACAGCCAGTCGTGCCGGTTCGCCAGCATGATGATCTGCCGGTAGTCGCGCACCTCGAACAGCTTCTCGGCGCCCCGATGCATGTAGCCGACGATCGGCTCGCAGGCGACCACCCGCTCGCCGTCCAGCGTCAGCTTCAGCCGCAGCACGCCGTGCGTGGAGGGGTGTTGCGGCCCGATGTTGAGCACCATGTCGGCGGTGTCGAGCCCGGAGCCGGTCCCGACGGTCATCTCCCGCAGCGTCTCGGTCACCACAGCATCGTGCCATGGTCGCCGAGGCCGACACCGTGCCAGAGCCACCAGTGTCCGCCGAGTCCGGCCGGATCGGTCAACTCGGCCGCCGCCCCCGCCGCGGAGAGCGCCCGCAGATAGCCGGCCGGATCGGTCCGGGCGGTCTCCAGCGACGGCCGGGCACCGTCCACACCGAGCGCCCGCAGCGCCTCCCGCTGCCGGACCATCCGATGCGGAACACCGGCCGCCGCGGCCACCGCGTCCATCGCCACGTGCGCCGTGACGTCGCAGCCGCCGTCCGGCACCGGCGGGACCTGCCGCCCCTGCCGGAATCCGGCCAGCGTCCCGAAGATCGGCCGCTCCGCTTTCAGATGGCCGTAGTCGACGCAGAGCGCGGCACCCCGCTCGATCGAACCGACCGCTTTCGCCCACGCCGTGTCGCGGGTCCGGCCCACCTCGATCCGGCCCTTCCCGGGCCACCAGCGGTCGGCCCAGAGGCGATCAGCCGGGTCCGCCTCCGCGCCGAGCGTCTCGGCGCCGGTCGCCGGGTCCACGAGCACCGTCCGCAGCCGCCCGTCGCCGTCCGTCTCGAGCACGTCGAGCGGCACGTTGTCCAGCCATTCGGTCGCCACCAGCAGTCCGGTGATCCGCTCCGGCACGTCCCGCCGCCAGCCCACCGCGGCATTCAGCCCCGCGGGTCGCGGCGCGATCTCCACCGCGGTGGCCCGTACCCGCCCGGCCAGCTCCGCCGGCAGCGCCGCCAGCAGCGCGGTGATCAACTCCCCGCGCCCGGCCCCCACATCCACCAGGTCGAACGTGGCCGGACGCCCGAGCGCCTCGTCCACCGAGACGACCAGCCGGGCGATCGCCCCGGCGAACAGCGGCGACGCATGCACGCTGGTCCGAAAGTGATCACTGGGCCCCTCGCTCGCCCGCACGAAGAACCCGTCACTTCCGTAGAGCGCCGCCTGCATGGCCGACCGCCACCCCAACCCCATGAACCCATCCTTTCGTACGCCTACCCGTACCGCCGTGGGCGGTCGCGACCCGGGTGCGACACCGGGCCGTGGCGCCCGCATCCGGGCGTGAGTGGTGGGTCCAGCCGACCCCACGGCTGTTTCGGCTCCCAGCTGGTCGTGGGTGCTGCCTCAAGCCCGTCGAGACAGCACTGAAAGCCAGCCGTGAAGATCGTGTCCAGCTGGTCGTGAGTGCTGTCTCGAGGCCGTCGAGACAGCACTGGGAGCCAGCTGGGGTTGGGGGGTTGCGGTGGGACGGAGGATGGCATCCTGTGGCACCCGTGCGGTAACTCACACGTCATTGCTACGGCCGTGTGAATACGGCGCATACTGGCGACGACCGGTACCCCGTACCAGAGGACTGGATCCGAAGATGAGAGCTTTGACCGTCGGCGTCGTGGGCGCCGGCCGGGTCGGCGCCGTGCTGGGCGCCGCCTTGAACGCGGCCGGCCACCGGGTGGTCGCCGCCGCCGCGGTCTCCGCCGCCTCCCGTGAGCGTGCCGCCCGCCTGCTGCCGGACGCCGCGATCCTCCCCGCCGACGAGGTGGCCCGCGCGGCCACCGACCTGCTGCTGCTCGCCGTCCCGGACGACATGCTCGCCGGTGTGGTGGCCGGCCTCGACCGGACCGGGGCGCTGCACCGGGGCCCGGTGGTGGCGCACACCTCAGGGGCTCACGGGCTGGGCGTACTGGGCGATGTGAACGGCATGGCCCTGCACCCCGCGATGACCTTCACCGGCGCGGACACCGACCTGGACCGGCTTCCCGGCATCGCCTGGGGGGTGACCGCCCCGGACCGTGCCTTCGCCACCCGGCTGGTCGCCGACCTGGGCGGCGTGCCCGAGTGGATCGCCGAGGAGTCCCGCCCGGTCTACCACGCGGCTCTGGCGCACGGCGCGAACCACCTGGTCACCCTGGTCAACGAGGCGGCCGACGTGCTGCGCGCGGCCGGGGTCGGCGAGCCCGGCCGGGTGCTGGCCCCGCTGCTCACCGCGGCGCTGGAGAACGCGCTGCGGATGGGTGACGCCGCGCTGACCGGTCCGGTCTCCCGGGGCGACGCCGGCACGGTCGGCAAGCACCTGGACCGGATGCCGACCGAGGCGGTGCCGGCCTACCTGGCGATGGCCCGGCGCACCGCCGACCGGGCGATCGCCTCCGGCCGGCTGCGCCCGCAGGACGCCACCGCCCTCCTGGACGTCCTGTCCCGTGCCGCGGTGGGGAGCAACGCGTGACCGACCGCACCGCGGTGAAGCAAAGGCCGGGAGAGCGCACGGAAGGGGGCACAGCGTGACGAATCTGGTGCACACCCGGGCCGACCTGGCGACCGCCCTGGACGCCGCGCCCGGGGAGATCGCCGTCGTGATGACCATGGGCGCCCTGCACGAGGGGCACCGGCGGTTGATGCGGGTGGCCCGGGAGCGGTCCCCGTTCGTGGTCGTGACGATCTTCGTCAACCCGTTGCAGTTCGGGCCGAACGAGGACTACGAGAAGTACCCGCGCACCCTGGACGAGGACCTCGCCGCCTGCCGGGCCGAGGGCGCCGACCTGGTGTTCGCGCCGGGCCGGGACGACGTCTACCCGTCCGGGCAGCCGTCGATCACCATGCATCCGGGCCCGCTCGGCGAGATCCTGGAGGGGGCCAGCCGCCCCGGCCACTTCTCCGGGATGCTCACGGTGGTCGAGAAGCTGCTGATGCTCACCCGGGCCGATGTCGCCTACTTCGGCGAGAAGGACTTCCAGCAGCTGGCGCTGATCCGGCGGATGGCGCGCGACCTGGAGCTGCCCGTCGAGATCGTGGGCGTGCCCACCGTACGGGAAGGGGATGGCCTGGCGCTCTCCAGCCGCAACCGGTATCTCTCGCCGGACCAGCGGCTGTCCGCTCTGGCCCTGTCCCGCGCTCTGCGTGAGGGCGCCGCGCGGCGCGACCCCGCGTCGGTCCTGGCCGTCGCCCGCAAGATCTTGGCGGACGAGCCGGGGGTCCGCGTGGACTACCTGGAACTGACCGGCCCGGATCTCGGTCCGGTCCCGGAGGAGGGCCCGGCCCGCCTGCTGGTGGCGGCCCGGGTCGGCACCACCCGGCTCATCGACAACGTCCCGTTGACCCTGGAGAAGAACGCCTGATGCTTCGGACCATGCTCAAGTCGAAGATTCACCGAGCCACCGTGACGCAGGCCGACCTGCACTACGTCGGTTCGGTCACCGTCGACCTCGACCTGCTCGAGGCGGCCGACCTGATCCCCGGTGAGCAGGTGGCGATCGTCGACGTGACCAACGGGGCGCGCCTGGAGACGTACGTGATCCCCGGCGAGCGGGGCAGCGGCGTGATCGGCATCAACGGGGCCGCCGCGCATCTGGTGCACCCGGGCGATCTGGTCATCCTGATCTCGTACGGGCAGATGGACGACGCCGAGGCGCGGGCCTACCAGCCCCGGGTCGTGCACGTGGACGCCGACAACCGGATCGTCGAGCTGGGCGCGGACCCGGCCGAGGCGGTCCCCGGAATGGCCGGTGACCTGGTGCGCGGCGACCTCACCCTGGCGGTCGGCTAGCTCTTTCCCGATCTCCCCTCCCGAGCGGCACCGATGCCCATATAGTCGGCAAATCGGATAATGTCACCGAGCTGCTCGGGAGGCACGGGGTCATGCGATTCCGCCTGTGTGTCTCAGGAATCGCCGCCCTGCTCTGTGTGGCCGGCTGCGGCGCCGGCCGGGACATCGACGGCGATCTGACCAACGACTGGGGCGCGATGGCCCCGGCCACCGGGTTCGTGCCGGCCGCCGGAACGTGCCACCTCGCCAACTTCGCCGTCTCCGGGCCGCGCTCCACCTACGACGAGGTCGACTGCGCCGTCGAGCACCGCACCGAGACCGTGCACGTCGGCGAGTACCCGAAGCCCGCGGCGGACGCCGCGCAGCCACCGGCCGGCACGTCGGCCGGCGCGCAGGCGGCCTACCGGGAGTGCGACAAGAAGACCTCCGGGTACGTCGGCGGCCCCTGGCGGAACGCCCGGCTCTGGATCGGCGTCACCCACCCCACGCCCGCCGCCTGGAACGGCGGCTCCCGCTGGTTCCGCTGCGAGCTGGTGGAACTCGACTCGATCGAGGACGACGGCGCCCTGGCCCGGCGGTCCGGCAGCCTCCGCGGCGCGCTCGCCGACAAGAACTCCGATCTGCTGCTGACCTGCTACGCCATCAAGCTGGACGACGCCGGGGCGATCAGCAGCATGCCGCCCAAGAAGTGCACGGACAAGCACAACGCCGAATTCGCCGGGATCTGGACCGCGCCGCCCGAGACCGCGTACCCGAAGGGGGACGCCGCCTGGGAGGAGTTCCACGACGGCTGCCGCACGGTGGCCGCCGGGTACGTCGGGGTGCCGGTCGACCGCGATCTGCAGTACCGGACGGGGGTGGTGTCGCTGCCCGGCAACGCCGACGTGTGGGCGCAGGGCGATCACGGGGTCCGCTGCTATCTGTGGCTGGACGGGTCCGAGCTGACCACCTCGCTCAAGGGCAAGGGGACGAAGGCCCTCCCGGTCCAGTACAAGTAACGATGGCCACTGACGGTGCCCCCGGCTCGACCGGTCCGTGGGCGCGGAGTGTACTGAAACACATGTCACCTCTCGCCGATCTTCCGGCGTTGCCCCGCCGTCTCGCGGCCGCCGAGCCCGGCTGGACCGAGACCACCGACGTCGTCGTGGTCGGTTCCGGTATCGCCGGGCTGACCGCGGCCCTCTACCTGCGGGAGCAGGGTCTGCACGTCACGGTGGTCACCAAGGTCAACATCGACGACGGCTCCACCCGGTGGGCGCAGGGCGGGATCGCGGCCGTGCTGGATCCGCTGGACACGCCGCAGGCGCACGCGTACGACACGGAGATCGCCGGCGTCGGGCTCTGCGACCCGGCGGCGGTCCGGGTGCTGGTGGAGGAGGGGCCGGCCCGGATCCGGGAGCTGATCCGCCGGGGCGCCGAGTTCGACCGCAACCCGGACGGCTCGCTCATGCTGACCCGCGAGGGCGGCCACCGCGCCGACCGCATCGTGCACGCCGGCGGCGACGCGACCGGCGCCGAGGTGCAGCGCGCCCTGCACGCCGCGGTCCGCCGCGACCCGTGGATCCGCCTGGTCGAGCACGCGCTCGTGCTGGACCTGATGCGCTCGGCCGACGGCCGGGCCTGCGGGATCACCCTGCACGTGCTCGGCGAGGGCAGCGAGGACGGCGTCGGCGCGGTGCTGGCCCGCGCCGTGGTGCTGGCCACCGGCGGGATGGGGCAGATCTTCTCGTCCACCACGAACCCGTCGGTCTCCACCGGTGACGGCGTGGCGCTCGCGCTGCGGGCCGGCGCCGAGGTCACCGACGTCGAGTTCGTGCAGTTCCACCCGACCTCGTTCGTCACGTCGGGCGTCACCTCGGTGCAGCGTCCGCTGATCTCCGAGGCGCTGCGCGGTGAGGGCGCCCACCTGGTCGACGAGGCCGGCGAGCGGTTCATGGTGGGGCAGCACGAGCTGGCCGAGCTGGCGCCCCGCGACGTGGTCGCCAAGGGCATCTACCGGGTGCTGCGGTCCACCGGCGCCGACCACGTCTACCTGGACGCCCGCCACCTCGGCAAGGAGTTCCTGGAGGGCCGCTTCCCGACCATCATGGCGTCCACCCGGGGCGCCGGCGTCGACCCGGCCACCGACCTGATCCCGGTCGCCCCGGCCGCCCACTACGCCTCCGGCGGCGTGCGGACCGACCTGCACGGGCGGACCAGCATCGACGGGCTGTACGCGTGCGGTGAAGTGGCCTGCACCGGCGTGCACGGCGCCAACCGCCTGGCCAGCAACTCTCTGCTGGAGGGCCTGGTCTTCGCCCGCCGGATCGCCGACGACATCGCCCGTGAGCTGCCCCCGCAGGCCGAGCCGGTCCGGGCCGCGGTGTCCGGCCCGGCCTGGGTCGCCGACCCGGCGATCCGCGCCGAGTTGCAGCGCGCCATGACCCGCGGGGCCGGGGTGCTGCGCTCCGCCGACTCGCTGGCCACCGCCGCCAAGGAACTGACCCGCCTCGCCGAGCAGCGCTCCCGGCCGAACACCGCGGCCTGGGAGGTCACCAACCTGCTCACCGTCGCCACCGCGCTGGTGGCGTCGGCCCGCACCCGCCGGGAGACCCGCGGCTGCCACTGGCGCGAGGACCACCCGGCCGCCGCCGACGAATGGCGCGGCCACCTGCTCGACGCCGTCGCCCCCGACGGCGCGCTTACCCAGACCTTCGAGGAGATGGCGTGATCGACCCCAGTCTGGATCTCGTGGAGGTCGAGCGGATCGTCCTCACCGCCCTGGCCGAGGACCTCGGCGACCCGGCCCGGGACGTCACCAGCGAGGCCACCATCCCGGCCACCCAGACCGACACCGCCGAGCTGGTGGCCCGCGCCGACGGCGTGGTGGCCGGCCTGCTCGTGGCGGCCGAGGTCTTCGCCGTCACGTCGGCCGGGGCGGCCACCTTCGAGGCGGTCGCGTCCGACGGCGACCGGGTCCGGCGCGGTGACGTGCTCGCCGTGATCACCGGCCCCACCCGGGCGCTGCTGACCGCCGAGCGCACCGCCCTCAACCTGCTGTGCCGGATGTCCGGTGTCGCCACCCACACCCGGAAGTGGGCGGATCAGCTGGCGGGCACCAAGGCCACCGTGCTCGACACCCGCAAGACCACCCCGGGTCTGCGGGTGCTGGAGAAGTACGCGGTCCGGGCCGGCGGTGGCACCAACAAGCGCATGGGCCTGTACGACGTCGCCATGATCAAGGACAACCACAAGCTCGCGGCGGGCAGCATCACGGCCGCGTACGAGCTGGTCCGCGCGACCTTCCCGGACGTGGCGGTGCAGGTCGAGGTGACCACCCTGGCCGAGGCGGAGGAGGCGGTCGCGGCCGGCGCCGATTTCCTGCTCTGCGACAACATGACGCCCGAGCAGCTCACCGAGGTGGTCGGCGCGGTCGGGGACCGGGTGGAACTGGAGGCGACCGGCAACCTGACGCTGGCCACCGCGGCCGCCTACGCCGCCACCGGGGTGGACTATCTGTCGGTGGGCGGCCTGACCCACTCGTCGCCGATCCTCGACATCGCCCTGGACCTCCGTCCCCGTTGACGACGGCGCGAGTCGCTGCGCGTACAAAATAGGGGTCTTGATTGTGATTCTTTAGGGGCCTGGCGTGCTGCTCTGCATTGACATCGGCAACACCAACACCGTGCTGGCGACCTTCGACGGCGACAAGCTGGTGCACAACTGGCGCATCAAGACCGATGCCGCCTCGACCGCCGACGAGCTGGGCCTGATGTTCCGGGGCCTGCTCGCCGGCGACGCCGTGGAGATCACCGGGGTGGCCGCCTGCTCGACCGTGCCGGCGGCGCTGCGCAACCTGCGGACCATGCTGAAGCGGTACTACGGCGACGTGCCCAGTGTGATCGTCGAGCCGGGTGTGAAGACCGGGGTGCAGCTGGCCATCGACAACCCCAAGGAGGTCGGCGCCGACCGGGTGGTGAACACCCTGGCCGCGCACGCCCTCTACGGCGGGCCGTCGATCGTGGTGGACTTCGGCACCACCACCAACTTCGACCTGATCAGCGCGAAGGGTGAGTTCCTCGGTGGCGCCTTCGCGCCGGGCATCGAGATCTCCTTCGACGCGCTGGCGGCCCGCGCCGCCCAGCTGCGCAAGGTGGAGCCGACCAAGCCGCGCTCGGTGATCGGCAAGAACACCGTGGAGTGCCTCCAGGCCGGGCTCTACTTCGGCTTCGGCGGCCAGGTCGACCGGATCGTCGAGCGGATGATCGAGGAGATCGGCCCGGTCCGCGCGGTCATCGCCACCGGTGGCCTGGCCTGGCTGGTGAAGGACGAATGCCGCACGATCACCGCGCACGAGCCGATGATCACGCTGATCGGGCTGCGGATGGTATATGAGCGGAACGTCTGATCCCCGCTGAGTAGGCTTTCAGGGCCCCAGCACAGACCTACACAGGAAGTCTTGCCGTGACCGAGCAGAACACGCCAGCGATCGACCCCGCCGAGGACCTTCCCGAGCAGATGCGGGTCCGCCGGTCGAAGCGGGACCGGTTGCTCGCCGAGGGCGTGCCGCCCTACCCGGTCGAGGTCCCGCGGACCGCCGAGATCGCCGAGATCCGCGCGCGTTACGCGGACCTGCCCACCGACACCGCCTCCGGCGACACGGTGTCGATCACCGGCCGGGTGATCTTCGTACGGACCGGCGGCAAGCTCTGTTTCGCCACGCTGCGCGCCGGGGACGGCACCGAGATCCAGGCGATGTTCTCGCTCGACAAGGTGGGGGAGAAGTCCCTGGCCGACTGGAAGAGCGTGGTCGACCTCGGTGACCTGGTCGCGGTCACCGGCGAGGTGATCACCAGCCGGCGGGGTGAGCTCTCCGTTCTCGCCGATTCCTGGTCGATGAGCGCGAAGGCCCTCCGGCCGCTTCCGGTCGCGCACAAGCCGCTTTCCGAGGAGACCCGGGTCCGGCAGCGTTATGTCGATCTCATCGTGCGCCCGCAGGCCCGCGATGTCGTGCGTACCCGGGCCACCGTGGTCCGCAGCCTGCGTGAGTCGCTGTTCCGCCGGAATTTCCTCGAGGTGGAAACTCCGATGCTCCAGTTGCTGCACGGCGGCGCCGCGGCACGCCCGTTTGTGACGCACAGCAACGCACTGGACACCGATCTTTATCTTCGGATCGCCCCGGAACTGTTTTTGAAGCGTGCGGTGGTCGGCGGCATCGACCGGGTCTTCGAGATCAACCGGAACTTCAGGAATGAGGGCATGGACTCCACGCACTCGCCGGAGTTCGCCATGCTGGAGGCCTATCAGGCCTATGCCGACTACAACGTCATGCAGGCCCAGACGCGCGAGTGGATTCAGGAGGCCGCGTTCGCGGTGTCCGGATCGCACGTGGTGACCCACCACGACGGCACCGAGATCGACCTGAGCGGCGAGTGGGCGCAGATCACCCTTTTCGGCGCGATCTCCGAGGCCCTCGGCGAGGAGGTCACGATCGGGACCGACCTGGCCCAGTTGCAGCGGTACGCGGAGAAGGTCCAGCTCTCGGTCGACCCGAAGTGGGGTCCCGGCAAGCTCGCCGAGGAGCTGTTCGAGCACCTGGTGACGGACAGCCTCCAGGCGCCCACCTTCGTCCGGGACTACCCGGAGGAGACCGCACCGCTGACCGCCGGCCACCGCACCACCCCGGGCCTGACCGAGAAGTGGGACCTCTACGTCGGCGGATTCGAACTCGCCACCGCCTATTCCGAGTTGGTGGACCCGGTCGTCCAGCGCGAGCGCTTCCACGCGCAGTCGCTGCTCGCGGCCGGCGGCGACCCCGAGGCGATGCAGCTGGACGAGGATTTCCTGCGGGCCATGGAGTACGGAATGCCGCCGTCCGGTGGCATGGGAATGGGAATCGACCGGCTGTTGATGGCGCTCACCGGCCTGGGCATTCGGGAAACGATCCTCTTCCCGTTGGTCCGCCCGGAGTAACAATTACCCACCCGCCATTGACGGGTCATGCGCTCCTGGCGTTATTGTTCTCCCATTGCTGGGGAGAGAACCTGTGTTCGGGAGGATAACCGCGCGTGGCCAAGCAGATCATTCACAAGCTGGTCGATGACATCGACGGTGTTGACGCCGACGAGACCGTGAAGTTTGCGCTCGACGGCATTCAGTACGAGATCGACCTCTCGGAGAAGAACGCCGCGAAATTGCGGGAGGTCTTCGAGCCCTACGTGAAGGCCGGGACGAAGGTGGCCCGGGGCGGCGTCGTGGTGGGTGGTCGCGCCGCGCGTGGCCGGGGCGGGGCGACCGCCGACCGCGAGCAGAACAAGGCGATCCGCGAGTGGGCCAAGAAGTCGGGCAAGGACATCTCCGACCGCGGCCGCATCCCGCAGGAGATCGTGGACGAGTTCCACCAGAAGGGCCCCGGCCGGGCCTGATCACGGTTCCACCCCGGAGAGGGCGCCCCGACCACGTGGTCGGCGCGCCCTCTCCGTGTTTGCCCGTCGGTCCGCCCACAACCTCACTACGGTTATCCACAGGCGTGGACAGAGTTGTCCACAGGCTGTGGATCGGCAGGATTTCGCTGTACGCGTACACGTTCGGGTGGGGGAACAGCCCCTGAGCGTGCGAAGTTGGCTAAATCAACGTTGCGGATCGTTTCCAAGGGGCGCGAGGGCCCGGCGGAGCCTCTCAGCGGCGATAGAGTTACTGCACGGGTATCACCGATGCCCGTGCGCTGGCCCCGCCAGTTCATTGGCGCACGGCACGTGAGGAGCACGAGGGCATGTTCGAGCGGTTCACCGACCGAGCGCGACGGGTTGTCGTCCTGGCCCAAGAAGAGGCCCGGATGCTCAACCACAACTACATCGGGACGGAGCACATCCTGCTCGGCCTGATCCACGAGGGCGAGGGTGTCGCAGCGAAGGCTCTCGAGAGCCTCGGCATCTCCCTCGAGGGGGTCCGGCAGCAGGTCGAGGAGATCATCGGCCAGGGGCAGCAGGCGCCGAGCGGGCACATCCCGTTCACGCCGCGGGCCAAGAAGGTTCTTGAGCTCTCCCTGCGGGAGGCGCTGCAGCTCGGCCACAACTACATCGGCACCGAGCACATCCTGCTCGGCCTGATCCGGGAGGGCGAGGGCGTCGCCGCCCAGGTGCTGGTCAAGCTCGGCGCCGACCTCAACCGGGTCCGCCAGCAGGTGATCCAGCTGCTCTCCGGCTACCAGGGCAAGGAGCCGGCCGCCGCGGGCACCGCGACCGGAGAGGCCGCGCCGTCCACGTCGCTCGTGCTGGACCAGTTCGGCCGCAACCTGACCCAGGCCGCCCGCGAGGGCAAGCTCGACCCGGTCATCGGCCGGGAGAAGGAAATCGAGCGGGTCATGCAGGTGCTGTCCCGGCGCACCAAGAACAACCCGGTCCTGATCGGTGAGCCCGGCGTGGGTAAGACCGCCGTGGTGGAGGGCCTGTCCCAGTCCATCGTCAAGGGCGAGGTGCCCGAGACGCTGAAGGACAAGCAGCTGTACACGCTGGACCTGGGTGCGCTGGTCGCCGGCTCCCGCTACCGCGGCGACTTCGAGGAGCGCCTCAAGAAGGTGCTCAAGGAGATCCGCACCCGCGGCGACATCATCCTGTTCATCGACGAGATCCACACGCTGGTCGGCGCCGGCGCCGCCGAGGGCGCGATCGACGCGGCCAGCATCCTCAAGCCGATGCTCGCCCGCGGTGAGCTCCAGACCATCGGCGCCACCACCCTCGACGAGTACCGCAAACACCTGGAGAAGGACGCCGCCCTCGAGCGCCGCTTCCAGCCCATCCAGGTCGGCGAGCCGTCGCTGGCGCACACCATCGAGATCCTCAAGGGCCTCCGCGACCGCTACGAGGCGCACCACCGGATCAGCATCACCGACGCGGCCCTGGTCGCGGCCGCCACGCTGGCCGACCGGTACATCTCGGACCGGTTCCTGCCGGACAAGGCGATCGACCTGATCGACGAGGCCGGCGCCCGGATGCGCATCCGCCGGATGACCGCGCCGCCGGACCTCCGCGACTTCGACGAGCGCATCGCCCAGGTGCGCCGCGACAAGGAGTCCGCGATCGACGCGCAGGACTTCGAGCGTGCCGCCCAGCTGCGTGACAAGGAGAAGACCCTCCTCGGTCAGAAGGCACAGCGGGAGAAGGAGTGGAAGGCCGGCGACCTGGACGTGGTGTCCGAGGTCGACGACGAGCAGATCGCCGAGGTGCTGGGCAACTGGACCGGCATCCCGGTCTACAAGCTCACCGAGGAGGAGACCTCCCGCCTGCTGCGCATGGAGGACGAGCTGCACAAGCGCGTCATCGGCCAGGAGGACGCGGTGCAGGCCGTCTCCAAGGCGATCCGGCGGACCCGTGCCGGCCTCAAGGACCCGAAGCGCCCCTCCGGCTCGTTCATCTTCGCCGGCCCGTCCGGTGTCGGTAAGACCGAGCTGTCCAAGGCGCTCGCCGAGTTCCTGTTCGGCTCCGAGGACGCGCTGATCCAGCTGGACATGTCCGAGTTCCACGACCGGTACACGGTGTCCCGCCTGGTCGGTGCGCCTCCCGGTTACGTGGGTTACGACGAGGGTG
>NZ_JAGFNS010000063.1 GCF_017592555.1 Actinoplanes flavus | reverse complement strand
GCCACTGGGCGTCGGTGAGGTCATGCCGCCTCGTCACCGCTAAGGTGGCCACGAGGTCTCCGGTATGAAGTTCGAGCTTGGTCGCTGAACCGTTTACCGGAGACCTCTTCAAATATCGATCACCGCCACGCCGTGACCTTCACCGGCCACCACGACTTCTGAAACACGCCTTAGCCGCCCCTACACCAGCCGCAGCCGGCGGGCCGCCACACCGATCCGGACCCGCTGACCCCAGGACAGTTCCAGCGCGTCCGACTCCAGCCCGTCCGCGAAGACGACCAGCCGCTCCGACTCGCTGGTCAGCTCCAGCTCGGCGGTCGCGGTGAGCCGGCCGGCGGTCTGCCGGACCCCGGTCGCCGGTGACGGCCACGCCTCCCGGACGAACCAGCACAATGCGGCGTCACCGGGCGCCGGCAGCGGCGGTACGGCGGCCCGCTCCCGGGCGATCGACGCGCACCAGCCGGTCGCCCCGGTCCCGGTGCCGGCGATCAGCCCGGACGACGACTGCCGCTCCCGGTCACCGTCCGGAGTGGTCAGCACGTACCGGGCCGACTGATGACCGGCGTGGCCGACGTAGACCTCGTTCAGGCCGTACAGTTCCTGGCCGTCGTCGAGCCGGGCCACCACCATGGTCCGCTCCTCGGTGTGCCGGCCGGCGTCGCGCAGCCGGGCCGCCATCCCGGCGGGCCGATGCCGCGACAGCACCCCCGGATTGCGGCCCGGCTCCGGGTCCACCCCGATCACCGGCTGCCCGTCCAGGTACTTCGCCACGTTCGCGACCAGCCCGTCCTGGCCGACCGCGACCACCACGTCCTCCGGCGCGAACAGGAACCGCGGCAGGTCGGCCCGCTCCACGTGGCCGCGCCGCCAGTCGGCCGGCACCGCCGCGCCCACCTCGGTGAGCGCGGCCCGTAGCGCCTCGTGCCGGGCGGTGACCTCGTCCAGGTCGCGGCCGCGCTGGCGCAGGAAGTACGCGGCCGCGCCCAGCGTGCCGTGCCGGGCCAGCAGCTCGTCGAGCTCACTGCGCCGGGACACGACCACCACCCGGGGAGCCAGGCCGCTCACTGGCCCAGCCGTCCGACCAGCTTGGTGAGCACGTCCGGGGTGATCGTCAGCTCGTTCACGGCGGGCAGGTGGCCGGCCAGCTCCTTGAGGGCCAGCGCCTGGAGGACGGCGGGCGGCAGATCCCGGTACGCGGCCAGGCGCGCCGCCTCCGCCTCCGCCTCGGCCAGCCCGACGATCCGCGCTCCGGCGGCCCGGGCCTCGTCGCGCGCCCGGGTGGCCTCGGCCTCGGTGACGGCGCCGCGCCGGGTCCGCTCCCCGGCCGCGATGCTGGCGATCTCTTTGCGGTCGGCGTCGGCCTTCGCGGCCACCAGCTGTGTCTCGGCGTCCAGCTCGGCCTCCCGGCGGGTGTTGGCGCCGTGCTGTTCGACCAGCTCCTGCTGCCGGCGGGCCAGCTCGATCTTGCTCTGCAACTCGTTCTCGGCGATCTGCCTCTCCTGCTGCACGGCGTGCGCGCGGCGGGCGTACGTCGCCCGGTCCGCCTCCTGCTGCACCTGCTCACGGGTCGGCGTCTGCAGGGCGCGTTCCATGTCCGGCTCCGGCCGGATCGCCACCACCCGGGCGCTGACCACCGAGACGCCGGTCTCGGTGAGCCGGGGGTCGCCGGCCAGCGCGTCCGCGACCGACTGGCGGACCGGGGCGATGCCGCTGGTCAGCGCCTCACCCAGCGGCACCCGGGCCAGCACGTCGAGGGCCGGCTGCTGGGCCAGCTCGGCCAGCAGCGTCGCCACCTGGTCGAGGGGCTGGCCGCGCCATTTCCCGGTGAACGGGTCGATCGAGAAGTCGAGGCGACCGGATGCCGCGGCCGGGTCACTGAACCGGTAGGTGACCGTCGCCTGCACGGTCACGTCGGCGAAGTCCCCGGTCCGGGCGTGGAACAGCAGTGGCAGCTCCCGGTCGTCCACCGGCACCTCGGACAGCACCGCGGTCAACGGCCGGTACCAGAACGACAGCCCCGTCCCGGCCCGCTTCGGGCGGCCCTTGACGGTGTGGCTGATCCAGCTGGTCGGGGCACCGCGCAGGTGCCGCAGGTGCAGTCGTCGCGTCACGTCAGCCATCTCAGCCGTCCCTCACTCGTACTTCTCGTCCGCTTTTTCGTCGAGCTGACGATAATCCCGAGGCGCTATTATCGTCAACATGACGCTAAACGTGGTGTCGGTCACCGTGGACCTCGTGCTGCTGACCATCCGGCAGGCCGCACTCCAGGTGCTGCTGATCCGCCGGGGCATCCCGCCCTACCCGGACCGGTGGGCGCTACCGGGCGGCTTCGTCCTGCCCGGCGAGGACCTCGGCGAGGCCGCGGCCCGCGAGCTGCGCGAGGAGACCGGCCTCGACCCGCAGCACGGCCACTTCGAACAGCTGGCGACCTACGGCACACCCGGCCGGGACCCGCGCGGCCGCGTGGTGACCGTCGCCTACCTGGCCCTGCTGCCCGACCTGCCGTCCCCGGTGCCCGGCAGCGACGCCGCCGGCGCGGCCTGGCGCCCCGCCGCCGAGATCACCCCGGGCGAACTGGCCTTCGACCACGACCGCATCCTCGCCGACGGCCTGGAGCGGGCCCGCGCCAAACTCGAGTACACCCCGCTGGCCACCGCCTTCTGCCCGCCCGAGTTCACCGTCGCCGACCTGCGCGCCGTCTACGAGACCGTCTGGCGGACCCGCCTCGACCCGCGCAACTTCCACCGCAAGGTGACCGGGGCCGAGGGCTTCATCGAACCCACCGGCGGCACGGTCATCCGCGACCGCGGCCGGCCCGCCCAGCTCTTCCGCCGCGGCCCGGCCACGCTCCTGCACCCACCCCTGCTGCGCCAGCCCGCCCCACAGGCTCAGAGCAGCAGGGTCGGCGGCACCTCCAGGTCCTCGGACTTGTAGAGGGCCGCGACGGCCGCCGGGTCGTCGGCGGCGCAGGTGGCGGCGACGGTGTCGATCAGGGCGTCGTAGCCGGGGCCGGTCCGGTTCTGGTACGACGCCTCCATGCGGCCCCACTCGTCCCAGGGCAGGATCTCCACCCGGTTGAGGGCGGCCAGATCCCGGATGGCGTTGCCCCGGATCTCGGCGGGACCGAAATTCTCCGTGCCGGGCACGCCGAAGGCCGCCCCGTCGGCCCGCCCGGCCCGGAACAGCACCCACGCCTCGCCGCCGGTCAGGAACTCGCCGGGCCGCAGATCGGCCGGATCCGGGCGGCCACCCGGCCCGAACGGCGACGGCGGCAGGGTGGTCACCGAGATGGTCTCCGGATCGGCGCGAACCCACGGCGCCCCGGCCGCCGGCCGGAACTCCACCACCCAATGGTCCAGCGCCAGGCCGGGCTGGAAGTAGGCCCCGAACCCGCAGCGGACCCGGGCCGCGATCCCCCGGTGGCGCAGCAGGGCACAGGTCAGCACGGCGAAATGGCGACAGGTGCCGATGACGCGGCGCTCGGGTGGGCGGGCCACGGTCAACGGCGACGGATCGAGCGCCAGCAGCGCGCGAATCAGGCGGGCCGCCGGACGGAACTGGTTCTCCCCGAAACGGCCGGGCGGCGGACCGAGCTGGCCGGCGTCGCCGGGCTGGATCACCAGGTGCTGCGCGAGCCGCAGGATGGCCGCCGGATCCTCCGGCAGGTCCACGAGGGCGCCGCGGTCGATCGTCGCGAGGTCGGTGAGCGGGCCCGGTGCGGTGTAGTCGATGCTCCCCGTCATGCCCGGCATCGTAGGCCGGGCGTCCTACATGGTGGCGGGACGGCGGAGCTTCGTCTCGGCGGCGGTCGCCGGCTCGTCGTACCCGAGCAGGGTGAGCAGGTTGCCGGTGGCCCGGTTGAAGGCCTCGGTGATGTCGTCGTCGAAGTGGTTGCGCCAGTCGCCGGCCTCGCCCTTGCGGTAGTGCGAGACCTTGCCGGCGCCCTTGCGGTCGTTCATCCGGCCGAAGCTGTACCGGTCGAGCAGCATCGCCATCTCGGCGGGCGGGACGATGATCCCGCAGTGCCGGAAGAGGCGGTCGACCTGGGCGGCCTGGTCCGGGCCGACCAGGTCCTCGTAGCGGAAGAGCGCGACCTCGGCGGAGGACGGCGCCTTCACCCAGGAGCGGACGGCGTTGAACGTGCCCTTGCGGGCGAGGTGGTCGACCAGGTAGAGCAGGCCGTCCTTCTTCGATTTCTCCCGCAGGTTCCGGCGGACCTCGAGCACGTCGCCCATCGGCCCGTGCGAGTCCTTGGTGGAGAAGTAGCTCGACACGACGAGATCCCGCGGATCGCGATAGACGAAGAACGCGCGGTGAGCGTCGGGCTTCGGTGTGGTGTCGAAACGCTTACGGGAGAAGAACAGCGACAACGCGATCCGGTTCGGCGGGCAGACCCGCGGATGGCTCCAGTTGTAGAAGCGCGGATCGTAGGTCAGCAACCCCGAGTGACGGTAGGCGATCGGGTCGCTGAGCAGCGATTTGATCCACTGGCTGGCGGTCTTGCGGACCGCGCAGTGGTAGATGTTCACGTATTCACAGCGATCGACGACCGGCACGGTGAGGCGAAGCCGTGTGTTGTGGGCTTCCAGCTGCGCCCTGCGTGCGAGCACGCGCAGGGACTCGGGCGCGTGCTGCTTGGCGAACATGACCGTGCGATTGAGCATCGTCTGAGTCCGAATCTTCATCCCGGCCGGAGCGGTGCGGTTGTGCAGTTTACAAGAGTCTCGACATTGTTTCGAGGGTGTCCCGCCCGGGATTTACCTGAGAGTTCTATGTGAATTCCTGTCACTGTCCGGTGTGGCGCCGTGCGGCCCGGACGCTCCTGTTGCGGGAGGTGAACGGTCCTCACCCGGAAATCGGCCGCCCGGTGAATCGCCATTCACGACGACGAAAGGATAGAGCCCGGTTGAATACGACGTGTCCGGCGGGAGAATGGCCGCGAAACCGCGGCTACCGCTCCACGGCCAGGCGCACACCCAGGCCGATCAGGATGCCACCGGTGGCGGCGTCGATCCGGCGGCTCAGCGTGCGGCGCTCCCGCAACCACGAGCCGATCCGGCCCGCGCCGACCCCCACGGCCCCGTCGATCACGAACTCCAAGAAGATCAGAATCACTCCGAGTACGGCGAACTGCGCCCACACCGGCCCCCGCGCCGGATCCACGAACTGGGGCAGGAACGCCACCGAGAACGCGATCATCTTCGGGTTGGACAGGTTGGTCAGGAACCCGCTCAGATACGCGCGCCGGCCGGTGGCGCCCGGCTTCTCCGACAGCGCCTCCCCGCGCTGCCGGATCATCCGCACCCCGAGCCAGCCGAGATAGACCGCGCCGGCCACCCGCAGCACGGTGAACGCCGCCGGAACCGCGGTGAACAGCGCGCTCAACCCGGCGGCGGCCACCAGCACGTGCACCGCCTCGCTGGTGGCCAGCCCGGCGGTGGCCAGCAGTCCGGCTCGCGGCCCACCCCGCATCCCACAGCTCAGCACGAACAGCATGTCCGGCCCCGGCGCCAGCATGGCGACGATCGTGGCGACGGTGAACGCGGCGAGAAGATGCGGGTCAAGCGGCATACGGTCAGCCTGCCCCCGGCCAAGCACAAGATCCATAGCCGGCGCCGGAGGCTGAGCATAAGGTTGGCCGATGCTCGACCCTCGCCGACTGCGCCTGCTGCGTGACGTGGCGGCCACCGGCACCATCGCCGCCGCCGCAGAGCTGGCCGGATGCACCGCGGCCGCCGCCTCCCAGCAACTCGTCGCCCTGGAACGGGACCTGGGCGCGGCACTGCTGGAACGCTCGGCACGCAGTGTCCGGCTCACCGAGGCCGGCCGGGTTCTCGCCGAGCACGCCGGCCGCCTGCTCGCCGGCATCGACGAGGCCGAGCGTGCCGTCCACGACGTGGCCGGACTGCGCGGGGGCACTCTGCGGGTCGCCGCCTTCGCCACCGCCGCCATCGGGTTCGTCGTCCCGGCGCTGACCACCTTCCGGCGCCGCCACCCCGAGGTCGAACTGCGCTTCACCGAATGGGAATCCGCCGAGGCGCTGCCCGAACTGCGGGCCGGAACGATCGATCTGGCGGTCACCCACGAGTACGCGCCACTGTCCCGGCCCGACCTGCGTGGCCTCGACCAGCGGCCGCTCTACCGCGAACCGATGCTTCTCGCCGTACCCCGCGACGACGCACCGGCCGCGAGCGGCGCGATCGACCTGGCCGACTTCGCCGGCGCGGCCTGGGTCGCGGCGCTGACCAGCACCGGCTTCCAGGCCGCCACCGAGATGGCCTGCCGGGCCGCCGGTTTCGAACCGCGCATCGAGACACGGGTGCACAGCTATCCGATGGCGCTCGCGATGGTGGCCGCCGGATTCGGGGTCGCCCTGGTGCCACGGCTCGCCGCCACCCCGCAGCGCGGGCTCGTGCACCTGCCGATCGCCCGGCCCACCGGGCTGGTCCGCCAGATCTACGCCACCACCCGGGCCACCGACCGCAATCCCGCGGTCCGGCACCTGTCCCGCTACCTGGTGGAGGCCCTCAAAGCGGCCACATGAACCAGCCATGGGTCGCCACCCCGGTCCGCACGATCTTCGACCAGCCCGACGCCGTCGCTGTCGGTGAGCAGTTCGACGCGTGCTCGGCACCATCGCCGCCGAGTTCCCGGCCGCCCGGCGTGGAACCCGGTGCCGCGGTGGCGGCCCCGGCTCCGTCGCGCACGCCGCGACCTTGCAGCGGTCGCGTGCGTCAGTTTGTCGTGGGATGTGGCCGGTGTTCGGTTGCCAGGTGGGGCGCCTGTAGCGGCCGCGTGGACCAGAATGTCGGCAGGACGTGACCGGCTCGAGGGAGACCAGCATGGCGTTCGTGACCGCATCCATCTCCGTTTCGGCCGACGGGTTCGTCGCCGGAAAGAACCAGGCCGCCGACAAGCCGCTCGGTGACAGCCCCGCCATCGACCTGCACCGGTGGATGTTCGAGACGCCGGAGGAGAACCGGGCGGAGATCGCCGCGAACACGGACGCCGACGCGTACATCATGGGCCGCAACATGTTCGGCCCGATCCGCGGCGCCTGGGATCTGTCGTGGACCGGCTGGTGGGGCGACGAGCCGCCGTACCACAAACCGGTCTTCGTGCTCACCCATCACCCCCGCGAGGACCTGCCGATGGCCGGCGGCACGACCTTCCACTTCGTCACCGGTGGGATCCACGAAGCCTTCGAGCGGGCGCGCACGGCGACCGGGGACGGGCGGATCGCCATCGCCGGCGGGGCATCGACGGTCAACCAGTATCTCGCCGCCGGGTTGATCGACCAGCTGACCCTCAACGTCGCGCCGCTCATGCTGGGGGCCGGCGAGCGCCTGTTCGACGGAGTTCCGCCACTCAAGCTGGAACAGATCAGCTCCCGGGCCGCCTCGCTGGCCACCCACATCACCTACCGGTTGCGCTAGATCCGCCACGGCCAGGAAAACGCCACGCGTCCCGCACCCACCAGACCACACAATCGTGAACGCATTGCCACCGAAAGCGGTGGCGATTCGTCCATGACGGCTGTGCCGCTCGCATCCGCCAGGTCGTGCGATCTTGTGGGTGTTGCCACCGAGGGCGGCGGCGATGTCCATGAATGCCGTGCCGCTCGCATCCGCCAGATCGTGCAATCTTGTGGGTGTTGCCACCGAAGGCGGTAGTGGATCGTTCAAGAATGCCGCGTTGTCCGCGCCTGCCAGATCGTGTGATCTTGGGCGTTTTGTCACCGCAGGCGGTGGTGGATCGTCCAAGAACGCCGCGTCGTTCGCGCCGGCCATGCCATGCGATCTTGTGGGTGTTGCCACCGAAGGCGGTAGTGGATCGTCCATGAATGCCGCGTCGTCCGCGCCCGCCAGGTCGTGCGATCTTGAGTGTTTTGTCACCGCAGGCGGTGGTGGATCGTCCAAGAATGCCGCGTTGTTCGCGCCGGCCATGCCATGCGATCTTGTGGCTGTTGCCACCGAAGGCGGTAGTGGATCGTTCAAGAATGCCGCGTCGTCCGCGCCTGCCAGATCGTGTGATCCTGGGCGTTTTGTTACCGAAGGCGGTGGTGGATCGTCCAAGAACGCCGCGTCGTCCGCGCCCGCCAGGTCGTGCGATCTTGGGCGTTTTGTTACCGAAGGCAGTGGTGGATCGTCCAAGAACGCCGCGTCGTCCGCGCCCGCTAGGTTGTGCGATCTTGGGCGTTTTGTCGCCGAGGGCGGTGGTGGATCGTCCAAGAATGCTGTCCCGCTCGCATTCGCCAGGTCGTGCGATCTTGTGGGTGTTGCCACCGAAGGGGGTGGCGGATCGCCCATGAATGCCGCGTCGTCCGCGCCCGCCAGATCGTGTGATCTTGGGCGATATATCACCGCAGGCGGTAGTGGATCGTTCGAGAATGCCGCGTGTTTCGCGTCCGCCAGATCGCGCGATCGTGGGCGCATTGCCGCCGAAACCGGTGGTTAACCGTCCAAGATCGACTGTTGGCGGGTGCGGGCGGCGCCACCGGCCGCGAAAGCGGCCTGGCCCGCATCGGTCATCATGACGTCGGCCGTCGGAGCACCGCCGGTTCGACACCGGCCGTCCGGCGTTCACCGGGCGGCCCGACGATGTGGACGTGTCGTTGACGGGAATCCGCTATCTCGGCCTGGCCGGATCGGTGCTGCTGGTGATCGGCGGACGGCTCGGGGGCGCGCTGCCCACGGCCGACCTGGACGCCACACCGGCGAGCGTGGCGCGCGGCCACCACGGGCTGCTGATCCTGGCGTGCTGGCTGGTGGGGACGGGCCTGCAGGCGTACGCCTGGTGGTCCGGCCGTGACCGGACGCCGTCGGTACGCTGGGTTCTCGTCACGGCGGCGCTGTGGACCCTGCCGTTCCTGCTGGCGCCGCCGATGGGCAGCCGGGACGTGTACTCCTACGTCTGCCAGGGCGAGATGTTCCAGCACGGGATCGACCCGTACCACCATGGCGTGAATGCGCTGCCCTGCACCTGGATCGACACGGTCTCGATGAACTGGCGGGACACGGTCACCCCGTACGGCCCGCTCTTCATCCTGATCGCCGCCGCGGCAGTGGCGGTGGGCGGCGGCCTGGCCGGCGCCATCCTCATGCTGCGGCTGGCCGCGCTGGCCGGAATCGTGGCGGTCGCCATCGCCCTTCCACCGCTGGCGCGCCGCTGCGGCATCCCGCCACAACGGGCCCTCTGGTTGGCGCTCGCCGGGCCGCTGGTCGGCGCCCACCTGCTCGCCGCGCCACACAACGACGCGGTCATGCTCGGCCTGGCGATGGTCGCGCTTGCCCTGATCGTACGGTCGGGAGCACGCACCTCCTGGCTTCTCGCCGCCGGCGCGCTCCTCGGCCTGGCGGTCTCCGTGAAGCTGACCGCCCTGGTGATCGTCCCGTTCGCGATCCTGGCCGCCAGCCCGTTGCGCCGGGCCGCCGCGACCGTCGGAGGTGGAGCGGCAGCCGCCCTGGTGGCTCTCACCGTGGCGAGCGGCCTGGGCTGGGGGTGGATTCCGGCCACCGGCGTGGGCACCTCGATGGTCCAGTTCACCTCACCGCCGACCGCGGTCGGGATGACCCTCACCTACCTGGGCCGGATCGTGCACCCCGGGTTCGACGCGGTGCCCGTGGTCCGCGCCCTGGCCGTCGTCCTGCTCGCCGCCACGTTGGCGTACCTCTGGTGGCGCGCCCACCGCGCCGCCGACCGCACCCGTGCCGCCCTGCACGGCGCCGCCCTGGCGCTGGCCGCGACCGTCCTGCTCGCCCCGGTTCTGCACCCCTGGTACCTGCTCTGGCCGCTCACTCTGCTCGCCGCGACCACCCGGCGCACCACGGCGATCATGGCGGTCACCGTGGTGGGCGCGTTCTCGGTGCTGCCGGACGGCGGCGGGCTGGCCCGATTCGTCAAGTTCCCCGGCGCCCCGATCGCCACCGTGCTGCTCGCCGTCCTGCTCATCGTGGCTGTCAGGCGACGCACAGCCTCCGCACAACCCACACCTGAGCCCGCGACGTTTCCTTGAGCCGTCCCCGCCGTACCGCGATCAAGGATGGCCAGAATGCCCGATCCCAAGCTTTCCCGCCGCTCGTTCGGCGCCGCGCTCGCCGGTGCCTTCGGCGTGGCCGTCCTGGCCGGCTGCGGCTTGCGGAGCGCAACGACGGCGGCCGCGTCGACGTCGACCACCGCCACGGCCGGCAGCGGACTGTTCGACGCCACGCTGGTCCACGACATCGACGTCACGTTCGAGCAGTCCGACTACGACACGATGATCGACGCCTTCCTGAACGACGGTGACAAGAACTGGATCGAGGCGGGCGTCACGATCGACGGCACCACCTTCGAGAAGGCCGGGCTGCGGCTCAAGGGCAACTCGTCGCTGAAAGGGCTCACCAAATCGGGCAGCACCGGGAACACCGGCGGCCGGCAGCAGCGTGGCGGCGGTCCGGGCGGCAGCGTCTCCGCCGAGAACCCGCAGGACCTGCCCTGGCTCGTGCGGCTCGACAAGTTCACCGACGGGCAGGCGTACGGCGGGTACACCGACTTCGTGGTCCGCTCGAACACCACGAAGTCGGCGCTGAACGAGGCGGTCGCCCTGGAACTGTTGGGCCTGGCCGGACTGGCCACCCAGAGGTCGGCCTCCACCCGGCTCACCGTCAACGGGGGCGATCAGGTGCTGCGCCTCATTGTCGAGAACCTGTCGGACAAGTGGGATGCCGACAACTTCGGCGCGGCCGGGATCCTGTACAAGGCGGAGAGCGGCGGCGACTACGCCTACCGCGGCGAGGACGTCGAGAGCTACAAGGACGTCTTCGACCAGGAGACCGATTCCGACAACCCCAATCTGGCGCCGCTGATCGCCTTCCTCAAGTTCATCAACCAGTCCAAGGACGAGGCCTTCGCCTCCGGCCTGGCCTCTCACCTGGATGTGTCGGCGTTCGCCACGTATCTGGCGTTCCAGGAACTGGTCAAGAACTCGGACGACATCGACGGGCCGGGCAACAACTCGTACCTGCGGTACACGACCGGCAAGGATCAGTTCACCGTGGTCGCCTGGGACCACAACCTGGCCTTCGGCGGGATGGGCGGCGGCGGTCGTGGCGGAAACCCGGGCGGCGATCAGATGCAGCCACCGGCTGACGGCGGCCAGATGCAGCCACCGGCCGACGGCGGCCAGATGCAGCCACCGGCCGACGGCGGCGAGATGCAGCCGCCGGCCGACGGGGGTCAGCGCGACGGCAACGGCGGCGGAGGCGGGCGGCCCGGTGGACGCAGCAACATCCTGGTTCAACGGTTCAACGCCGACACCACCTTCAAAGCGGCGTACGAGAAGGCGCTCACCGACCTCAAGGCTGCCCTCTACACCAGCGGCAAGGCCGCCGAGATCCTCCAGCGGCGAGCCGCGGTGCTGACCGCCCACGCCGGTGACCTGGTGCCGGCCGACACCGTCACGAGCGAGTCCGACACCATCAGGGCCTACTTCACAGCCTGAGCCGGGGCCTGAGCCGGGGCCGGGGCCACGGCGCCGTGGGCCGAGGCTGAGTGGTTCGGGGTGGGTGTCGTGGAGTCGTGGGCCGAGGCTGAGTGGTTCGGGGTGGGTGTCGTGGAGTCGTGGGCCGAGGCTGAGTGGTTCGGGGTGGGTGTCGTGGAGTCGTGGGCCGAGGCTGAGTGGTCCGGGGTCGGGGTCGTGGAGCCGTGCGCCGAGGCTGAGTGGTCCGGGGTCGGGGTCGTGGAGCCGTGCGCCGAGGCTGAGTGGTCCGGGGTCAGGGTCGTGGAGCCGTGCGCCGAGGCCGAGCGGTCCCGACTCGCGGCCGTGGACAGGGCGGCCGCGGTCCGTGCCCGTGAGGACCGTTCCACCCGCTGACCCCAGTAGACACCGGCCAGCACCAGTCCGATTCCGGCCACCGCGGTGCCGGTCAGGTGCTCGCCGCCGACGCCCACGCCGATCAGCACGGCCCACACCGGCTCGGTGCCCAGCAGCAGGCTGGCCCGGGCCGCCGAGGTCCGCCGGATCGCCCACAACTGCACCAGGAACGCGAACACGCTGCACCCCAGCGCCAGGTAGAGCACCCCCAGCCACTGCGCTGTCCCGAACCCGGCGGCGGTGGGCAGAAGCGCCGGCCCGGCCGCCGCGCCGAAGACCACCGCCCCGACGACCGTCTGCACCGTCGTCAGCGTGACCGTGTCGTACCCCGGCCTCGCCAGCCGTCCGGAGAGCGTCACGTGCGCGGCCCGGACCACGGCGGCGGCCAGGATCAGCGCGTCACCGGCCGACCCCGCCCGTAATCCGGGGCCGGCCACCAGAAGCGCCACCCCGGCTGTCGCCGTCCCAGCGGCCAGCAGGAACCGGCCCGGCAGCCCGCCCTGCATCAGCGCGGTGAGCAGAATGGTCAGGCTGATCAGCACACCGGCGTTGGTGGCGCTGGTCAGCGACACCCCGTACGTCTCCAGCACCAGCACCGACGCCTGCGTGCATCCGAGCAGGACGCCGACGCCGAGTTCCCGCCGTCCCGGCCGGCGCGTGACGGCCAGCGGCAGCAGAGCGGCCATCGACACGAGGTAGCGCAGCGCCAGCACCACGAGCACGCCCCCGGCCACGGTCAGGGTCTTGGCCGCCAGGTAGCTGCTGCCCCAGATCACGGCCACGGCGAGCAGTAGAAGGTCTCCGGTCACATCGGGAAGCGTGTGCGCCTTCGATCCGGTAGACAAGACGGCAACCCGTGAATCGACGATGTAGTGAGCGCTAATGGATCCGCATCACCTGAGACTGTTGCGCGAGCTGGGAGAGCGGGGCAGCGTGGCCGCGGTCGCCCGCGCGCTGCACATCACGCCATCCGCGGTGTCCCAGCAGTTGAACACCCTGCAACGGTCGGCGCGGGTGCCGCTGACCGAGCGCAGCGGTCGCCGGCTCGTGCTCACCGAGGCCGGGCGGGCCTTGGCGGCGGCCGCCGTGGAGGTGATGACCGCGCTGGACCGGGCGTCCCGGGCGGTCGGCGACTACCTGGACGATCCCGCCGCCGCGGTGACCGTGGCCGCTTTCCACAGTGCCGGGCTCACCTGGTTCGCGCCGCTGATCGCCCGGCTCGCCGCGACCGGCGGGCCCCCGGTGCGCTGCTGTGACGAGGACGTGGCACACGCCGACTTCCCGTCACTGGTCGGTGACTACGACCTGGTGCTGGCGCACCGGCTGGCGCACAGCCCGCCCTGGCCGGTCGACCGGCTGACCGTCGTGCCGCTGATCCACGAGCCGCTGTACGTCGCCATGTCGGTGGATCACCCGCTCGCCGGGCGGGAACCGCTCACCGCGGCCGCCGTGAGCGCGTTCCCGTGGATCAGCGTGCACGAGGGGTTTCCCCTCGAGGGCGTGCTGACCGCGATCGCGGCGGCGGCCGGGCGCCCGCTGGACGTGGCGCACCGGATCAACGAGTTCACCGTGGCCGCGTCGGTGGTCGCGTCCGGCGCGGCGCTGGCGCTGCTCCCGGGGCGCACCACGGTTCCGGACCCGCGGTTGGCGCTGCGGCCGCTCGCGGACCTGCCGGCCGGCCGGTACATCGACGTGCTGGCCAGGCCGGAAACGCTGCATCGGGCGTCGGTGCGCACGGTTCTGGCCATCCTGCGGGAGATCGCGGCCTAGGTCGGCGGCCGGGCCCCGGGGACCTCCATGCAGGCCGTGAGGTGCGGGGCGGTGGCCCGCAGCAGCTGGTAGCCGATCCGGGTGAGCTGCTCGACCTGCTCCGCGGTGAGCCCGTCGAAGACCAGCCGGCGAGCCTCCCGGACATGCGCCGGGGCGGCCGCCGCGACGGCGGTCGCGCCCGCGTCGGTGAGCACCGCCTCGACCCAGCGGCCCTCCGGCGATTCGGTGTTGCGCCGTGCCACCCAGCCGTGTCCTTCCAGCCGGGACACCGCGTGTGAGAGCCGGGACGGTGAGCCGGCGGCCAGGTGGGCGAGGCTGTTCATCCGCAGCGCCCGGCCGGGGGCCTGGGCCAGCGAGGACAGGATCGTGTACTCGAAGAAGTTGAGCCCGGAGTCCCGCTTGAGCTGCGCGTCGATCGCGGCGGGAAGTGTGGTGAGCACCGTGGTCAGCGCCATCCACGCGCGCTGCTCGTCGTCGGAGAGCCAGGGGGCGGATGTGGGATCGCTCACGACTGAGCAGAATACGCGATCGCTGACCTTGAACATTCAATAGTTGATGTGGCAACCTTCGTGTTGAACATTCAACTCCGATTTGGGGAGAAATCGATGGCAATCCTGCGTATCGACGCGAGCATCCAGGGCCCGAACTCCGCCAGCAGCGCGCTCGCCGACCTGGTGGAGAAGGAACTGGCCGGCGCGCCGATCGTCCGCCGCCATCTCGCCACCGACCCGATCCCGGCGGAGGCCTGGGCGAACGCCATCCAGGGCACCTACGTCCCGGCCGAACAGCGGACCGCCGCCCACACCAGCGCCATCGCGCTGGCCGGTGAGCTGGCCGGCGAACTGCGCTCCGCCGACGCGGTGATCTTCGCCTTCCCGTTCTACAACTACGGCGTCTCGCAGCACGTCAAGACCTGGATCGACCTCGCCATGGCCGGCGGCGAGCAGGGCGAGAAGCTCCTCGACGGCAAGCCGGCCGTCGTCCTCACCACCCGCGGCGGCGCCTACGGCCCGGGCACGCCCCGCGACGGCTGGGACCACAACACCGAGTACCTGCGGCGCGTCGTCGCCGACATCTGGGGCGCCGACCTCACCCTCATCGAGCGCGAGTTCACCCTGGTCGGCGTCAACCCGGCCCTCGACGCCTTCACCGAGACGGCCGAGCTCATGCACAAGACCGCCGCCGAGGCCGCGTCGGCCGCCGGCCGGGTGCTCGCCTCCCGCTGACGTCGCTTTTCTTTCGGTACGGGCTGCGCCGTCCCGCGGAACTCGACCGTTCCGCCGGACGGCGCGACCGTCTGCCCCCTCCCGCC
>NZ_JAGFNS010000062.1 GCF_017592555.1 Actinoplanes flavus | reverse complement strand
GTCCCCGCGCGCCCGCGTCCCCGCGCGCCCGCGTCCCCGCGCGCCCGTGCCCAGCCCACGGTTCCCCGTCTGCCGTTGCCGGCCCGCGCGTGGCCCGCGGTCCGTCGTCTGCCCGCGCGTGGCCCGCGGCTCGTCGCCTGCCCGCGCGTGGCCCGCGGCTCGTCGCCTGCCCGCCCGTCGCCCGTCCGCCGTCGCTCTGGCCCGTCCGCCGTCGCCCGGCACCCCGCCCCGCTCAGCGAGTCAGGGCAGTGTGCAGACGTCTCACCTCCCGGGCCAGGCGGTTGCCGCCTGGTCGTCCGGCCGCCTCCGCCAGCCCCGGGACCGTGGCGCGGGCGCCGACGGCCGTGGCCACGCGGGTGGCCAGCTCGATCAGATCCGGAAGGCCCCTGGGTGCGTGCGGCAGCAGCCCGGGGATCGCGGCGGCCAGCACCTCCCAGACCGCGCCCGAAGCTCCAGCCTGATGGGCCTCGGCCAGAGCGGACACGACCCGGCCCACCTTGATCGTGCCGTCCGTGCCGAGGTCACCCACTTCCACCCCGACCCGCGCGGCGAACGACATCGGCACGGCGCCGACCAGATCGGATGACGGCAGGACGGCGTTGGCCGTCTCGGCTGGTGGTGGGGCAGCGCCGGCCGGATCGGGTGACGGCAGGGCGCCGCCGGCCGGATCGAAAGTCGGTCGGTCGGCGCCGTCGGGATCGGGTGGCTCCGGGGATGGTTCGGCGGCGAGGACGAGGAAGGCGTCGACGGCCGCGATCCGATCGGCCTCGTGGCGAGCCGCGAGACCATAGGTGACGGCCAGCACCATCGCCGGTCCGGCCGGGCCCCCGGCGTCGGCGAGCAGAGGCAGCAGTTCGGCCCCGCGCGCGTCCTGATCGGCGAGGGCCGCCAGATCCGGCAGGGCCCACGCGGCGATCACCTCCCGATGCCGGGGGAGTGCCATGGCCAGGACGCCCGGGTGATGATCACGGTCGCCGAAGTATCGGGGATGATCGGTCCGCCGCAAGGGAAGGAAGAGGTCCTCCAGACGGAGGCCGTCCTCGTCGGCACGGGTGGAGTCCAATTCGGCCATCACCCGTCGCATCACGATCTCGCCGTCCGGTCCGCGGTTGCATTGCACCTTGCGGGTGCTGACCGGATCGGGCAGACCACCCGCGGCCAGCCATCCGGCGAGCTGCCGGCCCCGGGCCGACGTGAGCGTGCCGGCTCGTGCCGGCGTCCCGGAGCCGGCTCGAACCCGTAGCAACGCCTGCTCGAAGTCGATCGGCCACGGTGTCAGGCCCGCCGTCTCCAACCGGGCCATCCGGTCCACCAGAACATCGGGGTCGATCGCACCGGTGACATCGGTGGGCGTGGCCAGCAGCACGGGAAGCGGATGACCAGACTGCCGCACCGCCAGCTCCGCGATCCGTAGTGACAGCAGGTCGGCGGGCGGACTCGCGGACGACCGCGGACGGCTGCTGTCGGGAAGGGCGGCCTGCACCACCCCGGCCATGCGCCACCGGACATCGTCGTCGCGTTCCGGTCGCCCGAGAACGACGCGGAGCGCCTCGAGCAGGTAGATCGACTGCGGGCCGAACGAGAACCGGCCGTCGTATCGGTCCAACACCGGCCCGAGCGCGGCGGTGTCCCCACTGGTGTGCACGGTGACCAGTCCGGCCAGGACCCGCTCCCACCGGACCGCGTCCTCCGCCTGGAAGAGCGCGACCACCTCCTCCGCCAGTTCGGCGCCACCACCGATCGCCGCCGGCATGGCCGCCGCTGCCCGTCCGCCCCCACCGCCCGCCTGCGGCACCGCGCCCCCGCCCGTCTGCGGCACCGCCTCACCACCCACCTGCGGCACCGCCCTACCGGCCGCCGCGGGCCCTGGCGAGGTCACCGCCAACCGCTTTCGAAGCTCCAGATCGGACTGCGGCAGCAAGCGCGTGACCAGGCCGAGCGCCCGTTCCTGAATGTCGAGCGCCGGATGACCGAACGCCCCCGCCGCCGCCTCCGCGATCTCCACGGCCCGGCCCGGTTCCCGGCGGGCCACCCGGCCGAGCCAGGTGAGCTGGGTCCGCACGAGTGTCTTCTCGGTCCGCGGGAGCACCTCCGCGGTCGCTTCCAGCAGCGTCTCCAGCGGAAGCAGCCCGGCATCGTCGATCGTTCGCAGGCATCGTTGGGCGAGCCCGGCCACCGTGGACGGGGCCGTGCCGAGCATCCGCGCGTAGCTGGAGGCGTGCGCGGCCAGTTCGGCGGGCGCCGGGTCGAGAGCCTCGTGCAGCGCCGTGAACTCCCGCAGGGCGACCGGCCGGTCGCCGCGGGCGAGCCGGTCCACGGTCATCTCCAGCACCTTCGCCCGGTCGATCCGCCCGCTCTCGATGAGCCAGGTCACCACGGTGGGGAAGCCGGGCTTCGAGTCCCAGGTGTGTGCCGTGATCGAGCTGCCGATGCCGTCGATCTCGAAGACGGCGGGCAGCAGCGGATGCAGGAGGGACAGGTCGGCCGACTCGTCGAGCCGGCTGTCGATGAGGGCGCCGAGCCAGGAGGCGACGACGCCTTCGGTGACCGGTGGCTCCGCCCGGCCCTCGGTGAGCAGGGCCGCCACGAACGACCACTCGCGGGGCCAGAGCCCCTCCGCGGGGATCGCGGCGCAGAGCCGCACCCCGAGATCGCCGGTCCAGGTCAGCCCGCGGGCGCGGGCGATCTCCAGGAACCGGTCGACGGGGATCTCGTTCCACCGGCGCATCGCCGGGCGGGAGAGCAGGCCGGCGGCCCGGGCCGCCGACGGGGTACAGGCGATGACGGCCAGCGCGTAGAGCCCGGCCGGATGCCGGGATCGCCGCCACCAGTCGTCCTGCTCCGCCCGGATCCTCGTGGTGAGTTCCGCCGCGAACGACCGCCGTTCCTGCTCCCCGGCGGTGAGCAGCAGCGCGGTGACGGTCTCACTGTCGTCGGCGCGAACGTACTGTTCGACGACATCCCAGGTCAGCGACATGCCGATCAACCCAACGGTCCGGCGAGGGTGGCCTGGAGGCGCTTCGCCTCCCGGGTCAGCCGGGCTCCACCACGGCGCCCGGCCACCGCGTCGAGGCCGGGAATCTCGCCCCGCCTCCCGAGGTCCGACGCCACCCGGGTGGCCAGTTCGAGAAGGTCGGGCAGGCCGCGTGGCGTGGCCTTCAGCAGCGGCGGCAGGGCTCCGGTGACCGTCTCCCAGACGGCCGCGGAGGCTCCGGCCGCGTGGGCGTCGGCCAGCGCGGGCACCACCCGGGTCAGTTTCACGGTGCCGTCGGCGCACAGGTCACCCAGTTCGGCGCCGACCGCCGCGGGCAGCGGGCCGCTCTCGGCGGTCACCGCCAGGTAGGTGTCGACGGCCGCGGCACGGCCGGGTTGATGCCGGGCACCCAGCCCGTACGCCAGGGCGAGGGCCACCGCCGGCCCGGACGGCCCGGAGCAGTCCCCCAGCAGCGGCAGCGCCGTGTCGTCGCGGCTGTCCCGGTCGGCGAGCGCGGCGATCTCCGGCAGCGCCCACGCCGCGACCGCCTCCCGGTCGTGCGGCAGTGTCATGGCCAGCACGTCCGGCGGGCAATGGTGGAACGACAGGTAGTCCTCCCGGGCGGTCGGCCGCCGCCCGATGGTGAACAGCGGGCGGCCCAGCAGGAGCAGTCGCGGGTCGTCGCGTCGCGGCGCCATGGTGACGAGGACCCGGCGGATCAGCTCCGGCCCGGCGTCGATCGGGGTCCAGGCGTCGTACCCGAAGTTTCCGGCCGGTTGTTCCACGCGGATGCCGGCCGTTTCGATCCGCCCGGCACCGAACCACTCGGCGAGGCGTTCCCCGTCCGGCGAACCGAGGGCGGCGGCCCGGGCGAGCACCGTGGCGTCGCGGGTGGGGGCGACCCGCAGCAGCGCCTGCTCGAAGTCGAACGGCCAAGGGTCCCGGCCGGCCTCCTCCAGCCGCTCCATCCGGTCGACCAGGACGCCCGCGCCGATGCTCCCGGACACGTCGGTGGGGGTGGCCAGCAGCACCGGCACCGGGCTGCCGGCGAGCCAGGTGGACAGCTCGGCGAGCCGCCAGGTCAGCACATCGGCCGGCACGTTGAACGGCGGCAGCGCGGGCGCCGGCCCGGGGACGCCGTGGATGGCGCGGGCGAGGAACCGCAGACCCTCGTCGAACGCGGTCCAGAGGGGTGCGAGCACCTCGCCGGGCACCTCGGACAGGGCGCCGGTGTGGTGCAGCGCGACCACCCCGGCCATGACCCGCTCCCAGCGGACCGCGGTCGCGTCGTGGGTCAGCGCGGTCAGCTCCTCGGCCAACTCGGCGGCGCTGCCGATGGGCGGCGGCATCGGGATCGCCCGTGGACCGGCCGGGGGAGTGGCCACCACGCCCGGCGACTCCGCGAGCGCCGGCCCGAGCAGCGCGCCCGCCATGGCCCGCACGGTGCCGGTCAGGCCCCCGGCGGCCGCCGCCAGCCGGGCCACCGTCTCCGGACCGGCCGCGTCCCGGTGGACCGCGATCACACCGAGGGCCCGCTCCCGCAGGTCGAGGGAGGGATGGGCGAGCGCGACGGCGACCGTCTCCAGGATCTCCCCGGCCCGGTCCGGCTCCCGGCGGGCCACCCGGTCCAGCCAGTCGATCTGTGCGCGGACCAGGGTCTTCTCCGTCCGGGCCAGGGTCGCCGCGCTGACCTCCAGCAGGGTTTCCAGGGGCAGGCGGCGGTCGTCGTCGAGCGCCTGGAGCACGCCCCGGGCCATCGCCGCGACGGGGGACGGCGCCTCCGGCAGCAGCCGCGCGTAGACCGGCAGGTGCGGGGCCGTCTCGGCGGGCGCCGGGGACAGGGCGTCGTGCAGCCGGGTGAACGGCCGCAGAGCCGGCGCCGTCCCGGAGCGGGCGAGGCGATCGGCGGTGGCGGCCAGGACGGTCGCGCGGTCCAGCCGGCCCTCGGCGGTCAGTTGCGCCACCGCGTACGGAAAATCGGTCTCCAGGCCGGACAGGCCGTCGATCTCGAAGGCGCCGGGCAGGAGCAGATCGAGCCAGGGGCTGGCGCGGAAGTGGTCGGCGAGGGGGCCCTGCCGGACCGTCCACCGGCTCTGGTTGATCGCCGTCAGCCAGGCGCGCACCACCGGCCCGGTGACCGGCGGCTCGGCGTCACCCTCGATGAGCAGGGCCTCGACGAACTCCCAGTCTCGCGGCGCCGGGTCGCGGGCCGGCAGCCGCCCGCACAGCCGCACGCCGAGATCACCGAGCCACGGCAGCCCCCGAACCCGGGCGATCTCCAGGAACCGGTCGACCCGGATCAGGCCCCAGTCGCGCATGCTCCGGCGGGAGAGCAGGGCCGCCGCCCGGGCGGCCGTCGGCATGCAGGCGATCACGGTCAGCCCGAACAGCCCGGCCGGGCTGGTCGACCGCGCCCATGGGCCCTCGCGGTCCGCCCGGATCCGTCGCTCGATCTCGGCGGCGAACGCCAGCCGCTCCCGCTCGGTGGCGCCGAGCAGGAGCGCGGTCAGAGCGGCGCTGTCGGTGTGGCTGAACGGGCGGGCGAGCCCGGCCCAGGTGAGCGGCATGCGGCACACCCTAGAGCCGGGCTACGACATTTCTCAGAACCGCAGGTGGGACCAGTCGAGCAACCCGTCGCCGAGATCCCGGACCCGGGCCAGCAGACCCAGCCGGGCGGCCCGCAGCGCCGGGTCGTCGGCCATCACGAACACCTCGTCGAAGAACCGGCCGACCGGTTCCACCAGCGGCCGGGTGGCCGCCACGAACGCGGTGACGTCCGGCGAGGCCGGTACGGCGACCGCCGACACCGCCTCGTGCAGCGCGATCTCGGCGGGTTCCTTGAGGACTCCCGCGTCGTAGCCGGCCGCGGTCCCGGCGGGCACGATCCGGCGCGCCCGCTGTACCGCCTCGGCGACGGCCCGGAAGCCCGGGTCGCCGACCGCGTCCCGCAACTGTCCCAGCAGCGCGGCGGCGACCGCCGGCCGGGCGGCGTGCGGCAGTACGGCGCGCACCCGGTCGACCGGCTGCCCCTCCTCGGTGAACACCTGCTCCAGCCGCCGGGTCAGGAACTCGGCGCACGCCTCCAGGACGGTGCCCGCCACCGGCACCGGCTGCGCGGCCGCCGCCAGCGCCAGCCCCTCGGTGAGGTCGAACCCGGCCAGCTGCGGCGTCGCCCGGTGCACCGCGATCAGGCCGAGGAACGCCCGGCGGACCGCGAACGGGTCGCTCGAGCCGGTCGGCAGACCCACGGTGGCGGCCAGCCCGGCGATCAGGTCCAGCCGGTCGGCCAGCGACAGCAGCGCGCCCGGCAGCGTACGCGGCAGCTCGTCACCGGTGTTGCGGGGCAGCTCGGCCTCGTACACCGCCTGCGCCACGGCCCGGTCCTCGCCCGCGTGCAGCGCGTAGTCGCGCGCCATCACCCCGGCCAGGCTGGTCATCTCGGTGACCAGCTGCGAGCCGAGGTCGAACTTGACCAGCTCGGCGGCCCTCCGCAGAACCGGTGAACCGGATCCGAGGCGGTCGGCGATAGACAGGGCGAGGGCGGCTATCCGGCCGGCCCGGTCGGCCATCGAGCCGAGCTTGTCGGTGAAGGTGAGGCGGTTCAGGTGCGACTTCATCTCGGCGATCGGCGTCGCCTGGTCGGCACGGTAGAAGAAGGCCGCGTCCTCGTAACGGGCGCGCAGCACCGCCTCGTTCCCGGCGCGGACGAGTTCCACGTCGACCGGCCCGTTCGCCACGGTGACGAACATCGGCAGCAGCTTCCCGTCGGCGTCGCGCACCGGGAGGTAACGCTGATGCTTGCGCATCACCGTGGTCAGCACCGCGTCCGGCAACGACAGATAGCCCTCGTCGAAGGTGCCGAGCAGCGGCAGCGGCTGCTCCACCAGGTCGGTGATCTGGTCGATCAGCGCGGCCTCGCCCGCGACGTCGATCCGCCCGTCGGGGTAGACGAGATCCTGGGCGCCGATGACGATCAGCTCCCGGCGGTCCTCGTGGTCGGCGACGATGCCGTTGACCCCGAGCGTCTCCAGGAAGGTCTCGGCCGAGGCGATCTCGGTCTCCGGCGGCACGGCGGTGCGCAGCAGTCGCGTCCGGCGGCCGGCGGCGAGCGTGGAGACGGCCACCGGCACGACGTCGTCGCCCCAGAGCGCGGTCAGCCAGCGGACCGGCCGGCTGAAGGCCAGCTTCGGATCGTTCCACCGCATGTTCTTGGCGGCCCGCAGACCGGTCACGACCTGCGCGAGCACGGCGGCGAGCACCTCGGGTGCCGCGCGCCCGGCCTCGTGCTTTCTCACCACCACATGGGGTACGCCGCCGACCTCCTCGGTTTCGACGTCGGCGAGGGTGACGCCCTGTCCGCGGGCGAAGCCCTCCAGCGCCTTCGTGGCGGTGCCGTCCCCGGCGTAGGCGGCCTGGACCTTGGGGCCCTTGACCGTGCGCACGTGATCCTCTTCGCGGGCCGCGACCGCTGTGGCGACGGCGATGAGCCGGCGCGGCGTCCCGAAGACCCGCACGTCGCCGTGGGCCAGCCGGGTGGCCGCCAGACCCTCGGTGAGCAGCCGCCGTACCTGTTCGCGCGCGGAGCGCAGCTCGGCGGGCGGCAGTTCCTCGGTGCCGATCTCGAAGACCAGCGTGCGTGCGGTGTCGCCGGTCTGCACGGCGGCGGCCGGCCGGGCCGGGGCGAGCGGGGCGACGGTGCCGAGCGGCAGTTCCAGTTCGGTGCGGCGCTCCACCCAGAGCTTGGCGACCTCTCCGGCGAGCCGCCGCATCCGGCCGAATTCGGCGGCCCGCTCGGCCGTGGAGACGGCGCCCCGGGCATCCAGGACGTTGAAGGCCTGCGAGCACTTCAGCACGTAGGAGTGGGCCGGGACGGGCAGGCCGGCGTCGATCATGCGCTGCGCCTCGGCGGCGTAGATCTCCAGCAGCCGCCGGTTCGCCTCGATGTCGGCGTCGTCGAGGTAGTAGCGCGACATCTCGTACTCGGATTGGCCGAAGACCTCGCCGTAACTGACCCCGGGGGAGTATTCGATCTCCTTGAAGTGGGTCTTGTCCTGGAGCGCCATGATGATCCGCTCGATGCCGTAGGTGATCTCCACGCTCACCGGATCGAGGTTCAGGCCGCCGGCCTGCTGGAAGTAGGTGAACTGGGTGATCTCCAGCCCGTCCAGCCAGACCTCCCAGCCGAGCCCCCAGGCGCCGAGCGCGGGGGAGGCCCAGTTGTCCTCGACGAAACGGACGTCGTGGGCGGCCACGTCGATGCCGAGCGCGGCCAGGCTGCCGAGGTAGAGCTCCTGCGGGTTGCCCGGGTCCGGCTTGAGGATGACCTGGAGCTGGGTGTGCGTCTGGAGCCGGTTCGGGTTCTCGCCGTAACGGGAGTCGTCCGGCCGCACCGACGGCTCGGTGTAGACGACCCGCCACGGCTCCGGCCCGAGCACCCGCAGGAAGGTGGCCGGGTTGAGCGTGCCGGCGCCGACCTCGGTGTTCATCGGCTGGACGACCAGGCAGCCCTGATCCGTCCAGTAGGTGGTCAGCCGGGCGAGCGCATCCTGCATGGTGAGCATGGGACCGAAGTCTAGGTGCGCCCACACGGGCGTTGGTATGCGATTGGTGCTCGCCGGAGATCTTTACGTCTTTCAGGATCCCCTTTCGGAGGAGGCGTCGGGCCGCCCCTCCAGGGGATCCGTCAGACGTATTCCTTCTCCGTGGTCCTCTGCGAGACGGCGAAGGAGATGTCGCAGGAGGAGAGCTGGCCCTCCGGCGGGGTGGCGCTGGTCCACTCGAGGTAGAAGTGACCCTTCGTGGCGGCCGGCTTCAGCTCGAACTCGGTCGGCCCGTCGCCCTTCGGGAAGTCGCGCCAGCCCAGGTCACCGGCCCGGTAGGCGTTCTTCTGGTCGGCCGTGAAGCCGATCCGGCCACCCGACTTCGGCTGCCGGCACTTCCGCTCCAGCTTCACCTTCACCGGGCCCGCGCCGATCTGCTGATCCGGGCCGACGGCCTTGCAGGTGGGCAGGCAGGACAGGTTGGTGGCGGTCCAGGAGAAGAGCCTCCGGTCCACCGCACGGCTCGTGAAGACGGCCAGGAAGTCGGTGGCGTCCGCGGTGATCGCCAGCTTTTGGTGCCGGTAGTGGGCCACGTACTCGCCGGTCGCGTTGGCCCGTGTCGGGAAGCGGAATCTACCCGAGCTGCCGGCCGCGGCCGAGCCCAGGAACACCTTCGGCGCGGTCTGCCCCTTGCGGAAGAAGATGTCCACCCTTCCTCCGTTGCCGGTCGCCCGGTCCAGGTACCCGGCGCGGCCGCTGAGGACGATCGGGGTGCCCGCCTCCACCTCGCCGTGCGGGGCGGAGAACTCCATGCCGCTCGCCGGCCCGCGCGCCGGCGCCGGGAGGGCGCCCGCCCGGTTCGGTGTCACGACGGGTGCCGCGACGGCCAGCGTGGCGGCCAGCGCGCCGCCGGCCGCGAGCAAACGGGTATTGCCCACGTTTGATCCTCCCCGTGGGGTAGTTTCGTGATGTTTCAGCACGAAAACTACCAGTACGGGCGGAACCGCGCGCCGGTTTGCCGACATGACGGTCAGGAGCCGACCAGGCGTACTCCTCCACCGCCTCGCTTCGCCTGATACATGTACGAATCCGCCTCGCGCATCATGGCCGCGAACTCGGTGGCGTGGTCCGGGAAGAGCGCCACACCGACGCTCGCCCCGATCCGAACCGGCTCGCCCTCGATGTCGAACGGCTCCCGGAGCCGCTCGCAGATCCGCTCGCCCACCGTGATCGCGGCGTTCTCGTCCGGGTTGCCCACGAGCAGCACCGAGAACTCGTCGCCGCCGAGCCGGGCCACCAGGTCCGGCCGCCGCACGACGCCCTGCAGGCGCTTCGCCACCAGTTGCAGCAGCACGTCGCCGGCGTGGTGCCCGACGGTGTCGTTGACCTGCTTGAACCCGTTCAGGTCGAGCAGCAGCAGGCCGACCCGCGTGCCGGTGGCGGAGGCGATCTCGACCGCCGTCTCGGCCCGGTCCAGCAGCTGCTTGCGGTTGGGCAGCCCGGTCAGCGAGTCGTGGAAAGCCTGCTGGGTCAGCTCGTTCATGTGGAGTTCGGCGGCCTGCCGCATCCGGGCGCTGTCCATGATCAGCGTGCCCTCGACGGCGAGCTGCTCGGCCAGGATCCGGTCCTGGGCGGTCCAGTCCCGGGTGCCGCTGGAGTCACCGCACATCACGATGCCGACCGGGCCCTGGGCGGACAGCAGAGGCATCGCGATGAACGAGCGGAACCCGATGGTCTGGGTGAGCCCGCCGGACCGGACCTTGGCCGTGCCGGCGTCGCTGACCAGCATCGGCTCACCCTTCTCGGCGCTGTTGCACCATACCGGCGACTCGGTGGCCGGCCGGCCGAGCAGGTTGGTGCTGAGCGCTTGGTGCACCTCGGCGGGAAAGCCGACACCGTGCACGTACCGGATCCGGCCCTCGCCGTCGATCAGGTGCATCGCCGCGTGCTCGGTGCGGAACGCGGTCGCGAACGAGCGGGCCAGCAGCTCGGCGGCGGTCTCCACGTTGCCGGCCGACATGCCGTGCTCGAACAGCTCCCGGATGGTGGCACTGCTGTGCGCCACGAACTGCCGCTGCTTCTCCGCGGCCAGCCCCTGCAGGGTGGTCGCGAAGTGCAGCGACATCGTCGCGATGGTGTCCAGCTGGAGCTTTTCCAAGGCGGAGCCGGTCAGCAGCAGTACGCCGACGGTCTGCCCGCCGATGCGCAGACGGATCGCCATCTGCTCGCCGTTGATCACCGGCTTGCCGCCGGCCGGGGTGCGGAACACCTTGCCGGCCACCATCTGGTCACGGCGTCCAGGCTCGCCGACCCGCGCGCTCACGGTCATCATGCCGGTCTCCGAGTCCAGCTCGAAGACGGTGGCCGCGGTCAGGCCGGCGATGTCCCGCAGATGGGGCGTCGTCAGATCCAGGACATGCTGCACCGATGGGGTGTCCCTGGTCATGAACCCCACCAGTTCGGCCAGCAGAAGCGTCTGCCGATCCGGTGTCATGACCGCCTCACCGGGCCCCTCCACCTCGGGACCGGCGGTGTGCAACTCGCTGCCCACGCTCATGGCCCTAGTGGTCGGCACCGGCAGCCCGGGGTTGAGCCACCGGAGACGTGTGCCGGGTCGCAAATCGGGTGCGACCCGGTACCCGGATCCGGCCGTCCCGCGGTCACGCGCACCGCGTACCGCGTAATGGCCCTCACCTGGAGCGTCCACCGCCTGGCTCCCGACCGGCCCGGCTCGCCGCCGGAGGCGCGGCGATGGCCCGCGAGGGCACCTCGCACGGTGCCGTGGGATCAGGGCGCCCACGCCTCGGCCGGCCGGCAGGAGCCCTCGCTGTCGCCGACGGCGGCACGACCCGGTTCCGCGTCCTTTTCCCGGTGCCACCGGTTCTCGTAGACCACCCGGCCGTCCGGGGCCGTGTAGCACTGATCCCATCCGAGCAGCGGCTTGAAGAACCGCTCCCGCCACACCTCCTGACCGCTCCTGTCGTAGGCCACCAGCTCGGCCGTCGGCTGGACGTCGTCGGTCCTCGTGAGCAGACCGAACGTGCCGCCGGACAACCGCGCCGCGGTCGTCGCCCCGTTGCCGTGCTCCAGGGTGAGCCGGCTGACCCGGTCGCTGATCCGCCCGGCCGCGATCACCCAGCCGGCCTCGGCCTCCGACGAACTGCGGCTGAGGACCTGGACCGGGCCGGGCAGCCAGTCCCGGGTGCCGTTCCACAACTCGATGTGGAAGGCGCCGCTGTCCTCCCGGCCCGGCTCGGCCTCCCGGCTGCACGCGACATAGCCCTGATCGGTGAGGAAGAGCGCGCCGGTCCGGCCGCGGTGTCGCACGGCGACGCTCAGGTCCCCGACCGTGACGGGGAACCGGGGCGTCCCCTCGAACAGGGCACCGTCGGGATAGCCGTGCAGGCACGCCTTCGCGGTGGCGGTCAGCGACGAGGTCAGCTCGCCCGGCCCCATCGCGATCGTGGTGGGCGGGTCCCCGTCGCGGATCACCGGGGTCGCCACCGCCGCGGCGGCGGCCAGCGTGGCCACCCCGGCCAGGGCCAGCCGACCGGTCCGCCGCCGCCGGGCGAGAGCCGGCCCGTGCATCTCGAACCGAAGGCGGACCCGCATCCGGGCCGCCCCGGCGGCCGGCAGATCACGCTCGGCGGGTGGATCCAGCTTGGTGATCATGACTCCTCCTGAGAGTGCGTTCCCGCGGATGTGAGGTGCGTGCCGGCGGGTATCAGCGGCGTGGCGGTGCCGTCCGCGGACGGCTGGAGATCGCCCGAACTGATGCCGGTGATGACCGTGGGTGACGTCACCGCCGTCGGTGATGCCGGCGACCCGGGACCCTCCGGGGACGCCGTGGCGGCGCCGCCGTCCTCTCGGCGCCGGACGATCGACCCGGGTGGGCCGGGATCGGCGGCCAGTTGACGTGACAGCCGGGCACGGGCCCGGCTCACCCGGCTGCGGACGGTCGACTCGGCGACCCCCAGAACCGCCGCCGCCTCGGAATACGGCACCCCGGACCAGAGGCAGAGCGCGACCGCCTCCCGCTCGGCGCGAGGCAGCCCGCGCACGGCGGCGAGCACCTCCCGCATCCGGCGCTCGTCGTCGAGGCGCCCGGCCACGTCGTCGGCCGGATCGGGGAGGATCTCGTCGGCCGGCGCCCGGAACAGGCGGTTGCGCCACCGGGTGAGAGCGCGCTGCTCGGAACGGGCGTGGTGACTCGCCGTGACGAGCAGCCATGGCAGCGGTGAGCCGTCGATCAGCCGGACCTCGGCCCGCCGCCGCCAGGCGGTCAGGAAGACCGACTGGGTCACGTCCTCCGCGACCGACCAGGAGCCGGTGAGGCGGAAGGCGTGGTTGTAGACCGCCCGGGAGTAGCGGTCGAACACGGCTTCGAAGTCGTCCGGGTCGCCGCTCTGCCCGAGGGTCTCGCGCTGGATCGTCACACCTGACTATGCCCGCGAGCAGGGATCTTGTTGCGCCATGAAATCGCGATTGCCCGACTGTTTCGGAGTGATTGCGCTGGGAGCGCTCCCATGGAATGCTGTCGACATCGGCCAACGATCCCCACCGATGTGTCGGTCGACCGTTCCCCGGCGCGCTCCCGCGCCGTCCCCGTCTCGAGGAGTCCTCATGAGACCCATCCCCACCCGTGCCAGGGCCTTCACGGCGGCTGCCGCCGTGGGCGTCGTCGCCGCTTCCGGCGCCGTCGCCGTGGCGACCAGCGCCAGCGCCGCGGCCGGCTGTCGCGTCGATTACTCGGTCAACCAGTGGAACACAGGATTCACCGGCAACGTCACGGTCACCAACCTCGGCGACCCGATCAGCGGCGGCTGGAACCTGAAGTGGACCTGGCCCGGGAGCCAGACGGTCACCCAGGCGTGGAGCGCCACGGTCACCCAGTCCGGGCAGAACGTCACGGCCACCAACCCGTCGTGGGCGGCCTCGCTGCCCACCAACGGCACGGCCAACTTCGGCTTCAACGGCAGCTGGTCGGGTTCGAACACGGCGCCCGCGTCCTTCACGCTGAACGGCACGGTCTGCACCGGCTCGACCGGCGGCCCGTCCACCTCGCCGTCCACCTCGACGTCCCCGTCGACCTCGACCTCGCCGTCGACCTCGGTGTCCCCGTCGACCTCGACGTCGCCGACCACCAAGGTCGACAACCCGTACGCCGGGGCCAAGGGCTACGTGAACCCGGAGTGGAAGGCGAAGGCCGAGTCGGTGTCCGGCGGCAGCCGGGTCTCCAACAACCCGACCGCCGTCTGGATCGACCGGATCGCCGCCATCGAGGGCACCGACGGCAGCAGCTCCAACGGCTCGATGGGCGTGCGTGACCACCTGGACGCGGCTCTCGCGCAGGGCGCCGGCTACATCCAGTTCGTGGTCTACAACCTGCCCGGCCGGGACTGCGCGGCCCTCGCCTCCAACGGTGAGCTGGGCCCGAACGACCTGCCGCGGTACAAGGCCGAGTACATCGACCCGATCGCCGCGATCCAGAGCGACGCGAAGTACAAGAACCTGCGGATCATCAACGTCATCGAGATCGACTCGCTGCCGAACCTCATCACCAACACCTCCGGCCAGGCCGGCGGCACGGCGATGTGCGACACGATGAAGGCCAACGGCGGGTACGTGCAGGGTGTCGGTTACGCCCTGAACAAGCTCGGCGCGATCGGCAACGTCTACAACTACGTGGACGCCGCCCACCACGGCTGGATCGGCTGGGACTCGAACTTCGGCCCGACCGCCGACATCATGCTGCAGGCCGCCCAGGCGTCCGGCAACGTGAAGAACGTGCACGGCTTCATCACCAACACGGCCAACTACTCGGCCCTGCGTGAGCCGTTCGTGCAGCCCACCACCACGGTCGGTGGCCAGAGCGTCCGGCAGTCGAAGTGGGTGGACTGGAACCAGTACACCGACGAGCTGACCTTCGCCCAGGCGTTCCGTACCAAGCTGGTCTCGGTCGGCTTCGACTCGGGCATCGGCATGCTGATCGACACCTCCCGCAACGGCTGGGGCGGCTCGGCCCGGCCCACCGCGGCGAGCACCTCGACGGTCGTCGACACCTACGTCAACGAGTCCCGCATCGACCGCCGGATCCACGCCGGCAACTGGTGCAACCAGTCCGGCGCCGGCCTCGGCGAGCGTCCCACCGCGGCTCCGGCCACCGGTATCGACGCCTACGTCTGGGTGAAGCCGCCGGGTGAGTCGGACGGCTCCAGCACCCTCATCGAGAACGACGAGGGCAAGGGCTTCGACCGGATGTGTGACCCGACCTACACCGGTAACGCCCGCAACGGCAACAACCTGTCCGGCGCGCTGGCCAACGCCCCGATCTCCGGAGCCTGGTTCCCGGCGCAGTTCTCCCAGCTCATGGCGAACGCCTACCCGGCGCTCTGATCAGCTGAACGTACCGGCGACCGGCCGGCGCCCGCGTGGCGCCGGCCGGTCGTCCTCGTCGGGGGATGTCCGTTCGGCCATTGCAATACGAGTGCATCGCGAACTACCGTTGTCGCGTGACGAAGGTATGGGAACTCGCGCGGTTCGTGGTGGTCTACGAGCTGCGGCTGTGGGCGGCGCTGTTCCGGTGGATCCTCCGCCGGCCGATCCCGGTCGAGCCGGGCACCGAGCGGTTCGCCTACGTGGGCGCGGTCAAGATGATCCTGGGCGCGTTCATCGTGGTGTCGTTCATCGAGATCCCGATCCTCGACCTGATGATCCCGTGGGAGCCGGTCCGGGTGACCGTGCTGGCGCTGGGCGTCTACGGGCTGTTCTGGATGATCGGCCTGGCCGCCACCATGGTCGTCCATCCGCATCTGGTCGGCCCGGCCGGCCTGCGCATCCGCAACGGCATCACCATGGACGTCCCGATCGCGTGGGAGTCGATCGAGTCGATCGAGGTGCGCCGCCGTTCGATGCCGCCAGGCGGTCAGATCCAGCTGGAGGACGGCGTCCTCTCCCTCGGCATGGCCAGCCAGACCAGCATCGACGTGCGCTTGACCGGCCCGATGGTGCTCCCGGTCCGCAAGGCCAAGGGCCGGCCGGCGACCACCGTCCGCTTCCACGCCGACGACCCGGAGGCCCTGGTGCAGGCGGCCCGCGCCCACCTGACGGCCCGACCATCCGACCGGTCCGAGACCCAGCCCGCCTGACTCCAGCCGCCGGCTCCGCTCACGCCCAACCCTCAACCCCATCTCCGGTACGCGGTAAGCCGCCCCCAACCACAGCACCCCCGTTCCGCAACTCCCCGCGAGCCAGCTGCCGGGCCGAGCCCGTGCCGCGCCCGCCGGGCTCAGATCGGTGGTCCAGCTCCCCAAGCACTGTCCCGCCCGTCCCAAACAGCCCTCCGGTCCCGCCCTGTCGCGGCCGCGGCCCGGCTGGTTCTGGGATGTTGTCTCAAGCGTCTTGAAGCAGCTCTCACGTCCAGCTGGGTCCCGCGCTGTGGCCGGGCCGTTCTGAGAGGACGTCTGATTCACGTAGTTTGTGAGTTATGAGGGTTTAGTCGTCTCGCCAGGTTGGGGTGGTTTCGGCGGTGAGGCGTTTGGCGAGGTTGTCGATCATCGCCAGGGTGATCATGCTGGCCGA
>NZ_JAGFNS010000061.1 GCF_017592555.1 Actinoplanes flavus | reverse complement strand
TCATCTGCCTCGCCCGCCGCCGGGTCGACGTCCTGCACGCCATGCTCCGCACGCATACGCCGTACCAGCACAAACCGGCAGAAAGACTCGCCCTCGCCGCTTGACAGAAACCATAGGGACACCCCCCCCCACCAGCCGCAACTTTCCGGCTGGCCCCAGAGCTGCCCCAACACCCGCCAAACACCTCTGGCGGCCAGCTGGATTCTCCCGGCTGGCCGCCAGAGGTGTATGAACGCCGCTCAACAGCCCGCACAACCACCCGGATCTTCCCGGCTCGCTCCCAGAGCTGGCTCAATGCCGCTCAACAGCCCTCACGGCAAGCTGGATCTTTCGGCTGGCTGTGGGGGCTGTCTTGGCGCCGTTTGAGCGGCTCCCAAGGCCAGCTGGATCTTTTCGGCTGGCTGTGCGGGTTGTCTCGGCGCCGTTTGAGCGGCTCCCACGGCCAGCTGGATCTTTTCGGCTGGCTGTGCGGGTTGTCTCGGCGCCGTTCAAGCAGCTCCCACGGCCAGCTGGAGAGTTTGGTGGGATCAGGTGGAGGGGGCCGGGAGGCGGATGGCGCACAGGTCGAGTTCGATGCGGATGTGGCGGGCGATCAGGGCGCGGCCGGCGGTGACTCCGGCCGCGACGCGGTCGACCACGCAAGCGGCCGTGAGGCGGTAGCCGTCGCCGACCGGGACGGCCGGGCGCACGTTCACGGTTACGTCGCAGTAGCCGCCGCGCACCGCCAGCACGCCGGTCATCCGCCAGCCCTCCGGATCCGGGTGCAGGCCGGTGCTGCGGAAGCCGATCTCCGGATGGTTCGCGGTGTCCAGAAATCGGCGGCCCCGGACGTCCCGGTCACGGCGTGGGTCGTCGGTGAGGAAGCTGGCCGCGTCCAGCTCGGCGGAGGCGATCGAGCGTTCCGGGTCGGCGGCCACCGTGACGGTGCCGCCGGTGAGGGTCATCGTTCCGGTCACCGGCCGCAGGCCGAACACGTGGGTGGCGGTGATCCGGCAGGACGAGCGGGCCGGGTCGAGGAGGTAGGTGCCGGGACGGATGCCGGTGAGCTGATTCGTCGTCATGGGAACAGGCTGTCGCGGGCCGGGCGCGGGCGCCTCAGTGTCAGTACTGAGTTCCGGCGCCGGGGCGCAGGCGCGCGGCGAGCTGGGTGCGGTTGGTGACGCCCAATTTGGCCAGGGTGTTGCGGACGTGCGTCTCCACGGTCCGCTCGGAGATGTGCAGGCGGTCGGCGATCCGGCGGTTCGGCAGGCCCTCGGCGGCCAGGGTGGCGATTTCCCGTTCCCGGGCGGTCAACTCGTCACGGGTCAGTTCGGCCGCTGCGGCGGCCAGGGCGGGCAGGGCGAGACGGCGGGCGATGGCGAGAGCCCGACCGGCCAGGGTACGGGCGAGGCGCGGATCGGCATCGTGAACGCTCACGGCGTACCCCAACAAGGACTGCGCGGCGAAAGGCGCGGCACCGCAGCGTTCCTCCCGGGCGATCGCGTCGGTGAAGTGCCGGGCCGCCGCCTCCCGGTCGCCGAGGGCGGTGGCCATCAGGCCGAGCGGGCGGGCGATCGCGCCATAGCAGGCGGTCATCGCGTTGAGGAACCGGTTCGCCCGGGGCAGCGCCAGGGCGTACGCGGTGGCGGTGAGATCGGTGTCGCCCAGCCAGGCCGCCAGCTCCCCGGCGCTGAGCGCCACGAAGGTGTGACGGCCGTCCCGGGGCAGATCCGGGAGCATGGCGCGAAGACGGCGGGCACACTCGATTCCGGCCAACTGGTCGCCGGCCTGGATCGACAGGCGGGCGAGATTCGCGGCGACGATCGGTTCGGCGCCGAAGTCGGCGATCGCACCGGGCAGATCGGCCGGCCACGGTGGCGGCTCGCCGGTGAACGGGGCCAGGCAGGTGAGGAAGGCCGAGTGCAGTTCCCGGGCGGGCTGCTCCTCGAACGTCCCGGCCAGGGCGAACGCCTCGTCCGCCGTCTCCCGGGCCGCCTTGATCCGGCCGCTGAGCAGCAGGCGGGCGGCGCGGGCCCGCAGCAGGTGCCAGCGGGCGACCGGCCAGCCGATCCGGTCCGCGAGATCGGCCAGGCCGGTGACCTCCACGTCGTAGGCGGGCAGGTCACCGAGCGTCAGCAGGGCGTCGAGCCGCCAGAGTCGGCCCCAGAGTTCGGCGTCCACCCGGCCGGAGGCGGTGGCCAGGCGGCAGCTGCGCCCAGCCAGGTCAAGGACCTCGCCGGTGTCGGCGAACGGGTCCAGCACCTCGTGGCGGGCGTGTACGGCGGCGGCCATCGCGCGGGGGTCGCCGGTTCGCTCGGCCAGGGCCATCGCCTGCCGGCTGAAGTCCTCGGCGCGGGCGTGGTTCCCAGTCTCCACCAGCAGGCACGCGTAGTGGGCCAGCAGCTCGGCGCGCTCCGCCTGACCACCTTCGGCGCCGGGCACGGCTGGCACCCGATCGCCATCGGACCCGAAATCGGCCAGCGCCCGATCAGCCTCGGGACCGGACACGGACGACGGCCGATCGGCTTCGAGGCCGGACACGGACGACGGCCGACCAGCTTCGAGGCCGGACACGGACGACGGCCGACCAGCTTCGAGACCAGACACGGACGACGGCCGACCAGCTTCGAGACCAGACACGGACGACGGCCGACCAGCTTCGAGACCAGACACGGACGACGGCCGACCAGCTTCGAGACCGGGCACGGCCGGCGGTCGATCGGCTTCGGCGTTGGACAGGGTCAAGGCTCGTTCGCAGAGGCGGGCGAGGGCCGGGGCGACCTGGCCGCCGTAGCCGCGGACGACCAGGGCGGCCGCGGTGGCCAGGCCGGGACGGTTCTCGGCCTCAGCCAGATCGAGTACGGCGGCGCAGTCCGCGACGGCGAGCGCGAGCAGGCCGTCGCGGCTGGCGGCGCGGGCCCGGTTCAGGCGCAGTTCGGGGTCGGCCGGGAAGAGGTCGAGAGCCTGTCCGAGCCAGGTGGCCGCGGCGTGATGGTCGAGTCGGCGGCCGGCCTCGCGGGCCGCCGCCTCGCAGGCGTCCCGGGCGGCCTGGCGGGATTCGTCGTCGACCGCGCAGCGGATCCGGTGCCGGGCCGTCTCGGCGGGGTCGGCGCCGGAGCCGTGCAGAGCTTCGGCGATCCGGCGGTGTGCGGTGATCCGCTCGGTCCGGGACAGCTCGGCGTAGCGGGCTTCGCGGAGCAGCTCGTGGGTGAACCTGAGGCGGGCCGGCGCCAGCCGGTCCTCGGCCAGCACTCCGGCCTCGATCGCCTCGGCGAGAAGCGGCTCGATGCCAGCGGTCTCGATGCCGGCCGAAGCAGCCGACGAAGAGGCCTTCGACGAAGAAGCGGCCGACGAAGAAACGACCGGTGAAGAAACGACCGGCGAAGAAACGACCGGCGAAGAAGCCACCGCCGAAGAAGCCGCTGACGAAGGAGCGGCTGGCCAAGAAGCCGCTGGCGAAGAAGCGACGGGCGAAGAAGCGACGGGCGAAGAAGCGACGGGCGAAGAAGCGACGGGCGAGGAAACCGCTGGCGAGGAGGCCGCCCCCGGCGAGGCGGCCGTGATCCGGGCTAGCAGGGGGACGTCGATCTCCGGGCCCAGTGCGGCGGCAAGGCCGAGGAGGTGGCGGCAGGCCGGGGTGAGGGTGGCGGTCCGGCGGCCGGCCAGGCGGAGCAGGCCGTCGGGTGGGTCGACGGCGGTGGCCGGGCGGCGGAGGCGGCCGTCGAGCAGGCGGGCCAGTTCGCGGGTGTAGAGCGGGTTTCCGCCACCGAGCCGGTGCACCACCGGTGGCCAGGAAGGGTGTACCGGCCCGTCGGTGTGCTGGGTCAGGTAGTCGGTGACGGCCGCCTGGTTCCACGGTCCGAGGGTGAGGACCTCGGCGCCGGGGAGATCGATGTCGAGCGCGCGGGCGGTGACGACGACCAGGATCGGAGCGCCGGCCACGTCCCGGGCCAGGGCGGCGAGCAGGGCGAGTGAGGCGGGATCGGCCCAGTGCAGGTCCTCCAGGACGAGGACCAGGCCGCCGTCGGTGGAGGCCGCCGCGGCCCGCAGGAGCTGGACGGTGGCGTGGATGACCCGGAACCGCACGGTCGCCGGTGGCTCACCGGGTTCGCCGCCCGCCGCCGGAAAGGAGCCGAGGCCGGGCAGGCCGCGACCAAGCGAGCCGTGGTCAAGCAGGCCACGGTCGGGCAAGCCGCGATCGACCAAGCCGCCGTCAAGCAGGCCACGGTCGGGCGAACCGCCGTCAGGCAAGCCACCGTCAAGCGGGCCACCGTCAAGCGGGCCACCGTCAAGCGGGCCACCGTCAAGCGGGCCACCGTTAAGCGGGCCACCGTCAAGCGGGCCACCGTCAAGCGGGCCATGGTCGGGCAGGCCACGGTCGGGCAAGCCACGGTCGGGCGAGCCGCGGTCGAGCAGGCGCGACCACGGCCAGAACGCGGGTGCCCCCTCGCCCGGGTCGGCGCGGCCGGTCAGCACGGTGGCCCCGGCGGCCGTCGCCCGGGCGGAGAACTCCTCGACGACCGCCGTCTTGCCGATGCCGGCCTCGCCGGTGATCAGCACGACGGCGCCCGAGCCGGCCGCGGCCGCGGCGCGCAGCCGGTCCAGGGCGACGACCTCGGTCACCCGGGCGACCAGGCGGCTCATCCGGGCGGGCCCGCGGCCGCAAGCTCGCTCATGCGGCCCATTCTCCACCCGGACCGCAGTGACCCGAGCGTTGTCAGCCATCCGGACCACAGCGACCCGAGCGGCGTCGACCGCCCGGACCAGAGTGGCCTGAGGGTTGTCAGCCGCCCGGACCACAGCGACCCGAGCGTTGTCAGCCGCCCGGACCAGAGTGGCCTGAGGGTTGTCAGCCACCCGGACCACAGCGACCCGAGCGATGTCAGCCGCCCGGACCAGAGTGGCCTGAGGGTTGTCAGCCGCCGGGACCACAGTGGCCCGAGCGGCGTCAGCCGCCCGGGCCGGACCGTGCGGCGCTAGCCGCCCGGTCAGGCTTCGGGCACGCGGACCGTGATTTCCTCCCCGAGGGTGAATCCGGGGCACAGTTCGAGTTCGTCGCCGCTCCAGAATCGGCCCGGGTCGTACCAGTTGGCCTTGCGGCCGCGCGGCAGCAGGCCCATGTCCTCATAGGTGACCGCGACGACTTCGGCGCAGTACGCCTTCTCCAGGGTGGCGTCGCTGACTTCGCCGTCCTTCCAGGGCAGACGGATCTGCGGCACCCGGCCGCGGAGCCAGCGGAAGGCGAGCTGGGAGGTGGACGGGAACGGCGTGCCGTCCAGGCGGGCCACGGTCTTGAGCGCCTTGTCCTCCATGGCGCGGGTGACGCCCGGGTCGAGCTGCCGCAGCCAGCCGCGCTGACCGTACCGGCGGGCCCAGACGGTGACCGCGTCGCGCAGGTCGTGCAGCTGGACGCCGCGCTGGAAGCTGCCGGACCACATGTCCGGAAGGGATCGGCCCAGCTCGGCGTGCCACATCAACGGCGGCATGTCGTCGATCACCAGGGACATGCCGACGTGGTTCACCGGGCTGTTGGTGAGGGTCTGGATGGCCCGGTCGGGGCCGGATCGGCCCCGGAAGATCCAGATGTCACCGGTACGGGTCAGGTCGATGGCCTCGTCGAGGCTGAGTTCGGCAACCACGGTGTCTATTCTCGGCTGATGCGGTGGTGGAAGGTAGCGGGACTGGCGGGGCTGGCGGGAGTGGCGGCGACCGGGGTGGTGATCGCCCGGGCGGAGCGCAGACGTCGTGCCTACACTCCGGACGAGATCCGGAGCCGGCTGCACGCGCGCGTCGCCGAGGCGACCACCAGGCCGGAGGTGGACAAACCTTAGGAGACCAGGTCCGTGTCGCGCAGCAGCGTCCACAGGCCGGCGCCGTCCGGCGCGGAGAACCAGGTCTTGCCGCCGGAGGGCACGACCTCGGCGGTGTCGGACGGGCCGGGGATGGCGCCGGCCAGCACGGCCTGGGTCGGGGAGAGCCGGCGGATCGCGACGGCGGCCACGTTGTCCGGGTGTTCCCGGGCGAACTCGGAGTAGATCTCCTGGTCGTGCTGCCCGTCGTCGCCGATGAGCAGCCATTTCACGTCCGGGAACTCGGCGGCGAGGCGGCGCAGCGACTTGCGTTTGTGCTCTTGGCCGCTGCGGAACCAGCGGTCCGGGGTGGGGCCCCAGTCGGTGAGCAGGATGGGGCCGGCCGGGTAGAGGTGGCGGCTGAGGAAGCGGGTGAGGGTGGGCGCCACGTTCCACGCGCCGGTGGAGAGGTAGACCACCGGGGTGCCGGGGTTGGCGTTGACCATCCGCTCGTAGAGCACCGCCATGCCGGGGACGGCGGCGCGGGCGTGCTCGTCGAGGACGAACGTGTTCCACGCGGCGAGCAACGGCCGGGGCAGTGTGGTCACCATCACCGTGTCGTCGATGTCGGAGATCACACCGAACTTGACTGTGGGGTCGATCACGCGGATCGGCGCGTCGACCGGCGTGGTGCCCTCGGTGGAGAGTTTCGCGCTGCCCCAGCCCGGGTCGAGGTCGCCCTTGACCATGCAGTCGAGGTAGCCGCTGCGGTCGGTGCGCGCCTCGGTGACCGTACCCCCGACCTCGATGCGGACCAGGGCGCTGCTGACCGGGGTGGTGGTGAAGCTGCGCCAGCCGCGGATCTTCTCCCGCTTGCGGCGGACCGGTCCGGGGCGGCTGAGCAGCACCCGGGCCATCACCCGGGCCCAGCCGGGAGCGCCGTAACCGGTGTACGCGGTGATGTACGGCTTCCAGCCGCGACCGCGCAGACGGCGCTCGACGATCTCGTGCACGGCGTCCTCGATCAGTGCGGCCCGGTGAATCCGGACCACAGGCGAGGAACCACCTGCGGGAGTAATCGTCACCATCGCCTCCTTGCCGCGTCTGTACCGCCGTCCCGCCCGGCCAGGTTACCGGGCGGTCGTCACAGTCCGCTGGGAACGGTGTGCGGCTCGGAGGTGGACTTCAGGCGGTGGCGGGGAGTTCCGCCGGTGTCCACTGCTCGGTCCACCAGTGCCGTTCGGCGGTTTCGGCGGCGGGGCCGGCCAGCCGGGCGGCGGCCGCGTCGGCACGCAGGGCGCGCAGTGTCTCGGCGGCGGCCTCGGCTCCGCGCCAGGCGGCCCGCTCCCGCTCGACGGCTTTCCGGTACGCCTCGAGGCGGTGCGCCCGGACCGCGTTGCGCAGGATCGGCTCCTGTTGGACGGGGTGCAGTCGCGGGTTCCAGCCGCGGTGCGCGAAGACGTCGTTGAGCTGGGCGATCGACAGTTGCCGGGAGCGGCACAGCTCGGTGGCGACGCGGTGCAGGTAGCGCTGGCGGTGGACGTTCTCGCCCGGCTTGCGGCGGCGGCTCATCAGCGGGAAGGCGGTGGCGGCGGCGATCCGGCGGGCCGCGTCGGAGGCCTCCTCGTACGCCTGCCAGGCATCGTCGACGGCGGTCTGGGCGGCCAGCCACTCGGTGCGGCGGCGCTGGGCGGTCTCGGCGGCCTCGGCGGCGGCCGCCTCCAGGACGGCGGCGAACCGGTTGTCGTCGGGGACCGGGACGGCCGGGGACCGCACGCCGCGGGGCAGCGCCGCCACGGCGACCGCGACGGCCAGGGCGAGCGGAATCATCAGCCAGAACGCGGTGGCCTGCGGCACCGCTCCGAGAATGGTTCGTAGGACGGGTTCCATGGAGCACCTCCGAGTCAAGCTACTCGCAGCCGGGTGGTCCCGCACCGGCGGAAGTCGCGACGGCCACCCGTACGGGGTTCTCGATCCGTCACCCGCGCGAGGGACCATGTGTGTCATGGACCTTCAGGTGGTGGAGCAGGTGGCGCGGCTGGACGCGCTGGTGGCCGAGGGCGGTGTGGTGGTGCTCAGCGGCGCCGGCCTGTCCACCGACTCGGGGATCCCGGACTACCGGGGCCCGTCCGGTTCGGCCCGCCGCTCCACCCCGATGACCTATCAGACGTTCACCGGTGATCCGGTGGCCCGGCGGCGCTACTGGGCGCGCAGCCATCTCGGCTGGCGGACGATCGGTGGCGCGCACCCCAACGACGGCCACCGGGCGGTGGCCCGGCTCCAGGAGAGCGGCCTGGTCGACGGGGTGATCACGCAGAACGTGGACGGCCTGCACCAGGCGGCCGGCGCCCGGGACGTGATCGAGCTGCACGGCAACCTGTCCCGGATCGTCTGTCTGGACTGTGGCGCGCTGTCCGGCCGGCACGAGCTGGAGGAGCGGCTCACCGCGGCCAATCCGGGGTTCGCGGCGGTGGCGACCACGGTCAACCCGGACGGGGACGTGGAACTGGACGACGCCGAGGCGGCCGGGTTCCGGGTGGTGGACTGCCGGGCCTGCGGCGGGGTGCTGAAGCCGGACGTGGTCTATTTCGGCGAGACCGTCCCGGCGGACCGGGTGGCGGGCGCGTTCGGGCTGCTCCAGCGGGCCCGCACGCTGCTCATCCTGGGGTCGTCGCTGACCGTCATGTCGGGTCGCCGGTTCGTGTTGCGCGCGGTCCGGGACGGGATCCGGGTGGCGATCGTGAACCGGGGCGTCACCCGTGGGGAGCCCTATGCCGATCTGGTGATCGACGCCCCACTCGGGGTCATTCTCCCGAACCTGGCGATAAATGCGGATTCAACAGCGCGGTTACCGTCTTGAAATCGAAATAGGTCGCTCGGCACGTTGACGTGACCGCCCTCACTGGGGTTGACTGCCGGAACCGGTACCGAAACCGGTTCCGAAACGCACAGGCAACACCACTGGCAACATCGAGGAGCGAGCGTGGCCATCACCATCGCCGACGTGGCGGCCCGGGCCAAGGTCAGCAAGACCACCGTGTCCCGGGTCCTCAACGGCAAGGGTGAGCTGGACGAGACTACCGCCGCGCGGGTCCGGGCGGTCATCGACGAACTGGGCTACGTGCCCAGCGCCCGAGCCGTCAACCTGGCCCGCGGGCGCACCCGGGTGGTCGCCATGCTGGTCCCCTCGCTCACCTGGCCCTGGATGGGCGAGGTGGTGCAGGGCGCGGTCGACGTCCTCGAAGCCGAGGAGTACGGCCTCCTGCTCTTCACCTGCAACCGCGGTGAGGACTCGATGCGCCAGTTCGCCGCGCAGGTGGCGGCCAAGTCCTTCGACGGGCTGCTGGTCATCGAGCCGGAGGGCACCCTCGACTACATCGCCACGCTGCACGCCCGGGGTCTGCCGATGGTCCTGATCGACGATCGCGACCAGCATTCCGGCCGGATCCCGAGCGTCGGCACGACCAACCACACGGGCGCCGGCGCGGCCGCCCGCCATCTCCTCTCGATCGGGCGCCACCAGCCGCTCATGATCACCGGCCCGTCCCAGTTCGGCTGCACCCAGCAACGCCGGGACGGGTTCGCCGCGGTCTACGCCGAGGCGGGCCACCCGGTGAGCGAGGAACGGATCATGCTCGGCGACTTCACCTTCGACGTCGCCGCCCAGGCGATCCACCGGGCGATCCGGGCCGGTGTCGCGTTCGACGCCGTCTTCTGCCACAACGACATCTCCGCGGCCGGCGCCATGCAGGCGCTGCTGGAGTCCGGCCGCCGCATCCCGGAGGACGTCGCGGTCGTCGGCTTCGACGACATCCCGATGGCGGCGCACACGCAGCCGCCGCTGACCACGGTCCATCAGCCCATGCGGGAGATGGGCGAGGCGGCGGCCCGCGCGCTGCTGGCCCACTTCGAGGGCACCCCGCTGCCGAACCGGCCGACGATCATCCCGGCGACCTTCACGGTCCGCTCCTCCACCTGACTCGACACGTAACCCGTACCCCACATAGGTCCTCGCACCGCCCGGCCGACGGCCGGCGATCGGTGGCACCCGGGGCCGGCCGTCGGCCGGTCACGCGATGCCGCACGCCCTCGGGCACCCCTCTCCACCCTTCTCACCCCTTTTCACCGCGCTGATTTCCGCAAGGAGCATTTCGATGCAGAGAAGAAGGCTTTTCGCGCTCGCCCTGGCCGGTGTGCTCGCCGGTGGCGGACTGGCCGCCTGTGGCGACTCGCCGAACGACAACAAGAACGCCGCGAACGGCGGCAAGGTGGACTTCCTGTCGATCGGCATGCCCAACGGCACCGTCACCGAGAACAACAACCCGTTCATCGGGACCTCGGCCGGCGCCTCGCTCGGCTACCGCTGGATGATCTACGAGCCCCTCGGCCAGTGGAACAACACCAAGCCGTCCGAGCCGCTGACCCCGTGGCTGGCCAGCGAGATCAAGTGGTCCGCCGACTACAAGACCGTCGACCTGGTGATCCGGGACGGCGCCACCTGGTCCGACGGTAAGCCGCTGACCGCCGAGGACGTGGTGTTCACGCACACCATGATCAAGGGCAACGAGGCGCTCAACATCTTCGCCATTCCGTACGAGTCGATCACCGCGGACGGCAACAAGGTCAAGATGACCTTCAAGACCTCGCAGTTCACCACGCACCACAAGGTCATCGGGCAGACCCCGATCGTTCCCAAGCACATCTGGGAGAAGATCGCGGACCCGGCCACCGACACCATCAAGGAGCCGGTCGGCAGTGGCCCGTACGTCTTGAAGTCGTTCTCCCAGCAGGCCACGATCCTCACCGCCCGGGAGAGCGGTTACTGGGGTACCAAACCGGCCGTCAAGGAGCTGCGCTACACCTCCTTCGCCGACAACAACGCGCAGGCCACGGCTCTCTCGAGCGGCGCGTCGGAGTGGAGCTTCGTCTTCATCCCGAACTACCAGCAGACCTTCGTCGCCAAGGACCCGGAGCACTTCAAGGTCTGGGCGCCGGGCGTGCTGGGCATCCACGGCCTCTACATCAACACCACCAAGAAGCCGTTCGACGACCCGAAGCTGCGGCAGGCCATGAACATGGTCATCAACCGCAACGACATCTTCGTCCAGGCCGAGGCCGCCTACTTCCACCCGGAGATCAAGAGCGTCACCGGCCTGCCGGAGGGCGCGGGTGACGCCTACATCGCCGACGAGTACAAGGGCAAGACGTTCTCGGTCGACGCGCCCGGCGCCAAGAAGCTGCTCGAGGAGTCGGGCTACAAGTACGACGGCACCAAGCTGCTGGACAAGTCCGGCAAGCCGGTGACCATCAAGCTGACCGACCCGGGGCCGTGGTCCGACTACCAGACCACGCTGGAGATCATCAAGAGCAACCTGGCCGAGATCGGCATCGAGGCCACCGTCGAGAAGCCGAACCAGAACATCTGGGACGCCAACGTGCAGAAGGGTGACTTCGAGGCCACCCTGCGCTGGACCAACGGCGGCTCGACCCCGTTCGACATCTACCAGACGGTGATGGACGGCGACCTCTACAAGCCGCTCGGCACCGCCGCCCAGCAGGGCAACTTCGGCCGCTTCCAGAGCCCGGAGGCGACCGCCGCGCTCAAGGCGTACTCGAACGCCACCGATGAGACGGCCCGTAAGACGGCGCTCGCGACGATCCAGAAGATCTTCGTGGAGCAGGCCCCGATGCTGCCGGTCGGCTCGGACAACGTCGGTGGCGCGTACAGCACCAAGAACTGGGTCGGCTGGCCGTCGGACGCCGACTCGTACGCCCCGCTCCAGCCCACCCAGGCCGGCGCGCTGACCGTCGTGCTCAAGCTCCAGCCCGCCAACTCCTGACACGCCGCTCGCGGGCGCCCCGGTCCGTTCCCGGGGCGCCCGCCCTCTCCTGTACGAAGGAAACTCCGGCATGACGTCGATCCCGGACGCGAAGGCGCCGGCCGACGAGGTGGTGCTCGAGGCGATCGGCCTGACCAAGCACTTCCCCGTCCGCCGGCGACTGCGTGATCTCTTCTCCAACCGGCATGACGCGGTTCACGCCGTCGATGACGTGAACCTCACCCTCCGCCGCGGTCAGGTGGTGGCCCTGGTCGGCGAGTCCGGCTCGGGCAAGTCCACGGTGGCCCGCCTGCTCGCCCAGCTCTATCCGCGTACCGGTGGTGACATCCGGCTGCACGGCGAGTCGACCAGGGTCAAGGCGGGTACGGCGTTCCGTCGCTACTGCGCCCGGGTTCAGATGATCTTCCAGGACCCGTTCGCGTCGCTGAACCCCGTGCACACCATCCGCTACCACCTGACCCGGTCGCTGAAGGTCCACGGCAACGCCGGGTCGACCGACGCCGAGCTGGAGCAGGCCCTGCACGCCCTGCTCGAACGGGTCGCGCTCACCCCGCCGGAGCGGTACCTCGACAAGTTCCCGCACGAGCTGTCCGGTGGCCAGCGGCAGCGGGTCGCGATCGCCCGCGCGCTCGGCGCCGAACCGGAGGCCCTGCTCGCCGACGAGCCGGTGTCCATGCTGGACGTGTCGATCCGGCTCGGCATCCTGAACCTGCTGCGTGATCTCAAGGAGCGCCTCAACCTGGCGATCCTCTACATCACCCACGACATCGCGTCGGCCCGGTACTTCGCCGACCAGACGATGGTCATGTACGCGGGCCGGATGGTGGAGGGTGGCGACAGCGAGACGGTCACGCAGTCGCCGGCTCACCCGTACACCCGGCTCTTGATCGAAAGCGCCCCGGACCCGGACCGGCTCACCGGCGCGGCCGAGGCCGCCGACGACGATCGGGGCAACGGCGAGCCGCCGAGCCTGATCCACCCGCCCAGCGGATGCCGCTTCCACCCGCGCTGCCCGTCCGCGATGCCGCGCTGCTCGACCGACCTGCCGGTGCCGTTGCAGATCGGTGACGCGCCCGGCCACTGGGCCGCCTGCTGGCTGTACGACACCGAAGAGGTGGCGAAGTGAAGTACTTCCTCCAGCGCGTCTCGTTCTACCTGTTCACCGCGTGGGCCGCGATCACGCTGAACTTCCTCATCCCCCGGATGATCCCCGGTGACCCGGTGCAGGCGCTGGTCACCAAGTACCAGGGCCAGCTCAGCTCGCAGGCCATCGACTCCCTGTACGTCCTGTTCGGCCTGAACAAGGACGCGAACCTGTGGGAGGAGTACGTCAGCTACTGGAAGCAGCTGCTCACCGGCGACCTGGGCCTGTCGTTCACCTTCTTCCCCACGCCGGTCTCCGAGATCATCAGCAGCAGCCTGCCCTGGACGCTGCTGCTGGTCGGCATCACCACGGTGATCAGCTTCCTGCTCGGCACCGGTCTCGGCGTCCTGGCCGGCTGGCGTCGCGGCTCGTGGACCGACGGCCTGCTGCCGGTCACCACGTTCCTGTCCTCGGTGCCCTACTTCTGGCTCGGCATCATCGCGATCTACCTGCTCACCGGCCCGGACAGCTTCTTCCCGTCGTCCGGCGGCTTCGACGCGGGCCTGGTGCCGGCCTTCGACCAGTACTTCATCCCGAGCGCCATCCAGCACAGCCTGCTGCCCGCGCTGACCATCCTGATCTCCTCGGTCAGCGGCTGGATCCTGAGCATGCGCAACATGATGGTCACCGTCTCGTCCGAGGACTACATCACCGTGGCGCACGCCAAGGGCCTGTCCGACCGGCGGGTCGCGATGAGCTACGCGGCCCGCAACGCGCTGCTGCCCAACGTCTCCGGGTTCGCGCTGTCGCTCGGCTTCATCGTCGGCGGCACGCTGCTCGTGGAGATCGTCTTCTCGTACCCGGGTGTGGGTTTCCAGCTGTTCCAGGCGCTGGGCGCCTCGGACTACCCGCTCATGCAGGGCATCTTCCTGATCATCACGATCTCGGTGCTGGTGGCGAACCTGCTCGCGGACATCGCGTACCTGCTCCTCGACCCGCGTACCCGCAAGGAGGGCTGAGGCGATGACCGCTTCCGCTGTGACGATGGAGCAGGTGGCGCCGGTCGCGGCGCCCGCGAAACGGCAACGGTTCCGGTTCGTGGCCAACAAGAAGGCGGCCGCCGGGCTACTCATTCTGGCGATCTACGGGATCCTCGCGGTCATCGGGCCGTGGATCACCCCGTACGACCCGGGCGCCCGTGGTGACGACCTGGTCCAGCCGCCGTCCGCCGAGCACTGGATGGGTACCACCCACCTCGGCCAGGACGTGTTCAGCCAGCTGCTGGAGGGCACCCGCAGCGTCATGTTCGTCGGCTTCTTCGCCGGCATCGTGGCGACCGTGCTGTCGGTGATCATCGGCGTGACCGCCGGCTACGTCGGCGGCAAGACCGACGAGGTGCTCTCCGCGCTCTCCAACGTCTTCCTGGTGATCCCGGCGCTGCCACTGATCATCATCATCACGTCCACCCTGGACAACGCCGAGGACTGGCTGATCGCCCTGGTCATCGGCCTCACCTCGTGGTCCTGGAACGCCCGGGTGCTGCGGGCGCAGACGCTGTCGCTGCGACGGCGCGACTTCGTCGAGGCGGCCCGCGCGACCGGCGAGCGGACCTGGCGGGTGATCACCTTCGAGCTGCTGCCCAACCTGACCGCGGTGATCGCCTCCGGCTTCGTCGGCACGGTCATCTTCGCGGTGCTCTCCGAGATCACCCTGGCGTTCATCGGCGTCACCTCGGCCACCACGTGGAACTGGGGCACCATCCTGTTCTGGGCGCAGGGTCAGCAGGCGCTCGCGCAGAACGCCTGGTGGTGGTTCGTGCCGGCCGGCCTGGCCATCGCGGTCCTGGGCACCGCCCTCGCGCTGGTCAACTTCGGCATCGACGAGTTCGTCAGCCCCCGGCTCCGCAGTGCCGGAAAGACCAAGATCAAGACCAACACCGGGCGTACGGTACGGATGCGCATCGGCTTCACCCCGGTCATCCGTAAGGAGCCTCTGCCGTGAGCGAGCCGGTCATCGAGATCCGCAACCTGAACGTGGACTACGGCCTGGGCGACCAGGCGGTCCACGCGATCCGCGACGTCAGCCTCACCCTGCACCGTGGTGAGGTGCTCGGTCTGGCCGGCGAGAGCGGTTCGGGCAAGTCCACCCTCGCCTACGGGATGACCCGCCTGCTGCCGCCGCCCGGCGTGATCACCGGCGGCGAGGTGATCTACCACCCGGAGAAGGGCGACCCGTACGACGTCCTGAGCCTCACCGACCGCCAGTTGCAGGCGTTCCGCTGGGCCGAGACGGCGATCGTGTTCCAGGGCGCCATGAACTCGCTCAACCCGGTGCACAAGATCTCCACCCAGCTCACCGACGTGCTCCGCGCGCACGACCCGAAGATGAGCGAGAACAGCCGCAACGCCCGGGCCCGGGAGATGCTGAAACTGGTCGGCATCGCGCCGGACCGGATGGACGCCTACCCGCACCAGCTCTCCGGCGGCATGCGGCAGCGCGTCATGATCGGCATGGCGCTGATCCTCCAGCCCCAGGTCGTGATCATGGACGAGCCGACCACCGCGCTCGACGTGGTGATGCAGCGGCAGATCCTGGGCCAGCTCGTCGAGCTGCGGGAACGGCTCGGCTTCTCGGTCATCTTCATCACCCACGACCTGTCGCTGCTGGTCGAGTTCTCCAACCGGATCGCGATCATGTACGGCGGCCGGATCGTCGAGGAGGCGCCGGCCGCCGCGATCTACCGGGACGCGCTTCATCCGTACTCCTCGGGGTTGTTGGGCTCTTTCCCGGCCCTGCGTGGCCCGCGCCGTGAGCTGACCGGCATCCCCGGCTCCCCGCCCGATCTGAAGGGCATGCCGAGCGGGTGCTCGTTCCACCCGCGGTGCCCGAAGGCGTTCGAGCCGTGCTCGTCGAAGATCCCGGTGCTCACCCCGCACGGGGACCGCTCGGTGGCGTGCTGGCTGGTGGAGAGCTGATGGCGTTCACCTGGGGTGTGGCCACCTCGGCCTATCAGATCGAGGGCGCGGCCGCGGAGGACGGGCGCACGCCGTCCATCTGGGACACCTTCGCCCGGGAGGTGGTCGGGGAGACCGGTGACGTGGCGTGCGACCACTACCACCGGATGCCGGCCGACGTGCAGCTGATCAAGAGCCTGGGGGTGAACGCCTACCGGTTCTCCACCTCGTGGACCCGGGTCCAGCCGAACGGGCGCGGCCCGGCGAACCCGGCCGGCCTGGCCTTCTACGACCGGCTGGTCGACGAGCTGCTGGGCAACGGGATCGACCCGTGGCTGACCCTCTACCACTGGGACCTGCCGCAGGAGCTGGAGGACGCGGGCGGCTGGACCAACCGGGACACCGCCTACCGGCTCGCCGACTACTCCCAGCTGGTCATCTCCCGCCTGGGCGATCGTGTCCAGAACTGGTCGACGGTCAACGAGCCGTGGTGTGTGGCCTACCTCGGCTACGCCTACGGTGTCTTCGCACCCGGCCTGCGGGACTTCGGCGCGGCCGTCGCGGCCACCCACCATCTGCTGCTGGGGCACGGACTACAGGCCGCCATGCTCAAGGAGGCGGGCAGAACGGTCAGCATCCCGCTGAACATCGGCACGGCCACCCCCGCCTCGGACGATCCGGTCGACATCGCGGCGGCCTGGCGGGCCGACGGCAACGTGGCCCGGATCTTCCTGGACCCGCTGCGCCACGGCCGCTACCCGGCGGACGTCGTCGAGGACCTCGCGGCCCGCGGCTACGAACTACCGGTCCGCGACGGCGACATGGAGATCATCTCGACGCCGATCGACATGCTCGGGGTGAACTTCTACTTCGGGCAGGACTTCGCCGGACGTGACCTCGACGGCAACACCGTCGACGCCGACGGCCACCCGGTGGTCCGGGAGATCAAGCCGGACGTGCCGCAGACCGACCTGGGCTGGCCGGTCACCCCGGACCGGTTCACCACCCTGCTGCTGCGGCTGCACCACGACTACGGTTACCCGCTCGTGGTCACCGAGAACGGCGCGGTCTACCCCGACCACCCGGATCCGGACGGGTTCGTCGAGGACACCGAGCGGACCGCGTACCTCGCGGCCCACGTCGACGCGGTCGCCGCGGCCCGCGCCCAGGGCGCCGACGTGCGCGGCTATTTCGCCTGGTCGCTGATGGACAACTTCGAGTGGGCCGAGGGCTACGCGAAACGGTTCGGCCTGGTGCATGTCGATTACGAGACCCAGACGCGTACGCCAAAACGAAGTGCGCTCTGGTTCCGTGATCGCATAGCGTCCGGAATATGACGGACTATCTCTCGATCAATCGGGCCAATTGGGACGATCGCGCGACCGCCCATGCGAACTCACCCGATTACCGCGTCGCCAGGTTCGCCGAGGATCCGGCGCACCTGAGCGACGTGGTCCGGTTCGACCGGCAACGCCTCGGCGACGTGGCCGGGCTGCGAGGGGTGCATCTCCAGTGCCACATCGGCACCGACACCGTCTCGCTGTCCCGGCTCGGCGCCGACATGACCGGCCTCGACTTCTCCGGCGCCTCGCTCACCGAAGCACGCGCCCTCGCTCTCGCCGCGGGCGCGAAGATCAACTTCATTCAGAGCGATGTGTACGCCGCACGCGACGTCCTGGACGGGGAATTCGACCTGGTCTACACCGGGATCGGGGCGCTCTGCTGGCTGCCGTCGGTCAACCGGTGGGCGCAGACCGTGGCGTCACTGCTGGCGCCGGGCGGCCGGTTGTTCATCCGCGAAGGGCACCCGGTGCTGTGGGCGCTCGACTACGACCGGACCGACGGACTGCTCAGCCTCACCGAGCCGTACTTCGAACAGGAACAACCGCAGGTGTACGACGAGCCGTTCACCTACGTGGCCACCGACCACGTCTTCACCCACACCGTGACGCACGAGTGGAACCACGGCATCGGCGAGATCATCACCGCGGTCCTCGAAGCCGGCCTCACCCTGACCGGGTTCGAGGAGCACCAGTCCGTGCCGTGGAACGCCCTGAACGGCCGGATGCGCGACCTCGGCGACGGGGAATGGCAACTCACCGACCGGCCCGCACGGCTGCCGCACACCTACACCCTCCAGGCGCGCAAGCCCGTTTAGTGATCGCCTCCAACGGGGTACCCGCAGCGCATCCCCGTTTGGAGGCTCTCATGCGCATCGGTGCTGTTCTCATCGTCATCTGGCTCGTGCTCGGCGTGATCGCCGCCTACGAGCGCGGCTACTTCTCCGACAGCGAAGACGCCAGCTGTGCGGAAGCCGGCACGGTCATCGTCACCACCATCGCCGGCCCGCTCAACTGGATGGGCGTCAACCCGAAAGTGAACTGCGACGTTCCCGAACCGAGCAAGTGATCGCCCTCGTCGCCATCTTCGTCGTCATCTTCGTCGCCATCTTCGTCGCCATCTTCGTCGTCATCTGAGGAACCCCCGCTCGTCGACGTGCCGGGTGGGCTCGCCGAAGAACAGCTCCGGATCGGCCGGGCCCACCGCCAGATTGAGGGTGTCCTGCCGGTACTCCCACCGGCCGCCCTCGATCAGCGGCCACGACATCCGGTAGTTCACCTGCCAGCGCAGCCACTGCCCCGGGCCCAGCCACACCCCGGGCGGCCGCCGGTCCCGGCCCGGGGCGCCATGCCGGGCGAGCAGCAACTCGACCCGCACCCCCTTGTCCGCCCGCACCAGCCGCAGACCCGACCGGCCCATGCCCGGCTCCCGCTCCGGCGCCACCACGTCGATCGACTCAACCGGCACAAAGTCGTTACGCTCCGTAATGGACACCTCGTGCACGACACCGGACCGGCGACCCGGCAGACGGAACCCCACAGGCACCGCGTTACGCCGCGCCGCACCCGGGCCACCCCGCGATCGCTTGGTCCACTCGGTGCTCACCCACTGCGCCACGACGTCCACCGCTCCCCCTTCCCGCCACGACATCTTCGCTGCTCCGGCAGCGCGAGAGCACGAATTATTCACCTGCTGGACTTTCCCCCATCGACGGCACGCCGAAGGAAATCCACCACTTGAGCCGGAGCACCCTCAAGGTTCTACGGTCGATTCCGGCAAGCTCGCCACGAGGGGAGAACAGTGATGGAACGGCGTGACTTCGGCCGCCTGAGACAGATCAACACGCTGACTCTGGGTGGTAGCGTCATCGCCGGCGCGTGGAACCGAACCGACCGCCGCGAAGCCGTCGCGACCGTCCACGCCGCACTCGACGCCGGCTCTCCGCTTTCCCGTGCTCCCGCACCCCGCTCCCCCGCTTCACCGCTTTCCCGTGCTCCCGCACCCCCGCTTTACGCTCTCCCGCTCTCCCGCTCTCCCGCTCTCCCGCTCTCCCGCTCTCCCGCTCTCCCGCTCTCCCGCTCTCCCGCTCTCCCGCTCTCCCGCTCTCCCGCTCTCCCGC
>NZ_JAGFNS010000060.1 GCF_017592555.1 Actinoplanes flavus | reverse complement strand
CGTGCTGACCGAAGGCCCACCCGGCACCTTCAGCCTTGCGCCAGTCTCAACCGCCAGCCCTACCCATCAGGGCACCTAACCCCGCCCCAGCAGCAAAACAGTCAAAAGCTCACGGAACACCCTCTGAGACAGCCCTCAGGTCCAGCCGGCTTGTGTCGCCGCTGCGGGTGGTGGGTCAGGGCTTGGCTGTGAAGAAGCGGTAGACGGCCCGGTACGGGACGGCCGTGGCGCCGGAGCCGGTGCACGTGCCGGCTGGGGCGACACCACCGACCGTGTCCAGGCGCTGGATGTAGGTGACCTTGCCGAAGACGCCGTCGCCACGGTTCAGCTTCGCCCGGATCAGCAGTTGCGGAATGCTGTTCGGGTGCTCGGAGGGGGCGCGCACGGCGTTCGGGCCGTCGCCCTCCAGGAGGGAGCCGTCCTGGTCGGACTGCCAGCTCGGGCCGCGGAAGTGCAGGGCGGACACCTTCTTCACCGGGTGCATGGTGACGCCGGTGAGCGAGGCGGCCGGTTCCAGGAGGGTCCACGTGCCGCCGCGGCACTCGTAGATCTGCACGCCCCGGGCCTTGAGCACCGAGTGCAGCGCGTTCCCGGCCGGCGGGGTCAGCTCCGTCGGCACCCGCGGGTCGACCCCGTGGAAGTTCTCGGCCTGCGTGGTGGGCGGCTTGGACTCGGCCGGCGCCCGGTCGGTCCCGGCGAACGAGACACCGGCCGGCACGGCGACCGCGACGAGCGCGAGAGCCCCGAACGCGGCGGCGACCTTGACCCGGCGGCCGGCGGAATGCCCGCGCGCGGACGGGTGCTCGCCGGACGACCGGCCCGGCCCGGCGATCGCGCCCGCGTCGGCCGCGGAGATCCGGTCCGGCGCCGGACCGTTCCCGACGTGCGGCCGCCGGCCGGCAGGCCCCTGCGGGGCGGCAGGTGACTGGGCGCAGTCCGGCGGTTGGAGGAGCGCCTGGTAGGTGGCAGGCGGTTGGGCGTCGCCCATCAGGTGGTAGGCGGGGGTTTGTTGGGTGGCAGGTGGCTGGGCGCTGTCCGGCGGTTGGAGGAGCGCCTGGTGGCTGGCGAGCGGTTGGGCGTCACCCGTCGGCTGGCAGGTGGTGGGAGCCTGCTGGGTGGCAGGTGGTTGGGGGGTGCCCGGCGGTTGCTGGTCGGCGGGCAGCTGGTGGTTGGCGGATGGCTGGGGGTTGGCGGACCGCTGCGGGCCGTTCAACGGCTGGTGGGTGGCGGGTCCGCTCAACGGCTGGTTGGTGGCGGACGGCTGGTGGTCGGCGGGCGGCTGGGGGTCGGCGGGCGGCTGGGGGTCGGCTGGTGGGCGCGGACGGGCGGGCGGGATCTGGGCCACGGAGTCCTCCCCTATGGACGGTGACGCTGGGCCCTCACGGTAGTGGGCCGCGGGGCCGGGGAGGCTCGTAGCGCCGGGAAATCACCCGGAGGAAGTGTTCCTATCTGAATTATCCGGGCATTCGGTAGAAACCGGTGGGTGTCGCCTGCGCGTCCACCCGGGCCTGCCGTGCCCGCGCCCGCAGCCGGACCAGCAGGAGCACGCCCAGGAAGACGCAGACACCACCGACGATCAGGCCCGGCCCGAGCAGTGTGGTGTCGTCGGCGACCAGCGCGGTCTCGGTCTCGCCCGGGTCGGCCACGGCCCGGGTGGGCTCGCGGGTCTCCTCCGGGGCCGCCTCCTCGGTCTCCTCCGGGTCGGCGGACTCCTCCGGCGTGGCCGACGGGGACGGCTCCGCCTCCACCTCGCCGCGTACCCGGGCGGCCGCACCGCCGGCGGTCAGCAGGGTGTTCCCGGCGTCGAAGGCGCGCACCTCGAACCGCACGTCGCCGCCTTCCGGGCCGGCGAACCCGACCTGCCAGCGGCCGGTCACCGTCCGGCCCCGGCACGCCGTACCCGGGTCGAGGTCGTTGTCGACGATCGTCGTGGTGATGCCCTCGGTCTGGTCGGTGGTCGCGAACGGCCCGTCGTCCTCGAACCGGGTGACCTGGAACTGGTCCGGGTCGATCCGCGAGTGCATGAGCAGTGCCCACCGGACCTTGCGGCACTCCCGGTTCTGCGAGGTGACGACGGCGGTCACGACCTGGGTGGAGCGCCCGGCGGTGAACCGGTCCGGCGCGGTGACCCGCACGCTGAACCCTTCCACGTCGGCCGCGGCCGGCGCCGACCACACCACGGTATTGAACACGGCGCCGGCGATGACCGCGCCGGTGAGCGCGGTGATCCGGTGACGCATGACGATCCCCCTTCGCTGCCTGTCATCGACTCGCCTGCACTACTTAGTTCGCCCCCGGGCCGGGAATGGTTCAGCGGGTGGCCCGCGTCACCCACCCGCCGATCCTTATTTCTTCCTTAAGAGAGCAACCTTTTCGGTGTTTGAGCAGCTCAGCAGGCCTGCGCGGAAAGTAGTCAGGAGACTACGCAAAAAGTTCGGCCGGTGTTCATCCGATCCCCGGCCCGGCACGTAATCCGGGGAGGACACGGACCGGGGCCACGCAGGGGAAAGCAAGGCCGAGGACCGGGTCCAGCGCAGAGCTTGAGCGCGGGGCGTTCCCCACGGACGCCGGCGTCCCACTGCCCATGGGACGTGACCGCACCAAGGAAAACGAGGAGTCCATGGCCCGCTCGAAGAACAACAAGGCAACCGCCGCCTCCCGGGTCGCGGTCGAAGTCGGCTCCACCGGCACCCGATCGGCGTCGAAGCTCGAGGTGGTCCTGCTCGTCCTGAGCATCGGGGCCGCCATCTGGGCCGTCGCGATGATGACCACTCCCGGAAAAGTCGGGTACGTCTACTTCTTCTTCTACCTCGACTACTACATCGGCGTCGTCAGCCTGGTGTCGTTGTCCATCACCATCATGGTGGGGCTGGTCGCCACCGACCGGCTGGTGCTGAGCGTCCGCCAGCGGGTGCTGCTCCAGTCCGCACACCGCACCACCGGTGTGATCGCGGTCGGCGCCCTGTTCGCGCACGTCTGGACGAAGTTCGCCAAGGACTACATCGGCCTGCTCGACATCTTCGTCCCGTTCCTGACCGAGGGCCTCAACAAGTGGTTCGTCGGTCTCGGCACCATCTCCGGCTGGATCATGGTGCTGGTGATGTGGTCCGGTCTGGCCCGGGCCCGGTTCATCGGCCGTGGCAAGCCCTGGATGTGGCGGGGTATCCACGCGATCTCCTACCTGATGTGGCCGATCGCCCTCACCCACGGCCTCTCCGCGGGCCGTCCGGCGGCCACCTGGGTCACCGTCAGCTACATCGTCTGTGTGCTCGGTGTGATCGTCGGTCTCGCGGTGCGCCTGTCGGTCAGCCTCAACCGCCGTAAGGACTTCGCCTCGCCGGCCGGTGTCGGCGCGGTCAAGCCGTCCGAGACCGGCACGCTGGTGCCGACCGCCCCGGCCCCGATCCGCCGTCCGGCCCGCCCGGCCGCGCCTCCGGTGGACCTGCTCGCTCCGGCCGGCGCCCCGGACGGTGGCGCGCCCACCCAGACGTGGAACCAGCCGATGACCCGCCCGGTCAGCCCGGCGCCCGCTCCGGCGCCGGCCCCGATGGAGGAGGACTACCCGCCGCGTGGCCGCCGTCAGGCCGAGCTGGAGGCGCCGCCCGCGCCGCGCCAGCGCCGGGCCGCCGAGGACGACGAGCGTTACGACACGCAGACCCGGATGTCGCGCCGTGACGTCGAGGACGAGCGCTACCGGTACGACGAGGAGCCGGCCCCGCGGTCCCGTGGCAGCCGCTCCCAGGAGATGTACGACGAAGGCCCGCGCGGCCGCGGCCGCCGGTACGACGACGACGAGCGTTACGACACGCAGACCCGGATGTCGCGCCGCGACGTCGAGGCGACCGGCACCCGGATGCGCCGCGACGACGTGGAGGCCACCGGCACCCGGATGCGGCGTGAGCCGGAGTACGACGAGCCCCGCTCCCGCCGCGACGTCGAGGCGACCGGCACCCGGATGCGCCGCGACGACGTGGAGGCCACCGGCACCCGGATGCGCCGCGAGCCGGAGTACGACGACCGCTCCCGTGGCCGCCGCCGCGCCGAGGACGACTACGACGCGGCCCCCCGCGGGTCCCGCTCGGCCCGCTACGAGGAGCCGCGGTACGAGGAGCCGCGGTACGAGGAGCCCCGCTACCAGGAGCCCCGCTACGACGAGCCGCCCCGCCGGCCCAGCCGCAGCGAGTTCGTCGACCTGGCCGACGGTTCCGGCGGGGGCTACCCGGCCGACGACGCGGCGACCCTGGTCGACACGGGTTCCCGGCGGTCCCGCCGGGACGAGCCGGGCCGTGGTGGCGGCCGCCGGGGTGGGCGCGACGACGCCGACGACGCCTACCTCTCCCAGCTCCGTGGTGACGTGAGGGAAACGAATTGAGCACGGCACAGGTCCCCCCGGTCACGGCGATCGGCACGCCGCGGATCACCGCGGGGTTCGACGAGTACGGTCGCCTCGACCTGCTGGCGCACCAGGAGGTGCACGGCGGTTTCGCGGCGCTCTCCTCGGGTGAGCTGATCGGTCTGGCCGACCGGATCGAGCTGCGCGGCCGCGGCGGGGCGGGTTTCCCGTTCGCCCGCAAGGTCCGCGCGGTGGTGGATTCGTGCCGCCGCCAGGAGCTGCCGCCGGTCATCGTGGTGAACGCCACCGAGGGTGAGCCGCCGTCCTGGAAGGACAAGGCGATCCTGACCCGCGGCCCGCACCTGATCCTGGACGGCGCGGCGCTGGCCGCCGCCGCCCTGGACGCCGAGGAGATCGTCATCGGCGTCGCCGACGACGGTGTCGGCCAGGAGTCGCTGGCCGCGGCGCTGGCCGAGCGCAAGATGCCCTGCCCGACCCGGATCGTCCTGGTGCCGCACCGGTTCATCTCCGGTGAGGGTGGCGCGCTGGTCCGCGGCATCAACGGCGAGGCGCACATCCCGCCCGGCCGCAAGGTCCGGTCCAGCGACAACGGCGTGATGGGCCTGCCCACCCTGCTGTCGAACGCCGAGACGTACTCGCAGCTGGCGATCGCCGCCCGGCTCGGGCCGTGGGAGTACAACGCGGTCGGCATCCCGGAGGAGCCGGGCACCGTGATGCTCACGGTCGGCGGCTCCGCGTCGGCTCCCGCCGTGGTCGAGGCGCCCACCGGCACCTCGCTCATGGAGGTGCTGGAGATGTGCGGCGCCGACATCGGCCCGGGCCTGCTGGTCGGCGGTTACCACGGCAAGTGGGTGAGCGCCGAGCAGGCGAAGACCATCCAGATCTCCCGCAAGGGGTTCGCGAAGGTCGGCGGCACCCTGGGCGCCGGCATGCTGATCCCGATCGGCTCCAAGACCTGTCCGCTCGGCGAGGTCGCCCAGGTCGTGCAGTACCTGGCCGGCGAGTCGGCCGGTCAGTGCGGCCCGTGCCGGATCGGTCTGCCCGACCTGGCCCGCGCGGTGACCCTGGTGTCGCTCGGCGGCAACGCGGTGGAGCAGGTGCGGCAGGCGGCCGGCCTGGTCAAGGGCCGGGGGGCGTGCAGCCACCCGGACGGCAGCTCGCGGTTCGCGCTGTCCGCGCTGGAGGTCTTCCGGGCCGACGTGCAGGCGCACTCCAACGGCGAGGGCTGCGGCAAGCCGGTGCGCGGCATCCTGCCGCTGCCGTACACGGCCGAGAAGGGGGCACGCAAGCTGGCCCTGGACTGGTCGCGGTGCGACGGCCACGGGCTCTGCTCGGCGGTGGCCCCGGAGATCATCCGGCTGGACCACAACGGGTTCCCGGCGTTCCCCCAGACGCCGCTGCCGCCGTGGCTGGAGGACGGCGCCCGCAAGGCGGTCAACGTCTGCCCGGCGCTCGCGCTGCGGCTGACCGAGCCCACCCCGGCCAAATGACGAGGCGGCGCGCGTCACGCGTACCCCGGCTGGTCTCGATCATGCTGGTGGCCGCGCTCGCGGCAACCGGCTGCGGCACCACACCGGCCGCGTCTCCCGCGCCCGCCACGACTTCCGGGCCCGCCACGAGTGCCGGGCCGGCGGCCACCGCGACCGCGAAAGCGGAAGCGGTGGCCGTGCCGAAGTCGCTCTCCTTCACCGGCACCACCCTCGCCGGTGAGAAGTTCGACGCGGCGAGTCTGGCCGGCAAGCCGGCCATCCTCTGGTTCTGGGCGCCCTGGTGCGCCACGTGCGCGAGCGAGGCGCAATCTCTGGGCGACATCCATGACGAGTACGGCGACAAGCTCGCGATTCTGGGCATCGCCGGTCTCGGTGGCGCCGCCGAGATGAAGGACTTCGTCGCCGACTTCCAGCTGGAGAAGATCACCCACCTCAACGATCCCGGCGGCAAGCTGTGGAAGCGGTTCGGCATCGCGCAGCAGAGCTGGTACGTGATGGTGGACCGGACCGGGAAGATCGTCTACCGGGGTTACCTCGACGACCTCCAGCTGACCGGGAAGGTCCGCGAGCTCACCGGGTGAGGGTCAGGCGTTCGGCGCCTTGGCCCGCAGCACGGTGAGGAACTCGCGCATCCACGCCGGGTGGTCCGGCCACGCCCGCCCGGTGACCAGCACGCCATCGATCTGTGCCGCGCTGTCGGCGAAGGTGGCCCCGGCGGCGCGCACGTCGGGGGCGCAGGCCGGGTAGGCGCTGATCGTCCGGCCGCTCAGCACGCCCGCGGCGGCCAGCACCAGCGGACCGTGGCAGAGGGCCGCGATCGGTTTGTCGGCCCCGGCGAAGTGCCGCACGATCCGCAGGCAGTCCTCGTCGTTGCGGATGTACTCCGGCGCCCGGCCGCCGGGCAGCACCAGCGCCGCGTAGCCGGCCGGGTCGACGTCGGCGAAGGCCAGGTCGGCCGGCCAGGCGTGGCCCGGCTTCTCGGTGTACGTGTCGAAGCCGTCCACGAAGTCGTGCACCACGAACTGCAGTTTCTTGGCCGACGGGGCGGCGATGTGCACCTCGTACCCCTCCTCGAGGAGCCGCTGGTACGGGTACATCACCTCCAGATCCTCCGCCGCGTCGCCGGTCAGGATCAGAATCTTTGCCATGGACCCATCGTGTCCACATCGTCACGATGGGTCAACCGGCGGCGCGGCGGGTTCGTCAGAAGGTGGTGGGGGTGGTCGAGAAGGCGGGCTTCTCGGCCGGCATCAGGATCCACAGCAGCGGGTAGATCAGGATCTGGCTGCCCGGGACGATGAAGAGGATCAGCACGAACAGCAGGCGGCCGATCCACGGGTCGAGGCCGAAGCGGCGGGACAGGCCGGCGCAGACACCGGCGAGCATCCGGCCGTTCCGGGGGCGGACGAGACCCTGTCGGGCGAGGGTGTCGTGCACGGCGTTCATCGTGGTCTCCTACTTTCACTGGTGGTGAAACCGTGACTCCATCGTGTGCCGTCGGCGGGCTCCCCGGCATCGGGTGGTGCCCGGATCCCTGTATCGGGGATCTCCATGAGGCCGCCGATATTTCCGGCCGGGACGCGGCCCTATACAGTGCGATCGGCACGAAGGAGGCGCTGTCGGGGGGACGAGGATGGTCGATGCCGCACTGCCGGGCGAGCGGACACAACCGCTGCGGCCGCGCGACCCGCGCACCCTGGGCGACTACGAGCTCGTCGGCCGGCTGGGCGAGGGTGGCATGGGCACCGTCTATCTGGCCAAGACCGGTGGGGGAGTGCTGGTCGCGGTCAAGATGGTGCGCGCCGACCTGGCCTACGACGACGAGTTCCGGCGCCGGTTCCGCAGCGAGGTGAACCGGGCCCGGCAGGTGCCGCCGTTCTGCACCGCCGAGGTGATCGACGCCGACCCCGACCACGAGCACCCGTACCTGGTGGTCGAGTACGTGGACGGGCCCACCCTGGCCGACGTGGTCGAGCAGCGGGGGCCGCTGACCAGCGCCAACCTGCACGGCGTGGCGATCGGGGTGGCCACCGCGCTGACCGCCATCCACGGCGCCGGGGTGATCCACCGCGACCTGAAGCCGCGCAACGTGCTGCTGGCGCCGGGCAGCCCCAAGGTGATCGACTTCGGGATCGCCCGGGCCATGGAGGCGACCAGCGCCAACACCCGGACCGACCAGATGGTCGGCACCGTGGCGTACATGGCGCCCGAGCGGTTCAGCTCCGACCCGGGCACCCCGGTCACGCCGGCCGCGGACGTGTTCGCCTGGGGCAGCGTGGTGGCGTACGCGGGAACCGGGCACACCCCGTTCCGGGCCGACTCGCCGCCCGCCACCGCGGCCCGCATCCTCACCCAGCCGCCCCGCCTGGACGGGCTCAGCGGCCCGCTGCGCGACCTGGTGGCGCACGCCCTGGAGAAGGACCCGGCCAACCGGCCCAGCGCCCGTGAGCTGCTCGACCTGCTGATCTCCGGGGAGCGCCCGGCGGCCTCCGCGGCCGCCCTCGCCGACCAGCCCGCCCTGCGCGCGGCGGCGGTCGAGGCGCAGGCCGTGACCGGGTACGCTGCGGTGCCGGACACCGCCGGCGTGAGCGTGCCGACCCTGGACATCCCGCCCGGCCTGGTCGGGTACGACGAGAACTCGATCATCACGGTGCCGATCTCGGCGCCTCCCGGGCACACCCGCCCGTCCGGCCCGCCGCCGCCCGAGCCGGGCCGCCGCTGGGCGCTGCCGGCCGCGGTGGCCTTCCTGATCCTCGCGGTGGTCGCCGGCGCGGTCATGCTGGCCCTGTCGATGCGGCCGGACAACGAGGGGAAGACGACGGCCGGGCCCACCACCGCGCCGACCGGGGACACGGCCGTGCCCGCCGACCGCCCGTGGATGGAGGACACCCTCCGGCAGCAGTCCTTCTGGCGGCCCAGCGAACAGGCCGGCGAGGGCAACTGTCACTTCGACGCCGGGCTGGTGGTGCACCGCGACAGCGTCGGCACCTACAAGTGCAAGGGGCCGGAGGACGAGCTGCCGCCGGACGTGCGGATCGAGGCCGGGGTGCGGCTACTCACCCCGGACAGCTGCGCGGCGATCTGGTTCCGCAACGTGAAACAGGACGGCTACCAGGTCCGGGTCTGCGAGAACTACATCTACGCCGGCGTGCACAGCAGCGACGGCAAGGTGTCGGTGGTCAAGACCATGCCGCTGGCCGAGCCGATCGCGCTGAACGGCGAGCCGACCCGGATCACCCTGGTGGTCGAGGGCGCCACGGTGCGGGTGTCGCGTGACGGCGCCCTGGTCGGCGAAGCGCCGCTGGAGAAGGGCTTCGGGATCGGCCGGGTGCTGCTCGGCATCTACAACGAGCGGGACGCGCCGGGCGAGGCCCAGTACGAGGTCGCCTTCAGCGACCTCAAGATCTGGAAGCTGTGACGGCACGGGCCCGGGCGAGACGCCCGGGCCCGTGTTCCGTACGGTCGCTCAGTCCTTGGTGAGGCCGGCCCGGCGCAGCGCGTCGGCCATGGCGCTGTTGCCGAAGCTGTTGCCGCCGCCCTGACCGCCCCGCTGACCGCCGCCCTGCCGTGGCTGGCGCTGCCCGCCACCCTGGCGTCCCTGACCGCCCTGACGCGGCCCCTGGGCCCGCTCGCCGCGGTTGCGGCCGCCGCCGCCCTGCCTCGGCTCGTCGTTCAGGCGCATGGACAGCGAGATCCGCTTGCGGACCGGGTCCACCTCCAGGACGCGGACCTTCACCACGTCACCGGACTTGACCACCTCGCGCGGGTCCTGGACGAACTTGTCGGAGAGCGCCGACACGTGCACGAGACCGTCCTGGTGCACGCCGATGTCGACGAACGCGCCGAACGCGGCCACGTTGGTGACCTGACCCTCCAGGATCATGCCCGGCTTCAGGTCGGCGATCTTCTCGACGCCCTCGGCGAAGGTGGCCGTGGTGAACGCCGGCCGCGGGTCGCGGCCCGGCTTCTCCAGCTCCTTGAGGATGTCCGTGATGGTCGGCAGGCCGACCGTGTCGGTCACGAACCGGTCCGGCCGGATCGCCTTGAGCAGCGGGCTGTTGCCGATCAGCGTCTTCACGTCCGAGCCGGCGTCGGCCGCGATCGTGCGGACCAGCGGGTACGACTCCGGGTGCACGCTGGAGAAGTCGAGCGGGTCCTCGCCGTCACGGATCCGCAGGAAGCCGGCGCACTGCTCGAACGCCTTCGGGCCGAGCCGGGCCACCTTCCTGATCTCCTGGCGGTTCTTGAACGGGCCGTTGGAGTCGCGGTGCAGCACGATGTTCTCGGCCAGGCCGGCGGTGATGCCGGAGACCCGGGTGAGCAGCGGCGCGGAGGCGGTGTTGATGTCGACGCCGACGCCGTTCACGCAGTCCTCGACCACCGCGTCCAGCGACCGGGCCAGCTTCACCTCGGAGATGTCGTGCTGGTACTGGCCGACGCCGATGGACTTCGGATCGATCTTCACGAGCTCGGCGAGCGGGTCCTGCAGGCGGCGGGCGATGGAGACCGCGCCGCGCAGCGACACGTCCAGGCCGGGCAGTTCCTGCGAGGCGTACGCCGACGCGGAGTAGACCGACGCGCCCGCCTCGGAGACGACCACCTTGGTGAGCTTGGCCTCCGGGTGCCGCTTGATCAGCTCGGTGGCCAGCTTGTCGGTCTCCCGGGAGGCGGTGCCGTTGCCGATCGCGATCAGCTCGACGTCGTGCTTGGACGCCAGCGCGGCCAGCCGGTGGATCGACTCGTCCCACTTGTTCTGCGGCACGTGCGGGTAGATCGTGTCGGTCGCCACCACCTTGCCGGTGGCGTCCACGACCGCGACCTTCACCCCGGTCCGGAAGCCCGGGTCCAGCCCCATCGTGGCGCGGGTGCCGGCCGGCGCGGCCAGCAGCAGGTCACGCAGGTTGGCCGCGAAGACGCGCACCGCCTCGTCCTCGGCCGCCTCCCGCAGCCGGACCCGCAGGTCGGCGCCGAGGTGGATGAGGATCCGGGTACGCCAGGCCCAGCGGACCGTGTCGACCAGCCACCGGTCGCCGGGACGGCCCTGGTCGCTGATCCCGTTGCGCCCGGCGATGCGGCCCTCGAAGTAGCCCTCGTCCTCCTCCGGGTGCGGCTCCATGGTGAGGTCGAGGACGTCCTCCTTCTCGCCGCGCAGCATCGCCAGGATCCGGTGCGAGGGCAGCTTCGTGTACGGCTCGGCGAAGTCGAAGTAGTCGGAGAACTTCGCCCCGTCGGTCTGCTTGCCGTCGCGGACCTTGGCCACCAGCCGGCCCCGCGTCCACATCTGCTCACGCAGGTCACCGATCAGGTCGGCGTCCTCGGCGAACCGCTCGATCAGGATGGCCCGCGCCCCGTCCAGGGCGGCCTGCGCGTCGGCGACGCCCTTCTCGGCGTCCACGAACGCCGCGGCGGCCGCCTTCGGGTCGACCGAGGGGTCGCCCAGCAGGCCCTCGGCGAGCGGCTCCAGACCGGCCTCCCGGGCGATCATCGCCTTGGTCCGCCGCTTCGGCTTGAACGGCAGGTAGATGTCCTCCAGCCGAGCCTTCGTGTCGGCCTCGAGGATCTGCTGCTCCAGGGCCTCGTCGAGCTTGCCCTGGGAGCGGATCGACTCCAGCACCGCGGCCCGCCGGTCCTCCAGCTCCCGCAGGTAGCCCAGGCGCTCCTCGAGGGTGCGCAGCTGGGCGTCGTCGAGCGTGCCGGTCACCTCCTTGCGGTAGCGGGCGATGAACGGCACCGTGGCCCCGCCGTCGAGCAGCTCGACCGCGGCGGTGACCTGCCCTTCCCGTACCCCGAGCTCCGAGGCGATGCGCTGATGGATAGCTGTCGTCACGCCGACGATTGTGACCGAGGCCGCCGCGGTCTGTCGCGCCGCCCCGCAGGGTCGGCCGCGCAGTCGTCCCCCGGCGGACGCCGCGGGCCGATTCCACGGACGTGACGGGCCCGATGTGGTACGCCCGGCGATGTCCGCTTCTGCCCCGGGGAACCGCCGCGCGTACCCCGATGTCGCGAATGTCACGAGGGCCCGCCGCGGCGGCGCCCGGCGGCGGCGGCCGGCCGAACCCGGCCCGCAGCCGCCGCCCGGACCCCGTGAAAGGGCCCTGACCTGCGATGTCGCCGCTGTCGGAGGGGGTTCTGGACGGTGCCGGCCGAAGCGTCCCGGGCGGTACTCGATGACACTTGGTAGGAGGTACTAGAGACAACCGAATTGGCCTTTGGCACTCTTGTCACATGACGCTTGCTGTCCGGGCGGTCGCCGCCACTGATCAGGGCCTGGTCCGGTCCAATAACGAAGACGCGGTCTTCGTCGGTAATCGACTCTTCGTGGTGGCGGACGGCATGGGCGGGCTGCCCGCCGGAGAGCTGGCGAGCGACATCCTCGTGCAGACCCTCAGCGCCGTCGACGCGACGCCGGACACCGGCGAGCCCCTGCAGGATCTGATCAGCGCCCTCCAGACCGCCAACCAGCGGATCGAGGCCGCCGTCGCCGACGACGACGCCCGCGACGGCATGGGCACCACGGTCACCGCGCTGCTGCTCTCCGGCGACCGGCTGGCCGCCCTCAACGTCGGCGACTCCCGCTGCTACCTGCTGCGCGACGGCGAGTTCACCCAGCTCACCCGGGACGACACCTACGTACAGGCGCTGGTCGACCAGGGCGTGCTCACCCCCGACGACGCCCGCCGCCACCCGCAGCGCGCCCTGGTCACCCAGGCCGTGCAGGGCGGGCCCTTCCGCCCGGCCGGCCGGATGATCCCGGCCCGGGTCGGTGACCGTTACCTGCTGTGCAGCGACGGCCTCTCCGACTACGTGGAGGACGCGGTCATCGCCCAGACGCTGCGTGAGGTCGCCGACCGCAAGTCCTGCGCGGCCGAGCTGGTCAACCGCACCCTGGAGAACGGCGCACCCGACAACGTGACCGTCATCGTCGCCGACGTGATCGAGGTCTAGGCCCCGTCCAGGCGGGCGACCAGGGTCTTCGGGGCCACCGCGCGGAACGCGTCCTGGCAGAGCTCGGCGATCTCGGACCAGTCCGGATCCCGGTCGAGCCGGACGCCGAGCCAGCCGCGGTGGCCCTGCCCCGCATTCTGCTCCGGGGGTGTGACATATCCTCGGCGCGTGCTTCTGACGACCGAGCGGCTCATCCTGCGACGATTCCGGGCCTCCGACGCACCGGTCCTGGCGGAGTACCGGTCGGACCCCGAGGTGGCGCGTTATCAGCCGTGGGAGGCCCCGTTCCCGCTGGAGAAGGCGGAGGTCGCGGTCCGCGCCTACGCCGAGGCGTCGCCCGACAAGGCGGGCCACTTCCAGTACGCGGTCGAGCTCGCCGCGGAGCAGAGGCTGATCGGTGACGTGTACGTGCGGCTGCACGACAACCTCTGGCAGGCGGAGCTCGGATTCAGCTTCGCCACGGCGTACCAGAAGAGGGGTTTCGCGACGGAGGCCGTGAGCGCTGTGCTGGACCGCCTGGTCGGCATGGACGGTTTTCACAAGGTCACGGCCGAGTGCGACGCGCGGAACACGCGGTCGGCGGCGCTGCTGGAGCGTCTGGGCTTCCGGCGGGAGGGGCTGTTGCGGCAGCAGACCTTCATCAAGGGGGAGTGGACCGACGACCTGCTCTACGGTCTGCTGGCCACCGAGTGGACGTGTCGTACCCCGGTGGTGGGATCCCCCGTGGGGAAGCCGACGGATTCTGGCGCCTGATCGAGCGCGGCCCCGCTCGCCTCCGCCGCCGCCCGGCCCCGGCTGCGCGCTGTTCCCGCACAGCCGGGGGTGATCGCGGGTCAGCCCTCGTATTTGAGCCAGACAGCGCCGAGCGGGGGCACCCGCAGCGAGACCGAGGCGTCGAAACCGTGCCAGGCGAGGTGCTCGGCCTCGACCGCGCCCATGTTGCCGACGCCGGAGCCGCCGTAGAGCTCGCTGTCGGTGTTGATCACCTCGGCCCAGCGGCCGGCCCGGGGCAGGCCGATGCGGTAGCCCTCGTGCGGGATGGCGGCGAAGTTGACGATGCACGCCAGGGTGTCGCCGTTCGGGGCGAACCGGACGAACGAGAACGTGTTGTGGTGCGAGTCCTCACTCGTGATCCACCGGAAGCCGGACGGGCCGGTGTCCTGCGTCCAGATGGCCGGGGTCTCTCGGTAGACCCGGTTCAGGTCGGTGACCAGCCGCTTCACCCCGGCGTGCGGGGCGTCCTCGAGCAGGTGCCAGTGCAGGCCGCCGCCCTCGTTCCACTCGAACTCGTCGCCCATCTCGGAGCCCATGAAGAGCAGCTGCTTGCCGGTGAACGCCCACATGAAGCCGAGCAGCGCGCGGGTGTTCGCCAGCTTCTGCCACAGGTCGCCGGGCATCTTGCCGGTCAGTGAGCCCTTGCCGTGCACCACCTCGTCGTGGCTGATCGGCAGGACGTAGTTCTCGCTCCAGGCGTAGACGGTGGCGAAGGTCATCTGGTGGTGGTGCCACTGCCGGTGGATCGGCTCCTTCTCCATGTAGGAGAGGGTGTCGTTCATCCAGCCCATGTTCCATTTGAAACCGAACCCGAGACCGCCCAGGTGGGTGGGGCGGGTGACGCCCGGCCACGCGGTCGACTCCTCGGCGATGGTGACCACGCCGGGGTGGTGCTTGTAGACGGTCGCGTTCATCTCCTGGAGGAAGCTGATCGCGTCCAGGTTCTCCCGGCCGCCGTACTGGTTCGGGGTCCACTCGCCGTCCTTGCGCGAATAGTCCAGGTAGAGCATCGAGGCCACCGCGTCGACCCGCAGCCCGTCGGCGTGGAACTCCTCGCACCAGTAGAGGGCGTTGGCCACCAGGAAGTTGCGGACCTCCTTGCGGCCGAAGTCGAAGACGTAGGTGCCCCAGTCCGGGTGCTCGCCGCGCCGCCAGTCGCCGTGCTCGTAGAGCGGGGTCCCGTCGAACCGGGCCAGCGCCCACTCGTCCTTCGGGAAGTGGGCCGGCACCCAGTCCAGGATCACGCCGATGCCGGCCTGGTGCAGCTTGTCGACCAGGTGCCGGAACTCGTCGGGCGTGCCGAACCGGGACGTCGGCGCGTAGTAGCCGGTGACCTGGTAACCCCACGAGCCGCCGAACGGGTGCTCCATCACCGGCATCAGCTCGACGTGGGTGAACCCGGTCTCCACGACGTAGTCGACCAGCTGCTCGGCCAGCTCGACGTAGGTGAGACCGGGCCGCCACGAGCCCAGGTGCACCTCGTAGACGCTGATCGGCTCCTGGTGCCACGACTTGCGGGACCGCTCCCGCATCCACTGCTCGTCGTGCCACCGGTAGGACGACTGGAACACCACCGACGCGGTGGCCGGCGGCACCTCGGTGTGCTGGGCCAGCGGGTCGGCGTGCTCACGCCACACCCCGTCCCGGCCGAGGATCTTGAATTTGTACTTGGTGCCGAGGTGCGCCGTCGGGACGTAGATCTCCCAGACGCCGCTGGAGCCGAGCGACCGCATCGGCCACCCGTCGTACGGCCCCCAACCGGCGAAGTCACCGATCACCTGCACGCCCCGGGCACTCGGCGCCCACACCGCGAAGGCGACGCCGGTGCCGTGCGGCCGCGCGCCGAGCACCTTCCACAGCTTCTCGTGCCGGCCCTCACCGATCAGGTGCAGGTCGAGTTCGCCGAGCGTGGGCACGTGCCGGTACGGGTCGTCGCACTCCACCCCGTCCACGTCGAGCCGGTAGTCGAGCACGGTGCCGGGCAGCTCGGCCGCGAAGATGCCGTCCTCGTGCACCTTCGTCATCCCGTAGCGGTCGCCGTCGTGCAGGACGGCCACCGCCTCGGCGCCCTTGCGCAGGGTGCGGATGACGGTGCGCCCGCCGTGCGGATGCGCGCCCAGGACGGCGTGCGGATCGTGGGTGTCCCCGGCGATCACGCTGTTCATGGCCCGCTGATCGGCGGCGAGGGGAGAGGTGGACTGGCCTATCATGATCTCGGGTTGCCCTCCGGGGTTCATCCGACGAGCCTGGCGATCGACCGCAGGGGGATCCGCAGCCAGCCGGGCCGGTGCCGGGCTTCGTAGGCGGCCTCGTAGACCGCTTTGTCCAGCTCGTACGCCGCCAGCAGCGCGCCGTGTGCACGGGGGTCGCTGCCGGCCGCGTTCGTGTATCCGTCGCAGAACGCGGTCCGGTTACGGTCCACCCACTCCCGGGCGCGCGCCGCGAGATGTTCGTCCTCGTCCTGGTCGACCAGCAGCTGATAGGCCGCGTACTCGTAGGAGCGCAGCACCCCGGCCACGTCACGCAGCGGCGAGTCGGGCAGCCGGCGCTCTTCCAGCGGCTGGCCCGGCTCGCCCTCGAAGTCGATCAGCAGCCAGGCCTCCGGGGTGCGCAGCACCTGCCCGAGGTGCAGGTCGCCGTGGATGCGCTGGATCTCGACCTGCTCGCCGGTCAGTGCGGTGAACCGGCCGGTGATCGCCGGAACGTACCGCTGTATTTCGGGCACCGCGGTGGCGGCGGTGCGCAGCCGGGCCAGCACGGCGTCGAGCGGGAACGGCGACGGGCCGCTGCCCAGTTCCGCGGCGAGCGTCAGGTGCACCGAGGCGACCGCCTCGCCGAGCCGGAACGACTCGCCCTGGAAGTCGCCGCCCACCTCGTCGGCCGCGTACGCCGCGTCGGCGAACAGGTCCCGTGCCGACGCGGTCGCCATGGCCCAGCCCTCGGCCGAGTTGTCCGCGTACTGGGTGAGCATGCCGAGCGAGCAGTCACCGGCCTGGAAGGAGCCGAGAAGACGGGCCACGTGCGGGTTCCCGGCCCGGCCGAGCACCCGGTTGAGTTCGATGTCCGGGTTGACGCCGCAACTGACCCGGCGGAACACCTTGAGGATCGCGTCCTGGTCGAAGATGACGCTGGTGTTGCTCTGCTCCGCGTCGAACACCCGCGGCCAGGCCTCCACCGGCAGCGTGATGCCGGGCTCCCGGTCGAAGGTGATGTCGCCGACCGGCTCGGCGCGGTCGATCAGCCCCAGAAGATGCCGTGCCGCCACCGGATCGTAGAGGGCGTCGTAGCCGACCCGGCCGTCGTCGGTGGTGCCGATGGTGGCGACCGCGCTGTACTCCGGTATCGGGCCGGCGCCCCAGCCGACCAGGACCTGGTAGCGCTCGGAACTGCCGTCGGTGTACGCCACGTCGAGCAGGATCAGCTCCAGATCCCCGCCCAGCGGTGTGGCGGCCGCCTGTTCGACCGAGGCGAGAACCCGGCTGCGGCCGGCGTACCAGCGCTGTTTCGGTAACCACTCGGCGAACGGCAGCGTCATTGCTTCTCCTCCGACCCGCACAACTGGAACCAGTAGAAGCCGTGGCCCGGAAGGGTCAAGAGGTACGGCAGCTGCCCTATCCGGGGGAAGTTGACGTGCCCGGTCAACTCCACCGGGGTGTATCCGTTCCAGTGCTGCAGATTCAGCTCGATCGGTTGCGGGAAGCGTGACAGGTTGTTGACGCAGAGCACCACGTCGTCGCCGTGTTCCCGCAGATAGGCGAGAACCGACGGGTTGGAGCCGCCCAGCTCGCGAAACGTGCCGACGGCGAACGCCTCGTGCCGCCGGCGGACCGCCAGCATGGTCCGCGTCCAGTTCAGCAGGGACGTCGCGCTGTCCCGCTGGGCCTCCACGTTGACCGCCTGGTAGCCGTAGACCGGGTCCTGGTTGACCGGCAGGTAGAGGCGGCCGGGCGTGGCGGTGGAGAAGCCGGCGTTGCGGTCCGGAGTCCACTGCATGGGGGTCCGGACGCCGTCCCGGTCGCCGAGCCAGATGTTGTCGCCCATCCCGATCTCGTCGCCGTAGTAGAGCACCGGCGAGCCGGGCAGCGACAGCAGCAGGGCGGTGAACAGCTCGATCTGGTTCCGGTCGTTCTCCAGCAGCGGGGCCAGGCGGCGCCGGATGCCGACGTTCGCCTTCATCCGCGGGTCCTTGGCGTACTCCGAGTACATGTAGTCGCGTTCTTCGTCGGTGACCATCTCGAGCGTCAGCTCGTCGTGGTTGCGCAGGAAGATGCCCCACTGGCAGTTGTCCGGAATGGACGGGGTCTGCGCCAGGATCTCCGAGATCGGGAAACGCGACTCCCGGCGGACGGCCATGAAGATCCGCGGCATGAGCGGGAAGTGGAACGCCATGTGGCACTCGTCGCCACCGGACCGGGCGTCGCCGAAGTACTCCACCACGTCGGCCGGCCACTGGTTCGCCTCGGCCAGCAGCACCCGGCCCGGGAACTCGTCGTCGATCACCTTGCGGCAGTGCTTGAGGAACGCGTGGGTGGCCGGAAGGTTCTCGCAGTTGGTGCCCTCCTGCTCGAACAGGTACGGCACCGCGTCCAGCCGGAACCCGTCGATGCCGAGGTCCAGCCAGAATCGCAGGACGTCCAGCATGGCCTCCTGCACGGCCGGGTTCTCGTAGTTGAGGTCCGGCTGGTGCGAGAAGAACCGGTGCCAGTAGAACTGCCGGCGCACCGGGTCGAACGTCCAGTTCGACTCCTCGGTGTCGACGAAGATGATCCGGGCGTCCTTGTACTTCTCGCTGGTGTCGTTCCACACGTAGAAGTCGCCGTACGGCCCGTCCGGGTCGTGCCGGGACGCCTGGAACCACGGGTGCGAGTCGGACGTGTGGTTCATGACCAGGTCGGTGATCACCCGGATGCCGCGCTTGTGCGCCGCGTCCAGCAGGGCCACGAAGTCCTCGACCGTGCCGAACTCCGGCAGCACCTTGTAGAAGTCACGGATGTCGTAGCCGCCGTCGCGCAGCGGCGAGTCGTAGAACGGCGGCAGCCAGAGGCAGTCCACTCCGAGCCATTGCAGGTAGTCGAGCCGCTCGATGAGGCCGCGCAGATCGCCGGAGCCGTCCGTGCCCGAGTCGTAGAACGCCCGGACCAACACCTCGTAGAAGACCGCCCGCTGAAACCAGGTGCGGTCCGCCGGAAGCGCGCGGGCATGACCGAAGTCGTCGGCGGTCGGGTGCTCGACCACCCCGCCCTCGGTGTGGCTGCCCTCCGCCGGATCGTGCTCGCTCGTCAGCTCCATCGAGTAATCCCCCTACCCCGTCCTGACGACGAAGATGTGCGCCGGCTCGACGAAGGGGTCGATCCGGACCGCGTTGTACTGACCCCACTCGTACGTCGCGCCGGTGATCTGGTCGACCACCGTGAACCGCTCGTGCCAGTCCAGACCCAGCGCCGGCATGTCCAGAGTGGTGTTGCCCCACTGCACGTTGGCGGAGTCGAACGAGCAGATGACCAGGACGGTGTTGCCGGTGTCGGGATCGCGTTTGGAGAAGCAGAGCAGCGAGCCGTTGTCGATCTCGTGGAAGCGGAGGTTCCGCAGCCAGTGCAGGGCCGGGTTCTCGTCCCGGATCCGGTTCAGCCTGGTCAGGTACGGCGCCAGCGACCGCCCGGACCGCTCCGCCGCCGCCCAGTCACGCGGCTTCAGCTCGAACTTCTCGTTGTCGATGTACTCCTCGGCGCCCGGCCGGGCCACGTGCTCGAACAGTTCGTACCCCGAGTACATGCCCCAGGAGGGGGTGAGCATCGAGGCGAGCACCGCGCGGATCTTGAACATCGGCGGCCCGCCGTGCTGGAGCGTCTCGTGCAGGATGTCCGGCGTGTTCGGCCAGAAGTTGGGCCGCATCCAGTCCGTCGAGGCCAGCAGTTGGCCCATGTACTCCCGCATTTCCTGCGCGGTGGTCCGCCAGGTGAAGTAGGTGTACGACTGGGTGAAGCCGATCTTGCCGAGCCCGTTCATCATCGCCGGGCGGGTGAACGCCTCGGCCAGGAACAGCACGTCCGGGTCGGTCTCCTTGACCTTCGGGATGAGCCACTGCCAGAAGTTGACGGCCTTGGTGTGCGGGTTGTCGACCCGGAAGATCTTGACCCCGTTGTTCACCCAGTGCATCACCACGCGGTAGACCTCGTCACGCAGCGTGCGGTAGTCGTTGTCCCAGTTGATCGGGTAGATGTCCTGGTACTTCTTGGGCGGGTTCTCGGCGTACGCGATGGTGCCGTCCGCCTTCGTGGTGAAGAACTGTGGGTACTGCTTCACCCACGGGTGGTCCGGAGCGGCCTGGAGCGCCAGGTCCAGCGCCACCTCCATGCCGAGCTCTTCGGTCTTCTCCCGGAAACGGCGGAAGTCCTCCAGGGTGCCGAGCTGAGGATGGATCGCGTCGTGGCCGCCCTCGTCCGACCCGATGGCCCACGGCGAGCCGACGTCCTCCGGCCGGGCCACCAGCGTGTTGTTCCGGCCCTTACGGTTGATCTTGCCGATCGGGTGGATCGGCGGGAGATAGACCACGTTGAAGCCCATCGCCGCGATGGCCGGCAGCCGTCGCGCGGCGGTGCGGAAGTCGCCGTGGACGATCGGTGTCGCGTCCGGGCCGATCTCGGCGCCCTCGGACCGGGGGAAGAACTCGTACCACGCCGAGTAGAGGGCCCGGGTGCGGTCCACCCAGATGGCGAACGACCGCGTCGTGGTGACCAGGTGCCGCACCGGGTTGTGCCAGAGCAGCTCCTCCAGGTCCAGCGCCGGGGTGACCCGGGAGAACAACGACTTCTGCCCGTCGCGCAGCGCGGCCGCCGCGTCGCGGACCAGGTCCTCCTGCTCGGCCGGCACGATCTTGGTGGCCAGGTCCAGCACGTCGGCGCCCTCGGCCAGATCGTTCGCCAGCTCCTCGACGTCCTGACCGGCGCCGATCTTCTTCACCACGGCGTCGCGCCACGTCCGGTACGGATCGTCGAACGCCTCCACCGTGAACGACCACCGGCCCACCTGGTCCGGCCGGATCGTGGCGTGCCACTGGTCGAGGCCCGGCTCGCCCGGGGTCATCCGGGTGAACGGTTTGGTCTCGCCGTCCGGGCCGCGCCATACCACGTTCACGCCGAGCGCGTGGTGTCCTTCGCGATAGGACACCGCCGACACCGGGACCAGTTCGCCGACCACCGCTTTCGCGGGATAGCGGCCACCGGCGACAGCCGGCGTCACGTCTTCGATGGGGAAGCGACCGGTCATGATCTCCACCGTAGTCAGAGGGGCTCAGGAGGACTCGGCGACCGGGAAAACCACCGCCGGCGTCTCTATGACTTCTCCGCAGTGGAGGGCTTTGAAACGGCCGATCGCCGATGCGTCCAACCTACCGGAGTGGGGTGCCCGCGGCGCATCCGGACGCGGCCGCGCGCCGCCGGAAAACACGACAATTTCACCTGCTCGCAACAGCCGTTCATCTTTCCCGGGCGGAATCCGCGGAACGGCCCCGCGAGCGGGCGCGTGTCGATCTCCACGACCGTCCGCGCGCCCGGCGTGGTCCGGGGAGCGTGTCGGTTGCCGTGCGTTGCCATCGAGGAACCCCGCTCAAGAGCGGCCCGCCATCTCCCGAGTGGTATCTCGACGCGAGCCGGCCCGGCGAGCGCCCGAGGGAGGAGAGATCCACGTGGCTGGACCGTCCACCGCACTGTCTCCGGTGATCGCCGCCAGCACCCACTGGCTGGCCCGCGCCTACCCGGGGGGCGAGTCCAACACCGTGTCGCACACCCTCGCCGAGCTACAGGCCCGGCAGGCCGTGACGGTCGCCGCCTGGCTGCGCTACCCGACCGAGATCGACGCCGCGCTGGTGGCGATCGCCGGTCCCGGCGGATCCGCGATCCTCGACTGGAAGGCCGGCAGCGAACCGGACGACGAGTTCGCCGACGGCGAGGGCTGGCGCACCTGGGTCGACGAGGTCGTCGTCAGCTGGGCCGCCTGCCTGCTGGCCGACCCGCTGCTGGCCCGCCGTGGCGTGGACGCGGTGATCGCCGCCATGCCGATGCCCGACCCGCGGCCCCGCCCGGCCGGCCGCCGTGCCGCCGGGTTGCCCACCGAGTTCCGCCGCCTGCTCCAGCCCGACGCCCGGGACCGGGAGGCCGCCGCCCTGCTGCGCCACCCGGACCTGCTCGAGCCGATCGCGGCCCTGCACCGCGACACCCTTCTCTACCTGCTGGGCGCTGAGACCGGGTCTGACGGCCTCGCTCCGCTCGGCGGGGATCGCGCCCTCTGAATCGGGTTGCGCTCACTTCCCCCTCCTGAGGGTTCGCGCTCGCGGGCCCGCCGGAACGGGAGGGGTCTCAGGCCGCAAGGCCGGCACCGGAAATGTCCTCCTGGGTGCCGGCCTTGCGGTCTCTTCTGCTCCGGTCAGGCCAGGCGGGCCGGGAAACCGCCGGTGGCGATCGGGCCCCAGGACTCGATCGTCACCCGGATCAGGCACTTGCCCTGGTCCCGCATGGCCTGGCGGTACTCCTCCCAGTCCGGGTGCTCGCCGGAGATGCCGCGGAAATACTCCACCAGCGGCTCCAGCGCCTCCGGCAGGTCGAGCACCTCGGCGACGCCGTCCACCTGCACCCACGGGCCGTTCCACTCGTCCGACAGGACGCAGACGGAGACCCGTGGGTCGCGGCGCGCGTTCGCCGTCTTCGCCCGTTCCGGGTAGCTGGAGATGACGATCCGGCCCTCGGCGTCGACCCCGCACGTGTTCGGCGACGACTGCGGGCGGCCGTCCTTTCGGGTGGTCATCAGGATCGCCCGGTGGCGGGGCCGCAGGAACTCCAGCAGCCCGGCCCGGTCGACCCGGTTGTTCGTCGCGATCGAGCGCGCCATGCTTCCGTACCCCTCGTGGTTGTCAGAAGGCCGCGGCCGCGTCGACCGGAACGGCACCCGGATGCTGGCCACCCGGACCGGCCGCGGCCTGATGCGCGGCCATGGCCGCGCCGATGATGCCGGCGTTGTTGAGCAGGGTGGCCGGGACGATCGGCGTCTTGATGTCGATCAGCGGAAGGAACTTCTCCGACTTCTTGCTCACGCCGCCGCCGACGACGAACAGGCGCGGGGAGAGCAGCATCTCGACATGGTGCAGGTAGCGCTCGACCCGGGCCGCCCACTGCTCCCAGCTCAGGCCCTCGGCCTCGCGGATCCGGTCGGAGGCGAGCAGTTCGGCGTCGGCGCCGTCGATCTCGACGTGGCCGAACTCGGTGTTGGGGATCAGGACCCCGTCCGAGAACAGGGCGCTGCCGATGCCGGTGCCGAAGGTCAGCATCATGATCAGGCCGGACTGGTCGCGGCCCGCCCCGAACGCCACCTCGGCCACCCCGGCCGCGTCGGCGTCGTTGAGAACCGTCACCGGCAGGCCGAGCCGCTCGGCGAAGATGTGGGCGGCCGGCGCGTCGAGCCAGGACTTGTCGACGTTGGCGGCGCTGCGGGTCACACCGTCGACCACCACGCCCGGGAACGTCACGCCGACCCGGTCGAAGCCGCCGAACCGCGCGGCCACCCCGGCCACCGCCGCGGCGACGCTGTCCACGTCCGCGGGCTGCGGCGTGGGCACGCGGAATCGCTCGGCGAGCAACTCGCCGGTGGCCGCGTCGACCGGTGCGCCCTTCACGCCGGACCCGCCGATGTCGATACCGAGGATGGTCATGCGTCTTCCGTTCTCCCGATGCACGTTCTGGTGGGTGTCTACCACGCGCGACCGACACTCAATCCCCTCGTACCGGGTCCGGCATGCCCACCACCCTCGGGTGAATCCGCGCCGTGTTCCCCGCGTTCACGCAACGTCACTCATACTTTCGGCTATTCAGGAGTAGGCTTCTCGGTTAGCGTTGCATTTCAGAACGGTCGCCGCGTGCGGGCACGGCTCTCTGCCCGTCTGATGGAGGACCACTCATGACCGTGACCGAAGCGCCGCACCAGCCCGTGCACAGCGTGGCCGGTAACAGTGCGTCAGATCTGTTGGCCGCGATGGCCGCCGCCGCACCGGGCCGGCACCGTGACCGGCTCCGCGCCCAGGCGATCGAGGCCTGGCTGCCGCTCGCCCGGCACCTCGCCCACCGCTACTCCGGCCGCGGCGAACCCACCGACGACCTCATCCAGACCGCCACCGTCGGCCTCATCAAAGCCGTCGACAAATTCGAC